>JARVJZ010000001.1 GCA_029775855.1 Nitrososphaeria archaeon
TTTGGCGAGGCATTGGGTTCTGGTTTTCAGGTATGATGATGCCTGGGATGATGTGGAGTTGGTCTCCTTCTGCTCTCTACTATCTGGTATGGATTGCCGTAGCCGCTTTGCTGCTCTGCTTAGGCGTGTTAGGAGTGTTATGGATGAATACAACAGATGTAGAAAAGGTTAGAGCTGGTGCGACTTTGGTGCTGGTAGCATCCATAATCGCATTCCCCACTATGTTCGGCTTCCTAATAGGTTCTCTACTCATGTTCATCGGAGGAGTTTTAGGCTTAACTTGGCGACCCTAAAAAGTAAGCTGAGGAAATTGAATAATCTAACCGCTGTTATCTTACTATCCGTGATAGCCATAGTTGCATTTACCTCACTCATCTTGTTATCATATTCATCCATAACACAGGAGCCATATTCGAATATGATTCCAACGATGTGCATGGCTATAGGTAAGATAATAGGTTATCAAAGAAGCCCATCTACACCGCTTACACATAGGGAAGCTGTGACAATCGCAGAAGCTTATCTAAAAACCCTAAATAATCCAGACCTCACCCTAGGTGAATTCGAAGAATATTCAAACAACTTCTATCTCTCAATTATAGAGAAGAGCAGCGGAAGAGGGGCCTTCGAATTAATAATCGACAGATACAGCGGTAGAATCCACCCTGAGCCTCAAAGCATGATGTGGAACGCCAAGTACGGTATGATGCATAGATCAAGCGCAGCCTCAGCTATAACTGAGGAGCAAGCTATTAAGATTGCTCAAGAATTCTTAAAAGTGAACTACCCAGCTACGGAAGTAGGTGAAGTAGTAGCCTACTATGGATACTACACTATAATGGTTACCCTAAATGGTGAACATTATGGAATGTTAAGTGTAAACGGCTACTCTGGCGCAGTTTGGTATCATTCTTGGCACGGTACATTCATATCAGAAGTCGAAACCCATTAACTATATTCATCAATATAGTATGAATATATCTTGCTGCTCTCAACATATTTCACTTGCGTTTTCTATATATAGTTGAACCAAGGCAGCTTACTCGAAGGCCTATGGCGGCAAATAAGGCAATGTATGCAAGTGTAGTAATCATTATCTTAGCATTAGCGGTTGTATACTTAGCGTTCCTGCAGATGGGGCAGCAAACAGAAACGCAGACCGTTACCGTAACTCAGAAGGTTAGTGCAACAACTCAACCTACCACAACCTCTGCACCTACTATTTCATTAAATGGGGCTGGTGCTACTTTTCCTTACCCGCTCATATCAACGATGGTCGTTGAATATAATAAAATCAAACCTAATGTAAAGATAAGCTACCAATCTATAGGCAGCGGCGGGGGCATAAGGCAGCACACAGAGAAGACTGTAGATTTCGGGGCTTCAGATTCTCCTCTCAACGAGAAGCAGAGAGAAGCAGCACCAAATACTCTCCACATTCCAATAACGATTGGCTCAGTTGTTCTAGCCTACAATCTACCTGGCTTTACAAAAGGATTAAAGATGACTGGTGAAGTGGTAGCAGACATATTTCTAGGAAAAATAACTAAGTGGAATGATCCAGCAATCCAGAGCCTTAACCCAGATCTAAACCTACCAAACAAGGACATACTTGTTGCGCATCGATCAGACGGCTCAGGAACTACATTTGTCTGGACTGGGTATTTGAGCATCGTCAGTCCAGAGTGGAAGAGTAAGGTGGGGCAAGGAACGGCGGTGCAGTGGCCGGTAGGGTTAGGTGCTGCTGGAAACGAAGGCGTCGCAGCTGTCATCCGCGGAACTGAATACACCGTTGGGTATGTTGAGTTGGCTTATGCGCTTCAGAACAAGATGAGCTATGCGTATTTACAGAATAAGGAGGGGAGGTTTATCGAGCCTACTTTAAGCACTTCAGCAGCGGCTGCAGCAGCATCAGCAACAATCCTACCACGAGGAGATGAGAGCTGGAGTAGCGTAAGTCTATTGAACGCTCCCGGAGCCAACTCATATCCAGTCACGAGTTTCAGCTACATATTACTCTACAAAGATCTTTCAACCCTACCAACGATGAATAAGGATAAGGCTCAAGCACTTATTGACTTCCTATGGTGGGCTATCCACGATGGGCAGAAGTACGCACCAGACCTACAGTATGTTCCCCTACCGCAAGAGGTAGTAGCCGTCAATGAAGCAACACTAAGAATGGTCACATTCGAGGGGCAGCCTCTGATAAGGTAGAGGCTCAATCTACTTTTTATGTGATAGAGATTGAAGAAGATTCTGTTTGTCTGCGTTGAAAACGCTGGAAGAAGCCAGATGGCAGAAGCCTTCGCTAAGAAGTATGGTGGAGATGAATTTGAAGTCTATAGCGCTGGAACTATGCCAAAAAGTCAAGTGCACCCTGAGGTTATTGAGGTGATGAAGGAGAAAGGCTTTGATCTATTAAATAAAAAGCCTAAGATGCTTGATCAAAAGATGTTGGCTGAAGCTGATGTAGTGATAACCATGGGGTGCACCTCTGAAGAATTATGTCCGGCGCCTCTTGTAAAAAATGTTGAGGATTGGAGGATTGAAGACCCTAAAGGTAAGCCGTTAGAGAGGGTTAGAGCAATCAGAGACCAGATAGAGGAGAAAGTTTTAGAGCTATTAAACCGCCTAAAGAGCTAGATAAAATCTGCTAAACTATTTGTTATAGTGATGTCTCGGCAACCCGCATGCAGTACAGCGTGTATGCATCCTCCTTATTCAAGCAATTTTTGCAGAGGCAGTTTTGCGACACAAGAAGCCTATCACATATATTTGAATACTCGCAAGATGTGCAGCCAGCGTCAGAACCGCAGATAAAACACTTTACCGTATAGATTATAGGCTCTTTAAGCACCTCTGAAAGCAATGTGGAAAGTTGATAGAGATCTGTTTGTGTGGTTGTTCTGAAGACGCGTTTCTGCCTATCATATTCAAGTCTAACATCCCGCATGAGCCTTCTGAAGACATCTTCTCCTAACCTAGGTAAGCGAAATGGTTCACCTAAAAGAATCTCCAATCTGCAACTACACCTCTTCTTATTTGCTAAACCTAGCTACCTCTTTATTCAAGACTCTTAACTCCGATTCATCAGCAGTAAACTCCCTAAGTATACGCTGAGTTTCATCTTTTCCTAGACGACTCAACAGGTATGCTAAGTAGGGTAAGTGGACAATCAAAGCCTCTCTAGAAGAGGTATGCAGCATACTACCAAGTTTACGACCTATAGAGCGTAGCACGCGCGCATCATTCCATATTCTTAACTGAATACTCCAAGGGTATGCATCTTGGCTGAATTGGACAACCCCTCTAGGTGTTGCATCAAAGATCATGTGTGAAAGCATAGCGTTAAAGTATCTTAGCTGCCTCCACTCCTGCGTCCTTTTAATCCTACTTACCAGCTCGTCAGCGGCAGATAAGGCTAGAAGGCTCCTCAATAGCACAGACGATTCAACCTTACTCTGAACTAGGCTGGAGTAGATCGCATGAATCTTCTCTAAAATGTCAGCGTCACAAGCCTCTAAAGCCGATTTAGCTTCCTCTCTATCACTTGAATTGAAGAGCGTGTTTAACGCATCTCTCAAACTAACCCTCTTGTCGCGTGCAACTTCCAACACTTCACTACTTGGTGATGCTAACACTGCTTGCAGACTGTTAAGAGCAGCTCTTATATCTCCTCCAGAATGCTCTACTATCTTATTTATCGACTCTATAGTGATGTTAAGCTGCTCCCTTTCTATTAGGCTTTTAAGGTAGAGGTGAATCAATCGAGGAGGGACTCTTTTGAAGGCGAACACTTCACACTTAGGTAAGAGTTTTCTAACCTTCTCATCATCCTCCAAATTAGCAGCTAACACAACAGGCAGATTACTCTTCTCGATGAAGCCTTGGATAAACTCTAAACCACCATAGTCCTGCCTAGCATAGAGCCCATCAACCTCATCCAAAAAAACTAGAAGCTTTTCACCCAGCACACTTAAACTGTGTGTAGATGGGGTTAAAGATGATGATAGCCTCTCTTTAGTCCTCGTGTCACTAGCATTAAACTCAAGGACAACATATCCAAGGCTTTCAGCAGCAGCATAAACCAGAGTCGTCTTTCCTATGCCTGGAGGACCTATTAGTAGGGCTGGTTTAGCACCTTTTCTCCATCTTCTAAGCCAATTAATGAACCCTATTCTGCTTTCTTCGTTGCCCACCATCATAGATGGGTTCTTAGGTCTAAACTTCTCAGTATACATCTATTATCACCATCGGAAATAACCTCCTACCATAAATGCTAATAGCCCAAGAAGCATACCTAGTAGCGCAGCGCGTTTAACTCTATACGCGTTTTCCGAGGAGGAATCTCTTGAAACCTTTGCTGCTAACGCTATGAAGATGCCTATGGGTGCTGAAACCAACACACCATATACCACTCCTACAATTTGCAAAGCAAGTGGTATTAAGCTAACACATACAGCTAGTATAAAGAAGAGCGCTCCTATTTTCGCTGCGGTCTTAGCACCCCATATTCTTGCAACAGACCTTATATCTCTTAATTCATCGCCTTCAACGTCACATATTGCCTTTACGACTTCCCGCCCTAAACCAGCTAGAAAAGATGTTAACGCTAAAAAGTAGACTAAAGGCTCCTGTTGAGCGCCTATAGCTACTGCACCATAGATGTATGGTATTGCTACTGATGCGGAAACTAAACTGTTTCCGAGCAACCCATACTTCTTCACCTTATAATTATAGAGCCAAGCGATTAAAGCAAAAGCTGCAGCAATAAAAAAGGTTAACCAACCTAAGATTGCTGCTGAAATGAGTCCAAGTATAAGAAGTATTGCGGCGAAGGCTTCAGCCTCTTTGATAGATACTGCTCCGCTTGCTAAAGGTCTTTTAGGGTTATTCACTCTATCCACCTCAATATCGTATCTATCGTTTATTATCATAGAGTAGCTGGATATGAAGAAGCCCGTTAGGAATCCTAACCCAGCAGCTGAATAACTTATTTTGGAGAAGTTTGAGACTGTCATCCCTACTATAACAGCGAAGCCTACCATAGTTGAGTTTATGGGGCGTATCAGCGGTAGTAATCTTGTTAAAGTCAAGGTTTCCTAAACCTCATCTTATCAACTTTGTAGTAGATAACTTCTCCTCTTCGCTCTATTACCGCTATGATAGGCTCTTTACCCATCTCCAATATCTTATTTATAGAGTCAGAGAAGTCCTTTATCCTCTTCTTACTCCCTTCGTTTAAGCTGAATACAAGGTATTTAGCTGGCTTAGATGGGAATTCCCCACGCTCATATACTCTGAAGTCAACACCAAAGCCAAATCCATCTTTAACGGTGTAGCCTCTACTTCTTAGGTCGCGATACACTATGAATCGCGTCCAAGCATCACTGTCCTTCTTTAGAGCATGGTCTACCATCTCATTAAATGTAACACTTCTACCTCTGTGCACAACATTTAACTTCTTGATATACATCAGATATAATGCCTCAAAGTCTTTCAGAATCAGCCTACCATCTTCTTTAATACCAAAGCCTTTTGCTTCAAGCTGTGCGACTGCCTCAGAGTCATTTACCTCTACACCCTTCTTAGTAAGCTTAGCAGTTATCTCCTTCTCTAACTCTTCAGACATCATCCATCCATCTCCAGAACCTGCACTTAAGGAGTTTCCCCTTCTTCTATTATCAAATCAATAAGAAGATATATCTTAATTACCCTTCTACTTAATATGGATCTTAAGTTGCTCAGCTTCTATACCGCAAGAACCATAAGATGGGAGGATGGAAAGGTCATCTTAATAGATCAGACAAAACTGCCCAACAAGCTAACTTACATCACCTGCACAAAACCAAAAGAGGTTGTAGAAGCAATAAAAAGGATGCAGATCAGAGGCGCACCAGCCATAGGTGCAGCAGCAGCCTACACAGTAGCCCTAGCAGCATACCATACAAAAGCCAACAACCTACCAGACCTACTTAAAGAAATAGAAGAAGCGGGTAAAATGGCTAAAAACGCTAGACCAACAGCTGCAAACCCAGCGTGGGCTGTTGAAAGGACACTGTCTGCAGCGAAAAAAGCAACGAGTGTTGAAGAAGCGGTTAAATTAGTTGTCAAAGAAGCTGAAACTATAGCTGAAGAAGACATCGAAGCTTGCAGGAAGATAGGGAAATATGGCGAAACGCTACTGAAAGACGGAGACACAGTGCTAACACAGTGTAATGCTGGTGCGCTTGCGACAGTAGGCTATGGCACAGCCTTGGGTGTGATAAGGGCTGCTTGTGAGAAGGGCAAGTGCATTAAGGTTATAGTGCCTGAAACTAGACCAGCGCTCCAAGGGGCTCGGCTAACAGCATATGAGCTTCATAACGATGGTATAGATGTTATGTTGATAGCTGACACAGCGGTAGGCTTCGTGATGAGGAAAAAACTTGTGGATAAAGTGGTTGTAGGTGCAGATAGGATAACAAGTGATGGACATATCTTTAACAAGATAGGCACATATCAACTAGCAGTTTTGGCTTCTGAGCACAGCATACCCTTCTACGCAGCAGCACCAACATCAAGCTTCGACCTAAAGAGCAAGGCTGAAGATGTTGTGATAGAGGAGAGAAGCCCAGACGAAATCGTCAAGATTAAAGGGCAGAGAGTAGCGCCTAAAGGTGTTAGAGTCTACAACCCAGTCTTCGACCAAACCCCACCAAACCTCATATCAGCAATCATAACCGAAAGGGGAATCATAAAACCACCATATGAAAGAACAATAAAACACACACTAACAAAACCATAGTTCGCTAAAGTAGCGTTGAGTATCAAGACTCTCTCCGCCTTAGTAGTAAAAATAGCAGCATAGGTCCTCCAAGAATCGCTGTCACCGCACCTACCGGTAGCATAATAGGCGCCATTATTCTTCTAGCTACTATGTCTGCTGCGAGGAGAAGGTTTGCACCGAAGAGCCCAGATGCTGGTATAAGATAGCGTTCATCTCGACCTATCATGATGCGACAAATATGTGACGAAAGAAGACCAATAAAACCAATCGCGCCAGTGAAGCTTACAACAGTTGCCGTAGTTAGACAAGCTGTTAATAGCACAATTCGCCTAACCTTATTAGCTTCCACACCAAGCGCCTTTGCCGCTACGTCACCAATACGCATAACATTCAAGTCCCAAGCTAAACGCATATTGACTAAAAACAAGAATACAAGTATACCTAAGACATAAGGAATCTGCCACCAATCTGCGCGTGCGAGGTCCCCTACAAGCCAGAAGACGGTCGCTCTTACTGCTTCAGATTCGGCGAAAAATTGTAGAAGTGTATTAGCTGCGCTGAAGATGTAATTCATCGCAACACCAGTAAGTATAATCGTCTCAGAAGATACCCAAGATTTTTTTGAAAATAAAAGTATTACTAAGGCTGGAATGAGAGACAGCACAAAAGCGTTACTAATTATCAGTAATCCACCTTCAATTATTCCGCGACCAAGAATTATTGCGATAGCAGCCCCAAATCCAGCCGCTGATGAAACACCTAGAGTGTAAGGAGTTGCTAAAGAATTTCGAAGAACTGTTATTACTGTGCTCCCAGAAATCGCTAAAACAGCTCCAGATAAAGCTGCCATAACTGTACGTGGCATTCGAAGATATATTACCACCCTTTCTGCGATCTCATTTACTTCGAAGGCTCCTGCACCGAGTTTATTGAAGATCACTAAGTAGGCTTCTGTTAAAGAGATTTGAGCTGAACCGAGCGATAATGATAACCCAATCAGAAAGAACAATGATATCGCACAAAAAGCTAAAAATAGTAATCTTTTAGCAATAAGCCTCTCATATTGACTTCGCTCATAAAATGATACATAGACTCTATTAGATTTGCCCTCGATATCTACGTTTTTTCCCACCAAATAGTCGCCACCTTTTTGTTGCGGATATAGTATACACTATCATCTTTTGAATCGACGTGTTGGTTGATGTAGTTCTCTAGTTCCTCTTCTTTAGATTCTGGGATGTTGTACATATTCATTAACTCAGACCTTAACTCCTCTAAGTTATTGAATCCTTGCTCTACCTTGTAGTTTATGATGCTTATGTTAGCTTTGATCCCCATCCCATCGAGAAGATTATAGATAATTATGTGGTCACTTAGATTGAAAGGTGCCTTGTTATCAAAGACAATCCTCTGCAGCTCAAAGGGCATCCAGCTCTCAGCGGGAACAAACAAGTAAACAAAACTCTTCGCAGCAGCATCCATCTTCAGAAGTGCGTCTCTTATATCAATCATAAGAAGAGAGAGGGAGGCGATAACTATATCATGCCTATCAATATCAGCTCCTATCTCAACATCCTCCCACCTTTTACATATGAATGAAACATTATCAAGCCCGTGTTTTTTTAAGTTAACTTTAAGTAATTTAAGCATCTCTTTTGATGGTTCGATTACAGTAACTCGCTCAGCCACTTTAGCTAGGGGTATAGTAAGTCTACCGGTGCCAGAACCTATCTCAAGCACTTTGCATCCAAAGTCTACATCGATTCTTTCCAGCTGCTTCTTGGTAAGCTCAGATAGTATCTTCCAGTTTCCGTTGTCTCTAGCAGCCCTACTATCCCAGAAAGATACATCTTTGACTCGATTTAATCCTTGCATATAGCGCTTCCAAGTTTCCGCCCAATCGATATCCATCTTGTCTCCACTATAAGTTGATTAGGAGTCTCAAAAACAAGAAAAGAATATGTTTAATTTGAAGGTACGCCCACAGCTCTCCCCTCAACATATATTGGTGGGAATAAGAATGTGCCGTGCTCATCAAGATCATACTTCAACTTCAACCACCTTGATACATACTCTTGATGAACATACTTGGGGTTAAGATCTCCAAATAGAGTAGGATGCAGTATCCTTGCTAAGTAGACCGCGCCCAGAACGCTACCCATAGCATTATTTCTAAAGTCTCCAGCCATCAAGTATACTTGCTTATTGCTCACTGCTTTGGTTTTTGCAAGTAGTTCTCTTGATGCAATATCAGACCAAATCTTCTCCAAGTCAGTTTTATCGTCTACATCATAGCCATATGGTGGGCTCTGTGTTGCAGCGCCATAAGTATACCTTACACAGTGTATAAAGATATATTCTGGATTCTTTTCTAAAACCCATTCTGGGTCTATCGTAGTATAGTAGCTTGTGCTTTGCCAATCAGCAAGATCCATCGCTATAGGTTTGCCGCCTGCCAGTAGACACATCTGTGAAAGCGGGTCACGAAGGGTATATGTTCGTATAGATTTCTCCTGGGGATTTCTAAAGTAGCCTACCATACCAGTCATAAGAACTTTTGGCTTCTTATCGTCTGTGAGGCCAGTTGTCCTACTCTTTATCAATTCTATTAAGCTTATTAGCCAATCTATGTATGCTTTAGCTTTATCTGGCTCTCCAAGAATATAACCAGCTTTCATAACCCCTTGTATAAAGCGGGACTCCCTTGGGTTAAAGACATCAGGCCAATACAGCCCAAGAAAGATGACCGTAGTATCAGGGAGCTTCGCTTGTTTCTCATCAACATCGGGTGAAAAGCTAAAGATTGCATCGAGTCTTAAGCTTGTGACGAGCTCATAGTCTGGTCTAAACATATTTCCAAGGTTCACAACTTTATCCGCGATCTCTTGTAGGTAAAAGTGGCGAAGCTGGTAAGGCGCAAAGTCTACTGCTATCACCCTATCTATGGCGCCGAGGATACGCACCAGTTCAATATTGCTAAGGTATTCAACACCAAGCCTCTTGATAGGCATCTTAACTTTAAGTGGTTTTCCGTTTCCATCTAAGATAAATAAGAAGGACGCTTCACCTTTAATGATTGCTTCAACGTGTCGTAGGTCTTGTTCATCTACCTTACCATCCATATTAGCATCTGCAAATGTCGTCGATGCTACTTCTCCTTTTAGGATCGACTGGATGTAGTAAAGATCTTTTATATCTATGGCTTCATCTAAATTAGCATTCCCATAGATCTCCAAAACAAACCTAGGCTCTTGAGTCGTTTGAACGGTTACAGTTTGAGTTGTGGTTTGTGTTTTGGTTATTGGTTGTGTAATCGTTTGTGTCACTGCAACTGGACATGTTGTTAATGTGCTGGTCTCTTTAACGGTAGTAGATTCTGTGATAGTTGTAGTGTAGGTTTGTGTAATCGTCTTTGTTTCACTTAACGTTTTAACAGAATATACTGTTGTTGTGCTTGGTGTTATGTTGGCTACTTGCCAGGAAACCGCCCCAGCGACCAAAGCTAAAATGATTACTACAACAATTAGAGTGGCTTCAAGTTTTGTGATGGATAAAGTTGCATTTCTCATTACATCTTCCTCCAGTATTAACTTTTTATCTATTCGTAATACTTATATCGAATCCGTTATTTAACTATTGTGGTGTGTGCTGGTTTGCAGCTAATCGTAGATGGATTAAGATTCAGCTATCAGAGCTCAGAGGTTCTTAAAGGCGTCTCTTTCGAATTAAACGACCATGAAATCTTAGGAGTGATAGGCCCTAATGGTTCTGGGAAGACTACTCTTCTTAAGTGCATAAATATGGTGCTGAAACCTAAGCAAGGGCTGGTTCTTTTCGATGGAAATGATGTAAAGAGGATGGAAAGGCTGGATGTGGCTAAGATTTTTGGTTATGTGCCGCAGAATGCACAATTAACTTTTGATACCCCAACTGTCTTTGAATGTGTACTTATGGGTCGCAGACCATATGTTTCTTGGAGATGCAGCCCAGAGGATTTTGAAAAGACTTGGTCAGCCTTGGCAGCCCTTGGTATAGAGCGCTTTGCTATGCGCAGACTTAGTGAGTTGAGTAGTGGTGAACAGCAGAAGGTGCTTATTGCAAGGGCTTTGGCCCAAGAAGCGAAGGTGCTCCTGCTTGATGAACCAACTAGTAACCTTGACATTAAGCATCAGCTTGAGGTGATGAATATTATGAAGGATTTGGTGATCTTTAAAGGGCTTTCAGCCATCGTAGCGATTCATGATCTTAACCTTGCTTCGATATATTGTGATAAGCTTCTTTTGCTAAGAGAAGGTGAAGTTGTTGCTGTTGGTAAACCGAAGGATGTACTAACCGTGGAGAGGATTAAAGATGTTTATGGTGTTGATGTTGACATAGAAATCAAGGATGATAGAGTATGTATTACTGTGCTACCAAATAGTTTGAATTGTTCACCATCGAACCTAATATCCGTAAATAGAAAAAAGGCATAATAAAGCCACCCTACAAAAGAACCATAAACCTATCTGGATAATAGCGTCAGCAGAGGGCCCGTGGCCTAGCATGGATCAAGGCGTCGGCCTTCGGAGCCGAAGAACAGGGGTTCAAATCCCCTCGGGCCCGCCACTCATTGCAGCGCCAGTAAAGGAACGAAGATAATAGAATTAAGCAGTAGAATGCTTGGGAACTAAGGGTGTTCTTAAGTTTGTGGAAGAAGTAGACTGTGCCGATATCTTTGAAAGAAACATATTTAAGTATGTGAATCTGTTATAAGGATAGGGATATGGAAACCAAGGTTTTGGGTGTGGTGAAGGTTCTTGGGACGGGATGCCCGCGCTGCCAAGAAACAAAGAGGCTTGTGATAAACGCTCTAGCAGAGCTTCAGCTTGCCGCGGATGTGCAAGAAGTTAAAGATCCTCGAGAGATTGCGAAGCACGGGGTGATGTTCACTCCAGCCATCATCATAAATAATCAGCTTGTCTCTCAAGGTAGAGTGCCAACGTATGATGAAGTGAAGAAGTGGTTTGCTGAAAGAGCATCTAAAACATAGCCCCACCGTGATTTAGATGAGTAAAATAGATTACGCTAAGATGCAGAGTGAACTCACGAAAATCCTTAACCTAAAGTTTCCTCCAGTGGCTGTAGCGTTAATCAGAAAGGAGGGTGACATTCCTAAAGATGTAGCTGAGCTCGATAAGCCGATGTTCTACTGTGGTATGATAAAGTATGCGATGCTCGGAAACACATTCTATGCTAAGGAGAACAAGCATAGCTGTAGGCGAGGAGCAGCGGCGCTTGGGATGATCGAAATACCAGAAGATGAAAGGACTGGAGAGTTCTATCTAAACAAGGAATCATGCAGCTCCCTAAGAGCAGCTGTAAGGTTCGTGTTGGAGTCGCCAAGCCTTGAGCCTAGAAGCGTCTATGCAACACTGCTTTCACCTTTGGAGAAGACTCCCGTTGACCCTGACGTGGTAATTATGGAGATGATTCCGAGGAGAGCTTTCGAAGTCATGCACGCATCCATATTCGACATAGGTGGTAAAGTAGAAAGCTGGATGTCCGCTCCAAGACAGCTCTGCGGAGCATCCACAGTCAGACCCTATTTGGGGAAGTTGAACATAACCTTCGCCTGCGAGTTTGCAAGAATGGCTGCGAAAGCCTTTGGTGCTAAATATATGGACGAAGGGGTTATCCTAGGAATTCCTGGAGAGCTGCTTCAGACGGTTGTAGAGAATCTTGGCAGAATTGGGTATGTGAGGAAACGACTCGGGACAATTACGGTCTAAGTGGCGGATATGCGTCTAAGAATAGGTGCTTTGGAAGGCTGGCATCTAATCCGCACAAGCATACTGCTTGCATTCATAATCTCAGTTATCGTTGGTTTAATCTACTCTAGAGTTATGGCTTATTCGCTCGCACCAACCCTAAGCGTGGCAGACCTTCACGGGCTTCCAATATGGCAGATCCCAATAGCCTACCTTATAGACTACTTCAGCCACGGCTGGCTCTGTCTACTCTTCGCCTTCATAGCCGCTGGTTTAATCTACGAGCTTATACCCAAGCATCTAATCACAACATATATGAGGAGCGGCAGAGCAGCAGGGTACCTTCTAGCTCTTGTTGCAGCACCCTTCTTAACAGTCTGTTCATGCACCATGGTTCCTCTTTTCGCAGGAGTACTCTATAGCGGCGCTGGTATAGGGCCAGCAATCACCTTCCTCTTGATGGCGCCCTCAGCTAACATACTTGCCATACTTGTCACAGGGGATCTACTATATTGGGAGCTGGCTTGGGTGCGTATAGTGGTATCGGTTATTGTCGCGCTTTCGGCGGGTATTGTAGTCTCTAAAACACCTTGGGGTAAGCTGGTGGAGAAGGAGTGTCACAACACTGCGCAAACCGCCGTTGTAGTAAGCGGTTTAGAGCAGCCTCTAGACGAAAAGCTCTGGGCTGCTTTAAAGTTCGGGGGGTATCTAGCTAAGCAGATCCTACCATACTTCATCATCGGGTTAATCGCTGTAAGCTATGTTGAAGCATACCTCCCCAGTGATATAGTAGGAAGCTACTTAACCGGAATAGGTGGTATATTAATAGCATCAGTCCTTGGGGGTCCACTTTACACACCTACTCTCGTGGAGATCGTTGTAGGTAAGGGTCTATGGAGCTTAGGTATGTCAAAAGGCGCTTTGCTAGCTTGGCTCATGGGTCAACCCTATGATATCGCAAACGCATTAGCCGTATCTAAAATAGCGAAGTGGAAGGTGGTGTTAACATATATGGTGATAGCGTGGTTTGGAAGCGTAGTATTTGGTCTGCTGTATGGAGTGTTAAGCGGAAGCCTCTAGGTTACCTCTATGTCTGGAAAGAAGATTCTTAAAGTGCCACCGCCGCCTGAATACCCACCTGAAGAAGGCAGCTACTTAAGGGGAAACGACTTTTCTCCAGCAGCAGTCTGCGTGCTACTACACACCTTCTATGACAAGATACCTGACTGGATGCAGGCTTTAGTTAAAGTAGGTGTTGAAAACGGTGCAGCATTATCCGGATACCTTCAGACTGAAAACATTGGAGTTGAAAAGATAATCTGCAATATCGTAGCGAATCCAAACATACGCTACTTAATAGTGTGTGGTGTCGAATCAATGGGTCACCAACCAGGTCAAACCCTACAAGCCCTCGTGGATAACGGTGTTGACGATAAGCGTAGGATAATAGGGGCTAAAGCACCCACACCATACCTCTACAACATACCCCTAGAGGCTATTGAACGCTTCAGGAAGCAGATAACCCTAGTAAATCTAGCCTTACTCGAAGACGTCACATTAGCGAGAAAACCAGAGGTAATAAAAGAGGCTATTAGATGCTGCTATCAAGAAGAACCAACAAACTTCATGCAATGGACCTTGTATGATCCAGGGGCATATCCGGCTGAGCCTATGTGTTTTAAGATCACTTGGCGCATCGAAAGACCTTGGGCGGTCTTTTCAGAGAAGGAGGAGGAAGTATTAAAGAAGACTGTCGAAGCGGCGAAGAAAGAAAGCGAAAAAGAGAGACGCCGAAAAGAAGCTGAAGAACTGCTAGAACTGCTTGGCGTTAGGAGAAACGGAAAGGGTTAGCGATTTGAAGGCCATCAAAGTCTTATCATCTTCTAAAGAATATTCTATTGTATTAACTAAGTTGTAAAGGCTAAGCAAAAATATTAGGAGGATAATGGTGTTAACGATAAATGTTTTGATGTAAAGTTTCTATTTTACTCTATTCATCTATTACTTTAGGCATTATCTTGGCATCTGCTTTAGCTTCTCTGCACAAATCTGCTGGAGAAACTTAAACGGTTAAGAATTGAACCTTGGGAATGGTTGGGAAGCTTCTTAAGTTAGCAAAATGCGTGTTGGTGAACATGTTTGATGCATAGTAATGTTGATAAAATTGTGTCAAAAGAGTGAGGTTAGGTTTGGAGCCTCTAATCCACTTTGTTATACCTTTTGTTGCTTTGATGCTAGTTGGTGTTAAGTTTAAGAACGCTCTGCTGCTATCACTATTTGCATTAGCACCAGATTTAGATGCCTTATTTCTTATACATAGATCCTTCACACACTCAATACCATTTCTTCTCTTAGCAGCAGCACCTTTACTGTTCATAATCTACAGGCTTAACGCGAAGCTTCTAAGGTATGGGTTTATCGCGCTGCTATCTATGTTGTCTCATGTAGTGTTAGATCTTCCGGCAGGCTATACGCCTATTCTTTGGCCTCTCTACAACTACTCGATTTGGTTTCAAGGTGATTTATTTGCGCATATTGGAAGTGCACCTACTTTATCGTTAAATCTACACATATTAACTGAGCCTATAACCTTTAGGTATCTGGGAAGCCTTGATGCACCACTTTTCACAGGCAGCGGTTTAATACTCGCACTTACTATTCTCACACCCTTCTTTGTTAAAATAATTGTCCAAAGTTTTCGCTCCTAGCATTGGCGTATATTTGCTGTTAGTAAGATTTAGAGATGCTTAGCTTTAGGATATCTGCTGTATAGGTAGAGTTGGTGGTTCCCCATGCTCAGCCAGCCTAAGTCTTCTGTCTTCTCTTCTTTAAAGAAGGTAAATAATCCTTGCTTTCCAAGCTCCTTGATGAGCCACTCTACATCTGTGTGGTAGTAGACAGGGTAGAGGAGGGCTTGGTGTGTAGTCGGATACTTGACTATAACTACAAAGACTGCAAGATTCTTGTGAAGTCCAAACTCTATGCTTAATGTGCCTCTTAAATCTCTTCTAAGGATCTTTGAAAGCTCTTTTGCTTTATCCTCAGATATTGTTAGAGAGAAACCTAGGCGACCCAGCTTCTTTGTAAGTGAAACATCTTTTGGGTATATTGCTAGAACATTGTATCCTTCTTTCTTTAACTCATCTTTAATAGCATCCATGTCGCTTTGGAGTTGTAGCTTTATCTCGTTAAGCATCTTAGATACTTCGCTATCTTTTGACTTTGCTTCCATGTCATCACATTTAAAACGGCTGCATATAAGTTGTTTGTATCATCTACTCTTTATATCTGTGTAGTAGGCGTGTGCCTCTCGTTGTGAAGCCTATGCTGAAGTAGTAGCCAGCAACGATCTCCTTCGGCTGAAGAGCACTTAACTCCTCGATGTCAGAATCGTAGAATTGAAGCGTAGCATCTCCAGCCCATACCTTTCCAACTTTCACACTACCTTTCTGTGTTTGCAGCTGCACTAACTCGTGCACAGTAGTTCCTTTATTCTCCACATCTATATTTGGGAAGTGTCTTGTGTGTATTAGGTCTAATGGTTTGGGCAGCTCTTCTGGGGTTGCTTCTCTCTTTATTGTTAGTGTAGCGTATGCCAACCTTTCACCGTGTGCTTCACATATAGCAGCAAGCCTGCTTCCTACGCCAAAGCTATTCACGGTTGGTAGAAGTCCATATAGATTGGATTTACAGCCTATGAGGTGTATTCTGCCTATCTTCTTTGGGAAACCCATGAACCATCCTCTGAGCATCGTAAAGTCGTTATCGACCCAGGCGTAGACGCATCTCTGTGCATCAACACCCCTATACCTACAATATACACCTACCAGAAGTTCCTTATATTGAGCCCTCTCAGGGTTAATGTAAAGCATATCTTCACCACCATCCCAAATAGAAAGCCAGTCTCCGAACCAAGCGTAGCATAAAGCCGGATCTGAGTAAGGCTCTAAGGGCTCAGGCAACAAACTTCTCACGGCATCTTCATCAGCCCTAAATATTATGCTCAATAGATCTACGGCGTAGTGCCAAGGCGGAGCACCCATAAGAGAAGCCTTCCCCTCAGGTGAGAGAGGCAAGCAGAAACCTTTCAAACTATGCTTGCTCATAAAAATACGCTACATATCCCACTCAATATACCTTTCTATCAGCAACCCAATAAGCACCTCTTCGATAAAAAGATGTTGACGCTTTTCGTGGTAAGTTTCTCTAATTCAGAGCTGGTTAGGCGCTACTCGGACCTCCTCGAGATCTTAAAAGCCTATCATCAGAAGGCTGAGCCATATCTTACACTTGGCATTACAACACCTTACTGAAATCTATAAGGAAGCATCAAAGACCTTAAACCAGCCTAACATCAACCAACCCATAATGAGAAGATTAGTAGCCCGGGGCAGATTCGAACTGCCGTCACCGGCTCCAAAGGCCGGTATTCAAGAGGCTTACGCCTATGCTTGACCGCTACATTCGGCGCCTTTTTGCTCCACCGGGCTTCCCGGGCTGAGTTACGGTTGGTTCTGTATGCTTATAATGATTACTTAGCTGCAGTTTCTATTGTTGACGCTATCTTTTCTATTGGGTCTTCCATTTTGTTGAGTATCTTTTTTGCTTTTGCTTCTATTTGTGTTCTTAGGTGTGTGTCTCTAAGTATCTCTTTTACCGTTTTTGCTACCGCTTCTGGTTTTCCCGGTCTTAGGATGAGCCCTTTTTTGATTAGATATTCTTCGGTGTATAATTTGGCAATTCTTTGTGCTGATATGCTTGGTATGCCCATGAGGGCTGCCTCAACTGTCATGGTGCCTCCCATACCTACTAAGGCATCTATGCTCTTCAGTAATGTTGGTCCAAAGAATTCTTCTAAGATGGTTATCTGCTCGCCGTATCTTTCTTTCATTGTTCTTCTTTGCGCGGAGTTTCTTGCTAAGATAAGTATGCTGGATGCGCTGGCTTCTTTGATTATGTTGTCTATAACTGATATGGTCCACTTTAAATCGTCTGGGGTTAGGTAGTATGCTTGAGATTCTTCAAGGCGTATCGCAACAACTTTCTTAGCTCGATCTATTAGGTTAAGCTTGGTTTCAATCTTTGGTTTAACCTCCCGCTTCAGCCAAGCAGCTGGATCTAAGGCGCGATAGGAAACAACTTTACTTTTCGGTATTCCAAATTTTACCCAAATGTATGAAGGTATAACCCAAGGTGTTAGAAGTGTGGTGGCTAAAGGTATTGTCAGTCTAGCCACCTTTTCTGAATGTGGAGAGTCGTTTACGCAGAACAGAGGTATGCCTAATCCAAAAGCTACTCTCGCGCTCTCAGGAGAAGCGAAGCAGACTGCCACCTCTGGAGCCTGTTCTGATATGTATGCAGCCAGCTTCCATATTCTCTCAGCACTTGCTTCAAGCTTACCGAGTAGCGTTTCTCCACCGTGCCTTCCTATCACTTCAGCCTCTACCCCTAAAATATGTAAAACACCTTCCACTTCAGGGTAATGTCTGGTTGTTAAGATCACTTTATGCCCTCTGTTTCTAAGTTCTTCGGCTAGAGGTGTGAAGAATAATGCTTGCTTTGGTGTAAGGATGTCTATCCAGACCTTCACGCTACGGATACACACCCTTTCTATACTTAACTTTATGCCGAAGATTGCGAGGTTTGCAAAACATATTATTATGAGTGAGGTTGATAATCGGATCTGGGGGCGTAAGTAGTGGTAGGTGTGGTCATTTACGGCCTTTCTACAGAAGGCTACAGCACCGCATCCACCTTGATAAAGAACGGACTTTCAGCTACAATCGTTGATGAAGAGCTACAGATGGCTACACAGCTCAACCAAGATATTATAAAGAACACACGCACCGTGCACGATCTAATAAGCAAAGAACAGCTACTCTCGATAAAGCCTATTGAAGCCGCTCTAAGTGATGCACAATATATCTTCTTTACACCTAAAATCAGAAGCCCTCCCGAAGAGGTTGAAAATGAAGTAAACTCTAAACTACGAGAAGTAGCTAAGAATATAAGTAAAGGCGCCACATTAATCTACAACCTACCAGTCGGAATAGGTGGTTCTGAAAGTAATTTAGCACTTCTCGAGAAGATCAGCGGGCTACCCATTAAGGAAGGGTTTGATTATGTTTATGCGCCACTTAAACCCCTTTCAACCGAACCTAGCTGCATCGGTCTCTTAGATAAACCTAAGAAAGATCTAGTCGCCCTACTCTCTAAACTTGGTTTGAAATCCTTTAACACGAGCTACAAAGTAGCCGAAGCTCTGCATGCTTCAAAGATCATATCTACTTATTCTGTATACGCCACTCAAATTGAGGTCTATAAAATGCTTGAAGCTGTTGAACGGGCTAAAATAGGTAAGCAGCTCGGTGGGAAAGACATCTATATTGATGACTTATTCTCCCAGTTGCTTGACGCAAGGCTGATTCTATCATCCCTCCCCACAAAAGAAACCTTGATGCATCTAACTTCGAACATTCTGAAGATTGTTGAAGGTTTTATAAGGATACTTGTTGATGAAGTGAAGTTGCTAATGAAGAATCTTGAATTAAAGGCGAGTAAAACTAAGCTCATCTTAAACTGGTCGGTTGATAAGTATGAGATGAGAGGTGATAGGTTAAGAATTCGCCAAAATATGCTTGAAAGGTTAAGAGATTATGTGGGCGATGTAGCCTCTTCTTCAGCGGCTCCTTGGGATGAAAACAACCTAAATTATAAGATTAAGGAGATACTTGGAGATCCCAAGACTAAACTACTCATCTCAGGTTCACAAGTAGATCATAAGAATCTTTATGAAAAAATCGCTACTGAACGACCTATAGGTGAATACATATTTGTCAAAGCAAACTTACTCTGTGAAACCACAGCTGCTAAGACAGGTGGGGTAGGTGATTGATGTGTCAAATGTTAAGATAGGTGTGATAGGTGTAGGAGGCTGGGGAAAGAATCACTTAAGAGTTCTAAATGAGCTCGGATGCTTAACCGCTTTCTGCGATGTGAATGCAGATAGGGTCAAAATGTATGAAAAAAAGTATGGTGTGAAAGGATACTGTTCTGTGGACGAAATGCTCCAAAAGGAATCGTTAAACGCTGTCACTGTCTGCACACCAACCATCACACATAGCGAAATTTCCAAGAAGACTCTTAACGCTGGGCTGCACACATTTGTAGAGAAGCCCCTAACCTTATCATCAAAGGACGGAGAGGAACTCCTCGAAATCGCTGAGAAACAGGGTGTGATTTTAACAGCAGGCTACATAGAGCGTTTTAACCCTGCTATCTCAACTCTCAAAGACCTTATACTGTCTGGTAAAATAGGTGAACCTCTACTACTTGAATTCCATAGAGAAAGCAAATGGTTAGGCAATGTCAGAGATGTAGGAATCATATTAGACACAGCTGTTCACGATATTGATACAGCAAGGTGGATCTTTAATCTAGAACCAAAAGTTGTATTCGCTAGAACTGGGCATATAATAAGCCCGAACGAAGATTTTGCAGCGATAATACTAGGATTTGACCAGAAGAAAACCGCATTCATAGCCTCCAACTGGGTTACACCAAAGAAGGTTAGACGCCTCGTAACTGTATGCACAGGAGGAATCGCGACCATAGACTTCATAACACAAGAGATTCAAATTGATGATGCAGAGGGAACAATCATACCCAGAAAAGAGTGGAAAGAACCTCTGCTTCTTGAACTAAAGCATTTCATCGAATGCGTAGAAGGAAAGCAGACGCCTATTGTTAGCGCGGTAGACGCATTAAATAACACGAAGGTAGCTGAAGCGGCTTTGATCTCAAGTAGACATGGTGTGCCCATCTACCTCGAGTTATAGCATAGTTTAAATTCATCCATCTTTCTGCAAGATTTAGGTGATGGGTCTTGAAGAGGCGTCTGCTTGACATATTAGCTTGCCCTATAGATAAGCACTACCCGCTGGATTTAATAGAACTAGTCTCAGAGGGCGATGTCATAAAAGAGGGTGTCCTCCTCTGTAGCAAATGCAGCAGATTCTACCCGATAATAGATGAAATCCCAGTTATGCTGCCTGATGATCTTAGGAATAAGGATGAAGACATATCTTTTCTAAGGAAGTGGATGAATACCCTTCCCGAAACACTACTCTATGGAGCCAAACCTTTCCATCTCGAGAAAGGTTAGTTTTATGGTGAAGATAATCAACCACATTGGAAAGAATGTTAAGCTCGGTAAAAATGTGCATATATGGCACTTCGTCTACATAGGCGATAATACCGAGATAGGAGATAATGTGAAGATAGGTTCCCTTTCACATATCGACTACAATGTGAAGATAGGTTCTAATACAAAGATTGAGGGTTTAGTTTACATACCTCCGCTCTCAGTTATAGGTGAGGGTGTATTCATAGGCCCTAGAGCTACTCTAACTAATGACCCTTACCCTATGAGTGATAGAATGGTTGGCGTTGTTGTTGAAGATAATGCTGTAATTTGTGCTGGTGCGGTTATAAAGGCTGGTGTGAAAATCGGTAGGAATAGTGTGGTAGGTATGGGTGCTGTGGTAACACGGGATGTGCCGCCAGATACAGTGGTTTATGGTGTTCCAGCGAAACCAATGTATAGTAGAAGCGTATATGATGAAAAGAGGCTTAAATGGATGCACTCCTCAACCATAGATACGCCTTAGATAACTATATCTCCGCTCAACCAAACGGTCAAGCTCATCGGTAAGCCTTTTCTCCAACTCAATCTGACTCGGCGCTATTAGATGCTCTGAAAAGATATAGGGTCCTTCAGCAACATAGGGTGTAATTATCTGTGATGGAGGTAGAGGCTTCTTTTCAAGTATATTCTTTAAGAGCGTTTCAGCATCTTCAAACTTTCCTTGAACTGGTCTTAACCCAAAGGTTATCTCCTTAAGGAAGGGTAGTTTATCGTTTTCTAAAGTTGTCTTAAGTGCATATCCTACTGTTTCAAACGGGTTAATCACTTCTTCCTTTATGAGCCAGAAATCTTCCCGATGTATGATGCTTGTGTTGAGGTATCCCTTCTTATCTTTCCCTAGAAGTATGTGCCAGCCTTCGGGGTCTTCCTCATAGAGTTTTAGTATCTCTAACCTAGTTTGCTTGGCGCTTTTGATTTCTTCAGCCAACATCTGCTCCTATAGATTGATTAGATATATGGATTATTCTTATTGTAGAGCGGTAAAGTTAATTTGCCGAGGGTTTTTTAGACTTTGGGTTGAGTGAAGTATATCAGTCTATTCAGATGCTTGGTGTAATGCTTCTACTTCTAGGGGTTATTCTAATAGCTATACCTTTTTTGGCGAAGGTTGTGCCCTCGCTTGATAAGATTCCTCCTATAATCCTTTGGGTATACAAAAAGGATGGTTTTTATTTCGCAACTTCGCCTATTCTTATAATAATCTCCTTGATCTCCATTATACTATTTCTACTTAGGAGAGTTTAACTTAACTGCTTAAGCTTGGCTACTATGACAGACCTTGTTATATGGGGGTCAGTCTTCCCACCGCTTGCTTTCATCACTAACCCTATCAAGTAGTTAATAGCTTTCTCGTTTTTCAATGCATCTTTAACCGCTTTCTCATTTTCTTTGAAGACTCTGTCTACGAGCGCTTTTATCGTTGCTTCATCTCCGATCTTAGAGACTTCGGCGAAGATCTTTTGCTCAATTCTTTTTCCTGTGGTCGCAGCCTTTAAGAGTAGATTTCTTCCAGTCTGTTCGTTTATTAGACCTTCGTCAACCGCTCTTGCTAACGCTGCGATGTCTTCTGGTGCTATCTTTAAGGTTGATGGATCTAGGTCTTTTCTATTCAAGTAGCCCAAGATGTCGCTTATTAGCCAGTTCGCTATTCTTAGAGGGCTCCTATATTTTTCTATACTTTTTTCAAATAAGTCTGCTAAAGATTTGTGAGATGTTAATATTTCTGCAGCTTGATGAGGTAGATTGTATTGTTTTATAAATCGGTCTCTCCTTGCGTCTGGAAGCTCGGGCATAGCTGCTAAGGTTTCTGCTATAAGGTCTTCGGTTATAATGTATGGTGGTAGGTCTGCTTCAGGGAAGTAACGGTAATCCTGCTCCTCCTCTTTCACCCTAAGTGAAATTGTGACACCTCTGACATCATCCCAGTGTCTTGTCTCCATACCTCTTTTAGCGCCAAGCATCTTCTGCCTTGTCACCTCAAAGCTCAACGCCTTCTCAACATCTTTAAACGACCCTATATTCTTAATCTCAACCCTATAACCTCCTCTCACAGATATGTTCGCGTCGCATCTAAGAGCAGCCTCAAGGTCACAGTTACATACGCCAAGATGCTCAAGTATAGCTCTAAGCTTCTGCAGAAACTGCCTAGCTTGCTTAGGGGTTGTAAGGTCAGGCTCGGTAACGATTTCGACTAAAGCGACGCCTGAGCGGTTATAGTCAACTAACGCATAAGGTGAGGTTGAAATTGAGCCCTCATACACAATCTTGGCTGGGTCCTCTTCTAACTGTATGCGCCTAATCCTAACCACCTTATCCTTCAAGCGGATCTGCCCGCCTGTGGCAAGAGGTAGACCGCCAACCTTATCATACTGCGATATCTGAAAGTTCTTGGGCAGATCTGGGTAGAAGTAGTTCTTTCTGTAGAAGACCATCTTCTGTGAAACTCTAGAGCCTAGGGCTAAGGCTATGGCTAAGGCGTGCTTAACAGCTTGCTCATTTAATACCGGCAAGCTTCCTGGAAGCCCCATACATACAGGACAGATGTTTGTGTTTGGTTCTTTGTTATAGTAGTCTGCTGGGCATCTGCAGAAGAGTTTGGTCTTTAAACTTGTTAGGTGGCAGTGCACCTCTAAGCCTATCTTAACATCTAAATCCTCTTTAGCGTCCAACATCTTACTGCCTCCTTAAGCTTTCTTCAACAATCTTTGCTGCTTGGAAGAGTCTTTCTTCGCAGAAGTAGGGTGCTATAATCTGAAGCCCTACTGGGAGTTCACCTTCTTTATGCACAGGCACGGATATCGCTGGATGACCCGTTAGGTTAGGGGGCACAGTATTGATGTCTATCATATACATTAAGAGCGGGTCTTCTATCTTCTCGCCTATCTTAAATGGTGTTGTAGGCATAGTTGGGCCAGCGATAAGACCGTATTTTGTGAAGAGTTGCTGAAACTGAGTTTTAAGGATGTTTCTGATCTTCTGAGCCTTAAGGTAATATGCTCCATAGTAGCCTGCGGAAAGAACATATGTGCCTAGGAGTATTCGCCTCTTAACTTCTGGTCCAAAACCTTTAGCTCTGCATTTTGAAAAGTATGTGTTCCAATCTCTGTAGCCGGATTTAAGTGAAAGTCCGTAGCGGAGCCCGTCAAAGCGTGCTAAGTTGGAGCTTGCTTCAGCCATCGCTATGATGTAGTAGGCTGGTAAAGCGTAATCTAGTGTACTTAGGGATACTTCCTCTACTACATAGCCTCCGTCTTTAAGCGCTTCTATTCCCCTCCATACGCTTCTAGCAACCGCATCTTCTACACCTTCGCCGAAGAATTCCTTAGGCACAGCTACCCTTCTACAAATCTTAGAGCTCTCTACTTTAGGCGGATTTCTATAAGAGGTTGAATCCATGGGGTCCCAGCCTGAGATACATTGGAAGAGTAATGCGCAATCATCTACATTCGCTGCAAAAGGGCCTATCTGTTCAAGGCTGTTAGCATAAGAGATTAAACCGTATCTACTCACAGAACCATAAGTGGGCTTCAACCCTACAACGCCACAGAAGGCTGCTGGGCATCTGATAGAGCCGCCAGTATCGCTCCCTAAAGATAGAGGAACCATGCCAGCAGCAACAGCTGCGCCGCTTCCTCCAGATGATCCTCCTGCGACTCTGCTTTTGTCAACTGGGTTTCTTGTTGGCCCAAATGCGCTGAATTCTGTGGTGCTTCCCATAGCAAATTCGTCGGTGTTTGTTTTCCCCACGATTACAGCTCCAGCTTCCTTTAATTTTGCGACTACAGTAGCATCGTATGGTGGTATGTAACCCTTAAGTATCTTAGAGCCACAAGTGGTTTCTAACCCAGCGGTTGAGATAACATCTTTGACCGCTATCGGTAGACCACATAGTGCGCCTACCTTTTCTCCTCTTTTTAGCTTTGTATCAAGGCTTTCAGCAGCGGCTAAGGCTTTTTTTGAGTTGATGGTTATGAAGGCATTTATGTCCTTATCGAGTTCTTTGATCTTGTTTAGACTTGCTTCGACTACATCCACTATAGAGACTTCCCCTAAACGAATTGCTTCAACAAGCCTTTTAGCGCTTCGAAGATCGATGTTAGTCAAGATAACACCTATGCTATTCTTGGGGCTTTTACATAGCGTCCTTTTCTACTTGGCACAATCTTGAGGATTTCGTCTGCTGGGAAGGGTGTTGGTTCATCGCTTCGAGAAACCTTCCCTATTTCAAGCGGATGGTATAATGGCTCTACACCGCTGGTGTCAACCTCATCTATCTTACTGAAGTAGTTTAGGATTTTGGTGAGCTGCTTAGAAATTTCTTTAGCCTCTTTATCTGTTAGATCTATGCGTGTAAGCCAAGCTAGGTGCTTAACAGCGCTTACCCCAAGCTTAGTTCGCTTCGGCAAATAGACCACGCTATGGTGTTAGGTGGCGTTGGTCTCTTGGGAAGTATGTTACCTCTCTGATGTTGCTTTGCCCAGTTAAGGCCATTAGTAGGCGTTCAAACCCTAAGCCAAATCCTGCGTGTGGTGGCATACCATAATCAAAAATCTTTAGGTGATAAGCAAAGCTCTTTGGGTTCAGACCCTTCTCCTTAAGCCTCTTCTCAAGCAACTTTCTGCTGCTTACTCTAGTCCCTCCAGAGGCTACCTCTAAAGAGCCATACATGAGGTCAAAAGATTCGCTGATCTTCGAATTCTTGTCTTTTGGCGCTATGTAGAAGGGCTTGCTTTGCGCAGGCCAATCGACTATGAAGTAAAAAGAGGGGTTGTGTTTAGCTAATGCGTTTAGCGTTGCTGAACCTAAGTCTTCACCCCACTCGAGCCTACACCCATGCTCGGCTAGGATGTTTAAAACTTCATCGTATGTGTATCGTTTGAATCCTTGAAGTGGTTCAAGCTTATAGCCTATTGTCTTAAACTCGTTGGCACACTTCTTGCTTACCACATTAACAACCCATTTTATCATACTCTCAAGTCTATCCATCAAATCTCTGTAGTCAACATACGCTTCTTCGATATCAACCGATATGAATTCACTTAGGTGCTCAAGTGTCCTAGACTGCTCAGCTCTAAACGCTGGGCCTATCTCGAAGACCTTCTCGAATGCCATTACGAGCTGCTCCTTATAGAGCTGGGGGCTTTGTGTGAGAAAAGCTTCCTTATCGTAGTAAAGCATAGGAAAGAGCGCAGCACCACCTTCTGTAGCTGAAGATATTATCTTCGGCGTGTGAACCTCGTGGTAGCCATTGTCAAGGAGATAAGCTCTTAAAGCCTTTAACACTTCTTGCCTAATCTTAAATAATGCTTGTGCGGCTGGACGCCTAAGATCTACAGCGCGTATCTCAAGCCTCTTATCTATGCTCGGAAGCCTACGACCATACAAAGAAGTAGGGGGGTTTTGAGTCGCAAAACTGAGTATCTTAATCTCCTTAGGTAGTATCTCCACACCCTTAGGCGCCTTAGAAATAGCTCTCAACACGCCCTTTACCCCTATGGATGTATGTGCAGTAAGCCTCTGAACTTTCTCGTATAACTCATCGCTAACCTCACCTCTCTTTACAGTAATCTGCGTAAACCCATCCTTATCCGCAAGTATGATAAAAGTTATATTGCCTTGATGCCTTATAGACGCAATCCAACCGAAGACTATGCTCTCCTTTCCATCTAGCTGTGGAGAGAGGTCACTAGAATAGTGTGTCCTTCTCCAGTCTCCCAGTGTGTCAAGCCTTAGATCTAAGCTTCTCCTCCGCACAGACTTTGTATGCGTCAATCCACACAACCCGAATCTTATCCGCTAACTTCTATTCATCTAACCACACATTTATATTGGTTTAAGCCTTTCCCCACCTACACTTTATTTTTAAGCAGATATGCTATACATGCGACTATCTTGGAAGTCATTAACTACAGTTTGCTGAGCGATTACGACATATTCCTATTCAAGCAAGGAAAACATTACAGACTATATGAGAAGCTCGGTTCACATTTAAAATCTGTAAATGGTGAAAGAGGAGCATACTTCGCAGTTTATGCGCCAAACGCACAAGAAGTGCACATAATAGGCAGCTTCAATTCTTGGCAACCAACACATAAACTCTATAAGCGCCAAGATAACTCAGGCATCTGGGAAGGCTTCATACCCAAAGTAGGTAAAGGAGAACTATACAAATATAGGATAACCGCAAAAAACGGATACATAGTAGACAAATCTGACCCCTACGCGTACTTTTTCGAAACCCCGCCAAACACGGCTTCCATAATCTGGGAAATAGAGTATCAGTGGGAAGATGAAGAATGGATGAAAAACAGATGGATACACAACTCACTAGACGCACCAATAGCAATCTACGAACTCCACTTAGGCTCTTGGAGAAGAGCTGAAAATAACCGATGGCTAACCTATAAAGAAGCATCTGAGCAGCTAACAGCATATGTGAAAGAAATGGGCTTCACACACATAGAACTACTACCCATAATGGAGCACCCCTTTTATGGAAGCTGGGGTTACCAAACAACAGGCTACTTCGCACCTACAAGCAGATACGGGCAACCACAAGACTTTATGCATCTAATAGATACACTGCACAAGGAAGGAATAGGTGTAATATTAGACTGGGTTCCTTCACACTTCCCAACAGATCAGCACGGCTTAGTTTATTTTGACGGCACCCACCTATATGAATACGAAGATTGGAGAAGAAGATATCACCCAGATTGGAACAGCTACATCTTCGACTACGGAAAGAACGAAGTGAAGTCTTTCCTCATAAGTAGCGCACTCTTCTGGCTTGACAAATACCACATAGACGGATTACGAATCGACGCAGTAGCATCTATGCTCTACCTTGACTACTCAAGAAAGCAAGGCGAATGGCTACCAAACATCTACGGTGGAAAAGAAAACCTAGAAGCAATAACCTTCATAAAAGAGCTAAATGAAGCGATATACCGATACTACCCAGACACACAAACAATAGCAGAGGAGTCCACCGCGTGGCCTATGGTAACCAGACCAACCTACCTCGGTGGACTAGGTTTCGGTTTAAAGTGGAATATGGGTTGGATGCACGACACACTCTTCTACCTATCCAAAGACCCCCTTTACAGAAAGTATCACCACAATCAGATCACCTTTAGTATATGGTATGCATACTCGGAAAACTTCATCCTACCCCTCTCACACGATGAAGTAGTTTACGGTAAAGGCTCTCTCCTAACCAAGATGCCTGGTGATGAATGGCAGAAGTTCGCAAACT
The DNA here is from genome assembly GCA_029775855.1 of Nitrososphaeria archaeon. Classification (GTDB taxonomy): domain Archaea; phylum Thermoproteota; class Nitrososphaeria; order Nitrososphaerales; family JAAOZN01; genus JAAOZN01. The sequence goes on from JARVJZ010000001.1 coordinate 27,984, forward strand.
TAAGGCTGCTCTACGCCTATATGTATGCACATCCGGGAAAGAAGCTTCTATTTATGGGTAGTGAATTTGCCCAGTGGTTAGAATGGAGCCACGACCGAAGTTTAGATTGGTATCTCCTTAGTCAGCCGGCTCATCAAGGAGTTCAGAGGTTGCTGAAAGACCTTAACAGAATTTATCGAAACGAACCAGCGCTACATAAGTTAGATTTCAATGCAGAGGGGTTTGAGTGGATAGACTTTAACGACTGGGAGCAGAGTGTAATATGCTTCATCAGAAAAGACAAAACAGCGCAAAACACTATACTCATCGTCTGCAACTTCACACCAACCCCAAGAACAAATTACAAAGTAGGTGCACCTAATGGAGGCTTTTGGAAAGAAATTCTAAATACAGACTCGAAAGAATATGGTGGTAGCGGATGGGGAAACTTCGGCGGTCTTAGCGCTAAAGAAGAACCATATCACGGCAGAAAGTATTCACTCACACTAACCTTACCGCCATTAGCCTGCATCTACTTCAAGCATCACTCAACACAAAAGAAGAACATATAGAAACAACCGCTCATCAAAGACAAATATAGAAAAGTTCTTGTAATAGTTAAACAGCAAACCAGCAGAGGGTGTTTCTCTCTAAACCAGCTGGTGATAGAAATAAAACAAAACAGCTATAAAAAGAAGGATCTTCTCCTGTATTTCTTGATAACCTTCGTCTTCACTTGGATATTCTGGGTTCCTCAAGCCCTAGCTGCTCAAGGCCTCTTAACCACATCAATCCTTGTCGACTTTTTATTCAGCCCTCTCAACCCAGCACCATTCGGTCCACTTGTAGCCGCTTTGACTCTCACATATTGGAGCTCGAGAACACGAGGTGTAAAAGAATTGTTGAAGAGAGGAGTGCACTACAAAGTTGGAAAGATTTGGTACATACCAACCTTCTTCTTATTCCCAGCTATAACAGGCGGCGCTCTTTTTCTCGCAATATTATCCGGCGATACTATACCTGAGTTATCTGTTTTATCCAATCCTCTTTTGATTATCGGTGCTTTCATCTACATATTCTTTCTCGGAGGTCCGCTTGAGGAGGAGTTTGGTTGGCGCGGGTATGCTTTGGATAGACTTCAAGCAAGATTTAACGCCTTGCTCTCAAGCATAATGCTTGGATTCATGTGGGTATCTGGCATCTACCTTTGTTCTTCATACCCAATATGTACCCATATTATCTAATTCCGCTCTGGGGTTTTATGCTTAGCATAATTCTTGGCTCTATATTATTCACTTGGCTCTATAACAACACCGGAGGCAGCATCTTGGTCGCTATGCTATTCCACACCACATCCAATCTATCACACTTCATATTCCCCACACTTGAGACAGAGTTTGGCGGTCTCTACTCCATAATCCTAACCCTAATTGCTGTGGTAGTTGTGCTTGCCCTCTATGGTCCAAAAAGAATGAGTCGTAAAAACGGATAGATGTTTTCTGCTACTGTCCTAAAGCATAGATCTTTGTCTCCATCCCCTAACTTAATTTTCTGCTGGCGCCGGGGATGGGATTTGAACCCATGAGACCCGGTTTGGGTCATCGGCTCTCCAGCCCTTCTGCTCCTTTGATCTCGAGGCCGACGCATCTTCGTCCATGTAGTTTCCGCTCTGCCACCCCGGCTTAAAGGCTTGTTACGCATACGATTGGTATAAAATGTTTGATCGTTTATGGCCTAGGTTGTTCGCATATGTGGCAGCTGCTGGTGTCAAGGTCTGGTTCTAGCTTCTGGTGTAGGTCGCACATGAGTCGTTTTGCTTTAATGGCTACTACCGCTTCATGGAATTTATTCATTAATGTGATTTGGTCTACACCCTTCAATAATAGTCTAATTATTTCGTCAGCGAACCTCTGTGCATCTTCTGAACCCTCGAGCGAGACTCCTATTCCTCTTACATCTCTAATGTAGTTACTTACCGCTGCTTGCGTTATACCGAGCATCTCAGCAACCTTCTGCTGTGGTAGATGATATATGTTGACTAGCTTCTTGGCTATCAGTGAACGCAAAGCTGGTATGATTGCTTTAGCTTCTACTTCAGATGGTAGCAGCATACCCAACTTTATTAAGTTAAACGATATATTTAGATGTAACGGAAGACTGCTGTCAATATGTTTTACTTACTCAACTATCTTCTTTAGCTGAGACCTATACAACTCAACAATCTCCTGCACCGTTGTAGCATCTTCAGGCGCTTTATCATCCCTCAACCTACCCGTATACTTGGGGAACCTAAGAGCCAAACCCACGCCTCTTTTGATGATATCCATAGCGCAGGTGTGCACAGGGCTCAAAGTAACTTCTGATGCCACAACCTCTATGACCACCTTTGGTGTAAACCAGACATCTGCTTGTATCTTAGATTCAACTCTAGCGTGCCTGTTTGGTATTATGTATGGTTGTAAGATTTCTGGGAATCTTGCTAGATCCTCGTCTGTGAAGCCTGTTCCTATCTTGGTCGCTGTTTTAAAGGTGTCATCGGCTTTGTCGTATGCTGCTAGGAGAAAGGTTCCGTATTTACCAGCCCTTTTACCTTTACCGTAAAACGCGCCAACTATGACTAGGTCTATGGTGTCTTGTAGCTCGCTCTTATATTCCCTTTTGAGTTTTATCCAAGCGAACTCTCTAGCACCGGCTCTGTAGCTGCTCTTTAAGTCTTTAGCTACAATGCCTTCGCATCCATCTAGTATGGCTTGCTGCATAAACTCCTCTATCTTGTTGGGGTCGGCGGTTGTTATGGCTGGAACCACATTGATTCTCTCAGTCTTTTCAGTTACTTTCTCAAGTATCTTCCTCCTCTCAAAGTATGGCTTTTGTGTAAGGTCTTCCCCTTCAAGGTATAGAATGTCAAACAAGTTCAGCGATATTGGGTATTGTCTCATTGCTTCTTCTATGCCATACTTCCTCCTACGGTGCATAATCTCTTGGAATGGTAGATACTCGCCGGTCTCCTCGTTTATGGCTACAGCTTCACCGTCTAAAATCACCTCTTTCGCTTTGATGTGTTTTTTGACGAGGTTGATCGCATCGGGATAGTGGGCTGTAATATTTTCGAGCCTTCGTGAAAAGAGGTTTACATCTTCGCCTAACTTATGTATCTGCAGCCTTTCTCCGTCGAGTTTATACTCAATCGCGCATTCTCCACCCATCTTCTCGACTATGGCCTCTGCTGACTCAAGCCTTTCAGCCAGCATAGGTCTGACAGGCTTCCCAATCTGAATCTTGAACCTCAGTATCCCTTCTAACCCTTCTTCTGCTACAGTCTTTGCTACGCTGCCTAAGTCGCTTGATATGTTGTATGCTCTTTCTAAATATATTCGGTTTTCTTTGTCGCCTGTAAATGCTACTGCTAACGCATCCAAAACAGTGTAGTCTGCTATGCCGAGTCTAAGTTTTCCAGTTACTGTACGCATAAGATATTTCGCTTCAAGGGGTGTTGCGTCGTTAAGTAAGCTTTGAAGGTGGGCTAATCTTATTTCGAGGCTTCCTGAGCCCGTTGTTTTAGCAATCTTATCTAGGGTGGAGTAGACTCTTTCTACTGTTAGAGGCTCTGAGAAGAGTGTCTGTTGCTTCTTGCTGGTTAGAAGGTCTTGGGCTACTGTGCCTATATCTCCTTTCTGCTTATAATATTCTTCAACGCGCTCTACTGATAGTCCAGTTATATTCACTATCGCCCTTAATGCGAGCTTATCTGCAACCCCTATTTCAACACCCATGTAGTCTGGGTAGAGCTTACCTTGAGTGAGGTAGACCACTTTATCTAATATCTTAGTTGGGGTTGCTTTAAAGAGTTCAACAAGATAAGATGTTAAGTCAAGCCTCTTGGTTGTTTCCTCCATCTTCTTGTAGGCTTCGGCTATGAGTATATACTCCATCCCAATCATTTGAGTTTAGAAGCTTAATAAGAGCTGTCTTCTGCTATCTATTCGATGATTGGGCGAAGACGCTTTCTAAAAAGGTTTCTGATACTAGCCTCTTTTATCGCGGCGTCTATCTCAGCTTTCATAACGCTTCCTTCTATGCTTCGAAGAAGCGAGAGGACTATTGAAGAGAAGATTATTGCTTTACCGAAACCCCCACCAATCTCTATGTCTGTTGAAGATGCCATTCAGAAGAGGCGCTCCATTCGGGAGTATAAGCATCCCATAGATTTAATTAGGTTAAGTCAGCTTCTGCTCAATTCATTTAAAAAGGTTGGTGAAGGGTATGGACTTCTCACAGCAGCCTTAAATGAAGTGGATGTGTATCTTTCTGTAGGCGAAGAAAAGGTCGTTGGTGTTCCCGCTGGCGTATACCTCTACCTTAGGGATGAACATGCTCTAAAGGTGCATAGGGAAGGAAACTACCTTCAGGAGCTCTCATCAGCAGCATTAAACCAGCCTTGGGTTGAAGAAGCTTGCTTTAACATCGTCTTGTTCGCAAATTTGCGTGAAGATTCTCGTTTGCGCGAGGGTGTTGTGGAGCTGCCACATCTATGCGCTGGCGTCTTAGGTGAAAAGGTGTATTTAGCGGCTGTAGGCTTGGGGCTTGCCTGTGTAGTTATAGGCGCATTTTATGAAGATAGGGTTAAAGCAATCTTCGAAGTCGATTCAGCAAAGACCCCTCTCTACATAATATCTGTTGGTGACCTAGTTTGAGCGTTTTTCCTCTCTCTAATCTTGCCTCAGGTAGGTTGAGCCTCTCTGCAGCATTAGAGAAAGTAGACAATTTCAACGGGTTAAAGCCCCATAAGCTCACTCTAAGCGAATTAGGCAGAATACTTTGGGCTGCGCAAGGTGTAACTAAAAGAGATTCTGGCTGGATATATCCGCTGCGAGCAGCACCTTCAGCAGGAGGGCTTTATCCCCTTGAGGTATATGTAATTGTAGCATCTGATGGTGTAGAGGAGTTAGAGGAAGGGCTATACCACTACGACCCTGTTGGAGAAGTGCTTACTTTAGTGGAAAAGGGTAGTTACCACACTGAGATCACAAGATTGTTAAAGATTGGGGTTAAGGGCGACGTTTCAATGGTCTACATACTTATCTGCGCCGTGTATCATAGGACTACAGAGAAGTATGGTTATAGGGGTATAATGTATGTGCATAATGAAGTTGGTCATGTTGTTTTGAACGCTATGGTTGAATGTGCTTCACTCAACTTAGCGTGTGAGATACTCTTAATACGCTCTGACGCTGATGTGAAGAAGCTGCTAAATATAATGGGAGAACCTCTTCTTCTAATGAAAATAGGCAAAACCACACAAAAATAGTAGGGGTTCTGAGCATAAACCCAGAACCTAGAGTCCAAGTATGCCTATGAAGAGCGGTATGAACAGTATAGAGAGCGTGTTAAGTAGCTTTATCAATACGTGAAGTGATGGTCCTGCTGTGTCTTTCATAGGGTCACCGACTGTATCTCCAACGACAGCTGCTGCGTGTGTTGGTGAGCCTTTGCCGCCAAGGTTGCCTGCTTCAATGAACTTCTTAGCGTTATCCCATGCCGCGCCTCCTGTGTTCATAAGTATGGCTAGAGGTATGCCAGACATTGTTGCACCTATGACAAGTGCGCCAACAGCGCTTAGACCCAACAGCACACCCACCACTATAGGCACTATAACCACCAGCAGCCCTGGGAGCACCATTTCTTTCAAAGCAGCCCTTGTGCTTATGTCTACAGCTTTATCGTATTCTGGTTTTGCTCTACCCTCCATCAAGCCTACTATTTCTCTAAACTGTCTTCTCACTTCATTAACCATCTCCTTTGCAGCAGAACCCACTGCTTTGATTGCGAACGCTGAGAAGATGAATGGTAACATGGCGCCTATAAGTGTTGAAACGAGCACGACGGGGTTGCTGAGCTCGAGTCTAATTTCAGGTAACCCAACGCTTCTAAGGTATTCGTTTCCAGCTTCGATGTAGGCTTGGAAGAGTAGTTGTGCTGCGAGTAGGGCGCTTCCCATAGCGAAGCCTTTGGTTAAGGCTTTGGTTGTGTTGCCAACCGCGTCAAGCGCCTCCATGCTCTCATCTATACCCTTCTGCCCAGACATCTCAGCTATTCCGCCTGCGTTGTCTGCGATTGGTCCGAAGCCGTCTAACGCCAGAACCATACCCATAACTGCAAGCATACCCATAGTAGCTAAAGTTGTCCCATAAACACCACCAATTAGAGATGCGTTAGCGCCAAGCTCAGGGTTGGCTGCGCCAAAAAGCGTGCCGAAGTAGTATGCAACTAGCAGACAAGCGCCTAGAGAAGCTATAGGTAGTGCCGTTGTTTCAAGCCCTACTGAAAATCCGGTTATTATGTTTGTTGCAGTTCCAGTTTGAGAGGCGTCTGCTATGCGTCTTACCGGCCCTCTCTCTCTACCAGTGTAGTAGTCTGTTATGACCTGCACTAATATGCTTGCAGCTAAGCCCGCTAGCATAGAGAAGTAGAGGTAGATGCCTCCAGGCTCTGAGCCGAAGAGTAGTTGTATAGCAACATAGAAGAGCACTGCAGACATTATTGTTGTGACTGTTAATCCTTTGTGTAGGGCTCTCATGGGTTTATGCTCTTCACCTTTACTCAATCTTACGAATGGCATGCCTATTAATGTGGCAAAGATTCCTAACGCTCTGGCTATTATCGGGAAGATAAGGAAGGCCCAGTTTTGAGTCCAGTAAGCTATCACGCCTCCTATGATCATACCTCCTATGTTTTCTGCTGTTGCGGATTCGAATAAGTCAGCGCCACGCCCTGCTGAGTCACCTACATTATCGCCTACATTATCGGCTATCACAGCAGCATTCCTTGGGTCGTCCTCAGGTATCCCTGCTTCAACTTTTCCTACCAAGTCTGCTCCCACATCAGCAGCCTTTGTGTATATCCCCCCACCTAGCTGTGCAAATAGTGCTACTAAGCTTGCGCCGAAACCCATACCTATAATCTTAGTTGGGGTTGTCTCGTCAGCGCCGTATAGTATAAAGAGCACTGTAACACCAAGCAGACTTAAACCAGTCACGAGAAGCCCCATTATAGCGCCGCCGTGAAAAGCGGTCTTTAAGGCGGGCTCTATCCCCCGCTTAGCCATTATGACGGTTCTAACGTTTGAGCGTGTAGCCATATCCATAGCTATGAATCCTGCTAGTAGTGATGCAAACGCTCCTATGAGAAATGCTACCGCTGCTCCAGGGCCGAAATGTACCGCTATCGCCTCTACCTCTTTAGGTGCGACAAAGCCTGCTGCTAAAAGTATGGCTGCTATGATGATGGCTATTATTGTGATGGTTGTGTATTGTCTTTTCATGAAGGCGTATGCACCTATTCTTATGGCTGATGCTATCTCTGCTGCTTTGGGGTCGTCGACCTTTATGGAGAGTATCCTCCAAGCTAGAATGAGTGCTGCTAGTATTGAGGCGATGCCTCCTATCGGTGCTATCCAGAAGTAGGGTTCAGCTAAGATGTTGACCAAGGTTTATCTCCAACAAGCGACCCAAAAGATACTATATTAAATCTTTCGTAAATAACTTCTAGAGAATCATTAATTTTAGAATGTAAGGCTTATCAGATACTCCAAAGGAGTAGAAGGCGATGCATCTATTCGTCGTATTGACCTCATCCTGTAATCTAAAATGCCTATACTGCTACGGCAAATGTTGCGACGACATTGGAAGCAGCTTCGATTTTGAAGTTGACTACTCCATCCCAGACGAAATATCCTACGATATAGATGTGTTAAAGTCTTTCTGCTCTAAAGCCAAGCTTGGAAACCTAATCTTTTACGGCGGGGAGCCTCTTCTTAAGATGGATAAAATGATGGAGATTATGGAGAAGGTTGATGCTGAAAAGTTTATGCTTCAGACAAATGGGCTTTTGCTCTCTAGGTTAGATCCAGCGTATCTTAAGAGGTTGCACACCATCTTGGTCTCGATAGATGGTGATGAAGCTCTCACAGATTTCTACAGAGGAAACGGGGTTTACAGAAGAGTGATAGAAAACATAAAGAGCATCAGAGAAAAAGGCTTCAAAGGAGAAATAGTAGCTAGAATGACTATAAGCCAACAGAGCGACCTAGAACGTAATGTGAACCACCTACTATCTCTGAACAACCTATTTGACTCAATTCATTGGCAGATAGATGCACAGTTCTGGCAGAACGACTTCAACCAAAAAGCCTTTACTGAATGGGTTGAAGAAAGCTACGGTCCTGGGCTCCTACACCTAATATACAAGTGGGCTGAGCAGATTCTAAAAGGTAAAGTTTTGCGCATCTACCCTTTCTTAGGGGTTATGGAGACGCTACTACACGGTGGTGAAGCAGGGTTAAGATGTGGTTCAGGCTGGTCCCAATATACCGTTCAAACCGACGGCACTATCGTGCCTTGCCCAAGTATGGTCGGTCTTAAAGCGTATTATCTTGGTAATATTAAATCGACAGACCCATCTACTCTTCCTAAGAAGGTTGAGTTGAAGGCTCCCTGCAGTAGCTGCGATATTTTATCTATTTGTGGCGGAAGATGCCTCTACGCCAACATAACCAAGCTGTGGGGTGAAGAAGGGTTTAGGCTCGTCTGCAGCACTGTAAGGCTACTTGTAGAGGGATTAAAATGCGTCAAGCCTATTGTGGAAAAGGCGCTTAAGAATAAGTTAATCCACCCAGAGGACTTGGCTTACACAAAGTTTAACAGCTGCGAAATCATACCGTAAAAAGGCAGTTAAATAACAAATACTCTAAAATACCTCCACGGATTGACCAGCTACTAAATGTCAACCTTTCTAGGTGTAGCAGCCTCATTAGGTGCAGCCTTATGCTGGACAGCCACCGCAGCGCTACTGAAACTAGGTACTACTAATGTGCAGCCTCTGCTTGCAAACACAATAAGAGTTATAGCAGCTACTTTAGGCTCTATATTACTTGTACTTATGATGGGTGAGTTAGATGCTCTTCTAGCTCCCAATCTAGCCGCATTTTCTATCGCTTTATCAGCTGGGCTTCTAGGTATTGTCATTGGCGATACTCTCTACATCTACGCTTTAAAGACAGCTGGAGTAGCGAGAGTTATGCCTGTTGCGAACACATATCCACTATTCTCAACATTAGGTGCTTTCCTCTTTTTAGGAGAGGGGCTCACGCCATACATCATCTTGGGTGCTGTGTTTATTGTCGCTGGTCTTTGGCTTATCAGCCCGAGAAGAGATTATAGGGATGCTGGAGAAGTGGGCTTCACGCCTCGGAGCTTCTTTCTTACACTTTCCTGCGCGCCTATATGGGCTGCCGGTATACTTCTACTCGGATACGCCTTAAATTACTATAGTGTTATAGTGCTGAATGCTGTGAGGCTGCCGCTAATAGCCCTCATCCTCTTAGGTGTTGCATATGCTAGGGGGCTCAACACTATTAGGTTAAGTAGACACACAGTTATGATACTTGCTTCAGCTGGTCTTCTGGGTCTTACGGTAGGGAACATCTTGTTCCTCTTAGGCATAGATAGCATAGGTGTGGCGAAGGCCGTCCCTCTATCCTCAACTTCACCAATCTTCTCAACGATAGTAGGTGCTGTGTTTCTAAGAGAGAAGGTTAGCTTACGGGTCTACTTGAGTGCAGTATTAATTGTTCTTGGCATAATTCAAGTAACAATAGGTTAGCATCAAAGATATATCTCCCTACACATAATCTGTTGATGAGTCTACTTTGGAGTTTAAAGTTGGAAGAACAGTTGTCAGAGTAATCCAAGGTGATATAACGGAGCAAGAAACCGAAGCCATAGTTAACGCAGCTAACCCAACTCTTATGGGAGGGGGAGGAGTTGATGGTGCTATACATCGAAAAGGCGGACCAAGCATATTAGAAGAATGTAAGAAGATAAGGGCTACTCAATACCCGAAAGGACTGCCTACCGGCAAAGCTGTGATAACCAACGCAGGCAGACTAAAAGCCAAATATGTTATACACACAGTAGGCCCAATCTGGAGTGGTGGGGATAGAGGTGAAGCAGAACTTTTAGCAGAAGCCTATCGGAGCTGCTTAGAGTTAGCATCTTCAAAAGGCATTAAGAGCATAGCCTTCCCTTCCATAAGCACCGGCGCCTACGGCTACCCAATATCTAAAGCCAGTAGAGTTGCTTTAGAGACTGTCAAAGACTTCCTTATTAAAGAGCATACTATTAATGAAGTCGTGTTTGTACTCTTCAGCAGAGAAGACCAAAAGGTGTATGAGAAAGCGGCTGAAGAGATTCTCAGCAAATAGTTGATATTGATAACCTAAGTTCCTAAATAGAAAGTTCTTATATGCTCCTCACTTGAGAGCGCATTCGGGCTACCCTCCATAACTATCGCACCATTCTCTAAAACATACACTCTATCAACGATCTTTAAAGCAGATCTAGCATCTTGCTCGACCAAAAAAGTCGTTACCCCCCTTGACCTAATAGTTTTGATAGCTGAAAGTATTCTACCCTTCATAATAGGGGATAAACCTAGCAGAGGCTCATCTAGAAGAAGCAGCTGAGGTCTAGCCATCAACGATCTTCCTATGGCTAGCATCTGCTGTTCACCGCCACTCATAGTGCCCGCTTTCTGATTGCACCTCTCTTTAAGCACTGGGAAGAGTTGGAACACATATTCAAGATCTTCTTTTATACCATCCTTGTCTCTACGGAGATAGGCGCCTAACTCTAAATTCTCCAACACGGTCATATCTGGCGCTAGCCTTCTATGCTCAGGGCAGTGAGCTAAACCGTATTTTGCTATCTTATTAGGTTTCATGCCAGTGAGGTCTTTGCCGTTAAATATGACTTGCCCTTCTGTGGGTTTGACGAGACCAGATATAGTCTTTAAAAGCGTTGTCTTCCCAGCACCATTAGGCCCTATTAGCGCTACTAGTTCACCTTTATCTATGTGAAGCGACACATTATTCAAAGCTATCGCTTTACCATAGTAAACGGTTAAACCCTCTACTTTAAGCAACTTCACTCTCCTCTCCAAAGTATGCCTCTATAACCATCTTGTCACGCCTAACCTCTTCTGGTGTACCTTCTTTGATCAAACGCCCCTCATGAAGCACAAGCACCCTCCTAGTTAACTCAAGAAGTGAACGGACAACATGTTCAATGATTAAAAGAGTTAATCCTCTATTGTGAAGAGTCGCAATCAGATGCATAAGCCCTTTAATTTCATCAGCCCTTAGACCGGCAAAAGGTTCATCGAGCATAAGTAATTCAGCGCCAGTTGCAACAGCGCGTGCAACTTCAAGTCTCTTCAAATAACCTTGAGGTAGATTCTTAGAGAGCTGCTTTCGATATGTAAGTAAGCCAGTCATTTGGAGAATTTCTTCTAATCTTTGCTTATACTCTGAACCTCCCTCGATAAACCCTCCACCGTAGAAGGCTACTTGAATGTTCTCTTCTACCGTAAGGTTTCGAAACGGTCTGACTATCTGCCAGCTCCTAACCAACCCCTTCCTAACCAGCTCATAGGGTTCCATCTTCGTTATATCCTCTCCTTTAAAGAATATGCTGCCTGTATCTGGGTGATAGACGCCTGATATGAGGTTGAATAATGTGGACTTGCCTGCACCGTTCGGACCTATTATACCTATAAGTTCACCCTTCTCCACCTTAAATGAAACATCCTTTATGGCTCTTAAGCCTCCGAAGCTTTTGCTAATGTTTCTAACCTCCAGCAGAGGCATCTCTAGCCCCTCATTAACCTCATCAAATAGTTAACACCCCTCATCACATACCTTATGACACCACCGGGTAAGAATAGAAGTATGAGCGTTGCGGTTAGAGCGTAAGCAAGTAGCCTAATGTTTTCAGCCACCCTAAAAAAGGAGTTAAGGAAGACAATAAGGTACGCACCTAACGCAGGCCCAATTATAGTGTTAACGCCTCCAACCATACCCATAGTTACCACAAGAGCTGTTGTAGGCACTATCGCCATAACATTAGGGTTAACTATAGTTAAATATGTGGCGTATACCGCTCCTCCCAGTCCAGCAAACGCTGCACCAAGTACCAAACAGAGAAGCCTATACCTATGCACCGCTATACCCAGCGATTTGGCTGCTATCTCATCGTCTCTAATCGCTCTGAATATTAGAGCAAATCTACTTTGTTCAGCGATGTAGTAAAGGAAGATAAGTGAGGCTAGCATAACTGCTAAGGCGATATAGTAGTTCCCCAAGTAATCTGCTGTCAGCGGTATTATACCACGTATCCCCTCCTCACCACCTGTGATATCTGAATACGCTTTGACAGTTAAAGTCGCTATTTCCGCTAACCCAGCCATGCCAAGAGCGTAGTAGGCTCCTCGAAGCTTAAAGAATGGTATGCTTAAACCTAAACCAATTAACGCAGTTATTGCAACAGCTAAAGCAATAGCAAGAATAGGATGTATACGCAACGAGCTGTTAAATACTGCGGTCAAATATGCTGAGAGACCGAAGAAGAACGAATGCCCTAGGCTGAGCTGGTTAGTATACATTAGTATGTCCCAACTCATAGCAAACACTGCATAAATGCTGCCTAAAGTAAGTACGTGGATAAGGTATGGGTCTCTTAAGACGGCTGGAACCGCAATCATGATAATAATGAGAATTAACCCCGCAGCCTTAAAGCTGCTTAAAGTTGTGAGGCTCTTTAACCTCAGCTCAGCCAATTTTCACCGCCCCAGCAGCCCCTGTGGCTTCACGATTATTATGATAAGTGTGACTAAGAAGGCTGCAATCAGACCCCAAGTTGGTGCTATATAATAGGAGACGAACGCATCTGTAAGACCAAATATAACCCCCATAACCAAGGCTCCAGCAACACTACCCAATCCACCGCTTATCGTTATAAAGAAGGAAAGTATGAATGGAAGCCAACCCATAGCTGGATATAGTGTGAAGAGCGGTGCAGCTAAGACCGCTGAAGCCCCCGTTAGAGCGGTGCCTAAACCGAAGGTCAAAACATAGATTAGTGAGACATCTATTCCCAGAAGCTGCGCAGCTTCACTGTCTTGCGTAGTCATGCGAATCGCCTTCCCCAATCTACTTCTCTTGACGAATAGGCTTAGTAAAGCAACCAAAATAACAGAAAGAATGGATGCAGTGATCCTCTGGTTACTCATTACGATTCCTGCACCTTCAAAGACTCCAGTAACCAATGGCTGGAGGTTCTTATAGTCTGGTCCAAAGGTTATGCGTATAATCTGTTCAAAGAGTATAGCCAGTAAAAACGTAAGAATGAGAACGTTCGCGTGTAGATTTAGAATTGGATGTATTGTCAACCTATACACAACTATACCTATCGCACCTACGAGTATAATTGCAAGTATCATAGCCAGAGGGACACTTAAACCAAGTATCTGGAAAAAGTAGCCAAGATATGCTCCCAGAAGATAGAAGCCGCCGTGTGCGCTGTTCGCTATCCCAACTACGCTGAAGATTAAACTTAGCCCAATGGCCATAAGCCCATATATCGCGCCTATAGTAAGACCATTCAAAATTACTTGAATAGGTACCTCAACCAAAACCGACCACCAAAAAATTTAGTGGAGGGCTGAAAAGCCTACTTATAAGGCCATTCATAAGCCCTCTGTTTAACTTCACTAGGCCAGACGATATAACCGTCACCGTTAACCCACTGAGCTATAGCGCCTTGAAGGTATCCAGGCTTCCAGATTGTATCGTGTGATTTATCAAAGGCGTATCTGCCGCATGCACCAACGTAATCAGTCTTCTCAAGCGCTTCAACTATCTTATCAGGTTCTACAGAGTTGGCTCTCTTTATTGCATCTACAGCTATGTAAACTGTGTCGTATGTTCGGATGTCTTCGTAGTTTGTTGAAGAATATCCGAAGCGTTTCTCGAAGTTTTCGTAGAACTTTAGTGTCTTTGGTGTTATCGGCACCTTCCATGCTGCTACTCCAAATGCTACATAGTTGCTTGCATCACCAAGCTGCCTAGCTGTGTCTTGTGAGCCGAGCGCCCCACCCATAAAGTATATTGGAGCATTTATCTTCGACTCATAATACTGTTTAGCGAAGATGGGGCCATCGCCACCGACTTGAGTAGACAACACCGCATCTGGATTTGTCTCCTTAACTCTCTGCAGATAAGTTGTGAAGTCGGTTGCGGTTCTAGGCGGATAGTCCACACCAACAATCGTCACACCCCTACTTTCAAGTAGAGGCTTAACTATCGCATATAGGTCTCTCGGGAACTTAGCGTCCGCACTCATGAAGAAGACTCTTTTAGCACCCACAACTTCAGTCACAAACGAGACAGCAAGCAAAGCTACTTGAGTATTGTTCCACCGCGTTCCAAACACATACTTATAATTCTGATAGTCTGAGAGAACTGGTGTAGTTATCTCCGTTGCTGTAGAAACTGAAACTAAGAAGGGTACCTTATATTGAGGAATCTTAGGCAATATTGCTAACGTAACACCGCTAGAAAATGTTCCAAAGAGGACGTGAACCTTATCATCAAGTATAAGCTTTAACGCTGCATCAAGCCCTGTTTCAGGGTCTCCAGCAGTGTCCCTTGTTATAAGCACGACCTTCCTACCTAAAACTCCACCAGCATCGTTTATTTCATCCACAGCCATCTGCGCAGCATCCTGCATCGCTTTCCCCGTTTTTGCAAAAGCGCCTGTCAGCGGTGTTAGGAGACCAAGTTTGACGTTTTCAGGCGCTGGTGTTAAAGTTGGTGTCAATACTAGGTATGCAGCGATGGCTGCGACAACGACGACTACGACGATTATCACTGCTGCAACAACTTTTGAGATAGCTAAGGTTTGATTAGGCATATCGATTTTAAATGGCAAAAGTTGCTTAAATATTTTACCCACCACAAGTATATTAGCATGTTTTTAATTTGAATTTTTATTTAATTCTCACTTTAGGATCTGAAGATTGGTATGATTTTCTCGCTTATGTATTTTAAAGTCTTAATATATTCATCAAAACTATCCGATATAATATGCAGAACGATGTGAGAAACTCCATTTTCGTCAAATCGGATTAAGGATTCTGAAATCTCTTTATCACTACCTTGTATAGTATACATTGCTCTACCGGATGCTCCCCGGTAGTCAAGTCGTTCTCCTAACTTAAAGGGGCTTCTTAACGTGATAGGGAAGTCTGCCCTTTCTCTTTTTACTGTTTCTAGCTTCTGAGACACTTCCTCAGGCGAGAGCCCGACTGGGTGCCAGCCGTCTCCTACCGTTAAAGCGATTTCAAGAGCTTTTTGCGTGTTGCCAGCTATATAGATTGGTATGGCTGTCTTCTGTACAGGTTTAGGGTCTGCTAAAGCGTTTACGATGCTATAATTGGTGTCAAAGTAATTTACTGGGTCTTCTGCCCAAAGTGCACGCATCAGCTTTACTCCATTCTTAACCGTAGTGTACCTATGTTTATAGTCAGCTTTGAGGTAGCTGAACTCCTTCTCAAGCCATCCGAAACCTACACTTAGGATGAGGCGCCCTCCACTAAGCTGGTCAATGGTAGCTGCTTGCTTAGCAACCACCACTGGATTACGAAGAGGCAGAATAAGCGCGGATATGCCCACCTTGATCTTCTTGGTGATTGAAGCAAGGTAGGATAATGTAGATATGACCTCGTAAGTCGTGCCATAAGGAATTCTGTTCTCTATCGGCACAACCAGATGATCCGTGACCCAGATAGAGTCAAACCCAAGGTCTTCTGCAGCTTCAGCAGCGGCCTTGATCGCTGAGGGTGAGGCGAAACTGCCAAAGTTTGGCACACAGACGCCGATCTTCAAACCAAATATGCTAACCTAGGATATGTTAAAAGTCTTTTTTGTTGGAATAGCTTAAATCTTGGCCTTTTGGTTTGAAGTGGTATGGGTAGATTAGTTTTAGGTGCTGTCGGTGATGTTATGCTATCTAAGCCTCTTTCTAGAGGTTTTAGCGACGCTTTGACCATCTTAAATAGGGTGGATGTGGCTACTGCGAACCTTGAGGCGCCGTTTACATCAGGTGGTGATGCAGCAGATAAATGGGTTGCATTAAGGCAAGACCCTATCTTATCTAAAGAATATGTGAAGATTGGATTTAGGGTGCTGAATATAGCGAATAACCATATGCTTGACTACGGCGTAGAAGGTCTTCTCTCAACGATATATGTGCTGCGTAAAAACGGCATACTTTATGTAGGTGGTGGAGTTAATCTCGAAGAAGCCTTATCCCATAAGATCTTTAAAAAGAATGGTATAAGTATAGCGTTCTTAGGATGCGCTTCAACTCTACCGGGAAACTCAATAGCGGGGCGGAGCACACCGGGCTTAGCGCCCTTAAGAGTTAGAACGACCTATTATATTGAGCCGGAGATGGAAAAGGAGCAGCCGGGGACACCCCCAGTTATATTTACTGAAGTTGTGCAAGAGGATTTGGATAGGATTATAGCCGCCGTAAAGAAGGCTAAGTCTGAAGCAGACTTTGTTGTTTTATCTATCCACTGGGGTATGGCTTATCAGGAGAACATCTTAGATTACCAGCTTCAAGCCGCTAGAGCTTTCATAGATGCTGGTGCTAAACTAATTTTGGGTCATCATCCGCATCGTGTGCAAGCTGTGGAAAGATATGGTAAGGGCTTTATATTTTATAGCCTAGGCGACTTCTTCTTCGATATTTCAGATTTTGCACCCATTAATACGAAGTGGAGACATTGGCCTCCTAAAGTTGGTATGTGGTCTAAGTCAGACGACTCTTTGCTCGTTAAAACTGTATTCGATCCTAACGGCGACACTTCTATAGATGTTATTCCTTGCTCGAAAGGAGCAAATGGGCAGCCTGTGATTTTACAAGGCGCAAAAGGTAGAAAGCTCTTACAGCGTCTTAAAGGTTTATCTGAGGGCACTGATCTAAAAATAAAAGATGATGTTGCACATTTAGAGTGAGAGGTGCTACGCTTGAAGTTAAACACTTACCCAGATATTTTGAGCGAAGTTTCAAAGGATCTGTTGCTTACACATTTAAAACAGATAGCAAACTGGATTAGACTTTCTGGAAGTGAAGAGGAAGCTGAGGCTCTTACTTACATAAAACGAAGGCTGAATGAATACGGATATAAAGTTGATGAATATAGTTTTGAGGCATTAATAGGTTATCCTAAATACGCTAAACTTGAATTATTATTACCTGACCCTATACTTTTTTATGGTATAACAGCAGCACTCGCGCCATCAACACCAAAAGAAGGCGTAGAAGCTGAATTAATCTATGTGAAGCGTGGTGATAATTATGATGGCTTGGATGTCGGCGGTAAGATCGTTGTTATAGACGGGTTATTCAACCCAAAGTTGGCAAAGCTTGCTGAGGAGAACAGAGCGGTTGGAGAAGTCTTCATAAATGATGATTATCTTCACGAAGGAATAGTATCAATAGTCTGGGGCGCACCTACCTCCGAAACTATAGGGCTTCTACCTAAGACACCCTGCATAGCCCTAACATCCCAGCAAGGAGCAAAGATTCTACATCATCTCCAGAAAGGCAGTGTTAAAGCAAAGCTGACTACAGATTCATGGATAGGTTGGAAAAAGATACCCGTGCTGACAGGTGAAATTAATGGCGCCTCAGACGACTTCATATTATTTAGTGGGCATATAGATTCGTGGCATTATGGTGCCATGGATAATGCTTCTGCAAACTCAGCTATGCTTGAAATAGCTAGGCTCTTAGGGAAGCATAGAGAGCTATTAAGAAGAGGCTTAAGGTTGGCTTTCTGGTCCGGGCATTCACACGGTAGATATGCGGGCTCAGCTTGGTATGCTGATAACTTTTGGGCTGATCTGTATGAGCGGTGTGTAGCGCATGTGAATATAGACTCTGTGGGAGGTAAGGGTGCAACACTATTTAGTGAAGCATACGTTATGAGTGAGGCAAAAGAATTTGCTTCAAGTGTTGTTGAATATGTGGTTGGAGAAAAGCTCAGTGGAAGAAGGTTCTCAAGGGCTGGGGATCAGTCATTCTGGGGTATAGGAGTCACATCAATATTCATGAGCCTATCTGAACAGCCTCCAGAAGCACTTGAGGGTAAGAAGGCACCTTCATTCCTACTTGCGCCACATAGCGGAGGATTAGGTTGGTGGTGGCACACAACCGAAGATACTGTGGACAAGATCGACCCAGACTTTTTGGTTAGAGATACTAAGGTGTATCTACTTCTTATACTAAATCTATGCACAACTTCAATCATACCCTTCGACTACTCAGCAACACTCGAAGAAATAGAAGATAGACTGAGAGAGGCGAAAAACCTTTCTGCAGGCCGCTTTGATCTCAACTCACTCATAGAGAGAACGACCAAAGTTAAACATATCTTAAAAGAATTTTACAAACATGTAAACAGCTTAAATATTGTGGATGAAAGTCTGCTTAGTAAAGCAAATCAATGCATTAAGAGGCTTGGTAGGTTTCTTGTACCTATAAACTATAGTAAAGTGGGACCATTCGACCACGATCTTGCCATACCCTTATCCCCTCTACCTGTCTTAGATGGTGTGGAACGCCTAGCTAAGTTGCCGCAAGATACGATTGAAGCCCGACTGTTGGCTACTAAGCTTAGAAGAGAAAGCAACAAGATAGTGTATGCGTTAATAGAGGTGGAGAGAGAAGTCAGCGTAACATTAGAAAGGATGGGTATCAAATATGTCTGAAAATCCCAGCTATCGCGTTTTGTACAATTATATTGACACACACGTTGACGAGTTTATAGAGGAGTTGAAAGAATTTCTCTCGAAGCCCTCTATCAGCACACAAGGTATAGGGTTACGAGAGACAGCCGCTTATCTAAAGAATCTAATGACCCGGATAGGTATCAAAACAACCATAGTTGAAACACCTGGGGCGCCTGTAGTGTTTGGTGAGTTAACGGTAGATCCTAGCAGACCTACTATACTCGTCTATGGGCACTATGATGTGCAGCCACCTGAGCCTCTTGAGGCTTGGCTCTCTCCACCCTTCAAACCTACGGTAAGGGATAACAGAATCTATGCAAGAGGTGCTGGAGACAATAAAGGTCAACTTTATGCGCAACTGATGGGACTGAAGTCAATCTTAGCCATCAGGTTTCCACTAGGTGTAAACGTGAAGTTCATATTTGAAGGAGAGGAGGAGAACGGCAGCCCACACCTAGAAGAATTCATCACAACAAACAAAGAGTGGCTTAAAGCAGACTTCGTATACACCTCAGACGGCCCTCTCCACGAAAGTGGTAGACCAGTGGTGCAGCTCGGCGTAAGAGGAATCCTCTATCTGGAGTTTACAGCAAAAGGTGCCTCCAGAGACTTGCACTCTGGCAACTGGGGTGGACCGATAGTGAATCCTGCACTAAGGCTTATCGATTTAATTACAACAATGCGTGAACCATTTAGTGGTAAGGTGCTTATAGAAGGCTTCTACGACAACATTCGCAAGCCAACAGAGGAAGAAAAGAAGATCTTACAGTCTCTTCCCCTTGACAGAGAGCGAGTAGCAAAAGATCTCGGCTTAGACCCTTCACAGATACCATCTCCTCTTGAATTCTACACCAAGCTGATGTTTCTACCCACCTTTAACATCTGTGGCTTTATAAGCGGCTATACTGAGAAAGGAATGAAGACAATAATTCCATCCACGGCAACGTTAAAAATGGATATGAGATTAGTTGTAGACCAAGATCCGGACGACATATTTAAGAAGGTTCAGCAGCATGTTATGAAATATGCTCCTGACGTGCTAGTAAAGAAGCTTGGGCAGATGAAGCCTTCACGGACGCCTGTGGAGAACAAGTATGTTAAGACTGTTTATAATGCTGTTGAGCAAGCAACTGGTCTTAAACCCTTCATCTACCCTTCACTTGGAGGCAGCTTACCAGATTATGTATTCACAGGTATACTCGGTATACCATCAATAATGGTGCCCTACGCAAACATAGATGAGAGCAACCATGCGCCAAATGAAAATCTTGCTATACCACTTTTCATCAGAGGTGTTAAGTGCTTCTCTACACTACTAGCTATGCTTTCTCAAGGGTAGGCGAATTAATCTCTATGAGTGTGCTGATAGTTGGATTCGGTTTCGTTGGCTCTAATGCTGCGTGCTTATTTTCTGAGAAAGGGTATCAAGTGCATGCTGTTGATGTGAATCCACGCATACTAGACTATGTCAAAGAGGCTAATGTGGTCGTCGATAGGATTGATGCAACAAACCTAGACTCTTTGACCGAGGTGGTCTCCAAAGTGAAACCTAAGATTATCGTGCACACCGCTATAAGCCCTCTTGCAGACCTATTTAGTCAAACCATAAAGGTAAACCTTCTAAGCTTATCTAACACAATCGAATTAGCCAGAAAATATGATGCAAGATTAATATACCTAAGCTCAGGCGCGGTTTACGGTCAAGTAGAGGAAAAAGAAGAAGCTATATCTGAAGACGAACCCTTTGGACCAGTAGCCCCCCTCCGTGAATATGATCTACCGTGGGCTCCAATATACTGCACAACTAAGAGAATGGGTGAAAGTCTCGTGGAGTTAGCCCACAAAATCTATGGTCTTGAAGCTACAATACTTCGATTAGGGTTAGTCTACGGACAAGGAGATACACTACTTAACGCAGGTTTGACATTGTTGTTGCGAAGAGCACTTGCTAAACGACCGCTTTTACTAAGCCAAGGTGGAGATACTTTCTGCCCACTTGTGTATGTAAAGGATGTTGCTGACGCTATATTAAAGGTCTCTTTAAGCCAGATCAAGTACGATGTGTTTAACATAGCATGCAAAAAAGGCTACTTTATGAGTGAAGTAGTTGAAGCTATAAAACAAATCCTACCAGACGCGGATATCAGAGTAGGCCCAGGGATATGGCCATCTAGAAATACATCTATACCACGTGGTGTGATAAGTTGGCCTACGAGAAGGATGCTTGATATCTCTAAGGCTGTGGAACTGCTGGGCTACTCTCCTAGATATTCTTTGTATGAGGGTATGCTTGAATACGCTGCTTGGATGCGAAGAAACTGGAATCTTTACTCACCAAGCGTGTTTCCATTTCCCGATGATCAAAAAGGAAATATTTGATATAATCTTGAGTGGGAGCGACGGTGTGCTGACCCGTGGTCGCTTTCCAAGCTAAAGACCAAATTAAGAACGTTGGTGAAGTATTACTTTCAGTAAGGAATCTGAGGATATACTATGGTCGTGAACCTGCTCTGATTCGTGCTGTAGATGGTGTCTCCTTTGATATTAAAAGAGGTGAAATTACCGCTCTGGTGGGTGAGTCAGGCTCAGGCAAGACCACCATAGCTCTATCTATACTTTCTCTCCTTCCTCCGGCTGCAAAGATCGTTGAAGGTGATATATTGTTTAAGGGTCGCAGCATTCTTCACCTTAAATCACGTGAAATGCAGAGGATAAGGGGTAAAGAGATTGGAATGGTCTTTCAAGAACCCCATTCATATTTAAATCCTCTAATTAAAGTGGGAGACCAAGTAGCCGAAACGTTGATCCTACATGAAAATATAGGTAAAGAAGAGGCTAGATCTCGTGTCATAAACATATTTGAAAAGGTTAGAATAGCAGATCCGCAACGAATCTACCACTACTACCCTCATCAGCTCAGCGGGGGAATGGCTCAAAGAGTCGGCATATCTATAGCGATAGCGTGTAACCCATCTCTATTAGTAGCAGATGAACCTACAAGTAACCTTGATCTAACTGTTCAATCCCAAATACTCCACCTACTCAAGAATCTCTCAAAAGAACTAGGATTATCTGTACTTCTTATAACACACGATTTAGGTGTAGTAAGTGGGTTGGCTGATAGAGTGGTGATAGTCTATGCAGGTAAGGTCGCCGAGGAAGCAGATGTGTATTCGATCTACACCAATCCCCAGCACCCATATACCGAAGTCCTATTAGCATCAAGCAGAGTCGCCAAGATTAAAAGCAACATAGAAGCGTCAGGCTTCCTACCAGATCTAAGGAACCCACCAGCTGGTTGTCGATTCAGCACGCGATGCCCTTATGTGTTGGAGAAGTGTAGTAGTGAACCACCTGAAGTGAGAGGTCCTAACAATTCGAGGGTCTACTGCTGGCTAAGAGGTGGCTAAAATGTCCAATGATGTTATAATATCAGCTGAAAACTTAAAGAAATATTTCCCGTTCAAAGGCGGCTTCTTTTCTAGAACCAGAAGCATAGTTAAGGCTGTAGATGGTGTGGATCTAACAATACGCCACGGTGAGAACCTTGCCCTTGTAGGTGAAAGTGGCTGTGGTAAGACTACCTTAGGCAGAATGCTCTGTGGCATAATAAAGCCTACTAGCGGGCGCATCATATACCCTGGAGCGGGAGATAATGGGTTTAGTAGGCTAAGCTTTGCCAAGTATGTTCAACCCATATTCCAAGACCCTTACTCAGCTCTTAATCCTCAGAAGACAATATACAAGATCTTAGAAAAGCCATTTAAAGTTCACGGACTTAAGTATTCAGAGAAGGATATAATGGTGCTTCTTGAACGAGTCGGATTAGTTCCAGCCTCATCCTTTATATATCGATATCCACACGAGTTAAGCGGTGGACAGAGGCAGCGTGTAGTTATAGCGAGAGCGCTCGCTCTCAGACCTAAGTTAATAGTGGCTGATGAACCGATCTCAGGATTAGACGCAACTGTTCAAGCCCAGATACTTAAACTGCTTAAAAAACTGCAGGCAGAATATGAGACTACATACTTGATAATATCACACGACATAACGCTTGTTAAAGCGTTATGTAGTAGAGTAGCGGTTATGTATTTAGGTAAGATTGTAGAAGAAGGAGCGGTAAGCGAAGTTATTGAGAACCCAATGCATCCGTACACATCTTCGCTCTTAAACTCATTTCCATCTGGAGATCCAAAACAAAGAAGATGGATAGATTCTCCCCCTCTCACAGGAGAAGTGCCTTCGCCAGTCAACCCACCGTCAGGTTGCAGATTTAGAACAAGATGCCCAATGGCTGAGAAAGAATGTGAGTTAAATGAGCCGAAACTTGTGCCTTGTAATAAAGACCACCTAGTAGCCTGCCCAATTGTTTTAAGGTCAAAATTAAAGCAGCTCTAAACACCTACACTCTTCTTTGAGCTTGTGAGCTGACCTATAGCATCGCCAAGGAGATTGAAGGCTAGTATCGTAATTATTATAGCTAAACCTGGCATAAGGATGCTCCACCAAGCGCCAAGGTATATAGAGCGGCTGGCTAACCATAGTATACGCCCCCAGCTGACCACATTAGGGTCTCCAAGCCCAAGAAAACTTAACCCCGCCTCGACAAGTATGGATGAACCCATCTGCAGAGTTACAGCAGGTAGCAGAGGAAGCCAAATATTAGGAAGTATCTCGTTAACCATAATATCTACGCTACCAGCCCCAACCGCTTTAACCGCAAGCACAAACTCCCGCTCCCTTAACGATAAAACTTGCGCCCTAATTATTCTGGCTAATGTAGGCCAAGAAACTACACCAATAACTAAAGTTATCGTATGAATGTTGCTACCGAAAAGAATCACTATGAATATTATGAGCACAAAAGAAGGAATAGAGAGCACAACATCAGTAGCCCTCATAAGCACTTCATCAAGCACGCCACCATAAAAACCAGCAGGCAAACCAACAGCAAGAGCAATAATGAGCGCTATAAGCGTTGAGACTACACCGACATAAAGCGCCACTCTAGCACCGTAGATAACTTGACTATAAACATCACTACCAGCCTGGTCTGTCCCAAAAGGATAGACCGGAGTAGGGGGAGAAAGCATAGGGCCAACACCCGTTCTAAGAGGATTATAGAGCGTTATGAAATCCGCTGCCAACGCGGCAAAGACTATAGGCACTAACAAGACTAAACCAAGCCTAGCACCTTTCGCTCCAACTAGATTCCTGAAGAATTTCAACACTGCAGCCAAAAATTACACCCTCAACCAGTCCTTATACGCGGATCTATAATAGCGTAGATGATGTCAGCTGCAAAGTTAGCTATACTTACTGAAACAGCCGTTATAAGGAATATACCAGTCACAAGCATGTAGTCTCTATAGCCTACCGCCTGAATCAGAAGCTGACCAACACCGGGCCAAGAGAAGACTCCTTCAGTTAGAACAACCCCTCCCACCATAAGACCAATCTGTATCGCTGCAACAGTTACTATAGGGAGTAAAGCGTTTTTAAGAGCATGCTTGTACAGGAGAATCCGTTCAGGCACACCTTTAGCCCTAGCGCCAATAATATAGTTAGAGCTTAATGCATCCAGAAGTCCAGCCCTTGTAAGCCTTGTGTATAAAGCGAGGAAGAAGACTGAAAGGGTGCAGGCTGGTAAGATAAGGTGCCAAGATACGTTTAAAATAAACTCTGTAAGATTCTTTTCAACACCAACATCGAAGTATCCACCCGTTGGAAAGATAGGAATCCAAAGCGAAAATAAAAGAATGAGCATCATGCCGAGCCAGAAGACTGGCGTCGAATACAATGTTAGAGTAACTGCTGTTATAACCGTGTCTTGAACTTTAAAAGCTCTACGCGCTGAAAGAATGCCCAATAAAATACCAACAACCAAGGCAATTGTTATAGCCGAACCTACAAGCAGCATCGTCTGAGGTAACCGCTCTAATATTACATCAAGTACCGGTCTACTAAATGATATTGAGAACCCTAAGTCACCACGAATAATACCGCTAAGATAAATTATTAACTGCTCATAGACTGGGCGATCAAGACCATAATCTTCCCTTACACGCTTAACATATTCTGGTGAAGCCGCTTCCCCAGCAAGCAGCTCAGCCGGATCTCCTGGAGCCAATCTAATCAACCCAAAAGTTAAGATGACAACAACTAACACAACGACAGCAGAGAAGACCGCTCTTCTGACTACAAAGCGCCAAAAGGTCAAACTGACTGTATCGCACCTATACACATATATTTATAGATTTAAGTTATGAACTTCAATACTATAGAATAAAAAGCTTAAATAGCCTTATTAAGGATGCTATTTTAATGAATAATAAGACATTTCTCTATACTACTTTAGGAATTCTAGCGGCGCTTCTACTAGCTTCGTCTTCAGTTTCAGCGCAAACCTATACTGTGGGCGGAACTATGGTTGTAGTTTTAGCATCAGAGCCTACTACAGTCGACCCCTTAACATTATCTTGGAATGCTGGTTTCGTAGGCGCACAGCTCTTTAACTCTCTACTAACTTATGACGAAAACCTTCAGCTCAAACCTTCGCTAGCAACAAAATGGTCTGTTAATGCTGCTGAGGGAACATACACCTTTGAGTTAAGAACAGATGTCAAGTGGCACGATGGTAAGCCATTTACACCCGAAGATGTTAAATTCGCATTCGAAAATATAATAAGCAAATATGATGTCTTCGGAGCATCGTACTTCAAGAACACAACCGTCGAGATTAGAGGCAACACTGTCATCATAAAACCAAAGGACTTTCTGCCTGGTATCCAAATTGGGTTATTTGCCAGCTCAGATACCGTAATCTACCCAAAGCATATACTTGAAGGACAAGACTTTCTAAAGAGCGAATTCAGAACAACATCTCCAATAGGCACAGGGCCTTTCAAGATGAAGACTTGGGTCAAAGGTAGCTATATGGAGCTCGTTAGAAATGAAGACTACTTCAACAAGCCTAAACCATATCTGGAGCGTATAGTTATAAGATTCGTTAAGGAGCCAGCAGCAATTATCGCTGGGCTGCAAAGGGGAGAGCTCCACTACATATTCAGGGGTGTGCCGTTTGAAGCATACAGCACGCTAAAAGCCTCACCTAACCTTAGAGTGATTCCGCACCCAAGACCACCTTACGTTTCAGCGCTATGGATGAACTTAGGCAACAAGTATCTGGCTGACGTGAATGTGCGTCAAGCTATGGCTTACGCCATTAATCGTACAGACATTGCTCTTAAAGCCACACAAGGCATATCCCCACCAGTACAATATATGGTTGACCCAACGATAGTGCCGCCTAGCCCAACTTTAACAATCTACAACTATGATAAGGCAAAGGCAAACCAGATCTTAGATTCAGCGGGATACTCTAAAGGCGCTGACGGTATGAGATTCAAGCTGGAGCTAATGACTAGGACAGGCGAGCCTGATGAGCAGCTCTGGGCTACGTTGGTCAAAGATTACCTTGCTGACATAGGTATAGATGTCTCAATAAAGACTGTAGACTTTGCCACCTTCCTCTCTCTTCAGACAAAGCTCCAATATGATATGTGTACTATCAAGTATTGGATATCACCTATCTGGCTCTACCAGCTCTTCAGCACTGAATGGATAGGCAAAGGCTCTTTCACAAACAACTTCCAGTACAGCAACAAAGAAGTTGATGCGCTCTTCGCTAGATGGTTAAAGGAAACCGACCCGCAAGCTCAGGTAAAGATACTTCAGCAGATCGAAGACTACATAAGCAGAGATCTGCCTGAACTTGTTCTATATGAAGTTAGGTGGCTTAACGTCATAAACAACGACTTCCAAGGCGAAGGGATGCCTGTGGGAAAGTGGGTCTTTGCTGACAGCCTCGAAAACATATATTCTGTCTCGGCGCAAAAGACACCCATAACAACCACACCCCAGACAACAACTATGCCAGCAGCTACCACAACCGTAACATCAACAGTAACCATCACCCAAGCCGCGCCTACTCAAACCGTCACTGTAACGCAGACTGCTGCGACTGCGACCACCACAGTAACTACAACTAGAGCTGTTACTAGCACAATCACCACAACTGAAGTTCAGACAGATATTACATCAACTGGTATAGCAGCTGTAGTAGGAATAATAATCGGCGCCGCAGTAGCAACAGCAGTGGCTAGACGTGGTAGGAAGAGTGCTGCTTAAGATCACTCTTCTTCACAAATTTTTTTCCCATCTTTCTCTATGCGTCACTTCAGTGTATGGTCTACGTTGAGCTGGCTTGAATCTACCCTTGGGGTAGCCTATGTTGATTATTGCAAGAGGCTCTATATAGTTTGGTATGTTAAGCAGATGCCTAAACTCGTCTTCGAAATATAGGTGGTACATCGTTATCCAGCATCCTAGTTCTAAAGCCCTTGCTGCCAACAACATGTTTTGCATAGCTGGGAAGACTGACGCATAAGCTACTATTTCCTCCATCTTTCTGCTTGCTTCTTCAAAACCCTTAGGTCTGCTGACAAGTTTCTTCTCTCTGTTTAAGCAGAGTATAATCATTACTGGGATATTGTGCATGCGTTGAAGACAGTCTTCTAAATATTGTCTCCTTTTAGGTTCAAGTTTAACTATTCTTGCTTCAAGGTATATGGAGGCGCCTCGTCTGTTTATTTCTGCAATGCGTTTTTTAACTTCAGGATCTTTGACCACAATGAATTCCCAAGGTTGTGTGTTGGCGCCTGAAGGTGCTTTTACTGCTGCTGAGAGTATTCTTTCTATCTTCCACTCTTCTACTGGTGTATCCTTTATTCTTCTTATGCTGATAAGCGTATCTATTGCTTCGAATACATCCAAGTTCTGCTACCCTATGCTCTGAATAGTAGAGTCAACTACTCTCTTTGCTTCTCGGAATGCCCAGCGTACTTTGTTAGCTCCTCTTGTTAATTGGTTTATGAGGAATCTAAACTCATTGGTTTGGTTTTTGTAGCTGGGAAGTTGTGTGGCTGGGTAGATGTCTGGGTACGCTGGTATTGGGACTGCTGGGTCGTGATCAAAGCGTTCTTTATCTGTGTAATTTACGGGTATGAGTATCCTTGCAATCTTCATCAAAGTCTGATTGATAATTTCTTGCTCACGTTTGCCCTTAACCGACTGAGTTTTCTTGTATAGGTTTTCTAGGCTTGCTTTCAGATTTAGAGCATCATCTATCAGAGGCTTAAAGTCGAAGAGGTTTTCAGATGCTTCCTGATATTTCTTAAATATCTCAAGAGATGAGTTGACGAAGGCTCGGAAGTCGAATGGGTAAATGTCTGCGTTTATTACTCTTAGAACTGAAATGAGATAGAGCTTTGCATCCCTTAGCAGATTCTCTTTATCAGCAATACGCATGTCATCTTCTTCTGTATGCCACCAGACATTCCCACCACAGCCGCCTACAGCATACAACCCCTTCTCCTTTCTAACCGCCTCAGGTATAGTTGATGAAAGCATTAGGAAGGATGTTATCCCAATATGGTTAAAGGAGTAGTCGCCAGCACGCACAGGCCTAGTACAATAAGCCTCAAGACCAGTCACATCCTTAACAACTTTTCTCATGAAGTCTTCAACTTCACTCATGCACATAAGATCTTCATACGAAGTCGCACCTACACAGCCCGGTGAATCGCAGTTTACTTGAGCAATACAGTGTTCATCAAGTTCTAATGCAAAATGGTCTGCAAACCACGTTGAACCAGCATATCTGCCAGTAGAATGTCCGGGCCACCAAGCTACTTTAACGCTCCTCTTCAAAGCGTTTCTGTTGTTATGTAACACTCTAGCCAGTTCAAGGAGCACAGCGTTGCCTGTTGCGTTATCTCCTATTCCCACGTGCCAGGAGTCTAGGTGCCCATGTAGTAGAAGAAACTCGGTAGGATTCTCTGGGCTCTTAACATCTGCCACTGGGATTAAACATTTCTTCCAACCTTCCTCTAAAACGGTCTTTATTCTCACTTTAACTCGGCTTCGGTTTAGAAGGTTCTTAAGGTATTCTCCATCCTCTTTGCATATATTTACACCAGGTACACTAGGCTTATCTTTTATGTTTTCTAACGTTGGTGTTCCCCATATAGTGGTCATAATTCCTTCATGTGTGCGTGGGCCTGGGTTTATGGTTATGATTCCTATGCAGCCAGCCTTCATTAGCGCAGCTGCCTTCTTCGGCATTATCGATAAGCCTTCGGTCAAAACTATCTTACCTGAAATGTCTGACTCTATTTTTCCAACTCCGGCATCAAACATATCTACAGCGCTCTTTGGCATAACACTCGGCACATACACCAATTCAGCGGTTATGTCTGCAGAAGGTGACATAGAAGGAACTTTGGGGTTCATCACCCTATTATCATGCCTTAAGACCTTCTTCTCAGGCTCTAACACCTCTACAGTAGCAGATTTGGGTATGCTGAGGTATAAATCAGGTTCATAAACGTTGTATGGTATTCCGTATTCCTTTAACTTCTCAATTATATATTCCATAGCTGTTCTTTCATCTTGGCTTCCTGACTCTCTTACGAGCGTAGAGAATCTTGTGATAAGAGCCCACATGTTGTCGAGGCTAATTTCTCTCATCAGCTTATCTTCCAAGTAAGAAATATTTGCCATCTCTTACCCCTTTCGTCCTATCAATCTTTGTAATATAAGAGTTATCTATAGTTCAACAGGGTGTGGAAGGCTGTATGCCTTTTTGCTGTGTGTTAACTGCATAGCGACCAAGGCTTCAGCCATCTTAACCGATACAGCCACGGGGTTAACTACAGGTACTCGTAGTTCCTTTTCGAGTTCTTTATCAAGTCTTAAGAAGGCTTCTGACATGCAACCTAAGATCAGAGCATCCGCATCGTCCTCTTCAACAGCTTCTCTGCCTATCTCAAGCAGCCTTTTCTTTGTTCGCTCAATATCTGAGGACAGTTCAAGGACACGCAATCCAACCTCCTTCATAGACGCGATCTTCTTAGAAACACCTAAACCATCGGCTATCTTCTCTAATGTTGGAAAGACATTTTTAAGCACAGTGAGTATAGAGAATTTGTGCCCTAAAGTCGCCGCGAAGAGTAGGCTTGTCTCACCCGGTCCTATAATTGGTATGGATGCAATTTCTCTTGCAGCTTCTATCCCAGGGTCTCCGAAGCAGCCAATTATAGCTGCATCATAGCCTTCACGTTCAGCCTTTGCAATAAGCCTAAGGGTGTTGGGGATAGAT
Source organism: Nitrososphaeria archaeon (assembly GCA_029775855.1). GTDB lineage: Archaea > Thermoproteota > Nitrososphaeria > Nitrososphaerales > JAAOZN01 > JAAOZN01. The sequence goes on from JARVJZ010000001.1 coordinate 57,881, forward strand.
ATGTATTCGTCGTAGAAGCATTCTATCGATTCTGGTCCTTGCTCTACCGCTTCGACTACAACTATGTTTGGTGGTGTAGCGAAGCTGTTTAGTATGTTCATTCGTCTTGAGAGTTCTTGCTTATCTAACCCTATCCCTGGTACAGCATATAGAATCTTAGTCATATGTGTTGGTTGTCCTTCGCCTCTAATTAAGTCTTTGAAAAAGTGTTTTCAAAAGTTTACATATTGTTTTGTATATGTGCCGATTAGGATGTTTGAGCTCTTTCTGCTGGGAATGTTGAGGTGGCTCTTGGTTGTCTTCAGATGTTAGTGTTGTTGTTAGGCCGGCATCTTTAGATGATATTGATGTTTTACTGAGGATTGAGCGGGAGTGTTTTGAGCATCCTTATGATAGGTCTATCTTTGAGTCTATACTCTGTGCTAGTAGTTGCCAAGTTTTGCTTGCTGAGCTCTTCGGCTCAGCTGTAGGCTACATAGCCTTTAATAAGCAGGGAAGAGTTGGTACAATTCTTTCAGTCGCTGTATTAGAGCGTTTCAGGCGTAGAGGGGTTGGTAGATACCTTATGCGCCAAGCAATAAGCAGATTAAGGGAAGCTGGTGTGCGTCGAATAGTTCTTCAGGTTTCTGTTAAGAATGTTGCTGCTCGAAGGTTATATGAGTCTATGGGGTTTAGAGCGGAGATGCTTCTTAGAGGATACTATAGGGGTGAGGAGGATGCAATTCTTTATAGCCTACACCTCCCCATACACTGACTGAAATATAATCTAATGGTAAGGTGTAAGCGAGTTGACGCGGATCTTCGAGTGTATACACCTCACTAAGATCTATAAAGGAAGTGAAAAGAAAGCGTTAAACGGTGTATCATTCAGAATGCCATCAGAAGGCATACTAACTTTACTTGGTAGGAACGGTGCAGGTAAAACTACTCTCTTAAGGATAGCAACTACACAACTCTTACCTACTGAAGGAAGTGTGAGCGTCTTGGGGTTAGATGTAGTTAAAGAAGCTAAGAAGGTTCGTGAGCGCATCAGCGTTTTGCCTCAAGAAGGCAGACCATTCCCACCTCTAACACCTTGGGACCATGTTTACTACTTTCTATTAGCGCGTGGGCTTGATAGGACTGAAGCTAGAACTAGAGCTAAGACAGTTCTTAGCGAGCTTGAATTAGACGAGTATGCCTCAACACCAGCTGATAGGCTTTCTGGAGGTTTAAGGCAGAGGATTCTTCTAGCTATGGCTCTCTCAACATACGCTGAGTTGATATTCTTAGATGAGCCGACTCTAGGTTTAGATGCTGTAAATCAAAGGAAGATATGGTCTATAGTTAGAGATTACTGTAAGAAGTATGGCTCTATTGTGCTTACGACTCACTCTCTTAATGAAGCTGAAACACTTTCAGACTATATAGTTATTATAAATAGGGGGCGTGTTGTAGCTCAAGGGTCTGTTGAAGAGTTAAAGGCGATGATGCCCTACCGTTTTAGAATTGATGTATCAAGCGGTTTCTCTAAAGAGGTTCTCTCCTCTTACGGTAAGGTTGTGGAAGTCGCTGGAAGAATGAGGGTGCTATTAGATGAAACTGGTGCTAAAGACCTTGCCTTAGAAGCTGTTAAGAAGCGCGTCTCAGTCTCCGTCTCTCCTACTACACTTGAAGATGTCTTCATAGATCTCGTTCAAGAAGAAGGTGTTCAAGATGAATCTACTTAAGACACTTAGGTCAATCTTCATACTCGCATATATGTTCAGCATACTGTGGATAGTAAGGAATCTGCTAAGTCTCATATACCTATTCTTCGCACCTTTCACAGTCCTCTTTCTACTCTACGCCCTAGCCGGTTCTGAAGTACTCCCTTACGCTCTAGTAGGAGCATATATAATGACACTTGTGCAAGCCGGCGCAGCAATAATAGGAGACGCCGCTTGGCATAAGCTAGAGCTAAAATTTCAAGATATGATGGTTGCATCTCCTGTGTCTGAAACCGCATATCTGCTTGCTGAGGCTCTATCTGAACTTCTCTACTCAGCACCAGCGTTAATCATACTCTTGCTCCTTATTCTGCAGTTTAAGTTAAGCGTATTTACCCTATTCACGCTCTTGGCTGTTGCGCTGCTGGTTTGGCTTTCTACATCGTCTTTGGGTTTCTTTATATCAACCTACATACCTAATATAAGAAACGGCTGGCAGATTTCTTTACTACTAGGGCTCTTCTTAGCTGTGCTCCCACCAGTCTTCTACCCTATTGAACGCGTTCCAGAGTATCTATTATGGGCAGCATACCTACCACCTACCACACACGCAGCCCTCCTATTAAGAGACTCAATCGGCTTAACATCACCACTACCTTTAAGCTACAGCTGGCTCATACTGATAGCATACACACTAACCTTCATGGCGTTAGCCACATATAGGGCTCAGTGGCGTGAAAAGTAGATTTAGGCTTCTAGCGCTTTAACCAGAGCCTCCAAACCATCGCGCCATCTCTCGAAGCTAAGGTTTTCGAGAGAGAATTCTGCGTTCGGATGATAATATCGCTCTATGGTTAATGTTCTAATGTTTGGTGCAAAGTGCTTTAAGGTTGCAAGCATCATGCTCTGAAAGGGGTATAGGCTGCCAACAAATAGTATAAAGTCGTATCCGCCCTTACCATCAAACCCCATCCAGTTTCCATCTTTTAGCCTATCAACCAAGCTTTCTACGTTAACAGCATACTTTGCATCTTCAAAGCGATGGAATGCTTTAAAGACACCGGCAGATATGGCTAATGTGGCGTTAGTCTTCTTAACTATCCTTTCTAAAATATGAAGTGTACCAGCTTTCGTATACTCTTCGTCTAAAATATTACCGCCAACAACTATTAGAAGCCTCTTAGCTCTTCGAATCATCCTACCACAGTTTTCAGGGGTTATGGTGTATGCTAACTTAGGCCCTCTAACCTCAGCTTCATCCCAAGGTACAGCTTTGGACAACCTCTACCTACCACCCATAACCATTCTGCTAAGTAAGGTTGGGTCAGGTATCTCGATAGGTTTCCAACCTCTTTGCTTGATTATTTGCAAGACCTCTTCCTTAATAGTTACCGGAAGATCGTTTTCATCCCTGACGAATAGGTGTAGGTCTTCAGGTAAGCAGCCGTATAATTGGCGGTGCAAGCTAACATAGTTAGATATCTTTATCATCCTTCCCTTAGGTGTGTCATTTGGCCTCATAACCATCTTTGAAGCCATCACCATAGCTTCCTCTGGGGTTTCAACGACGCATAATAGGTGTTCAGGCGAAGGTCCACCGTAAACCAACTGTCCATCTTTAGCGTTATACACAAGCCATCTCCCGTAATCCTCGCTTCTACCCAAATACGCTCTCCTATGCTTAACTCCTTGTGGCCCTAATATCACAGGAATACCAAATCTGTTTGCGCCTGTGGCTATGGACATAGCCTTTTGATGCTGAGAGCCCCATGCGATAGCTACAGCCCCTATTCTATTCAATATGTAGTCAGCTATCTCCTCGAAGTTGCCTCGAAGGTTTCTCTTTGCAAATATACTCGCTATCTTCACTACAGCGCCTACAGCATGCGCATTAGAAACGCAAGGACCTAAGTTAACTATACAACCAGCGTCAAAGTCTCCAGGATACTTCTCATAGAGGGTTTGTCCATTTTCATCTTTATAGCGCGCTATATCTAGAGCAGCGCAACCAGATGTTACAACAATATATCTCCTCTTAGCAAATTCGTCAGCCATCATAGCGAGATGGTTATTCCCACCAGGATAGTTAGCGCAGCCCGCGAAGACAACTACCCCTGGGATCTCACCCATAACTATAGGTCTACCAACATTCCTGATTTCAGTATCCTTTATTGGACCTCTACCAGCTCTAATCTTAAATCTCTCACGTTTAATCTTGTCTTCTGATGCCGCATCTACTACTGTAAGCACTGGCACATCATTTGGGCAAGATGAGTCACATCTACCGCATCCTAGGCATTCATCGAAGACCTCTAAAAGTAGGGAGGGGTCGCCGCGTTTAGCAGTGTTAACAGCTAAACCTACATTTATCCCAATAGGGCAGTTCTTTGTGCAGCTTAGGCAGAGCGAGCAAAGTGAAGCCTTAGCCAACACTTTGTCTTTATCATAACCCTTCTGATTGGCTCTAAGTGGCGCTATCAGTTGAGCAGCCTTAACCGCAACCCTTCCGACTTTAACAGGATCTTGGATAACAACCGCCTTCGCATCTCCTGAGGCAAGCTTTTGGACTATTGTATCCTCATCCATGTTTGTAAGGTTTGGTAGACCGCCAACCAGCTGGTCAGATGTAGCTATAACCCTAGAGCCGACTTTAACAGCTTCTTCTATCACATCAGCCCTCACACACTCTTGGTCAACTATAACAACATCAGCTATTCCCATTCGTATGAAGCGTAGCTGTCTAGAGATTGGACCGACTATCTTGGCGCCTTTTGAGAAGCGGGCTAGGTCTGAGGCTGTGCAGCAAACACCAGCGACTTCGATTTGACCATAGAGCCCAGTCTCATCAAGGTAGTTTATGACTTCACTTCCTGGTGCGACATTGTGTCCTATACATAGTATTACTGGTTTCTCACGCTCGACAACACCCATCCCCACTTCTATGAGTGGGGTTTCGGCGTCGCCTTTAGGGAAGCCTAAAGCTGAAATCTGCGCTATGTCTGCTACTTCTAAGGCTAGTATGTCCAGCATTCCAGCGTGCAACGCTTTGGATTCATAATCTAAGTAGTTCTGCTCTTGTCCTGTTGCGGTTGCGGAAAGTAGGTGAGTTATCTGCCCTTCAAGGTAGTTTACAACATCTATTAAGTCTGAGAGCTTTTTTGGCTTTATACCGGTTATCAGCCTAGTTATAGGCGCCTCAATTTCAACTTCGCTTCCCAAGTCTATAGGCTGGTCTCCGCCATACTGTTTAATCAGAAAGTTCAGGAGATGGTGTGCGTGTGTGGTATGGGCAGAAGCTCCCATAACGCTCTGAAGGAGCGACCATTTACCTATATGCCCAGCCATATCTATTCCGCAAGCACCCCTCTTTCCAGCAGTTAGGTCACATTTACCAAAAGTGCAGAATTCACAGAAATCGCTTAAAGGAGAGTAGAATGGTTGATAACGCTTAAGAAGCTTAAGATCCCATTCTCTCAGATCCATTATAGTTGGGTATGGTGTAGGACCCATAGGCTCAGCCCAATCTTCGCTTTCTACAAATCTTCCCACTGTAAGTTCTAAGCCTTTGATCTTTAGATGACTTGATGTTAACTCCTTGATGTTTATCTTTGTTACCATTCTTCTATTTTAGCTACTAAAATCCTATTTTTAAAGTTTAATCCGAAGATGTTAGTTTACTGGGGCAAGCAATTAGAAAGGTTAAAACCATAGCGTTTAGAAGATTTGGTGTAGATGAGCTTCACAGAGGAAGAAGTAAGACGGGCAGCAGATATGAAGGCTTGGATAGAAGCGAGAATAGCTGAGCACGAAGCAGATATCGAAAGGCTCAAACAGATGCTCTTAATAATTGATAGCATACTGAAACACAGCAGCTTTAAGTCAGCTGCTGAGATCATATCTAAACCGCCTACCCCTACAGAGGCAGAGCTCGAAAGCTTCACCGAGGTTCGCCCAATCAAAAGAGTGAAGGACGGGCTTCTGCTAGGCAACATCTACATCTCACCAAAAACTTTAGTTATAATACCAGCTTCGGATGTTAAAATAATGGTGGATACACCACCATTCAAGAGTTTCTTTGTTAACAGAATATTGGAGGGTATGAAGGCTAAGGATAACGAGGCTGTGAAGGAGGGGAAGATGCAGCCAAACCAAGTGCTATCATATACTATAGAGGATGATAAAGGTATGTTAACTAAAATAACAATTCAAAACTATGGAAATCAGACGAGGTTAAACGAGATAATAAGCACTATAACTTGGTCTTTTACACGGATGTTGGAAAAGACAAGGTAAACGAAATATGGAAGATGTAGACAAAGTTCTCATCCTAGACTTCGGTGCACAATACGCTCACCTCATAGCAAGGCGCATTAGGGAGTGTAGAGTCTACTCTGAGCTTATACCCTACAACACAAAGGCTGAAGATATAAGCAAGATTAAACCCAAGGCATTAATCCTCTCGGGAGGACCAGCAAGCGTCTATGATAAAGCAGCACCCCTTCCAGACCAAGCAATATACGATCTAGGGATACCAATACTAGGCATATGCTATGGTCTTCAAATCATAGTTCATCAATTAGGCGGTGAAGTTGTTAGAGCGAATAAGCGAGAATACGGGAAGGCTACACTCAACATAACAGATACATCTGACATATTCAAAGGGTTTAAACCTAAAGCGGTATGCTGGATGAGCCACGGCGATAGAGCTACAAAACTACCTATAGGCTTCAAATCTATTGCTCACACTGATAACTCGCCATATGCAGCCATAAGAGATAAAGCGCGAAAGATCTACGCCCTACAATTTCATCCAGAAGTTTCCCACACACCTAGAGGCAAGAAGATCTTGAGGAACTTCCTCTTCGAAGTCTGCAAATGCAAAGCAAGCTGGGAAATGCCTTCTTTTATTGAACGCTCTATAGAGGAAATAAGGGCTAAAGTAGGTTCAGAGAGGGTTCTCTGCGCATTAAGCGGGGGTATTGACTCTTCTACAACAGCAGCGCTCATACATAAAGCGGTAGGCGACCAGCTCACATGCATATTCGTAGATCACGGATTGCTTCGAAAGGGTGAAGCTGATGAAGTTATTCGAACATTCAGAGACACCCTAGGTATAAGATTGATAACTATAAATGCATCAAAAAGGTTCTTAGATAGATTAAAAGGTGTTGTTGATCCAGAGGAGAAAAGGAAGATAATAGGAGAAGAATTCTTAAATGTATTCACCGAAGCAAGCATAAAATATGGTCCATTTAAATGGCTTGCACAAGGGACTCTATATCCAGATGTAATAGAATCAGCAGCAAACCAAAGTCCAGCTTCAAAGATAAAGACGCACCACAATGTAGGCGGTCTTCCTGAGCAGATAGAGTTCAAGCTGCTTGAACCCCTCAGAGACCTTTACAAAGATGAAGTTAGACGACTAGCAACCCTACTTGGGCTACCAGACAGAATAGTGAAAAGACATCCCTTCCCAGGACCAGGGTTAGCGGTCAGAGTTATAGGTGAGGTTACAGAAGAGAAGCTTCAAGTTTGCAGAGAAGCCAGCAGCATAGTTGAAGAAGAGCTTCAGAAACATAACCTTTACGATAAAGTGTGGCAAGCGTTTGCTGTGGTAGGAGACGATAAAGCTGTTGGGGTGCTTGGCGATGCTAGAAGCTACGGTTACATTGTTTCTGTGCGTATAGTTCAATCAAGCGACGCTATGACTGCAGACTGGGTTAAATTGCCTTATAGGGTGCTTGAGAGGATAAGTAGCCGAATTACTAATGAAATACCCGGAGTAACTTGGGTCACATATGTGATCTCAAGTAAGCCGCCTGCAACGATAGAACCCCAGTGAACCTACCCCTTTCCGCTAATCCACTTAAAGATCAATGTGGTTGAGACAACCATTGTGGAGAAGCAGAGTGTAAAAGCCCAGAAATATGCATCATAACCATAAATGCGTTCGCCAGCAACTACCATTTGAGGTGTGAAAAGGTCTATTACAAACCCCATCAGCGCTGGATAAGCGAAGGCGCCTAAAAATGCGAATGTGTTAACTATACTCAAGATTAAACCTAAGCTGTCTTCACCTCTCTCCTTCCTCAGAATAGCAGGCCAAATCGTGAAACCGCTTAACGCTAGCATAGCTGAGGAGAAAGAGAGCGTTGTTAGTAGAACATCGCCCATAATAACTGTGTATAGCAAAGCAGCAAGCAGGAAAGTTGTAAGGAGGTGGCTAAACTTATAGATTCTGCTCCAAGATCCTCTCCTATCTGCCAAGAGGCCCATAATGGGGCTTCCTATAGCCATCATGGCTGCTGGTATGGCTGCTACAATGCCCGAGATATTCCTTTCAAGTCCGAATACATCGTAGAGATACTTGGGTATCCAGCTTACTAAGCCTACATAAGAGCCGTATGCAACCAAGACGGTAACATATATAAGTATAAGGTGAGGTGAAAAAAGTGTCTTTAACCTTATCATACTTGGTTCAGACGCGCTCTTAACATCTGCTTCTGTCACATTGCGTGCAATAAACAGAACAAAAAACAGATAAAAGATCAAGCTTGCTCCAGCAACGCCAATAAATGTTTGACGCCAGCTTAAACCTTGACCAAGCATCACACTAGGAATGATCATGCCCAGCAGACTTGAAGTATAACCCCAGCCTGTGTAGATTCCGACCACCTTCCCGTATGAGGCGCTTTTAAATGAGAGCGCAGTAGCCTTCAGACCAGCAACATAGACAGAAGCGATAGCCGCAGCCACCACTATCCTTGAAGCTATAAGCATATCAAAAGAAGGTGATATAGCAAATAGAAAGCACGCTACTACATAAAGAGGCATAGTGAACAAGATCACTCTATTTGAACCATAGTTGTCTATGGCGACGCCATAAATTGGCTGAAGAAGACCATAAATAATAAAGTAAGATGATGTAAGCACACCTACACCAAAGGCTGATACACCAAACTCTCTCATAAACTCTCCAGCAAGCGGTCCAATAGCTGTCCTATGGAATTGAGAAAAGAAGTATAGCCCCATATAGGTCGCTAAGATTAGAAGAGGGGGTATAGTAGTACTCTTCTGCAATACTTATCTTCTCCTAAACTGTTAATTAGTTCAGCGGTCTGCATCAACCGCCCAATAGTTCAAGCTCCAGTGTATCACAGGGACATCAGCGATCCTATGCCCAGGAAGTATCTTCTTAACACCAGCTAACAAGTTTCTGAAAGAAGGTGTGTTGATCTTAACCCTATAAGGCTTCTCTTTTCCGTCACTAACAATATAAAATGAGATGCTGCCTCGTGCAGCCTCTGTTCGAGCATAGGCTTCACCAACCTTTCCCCTCACCCTTCCTCTGAAATGATACCTAACAGGACCAGGCTTCATCATCTTTACCGCTTGCCTAATTATTCTAAGACTCTGATACATCTCCATATATGAAACCATGCACCTTGCATAAGAATCGCCATCCATCATAACCGGCACATCAAAATCGATTGTATCGTAAAGCGAGTAAGGCTCATCTTTGCGTGTATCAGAGTAAACACCAGAAGCCCTCAACGCAGGACCCACTATACCCAGATCTATAGCATCTTGCCTAGACAGCACACCGACACCTACCGTTCTATCCAAAAAGAGGGGGTTTTCAAAGTAGATCTCCCTATATCTATCTAAACGCTTTTCAAACTTATCACAAGCTTTAAGCACATAATCCTCCCAACCTTCAGGCGCATCGTTCCTAACCCCTCCAGGAACCAAGTAAGCGAATGTGACTCTAGCACCCCCTAGGCGCTGAGCAGCATCAATAATTATTTCGCGATCTCCCATAGCCCACATAAACATAGTTGAATGACCTGTGAAGATCCCCATTATCCCAAGCCAATATGTGTGGTTAAGTATCCGGTTAAATTCTGCCATTATTATACGAAGATACTTTGCTCTTTCTGGAACCTTATCCGCTATGTCGAGAATTTCTTCTGCTGCTAGCACATAGGGGAAGATCATACCTGTGGAGTCGTGTATAGTTGGGCGTTCGAGTTGCGGGATATTCTGGAAGTAGTTTTTGTATTCACACATCTTCTCCTTTCCCCTATGCACATAACCGATATCCGGCTCAACTTCAGTCACGGTATCACCATCCACACCTAAAACGAGGCGCATATGACCACTACCAGGATGCTGTATACCAAACGAAATCGCTATCGTTCTCTCATCTTTCTGAACCCAATCAAAGAGTTGCCTACCTAATGTATCATACTCAGGCACATCGAATGCTTGCTGGAACCTCTCTAAGAAACTAGGGTTTCTGACCTTCTTAAAGTCGTCAGCAGAAGGTATACACTCAGGTGGTGGATGATGGAGAACTGCTCGTTCTATCTTAAGCCCAGCGTCTTCACGCTCCGCCGCTCCCCACTTCTTAACATGAAAATCTTTTCTGAGCGGGGGTATGTCGTCCCAATCATCAGGTAGAAGCAGTCTTGCCAGCTGAGGGTGCCCTTCAAACCGTATACCAAGCATCTCATACTCTTCCCTCTCGTGGAAGTAGGCGCCTGGCCAGATGTTAGTGAGTGTTGGAAAAATTGGTTCACCTCTAGGTATTCTACTTCCCAAGATCACGACTTTGGATTTCAGCTCTTCTCTAACTGAACCCACAAAATACAAAACTTCAATTGTGTTATCGGCGGGGTAGTCTGTGCCACAGACCGACTCTATATGGTCGAACCCGTAGCGCTTCACCAACTCACCAATTTTTATAACGCTCTCTACAGGTGCTAGGATCTTAACTCTATTACCTTGAATGCTACATTTGGTCTCAGGAGCTACCTTTAGAGCTTCATCTATAAGATCCTTCAACCCTCAACTCGCTCCTTCCTTTTACCTACCACATATGAAGGCTTGCCAACTGCTGGCTGAATACTCAACTCGAGCGGCGAGTAGTAGAGCTTCTTTCTATCATAGTCCGCAAGCCTAATTTCAGGGGTCATATGAAGGCATTCAAATGGGCAAGCATCAACACATAACCCACAGAAGACACACCTACCGTAATCCACTGAGGGAAAGAGGCTCTTTTTGTTCTGTTCAAACCTAACCTCAGGCACCTCAACCATAATTATAGCGTTACTTATCTCATCACACATAAAAGAGCAGAGTTGGCAACCAGTACATTTGTCCATCTCAAGATAGTGGCGACCCTTCCAACCAGCTGTCGCAACACCCTTCTTAGGGTCAAAAGAATAGTATCCTTCAGGCAACCCACTATCAACCTCAGGATATCTTCTCGTAACTCGACTATAGAATAAGTGCCGCAATCCACTCTGCATAGCTTTAATAATCTTTAACGCCTCCACCATTTTTCACCTAAACCTCCATTTAGGTGAAAGGCGTAGATACGCCTCAGAAGCAACACGGCCTTTCAAATCCATACAACGAATCTTCTCCTGCAACTTAACTATCGCATCTATAACTGCTGGAGCTGGGGGTGGACAACCTGGAATATACACATCGACTGGTATTATCTTGTCGACACCTTGAAGCACATTATAAGACTGCTCATATAACCCTCCAGATATAGCACAAGCACCCATCGCTATGCAGAACTTCGGCTCAGGCATCTGATCCCAGATCAGCTTCAGCCTAGGTGCGAGTTTTCTCGTAACTGTGCCCATAACTAACATAAGGTCACATTGCCTTAAACTTCCAAAGGCTTCGAGGACGCCGAAGCGCTCTATATCCCATCTTGAACCAGCTGATGCTCCTATCTCTACACTACAGCAAGCGGTCTCCACATGCGTTGGCCAAAGTGAGTAGAGTCTTCCCCAGTTAACTAGATAGGTTAGCGGCTCCCCTATAATATAGTCGAATGTTCTTCTGAGTAAACTCTTAGGTTTGATAACTTCATCGACTTTACCTACCAGCACACCAGTTGGCTGAGGGCCTTCTTTTCTGCTTTGAATAATCGCTTCAATCGCCCTTGCGTCTATCTTACTTTGCATAACATTAAGCACCCTCTCACTATCAACTATATATGTTTGCGCATATTAAAGCATAAGTAGTTGTCTTAAGCGCTATTATAAGACTAACTTTGGTTAAGAGGTGTTTGCTCTTTTGGTTGAGATAAGAAAAGACTATTTTACAGAGTCCCTATGCATAGTGGGCGACGAAAGTATTGGCTGGGGTAGCGAGCAAGAAGAGACTGTTTGCCCCTATTGCGCTGGCAACGAGCATCTTACACCACCAGCCGAACTGATTCTACTGCAGTCACAAGGGTCGTTAGTTAAGACTTGTGATAGCGAAGATGAAAGGATTAAAAACTGGTCTATTAGAGTTATCCCAAGCAGAAAACCCTTCGTTAGCACCTCTCCTACTCAAAGGTATAACGATGCGCCTCTTTACAGCGAGCCGGCATTCGGCTACCATTATGAAATAGTTGCAACGCCTAGCCACTCAGAAACTCTATCAACCATAAGTGTTGAACAATGGTCAAATATACTAAGAGTGATTCAAGACAGGATGAAGTGGCTTTATGGCAAGAAAGGCGTTACCTATGTATCAGTTTACGCTGAGCATAAATGTGAACATGCGAGATTTAATGTGGTCACGCTTCCTAAGCTTCCTCCAATAATAGAGCAAGAAGCCACAACCTTTCAAAAGACATATCACGAGACAGCTGTATGTCCAATGTGTAATGTTGTGTCAATTGAGACAGGGGGGCCTAGGCAGATACTATTGAGTGAGCACTATATCGTATTTTCACCTTGGGCGCCCTCGACTCTACATGAGTTTTGGATCTTCCCGAGGAAGCATCAGACCAGTTTCCTTAAGGTGGGGCAGAAGGAGTTAAATGACCTTTCGCTAGTTATGCGTGCTGTATTAGGTGCATTTGATAAGACTTTTAACTCTATACCATATACATTGGTGCTGCATTCGTCTTCTGAAAAGAAGGTGTCCAAGCAGCTGCATTGGCACTTCGAAGTGCATACTAACATTTCTTTGGGGAACTCCTTACATGTGGGTACTGGTTTATACTTTAATTCTATTTCACCTGAGCAGACTGCTAGTAAGCTTGGTTCTGCTGCTAGAAGGGAGTTGGCTACGCTTGTTGGTGTAGCCTAATTCTGTTTTTTAGCAGTGTTATGTTTGGTGTAGGTGCTGGTGGTATGCCTCGTAGTACTGCTAGGTATAGTGTCGTGTATTCTAGTAGGTATAGTGTTGACATTAATTTCTTGAATAGTGTATCTTCCTTTGTATATATGATGTGATATTTGGAGCCCGCTTTTTCTACGAGCTCCATAAGTGTGTCGAATCTCTTCTTTAACTTTACATCTCGCTCTTCTAATATGAAGAGTGCTCTTGTGTTCAAGGCGCTTGGATACCATGCTTCGATATCGTTGTGGCAAGCTTCCGGCAGCACTTCTACTAACGCGTGCATCTTAGCATTTTCGTTAAGTGAATTCTTGAATCTTATGAGCACCCCTCTATATTCTTGAGTACCATAGATTATAGGGTATCCGTCATGTAGATGATAGGCTATCTGCTTTGCTTCATTCATTTCCAAATTATTTAATACACCTATAGAACTCCTTACTCTGCGTAAAGTATCTATAGCGTTATTAAGTTCATATGCTGAAACTAATTCATATCCGAGTTTGCTTAATATGATTAGGGTTGAGTAGAGTATAGATGGCAGTGCGGTTCTTGGCGTTAAAGCCTTGCCCAGCTTCACATGCTTTATGCCGTTCTCTACACAGATCTTTTCAAGCCTCCCGCCTGAGGAGAGTCCAACTACTATGCAGTTCCGCTTTAGAGCATCCTCTAAGGCTGTTAAAGTTTCTTCAGTTTCACCAGAGTAGCTGACGGCTAAGACTAAAGTCGAGCTATCTACGAAGTTTGGTAAATGGTAGCCCTTTACTACGAAGATTGGTGGGATATCTTGTTTATTGAAGGATAAGTCTTGTATGATGTCGCCAGCACATCCTGAGCCACCCATACCACAGTAAACAATCTTATCCACTTCTCTCTCTTTAAGGTCTACTACAATCTTCATGGCTTGCTCTGCTTGCTCAGGCCAACTCTCATAATCTTTGTATAGCCCTTCTCTATCTATACGCTCAACATCATCTTTTGTGGGTTTCATATTATCCACCCTTTTTTGCACATTTGAAAGAGCTTCTCTATCATTTTCAAGTATGCTTCGGTTGGGTCTTTTCCTCTTCTATTCATCATCCTTCTTTGAACCTTTATTGCTTCCTCTAAACTCAGAGTTTCGATGCCAGCATTAAGCCCCTTAGGACAGAATGTGAAGGGTTGAATATCTGAGTCTATCAACCCACCTATATGGCTATGTGGGCCTATCTTTTTACCTGTGGTTATTTGTGTGCCTATTGAAGTCTTCACCCCATCGCCTACGAAGCAGCCTACTTTTACACGCTTCGTGTTTATAGTGTTCTCTCCTATGTTGACTTTCACTTCACCGTATGTGTTTTTGAGGTCGGAATTGTTGGTTCCAGCACCTATATTTACCCACTCTCCTATGATTGAGTGCCCTATGTATCCTAGGTGAGCCTTGTTGGTATAGTTTAAGATTATTGAGTTAGAGACTTCGCCGCCTATCTTACACCCTTCACCTATTACACTACCTTCTATTGTAGAGAATGATTTAATGAGGCTATGTTTCCCTATGTAAGCCGGGCCAGAAATTCTTGTGGAGAATTGGATTTCACATCCTCCATCTACAATTACAGGTCCTCTGCGTGTATCAAATATGGTGAAGCCTTCTAGCAACGCACCTTCGGCTATCCTCAACGCTGACCTATCACCCTTAACTTGGATGTTTGCGGCATCAATCTTAGACGCATTAAACCTCTCTTCCTTTAAATCATCCATTAACGCGGATTCGATAAGCTCTATAAGGTGCCAAGGGTATCTTGCTCTAAGAACATTCGGCGTCTCATAGGTAATTGTGGTATCTGTTAGTAGATGAGAGTAGGATTTACATTCTCTCACAGCTCGCGTAATCTCATCTAGCTTAGGTTCACCTACCTTAGCAGCCGCGACAACATCTTGATCTAAGATTATGATATCTTTGTTTTTTGAAACCATCTTCTCCAGTAAATCTTTGCGGCTGGCGTCAAATAGTCCGTTTACCATTATCGCCTCTGCATCCACTGACTCAGGGTTCACATCTAGGTTAGGGTTCCTCTCCTTAACAACATCCTTTAGATATTCTGGCACCATCAAACTAACATGGCTTGGTTTTAGAGCATCAAGAAGCCTATCTAATATGCTCTTCACACCTAACGGAAGTTCAAACGCTGCTCTAGTATAGGTGAGAGGCTTAAAATTAGACGATAGGACCGGGTCGTCAAAGACTATAAGGTTTAACCTCAAGGGTGCATCGACTTATCTAAAGGATTTTACCAAGTCTCTCAAGATACTTTCTGTATGCCAAAGCATACGACTTCTTGTCGCCTATGTCTATGAACCCATCTTCTACAACATAACCATAAATCCGTGCTCCACTCTTTATCATATTTTGAAAGGCCAAATCCATACTATAAACCACACCTTCAGGAATATAGTTGAAGATCTTGGGTTCCATAAAGTAGCAACCTATGTTAATCAATCCTCCAAATTCAGGCTTCTCTCTCCAGTTTTTCACAAAGCAGTCAGCGTCAACATCTATGAGACCATATTTTAACGCTACCTTGTATTGTTTTAACGCTATAGTTGCATCAGCCTTCTTCTCTTTATGCTTGTTGACCAAATCTTGTAGGTTAAAGTCAAAGATTGTGTCACCATAGACACATAAGAAGGCTTCATCTATAAAAGGTGCGGCGCTTTTTAGCTGCCCAGCTGTGCCCATAGGCCTACTTGTGCGTATGTAATTAATTTTAACACTGAATTCTGAACCATCCTTAAAGTATTCTTCAATCGTCCTCCTTAAGTAGCCTACGCACATGTATATGTCTGTGAAACCAAATTTTTTAAGCCAATCTAACACATACTCTAAGACTGGTCTTTCACCCAAGGGTAGCATCGGCTTAGGTAGAAAGAGTGTATATGGTCTAAGCCTTGTTCCTAACCCAGCGGCGAGTATAACAGCTTTCAATTGACGACCACACAGAACCTAAATAAGCCACTGTTAGTTAAAGTTTACACCAACATCCTACACGACGCCTTCAAAGATCTTAGAGCGGTACTCAGCCAAAACTAATTTTATGCTCTCAATAGAAGACCCTAAAGATAAGGAGTTAAGTATTACACCCCTACAACCTGTCTGACGCAAGATAGGTAAGAACTTAGGTTCAAATATCTTCTGAACCAGATCCAACACAGGCTTCTCCGAAAGTGACACAAGAAGCCTCAATGTGCCCAAATCCAGTGCACTCATATTCTGAGCTACTGCTTGGGAAGGTGTTATAGCCGCAACTAACGCATCTATATTCGGGTCTTTAGACAACGCCCTAACCTGCTCAATAACATATCCAGCACCTACAGCAGCCAGCTTAGAAACTCTTGTATCAGCTAGAGCGAGTAGAGGCATCTGGTGTGCAAACATGATGAGAAAGTCTATGCCCGCCTCCACAACTCTCTCCCATTCTTCTGCTTCGATATGTATAGTGTCTCCTAGATATAGACCGACTGGTACGCTTACGGTTGATGCTACACTGCGAATACCTTCTTCTTCCAACTCAAAGTCTCCAAATCTATTTGCTCCAAAATCCGATGCGCCAGCACTTACAATTATAGCGTCTGAACCTCCTTCCTCAGCTGCGGCTGCTAGGTCAACTCTATTCGCCAATAGAGCTGTTAGGAAAACAAAATTCTTTTCTGAAATTATCTTTGTGATTTTAGGCAAGAGTTAAACCTCGCGTCGCATCCTTCTCTAAGATTCATGCCTATTGATTTAAATTGTTTGTTAATTTTAAGAAACAACTTTGTCAAGCATCATCGCAATAAATAAGAGCGCAAGATATGGGCTTGACAGTTTGAAACCAATCCAAGCTCGCTTCTTAGTAGGCTTAACCACGAGCCAGAAGTTCAGCGCTAATACAACAGCACCTAAAATTGCTGTTGGAATCAAGTAGATCAATCCAAATGCTCCAACATAGTATATGCCGATGCTGAAAGCTACCATTAATATTGATGTCGAGGCAATACATCTAACAGCAACCTTATCATCTACCACAACTGGTAGCATAGGCACTCTAGCTTTAGCATAATCCTCTTTCGCATAGAGTGCAAGTGTCCAGATGTGCCCCGGTATCCATAGAACTACAAGTGCTGCCATAAGAAGAGAAGTTAAGTCAATCATATTCGTGACAGCAACGTACCCTATGACTGCTGGTGCGCCTCCTGAGAATCCTCCTAGAATTATGCTTACAGGGTTCCTCCGCTTCAAGAACTTGCTGTAGACCAAGATGTTATCCACAAGCCCAAAGATCATTAGTAAGGCTGCTAGTATGTTGATGAATAAAGCTAAGACTACAGATAACACAGACAGCGTTAAACCGTAGTAGAGCGCTTTCTCAGCAGGGTAAATTCGGCGTGTAGGCAGAGGACGAAGTCTAGTTCGATTCATAACCGCATCTATATCCCTATCAATGTAACAAGTGATGGCATTGGCGCCAGCAGAGCCTAAAGACACAGCAACCACCGTAAGCACAAGCATATATGGATCTATGGCTCTACCGGCTGCTACCACATATCCGCCAAGCGCTGTAAACACAAGAAGATACCATATACGTGGTTTGGTCACTTCAAAATATGCCTTGACGCCCTCAAGCCAACCCAAGCCCGTCACCATAAAGTTAAGTCTTAACATAACTATAAATATAGTTTGTTCAAGCATTATACCGTATGCAGATAGAGTATACCGATCCAGACGAAGTCTTCAAAGAACTACTTAAAGCGCAGCAAGTTAAACCCCAAGTACTTACTGTTAATATCTCTGACGCTTTCAATTTCGTTTTAGCCGAAGATGTAGCCTCTCCAATAGATGTGCCAGCTTTTAACAGTTCTCATCTAGATGGGTTTGCTGTTAGATCTATGGATACAGAAGGTGCGTCTCTACAGAACCCCATAATACTCAACATTAAAGGCTCAATAGATCTAGGTGAGCTACCTCCAGTAACCATCCAGAAAGGCGATAGCTACCAAGTTAGAACTGGGAGCTATCTGCCAGAAGGTTGTGATGCGGTTGTAGGAAAAGAGGATGTAAAGGTTGAGGGAGACAAAGTTTACGTTACGAAGCCTGTAAAACCAGGATCAGAGGTTGTTAGAAAAGGGTCAGATGTAGCCAAGGGTATGGTCGTGCTTCGAGCTGGTCATAAGATCAAGGCTCAAGATCTGGGTATGCTAAGACTTCTGCGTCTCGACAAAGTAAAGGTCTACGCTAAACCAGTAGTTGCTGTAGCATCAATAGGCAGTGAGCTTACAGAAAGCATAGAGGAGGCTGAAAAAGGTAAGACCTTGAATACACACGCCTACACTCTAACAGCCTTGATAAAGAGCGCTGGAGGCGAACCTCTCTACCTCGGTATAGTGCCTGATGACACCGCAGCGATAAAAGACATAATAGTTGAGGGTCTCTCCAAAAGCAGCTTAATGCTCACTATAGGTGGCTCATCTATCGGCGAAGCAGACCTCGTCTCAAAAACTCTTCAAACCTTTGCACCAACAATGCACAAACATGGTTTAAAACTTCACCCAGGCCGAGTTGCTGGATGCTGTGTGGTTAAAGGAAAAGCGATAATCATACTCCCAGGCTTAATTCAATCTACAATAAACGCCTTTGTCTACTTAGCTCTACCTCTTATACGCCACCTCTCTGGACTTGACACCTCTAGATGCGAAGCCACGGTAAGAGCTAAGCTCGCTGAAGACTTAGTCTTCCACAGATTCCCAGACTTCAAGAAGATGACTTGGGTCTCCCTTAAAAAGGCTGAAGAAGGGCTACTCGCATACCCTATACGTGGAGACTCGCCAATGCTTAATGTGCTTGTAAGAGCTGACGGCTACATCTTAACCGAACCAAACAAAATGATTGTTGAAAAAGGCACAGCGGTAGATGTAGCTCTTGTGCCTGGATTATCCTCCTTACCTAAGTAGAAACCCTTTTTTATCACACCTCCTCTAAAAAAGATGATAATAATGCAACCAGCCTATACAACAAGCGAGATCTACCATAAGGTAGCCGAGCTCTTAGAGGATGGAAAGAGATTCGTCCTAGCCTCAGTTATTCGTGCAGCAGGCTCAACACCACGAGGCACAAGCGCTAAAATGATAATTCTAGAGGATGGCAGCAGCATAGGCACGATAGGAGGAGGATGCTTAGAAACCTATGTGTTCCACGAATCTAAAAAGGTCTTCGAAGACGGCATACTAAGAATCATAGAGGCAGATCTTGGTGACGATAGCTGGTCTGGGCTGGGTATGGCATGCGGGGGGAAGGTAGAGTTAGCTTTGGAGCTTGTAGAGCCTAACCCTAGGCTGATAATACTTGGTGCTGGTCATCTTGCAAAGGCGGTAGCCAAAGTAGGGCGATTTGTAGGTTTAAGGATAGTAGTTATAGACCCATTCGCAAAACCTGAGGATTTCCCTGAGGCAGAAGCTGTAATCTCAGAAGGATACAGAGAGGGCGTATCCAAGATACCAATCTACACTTACGATAGTGTAGTTATATGCACAAGGCATCAAGGTGATGAAGAAGCGCTAAAATCAGTTATAAACTCCAAAGCAAGATACATAGGAATGGTTGGAAGCTCAAACAGGGTTCAGCTGGTCTTTAAAGAACTTATCAAGCAAGGCTACCCAGAAGAAAAGCTTCTAAAGATCAACGCGCCAATAGGCTTAGAAATCGGCGCTGAAACACCAGAAGAAATAGCTGTCAGCATAATAGCCGAAGTAATAATGAGCCGCCGAGGCGGCACTGGCGCACCAAAGAAGATAAATAAAATCGAGCAAGCAGTAATAGAAAAAACCTAACCTTAATCCAGAGGCTTCGTTTTGATAAGCGTAGTGGTGCTAGCTGCTGGTCTGTCGACCAGATTTGGCGAGAACAAGATGCTATACCCCATCGAAGGGGAGCCTATGGTTAGAAGAGTTGTGAAGACCGCTCTCTCTTCGTCGATAGATGAAGTTGTTGTAGTAATAGGATTTGAAGCTGAGAAGGTAAAAGCAGCTCTCAAAGATTTAAACTGCAAATTAGTAGAGAATCCAGAATATGCCACTGGAGGCCAAAGTTCCTCTGTGAAATGTGGTGTAAAGGTAGTAAGAAAAGATGCTGACGCAGTTATGATACTTCCAGCTGATGTTGCCTTTATAGACCGCGAAGTAATCGATATGGTCGTTGAGAAGTATAAAAGAGAGAAGCCGAAGATAGTTATCGCATCATACAAAGGTAAGGCGGGGCACCCGATACTATTCGACAGAAGCCTCTTGCCAGAAATTCTAATGATAGATGAAGCAGGTTATGGGTTGAAGGCTGTTGTAAAGAGGCATCAGGACGAAGTGGTTCAGGTTGAAACAAGCACACCAAATGTGCTGCTTGATATAGATAGAAAGAGCGATTTAGGCAGAAGAGCTTAAACCAGAGCCCTACCGCACTTAGGGCAGAACGCGCTCTCAGAGCGCAACTCCGCTCCACAATATCTGCATTTTACTGCTTTAACAAGCGCGCTCTTTGTTTCTACTGCCGTTTTCTCCGGAAGACGCTGCTTCTCATACTTCTTAGCCACAAGTATACCTGCTTCGAGAAGTATGACGATAGGTAGGAAGAGCGCAACATCAGCTATAGGGCCACCATCTGGTGTAATAAGTGCGGTCAACACGAAAGCCCCAGCATAAACATACTTCCTGTTCTTAGTGAGAATCTCTGTGCCAACTATATTGAATTTAACGAGCAGCACAAAGATTACTGGAAAGGTGAATACTAGTCCACACAGTATTACAAGAATGAACACAAGAGTATAGAAGTCCATCACGTAAACAATCGCTTCAACTTGAAGCGCTTCAAAGAAGGGTAGAAGTGCCCAAATCATAAACGGTGAAAGGATCTTATATCCAAAAACCGCACCAACCACAAAAAGAGACATGAACGCAAACACAAACGGATAAACCATTCTTCTCTCCTCAGGGTAAAGAGCTGGGTCAACAAACCTATAGATCTGGAAGAAGATGACTGGAAGACTTACGGCAACGCCTAAGGCAAATGATGCAAGCACATACAGTTCAAGAGGTGTCGTAATTTCACCAGCTATAAGCCGAACCGATGGAGGAAGGATATCCCCCCTTATGTATGTGAGCAGAACCGAAACCAGCGGCTTAAAAACAGGCGGGTTATGCAAAAAAGATAAATCAGCAGGCAACGCCATAAAAATAATTGTAGAAGCTACAAGAGTATATAGAATAACCTTCAACCTACTCGCAAGCTCAGCCATATGCTCTTGAAATGTAAGTTCCTTATCCTTCGACATACTGCCACCTAATGGTCTACTTTCTACACCGCCCCTCTAGAGCATAAAAGCACTCTTTAATCGTTTACCTTATCATCTAACGCAAATAACTTGAAACTCAATTAATCAAGCA
The DNA here is from genome assembly GCA_029775855.1 of Nitrososphaeria archaeon. Taxonomy (GTDB): domain Archaea; phylum Thermoproteota; class Nitrososphaeria; order Nitrososphaerales; family JAAOZN01; genus JAAOZN01. The sequence continues at coordinate 79,150 of JARVJZ010000001.1, forward strand.
GTAAACCTACGTTGGTTGACCGCTCTCTGTCTTAGTCTGCGGCTGCGTGGTTGGAGGTTGGGTAGTACGTGCCCGCTCTAATATTTCTTTAGATATCTGCTCCCTCGTCTTACCCGCAGTCTCTATCCCTAAGTTCTTGGCTGTTTGAATAAGGTAGTCGTCACTTGCCATTTTAGGTTCAGAAGTTGAAGCAGGTTCAGGCTCTGGTGTGGGGTTAGTAAACTCCTTCTGCGCCTTTTCAAACTCCTTTCTAGCCTGCCCCAAAGCTCTAGCAAGCTTCGGAATCTTATCCGGCCCCCAAATCATTATCACCGCTAGGATGGCGAGAATAACTATCCACTCCCAGCCAACTATCGCCACACTATCCACCACACTATCTCCACCTAACGGTGGATATAAAGTATTCCCAGAAGTGATGTAAGCTATAAAACTGTCGACTCGTTTAAGAACTAGTTTAGAAAGGTCATATGCATATGTATTGTCTAACTGTACAAATAGCTCCCAAACACTTTTGAACTGACGAAAAGATTAAATGCGATTGAATCAGTGCTAACTTTACAAGTTGATGCACAATGTTATCAGAGCGTGGTATAAATTCTTTAATGATGTTCTGGCTACATTTAGCCATGTTAAAGAATTCTATCTTAATTGTCTCTTCAAGGTTCGCTAGAATGCCACATAGGAGGAGGTGAATTTGCGCCTACGGTTTGTAGCGTTAGCGGTGCTGATCTTTCTCATATTTTCTCTCAACCTCGTGCTGGAACTCGACTTCAAGCAAACGATCTCACTTGTAGTCTTCATGGGCTTTATCTTTGGCACGCTCTTGTATTGGAGGTTTAGGCTGGCATTCGCTCTTACTGGTATTGTCATATTACTTGTTTTGGGTTTGATAGATGTGCCTACTTTGGTAGATTTCTCAGGTTTAGATATAATCCTCTTTCTTATGGGTATGATGATAGTTATAGGTTTTCTTGAGGAAAGACGATTTTTTGAGTATTTAGTTGATAAGATAACAACTTTAGCTGGTACATCTGGGATTAGACTTGTAGTAGTCATGATGATCTTATCTGCTTTTTTTGCTGCGCTTGTAGACGAGGTTACTTCAATACTGTTCATGGCAGCATCCATGATACACTTGACTCTGCGTGTTAAAATGAATCCTGTGCCGTTTATAATTATGCTGGTCTTTGCTACAAACATCGGGAGTAGTGCTACGGTGGTAGGTAACCCTGTGGGTGTGCTAGTTGCTTTACGTGGTGGATTGACTTTTGCGGACTTTCTGCGTTGGGCAACACCTATCTCAATCGGCGCTCTAGTAATTGCAATACCTCTATCAACTTTCTATTATAGAAAGGAAATAAAGATGCTTGATGAACGCCTAAAACTTTCTGTAGAGAGCAAAGTTAAAAGTTACGATAAGGCACATCCGCAATCTAAAGAGCTTTGGTTATCCGCCTTACTATTTATCGGAACCATTACTGCCCTCATACTACATAATCAGATAGAGGTTGTCCTCCACTTAAAGAAGAACACAATGTTGGTGGGTACGGCTCTTGCTGCCGCAGCTATAGCGCTTTTTATAGACCGAGAAAGAGCAAGGCAGCTCGTTGAAAGGAGAGTTGATTGGTGGACTCTTGCCTTCTTCCTCCTACTATTCGCCTCGGTAGGCACCCTTAACTATGTTGGTGTTGATAACAGGATAGCAAGTAAGATGATTGCCCTTCCTCTAGAAGAAACTAGTCTCCTAACACTTTTTACAGCTCTAGCTAGTTTGATGAGCGCATTTATGGATAATGTGTTAGCGGTTGCAACACTACTTCCAATAGTAGATGAATTAGGTGGCCTTGGGATAAACAGTCAACCATTCTACTGGGGCGCGTTATTTGCAGGCACATTCTTCGGAAACCTCACTTTAATAGGAAGCACAGCGAACATTGTGGCAATAGGAATCCTTGAAAGGAGGGAACTCGGACACATCACTTTAAAGGAGTGGATCAAACCGGGAGCGCTTGTTTCAGTGCCTACACTCGCGGTAGCTCTGCTCCTTATAATTATTCAGATTCCACTTATGACATAGTTGCCTCTTTAGTCTGATGTAGGTTTGCTGCATATAAAGAGGTGTTTGTCATCCTTGCCCATCCACACCTCGTAATGGTTCTCAAGCAGCAACTCAATAACTGAGCTCCATGGGAATTTGTATTTATCTGTGATTACTATTCGATATCCACCGTATTGGAGTGTTACTTCTGCTGTTTCACCTATATGCTCTTTGAGTTTGGTTTCGAGGTCGCGGTAAGGTGCTTGTATTTCAGAGATTTGTCGTTTTGCAGCTTCAAGCTCTTCTTTGTACCTCGCTAGGGTTGTCTCGAGTTGTGTAATCTTCTGTTTAAGGAGTTGTGTCTCTTTTCTTGACTCTGTTTCAGCTAACTTTGCCTCCAATTCTTTTATGCGTGCTTCGAGCTGCTGCACTTTAGTCTTATCCACAGAATCTTCGCTCAACTGGTTCATTCTACATTTGGGCATCTCCTTTATATTCTTTATCGAGGAGTAAAGAGGTATGCATAGATGATAAAATAAGTTTATCCTGTTGATTAGGTAATATGAATTATAGCTCGTTTTGGCCTAATTTTCCTATTTTATTGGATAGTCAACTAAGAAATGATCTTCGAAGTATTATATCATATAGATTTGGGGAAGTTTGGTTAGGTAACTCTGAGATTTTACTACATGTTTTCTGTCTGCTAACCTTTTAGTTCTTTTAGATGTGTTTCTACGGCGGCTATCTCTTTCTTTAATTCATCTAAATATTCTTCAAGTTCTTTTATATGCTCCTCTTTTGTTAAGAAGCGTCTGAACCTTCGATGGTGGTGACCATGTTCACATCCACAACTACAGCAACAACACATTTCTACTAACTCACCTCTAGAATCGTATATACATTGAGAAATATTTAAACAGTATTGCCCTTATCAATTTTGCTCTTGAATAAATAAACTTAAATATGTTGTTAGCGTCAAAAAGGTTGAGAGATATGGCTGGGCTTCCGTGGTTGACAAGGTTCCTTACGCTTTGGATATTCTTGGCGATGATAATCGGTATAGGTCTTGGCTATGTTTTCCCTCACATTTCAGACGCTATTGGATCATTTAGCATAGGAACAACTTCTATCCCTATAGCAATAGGTTTGATTTGGATGATGTATCCACCTTTAGCCAAGGTTAGGTATGAGGATCTAAGAAAGATAGTTACAGCTAGGGGCTCTAAGAGTATGCTGACACTTTCGCTGATTCAGAACTGGCTTGTAGGCCCTCTTTTGATGTTTATCCTAGCTTGGGTCTTTCTCGCTGATTACCCAGCTTTTAGAAATGGAGTAATTATTGTGGGGTTGGCTAGGTGCATAGCGATGGTTATTGTGTGGAACAGTCTTGCAGATGGAGATAATGAGTGGGCGGCTATCCTTGTAGCACTAAATTCTGTATTTCAGATAGCGATGTATTCCGTCCTAGCCTACTTCTACATAACTCTGGTTTCTTCATGGATCTCAGGCGAAGGATATGTTGTTGAAATATCTTTGATAGAAGTGGCTCAGTCAGTTGCTGTTTACTTAGGTATCCCATTCTTCGGAGGAATAGCAACTCGATTTTATCTTCTGAAAAAGAAGGGTAGAGAATGGTATGATAATGTGTTTATGCCGAGGCTCAGCCCTACCTCCCTCTTTGCTCTCCTCTTTACCATCATCATTATGTTCTCACTTAAAGGCGAGTATATTGTTGCGCTACCATTTGATGTAGCTATAGTTGCTACACCTCTTCTTGCATACTTCACGCTAATGTTCTTCATATCCTTCGCTTTAGGGTACTTTTCTAAGCTTGATTATAGACGAACTACTTCGCTCGCCTTCACAGCGGCAAGTAATAATTTTGAATTGGCTATTGCTGTTGCAGTTTCAGTCTTCGGCTTAGCCTCACAGGAAGCGTTTGCTACTGTGATAGGTCCTCTTATTGAGGTTCCTGTTATGATAAGTCTTGTGAATGTGGCTATCTGGCTTAGGAAAAAGATCTATCTATCTAAGGAGGCTGCTTCAATAAGGGTTGTTTGAGCTTAATCTTTATAGTTAAAGTTCTCCTATCTTCGGAAACTTTTTGGTTGCTACACCCGCCTCTATGACATACGGTTCGGCTTCGCTTAGATCTAATGTGTGAAGGATTGGTGAGAGCATCTTATCCGCTGGCACTTCGTTGAAGTCTGAGCCGTAGGCTAAGGGTGATACTGAGGGTAATATGATGTATCTGCTGCTTTCGGTCTTAAGGTGTATTAGTGCTTTGAATCTATGCTTTACGCCCACATCATCTTTAAGTGTTATGGCTGGGTGCTCGTGTCCTAAGATCACCTCTTTAAGCAGTCTATATTCTATCATCTTATGGCCGTGTGTTAATGTTATGCTACCTACTTTGAGGTGTGTGTTGTGTAGTGGTATCTTCAGATCCTTTAAAACTTTGATTATGTAGTTGTCGTGGTTTCCTCTTACGACTTCTACGGTTAGGTTGTTTTCTCTTATTTTAGTTATGAGTTTCTTTACGCCGAACCATTCGGGTTCTGTTACTGGTCCGAATTCGTGCTTTATGTCGCCAAGTAGTATTATGCCTCTGCACCCTAGATCTTTGGCGGGTTTAATTATGTGCTTAATTATTATAGGTAGGATTGATGTGGGTATGTGTATTCCTTTTGCTTCCGCTTCATCCTCAAGTCCTATATGTAGGTCTGCTGCTACAAGTAAGCCTTCTTTCTCTAAGAGGATTGCTGGGTAAGGTGATGCTATTGAAATTCTGCGAGTGATCTTTATTGTCTCAGCGACGGGCTCTACCTTCAAGTCTTTTCTCCTTTATCCGTCTTAAAACGCTATCGTATAGCGCTTCAAGTAGCGCTTTCTTATCCTCCATGAGAACAACATCGCTGTAGCCTAGCAGTATAAGGTCGTGGGTGAATGGAGAAGGTAGATCTGAGGATGGTGCGATAATATATCTTCTTTCACCCAAGTATATTTCACCCAGAACCTCTTCAGCCGTCTTCACATCCATAACATCTTCAAGCACCTCTCTATATGCTTCCTCTACAACAGGGAAACCCTCCAACTCATCACATAATTTAAAGAGTATTTGTGAGTTGGTCTGCTGCTTTGCGACAGTTATCTCATGTCCCTTATAGTTGCGTAGAACCATTAAAGATCTGGTAGCACAATGCCTAAACCTCCTTCTAATAAGCTCCGTATTTCTTATTGATGAGATAAGTAGGCTTCGTAAGTTCTCTTTACCGACTTGCTTCACTAACCAATGTGGATCCACACGCTTACCCCTAGGTAGTGTTAGCATAAAGCCTGAATCACTTACGGTGAGCATAATGTTAGCTTTGAGGTTGAGTGCGAGTATGTGCGCATACGCTCTTGAAAGTGCATCGTTTACTCTTCTTCCGAAGGTTGCGTTGAATATTATATTCTGCCTTCCTTCGTTGTCTAAGTAGTCTTCAACTAAGAGGTTTTTATTGCTCGGCATCTCTGTTATGCCTAGTGTGGTTAGGAAGTCGTATTCTGCTTTCATGTAGCCTAGAATAGCTTTTGCTGCATTTAGTGTGCATTTGTAATCTTGCATAACCCAATTTATAATTTCGTTTTTCGCGACTCTTTCTTTCAGTTTGCGGAACATTTCACCTCTGAATCTACCTATTGCTTCTCCTAGATCGAAGCTGAGTGGCAGCATTTCGCTAAACCATGTTGGCACAGTTGGCTTTCCCTCCTTTATTGGTTTGACATATGCTTTTGCGCCTTTTGAATACCTGTATTCATAGAGTCTTCCTCCTAGTATGAATATGTCTCCTTTTGTAAGACGCTCTAGGAATTCTTCTTCTATTGAGCCTACCCATCTGCCCTCTACTGTGTAGACTTTTATCGCTACTTCATCTGGTATTGTTCCTATGTTTGTTGCGTAGATAACCCTTAGAAGTGCCCCTCTTCTACCAAATGTTCCTTCATCTTCATCATACCATATCTTGCCGTATACTCTGAAGTTTTCTAAACTCTTGTATCCGCCGCTTAGATACTTGAGCAGCCTCTTCATTTGGTCTAATGTAAGGTCTCTGTAGCAGTAGCTTCTGGTTAAGACCTTATACGCCTCATCTATGTGCCACTTCTTTTCTATTGCCATACCAACGATGTGCTGAGCCAAAACATCGAGCGGCGCCTTAGGTATGTAGACTCTATCTAGCCTACCCTTTGACGCTTCAGCTGCGAGCACGGCGTCTTCAACTAAATCATCTCGTTCAAGAGGTATTAACACTCCTTCTGAAACTTTGTTTAATGCATGCCCAGATCTGCCTATCCGCTGTAAGCATCTGGAGATGGATTTTGGAGAGCCTATCTGCACAACAAGATCTATGCTTCCTATGTCTATCCCCAGCTCTAAGCTTGTGCTTGTCACTACAGCCCTCATAACACCCTCTTTTAGTTTGTCTTCGACCTCCTTTCTGATTTCTCTTGAGAGGCTGCTGTGGTGAGCGGCTAATTCATCAGCATCTACAACATTTAGCTTGGAGAGGTGGTATACAACTCTCTCTGTGCCCGACCTAGTGTTTGTAAATATCAGTGTAGTCTTATGCCTTCTAACCAGATTCTTTATCACCTTATACGTCCTTGAGGTAACATAGTTTGCTGAGGTATGAACTAGGTCAGCTACTGGCAAGTCTACTGTCAGTTTGGTGGGCTTAACGAACCTTGTATCAGCTATAACGCAGTCTCTTAGGGCGCCGTTTTCAAACCCTACTAGAAACTTAGCTACCTCTTCAAGCGGATGAATAGTGGCTGATAAACCTATGCGTGTAAAGTTTTCCGTGCAGAGTTCTTGCAGCCTTTCTAGTGATAATGTTAGGTGCACCCCCCGCTTCGAGCTGCATAACTCGTGTATCTCATCTACAATAACCCATTTCACAGATCTCAACTTCTCGCGAAATTTTGGGGCACATAAAATTATGGCAAGGCTCTCGGGCGTCGTTATCAATATATGTGGAGGCTTCCTAAGCATCTTAGCCCTCTCAGAAGAAGGTGTATCCCCAGTTCTAACAGCTACCCTAATTTCAGGAAGCCCCTTGTCTAATCCCTTTATCTTAGCAGCCCTCTGTATGCCCTTTAGTGTTGAGTTAAGGTTCTTTTCTATGTCGTTATTCAGAGATCTGAGTGGCGACACATATATTGCATAGACTGCGTCCTCTAAGAGTCCTCTCTTTCCCATGCTCAGCAACTCATTGATAATAGATAGAAAGACCGCTAATGTCTTACCTGAGCCTGTAGGTGCTGCAATAAGTGTATTTTCGTGATTCTGGATAGATCTTATAGCGTAGACTTGGGGTGGTGTTAGAGAGCCGAATGTTGTAAAGAACCAGCTCGAAACTTCAGGCTCAAGAAGGTTAGCTACTTCAGACTCTGAGATCGCCCTAGCCACAGTGATAGCCAAAGTTTCTTCTTCTAAAAGATTAATAGAATCGGCTTCCTAAAAGCATTACAGCTTTTCAATGAGTTGCTACTCATCAACATATCTACTTATACTCTCTTGTATAGGTGAAAGAGGTTTCGCATCGAACCCCTCTTTACATAGATATCCAGCGAACTCTGAGGCGAAGCCGTGAAATGTGTAAATCACCTCGGGAGAGCATCTTCGAACAACCTCCATAAGCTCGTTGAAGTCACAGTGGTCACTCATCGGAAGGGCATAGTCTACACCCATAGCGTATTTGAAACTAGGGTCAGTAGCCCAGCCTGAGAAGGCTACCGTGACTGCGCCATATTTCTTTCTAAGATTGGATATAAATGCGCTACGCCCACTATACATTGGTGATATAAGCACCCAAGGCTTTCTCTCAAGCATATTCTTTTCTTGAGCTTCTTGATATGTTTTAATCTCTTTATCCAACTCTAACCCAAGTTTTACGCAAGTTGAGTTTATTTTTGCAACCAAGCCGTGTTGATATAAAGGCTTCCAAGATGAGAAGATGCTGGTTAAGACTTGAGCTTTACCAAGCGGGTAGCCCATGAGAATTACGGGTCTGCCATATGAGAACTGCTCGGATATGATCCTATGCGCTCTATCAATTATCTCCTCGGTTGAAGGGAATCTATATCCTTCTTTACCATATGTGCTCTCGATTATGAGTATCTTACATCTCGGTGTCTCCCCTTCTTGAAGAAATGCTCTACTCCTAAGTGAAAAGTCTCCAGTATAGTAAATTTCGTCTTTAATAAGCAGGCTTCGTGAGCCAAATATATGTCCAGAATTAAGCATTTTAAGTCCTTCAACCTCAAAGACTGGGTTTCGAATAACCTTACCACGGATAGCAGCTAAAGAAATCGTCTCCTTAGAAGCTAAGACCTTATGGTGCTCTGATTCAAGAAGATGGTCATAATGCGCATGCGATACAAATATCAAAGAATCCTTTCTTGGTTTTGAAGGGTCAAGAGCTAACTTTAGGTCGCCGTATTCAACAAATATGCCTTCGGCTGCTCTGACGCGTATTTGCTTCAAAGTCAACACCTTAAACAAAGAGTTAAGGGTATCGTCCCCTATTTAGGACATACGCTGCCATCAAGCTACATTTAAAAGTCTATGCTAACAAAATTAAGTTGATATGGCTCTAAAACTTGGACTTATAGGTAAAACAAACACAGGCAAGACAACCTTCTTTAACGCAGCAACACTCCTATCTGGAGAAGTCTCCACATACCCATTCACAACCAAAGCACCGTACAAAGGTACAGCCTCAGCGGTAACCTTATGCGTCCACAAAGAGTTCAGAGTAAAAGATAACCCAGTAAACTCCAGATGCATAGAAGGATGGAGGCATATACCAATCGACCTAATCGATCTACCCGGCTTAATAAAAGGCGCATCAGCAGGTAAAGGCTTAGGTTTCCAGTTCCTCAGCCACGCAGCCCAATCTGATGCACTGCTTCACATCGTTGATACTTCTGGAAGCGTGGATGCCGAAGGACGCATAACCGAACCTGGAGTTGGTGATCCTGTGGCTGATATAGGTGATATAGAGGAAGAGTTAGTTCTATGGTACCTAAGGCTCTTACAAAATAATGCTGACAAGATAGCTCGAAGTGTTAAGGGTGGAGAGACACTTGAATCAGCCATGAGAGCTGTCTTTAGCGGGATAGGTGTAAAAGAGCATCATGTGAAGATGGCTTTAGAGGAATCTAAGCTCGCAGGTAAGGACTTTGAAAACTGGTCTGACGAAGAATCTAAGCAGTTCTGCTGGGCGCTTAGAGATATATCTAAACCAACATTAATCGTAGCAAACAAGATGGATTTAAAGACAGCACCAGAGAACTTTAAGCGCATACAAGAAGCCTACCCAGACTTGATTGTTGTTCCAGCGAGCGCTGAAGCTGAATTGATTTTAAGAAGGGCAAGCGAAAAAGGTCTTATAGAGTATGTGCCAGGAGAAGAACGCTTCAAGATAATCGACTCCATCAATTTGAACGAAAAGCAAAGATGGGCACTAAACTTCATCAAGAAAACAATTCTTGGCCAATTCATGAGAACAGGTGTTCAATTCGCAATAAATGTAGCGGTCTTTAAGCTTCTCCGGATGAACACAGTCTATCCTGTTTATGACTACAATAAGTTATCAGATAAGCACGGAAACATCTTACCTGATGTACTACTTATGCCCTCAGGCTCAACTGTAAAGGATTTAGCAAAAAATATACATACCGAGCTTGAAAAGGGTCTATTATACGCCATAGACGCTAGGACCGGTCTTAGGCTGCCTGTTGACTACGAGCTCAAAGACCGGGATGTCCTCTCAATAGTCTCAGCGAGCAGACTAAAGGGTTAGACGCTTAACTCTTCGCCACTTCACCCCTTGTGGTGTATCTTCAAGCTGTATACCTCGTCTACTTAATTCATCGCGTATCTTATCTGCGGTAGCCCAATCTTTTCTTCGTCTAGCTTCTTGTCTTTGCTCAATTAGCGCCTGAAGCTCAGGTTCAAGCCTATCCTCTTGCGTTGACGGTATAACATTAAATATTGAGTTGAATGTGTTCAAGAAGGCTCTACAATACTCTAAATCGTTCTGTGAAACCTTGCCTTCATCTAACTTCTTATTTACCTCTTTGACAAATTCAAAGAAGACAGCTAAAGCTGTGGGTGAGTTAAGATCGTTATCCATAGCCTCCTCAAACCTAGCTTTATATTCTTTAACCGATTCAACCAACCTATCTTCGTGTGAAATGGGTTTTGCCTCTGTTAACCTTAGACTAAAGTCTTGCAGTCTTCTAACAACAGTTTCGGCTTGAGCCAAACCATCAAATGTAAAGTTCAACCTATCTCTATAGTGTGCTGAAAGAAGCAGAAATCTTATAGCAGATGGTGTATATTGTCTAGCCAGCAGTTCTCTTAGCGTAAAGTAGTTTCCCAGAGACTTAGCCATCTTCTGCCCATTAACCAATAGATGCTCACAGTGAACCCAATATCTGGCAAGAAGTTTTCCTGTGGCTGCTTCTGATTGAGCAATCTCATTCTCATGATGCGGGAATATGAGGTCTACGCCACCTGAGTGTATGTCAAATGTCTCACCTAGATACTTCATAGACATAGCGGAGCATTCTATGTGCCATCCTGGTCTGCCCTTTCCCAGCTCAGTAAGCCAGAAGACTTCACCATCTTCTTCGTCCCAACTTTTCCATAAAGCGAAGTCTCTTATCTCCTCTTTAGAGTATTCGTCAGCCTTTATCCGTTCAGCTTTAAGCTCACCCTTAATCCCTGAGAGCTTACCGTAATCTTTGAAAGCTGAGACTCGATAATAGACTGAGCCCTCGGAGAAGTAGGCTATACCTAAGTCCAGCAGCTTCTTAATCAAAGAAACCATATCAGCTATATGTTCAGTAGCTCTTGGGTATACCTCAGCTCTTTCTATGCCAAGTGTATCAATATCTTGAAAGTATGCTTGTATATATCTGTCAGTATACTCTCTTAGACTTACTCCCTGTTCTCTTGAAGCCTTTATCGTCTTATCGTCAACATCGGTTAGATTCTGAACTTGAAAGACCGAATAACCCTTATACTTTAGGTATCGTCTGAGTAGATCTTGGAAGACAAATGTTCTAAAGTTTCCTATGTGCGCATAGTCATATACGGTTGGGCCGCAAGTGTATATCTTAACTAACCCTTCTTGAAGCGGTTTAAATTCTTCGATTCTTCTACCTAGCGTATTGTATAGTCTTAGTGTCATCACTTCCAGCCTACGGTAGTAAGAGTTCTCTCCTTATTCAATCACCATCATAGTTAGTGTTGAGCGGACACCATTTAACCCTCGTATTCTTCTCGATATCACTTCCTTAAGCCTATCCATCGTGGGGAGTTCAACTTTAACCACGATATCATATACTCCGTAGACTTCGTTAGCCTCAACAACTCCTTCTATGCTGCGCAGCTCCTTTAACAACGCCTTCTCAGACCCAAGCTCAGCATTAATCATAACAAATGCTATTGGCATACCATCAAATTTATCAACCCAAATATATATCTCTTGCGAAGTAAACTCTTATACCAATTAAGCAGAAGAACTTATATACCAAATATAAGATACCGCACGCAAGGTGGAGGGAGAAGTGCGAGGCGATCGACTTTACACAGAGCGTGATCACCTTTTCACTAACCACATACTCTAAACCGCCATTTTCCTCCAGCATCAACTCAACCACCTTAGAAAAGGAGTGTTCTTTATGGCAGAGGTTATAGTCTTTAAATTCGGAGGCTCTATACTAGACAGCAGCGAGCATATCGAAAAAGCAGCACAAAGGGTCAAAGCCATCTACTCAAAGGGGTTCGGTGTTATAGTTGTGGTCTCAGCTCTGCGTGGAGTAACTGACTCATTAATCTCGACTGCGCGTAAGGCGAATCCCCATATTACTCCTGAGATGCTTGATGAAGTTGCATCTATGGGTGAGCGAACGAGCGCTAGGTTGTTTGCTTCTGCGCTTCAAGGTGTTGGATTGGATGCTGTAGTTGTAGATCCGGATTCTCCTTACTGGCCTATCTTGACTGATTCGAATCATTTAGATGCAAACCCTCTTTACGAAGAAACTAAACATCTCGTTGAAGAGCGGCTTAAACCCCTCCTTGATGCTGGTAAGGTTCCAGTGGTCTGCGGTTTCGTGGGTAAAACGGTAGATGGAAAGGTCACGACGCTAGGCAGAGGTGGTAGCGACACTACAGCTGTTCTTCTTGGTAGTATTCTTAGAGCAAAGGAGGTGGTATTGGTTAAAGATGTTGGTAAGGTCTTCTCAAGCGACCCGGACAAGGTTTCTGACGCTGTGCCTATCACTAGCCTAGATTCAGAAGAGGCGTTGGCCCTTAGTGTAGGTGGCGCAAAGTTTCTACACTACAAGGCGCTGCGCTATAAGGTTGATGGTGTGCCTATACACATAGCAAGCTTAGACCCTGAAGATAAGGGCACTGTCATAGATGGTGAATCCCTTTTGAACGTGGATATCGAAGCTCTTGAAGACCCAGTTACTATGATAACTGTAGTAGGGAACATGAATGGTTCACACAAGGCCATTGGTGAACTACTAGCTAATGTCTACTCTGTGGGCGGCAAGGTAATCTCTTTAGGTTCTGAACCAAAGTCTATAGTGCTTTATGTGTTAAACGGAAGTAAGGTGCTGGGGCACCTACATTCCTGGGTTGTCTCAACAGGTTTCGGAAAAGCTGTCAGCAGCTATGATAACCTCACCATGATAACAGTCAAAGCACCAGCCATGGAAACAAGCCCTGGGATGGTTCAGCGTGTCACACAGCCTCTTGCGAGGCACGGCATAAATGTCTTCGGATTAGTTACAGTGGGCTCTTCAATAAGGGTCTTCATTTCTTTGGCAGATAGAGATAAGGCGCTTGCACTTCTCCGTGAAGCGTTGATGGTTTCCGTTTCAAAGAGGTGAGTAATTTGGGTAAGAATCTTAGAATATCTCGGTTGACGAAGAATGGTAAGATGCTCTGCATACCTATGGATCACGGCATAAGCATAGGCCCTGTAAAGGGTCTTGACACAATCTACAATACAATTCAGCTGGTAGCTGAGGGAGGAGCATCAGCTATTTTGATACATAAGGGAATCCTTAAGGCTCTAAGCAGCGCGCCTAATACAGGTATCATTATGCACCTTTCAGCAAGCACCGATATAGGTCCTTCCCCTAACCGTAAGATGCTTATAGCGGGTGTAGAGGAAGCGATTAGGCTTGGTGCAGATGCGGTCTCGGTTCACATAAACATAGGGTGCAAAGATGAACCAGAGATGCTTCAAGACTTAGGTCTGGTTGCTGACGAATGCGATAGTTGGGGTATGCCGCTTATCGCTATGATGTATCCGAGAGGTGAAAACATAAAGAATCCCTACGATCCAGATACCGTGGCGCATGTAGCGAGAATTGGCGCGGAAGCGGGCGCTGATATCGTCAAAACAGTTTATACGGGAAGCTCAGAGACTTTTAGCAAGGTTGTGCGCGGTTGTCCTGTGCCGGTGGTTATTGCTGGTGGCCCTAAGGTTAGTAGTGATAGGGAGGTGCTGCTTATGGCTAAGGGTGCTTTAGAAGCTGGTGCTATGGGTGTGACCTTTGGTAGAAATGTGTTTCAACATTCTGATCCAAGGAGTATAACAAAGGCGCTCAGTAAGGTTGTGTTCGAAGGGTTAGATGTTGATGAAGCTCTTAAAGTAGTAGGTCAGTAGAGATGTTCGAAGGCAAAGAAGTTATAGTCGAGCCAAATGTCAATGAGAGCGACATCTCATCCTTTATAGGTGGCGCTATAACACTTGGGGTAAAGAAGTTCGTCTGCGAACCCGTTGAAGGTGTTGATGCTGAGTTTATTCAGCCTGTAGACATACCTGAGAAGAATGTTGGGGGTCTTGTGGTTAGAAAGAAGATTGTAGATAAAGCGGATCTGGAAGAGGTCATCTATGCAGCGAGGAGTGGTGCTAAAGCTGTGCTCGTTGAAGCGTCTGACTGGAAGATTATACCTTTAGAAAATCTGATAGCTGAGATTCAGTCGAGCGGCTGTAAGATTTATGCTTATGCTTCCTCACCTACTGAGGTTAGGCCTTTATTAGGCGTATTGGATCGTGGTGCGGATGGTGTTGTGCTTAAAACTTCGAGTCTTGATGCAGTTAAGCAGACCTTAGATTATCTTAAGGTTGTAGCTTCCGTGAATCTGGTGGCTGTTGATGTGCTTGAAGTCAGAGAAGCTGGTATGGGTGAAAGGGTTTGTGTTGACACATCGTCTATGCTCTGCTTAGGTGAAGGGCTGCTGGTTGGTAGCAGATCTAACTTCCTCTTCTTAGTCCATAACGAGTCTCTCGGTTCAAAGTTTACATCCCCAAGACCGTTTAGAGTGAATGCTGGTAGTGTAAGTAGCTACATACTTACGCCAAATGGTAAAACCAAGTATCTCTCTGAGCTTGAAGCTGGAGATGAAGTCCTTGTGGTAAGTGCTAAAGATGTGCCTAAAGTCGCTACGGTTGGGCGGGTTAAGATTGAGCGTAGACCACTAATTTTGGTTAAAGCAGCCTTCGGAGAAGAAGTTGGGAGCATACTACTTCAGAACGCTGAAACCATAGCCTTAGTTGGAGAAGGTGAAAAAATCATACCTGTAACTGAGGTTAAACGCGGAGACCGTATACTTGCCAATGTGGTTGAGGCTAAAGGTCGGCACTTCGGCTCAGCTGTTGACGAATACATATTAGAGAAGTAGAGTGCAAGCGTGTTGAATTTTAAAATGAAGATATGTGCCTCTATCGGTGAACCAACCTACCTTCACTTGGAAAAGAGTGTTAAGAGAGCTTTTGAAGTTGGCGCAGATTTAGTTGAGCTCAGGCTTGATTATCTGAAGGATGCTCTTGATGTTCAGCAAATAAAACGTATCATTGATGGATGCGTGGATAGATGTATCTTAACACTAAGATCAAACAGAGAAGGCGGGTTATTTAAGGGGAGCGAAGAGGAGCGTCTTCAACTAATCCACCAATTAAGCGAGCTGAAACCAGCCTACTTGGATGTGGAGTTGGATGCTGTGAAGCGTGAAAAGAAGCTCTCTGAAGTATGCGAAGGAGTTACACTTATCGTTTCAAAGCATAGTTTCACACATACACCTAACCAATCCACTTTAAGCAAGTGGGTTAAAGAAGTTCTTAGACTCGGCAGCTTGGGTAAAGTGGTTACTACAGCAAAGAACTTCAGAGACAACATAACCATCATAGAGATACTTAAAAGAGCGCCTAAAGGGCGTCTAATATCCTTCTGTATGGGCGAGTTAGGCTTAGTTTCAAGAATACTCTCACCGCTACTCGGCTCACCTATCTTCTACGCGAGCCTAAAAAAAGCAACAGCATCTGGTCAAATAGAGTTAAGTGATGCGGTTAAGCTTTACCGCGTGCTTAGGGTATGAAGATCAGCCGCAGCACAAGGCTTTACGGGCTTCTAGGTTACCCTTTGAAGCATACCGCCTCACCATCTATGCACAACGCGGCCTTTGAAGCGCTAGGTTTGGATGCGGTCTATCTTGTGTTTGAGGTTGAGTCGAATATGCTTGAGGATGCGGTTAGAGGATTTAGGGCGCTTGGTGTCAGAGGGTTTAATGTCACAATACCGTATAAAGAGCGTATTATACCTCTGCTTAATCGCCTCGCCTCTTCAGCGGAGGAGGTTGGGGCTGTAAACACTGTGCATATAGTAGAGGGTTTGCTCATAGGCTACAACACTGATCTTGAGGGGTTTATTACTCCTCTTAAAGAGCTTAATCTTAAACTTCAAGAACTTAGAGCCGTCATTATTGGCGCAGGCGGTGCTGCAAAAGCGTGCATAAGGGCTCTTATAAACGAGAAGTGTCGAGCAATAACTTTAGTCAACAGAAGCAAGGAGAGAGCATTAAACCTAGCGCAGCAATACAAATACCCAAACCTCAAAGTTATCGCACTCAGCGAGAATAACCTAAAAGAAGCCCTAAATCAAGCAGATCTCGTGGTCAACGCAACACCCGTAGGCATGTATCCGAATGTAGATGAGTCAATCATACCGAAGCACCTTCTAAGATCTGATATGATAGTCTACGACCTAGTCTACCGCCCAGTCCACACACAACTCATTAAAGACGCTATAGATGTCGGCGCAACTACTATACTTGGATATAAAATGCTACTTGAGCAAGCGGCGCAATCTTTTAGAATCTGGACGGGGTTTGAACCACCAAGAAAGATTATGTTAGAGGCGTTAAAGCGGGAACTAGGTGTGGTATGATGAGAGGAAGAGCAGTAGCATTCGGCGCAATCTCTATCGTTAACGCTGTAGCAACCGGCTTAGGCTGTTCACTTGGTATTAATCTAAGAACCGAAGCAGAGGTGAAAATACTTGGAGAATCTGATGAGGTAAAAGTTAGAGTAAACGGTGTAGAGCACGAATCAAAAGATCTGGAATCAGCTAAAATCATAACCCAAGAAATAATTACAACCCTAGCTGGAAGAAGATTAGGTGCAGAAGTATCCACAACATCAAACATCCCCGTAGCAAGAGGGCTCAAAAGCTCAAGCGCAGCAGCAAATGCTATAGCCTTAGCAGCAAAATCAGCCCTAGATGCCGAAGTTGACAACTTAGAGTTGGTCAAGATAGGTGTAAAGGCAGTCATCAAAGCAAAAGTATCTCTCACAGGCGCCTTTGATGACGCATCAGCAAGCTTCTTCGGAGGATACTGTCTAACCGATAACACAAACCTTAGACTCTTAAAAAGAGAAGAGGGCCCAAAAGATCTACAAGTAGTAATATATGTGCCTGAAAGAAGGTTAGATAAACAAAAGATAGATAAGAAAGTGGTCGAGTACTTCAAACCATACGCACTCGAAGCCTTCAGAATAGCGTCAGAAGGAAGATACTTCGAAGCACTAACCATAAACGGGTTAATCTACTCAGCAGCCCTAAACTTCACCGTAACAGTCGCTACAGAAGCCATAAAACACGGTGCATTAGCAGCAGGTCTCTCAGGCACAGGCCCAGCGGTAGCTGCGCTATGCAAAAGCGAACATGTCAATGAGGTAGCCGAGGTGATGCGAAACTTTGATGGTAGAGTTATCTTAGCGAAGGTCAATAACGAGGGCGCTAGGGTGTTGGTGTAGTGGTTAAAGTAAGGGTTTATCCATCGCGTGTGGATGGAGTGATTAACGCTCCTCCTAGTAAGAGCTATACACATAGAGCGATTATACTGGCGGCTCTCAGCGAGGGTTCTTCAAAGATAGTTAGACCCCTACTGGCTAGAGACACAAAAGCTACTATAAGTGCGGTTGAAGCGTTAGGCGCCAAAGTTATACAAGGAGAAACTGCCTTAATAGTAAAGGGCTTAGATGTTCCACAAACCCCAGAGGATGTAATAAACGCTGAAAACTCGGGCACAACAATTAGAATAATGACCTCTGTCTCAGCACTTACACCTCAAGGCTACACGGTGCTGACAGGAGATAGCAGTCTAAGGAGTAGACCTATGCAGCCTCTTCTAACAGCCCTAACGGATCTTGGTGTAAAATGCTGGTCAAGTAGGCTCAACGGCAAACCTCCTATCGTTGTGCAAGGTGGAGGGATAAAAGGTGGAGTGGTATCGCTGAGAGGAGATATCTCATCGCAATTCATCTCATCTCTGCTAATCTCCACACCCAAAGCAGAAAACGACACAACCATAAAGGTAGTAGGGAAGATCGTTTCAAAACCCTACATAGATGCTACAATCTTCACCATAAACCAATTTGGAGGAAGCGTAGCGAACCCTGAAATAGGCATCTATCATATAAAACAAGGGCAAAAATACACACCCACTGAAGTAAGTGTGCCAGGAGACTTTAGTTCAGCATCATTTATATTAGCCTCAGCAGCCCTCACGGGTGGAGAAGTGGAAGTCAAGTCCCTATCAACTAACCGGCCTCAAGCAGACAGAGCAATCATAGACATTCTAAAAGATCTCGGGGCAGAAGTAGAGTTGAAAAGAAGTGAAGAAGCTGTTCGAGTAAAAGGGCCAAAAGGGCTGCTCAAAGGCGGAATATACGACTTAACAGACTCACCAGACCTTTTACCTGTGTTAGCGGTCCTAGGCTTAAGATGCAAAGATGGCATAGAAGTGAGAGGTGTAGCCCACGCCAGATACAAAGAAACGGATAGAATAAGCGTTTTGGCAGAAGAATTGAGCAAAACTGGGGCGCTTATATCAACATACGAAGATGGGTTAAAGATCAAAGCCGGCACATTTAAACACTGCATACTCGATGCTAGAGGAGACCACCGCATGTTTATGGCATTCTGCCTCGCGGGATTAATCTCATCTGATGGTTGCGAGGTTATAGGCGCTGAAAGTGTAGATGTCTCCTACCCCAATTTCATAGATGATATGAAGAGGATAGGCGCGTTAATGGAAGTGAAGTAGATTGCCAGCCAACCTACTAGGCGAACGCTTCGCCGTTATGAGCTTCGGTGAAAGCCACGGAAAGTGTGTAGGCGTAGTTATTGACGGTTGCCCAGCAGGCTTACCCATAAAGCTAGAGGATATCCAGAGAGAAGTAGATCTAAGAAGACCAACCAGCATAATATCAACAACACGCGCAGAACCAGACCAAGTTGATATACTATCAGGAGTATTCAACAACAGAACAACAGGTGCGCCAATATGCTTAGTAATCTGGAACCGAGATATTGACTCAAAACCGTACGAAGAGATTAAAGACACGCCTCGACCCGGACACGCAGACTACCCAGCCAGAGTAAAATATAGAGGGTTTGAAGACTATAGAGGTGGTGGACGCTTCTCAGCAAGAGTAACCGCTGGCTTCGTGATGGCTGGCGCTGTAGCTAAGATGTTGCTTCGAAGATGCATAGGTGTGCGCATAGTAGCGTATACAAAGGAGATAGGCGGTATAAGAGCCTCTGAGATGCCTTTAGATGAAATCGAAAAGCGCAGATACCTTAACGAAGTCAGATGCCCAGACGAAGAAGCGGCCTCTCACATGAAAGAGAAGATACTCGAAGCCAGAAAGCAGGAAGACAGCCTAGGAGGTGTAGTCGAATGCATCGTCGATGGGTTAAAAACCGGGATAGGCGAACCCATATTCAGCTCATTAGACAGCGAAATTAGCAAAGCCATATTTTCCATACCCGCGGTTAAAGGTGTAGAATTTGGATTAGGTTTCCAAGCAGCTAGAGTCAGAGGTTCAGAAGACAACGACGAATACGCAATAAAAGACGGCAAGATCGTAGCCTTAACCAACAGAGCAGGAGGAGTGTTAGGAGGATTATCAACAGGGATGCCGCTAATCTTCAGAGCAGCATTCAAACCACCCTCATCGATACCAAAAAAGCAGAAGACCGTAGACTTAAAATCAATGCGTGAAGTAGAGCTCGTTGTCAAGGGTCGCCACGACCCTTGTGTGGTTCCTAGAGCTGTCCCCATCGTTGAGGCGGTAACAGCTATAGTGCTAGCAGACCTAGCCCTTAGGGGAGGATACATACCACCTATCCTAGATGGGTGATGCTGATTGAATCCAGAAGAAAGACTTAGGGAGATCAGAGAGCAGATTGCTGATAAAACACGCATAATAGTTGAAGAATTTTGCCAAAGGCTCATCTTGGCTAAAGAGGTGGCAGCCCTAAAGACGCAGCTCAACTTACCCATAGAAGATTATCAAATCGAAAAGAAACTAACCCAGCAGATCAGAAATATATGCGTCAAAAACAACATAGATCCAAAGCTTGGATTAAAGCTGCTTAACATACTTATATCCGCATCAATCTCTATACAGAAAGCAGCAACTAACAAACCGCTAATTACACCAACCACAATATTCGAAGAAACCAGAAGACTCGAAGAGCAAGGTGCGAAAATAATACACTTAGAAGTAGGCGAACCAGACTTCGGACCACCACAAAGAGTCATAGACGCAACCATCAAAGCGCTTAAAGAAGGTAGAACACACTACACATCAAAGTATGGCATACCCGAACTAAGAAGAGCTTTAGCAAACCGACTAAGCGAAAGATGGCATACATCAATAGCACCCTATGAAACCATAGTCACACCAGGAGGAAGAGCTGCTTTAACGCTCGCTCTCTCTACTATACTAAATCAAGGTGACTCAGCTATAATATTTGAACCAGCGTGGCCAGCCTATAAAAATTGCGTGGAATCACTTGGCTGTAGAGCTAGGGTTGTGAACACAACGATGGAGAATGATTGGCAACCAGAGGTAAGTCAAATAGAGGACCTAATAGATGAGACAACGAAGGTTATACTCGTAAACTCCCCTTGCAACCCCACAGGCAAAGTTTTAAGCAGAAAAGTCCTCAAATCGATAATAAACATAGCAGCTAAACATAACATAACCATAGTTAGCGATGAAGCATACACAGAATTCTCCTACAGAAACCGATACAGCCTACTCCAAGAAGACTGCAGAAAAATCGTCTTAGGCACATTCTCAAAAGCCTGGGGCATGACAGGCTTCAGACTAGGCTACATAATAGCACCAAAAGAAATATGCGATGCTATCTCTGAAATAGCTGGAGAATTCTACACTTCAGTGCCAGAACCAATACAAGTCGCTGGTTTAACAGCACTAGAATGCTTCAACGAAGTAGACAAATATGTAGCGTTAATGAAAAGACGGCTTGAAACGGTTTTAACTCTTTTAAAACCTCTACCAATCACCTTCAAAGAACCTGATGGAGCCTTCTACATATTCTTCAAACTCAAAGATCCGATTAGTGGAGAAGAATTCGTTGAACAACTACTAAAAAAACACCATGTAGCTCTAACTCCTGGCTCTAGCTTCGGAAGATACCAATCCTTCGTAAGATTCTCATTCTGCAGACCAGAAGAGGAGCTGCGTGAAGGTGTGGCAAGGATGCGTGAGTTTCTGCTGTGAATATAGCAATAATAGGCGCAGCCGGCAACATGGGTAAATGGTTCACTTCATACTTCGTTAAAGCTGGAAACAAAGTCAAAATCTATGATGTAAATAAAGAGGCATCAGAAGCATTAGCTAAAGAGGCTGGAGTTGAGCACACAACTACACTGCATCAATGCATAAACAAATCCGACATACTCTTAGTCTCAACACCAATCGATGTAACACCAAAAATAATAGCAAAAATCGGAAAGATAACAAAACAAAGCGCACTACTAGTCGAAATCACATCCATAAAGGCACAAGTAATGCCTGCTCTAAAACGCTTAAAGAAGCACATCACCCCCCTCTCACTGCACCCATTATTTGGACCAGGATTAACTGATCTAAAGTTTGGACGCATGATCGTAGTTAAAGTAAACGATGTTAAGCGTGAAGTCGAGCTTGCAAGGATGCTCTTCCCAGAAGCAAAGCTCACTTCTTGCACTCTAAAAGAGCACGACAAGATGGTTGCATATTCACTAACTCTACCCTACTTTATGAACCTAGCTTATGGTTTGTCAATACTAAACCTCAATATAGCAGATTTACGGCAGCACGCTGGAACCACTCTCTCCCTACAGCTCGACTTACTCGAAGGTATAATTCAAGGCAGTAAACACCTTATACCTACAATCTTAGCCGAAAACCCCTATTCATTAAAGGTAACTAACAAATATTTCAAAGCACTTAAAACCATAAGCGAAAATCTCAACAAGGAAAAAGAGTTAAAGAAGATTCTGTTAAAACTAGAAAAACATCTATCTTCAGACCCAAACTATCAAAGAGCCTACCAAACCCTCTACGACTTAACAAAAAAGAAATCTTGTTGAATTAACATTAAGATAGTATGAAATTTATAGATGAAGCCCGAAAGATTGAGCAAACTCTTCGAAACGAGAGTATGCTATAAGGAATTGACGCCCTTGATCACTTATTCGATACCTAACACCTCTCTCAGCATTAATCTCCTCTATGAGTCCACATCTAACCAAGTCATTCAATAAACGGCTTAAGCGTGAGTAAGATATATTACCCTTTCTAAGAAGAGTTGTTATACCAACACCTTTAGACTCTATGTCAGAGTCTTTAGCAATCGTAAGTATGTCAACAACTATCCTTAGAGAGTTTCTATAAACCACCTTAAACAACCCCCCTCCGTGAGGCAAACTTAACTATCGGAACAAAAAGTGTCGACAGCCCAATCACCTTAAGAATAAGAGAAGACGAATACCAGAAAGGCCAAGATAACTCAACATAGCTTAGCCACTTCGCAAGCTCGCTTACCGCTAGAAATATAAGGCCAAGAGATAACACTAAAGTCTCAGCCCTCCTTGTTTTCACATAAGCTATAGCCGTCTCCAATGACCCATAAATAAGTAGGTAAAAAGAAATAGACTTCAAAGCAGCTGAAATTTGAATAACAGGCATACTGAGGGGAAGAAGCAATGGCATAACCAAAGCTCGTTGAGATGCTCTAACGTTAAGTATATGAGAGAAGGCTAAGAAAAAGAAGCCTACAGCTTGCAAGAAACTTGAGGCAACGGTAAAGAAGCTTGATGCAAGCGCAAATATGGGTATTAAACTAACATAGCTAAATACAGCCAAAGCTTCGAACGTGAAACCTAAGAAGAGAAAAATAAACGCAGAAGTAAGGCGTAGTAAAGCTGGGCTACCTGTTTCTCTATACCCAGCTAGCGCTATGTAGCCTATCGTTAGCCCTATCAGCGCCCCAATTAAAGCCAAGACTCCATCAACAATAAATAATGTAGATGACAAGGCTATCTAGGCTCCACCTTCTTTGATAATAAGAGGCAATATTAAAGTCTTCTCTGCCTATCAATCTAGACAAACAGCTAAATCTCTTCATCAACCACCTCTAAAATTTTTATACCCTTTTGTCCTAATCACAGATAGGAAGATGGTGTCGGAAGAAGATTACTTTACCACTACCAACGAAGTATTAGCGCCGGTGATGTGATGGCTGAAACATGTAGTAAATGTGGACTCCCACGAGATCTTTGTGTCTGCGAAGAACTTAACAAAGAAGAAAGTAGGATAATCATCAGGTTAGAGATGCGGCGCTTCCGCAAACCTACTACGATGATAGAAGGACTTAATCTGAAGCGAGCAGAGCTTGAGAAGATTGCGCAAAACCTCAAAACTAAGTTAGCCTGCGGTGGTACAGCTAAAGATGGATATGTGCTCTTACAAGGAGATCATCGAGAGTCGGTCAAAGAAGAATTGATAAACATGGGATTTAACAAATCGTCTATAGAAGTGCAGTAGTGAATAATTTGAAGGATGGAGATAAAGTAGAGCGTCTGGTTAGGAGATCACCTACTAGTCTACCGCCTAAACTATGCCCTAATTGCCTTAAGCCGCTTAAACCTCTGTCTCAACTTAGTGGTTGGTTTACTCCAGAGTATTATTATTGTGATGGCTGTGGTTATTCAGGTGCTGTAGCGCTCGAGTCAGTTAAAGATGAAGATAATGATTAGTCTATGTCTTTGCTTAAAATCATCCAATTTTGTGTGAAGATAGTTTTTTTAGCCCAGTTGATAATCTTCCTACTCCTTTTTACTTTATCCTTTCCGCTAGGCGTCTACGTCGCTTTAACATTCTTCGGTAGTGGGTCAGAGCATACTCTACAGACGATTCCCTTTTTTATCTTTGGTTTGGCTTTGCCGATTAAAGTTCAGGTTGATGCGCTTACGCTCCTCTTTTATCTTATAGCTCTCTACCTCTTTTTTGTCTATATAGCTGCAAAATCTCCTCTCGAAAATCCAATACAAGCATTTAGATCAATATACCATAAAGGCATCATTTTTGTTCAAACTAATACCCTAGCTACTGTATGTACAGTTTTCGCTCCTCTGCTTCTTGTAAACGTTGTTTTAGAATACGTGCAAACTATCTTTGGTGTATCAACAGGTTCGCTTCCAAGGGGTGAACCTTTGCTTGACTTTGTTTTGCTTACATATGCTCCTTTGTCTGAGGAGTTTGGGTTTAGGTTAACGTTAATTGGTTTTGCTGCCTCGTTGATTCCTTTGTACTATGGGGACTTTAAGAGTGCTCTTTATTCTCTTTGGCGTCCATCAGCCTATTTTAGTTATAGGAATCTGAGGGTTAAGTCTTTGTTAAATTCTTTAATAGTCTTTTCAGCTTTTATGTTTAGCTCGGCGCATGTTATTTATGGTGGGGGATGGGAGTTTGGGAAGATTATACCCTCATTTGTTGCTGGTTTATGTTTAGGTTGGCTCTATGTGAGATGGGGTTTCCACGCAGCAGTTTTGCTTCATCTGCTCTTTAACTACTTTGCCGGCTCCTTCGACTATTTTGCAGAACTTGTTGCCTCATCTTCTATTTTGGATTTTGTCTCGTTTACAGTGTATTCGCTAGGTGTTATAGTGCTTATTTGGCTTGCTCTAAAGGTGTTAAGCATACGTCTCATAGGCGATAAGGAAGGATTAAATTGGTAGAATTGGATGGGCTACTGTGGCTGGGTTTGTGCATCCTAGGGAAGGATAAACTATTAACCTTAATTGAAGAAAATAAGTGTATTTACCCATTCGACATGGCTCTTCTAGATGGAGACGGTTACATTCTAACAGTTAAGGAGGAAACCACTCTGAACTATCTAGAGCACAAGAATCTTATATCATACGAGATCATCTTCACACCGCCAAATATCGTAGCCCATTTGACAGCAAAGAGTAAATACGGTAGAATGGGTTTATCGTTCCTAAACGCTGCTAAAGTTCACAGCGGCTTTATAGGCAGACTTGCACTCGAATTAGTAAATCTAAATAATAACAGAGCACCTATTACTATAAAGAGAGGCGACCCGCTTATGCATATAGAGTTTATGACACGAGAAGGTTCACCTTCCCCCTACACAGGAGACTACCTCTTTCAATACATGACTGATGAAGAAGTGTCAATCTATCTGGATTTAATAAGCAAGAAGTTCGCAGAACTATTTCCTCCAGGCTTCTTGGAGAAGAGGGCTAAGAACCGAGTTATGAGCTTGTGAAAGTTAAACAAAATAAAGACGGTGCTTAAAATGGTTAAATCTGAACGCAACAGCGGCCCCTTAAGCGGCAAACAGCACACCCTTTTAGTATCAAGGCTTGCATCAGAGTTGCAGAAGAGCATCAACACTGGGCTCGCTTCAACTAAGATTATGAAGCAAATAGATGAATTAGTAAAATCTAATCTTGAACGAAAAATGAAAGGCATACTTAGGAAACTCGATAGGCTTCTAAGCAGTAATTCTACATCTAAATTTGGAGACTCAATAGGCTTACTATATGTCAAGATCGTATCTCTTCAAGAGTTGATAAGAAGCGGTGATGAGGGTTATACGCTTAGCTGCTCACCTAAGGGGCGTGTTAAGACCTCGGTAATTAAAGACCTTTTAAAGTTAGATGAAGAGATCGCCTACTTCAGCAACGCGTTATACAACTCTATTCCTCAGAAAAATACACTTAAAGATGATACGCTGCGTGAAGTAGAGAATATCGTTGAAGACCTATATCATCTTCTGAGTAAAAGGCAGCAATTTTTAGCTGCGATGAAGAAAGCTGCTAGAGGTTAAGCGCTGCTTTAAGACCTTTGTATCTATTTCTTATAGTAACTTCAGTTACACCAGCAGCCTCAGCTACATCCTTCTGCGTCTTATTTTCGCCTTCTAGCACACACGCCACATATAAAGCTGCTGCAGCTAACCCCATCGGATCTTTGCCAGCTGAGGTTCTTGTTTCCGCGGCTTTTCGAAGTATTTCAAGCGCTTTTCTCTTTGTCTTCTCTGACAAACCAGCCTTACTCGCTATCCTTGAGACACATTTAGTTGGATCTACGACAGGCATCTTAAGATCCATTTCGCGCAGTAGAAGCCTATAGCATCTCGCAATATCTTTCTTCTTCACATTACTTACTTGCGCAACATCTTTAAGTGTTCTCGGCGTCTCGGTATCTCGGCAAGCAGCATATAAAGCAGCTGCTATTAGGGCTGAGATGGATCTACCTCTAACCAGCCCTTTCTCTAACGCTTTTCTGTATATGTACGCCGCTTTTTCTATTACAGCGTCGCTTACACTCAGCTTATCCGCTAGTCTGTCAAGTTCACTAAAGGCTTGCCTAAGGTTACGGTCTATAGGCTCATGCACTTGACTCCTACCATCCCAAGTTCTAAGCCTCTCAATCGTAGCCTTCATAGATGCTGGCAGAGCTTTGCCTGATGCGTCCCTATCCTCCACTCCTATCATCGTAGCTAGACCCATATCGTGCATAGCGAGGGAGGATGGCACACCCGCCCTACTTCGATTCTCCTTCTCCTCCTTTGAGAAGGCTCTCCATTCAGGCCCTAGCTCTTCTATCTTTTCTTTGACGACGTAGCCGCAGTTGCTGCAGAATAATTCGCCGCCAGCAGTATCCATTACCATCGGTCCTTTCCCGCATCTTGGGCATCTGTCTACAGACTGCCGTAGCCTATATAAGTTTGCATACTCTTTGTTTTCACTCATTTTTTCACCAGAAAACTTTTTATCCAAAAGATAAATCCAAAGACTTCTTTATAAACTTTACTGAACAATATTAGCTAAATGGTAAGTGCATGGGGTTAATTGAATCTTTGGAATATTGTCTATTTGATACTTTTTCTAAATATAGAGTATTAGAGCACCTTTGGCTGCTTCTAAGAAAGCCGCAAGATCCATAACATCACTCCTAATTACCTCTGGCAATATTTTAGATTCCTCTTCAGTAATTTCACTTTTCGCTAAGATCGTTGCAAGATCTTTACCCCTTTTGACTATACGATCGTGGACGCCTAGTAAATTTTCGAAGTATTGCTGCCTGAAGATCTTTATGTGAGAAGGGTAGAAGATCTCTTCTTCCCATCTGAAGTGAGGGCCAGTCAGCTTATCTAACTTGAGGAGAATCTCTAAGGCTTTAGTAGCGTCTCGTTTGCTGATTGTATCGATTAGTTCAAGCAGGATGTCTCGAACTTTTGTATGGTTGGATTTTATTTCAGTTATTATATCTAATCTCGCAATTTTCTTTCGCTGTTAAAGGGTATAACAGTGTAATATATAAATATATCGCTGCTATAAGAAAAATATCGAAAAAGCGGCGAACTAAATAACGGAATAAGTGTAAATAAATATATTAGCATCAATCAGCATCGCTTAAGAGGTGATATACGTGATGGAATCTCAGACTACACCTCTAGGGTTTATAAAATATAGGATCAAGGTTTCAGATACCGATTGTGGGGGTCGAGTCTTCTTCCCTAGTTATGTTAGGCTTCTTAACGAAGCGATACTCCATATGTTTAGGGTGCGTGGCGTTACTCTGCACGGCACATTCTCCTTAACCTATATTGATGGTAAGCCGCTTGAAGGACATTTCGTTGTAGGCGAATATTCTTGTCGTATAGAAGCACCCTCTCAATACGATGATGTGGTGATTATAGAGGTGTGGATTAAGAAGATTGGGGAGCATTCTATAACTTTTGAAGGACAGATGATAGATACACAAGCCAGAAAAAAACTTGCAAGCGGTTGGATAACTTACGTCTATGTTCACAACGATAAATCCAAGAAGATTCCTGTGGAGCTTATTGAACGTATAAAAGCTACTCCAAAGTCTTCAGAAGATTACTTCTAACGACGAACCTACTACACATCCTTCTGCTTGGTTTAAAATTAAAGATGATAGCTGATTAAGCGATGCTTTCGGTGCACGTAAAGTTAAAAAAAGAAGGTAGAGTAGAAGTAGTGTAATAATTTGGTTAAGATTCTGATAGTTGGGCATATAACAATAGATCAAATAGCCTCATATAACAGAGTCCTCACCTCGGTGGGGGGTCCTCCTAGTTATGTAGGTCTTATGGCAACGCGGCTAGGAGCTCAGGTAGATGCTGCTACGAAAGTGGGTTTGGATTTTCCTGAGCAATACCTCCTATTCCTCTCTAGATATATCAATCTCCTTAGCGCAAGTTTATCCTATACAAAGCCAACTACAAGATTTTTACTTCAGCAGCAAGGTGATGATAGAACAATAAAGTTAATAGCTCGTTGTGAAGATATAGAAGAGAATCAAATAATCAGCAGAAACTATGACATATGTGTGTTAAATCCCGTGGCTGGAGAAGTCTCTGCCAAAGTTGCTGCCGCTTCGAAGAATTCAGCTAAATGCTTGTTTATGGATCCGCAAGGTTTTCTTAGAAGATTCGATTCAGAAGGTTTCTGCACACTATCCTCCATGGATAAAGATCTTTTAAAAGATGTGGATGTTTTGAAGGTTGATTATGAGGAGATGCGCTGCATAACAGGGTTGCAAGATCCACAGCAAGCTTTGAGTGAACTGCATAAGTTAGGGCCAAAATTAGTTATTTTAACTGCACATAGAGGGTATGTTACTATTTCTACATCGAAGAGTATCTACAAGATACCAATACCTGAATACGAAGGTGAAAAAGAAGTAACGGGTGCTGGTGATATTCTTGTAGGCGCCTTTGCAGCAACTTACGCTCAAAATATGGATGTGTTGTGGGCTGGTTGTGTAGGTGTTTCTGCGGCTTCTCTCTCGGTAAGAGGAGTAGGTATATCAAAGATACCTAGTCGTGAAGATGTCTTACAATTTGCTGAGGGGATATTCAGAGGAGTTGAAATCTACTGATTTACACCTATTAGAGATAGTAGCTCATTGTATGTTGATAGCGCTTCTTCTTCGCTCTTAACGTTCTTTAGAAGCATTCTACCCTGCCTAAATAGGCTGACCTCAACCCCTTTATATTCAAAGACTAGAATGATAGGGGAGCTTATTAATACCTTGTAGCCGCTAATCTTCTTAAGAGCTTCATTTAGATCTATGCTTAGGGGCTTAGGTGGGTTGACGTTCACAGTGTCTCTACCACACATCCAAGTTAACTTCTCTCTCTGCTCCGCTTCTCTTTCAACCTTCTGCTGACAAACCCTACATCCCTCCGTCTTTATTAATTCAATTGTTAGGAACTCCATTCTTCTAAAGTCGCAGACCAGTAGCCTATTCTTTAGGCTGCCTTCGATTCCGGCTAAGAGCTTAATGGCTTCTAAAGCTTGGATGGCGGCTATGGCTCCAGGAGTGGCACCTATTACTCCTCTCGTTGAGCAGGTTGGCAGTATGTCATCGTCTAACCCTGGGAATACACATTCTAAGCAAGGTGTTTCTGGCGGGTGGAAGATGGACACATTTCCTTCCAACCCTAAAGCGCCTCCAAAGACAAAGGGTATTCGTTTTTTTACACACGCTTCATTAACGATGTATCTTGTGCTCATATTATCTAAGCCATCTACGACGCAATCTACGCCATCGATGATGCTATCTACATTAGAGCGTCTAACGTTTTCAGGAACTATATCAATCTTCACGTCTGGGTTTATTTCTGTCAACTTTTTAGCTGCAACTTCAACTTTTGGGTATCTGAGGTCTTTTCTGGTGTAGAGCGCTTGGCGATGTAGATTGTGGAGTTCTATCGTATCTTGATCTACTAGCCTAAGATAGCCTACACCGGCTAAAGTTAAGTAGAGTGATGAGATGCTTCCAAGTCCGCCTACCCCTATAATCGCAACTCTTGCTTTGCTGAGCTTCTGCTGTCCAACTCTACCGAGCTCTGGCATGGTTATCTGGCGTAGATAATATTCGCTGAAGGTGTCTGCTTGCATACAGTTCGGGTTAACTATTAGTAGATATAAAGTGTATTAAACAATGTTTTAATGTCACGGAAGAATCTCTATCTTTTTGACGGTTTTGTTTTGGGTATAATATGCGCCTATAGATTTATCAAGCATAGATGCGATTAGCCACACCATAGGGTTCGCCTTCATATACTCAAGGTCAATATTTGATGGTTCTGCTGGCGCTGGATGGGAATGGAAGACGCCTATAACCTCTAATCCAATTCTATCGGCTTCATCAAAAACCTCAAACACCTCAGAGGGGTCAATCTTAAAGGCTACAGCAGAATCTAAAATATTTGATGCAGGAGTTACCTTAAGCACAGTAAACCCCTCACTGCTTGTTCTGCCTAAAAGGAAAGCACAAGCCTCTTTAGGTCTATGCGTCTCAACCAATTCATAAAGAAATCTCCTATCTCTGAAACTTAGAAATAGGTACATCAGAATAAGGTTAAGCAGCGGTCTTCAAAAAGCTTAAGATTTTCTTGAAATAGGAGGTTAGGGTATGAGCGGAGAACAAAAGAAACTAAAGCGCGCTACGCAAAAGAGAAAGACAAATTCCGAAGCTAAGACTGTTAGAAAGAGAGTATATTCCAAAGAGAAGAAAATTGAAAAGAAGGAGTCTAAGCCTAACATTCAACTGAAACCAAAGACTGAACCACCCAACGCAGTGGTGCTCAAAAGGCATCACCTCTTGGTTAAGCAAAGAAGCGG
The DNA here is from genome assembly GCA_029775855.1 of Nitrososphaeria archaeon. Taxonomy (GTDB): domain Archaea; phylum Thermoproteota; class Nitrososphaeria; order Nitrososphaerales; family JAAOZN01; genus JAAOZN01. Next base: position 109,596 of record JARVJZ010000001.1, read on the forward strand.
CAAAGGCTTTTCCATAGGCGAACTGAAGGCTATCGGGTTGTCGCTAAAGCAAGCTCTAAAGCTGAGGCTGAAAGTCGATAAAAGGAGGAAAACGGTTCACGAGTGGAATGTTAAAGCGCTTCAACTCTACCTAGGGATTAAGGCTGTTTGATCCCAAGCGCTCATATGTGAATAAGTACTGCTGAGCGTACCCAGCATATCCACCAAAATAATCTATCATCTTTAATCGAACCTTATTATACGCTGTAGTAGTAAAAGATTTGTCTTTTAGCTTGCTGATTAACTCGGTATCGAACAGTTGCCGATAACATCTTACCAAGCTGCGTCTAACCCATCGATCTATTGGAAAGGCTTCAAGTTTACCATATCCAAAGAGTAGTATACAATCAGCAACTTTGTTACCTACGCCCTTAAACAGCTTCTTATTTAGCAGTGTAAGTCTAGCTTCCTCATATTGCTGCTCTGCAAGACTGGGTAAAAGATCAGGATTAGCTTCTACTATTTTAGCAGCCTCTAATATCCAAGGTGCGCGATACCCTAAACCAGTCTCATATAACCCCTTTAAGCCGTGGCTTAAGATTGCTTGTGGTGTAGGAAATAGGTATACTCTCTCCTTATTAAACATACTAGCGACCCCGAATCTACGACATAATTCGCCTAGTGTAGTCTCAACTCTTCTTATGTTTGTGTATGTTGCTGTGATGAAAGAGATGAGTGTCTCCCAAGGATCTTGCTTAAGTATTCTTAACCCTCGGTATGCTTTAAGAGCAGCGTGTATATGTTGATCTTTGTCTATTGAATCATAGATCTTAAGGAGATCATCCTTTAGCCCAAAGTATCTTAAAACTATATCTTCCTCCAACGCTTCGTTAGCTTTAAGTATGAGCTTATCCTTAATTTGTAAAGCTTTTACAGCTGTTGAGCCTATTACACCATACCAGCTCTCATCTACTTTGCGCCATCTGAAGGTCTGACCAGAGTTCAATGTAAAATCGAGGTTGAACGGCTGATGCAACCTTATCTCAAACAACATACAAACACTTATACAGCTATAAACTAAATAAGGCTATTCGTTAGTTTAAAGTGGTGTTGCAGCCAAATCGCAAAAAGCGTGTCGCTCTAGATGTGGACGGCACATTAGCAGATGTTATGCCGATGTGGGTTAAGGTCTATAACGAGGAATATAACAAGAACCTTGACTACCAGAATATAAGTCAATGGGCTTTTTGGATAAGTTTAGGCATAACCACGCGCGAGTTCTTTAGAATATTCTCAAAGGCTTGGTCAAGATGGGAGGAAATTCAACCCACAGAAACGAATATAACACAGACTATAAAAACGCTGAATCGATTATGTGTAGTCGATATAGTTACTGGAAGAACAAAGGACACTTTAAAATTCGTTAAGAATTGGCTGCGCAAGCATCAGATCCAATACCAAAACTTTATAGCCGTATCTTCATGGCAACACAAGATCTATCTCCCATACGACCTTTACATAGATGACTCACCAGACTTGGCACAGTTAGCGGCACATAAACAAAAGATGGTTTTACTCTATAACCGACCATGGAACACTATGGTAATGGAAGGTCCTTGGATTAAGCGTATCAACAACCTTAAAGAAGCTATTAAAACTATAGTTTGCGATTGAAATTTAAGGTCGGTTTAACCTACTAACATCAAATACGATGGTTGAAGGAGGCAGATGAATATCTAACATCCGCTCAGGCGGAGGTATAAAGTTCAACACATACATAAGAGTAGCCCTTTTGGTCGATCTACTTAAAGGTGCTTTTGAGTCGAAAAACACAGCTAGAAGGCGCTCCCCAAGAGCTTGTGGTAAATTAGGTCGGTCAAGCCTTATATGAGGCTCAAACAACACATCAAACTCGTGCCTATAGGTTTCACCCCAAAGAGTAAAACGATACTCTACATTCACATAAGGTATAGAGAGACGAAACTTATGGGGATTCGTCGCTGAATGCAAAATATCATTTTGCAAATAAAGCCGTCTATGGAGCTCGTCGTAAAAAGGCACCTTAGCATAAACTGTCGCACGCTGCTGTCTTCTAGTAGCCAACACCTCATACTTCTTAAACTCTTGGTCGGGAAGATTTGAAAGCCCATACTTACCATCATCCTTTTTAGTAACCATCCTATTGACAATTACATGTATGTTAGAATCAGTCGCTCTTCTTAAATTCTCCACAAACTGATGCTCGTTGCAATCATAGGTGGGCATGCTTAACTACCTACTAAAGTATGCTGCATAGCGCTTCAATCGTCTCCTTCTTCCCACAGATCGTAACAATTGGGTCACGTAAATGATAAAATCTTCCGATTTCATCAGAAACGCTTACTACTTCTTGCCCATTTATGTAGAGCCTTCTACGCCAAAATCTATCATCCGATACAATAGTAGCTTCGGAGTGCAGTTTAAAGCCGAGCTCTATCAACTTACTTTCTACAGTATCTGAAGGCACCATACTAGGAAGTGACTTTATCCTTAGTTCACTTTTTCCCCTGATGTTCAACCCTATCTGTGTTTATTAGAGGTTCTTAAAATGTTTAGCTCTAGCTAAAACAGCTAACGTTTAATGCCATCAATTTTAGTAAAAGTTTGCTACAGTTAACCATTTAGGTAGCTACTTGATGTTAAGCGTGTTCGAACTTACAGATGTCTGATGGTTCTTCTAAGTATCGGTTGATCGTAATTTCACATATGGTGCTGCAATAGTCTGCAATCTGCCCCAGTGTCCAAATTATTGTTCTGAGCGATAGGTAGTAGTTGAGGTTCGGAGTAGCGCACTCAGAGGGCTCTTCACTGCAATATCTAATGGTTGTAAAGATCTTTTCTGTAAGGTTATTGACAACTAGGCTTACTTGATCCACTTTTTGTGCCGCTTCGTTAGCAAGCTTTAGATCCAGCTGGAAGAAGGACTTTACTGCTTTGCTGTATATCTCCTCAACAAGGTCAAAGAGCCCATACATCGCACCTAGTATATCTTCATCATACTGATTGTAATCTCCTTCTATCATGCGGATCGTCTCTATAGCAATTTCTTCTACACAGTCTCCTATCTCCTCGAGGAATTTGGCAACAGTTCTACTACCTATAATATGTAGAGGGTGATCTATCCCAAGCTTCTTTCCTATTGTTCTGTCCCTTATTGCTAATAGAAGCTGCCTAACAACCATCCAATATATTCTGTCTACTTCATTCTCCATATGCAACACTTCGTTAGCAAGGTCCTTCCGCTTCTCTTTTAAGCTGCGGTTAGTCGCATCTAGCATAGAAGATGTAATGATATAGAGCCTTCTTAGAAGCCCATTTACTGGAAACTTCGTTGGGTCAACAAAGTTTTGTAATATAGTGTAGGTTAATGTCTGCTCCACTATACTTATTCCAGTAAGCCTCTGGACAGTTTTTCTAATTTCGTCTAGCTGGAATTTACTTAACCCCTTTCTAGAAACGATTTGAATGGTATCATGCCCAATGATATACATGCCAGTTATGAGCCGTGTAAGTAGCCCTTCATCAGCTATCTTATCTGCTTCAACAACCACTTTAAGAGGGCTCTTTGTCTCTTTGCTCACCCCAGGAAGTAGTCTGAGGGATCCATCTGCATCTCTAATTAGTGAAACTACATCACCTTGTTTCAGACCTACTTCTTTAACCCATTCTCTTGGCAAAGAAACGACTAATGTGGAATAGCCTACTTGCTGAACCTTCCTGACTTCTAACTCCATCCTCAGAAAATATATTACACTTACTACTATATATCATTTATTATGCCAGTGTGATGGTGTACATACTATATACTTTGTTCTGAATCCGAGGATAAGGCTGCTCCGCGGGTTAGAAATCGGTGTAGCGTTTATGTCAAGAATAAGAAGGGGATTAAGAATAGTATATACAATAGTAAGAAAATTTAGGTAAGATATATACGCGTGGCTAAAGGTAGTATAAGCGAACTTGGCTTCCGAAGTCAAGCCTTCATTAGTTCTAGGTCAAACGGTTGCTTGCCCAGTTTGCACCTCAACTTCTATAATAATAGACACTTCGGCGGGCGAAGTGCTTTGTAAGATGTGCGGTGCCGTGCTTAATGAGAGCGTACCTACTTTTACGCCTGAATGGAGAAACTTTGGAGACAATGATAATTCAAGGGCTGGACTACCATATACACTGCTCTCTTGCGATAAAGGGCTATCAACAACGATCTCTACATCATGTAAGGATGCCAATGGTAAAGCTATATCTGCTGAAGAAGCTGAATTGATCAATAGGATTCGTCTACTCGATAAACGTGCCAACTTGCAGAACTCAACCAACCGTTCGCTGCAAAAAGGGTTAAGGGAACTCGAGAAGATCGCGGATAAGCTTGGAGTAAGCAAGACCATATTGGAGCAAGCTGCTTGGATATACAGGAAAGTCCTTAAAGAAGGCTTCACAAGAGGTAGGCCTATCCAAGCAACAGCAGCTGCTGCGTTATATGCTGCTTGTAGAGATTTAGAGACACCTAGAACCATAAAAGACTTTGCAGCAATCACGAATGTATCAAAGAAAGACTTGGCTAGATGCTATAGGAAACTGTTATCAGTAATAGATCTTCAGCTCCCTATCGTTGACCTCATGAAATGTGTATCTAGAGTAGCTGCAAGTGTAGGCTTCGGTGAACGGGCTAAACGAAGAGCGATAGAGTTGGTAAAGTTAGCACAATCTTCTGGGAATGTGACTGGTAAAGATCCCATGGGTACTGCCGCTGCAGTCCTTTATATTGCAGGAACATTAGAAGGGGAGCGTGTGCGGCAAAAAGATTTAGCTAAGGCTGCTGGCGTGACTGAAGTAACAATCAGAAATAGGTGTAGAACTCTTAAGGGCTTTTTGAAGATGAACAGTTTATAAAAGCGAGTGCTCTTTGGGTTAGATTTATATCCACGACCTAACCCGCCTAAAGGCTGTTAAGCTTGATAGCGCTTAACAGAGTAGGTAGATATAAGTTTGCCAGAACCGGGTATAGTAAAGTATCTAGTGAAGTTAAAGTTCGATGTAGAGGGTGTTGTTGAAAAAGCTGATGTAATCGGAGCGATCTTCGGTCAAACTGAAGGATTGTTTGGCCCAGAGATGAACCTAAACGAGCTTCAAAAATCTTGGAAGGTGGGTAGGATAGAAATCAGCATAAGTTCAAAAAATGATAAAACAAGCGGCGAAGTTCTAATTCCGATGTCTACAGATATATCAACAGCTGCACTTGTAGCAGCGGCTGTTGAAAGCGTAGATAAAGTAGGGCCTTGCTCAGCGCATTTCACGTTAGTAGGAATAGAGGATGTACGGGCTGCTAAGAAGAAGCTTATCGTTGAGCGGGCTAAGCAGATTTTAAGAGAATGGGCTTCAAAAACTATGAGTGAAAGCGAAGAAATCGTCCGAGACGTCATCGAATCGACAAAAAGGGCTCGCCTAATTTCTTTTGGCAAAGAGGGGCTGCCTGCTGGACCTGGGGTATATACAGCTGAGAAGATAATTTTGGTGGAAGGAAGGGCTGACGTGATAAACCTACTTAGAGCGGGTTTCGAAAACGTTATCGCCCTTGAAGGTGCAAAGATACCTGAGTCGTTGATTAGATTTATCCGAGAAAAGAAGGTTATACCTTTTTTAGACGGAGATAGAGCTGGCGATCTAATACTGCGTGAATTAGAGCAAGTAGGTGCAAATATAGAACGTGTGATTAGAGCGCCGAGAGGCAAGGAGGTTGAGGAGTTGACACCCGTTGAGATCATAGAGCTGTTAAGAGAAGAAATTAAACCTGTTAAACACATTCAAGTAGAAGACGCTTTTACTGGAAAGGTAAAAGACCTTTACAACACTCTTAACGGCACCTTGGAAGCTGTAATACTCGACGATGCTTTAAATGAGGTTGCACGAATGCCTGTTAACGAGCTCTATACGCGTTTGGAAAATGCAAGCGGGTATGCTCACATCGTCTTTGATGGTATTATAACGCAGAGGCTTGTAGATGCTGCTTCAAAGATCGGTGTAAAGACGCTTATTGGGCATAGATTGGGTGAGCTACAAAATATACCAAATGGTATTAAAGTCAACACTTTCAAAGATCTTGGAATAGAGTAGCATCTATACGTTGATAATCCATAAGTTCAACCCTAAGAAGGGTTTCATAGTCTTAACGCCTGAAGATGAAGATGATCTTTGGGCGTTAAGAAGAGTGATAGAGCAAGGTGATTTATTGACTACACATGCGACTCGCTCCATTAAGCAGCAGGGTGAGTTCGTTAGGCCAGATAAAGGTAAGCGTATACCTGTTCGTTTAACGCTTGAAGTTGAAAAAGCGAGTATAGACAGTAGCTTGGGTCGTCTTAGGGTCTTTGGGCGGATATTTGAGGCTTCAGATGAGTCGGTTAAGAAAGGTGCTCACCACTCTTTCATTATAACACCAGATAAGCAAATTGAGCTTCAGAAAAATGCTTTCAGCAATCTGCACCTAAATATACTTAAGGCTTCTTCCACCTCTGAACCGAGCTTCATCATAGTCGCATTAGATAGAAGAGAAGCGGCAGTAGCTAGAGTTAAGGGGTCCCATCTTACTATTATTACTAACATCGAATCCCATGCTGCTGGTAAAGCATTTCCGGAAGCCGCTGCAACTCAAACTTACTACCAGAAGATTTTAGAGGCTTTAAGAAGCAGTGTTAGAGAATGCGAGAAGATCTACATCGTAGGCCCAGGGGCTACCAAAAACGCTCTAGCAAACGTGATAAAAGAAGCAGATAAGAAGATGGGCAGCAAGGTTCTTGTTTTGGAGGGTATAGATGTGGCTGGTGAAGATGGTGCACGGATGGCTCTAAAGTCCCCTACCCTTCAGACGCTCTTAAAGGATAGCAAGCTCATTAAAGCATCGTCTCTTGTGAAGGAGATTCTGCTTCGAATCTCAAAGAACGACAATAGAGTCGCTATAGGTCTGGATGATGTGGTTAAAGCTAGTGAAGTAGGTGCTGTAGAGTGCCTTCTTATCTCAGATAAAGCATTTGAGGATGAGAGGAATGAGGAGAGGTTAGTTCACGTCTTAAATAAAGTTGAGTCAAGCAGAGGTCAGATCTACTTAATGGACTCTTCGACTGAAGTCGGTCTTCAAGTATCTGCTTTAGGAGGGGTTGCAGCGCTGCTCCGCTACGCCGTATCAAGCTAAAACTTCAAGCATCCACTTCAAGTAGCTTTCGCCGAGAGAATCCACTTTGATCTCAAGCAGCTCTGGAACCTTATAGCTGTGAGTTTTAAGAATCTCTTCCTTTAAATTATCTGCCTTTGACGACACGGTCTTGTAAATAACCAAGTATTCAAAACCATCCTCTACTTTACCCTCCCATGTATAGATTGATCTTACTCTAAAGAATGTTGAGCACGCTGCAAGTTTTCTCTCAACCATAGCCTTCGCAGCATATGCTGCCTCCTCCTCAGAGCCGTAAGTTGTTAAGATTATGCTTGCATCACCCAACATCAGCCACCAACTTTGTCATAATCAGCTACATCTCTTTATGGCTATCGATTACTGAAACAAGAGATAAGGGAAAAATAACATAGAGAGGACTAAACCTAATACTATGAAGGTTACTCCCAGCGTAAGCCTCTTCACAAAAGCTTCACTGGCAACATTCCTAAGTGCGCCTTGTAGAAGTGCCCTAAAAGTCTGCCCGCCGTCAAGTGGATAGATGGGTAAGGCGTTAAAGATAGATAAGTTAAAGTTTACGAACCAGATCCAGAAGAACACGTTAGCCAACACAGGTAGAATAGGGCCTAGTGGTGATTTGTAGAAGCGTATCATAAGATCTGAAAAGGGTATAAGTTCTTGATTAGACGTTGAAAACGTGGGCCAAACCAGATAAATAAATGGGTTGAAGCTCCAAGCGTTTCTATAATTATCCAAAGCTTCTCTAAGAGCTACACCGCCCAACCCAAGATAACCTCGAGAGGAGTTATAGGGGTTTGCGGCAACAGAAACCTCAGCGCTATAGGAGCCCACCACAACACCAGCAGACAACCTTACAAACCCAAGTGTCACGACATCTCCAGGCTTAAGATTAGAAAACACATTATAAGCATCAGCCATCTTCGTAATGTTAACATAGTTCACCGAGATAAGCACATCACCAGGCCGTATCCCAGCTGTATAAGCAGGGTACCCCTCAACAACAGTAGACACGCCTATACCGTCAACGACTGGAGACGCGGAGCCGAGCATCATAAGCAAAATCAATAGACTAGCCAAAGCAACAACCATATTCGAGCCAGGACCAGCGGCTAGAACCCTACCAGAATCCCTTGCTCTAGCCGCGCGTATCTCCTTATCATCAACTTCTACAAACGCGCCTATAGGTACAACTAGAAAGAATAGTAAGCCTACAGATTTAACCGGGAATTTAAGACTCCTAGCTAACACGCCGTGAGCCCCCTCATGAACAACTAATCCAACTATAAGCGCAATCCAGCCGTATACTATAGGAAGATAAGGGTTTAAACCGGGTATAAGGAGGTTCGCTAGCGGCGTAACAGAGCGTATAAACTCTCTTGCGAGTGCGTTTGATATTATGAGATTTACTGAGCGTATCACGATATAGAGTCCCAGTATCGCTATAATAGGCATAAGAATCGTAAAGAGCCAACCCAGCCGATTAGTTAAAGAGTAGCTGCCTAGCTTATCAAGTAAACCAAGACCACGCCTACTCTTAACGATAATAAACGGTGGTTGAAACTCTAACATCCGAAACTTCTTCCTTTCCTCAGTAGACAACGCGTCTTCTAAACCATGGTTAAAAGTTCACCTATATAATCTAGTAAGCCTAACTATCCATTGATAGCTATGCAGAGATGCCTAAGATGCGGTGGAGAACCTTTCTATTACAGAAAGTACTCTGGTGAAATGCTTTGCAGAGGGTGCTTCGTAGATTCCATCCTAGAAAAGACTAGGAGAACGATATCAAAGTATAAGATGCTTAAGTACGGTGATAAAATCGGTGTAGCAGTTTCAGGTGGAAAAGACAGTCTATCTCTACTACATATATTAGCAAACATAACAAAAGGGCATGCCTCAGAGATCGTTGCGCTTATCGTTGATGAGGGCATAGAAGGATATAGGGAAGAAGCGGTAAAGCACGCCGTAGATGAAGCGAAACAACTAGGAGTAAAATATCATATACTTAGCTTCAAAGAAGCATACCACATAACACTAGATGAAGCCATCAAACAAAGACAAGACAGTGATCTAGCATCCTGCACAATTTGCGGTACTCTACGTCGAAGAGCTTTAGACCTACTCGCTAAAGATGCCGGAGTAGATGTTTTAGCAACAGCCCACAACTTAGATGATGTACTCCAAACCTTCATCATGAATCTACTTTCAGGCAGCACGGAGCGGATTGTAAGAAGCAAGCTCTCTGAAGATTCTCCACCCATCTTTCTAGTGAGGCGTATAAAGCCTCTAATGGAGATACCTGAAGATGAAGTAGCACTCTTCGCTTACCTTAGAGGAATACCTTTTCAAAGGGCAACTTGCCCCTATATGAATGAATCCATAAGGTCAGAAGTTAGATCTATACTCAATGAGATGGAGTTAAAGCATCCGGGAATAAAGTTTAACCTACTTAGATCATACCTTACAATATCATCAAACTTAAAAACAGAAGCAAAGAATTCAATCTGTAGCATCTGTAGTGCACCATCCTCAAATAAAGTCTGCGCTGTCTGTACAATTCTAACTCGGATCAAACACGAAGAGTCAGCAAACAAAATAGCCAAATAATACCCACAAGTAAATCCTATTGGTGGCGGGGAGGGCTGGGAGGCTAGCCGTCTCCCGAACCTGAAAACGGCTATACGCAGGGGCCAGCAACCATCAGGTAAAACACCATAACCGAAGCACCCGCCAACTAGATGGGAATGAAGCCGCGCTGCGGTGGGTAGCAGCAAGGAGCAACCCTCTCGAAGGAGAGGTGTTGACTCTCAACCGCCGAACCGGGTCAGGTCCGGGAGGGAGCAGCCCTAAGGCGGGGCTGTCTACGCTGCTGCATCTACGTGGTAGACTTCATCTGGTTGGAGATGGGGTTTGGCTGTGGTGTGAATTCTGGTGGAGCCGCCACCGTTCTCCTGAATTCAGTTATCCAAAAATCTTTTCCCAACTCACTCCGACCAGTATATGAGGGCTAGCCCTATTATGAGTAGTATGATTCCTCGCCCTACCGTGTCCCAGCCTAAGTTAAAAGGCTCGAATCTCCAGTATCCAGTTATGTAAGCGTTGCCAAGATGTATGCCAGCAAATAGGCATACCAAGCCTCCAACATACTTTGTATACTTTCTCCACTTCAAATATTACACCTTATAGCGTAGAAGAGCTGCAACGCCACCAAAGCTCTTTAACATAGCCCCTTCTTCACTTCTAGACGAGATCACCTCAACGTTAGCGCTTGATATGTTAGCTTGGTCTTCTAGGTATTCTATAAAATCCATCTCTGAGACCTCGTATTCTAAGGAGCCGCAGTTATCACAAGGTGTGCTTAGAAGCCTCTGCTTTTCTTGAATATAGTTTACTCTAGGCACGTTGACTTCACGCGTAAAACCGCATTTACTGCAGACCGCCTTCATATGCAGCCATTCAAGGTCTTCAGAGACCAAAACAGTTTCTGCGCTGCCCTTTTGGAGCGCGTCTAAAACATCCTTAACACTGTAGGCTGCTAGACCATTTGACGTGTTGACTTCTCTAAGAAATCTGTTTACTAGCTTTTTCTCTTCAATCAATCTAACATCTTGTAGAACATCGGCGGCTTTATCAACAAGTTCTCTTAATCCTTCACGCCCAGCATAAGATGTATCGAATACAGCCAAAACGATCCTACGCAACCTATAATCAAGAAATTCACCTTTTAAGAATGTATCCTTTGTCCCACCGGGTCCACCAACTATAAGCCCCTGAACGGTTTTCTCTTCAAGTAAAGCCTTGTTTACATGTCTAGCTACTCTATGGTAGTACTCTGTAAGTTCCATCTCTCTCAGCCTCTCAAATCTTCGTGCAGATTGCCCTCCTGCTCTATGCTTGCCGCTTACACCAGAAGTTATTTCGTCAACTACCTCAAACCTAGAGCCTGCAATTATCCCTACAGCTGCTTCTGTAGCATCTATAGAGAGTAGCCCTATGGTCTTCTCCTCCTTTAGCATATCCTTTAATATGTCGAGGTGGAAGTGGTCGTCACATCGATATAGGTAAGTCTGAACTGGTTTAGGGGGAAAGACTTCATATAGAAAGATTGTTTCACTTCCAGGACCATTAGTAGGTAAAGCGCCGCAGAAGATAACTAAACCATTTTCAGGTGTTGCTTTATATAGCTTAAGCCGCTGCATAGTTTTAACAAGAGCATCCATCACATGATTTCTTGTTGAGTCTGATTTGATGTTTGATGCTGTTCCATATTCATCCCTCAAAGCGGCTATAACTTCGTGCAGAGCCTTCTTCGGCGGAATATACAAGGAAATAAGCTCAGTCCCCCGCCCCTTCTTTTCAGAGAGTTCGCTCAAAAGGCGCTTCACCTTGTATAATGCGACAGAGCTAGAAGTAGGCACAACGCTTCACCTTAAATCATTAAATCGAGTTTACCAGCAGCCAATCTAAATCTTCTTCAAAAAGCTTCTTAGCAACACCTTATAAACTTACGGATTAAACAAGTTTAAGAACCAGTGTCTACAAATAGGTATCTAGTAGTCGGCGATGCTCCCCGATCTTGAAGAGATCCGTAACATCAGATTAAGGCTTGGTTTAACTCAGAGGAAGCTAGCATCTTTAGTTGGGGTAAGCACTTCGCTAATAAATCAGATTGAGTCAGGCAGAAGTAAACCGAGCTACGAGACCGCTAGGAAGATTTTCCAAGTACTAAATGGGCTTGAAGCTAAGACCTCTCCTAAGGTTGGTGATATATGTAGCAGAAGCGTGATATCAGTCTCAGGTAAAGATACTGCCGCTTATGCCGTTGAGGTGATGAGGAAGCACGGTTTTAGTCAGCTTCCTGTCTTTGACGGCGAGAAGGTGATTGGGCTTATCACGGAAGAGGGGATTATGAGGAAGATGATGAGCGGGGATCCCGATAGAGTGGGCAAGTCTTTGGTTTTTCAGATAGCCGATGCTCCGCCACCTATAGTTGATACCTCAACACCAGCTAAGGCGATTATTCCTCTCGTAAAGTATTGTAAGGCGGTCTTGGTCGCAGAGAAGGGTAAGATCATTGGTATAATAACCGCTGCTGATCTGCTTAAAATGGTTGAGTAAGCTCTTTCTACTCCTTTCTTAAGGCTACTACAGGGTCTAAGCTAGCAGCCCTCCAAGCCGGGTAAACTCCAGCTATCAAGCTTAAAATTACGCTGAAGAGCAAAACTGTAAGCAGCATATCTGGTGTGAAGATGGGCTGTATATTGAATGTTTGAATGCTCTGTGTGTTAAATTCATTAAAGGTTTCGTTGTTTCCACTAAGTAAACCTATAAGGAGATAGGCTGCTCCTATTCCACCTATGTTGCCTACAATTCCCCCTATCACACCTATTAACAACGCTTCCCCTAAAAATAGCTGTATGATTGATAGTTTCGGGAACCCTATGGCTTTAAGAAGCCCTATCTCACGTGTTCTTTCTAGGACTGATGTGTAAAGCGCTGCAAAGATTCCTACAGCTGCAACGATGAGTGATACGCTTGCTATGCTTCCTAGGAAGGTGTTTATAGTTCCGGTTATGTTTTGAATCGTTCTGATTATTGATCTAGAGGAAAAGATTTCCGCGCCACCTCCAAAGATCTCCTTTAATTCATTGGTCACCGCGTCTACGATATCAGCGTTTTCAGTTACAACATAGAGTCCATCATATCTTCCGCCCCTACCTAAGAAGGCGTTGGCTGTTTGCGTGGATGTGAAGACCATGCGATCTACGGGTATGAACATTCCTTGGCTACCCATATAGTCGAGCACGCCGTCAACGAGCAGATTTCTTGTTTCTATTATGCGTCTACCTTCAACTACACTACTTATTTCGAGAACAATTACTTGCCCTACATCTATAAAATTCTCTTCACCCGGGGGGTTGCTGATGAGGTTGCCTACAAGAACCGTTGGTTCATTCTGAGAACCAAAGCGCCCCTCCTTTAACCTTAAAGTTGGAAAGATTGTCGTGAGTCTACTTCGATCTATCCCAACCAAAGTAGCTGTTATAGACTTCCCAGAAGATTTAACTGTAAGCACCTGTTGTATGAAAGGTTCACTTAAAACTACGCCAGGTATGCGCTCTACTAACGCTGCGGTTTGGTCTGTAATCTTAGCTGCAGACCCGCTTCTAAGTCCTCCGGGTATAACTATTATTACGTTGGCTCCGAGTGTGCTGAATTCTTTTATTAGATAGTCGTTCAGTCCAGCAGACATGCCGTTTAATCCTGTTAGTAGGGCTGTGCCTACAACTACCATGATTATGGTGATGGTGGCTCTAAGTTTTCTTTCTATTAGTGCTTGATAGGAGAGTTTTAGTAGTTTGAGCAACGTTGCATCAACTAGTATATTGTCTTCTCTAGGCTTATGTCTTTCTCTACAGTGCCGTCTCTGAGTCTTATTATTCGATGGGTTTGGTTGGCTACTTCCATGTTGTGTGTGACTATGATGAAGGTTGTGTTAAATTTCTTATTCAAGTCTTGTACCAATTTGACGATTTCTTGTGTGGTTTTGCTGTCAAGATTACCTGTTATTTCGTCACCTAAGATTATAGAAGGGTTTGTGACTAGGGCTCTTGCAATAGCAACTCTTTGCTGCTCTCCTCCACTGAGTTCATTAGGCTTTCTATTTATCTTGCTGCCTAGCCCTACTGCTGTTAGTAAGTTGATTGCCCTTCTCCTTCTTTCATCTGGGTCAATTTTTCTTATGAGTAAAGGTAGCTGCACGTTATCGATTGCTGTTAGACGTGGTATTAGGTTGAATGCTTGGAAGACAAACCCTATCTTTCTGTTGCGGAGTTCTGCCAAATCCTTGTCGCTGAGTCTATAGATGTCTACTCCATCGATGTAGACCTTTCCTGAAGTAGGTCTGTCTAAGGCTCCTAAGAGGTTCAACAGCGTGGATTTACCGCTACCTGAGGGTCCGACAACAGAAACGAGTTCTCCTCGCTTTATGGTTAACGAGACTCCCTTTAATGCCGAGTAAATCTCTTTCCCGGTCACATAGTCTTTTCTAAGATTAATGGTCTTTAGCACCACTCCGTCTTCGCCCGTCTTTTTTGCCAGCAACCCATTAAAGATTTAGATATTAAGGATATTTTAAAGTATACTAAGACCGTTAAGAATATAATCTATTACCTGCATCTCTCATCAAGATGGGTCCTGAAGAGCAAAGGAAATGTCGTGCTCAAACTCACAGGAAGCCTCTTTGATAGAGACGCTGAGGATATTAGAGCTGTATCTAAAGTGCTTACAGATGTTCTTAAAGAGTTATGTGGGTTAACAGTAGTTACAGGAGGAGGTAAAGCGGCTAGGCACTACATAGATATTGCTACGAGGTTGGGTGCAGACCAATCTACCCTAGACGAAATCGGAACAGAAGCTTCAAGAATAAACGCTAAACTCCTAATAATCACATTAGGCTCCTTAGCCTATCCTTATCCGCCAGACACCCTAGAGGAAGCGGTTAAAGCTGTATCTACGGGTAAAGTGGTTGTAGCTGGAGGATTCCAGCCTGGGCAGAGCACTAATGCTGTAGCCTCGCTTTTGGCTGAGCGTCTCTCAGCATCCCTCTTCATAAATGCTACTGATGTTGAGGGTGTGTATGATAAAGACCCTAAGAGGTTTAGAGATGCTAAGCTTCTTAAAAAGGTCTCCGTTGCTGAGTTAAGGCGCATATTAGAAGGCAGCTCAACTTATGCCGGAACATATGAGTTGATGGATCCTCTGGCTCTTAAGATTATAGAGCGCTCTAAAATACCTACCCGCATCATCAAGTGCAGCCCCGAGTGTATAAGAGGTGCTTTAGTAGGTAGAGATATAGGCACGTTAATAGTAGGTTAAGTGGTATGTCACAGCAAAAGACGTTGATACCCCCTCATACACATTGTAAGGTATGTGGTAAAGCTATACCAGTTGGAAAGAGCTACTGCTCTAATGAGTGTAGGGAGAGCGAGGTTAAGAGTCAGCAGAGAGCAAAGAGGCTCTCAAGAATATATACGCTCTTCTTCATAGCCTTAATGATAATAATCATCCTAATGACAGCTTTAACACCACGGGGGTAAAAGCAGTTTAAATTAGAGCAGAGCAATAGGGGGTATAGGCGGGGGCGCGCGGGGGTTAGTCCAAACACCCCCAACCCGAGCCAGGTCAAAGCCTTGAGTTAGGCGACAAAAGGGGGCAGAGCAAAAGCGCCTAAACTCAAGATCTGCTCGGTCAGCCGTTCGTGGGTTCAAAACCCTCTAGTAGAGGGTGAAACTCCCACCCCCCGCACTAGTATTCTTAGCTAGGTTTGTTGATAGGGTTCTATTTTTAATATGGGTCCATCTTTTTGAATTACTTTTACTTTTTGCCCCTTGGTTATGTCTTGGTCTGAGGTTGCTTGCCAATATTCTGCTCCGCATCTCACTAAGCCAATCTTTCCCTTAGGTATATCTTCAACCGCAACACATACGCCGCCTACGATGTCTCCTATTGCTGGCGGTCTCTTTCTGGCTTGAATCACCTTATAGGCTGCAAATATGAAGAAGGCGCCGATAATCAACGGAGCCAATAGTGTGATTAGAAGTAGTTGATTTAGTAAGTCAGTTGAAACAAGCCACGGGCCGGTGGGCAGCGTTGGGAAGAGTAGTATCCCGCCGATTATTATGCAAGCAAAGCCGGCGCCGCCAAGCAACCCGAAGCCTGGTGTGAATAACTCAGCGAGAAGCAAAACCGCACCCAAAGCTATCAGCAGTATCCCACCTATGAATATTCCCGTTAAGCCAAGACCTATTAAGCCAAGTATAAGGCAGATACCTCCTATTACCTCGCTGCCGTAGCCTGGTGATGTTAACCCAAAGATTAGTGCGTAGAGTCCTGCAATAAAGAGTATATAGGATATTATTGGATCTGATAGAACCTTCAGGATCTGTAGTCTTAGACTTGGTTCCCACCACACAATCTTTAGCCCTTCTGTTTTGATTACGTATTCTCCTTCAAGAAGTTCTACTTTGACCCCATCTATCATCTTAAGCAGTTCTTCAACGGAGTCAGCTACATACTCTATTACCCCCATCTTTTTCGCTTCTTCTGCTGAAAGGTTTAGGTTTTCTTTTATGAAGCGTGCCGCTGTAGTCTCATTTCTTCCGTGCATCCTTGCCTTTTCAACCAAAAATGTGGTTAAGGCGTTGATAGTTTTCGTGTCATTTATAGGTTGTGTGCCGCCTAAGGGGTTATAGGCTACTGGCTGGGCTGAACCTAGGATTGTGTGAGGCGCCATAGATGCTATATGTGTGGAGAGGAGGATGTATGTGCCTGCTGACCAAGCTCTAGCGCCCTTTGGGTAAACGTAGCCTATTACTGGCACGGTTGAGCGCTCTATTCTATCTATTATCTTTATTGTAGCATCTAGATTCCCGCCTGGTGTATCAATTAATATTATAAGAGGAGTGTTAAGTGCTTCCGCTTCTCTTAGTGCTTCATCTATTACCTCACTTGACATCGCGGTTATGGTTCCATCTACCTTTACTGCTATTATGTGGTCTGCTTTTGCTGAATATGCTGCGCCTAAAAGCGTTAATAGAAGAATAAATATTAGGGGTATCGCTTTCTTCAGCACACTTAGGTTCCTCTTTACTCGCTCTTTGCCTTCTCTCCTTTTAGCAGCCCGATAAGAGTTCCTAAGTCTGTTTGGGCTCCTGTTGTTGTGACTACGATAAGGTTTTTCTCTCGTGCTATCTCAGCTAATGTTTGAAGCTCTCTTAGCCTCATAGCCATAGTTGTCTTCTCATACATCGCTGCTGCTTCAGCCATCTTGGCTGCTGCTTGGTATTCACCGTCAGCCACTATGATTCTTGATCTTCGTTCACGCTCAGCTTCGGCTTGCTTTGCTATAGCTCTTTGCATAACTTCCGGTAATGTGACATCCTTTATCGCTACAGCTTGAACCTTTATCCCCCAGGCATCTGTTGCTGCGTCAAGTATCTCAGTCAACCTTTTGCTGAGTTCTTCCCTCTTAGAGAGCAGCTCATCCAACTCAACTTGCCCGAGCACGTCTCTTAAGGTGGTTTGCGCCAAAAGGTTGGTTGCAAGAATATAGTTCTCCACAGAGACTACTGCTTTCTGAGGGTCGAAGACACGGTAGTAGACTACTGCGTCAACATCAACGCTTACATTATCGCGGGTTATCACCCTCTGTTTTGCGACGTCAAAGGTTATCACCCTTAGATCAACCACTCTAAACACGTCTATTATAGGTATTCTGAAGAAGAGCCCCGGTCCTTTGGCTCCTATGAGCCTACCTAATCTGAACATTACTGCCCTTTCATATTCTTTTACGATTCTTATCGAAGCTCTCAGAAAGGATAAGACGATGATTACCACTAATATTCCAGCGAATATTTCGACCTCCGCCATCTAAAACACTGCCAGTTACTTATTTTAGGCTGTAGATAAAAGTTACTAAAGTCTTTCTCACTTAGGCTCCACATAGCAATATTATATGCTACAAGATTGCTGGTCTGCTGTGTGGTAAAGAGTTTCAGAGAGAGTGTTATGACTGTAGTAGAATTATCTATCTTGATTGTACTAAAACTAGCTTGTCCCCGCGGGGTTTTGACGACTGCTATGAAGTCTTCCAAGCCATCGATACATAATGACGAATGGTAACCACAAGATACTAAGGGGAGCAGATAAGATTTGGAGAACTAAACCCTACCAATTCCAATTAAGAATTACAAGCTTAGCTCACAGTGTGAGGAGGGGGTGGGATTTGAACCCACGTGTATCCGCTCTGCAGGCGGACGCGTAGCCGCTCCGCCACCCCTCCATACATCCTATCTTTGAGTTTAAGAGGTATATAAAGGGCTTAAGGGTGTATGCCTCAGCTTTTAGCTTTGTTTAGCTGCTTGTCTTTTATGTTGTGTGTATACTTCGATTGCTTTCTCTACTGCTGCGAGTGGTGCGAGTCGCTCTATGCTTAGTAGGATTATTTTGTTGAGCCAGTAGAATACGAGTATACATAGCTTCTCTCTTACTGCTAATATGCATTCGACTGAGCCCATCTTTTCGTTCCAGCTTTCTCTTTCTTTCTTTCTTGCTGCTGCTTGCTTAGCGTATCTTTGGAGGTCTTCTTTTGTGAGGATTATGTCTACGTTGGGTTTGCAGGCGAACTTTAGCACTTCTCCTTCTTCGCTTATGAGCATCGCGCACCTAACCTTTCTATGGCAGTTGAGCATCTTGTCGATGATATCTTCTGTCATCCTACACCACTACCTCAAAAGTAGATGATAAGCTTAGTGGTGTAGATGATTGTGGCTGCTGAAGTGCTGTAAGGGCTATTATACTACTGGAATTAGTCTATATCTCCTTATGTGTCCTTCCAGCTTCGTCTGTATATTAAATAGTTGAGTATTAGGCTTTACCCCGTATAGAAAATGAGCACCATCTATTTGGCATATCCGTAAGTGTATCGTGGCTAAGGCCCTTAGTTCATCAATAATCTTCATCGACGGTCTCGCTATGTTTATACGCAGCACCCCAAAGTTCTTGGTTCGCGCAACACTCTCTCCTAGAGTTCTTAAGGCTTCTTTTTCACTGTAAACATATTCGACAGTGTCAAAGCCTACAATCGACAAAGCTGGTCTTCTTGTCAACTTCATCAATTGTAGTGTCGCTGTCCAGAACCTGGTAGTGTCTTCTATAATGGATCGTCCACTTAACGGTAAAACATAAGGTGATGCAGATGTCTCCTCGGTTTCGAATCTGTAATCTACAATTTTTAGGTTCTCTAAAGGTGGTGTCACATCTTTTAAGACTTCTATCATCTTGTTTGCGCTAATTCCTTGTGGTGGTAGGATGATAACTGGGTAGCCTTGACTTAGAAAATTTGATATTATAGGAACTAACAGCAGCTCTAATGGTATCCCTACGTCTTCATCAACCTCTAGCAAGTCGTAGCTTCCTGGAATGAATCCGTCTGTCAAAATATTATCCAAGTCGCGAATTCCAGTCGAATAACGATTTGGTTGATGTGGAATCACCTCACATACGCCTGTTAGCTTCGTTTCTGGTAAGGTTGGCGGGAAGACATGGAATCCGTTTTCGAGCGTGTATACAAATCTTGGATTGCTTAATCTGGTTCCTCTAAGCTTAAGAATCTCCAACTCTCTTATTAAACGCCCTACATGCATCTTTCTTCTAAGAATAATTACGCCATCGGCTACAAACTCACCACTACCTAATATTACCTTCTTCACTCCCGGAGGAATCTCACCTGTAATTAAGGTTGTGCATCCTTCTTTTCTCACAATCTTGTCTAGTATGTTGTGTAGCAGAGAGCGGGCTTCAATCGGCTTCTCAACCGCTTGCGCAAATGTTGAAAAGGAATCTATAACAACACGCTTAGCCTCCATTGTGCGTATACGCTCTAAAAGAGCTTTAAGAGATTCAGATATCATCGCTTCTTGGCCAGTCAGCATCTCCATAAAGCAGAACTTATCCTCACTTTCAAGCTTCCTAAAGTTGTAAAACCTCTCCATATTATCAAAGAAAGTTTGACGGTCTTCACTAAAGCTCACATAAATACCTTTCTCGTCATAATTGACTGCACCATCATAAATAAATTGAGCAGAGAAAATACTCTTCCCTGTGCCAGGTTCGCCGCATATAAGAATTAAGCTTCCTCTAGGAAAGCCCCCTTCAACAAAGGGATCCAATTCTTTAACGCTTGTTGAAACCCTAGTAACCGGCATCTTCCTTCACCTCTTAGGCAAGTAAGAAATATTCCTCAGTAATTCATGCCACTCTCCCAAACTACTCTTTTGGCTATCTGTCAAAAACTTCAAAAGCTCCTCCTTCGATAGATGGAAAGCGTATCTTCTGCGGAGCTCACCAACCAAAAAATCAATGAACAAATCTGCTGCATCACCAAAAAGTTCCCTTAGCGTCCTGTAGAAAGCGGTAGGCTCTTCCCACAACGTATCAAAAGGATCACGACCCAGTCTCAACCGCATATGAAATAAGATTACCTCTTTAACAGTCTCGCCTAACCCTTTACTTATAACCTCTCCTAAGACATCCTTCAAATCCTCAATCACCCATTTATTTCTCCCCTTATCTTCCTCTCTCATCCACTCCATCTTGGAAATTATATAAAATGCTATATTAAAAGGTTTTCTAAATGATAAAATGTGCCATTTACTTCAATTAATATGCCAAATATTTAAACAAAAACAAAAAAACAAAAAATCATTAAGCGGGACCGAGGGGATTTGAACCCCTGACCCCCAGCTCCGCAGGCTGGTGTCCTATCCATACTAGACGACGGCCCCATTATCCAGATACTAATCGCGCATTATAATTTGTTTACGCTCCCTTCACTACTTCCTCGATGAGTTCAGCAGCTTTATCTCGCCCAATATCAACGATATATGGTCCAAGCCTCGGTCCTCGGTCTGAAGATATGAGAATCTGGTATAGTGTTTTAAAGAGCTCTTGGGGCTTAAGTCCATTGCGTTTTGCTGCCTCAAATATACTGTTTTGAATCTGTTGAGCATCGCTTAGAGCCCTTATAGATTGCGCAACTTCAGCTAAAGCCTTTTTCTGCTCCTCACTTAAAGCAAGTTTAACAGACTCATGCCTCGTAAAGTCCTCAGCCCAGTTCGCGGCTAACAAGATCTTTTTCTTCAACTCTTCATCTACTTCTTTTACGAATCCATAGGCTGCTAGCTTCTTTGAAACAAACTCTACCATTGACTCCTTGGGTGCTACTGATGCTAACTGTGTTAGAAGTCTATACGGTATATGTGTTGATGGCTTCGCCGGGGGCTTTAGAAGATTCACATATTCATAGAGCCCACGCATCTTCCTCAGCTCCGCTGGGTTTTCAATCTTCTTTACTCCAAAATACACATCTTCCAGCATGTCGTATTCATCCATATAGTTAGGAACATCCTCAACTGAGAGACTTCTTGTTCCTACAACTCTCTTAAACATCAGCAGGAGAAGCGATTGTGGTGAACCGTATCTGAGCCAAGTCTGAGGTGTAAAAACGTTTCCAACAGATTTAGATATCTTTCTACCCGACTTATCCAAGAATAGCTCATACCTAATATGATAAGGATGCGGATGATTTAGAATATTATCCGATATCCAATCATTAACTTTAACTGAATCAGCTATATCTTTACCATAAGCTTCAAACCTTATGTCAAACGCAGCCCATCTTGCCGCCATCTCGCCTTTCCAACTCAGCTTACCCTTACCCTCTAACACATTCAACTCCCCTTCATGCCCACATCCCTTAACCCATCTCCCACCTATTTCAGCACCTTCACATCTGTACGCTATAGTGTGTTTCTCCTCATTGTATGAGTATGCCACAGCCACGTAAAGCCTACCGCAACGTTCACAAAGAGGGTAGTAGGGTAGTATTTGCTCAAACTTCTTCTGCCCTATAACCTCAGCTATATATTGCCCTATCTTCTGCGCATTATTCAGTATAGTCTGAATCTGACCGTTTAGAAGCCCCTTCTGATATGCTTCAGCCCCACTCTGGAATGTATACTCTATACTCAAACGATCTAAAGCGTCAAGCAACATAGCGCTCATATGAACACCATAAGAGCGGTGGCAGCCAAAAGGATCTTGTATCAAAGTTACAGGTTTTCCGATATCATCTTCTAACCACTTTGGTAACCCAGCCGGAACCTTACGCAGACCATCAAAGTCATCTGAATAAGCTATCAACTCAGACCTAAAGCCCATATCTTCTAACGCCAGCTTGACACCATACGCTCTAACCGCATCACTTAAGCTTCCAACATGTGGTATTCCTGAAGCTCCAAGACCACTTTCAACTCTTAAATACGTTAGAGACCTACCTATCTGCTTCTCTCTTTCAATAACCTTAGATGCCACTTTATCAAGCCATGTGCCGCGTCCTATTTTTATGCTCAACCCTCTTACCCCTACTCTGCTGCTGAATATAAGGCTCAGCCCTCACTACCTACATAATATAACAGAACTCGACGAATCGTTCTGCTTTTCTTCAGTCTTCTGAGTCTGTTCTTCAAAAATTGTGGTAGTAGCAACCCCTCTGATACCATCTTGAACGATTAAAAATATATTTTTTCTATAGGATTATTGCACCATTCTTTTATATATTAGAATCATCTTTTTTACATGATAAATATGGCTGAAGCATCTCAGATCTTAGCATCAGATGAAACGATTAAGGTTATGGAGATACTTAAGCGATATAGTAGCGATAAGGATAATCTTATACCTATTCTTCAAGAGATCCAAAAGAATGTGGGATACTTATCTCCAGATTTTGTAAGATTGGTATCAAAGCATCTAAAGATATCAGCTAGCAGCGTCTATGGTGTCGCAACATTCTACACGATGTTTAAATTCGCTAAACCAGCAAAACACAATATTAAAGTATGCTTAGGAACATCTTGTCACGTCAAAGGTGGAGACCGTATTCTTGAAACATTCGAGAGGCTGCTTGAAGTAAGATGCGGGGAAAGCAGTCGAGATTTGATGTTTAGTTTAGAGCGTGTGGCTTGTTTAGGTTCATGCGCACTTGCACCAGTAGTGGTTATAGATGATACTATTTACGGTAATATGCATGTAGATCGGATTAAACCAATTCTCTCTAAAATTAGAGGGTGAAAAAGCTGACTAGACCTTTTGATGAGATTCGCAAACAAGCGGTAGAAGAATGGAACCGGCTTTGGAACGACGGAAGAGCTGTAATTAGAGTAGAGTCCGCTACCTGCGGTAGAGCAGCCGGCGTTCTACAAGTAGCTGATGCTGTGCAGAAGAAGCTTCAAGAGCTTAACATAGATGCAAAGATCGTAAACACGGGTTGCATCGGGTTATGCTATCTTGAACCCATTATGGATGTGACGAAACCAAATCAACCAAGCATCCTCTACCACAGCCTAGACCCGAAGACAGCAGCATCTATAGTTGAAGACTACCTAGTTAAAAATGATATTAGAGCAGATAAAGCGCTTTGTAGCCTGGGAAGCAGCTATGCCAATTTACCATCTTTAGCTGAGCTCCCAGTAATGCAGAAGCAGACAAGATGGATTCTTCAGCGCTGTGGTCTCATAGATCCAGAGAAGATAGAGCATTACATTGCATTAGGAGGATACAGTGGTCTAGTTAAAGCTCTCTCTATGAAGCCTCATGAAGTTATAGAGTGGGTTAAGTTGAGTAGGTTAAGAGGGAGAGGTGGCGCAGGTTTTCCAACTGGAAAAAAGTGGGAAGTTTGCAGATCTGCACCCGGTGATGAAAAATACATCATCTGCAACGCTGATGAAGGTGATCCCGGAGCCTTCATGAATAGGGCTCTACTTGAAAGTGACCCTCATTTTGTGCTTGAGGGGATGGTTATAGGCTCTTATGCTTTAGGTGCGCAAGTAGGCTACATATACTGTAGAGCTGAATATCCTCTCGCTCTAGAAAGACTCAGAACGGCTTTAAAACAGATGGCTGATTTTGGCTTCTTAGGTAAAGACATCTTAGGTTCTGGGCATAATTTTGAGATACGCATCAAAGAAGGCGCTGGTGCTTTCGTATGTGGCGAAGAAACTGCGCTAATAGCTTCTATCGAAGGAAAGAGAGGTATGCCTAGACCAAGACCACCTTACCCCGCCCAATCAGGGCTGTGGGGTAAACCTACAGTAATAAATAACGTTGAGACTTGGGCTTGTGTATCATTAATCTTCCAAAAGGGTTGGGAATACTTCGCCAACAAGGGCTCAGAGAGTAGTAAAGGAACTAAGACCTTTTCGCTCGTCGGCAAAGTTAAGAGAGCTGGTCTTATAGAAGTGCCGCTTGGAATTACACTTAAAGAAATTATTTATGATATAGGAGGAGGCATAATCGGCGATAAAGAATTCAAGGCAGTTCAGATAGGAGGTCCTTCAGGCGGCTGCTTACCTAAGGTCCTCTTGACTACGCCAGTGGACTATGACAGCTTAAGTTCAGCAGGCTCTATTATGGGCTCTGGCGGTATTGTAGTTATGGATGAAGATACTTGTGTAGTTGATATAGCCCACTACTTTCTCGACTTTACCCAGAAGGAGTCTTGCGGCAAATGTGTTGTATGCAGAGAAGGCACGTGGAAGATGCTTCAGCTTCTTAAAGCTATTAAAGAAGGTAGAGCTGACTCTAACACACTAGCCAAGCTAGAAGATCTTGCTCAAATCGTAAAGATAGGTTCGCTCTGCGGACTTGGGCAGACAGCACCTAACCCCGTCTTAACAACCTTAAGATACTTTAGGGACGAATATGAGGCACATATCAATGAGAAGCGATGCCCAGCCAAGGTCTGTAAGAATTTGATTACATACTATATTATCCCAGATAAATGTGAAGGATGCATGATCTGCTTGAGAGAATGCCCAAGCGGTGCAATAAGAGGCGGCAAAAGAATGGTGCATATCATAGATCAAGAAAAATGTTCAAAATGCGGAGTCTGTTACAACGTCTGCCCACCACGATTCAGAGCAGTAGTCAAAGTTTCTGGCGAGCATATGAATACACCAAGCGAACCTATACCTGTGCAGAGGAGGAAGTAAAATGGCTAACAGAACAGTAAAATTAAATATCGACGGTAAAACTGTTGTGGTAGAAAGTGGAAAAACTATCCTAGAAGCAGCTTTAGCAAACGGAATCTACATCCCTCACCTATGCTACCACCCAGCCCTAACACCCTCAGGCGCCTGCAGACTTTGTTTGGTTGAAGTAGAAGGCATGCGTGGTGTGGTTGCATCATGCTCTACTCCTGCATCAGATGGTATGATTGTTCATACGGAGACGCCACTTATATCTAAACTGAGAAAGTCTACGCTTGAGTTCATACTCTCGGAGCATCCGCTTGACTGTTTAGTCTGCCCTAAGAACCTTCGATGTGAGCTCCAAGCTGTTGCACAATATATAGGTGTAGATGGATTAAATATACAGCGTAGAGCAAAAGAGGTGCAGATAAACGATAAGAACCCTCTCATCGTTATAGACCCGAATAAATGTATACTATGTGGCAGATGTGTAAGCATATGTAACGAAGTCAGAAAAGTCGGTGCCTTAACATTTGTAAACAGAGGGAAAGAAACCAGAATCGGAACATTCTTCAACAGTCCTTTAACCGAAGCTGGCTGTAGATTTTGCGGCGCCTGTGTAGAAGTCTGCCCAACCGCAGCCCTAATGGATAAAAATAGCTCTTGGAGGACACTTGCCGAAAGAGAAGCTAAGCTCGTGCCTTGTATAGATGCTTGCCCAGCACACATCGATATACCTCGATACCTAGCGTTTATAGCGCGAGGGCTCTTCCAAGAAGCTGTAAACGTTATCAGAGAAAAGGCCCCCTTCCCACGTGTGTTAGGTAGAGTCTGCACACACCCATGTGAATACGCTTGCAAACGCGGCGAAGTTAACGAACCTATCGCCATTAGGCTATGTAAGAGGTTCGTAGCCGACTTAGACGACAAATCTTGGCGTCTGAAGATCAAGAAGATGCCTAAGACAGGCAAAAAAGTCGCTATAGTAGGCTCAGGACCAGCGGGTTTAACCGCTGCCTACTTCTTAGCCAAACTTGGACACAGTGTAGTCATATTTGAGGCAGAGAATAAAATTGGCGGGTTGATGAGGTACGGTATACCTGAGTTTAGGTTACCTAAACGCGTTCTAGATGATGAGATAGAAGAAATAATGAATGTTGGTGTAGACGTTAGGTGTAACTTAAAGGTCGAATCTTTAGAAAGCCTGTTTGAGCAAGGATTTGACGCTGTATTCTTATCTATTGGTGCAGGCTCCACATCTAGGCTCGGTATACAAGGTGAGGATCTACAAGGCGTAGTTGATTGTCTGAGCCTACTTAAAGCCGCTAATCTCGGTCAAAAAATTGAAGTTGGGCGTAGAGTGCTGGTAATAGGGGGAGGAAACTCCGCTATTGATGCTGCAAGAACAGCGCTTAGGTTAGGCGCTGAGAGTGTTAAGATCATTTATAGGAGAAGTAGGGTTGAAATGCCTGCTGGTAGAGAAGAGTTAGACGAAGCTTTAGAAGAAGGTGTCGAATTAATAGAACTTACTGCGCCTTTAAAGATAGTTAAGGAGAACGGTGTGTTAAGACTTACTTGTATTAAAATGAGACTCGGAGACCCTGATGCTACTGGTAGAAGAAAGCCTGAGCCCATAGAGCATAGTGAGTTTGTTATAGATGCTGACACTATCGTGAAGGCTGTAGGACAAAAACCTTCTCTACCTTCTGGATTCAACCTTGAGTTGGACTCGAATGGTCGTGTTAAAGTAGATCAGAATCTTATGACGAGCAGAAAAGGTGTGTTTGCAGGAGGCGATATTGTAAGAGGGCCTTCATCCATTATACAAGCTATCGCCGATGGTAGGCAAGCAGCTTCGGCTATAGATATTTACTTGGGTGGCGAAGGGAAGATAGATGATGAACTTGCCTCAAAGCTAACCCCAAATCCAGTCTTAGGGTATGACGCAGACTTCCCCTTCATTAAGAGAGTAGAATGTTCGAAGCTTGAGCCTAAAACCAGAATCAAGAGTTTCGATGAAGTGGAGTCAGGATTTAAACAAGAAGAGGCTGTTAGAGAAGCTAGCCGATGCCTTAGATGTAAGTTAAGGTTGACTATACCACAACCAATTCTTCCACCAATTGAGACAAAATATAGATTGATGGAAAAAGGTTGAAGATAAAGTGTCTAATGGTTGAGCTGCTTAGCCATATAAGTCCCCTCAAGTCTATATCCTTGTCTTACATAGTATTGGCGAACTCCAACCGCGCTCGTAACTAAAATCTTTCTGCAATCATATACGCCTCTAGCAATGTTTTCAGCTTCGTAGAGGAGTTTCTTACCGAACCCTCTATGCTGCCAAGCATTTTCTTTCCTAATTCCTAATGGTAGGGCTTCACCATACACGTGGAGTTCTCTCACAAGCGCTGTTCTATCATTTTTCACTTCTTCCCTATGAGCTTTATTTGACGGTATCCTTAGTCTAAGAAAGCCTAAAAGGGTGTCTGTTAAAGGATGTTCATATGATAGGAAGATCTCTACTCCTTCAGACGCCTCATATTCTTCTCTTAGCAATTTGATTTCAGAATCGTTTATCCTTATGTTCTTAAGCCCTACTTCCCTGCATCTTATGCATCTGCATCTAACCCCCATTCTCCTCATTTCTTGCTGTACGATTTCTCTTAAGTTGCCATTTTTGACACCCGCTACTATCTGGCCTGCCGGTATTTCCCGCTGTATGCGCATAATTCTAATCCAAGGTGGCACCATCTTTTTCACGGCAGAAAGTAAATCTACAACCTCATTGAGATCATATGGCTTGTACTCACCCTTTAAGTAGAGTTTATGGATGTAAGTGCCTTCTGTCACGACTGTTGGGTATATTTTAAGCATATCTGGCTTAAACCGAGGGTCCTCAAAGAGCATCTTAAAGTGCTGAAGGTCTTTTTCTATGTCTGATTTCGGTAAGCCTGGCATCATATGGGCAACTATCTTTAAACCAGAATCTCTAGCTGCTTGGAAGGCTTCAGCTACATCTTTGACTGAATGCCCACGGTTAATAAATCTGTAGATTTCATCGTCAAGCGTTTGAACACCTATTTCAACTCTTGTGACTCCATAGCTTAGCATAAAGTCGATATGCTTCTCCTTACAGTAGTCTGGTCTAGTTTCTACAGTAAAGCCGACGTTTCTTATTTTAGCGTGTTCAGCTTCACTCAACGCTTCTTTAAGTGTCTGCGAAGGTTTCCCGTTTAACGCATCAAAGCAGCCTTTAACAAATCTAATCTGCTCTTCTTCGGGTAGGGATGTGAATGTTCCTCCTATTATCACAAGCTCGACTTTATCGACGGTATGTCCTATCTGTTTTAGCTGCTTCAGCCGCGCATTAACCTGTAGATAAGGGTCATATAGGTTCTCTTTAGCTCTTCTCGATGAGGGTTCAAATCCAGTGTAGCTTTGTGGTGTTCCCTTACTCACACCCCCAGGGCAGTAGATGCAGACGCCGTGGGGGCAGGGGTGAGGTGCAGCCATAACCGCGACAACAGCTATCCCGCTCGCTGTTCTTATTGGTTTGATTTTAAGTCTGCTTAACCCTTTTAGGTCTTCTTGGGGTAGTGTGTTTATTAGTTGTCTTAATCCTATAAGCTTATTTAATCCGTATCTTTTTGAGATGAGTTTTTGATGTTGGATAAGTTTCTTCGTTGTGAGTTTGGATTCTGACGATATGATTTGGGCTAACTCTTTGAGCGCTGCTTCATACGCTCTGCTCCTATCCTCTGTTTCAGCTTCGGGTTGCATCTTAAATCAGACTATTTTGAGCTCTTAAGGGGTTCGTGTTATTTAAGTTAAGTTTATCGGTATGCGGAACAAAGCCAGTATAGAGTGGATTTGAGCGGAGAGATAGAGTTTGAGCTGCTTGAGAGTAAGCCTGTGGGAAGCGACACCGTTGTCTTTAGGCTGGAGGATGGTGCTATAGTCAAGATCAGAGTAGATATCGATAGGGCTGGTGTTGCGGTTAACTACAAAAACCCAGACGGCTCTCCCCACTACAACATAACCGTATCAAACAAAATCGTCATAATCCCACCAACTAAGAGATACCGCCTACCTAAAGAACAGATTCAGCCGACTCAGCAAGCTAAAGACGTTAAGAGCGAGCCATACCGTTAAAAAGGCGGCTGCAAATGGTAGATACTTTAGAAGAGATCTTTAAACTCCAGAAAGAGTATGTTTCAACTTTTAGCTTTGAGCGCTACCCTAAGAGCCTAGAGGCGCGTATTTCAGCCCTCTGCACAGCTATAATCCACGAAGCAGTAGAACTACAAGACCTAACATCTTGGAAGTGGTGGAAGACATCCAAAGGATTCGAAGTAGAAAGAGCAAAAGAGGAGCTCATAGACATCCTCCACTTCCTTGTGCAAGCTTTCATAGAAATGAATCTCTCACCAAACGATATATTAAACCTATATCGTGCGAAGAATTATGTAAACCGAGAAAGGGCGCAAAGCGGATACTAGGGTGTAACCAAGCGTTAATTAACCAAGGTAACAACAACTCAAGTGACAAGCAAACTGATAACACAGACCTGCTCTCCTTTATACATATGCCCTTCGAAATCGTCTGCGGTAACTGTGGAGAAACGCTATACTGGGGAATGGAGCTACTTTCTCCGAGAGAAGTCTTAAAGATGAAGCGAGGCATATGCTACAGATGCGGCGCTAAACTTTCAACCGACTACACTTTCGAAATCTTAAGATGTGAAGCATATACCCCCTCTATAAAAAGAATAAGTGTCAAGCATCGAGAAATAGATGAATCTGAATAGATAGCCTTAAGAAAGCAGTCTTAACCAACTCTTGCGTTGATGAACTACGAGCAGATCATAAGGCTGATGCTTGAGCGAGGCTTCCTACTGCCTAGCTCAGAAATCTATGCTGATGCTTTAGCTGGCTTCTGGGACTATGGACCTTTAGGTGTAGCCCTCAAGAACAAGTATGTTGAGCTCTGGAGAAGATACTTAGTTAGAAGAGATAACATGGTTGAAATAGATGGATGCCAAATTATGCCCAAGAGCGTATTCGTAGCATCGGGACACCTAGCTGGCTTCGAAGACCCTATCGTGAGTTGCACAAAATGCAACTTGACTCTTAGAGCAGATAGGCTTATACAGGAGAAGACTGGGAAGATCATACCAGAAAGGCTCCCTAATCAAGAGCTTGACAACCTCATATCTTCTAACGATATTCGATGCCCTAACTGCGGGGGAAACTTTGGAAATGTGCGTAGATTTAACATGATGTTTAAGGTTAATGTAGGTCCTTCAGGTGAAGAAGCATATCTTAGACCTGAAACATGCCAGAGCATCTTCGTCGACTTCCCAAGGCTCTTTAAGGTCATGCGTTGTAAGCTACCTGTAGCATTTGCACAATATGGTAAAAGTTTCCGTAACGAGATATCACCGAGACAGAGCCTAATGAGGCTAAGAGAGTTTTATCAAGCTGAGATAGAAGTCTTCTTTAATCCAGATAAGGCTAATGAATTCGAAAAGTTCGATGCAGTAAAGTCTGAGGTTTTAAGACTTGCGTTAGACGGGGAGAAGCTAGAAGAAATTACTGCTGCAGAGGCTCTCGAAAAAGGTTATCTACCTAACAAGCTAATCGCCTACTACTTAGTCATCCTTAAACAGTTCTATCAATATGCAGGTTTAGATGTTAAAAGAAGCCGCTTTAGGAAGCTGGGAGATGATGAGAAAGCTTTCTACGCCAGTTCAGCCTTCGACTTTGAGGTAGAAACCAGCTTAGGCTGGATCGAGTTGGTTGCCTGCAACCATAGGGGCGACTATGACCTCTCTGGGCACTCTAAGGTTAGTAAGAAAGACATGACGGTGTTAGATGGCGATAGAGATGTTTTGCCAAATGTCTTCGAGCTTTCGATGGGTGTTGACCGAAGTATCTACGCTATAATTGAGCACTCACTTGTAGTTGATGGGGAAAGAACAGTTTTACGCTTTAAACCCTATCTTGCACCCATTCAAGTAGGCGTCTTCCCCCTTGTAACTAGAGACGGTCTTCCAGAAGCGGCAAAGCAGATCTATTCAAAGATTAAATTGAATTTTGAAGCGTTTTACGATGAATCAGGAAGCATAGGGCGGAGATATAGGAGAATGGATGAAATAGGCACTCCTTTTTGCATCACTGTAGATTATCAAACCCTTGAAGATAACACAGTGACCATTAGAGACCGAGACACAATGAAGCAAGATAGGGTGAAAATAAGTGAATTAGAGCAAGCGCTGCAGCGTAGACTTTTCACCTACTCGCCTTAAGACAGCAACAGAAACACAGCCATACCTATAAATGCGCCTATAAATGTCGAAGTAAGGTTTACAAGATTATTATCTAACCTATGTATACCCGATACGAAGAGCCCTTTAGAGCCATGATGCATAGGCTGCTCAACAACCTTGCCGCAGACTACACATCGATACTTTTCCTGCAGAAGTGCACCTAATAAGCTGTCAGCTATCGAACCTAACACCCCACCAACTGCTGCCACAACAATAACTTTAAACACAGCGCCGTCAAAGAAACCCAACACAGCAGCAGCCAAACCGATAATCAAAGCACCAACTACAGCCATGAATGTTCCCAAAGGTGTAACACCGCCCGATGTTCCGGGTTCAACTTGAAGGCGAAGATTTGTTATAAGCCGTGGCTTCACTCTGCTTAACAATCCAACCTCTGTTGCAAGAGTATCTGAAGCAGCTGTCGCTACTACACCAAGGAAAGCTGCGGCAAAGATATCTCCACCAACTGCGTATTCTGCTGCAGCAAAAAGCGCCGCCGCTCCACCATTCGATGCAGCGTTGAGCCAGCTTCTTGCGCCTCCTTTAGCTTCTGCTGCGCCTATACCGCGCTTATAGTTGTATTTAAAATGCGTAAAGAATGAAGCAGCGGTGAAGAAGATTATGATAAGAATCAGCCAGCTCCAGCTGCCTGAGCCGACTAGAATCACCATACCTATGAGTATAGATGCAAGAGCGCCACTTCGGCTAAGTGCTTTTAGTTTGAATGCTAAGTAGGCGAGAAGTGATATAAGCACAAAGCCAACTATTATGTCATATAGAGGCAGCGGCATAAGGCCCCAAATATAGCGCTTAGGGTCTTATTCAAAAACCTTTCCCTATATAAATTGTTAGGTGCAGCGTATCGCTAACTTTTTCTATAACCCTCAAGTATATAAACTCTATATATCTTGAGTGGGCTAAAATCCTCTAAGGAAGTATTTATCAGGAAGGTTGAGCTAAAAGATGGTTCTGAAGTAAAAATCAGGTATGTAGATTTGGATGACGCTCTTGGGCTACATGAAATGTATAACTCCTTGTCACAAGATACAATTTATAACCGCTTTTTCATATTTAGAGATCAGCTTAGCCTCGAAGAAGCAAAAAAGATGGTGGCAATAAGCAAAAAAGATGAAATAGCTTTGGTAGGAGTGCTTAATAGCGAAGCAGGCACACAGATAATAGCCGATGCACGCATCTACATAGAAGGCAGCACAGGAGAGATAGGTATCGTAGTCCATGACCGTTGGCAAAACAAAGGTTTAGGCACAGCGTTGGTAAGTGAGTTGATACGCGAAGGAGAGAAGATGGGTTTAAAGAAGCTCAAGATCTACTGCCTCCCGGATAATAGAATTATGATACATGTGGGTGAAAAGCTTGGTTTCAAATATAGCATGTCTGAGTTAGGTGTTGTCCGAATGATTCTCGAGCTACCTATTAGCCAAAATCAACAAAACAAGTAGAGGGAACACTACTAATCTATCTTCTTAACATCTCTCTGATAAGCAATATAGGAGTAAACTACTGTGTAGATGGATACAGCTAAGATTGGCGCGAGAATAAAAAGATACGCATATTCAGGTAAGAGCACGCCCACTAATGAGAGGAGACCAACAGCAATAAAGAGGCGACCACCAATTCTATGAGTCTTATCCCATACTACATCGCTGCTTAGAGTCCACGGCGTTCGAATACCAATAAACCAATTCCTCTTAGCCTTACCCAGCAGCACCCCAATGTATATGAATAATGCACCTATGCCTAAAGGAATAATAACATTAGGGCTAACTTTAAAACCAAGCCCCCAAAGGATAACTTGAGTCTGCACAACCAGCATAAACAGCAGCATAACCAAGATAAACCCATAGTAGTAGCTTATGAACCGCATAATATTATCCTTCAACGGGTCAATTCGAGGTATTGCTACGAAGAGCAGATAGAGCCCAACCATAATCAAAGGAATTAAAAAAGCCCCCCAAAACTTAGGCAAGTATCCGTCAACCTCTCCAGCCGCATTCCAGTGTGATGGCATCAACTCAGGCATATAGGGGTAAGTAAAGATGGAGATTAGAAAAGATGCAACAAGCAGACCAATACTCATAGCTACAACAATCTTCATTCCATCCCCCTAAGGAATACAATAAATATATGTCCTTCGCTCTATCTCATTATGGTTAAAGATCTTAGGAGCTTCATCAACCTACTTGAGGAGAAAGGTCTTCTTATAAGGGTCAAGAAGGCTGTTAACAGAAGGTTTGAGTTAGCAGCACTCATAGTTAAAGCTCAGAAAATAGGTAAAGCAATACTCTTTGAAAACGTCCTAGGCTCTAATATACCAGTAGTAAGCAACATCGTAGGCTCAAGACGAATGCTTGCTCTAGCTTTGGATACAGATGAAGAGCAGCTGCTTGAAGAATATACAAAACGAAGTTCTCATCTAATCGAACCACAGATAGTGGACCAAGGTGCGGTGCAAGAAGTAGTAAGGGTGGGTGAAGACGCTACAACAGAGATGCTGCCAATAGTCACACATAGCGAACTCGACGCTGGTCCATACATAACTGCTGGAATAGCTGTAGCAAAAGACCCAGAAACTGGCTATAGGAACGCTTCCTTCAATAGAATGCAGCTCAAAGGAACACAGAAGTTGGGGATAAGGATGATGCCTCCTCAACACCTAGGCATCATACACAGTAAAGCAGAATCCAAAGGTAAGAATCTTGAGGTAGCCGTAGTGATAGGTAATCACCCAGCAGAAATGGTAGCTGGCTCAACAACTCTACCATATAACGTGGACCACTTTACTTTAGCCAGCGCATTAAGAAGAGAACCTCTAAAGCTGGTTAGATGCAAGACTATAGACCTTGAAGTACCAGCTGATGCTGAGATCGTATTAGAAGGCGAAGTCCTAGCTAACATAAGAGAAGAAGAAGGACCATACGGAGACTTCATGCAGCTCTATGTGCCGATAGCGCATAACCACATATTTAGGCTGAAGGCTATAACGCATAGACGCAACCCCATATATCAAACAATACTTGCCGGGACAGTTGAAGATACTACCTTATTAGCTCTTTCGAGAGAATCCCTAATCTACAAAGCTGTGAAGAGCAGCGGTTCAGAGGTCAAAGCAGTGAGCCTAACACCAAACCTATTTAACTGCGCAATCTCAATAAAAAAGAAGTTCGAAGGCGAACCAAAGAACGTGGCGATGGCCGCCTTTGGCGCATACTACTGGCTAAAATACTGCATCGTAGTGGATGAAGATGTAAATGTATATGACCTAAGTGATGTATGGTGGGCGATAGCCACCAGAAGTAAACCAGACACAGGTCTCTTCGTTATACCATATGCGCGTGGCTTCCCAAGAGACCCATATCACTTACACCAAACGAAGGTCGGGATAGACGCCACAGCTCCAATAGATGCAAAAGAAGAACGTATTAGAAGACGTATACCAAACGTAGAATTAACAACGCTGGAGGACTACATATAACTTTATCAGCCCAATCAGCCTAAATTACGCGCATGAGCAAAAGAATAATCAGTCCAAAAAAAGTTTGGGATTCAAAACCCTATGCTTTCTCACAAGGCGTATCCTGTGGCGGCAAAAGAATTATCTTCATAGCAGGACAAGTAGGAATTGACCCAACTGGAAAGATCGTAAGCGAAAGCATAGAAAAGCAAACAGAACAAGCCTTTGAAAACATGCAACAAATACTTAGATCAGCAAAGGCTTCTATGGAAAATATAGCAAAACTAACCGTTTACCTCACCGACATAAAAGATCTACAGCGCTACTCAGAGGTTATGAAAAGATACTTTAAGAAAGGCTTACCCGCGCAGACCGCTGTAGAGGTAAGCAGATTAGCTCTACCAGAGTTAAAGATTGAAGTTGAAGCTATCGCCGTTGTGTGAAGAAATGGCTTTTAAGAAGTTTGGATAAAAATAATGTGATAGATATGATTACAGATGAAATGGTTGAGGAACTGAACAAGCAGCTGAACTCAGAACTATATTCCTACTACCTTTACTTGGCTATGGCAGCATACTTCGATTCGATAAACCTAAAAGGATTCGCCAACTGGATGAAAGTCCAAGCTAAGGAGGAAGAGACACACGCGCTTAAATTCTATGAACACATAGTCGAAAGAGGAGGGCGAGTAAAACTATACCAGATAAACCAACCTCCATCAGAGTGGAAGACACCCTTGGATGTATTTGAAGCAGCATACTCGCATGAAACCGAAGTTACAAGAAGAATATATTCCATCTTAGAACTAGCGCAGCAGAAAAGAGACCACGCAACCGTAAACATGCTACAATGGTTTATCTCGGAACAAGTAGAGGAAGAAGCATCAGTTAGCAGCATCGTCCAGAAACTCAGATTAATAGGTGAACACATAGGCGGACTACTAATCATGGACAAGGAGCTAGGCGAACGCAAACCATCCTAACATTCGAGTAAAATGTCCAGAAAGCTAAGTAGAGAAGAGATAGAAGCCCTAATATTAGGTGCTTCGATCTACTCAACAGGAGGCGGAGGCTCAGTACAAGATGGAATGAACATCTTAGAGCAGATAAGTAATGAAGGTCTTCAAGCAACGCTCATCTCCCTACAAGAACTAAAAGATGACGCACTTGTATTCAATCCAGCTGAAGTAGGAGGAGGTGTAAGAA
This sequence comes from Nitrososphaeria archaeon, assembly GCA_029775855.1. Classification (GTDB taxonomy): domain Archaea; phylum Thermoproteota; class Nitrososphaeria; order Nitrososphaerales; family JAAOZN01; genus JAAOZN01. Next base: position 145,393 of record JARVJZ010000001.1, read on the forward strand.
AAGAGTTAGAAAAGAGGTTTGAGCAAAGATACGGCACAAAGATACCTCTAAAATGGGAACGATGGCCGGTAGAAAAATGGATACCTCAAGCAGTAAAAGAACTTCAGAAGCATTTAGGTAGAAGGCCAGATGCCTACATTGCTACTGAGCTAGGACCTGGCGCGCTTTTGAGACCACTCTATCAAGCTGCGAAAGAAGACTTGCCTGTAGTAGATGGTGACCCTGTCGGGCGCTCAGTACCAGAAATGACTATGAGTCTATTTAATTTAAATGGTTTCCACCCTGCTCTCTCAGTAGCTACTTCACATTTTGGTGATGTTATTGTCATAAAGCGCGCTTCTGACTATAAGAGGTTAGAAGATATACTGCGTTCCTTTGCCGAATACTCAGGAGGAGGCGTAGGCTTCGCAGAAGCTCTTCAAGGTCGAGAGGTGAAAAAAGCTTTACTACCAGAAAGCTACACCAGATGCATAAAGCTGGGTTTGGCAATAAAGGAAGCCACACGTAATAATAAAGACTTGATCAAAACGATCCTTGACATAACAGGAGGCTACCTACTTTTCAGAGGCAGGCTTCTAAAGTTAGATCTGAAACCAGCCTTTGGTCATCTTATTGGTGCCGCTTATATGGAAGGCATAGAAGAATATAGAGGAAAGAAGTTTAAACTTTGGTTCAAAAATGAAAACCACGCCGCTTGGAGAAATGGAAGAATATGCGCATTATCCCCAGATATTATAACTGTCTTAGATGAAGAAACGGGAACAGGTATATACAACTTCGACTGGGTTAAAATAAGCAAAGAACGAAAGCTTGCAGCTATAGGTATACCAGCACCAGAAGTATGGAGAACGAAAGAAGGACTGAAGATCCTAGGACCGAGAGCAGTAGGTGTAGATGCTGACTACAAACCTATTGAATCTCTAGAACTTGAACAAAAAGGTTAAGTACTGCACATAAAACTATAAATCTTGAGCCAAAATGTCTACAACACATTCTGTCAGTAAGACATCTATCGCCGCTCTCATCATTGTCATCATCGTTATAGCAGCCTCTGCAGCATATGTAACCCAGATACAACCAACGACTATCACATTAACTTCTACAGCAGAAAGAACCGTAACCCAGACCATAACCACTACAGTAGGCGCTGGATCTACTGTAACTCAAACCGTCCCTCAAACTATAACCCAAACAGTAACTCGAACAGCTACTATCACACAAACTGAAACAACCACACAGCCACCCGTAACTACCACTACACCAACAGCTCCAGGTAAGCCAGGTGGTACATTCATAATTGGTGTAGAGAAGGATGAGCCATCTCTAGATCCGCTTTTTACGCAAGCAGGTGTAGCAGCAGATACAGTGCAAAACGCAATATACGAAACGCTAGTAGTATACGACTTTGCAATGAAGAAGATAGTACCACGCTTAGCCGAATCCTATGAACAGATAGACGATGTGACATACATATTCAAGATAAGAAAAGGTGTATCGTTCCATGATGGAACTCCTCTAAACGCCAACGCTGTAAAGAAGAGCTTCGACAGGATACTAACAACACAGTCACCTAGACAATCACAACTCGATATGGTGAAGGAAGTAGAGGTGGTTGATGACTACACAGTAAAATTCATACTAAAGTATCCGACACCAAACTTCCTACCCAACCTAACTTGGGGCACAGGTGTAGTTTCACCTACAGCGGTTGAAAAATATGGAAAAGACTATGGTACAGCAGCAGCAGTAGGGACTGGTCCATTTAAGTTCGTTGAGTGGGTTAAGGGTGACCATATACTACTTGAGAGAAACAACGCGTACTGGGGCACCAAACCCTACTTGGACAAAGTACTTATTCGAATAATACCTGAAGCGTCAGTCAGAGCCCTTGAGCTTGAGCGAGGTGGCATACACGCAGCACAACTCAGCCCATCTGATGCAACAAGACTAAAGGGAAGCAAGACCGTCAACGTTCAAGTAGGTCCTGCACCAAGAGTTATCATGCTCTCTATAAACATGAACGCAAGCACTCAAGAAACAAAAGCTCTGCTTGACAAAAGAGTTAGACAAGCCATTAGCTACGCTGTAGACCGTCAAGCTTTAGTAAATAGTGTCGAAGAAGGCTACGCCATCATTGGAGTAGGTATAGTAAGCCCAGCCATAGGTGCCTTTTGGAACCCATCTCTCCAAGTTTACCCACCTACAGCAAACATAGCTAAAGCAAAAGAGCTACTTGCTCAAGCAGGCTATCCTAACGGATTTGAAACAACGCTACTCAACTTCTTCCCATGGGGTCTACCCGTAGCAACAGTACTACAAGCTCAGCTAGATAAAGTTGGCATAAAGTTGAAGATCAACAACATGGAGTTCGGCGCAGGTGCTACTGTGATGCTTGTAGATAGGAAGTATGACATTGCATTACACGACTGGGCTGGTACAGGTTCACCAACTCCATACGGAGTTATGGGTGCTTTCTACGACCCTACACAAGTTGGTGCATGGCAGTGGAACTTACAGAATGTGCAAGATCCAATAATGGCCTTCTTGGTAAATGAGATGGCTATACAGACCGACTTGGCTGCTCAGAAAGGGTTGTCTGACGCTGCTCAGCGGAGAGCAATAGACGAAGCTTGGGGTGTCTTCCTATACTATCCAAACAGGATACACGCAGTCACAACAGCGGTTCAAGGATACAATCTACATCCACATCCGTGGTATGGCTTCGTATTAGCGATGGATGCTCTTAACGTGAACGTCTGGCTACAACAATAGAAACAGTATCACAACTCCCATATTCCTTTTTTAATTAGATTGTAGAGTAAGTTGTCAAGTGCTCCGGGCGGGATTTGAACCCGCGTTTGCGGCTCGAGAGGCCGCGATCCTTGACCGGGCTAGACGACCGGAGCTGCTTAACTATTAGCTGTTTACGTATATGTTTTTAATATTAGCGGTTTGGGTTATATTATGTATTGCTTTTAGCTGTTTGTTTTGCTTGCGTGTTTTGTGATTTCTAGTGAGCAGGCGTGGTGTGTTGAGCAGAAGTCTTCACACCTCTCTGCCCATATTTTCTCTTCATAGAGGAGGTGACATTCTTCACACTCGTAAAATAGTGTGCCGTCTCTTATTTTCTGCTTAACCATCATCTAATCTGTGTTTGCGGGTTGAGATATAAGTGTTTATAGATTTGCTAGTCTTCTCAGGAGGTCTTGGACTTCATTTGTGTTTCTCAAGTAGTACTTTGCGTTTGTTTTTTTGAATTCTTCTGCTACTAATATAGTCACACCTTCTTTTAATTTTATGAAGGCGTCTTCGTCTGTGTTATCGTCTCCAGCGTATATGGGTAGGCTTGCTGGCGCTACACTCTTAACTAAGAATCTTGCTGCTTCACCTTTATTCCAATCAACACTTGGTTTTACTTCTAGAACCTTCTTTCCTTGTGTGACTAATATCTGTTGGAATTGGTTGGCTTCGTTGAGCACCTTCTTCTTTACCCAACCTATCTTCTCAAGTGGTGTAAGTCTGTAATGCACGCTTATAGTGAAGATCTTGTTTTCAACAATAACCCCTTCAATACCGCTTAAGACGCTTTTTAAACTATTTGCGAGTTTTTCGATGCTACCTACTAACTTCTTAGCTTTTGGATGTGTGAAGTTAAGATTAGGTCCAGTTATCTGTAAGCCGTGGTTTCCAGCGTAATATAATCCTTCTAATCCCACACGCTCCTTAACGTCATTTAACATTCGGCCTGAGACTATTGCTATTTTAAATCTCGGGTTATCTGCTAAGATCTTAAGGAGTTGCTTTGTTTCTGTTGATAGATATGCTTCTTGGGGTCTTCTAACTATGGGGGTAAGAGTGCCGTCAAAGTCAAGCAGTATGAATAAGGAAGAGCTTGCTCTAAGGAGGTTTACCATATTTTGCCACTCGTTTAGGAGGTGTTTAGGTTCCATTTTAGATAAGTGCTTAGGGATATTGCTGTATCTTCCCTCTTAACTTTTGCTATTTGGCGCTGCTTAGAACAGTATTTAACCGATAAAATTTAATTAAATATTTAGAATTTATGATGTTTGTGAAAAGGGTAGGAAGACTTAAATAAGTGGCGGATAATTTGCTGTTTTATGCAGCGTTCTACAATAATAGCAACTATAATTGTAATCATAGTGATAATAGCTGCTGCCAGTGCAGTAATCCTCACCCCTCCCACAACTATAACGAGCACAGTAACTAAAGTTGAAACCACTACTGAAACAAGAACTGTTACTAGCACAATGACAGCTGGAACCGCAACTGTAACATTAACTCAAACAGTCGCACAGACTACAACTGTAACACAACCACCACTGACTACCACAGTCACACAGACAGCCGCGCCTCTCACCACCACAGTTACAGTAACTGCGACGCCTAAGGTTGAGCCGATAAAGCTCAAGATCGGGACTTTGACTTTCCCAGCGTATATGTCTATAGTCCATCTTGTTATCGAGAATCAGAGCTTTGATAAGAAGAATGGGCTTGATGTCGAGTGGGTTAGGTATTCTGCTATAGCTGCTGCTTACGCCGGTCTTGGCACTGGTGAAGCTCATATCTGGGGTGGTGGTGCTAACGTCTTTCAAAGGATGCATAACGAGGGCATACCTATAACAATAATCTCAACCTACGCAACCGCAACCCTCTATATAGTCGCACGGGATCCTAACATAAACAGTATAAAGGATCTGGCTGGTAAGACACTAGCTATAGATGTTGGTGCAGTAGACTACCAACTTGTAGGATCATATGCGCTGACGCAAGGTCTTAAGTTGGGTGAGCAGATAACGGTTAGAGCGGCAGCCTATCCAGTTGCAAGGGCTGAGTTCGAGGCTAAGAGGGTTGATGCAGCGGTTCTGGTGGAGCCTCATGTAGCGTTAGCTAAAAAGGCAGATCCAGCTACTAAGGTGATATGGGTTGGCAATGAAGCTTGGCGTGAACTTAAGGGCTATGACTATGCTTGGTATCTTCTACTCGCTATGAACAACAACTACCTTAAGCAAAACCCACAGTCCATCCCAAGAATTATAGCGATGTATAAGGATGCTGAAGATTTCATCAGAGATAATCCAGATAAGGCGGATCAAATAGTCACGAAAGCTTTGAATCTGCCTCGTGGCGTAATAAAAGAAGGTATACTCACAGGTAGGATCGACCCAAGATTTAGAGCAGTCTGGGACCCTGCGGTAAAAGAGAATGTGTGGGCACTCTTCCAATTTGGTGTAGACTCTGGTTTCATAGATAAGATGCCGGCACCAACGATACTCTATTCACCATAAAAGTGGGGTGAACCCCCACCGTTTTTTATGGTATGATGGCTATAGCATCAACTTCGACAAGCATCTCTGGTAGGGCTAATCCTATGTCTAAGAGTAGTGTGGAAGCGTATGCTCTCTCTTTAAGCAGATTCGGCGCATTTTCAGCCAGCCATTCATCTCTTGCCCTTATGAATTCATCTCTATGCTCTCGTTTTGAAACATACCACACAAACTTCACTACATAATCTATGCTTGAACCAGCCTTCTCAAGTCTCTCCTTTATCTTATCGAGGGCTAGTCTAGTCTGAGCCCTAACTCCTTCGACAGCTCTGTTGGTCGCTGGGTCTCTACCTTCGGAGCCTGAGAGGAAGATGAAACCTTTTACACCCTTAACCTTAGCCCCTACCCCCCACTCTACTAACTGTCCCCCATAATGAATTAGACCTAACCCCTCTTTACAAGACTCAGCCATACCCTACTAATTACAGCATATCAATATATATTTGGTATTACTCTATTACTACTGATAATATTGGTTTTAGAGGAGATCAGCACAAACTGCCGCGGTTGCGGACATGGAGGATGCGGTATCATAGTCAAGGTTGAAGATGGTAAGATAGTAGGTATAAAAGGCGATGAAACACACCCAATAAGCAAAGGCTACATATGCATAAAAGCATATGCAGCAGTAGAGCAACTTAACCACCCAAGTAGGCTTAGACATCCTTTAAGACGAATAGGGCCAAAATCTTCAGGGAAATGGGAAGAGATCACTTGGAATGAAGCTATAGATGTTGTTGCTACAAAGCTGAAGGAAATAGCCGAGGAATCCGGACCTGAAAGCGTGGTTTTTATGCATGGGACTGGTAGAGACTACTTCCACTTTATGAATAGATTCACTAACCTCTTTGGCTCACCTAACTATGTGACTAATGGGCATATGTGCTATATCCCAAGGCTTGCGTTGACTAAAGTTCTGGGTTTAAGCAGCCTACCTATAGTTGATTACGACGCATCACCAAAATGTGTGCTTGTATGGGGAAGCAATAGCGTAATCTCAAACCCAGACGAATACATTGGTATCAATTTGACGCTAAATCTAAAGAAAGGAGCAAAGATGATTGTAGTAGATCCAAGAAAGACCAGATTAGCAAGTAGTGCTAACATCTGGCTCCAGATAAGACCTTCTACAGATTTAGTACTTGCATTAGGTATGATTAAGTATATAATTGATAGAGAACTTTACGATAAGAACTTTGTAGAACATTACACCATAGGTCTCAAAGATCTAAAGATACATGTCTCAAGATATACGCCGCAGTTAGTTGAAGAGATCACTTGGATTCCACGGGATAAGATGGAAGAGGCTGCAGAAATGTATGCGACGACTAAACCCGCAGCAATACATTGGGGTGTGGGGATAGAGCAGAACATAAACTGCATAGGTATAGATGCAGCCTTAATGTATCTTGTCGCCTTAACTGGAAACCTAGATGTTCCAGGTGGCAACGTACTCTTTGATTCCCCTCCAATAGTTGGCTATCGCGACTTCGGTCTGCCAGATAAGCTGCCTGAGGAGAAAAAGCAGAAGAGGATTGGTGGGCAAGAATATAAGCTCCTTGACTCGGTAGGCAGATGTCCACCCTATGCTGTATGGGATGCAATCATTGAGGGAAGACCGTATAAAGTTAGGGCATTGTATATTGCCGGTTCAAACCCTCTTGTTGTAAGAGAAAATACCGCAAGAGTAAGAGAAGCTCTAGAAAAAGTAGAGTTCATGGTGGTTGCGGACATGTTCAAGACACCTACGGCAGAATACGCCGACATAATACTGCCTGTGGCATCTTGGCTCGAATACAACACAATAGGAGACTATTGGAAGAGCCACGGCTATGTCTTCGCTAGGAAAAAGATCGTTGATAACTCTGAATGCTGGTCTGATTTAAAGATCTTTAACGAGCTAGGGAAAAGGCTTTACCCAGAATACTTCTGGAATGACCCAGACGACGCGCTAAATTACATTCTAAGTCCAGCAAAGGTTACATGGGTAGAGTTCGCTAAGTTAGGCTACCTAAGGGGGCGAGTAGAATATCGTAAGTATATTAAAGTTGGATTTAATACAAAATCTGGTAAATTCGAATTTTATCCAGAGAAGTTTAAGGAATGGGGGCTAGGACCACTGCCAGAATATCAGGAGAACCCAGAAACGCCTCTAAGTGCGTCTGCGTTGGCTGAGCGCTACCCCTATATGCTGATTACGGGAGGAAGAAGCATAGAATATTTCAACTCGGAAGGCAGGCAGCTGAAGACCCTAAGACGAAGCCATCCAGACCCTATAGTTGAGATAAACCCAGCAACCGCGAATAAGCACGGCATTAAAGATGGTGATTGGGTTATAGTAGAGAATCATAGGGGCTCTGTAAAGATGAAGGCAAGATTGACTGAAGGCATAGATCCAAGAGTTATACACGCTGAGCATGGTTGGTGGTTTCCAGAGATCGAAACCCCTGACCACGGCTACCAGATATCAAACATTAACCTTCTGACAGATGATAGGCCTCCAGTAGACCCATTAATGGGCTCTACACGCCTAAAATCTTTACTATGTAATATAAGGAAGGCTTAGACTATATGCTTGATTCGCCGCCATATAACTGCAGCAATCAAACCCGCAATAAAACCATTAACAATTCCACCTAATAGAATCATAGCATCAACCATAGGATTTGGTGGCATAAACTCCATAAGATAAACTGCAAGATAGTAGCTTACAAAGCCAGTCAAAGCTGTTGCGACAGAGGTTGCAGCCAAGAGTCTTCTAAGCCTAACGTCACCGCTGAAGCTCTTGGCCTTAAACACATTAACAAATAAATCTATTAACACGCCGAAGTAAATTGAGACCGCGAGGCTTAGAGGCGCAAAGCTAGGACGCCATAATGTAATTAAAAGACCACTTACTGTTGCTGTAGACGTACCTCCTAATCTAGGTAGGATAAGTGATGCTAACGTTAGGATAGTTGCTTGAGGTAAGATCACAGCCTTATCAAAAGGAGTTGGGATAAAGACCTTTGATACAAATATTATTCCAGCAAATATTGCTGCGAGGGCTATTCTACGCGCTGAAATTCTACTCATATTTGAAGTCTCCTTTTTGAGCGGTTTATAGTTTTTTAGCTAGGTTTAAATAGGCTTCACTTTCGTTTCTGCCTCTGCCCTCCAACTTACATGCTTCGCAAGTCAAAACTACGTATTCAAGCATGAAAGGGTTGCCTTTTTTAGGAGGGTAGTAGTGCTCCACGAGTTTGAGCTCACCACCACACTTTGCACAGGGGTAGTAAGAGGTTGTTGTCATAGTATACTCTTCCTTCAAGACACTTAGAATATCTTACCTCTACTATATAAGATTAGCATCTTAGTATTGTTCACACTACCGTAAGAAATATATCCTATATAATTATAGTTAATAGTGTAAGTGGTCTATTTGGGGGCAGAATTCGGCGGCTTTATGGGTCAGATTCTAAAGGTTAACCTCTCCACCAGCAAAATCGTTAAAACAGATCTGCCCAGCGAATGGCCTCGAGCTTATGTGGGTGGAGTAGGATTTGGTGCGAGAATACTATATGATGAGGTATGCCCTTGGGTTTCCCCCTTTGATCCAGACAACAGACTGATATTTACTCAAGGCCCACTTTCAGGCACATTTACCCCAACTGCCTCCAGATATACTGTAGTCACTAAATCTCCTTTAACAGGGTACTTCGGCGACGCTAGCGGAGGAGGCTTCTTCCCAGCAGAGTTAAAGAAGTGCGGATATGATGCTATAGTCTTAACTGGGCGTGCAACTAAGCCTTCCCTTCTGCTTTTATCAGATGGCAGCTATGAGCTAAGAGATGCTTCAGCATACTGGGGTATGAATGCTAGAGAAGCGGAGAGAGCAATAGTAAACGATCTAGGCGACAAATCCTACAAAGCTTGCACAATAGGAAGAGCTGGAGAAAGGTTAGTTAGATTCGCAGCAATAATGAACGACGAAGCTGATAGAGCAGCAGCTCGATGCGGGGTAGGTGCGGTCATGGGCTCTAAGAACCTCAAAGCAATAGTTGTAAAAGGCTACAAGCAGCCAAAAGTCGCAGACGCAAATGCATTAAAGAACCTACTCGTAGAAATAACCAACTACGTAAAAACTAACAAGAACGTTGTAGGGTTCACAAAAGGCGGCACACCCGGAGCATTCACCTTCTTCTATCAGCTGGGGGACGTGCCTATACATAACTGGAGCAGCTCATCCTTCGGCCCATCAGACGCCTACGTTGAGAAAGTGGCTTATCCAGGAGGCTATGAGAGAATACTACTAAGGAATAGGACGTGCTATGCTTGCCCAATAAGTTGTCGACGAGTATCTAAAGGCATAGATGGGCTATACGGTGTTGAAGAAGGCGTAGAGGGGCCTGAATATGAGACAGTCGCCTCATTTGGGCCTAACTGCGGGATTTCCGAGCCTGAAATAATCGCTAAAGCAAACAACCTTTGCAACGAATATGGGTTAGATACCATCTCTGCTGGTGGTGTGATAGCTTTTGCTATGGAATGCTTTGAGAAAGGGATACTAAGCGAAGAAGACACAAAAGGTGTTAAACTCCGATTTGGTGAAGGTGAAGCCCTTTTAGATGTTCTCAGAATGATAGGTGAAAGGGAAGGAATTGGCAACCTATTAGCCGAAGGTGTAAGAAGAGCCGCTGCGGCAATAGGCAAAGGGGCAGAAGATTACGCTATACACGTTAAAGGGTTGGAGATAGCTATGCACGACCCTAGAGCATTCCAAGGCGGTGGTGTACATTACGCTTGCACGCCAACAGGAGGCAGACATACTGAGGGTCTAAGCATAATTAAAGAACTTAAGACCAGATTCTCTACCGAAGGAAAAGGTAAGCTGGTGAAGGAGGTTGAGGATTGGGATGCGTTTGTTCAAGCATCTGGTTGGTGCCTCTTTGTGGTTGATGCAAGAGGATATCCTTCAAATGAGCATCTAATTAAAGTCTTTAACGCGGTTACAGGATTCAACCTCACTTTAGGTGATGCGATGCTGCTCGGAGAAAAGATCTTTAATCTAAAAAAGGCTTTCAATGTGAAACACGGATGCAGTAGGAGCGAAGACACATTACCTCAGAGGCTTCTGACATTACCTACCAAGGCTGGTGCTGTAGTTAAGTTAAATGAACTTCTCCCACAGTATTACGAAGCTAGAAGATGGGATGCTGGAACAAGCAAACCAACAAAAGCATTACTACAGTCCCTGGGGTTGAATGATGTTGCAACTGATCTTTGGGGAGTTGACAGCAGCGCCTTAGAGCCTAAGGTTTGATTACCGCTCTACCCTTAACTTCACCGCTACGCAGCTTCGCTAGAGCTTCATTCGCTTCTTCTAGTCTGAATGATGTCGAGATAACTGGTTTTACCACCCCTCTGTTTGTGAGCTGAAGTATCTCGTTAAGATCTGTCAGTGTACCAGTGTAGCTACCCACTATGTCCAACGCCAGTATTGGTAAGAGCGGTATCTGCATCTTAAGTATCCCCCCAAAGAGACCTACAACAACGAGCCTACCACCTTTTACAAGTATTTTCACGGCGTTTTCAACGGTCTGAGTACTCCCAACAAAATCTATCACCGCATTAGCCCTCTTACCAAGTGCTTGCTTCATAACGGCGCCAATATCATCTTTAGAAGAGTTTATTGTAAAGTCTGCGCCGAGCGATTTGGCATACTCCAGTTTTCTATCATCGATATCCAAACTAACAATAGTAGCTCCACTCAAGGCCTTAGCAAGTTGAATAGCCATTCCACCAACACCACCAGCACCTATTATAGCAAGCACGTCGTCAGGAGCCACTCTAGCCTTCTTCAAAGCATGCAACGCAGTTATGCCCGAGCAAGCTAGAACACCAGCTTCCTCAGGCTTCAATCCATCATATTTTAGTACATAGCGTGGATCTGGAACCAAGACATACTCCGCATATCCTCCGTCAGCATACACTCCTAGAGCGTTAGGTCTCTCACAGAGGTTATCAAATCCAGCCCTACAAGCTCTGCATACTCCGCAGCCTATCCAAGGATAGACGACGACAGTGTCACCTACTTCGAAGGCTGATACCGCTCTTCCTTTAGCCTCAATCCTGCCAGCAATCTCATGTCCTAAGGTTAATGGAAGTCTTATCCTTCTATCTCGTATGACTAATCTTTCCTCTTCTCTTGCGCCGTAATATCCTTCTGCCAGGTGTATGTCACTATGGCACACTCCACAAGCATCAACCTTAACCAGCACGTTATTGTCTAGAACTTGTGGTAAGTCGCTTTCCATAAGCTGAAGCGGTTTACCAAACTCCTGGAGTTTCATAGCCTTCATAAAGACCATAATTTTTATACGCCACCCTATAGTTTAAACATTTCTTTTCTACTAACCATTAATTAAATTCTTGCTTATATTTAGCAACCTTGTATTGCGCGGTTATAATTAAAATCTATTAAGAATAAATTTATATTCTTAATCGTTCTAAATATATCATATGCCTATTCGTTCGGGCGCAGAGTACATAGAAAGCCTGCGTAAACGCAAGCTCAAGGTCTACTACTTAGGTCAGCTAATAGAGAATCCAGTTGACCACCCGGTTATAAGACCTTCTATAAATGCTGTAGCAGAAACATACGACCTTGCTAACAGAGAGCCTGAGTTAGGTAGCGCCCACTCATCGCTGATCGGCAAAAAGGTCAACAGATTTCTACATATTACAGAAAGCGCTGAAGATGTAGTGCTTCAAAATAAGATGCAAAGGCGACTAGGGCAGCTGACTGGAACTTGCTTCCAGCGATGCGTAGGTATGGATGCGTTAAACTCGCTCTACTCAGTAACTTATGAGATAGATGAGAAATACAAAACTGAGTATCATAAACGCTTCATAGACTTTGTAAGATACGTGCAAGAAGAAAACCTTGTAATAGGAGGAGCTATGACTGATCCAAAAGGGGACAGAAGCGTCAGCCCATCAAAGCAAATCGATCCAGACCTATTTCTGCACGTGGTCAAGAAGACTGATGAAGGAATAGTCATTAGAGGTGCAAAGGCTCATCAAACAGGCTGCATAAACTCACATTGGCTCATCTTCATGCCCACACAACGGCTAGAACCAGGTGAAGAAGATTACGCCGTGAGCTGCGCTGTGCCAGTAGATGCGCCAGGCTTAACCTACATTTATGGGCGGCAAGCGTGTGACACAAGAATAGTTGATGGTGGAGAAATTGACGCAGGTAACTCGATGTATTCTGGTCAAGAGGCTCTTATTGTAGTTGAAGATGTCTTTGTTCCTTGGAAATACGTCTTTATGTGCGGGGAGATAGAGTTTGTTCCAATACTTGTCGACCGCTTCACAGCTTATCATCGAAGGAGCTATGTATGCAAAACTGGAGTTGGCGATGTGCTTATAGGAGCTGCTGCTTTAGTAGCAGATTATAATGGGGTTGGCGATAAAAGCCACATAAAAGAGAAGCTCGTAGAAATGGCACACCTCAACGAAACCATCTACGGCACAGGCATAGCATCATCCTTTCTATCCTATAAGACCAAGGCAGGCAATTGGCAGTGTGACAGTATGCTCGCTAATGTGTGTAAGCATAATGTTACACGCTTCCCATATGAGATCGCACGCCTCGCTCAAGACCTTGCTGGAGGAATAGTGGTGACACTACCATCTGAAAAGGATCTCAGAAACCCCGAAACTGGGCATCTTCTAAGGAAGTTCTTTGCTACAAAAGAGAATGTCGATCCTGAGGATAGGATGCGCATAATACGCTTGATAGAGAACATGACTATTGGGCGAAATGCTGTTGGGTATCTTACTGAATCGCTACACGGTGCAGGTTCTCCACAAGCGCAGAGAATAGTGATTTCTAGGCTTATGCAGATTGAGGAGAAGAAGAAGTTAGCTAAGCGGCTTGCTAAGATAAAGGATTTGGAGGAGCAGGTTAAAAAGGCTACGGCAAAAATAACTTAATCTTTAAACCTACTTACTAATGCGTAGAGATTCGCGCATCCATCACATAACTTATTACAAGGTCTTGTATTCTTATACATGGTACGTTGAATTTCTTACAGTATTTTGCCAATTCATTGTCTAACGTTATCAGACAAACTTCGCCTTTCATCTTCATAAGATATTCCAAGATATCTGGGTCAGGTATGCTTACCCGTGAATCTTCGTCTCCTCGTATAAGCTTGGAAGCAGTTTCGCATTCAACACCTAGCTCTCGAAGCTCTTTGGCTAGACCGTAAAGCATCGCATCTACCATATACCTCAATTTCTCTTTTCTTGGAGCTGGTTAGATGGTTATTTATCTTTCTGTTAAGGATGTGTTTCCTTTTTAAAGAAGTGTATGCATGGATTAACATGATGGCTGGGTTAGACGACATAACTATAGTCCGCGACGTCCCTATGAAGCTGTTGAAGTTTACTGACTACTTTAAAGGTTTTGAAAAGGTTCCAGCTGTTAGGAGCCTGTTTGGTGATAAGACTGAAGAAGTTTTAGGTAATCTTAAAGTGGAGTTCTTCTCTTCACGCTTTGGCTACATGGGTGTAAGTGATGTTGACGGGCATCTTTTGGTAAGCACATATCATCTGAAGCATAGTGATGTGAAGACCCTCTATCTCGATATTATTCACGAACTCTACCATTTGAAGCAATTCTTAGAGGGGAAGCAGCTATTTAGCAGCGAAGTATCTTACGTCGACAACCCTATTGAAATAGAAGCTTATCGCTTTACAGTAGAAGAGGCTAAGAGAATAGGTTTAACTAAAGAAGAGATTATTGAATATCTGAAGGTAGACTGGATTAACGAAGAGGAGCATAAAAGGCTCATCAAGCGGTTAGGACTCGAATGAGCCGCTTAAAATTATCTTATACCTAGAGGTCTTCCAAGCTACTTCATCCAAAGCTTTCTTAAACATCTCTTCGTCTTTCTCCCCGATTTCTCTAAAGACTCTAGCCGGTGAACCATATGCAACACATCTTTTCGGTATTTTTGTACCAGCTGTGACTAGACTTCCTGCACCTATTATGCTACCCTCTCCAATCTGCGCTCCATCTAGTATGACGGCACCTATCCCTATCAATACCCTACTCTCAACTATGCATCTATGAAGGAGAGATCTGTGGCTGACCAGCACTTCTTCAGCCAAATGAGCATCCTCTACAAAACATTGCTCCATAACAACGCTTCTACTGCCTATCTTCGTAACGCCACCTTCACCTTTAACCAGACATCCAAACCACACAGCAGAATTATCACCTAACTCTACATCGCCTAAGATTCTAGCGGTAGGGTCTACATAAACATCTTTACCTAACCTAGGCTTTTTACCATTAAACTCTACCAGAACCAATAAGCGTTACACGCTAAAAGACTCTATTAAACCTTTTGACTCTAGCCTATCTTCTTCAATTCATCTAGAATTCTATCATAGTTAGGTTCAACACGAGGGTCTTCAGAAACCCAGCTATATCTCACCACACCTTTACCATCTAATATAAAAACAGCCCTCTTCGAAGCGGAGTAGCCTTTAAGTCCAGCAAAATCTCTATGAACTATATCGTAGCTTTCAATCACCTTACGTTCGTAATCGCTTAAAAGGGTAAAGTTAAGCATATTCTTCTCAGCAAACCCCTTTAAAGTAAAAGGGTCGTTGACACTTATACCCAATACCACTGCATCAAGCTTATTGAAGTTAGCCATTGAATCCCTAAAGCTGCACATTTCTTTGGTGCAGACTGAAGTAAATGCGCCTGGGAAGAAAGCTAGCACAACTTTCTTACCTCTAAAGTCTTTTAAACTAACAGGCTTCAAGTCTTGATTCATTAATGTGAAGTCTAATGCTTCTTCACCTACTTTTGGGGGCATATCACTATAAATTATGTAAAGGGAACTTTTAAAGATTTATTAGCTGACCTACGCCTTAAACGCTTATTTAGCTAGATTTAGAGTAGCTGTCTGACGCAGATTGCCTGCCTTTAAACTAGTGATTTCCGACCCTAAATCTGGTAAGTCTATAAGCCGTGAACTTAAAGATCAGCTTGCTCAACCCCTTTTAGGGCTAAAGATAGGAGATATATTTGATGCCGAAGTTATTGGAATTCCGGGTAAGATTAAGATAACAGGTGGAAGCGATAAGGCTGGTTTTCCTATGCGGGCAGATGTTTTAGGTGGCGTGAAAAAATACGCTCTTATATCGAAAGGGACAGGCTTAAGAAAGGTCAGTAAAGGAGAGAGAAGACGTAAGCTGGTTAGAGGCAACACAATAACCGATGAAATCTATCAAATCAACGCTGTGCTAGTTGAAGGCAAGTTAGTTAAAGAAGAGGTTCAGCAACAAGCCAGCTAAGCATACAATATATTTAATACCATAACCTAACCACCACACTGAGAAGATGTCGGCTAGAGAGCGTCTAATACCTAGACAACCAGAAGTAAATATAGGCACCGCAGGACACGTAGATCACGGCAAAACCACACTTGTAGAAGCAATAACAGGCATATGGACAAGTGCACATAGCGAGGAACTAAAGCGTGGTATAACGATAAGAGTAGGCTATGCTGACGCTGCTTTCTATAAATGTCCAAACTGCCCTAGTCCTGACCGATACTCTCCTTATCCGAGGTGTCCTAACTGCGGCTCTGAAACGACCCTTTTAAGAGTTGTGAGCTTTGTGGACTGCCCAGGACACGAGAGCTTGATGGCTAACATGCTTTCAGGCGCTGCGGTTATGGATGGGGCTATACTTGTTATAGCCGCTAATGAGCAGGTACCCCAACCGCAGACTAGAGAGCATCTGCTAGCTTTGGAGATGCTAGGCATGAGGCATATAGTAATAGTTCAGAATAAGGTAGAGTTGATTGATGACCAGAAGGCGCTTGAATCATACCACGCCATCAAGAGGTTTACTGCTGGTACTGTAGCTGAGAACGCAGCTATTATACCGATTTCAGCGCAAAATCGGATAAATATCGATGCAGTAATAGAAGCTATCGAAACACATATACCCACACCTAAACGCGAGACACAAGCTCCACCATTTATGCAGATTTTACGCTCATTCGACGTAAATAAACCTGGAATTAAAGTGCAGGACCTTAAAGGTGGGGTCGTTGGAGGCACACTGCTCCGAGGAGAGCTAAAAGTTGGTGATGATATAGAGATAAGACCAGGGTTAATAGAAGAAAAAGCCAAACCCCTGTTTACAAAGATTAAAAGTCTTGGTACAAGCGCAGGTCTTGTAGACAGTGTGAGGCCTGGGGGGTTAATTGCTATAGGTACGTCTTTAGATCCTGTGTTGACAAAGTCTGATTCACTTCTCGGCTGTGTTGTAGGTCATCCTAATACGCTTCCACCAATTCTAGATTCTTTAACCATGTATGTTCAGCTCTTTGAGACCGCTGTAGGTTCGCCAGAGTTGGTTAAAGTCGAGAAGATAAGGAGCGGTGAGGTTCTAAGGCTTAATATAGGCACAGCCGTCACCTTAGGCAACGTCTCAGCATCCAAAGAAAATGCCGTTGAGGTTAATCTCAGACGCCCAGTCTGTGCTGATAAGGGTGCAAAAGTCGCTATTTCTAGGCGAATCGGTGACCGTTGGCGCCTTATAGGCGCTGGCACAATTACTTGAGGTTCCAGCTTTGGAGGTAGTCTTAGATTCAAGTTTTCTTTTAGAGTGGGTTTCGCGCCCCATCAAAAGAATTGAAGAGTTAGAACTAAAGTTGGGAAAAGTTGAGTTTGTTGTATTAGATGCTACAATAAAAGAACTAGAGAAACTCGCATCTGCAACTGGGGTAAAGGCTAAAAAAGCTTCAGCAGCGCTAGAATACGTCAAGAATCTTAAGAGAGTAAATGTAGTCAACATAAACTCAGATACTGACTTAACAATCTCTAGATACGCTGCGAAACACGGATCCGCTGTCGCAACCTTAGATCAAGAACTACGGAGAAGATTAAAAGAAACAGGTGTGACAGTCCTCACTTTACGAGATGATAACTTATGGATAGACAGGTGACCGAAACCTTCTTAATCTAAATCTTTGCAGCAACCTAAAGGCTACTGAGGGGGTATTAAATTGTTTTACATAGTCGAGTTGAGGGATGTTATAAGGGTGCCTCCGTCAAAGTTTGGCACGCCGTTAAAGAATGTAGCATATGAGACGTTAAAGACAAAATATGAAAGTAGCATAAGCCCAGAATACGGCTACCTTATCTACATAATAGATTTAGATGTCGATAAAGTTGGAAAGATAATACCTGGTGATGGTGCAACTTATCACCATGTCGTCTTTAGAGCTCTTACATTTTTACCAAAGCTACAAGAGATTGTAGAAGGTGAAGTTGTAGAGGTCACCGACTTCGGTGCGTTTATAAGAATAGGACCCGCAGATGCGCTTCTACACCTCTCACAGATAATAGACGACTATCTAACTTGTGATATAAAACAAGGCGTCATAATTGCAACTCAGTCAAAGAGGACGCTTCCAGTAGGTTCTAAAGTTAGGGTTAGAATTATAGCGGTGAGCTTGGGGCGTGGCGCAGCAGCTGGAAAGATAGGTGTAACATGCAGGCAACCATTCTTAGGTGCTTTAGAGTGGATTGAAGAAGACCTGAAAAAAGTTGAATCTAAGCCTGAAGTAAAGCAAGCTGAGAAAAAGGAGAAGCGAACAGAGCATGGTTAAAGAATATGCGTGTAGACAGTGTAAAACGTTGACAACCGGCAAAGTCTGCCCGAATTGCCATTCAACAGACTTGACTTCAGAATGGTTCGGTTTAGTTATAATACTCGATACCGAACATTCACAAGTCGCGAAGGTGCTGGATATAAAAGTTCCAGGTAGATACGCTCTTAAAGTAACCTAACTTTAGAAAGTATCAGCTTTGAATAGCAAATCCGCAATTTATCATCTTCCAGAAAGACTAAGAGTAGAACTTAAGAAGCCTTGGGGACAGCTTATACCTAACGCCAAAATTTCTAAGCAGAAATTATTAGAAGTAGCCACTAAGAGCAAGCTCAGGGTTGCTGTAGGCGATGCTACATCAGAGAATCTCAGCAATTTAACCATTCACCCAGATATATATGTAGTTGATGGTAAAGAAAAAAGAATTCATAGGCAGCCTCCCAAACTAGAGGCTAAGAACATACTTAGGGTAGAAAACCCCGCTGGCTGCATAACTGGAGAAGCAATAGAAGCAGTCTTAAAGGCAATCACGCTAGAGAAGCCTGTGGGAATACTCGTTGAAGGTGAAGAGGATCTGCTGGCGCTTGTATTCTTCGCTACATACCCAGATGGGACAACCTTGTTCTATGGGCAGCCTAATGAAGGGATGGTTATAGCTAAAGTGGAGACCTGCAGAGAGAAGGCGGCGTGTCTACTTAAATTGATGGGTGTGCCTAGCTCTTATCTAAGCATGGTGCTCTGACCCATTTTCTTAAATATGGATGGTTTAATCCCTTACACCGATGGGCTTTGGCGTTCGAAGTCATTGAGGATAAGGAGAATCTGCTGCTTAATCGCAGAGAAGTGGTTTGTATCTTCCCTCGAAGCGCTGGTAAAATAACTCGCGCAGACGCCGTAAAGGCTATAGCTCAAAAGCTTAATCTCCCAGAGGAAAAGATTATACCGATAAACATTAAAAGTTCTCAAGGAGTTACTGATACCAAAGTGACCTTCTATATCTATAAAGACCTTGAGGATGCTAGAAGGCAACTACCTAAATACATTATGCTACGGTTACTACCAAAAGAAGAACGTAAGAAGATTATGGAGCAGAAGAGAAAAGCTGAGGTAAAGAAGTAGGTGAAACAATTTGTCTGAATCTGTAAAAGCAGTAAAAAAGAAGGTAAGTCCGAAGATCTGGCAGTTCTACAAAATTGAGAGTGGAAAGATCATAAAGATAAAAAAAGAATGCCCAAGGTGTGGAAAAGGCTACTTCCTAGCTGAGCATAAAGACAGATACACCTGCGGTAAATGCGGATATACTCAGTATAAGAAAAAGGAGCATTAGACAGTTAAACACTAACTAGCATACCTCGAATAACCTTAACTACATTTGGTAGAATTAAAGGCTGGAATGGTTTAAGATACTTTGAAGATGCGGCACCAATTAATGCCCTTTTATCTCCTACACTAAGGTAGCCTTCCTTAAAAACGTCAATAAACTCTTGAATTCTTTTTGAAAAAGGTGTCAGTTTAACTGCATAGTAGATAAACTCAGCTATATCCCAGCTCGGATCACCACCTTCCATAGCCTGCTCAAGGTCTGTTAGATATAGCTTTGAGTTATAGTATAAAGTATTGCTAGGCTTCGTGTCTCCGACCGTATATCCTTTGCTATGTAATTCAGCTAAAGTTTTCCCATACAATCTGACAGCTTCTAGATCATCACTTTCACCATTCAAATAATCTGTAATGATTTCTCCGAGGTTCTTGCCTTGGAGAAACTCTGTAACTAAGATTCTATCCGAAAGGTAAAGTATCAGTATGTGTGGTGTGTTAAATCCTATTTCTCTAAACTTAAGTATGGCTGAGTATTCATATGCAAGTCTAGCGTCTGGATTCTGTTCAAACCTTCTTGTAGGTAAAGCCCAGACGTTAAGAAGTGTCCACTTGAAGGCTGAGATATTCTTAAAACGTTTTACAACCGCCTTAAAATTTTTTGTCTCATCTGAGATCTCTAATAGTTGTGTTATGCTATAAAATTCACCTAACCCCTTAAACTTGGTTTGTGCCGACTGGCCAAAGCCAAAGTATTGCACAGCATCATTTACCCAATCATCACATTCAACCACAAGCCTACCTTCGCTTATGGTAAACGCATTTGTAGGATGCTTTAAAAGACCCGGCGCTTCGCCTGTGGAGCGGCTTCGGCTTATCTTAGAAAAGAGTTCTTTCCCAATGACGTCTAACCCAACTCTTCCAGCATAGCTGTGGATAGCGTATTGTGTTACCCCCCTTGAAGCATAGGTTAGGATCGATAGTATCTTAGCCATTTGATGCACTCTTATACCTGAACGTTTGATCTTGGCTTTGCCGTCGATTAGTGAGATTAACCCATCACTTTCTAGTTGTTGAAGGGCTTCTTTGAAGCCTCTTAATGTGACTTCTAGGTTCCTTACTCCATTTGGTCCGCTGTATGTTTTAACATAACTGTATAGGGCTGGTGGGTATATGGCTGCTCTCTTCTTCAACTTATCAAATAAGAAGTATTCTGGTCCTATTAGGAGTATAGTGGAAAGTTCGCCATAGGTGGATGCAAGACCTTTAAGCGCCTCAAGTATAACCCTCTTCTTATATGATACTTCAACTTGTCTAAGATATTGTGCACCATAAATCGGTTCATATATGTTGAGCAGCCTTCCAACCACGAATTCACCTAATTTTGCTTTCTCTGCATCGTCTTTGAGGGCTTTAGCATCTACAAGCAGAGCTGAAACTGACACTTCGTTTTGTAGATATTTATATCTGACAAGAGGGGGGTATTCCTCAATCGCTATCATTACGTCATAGTCGCTGTCTGCTTTCGCGTAACCAGCCACTCTAGACCCATAAAGGCATATTCCAGCTATTGACTTCTTCTCTATTATGGGTGAAATAACCTTCTTTACAGCTTCCACTTCATCCACACTGATATACTTAGGTTCTTCCTCGAAGTCTATCATTTATTAACACGCTCTATCTCCTTCAACCTAGTAAGAAGCATCTGATCAAACTTTAGGTTAAAAACCGACTGAATAGAAATCTTCATAACATTGCTGTCAGGTGTTAACCTGATGGTTGGTAGCCCCTTCGCAAGCCAATGCTTTAACACATTCTTATGTAGGCGCTCATCCACCAAACCGTTGCTGAATTTCCTCTTTAAAAGACGTTTTAGAGATTTATCTTTATATATTTTCTCAAGTTGTGAAAAGCCGCTCGTATCCAAATGAACCGCCTCAAACATACTGGATGTGAGTTCTGCTGAGAGCAGTTCTCTGCTGGTGAACTGTTTTACTAGCGATGCATAATGTAAAAACTCATGCGCTAAAACTGCGTGCAACGTGGCTTTAGAGCCATAGGCTATAAGAGCCGCTGTAATCTGAACAACGATCTCTAATGAACCTTCTACTTCAATAGGTATTGTTCTGGCATACATTACGCCTATCTGTGAAGGTTCAAGCTCACTTGACACTATGGGAAGGAAGGGTTCAACATAGTAAGTTGGATACTTTAGCTCGGCAGCTTTTTCAACTCTCTGGATACCTTCATCAAGATACTTCAATCTAGAGCGAATTTTCCTCATCACACTTTTTGGAATCTTATCTTGAATCTCAGGTTGCTCCAGCTTAAATAGAGGCTCTAACGCCACCCTGCACCACTACCCACATCATTCAAAACTCATTTACTTAAGGTTATAAGTAAAGACTGCAATAAGGTATATAGAAGCTTATGACGCATGAACACAAAGTTAAACAATTGAAAGAATTAAGCGAAATAACTTCAGAACTTAACCCAGAACTCAAATCGAAAGCAGAAGCGCTATACAAATGGTTCAAAGAGAAGAAAAGCGTGATAGTCGCTCTCTCAGGAGGAGTAGACAGCTCTGTAGTAGCAGCTTTTGCAAAACTAGCGTTAAACAATAGAGCAACTGCTGTCACATGTATCTCACCGACACTAGCTCCATTAGAGCTTGAAGATGCTAAGAAAGTAGCCAGTTTTATTGGTATAAGGCATATCTTGCTCAACTACAGCGAAGAAGCAAACCAGAAAGTAGCAGATAATCCTCCTGAACGATGCTACTATTGCAGAAGCGAACTTGCGAACCTACTTAAACAGATCCGTAAAGAAGACAACGAAGCCACAATGGTAGACGGAGGAGTATTGGACGACTTGAACCAAAGGAGACCTGGGGTAAGAGCGTTAAGAGAAAATGGGGTTCGAAGCCCGCTACAAGAAGTAGGTTTAACAAAACAAGAGGTAAGACAGATAGCAAAAGCAGCCGGACTGCCTAACCACGATAAACCATCTAACGCTTGTCTTGCATCACGCTTCCCCTATGGTCAGAGGATAACTGCAGTAGAAGCGCAGAAAGTAGCTGAAGCAGAAGCTTTGATTAAGAAGATGACTAATGCCAAACAAGTAAGGGTTAGAGTGCACGGAGACTTGGCGAGAATAGAAGTTGGTAAAGATGAGCGTAAACTCTTCTTCGATGAAGTCCTAATGGATAAAATATACTCTAGCCTTAAAACACTTGGCTACACATTTGTCACACTCGACTTATTTGGGTATAGAAGTGGGAGTTTAGATGAAGCACTTTAGGATATACCCTACCGATCATCCTCCAGAGCCTTGCACCTTTTTATGTTAGGTGGGTAAGGTGTATACTGGTTCTCTGCTTCTGCTACTCATCTCAACGAATGTCTCTGTATGTGTTATGCCCTCGATCGCCGCAAATTTGTTTGAGATGAGGTTATGGAGTTCATCTAAGTTTCGAGTCTTAACGAAGATTAGCAAGTCGAATCTACCTGTAACTTCGTGAACCGTTCTTACTTGGTCAAGTTCAAGCAGCTGCTCCATAACATTGCTTCTATATTTTGAGTCAACATTGGCCCCAACAATAGCGTCCACATTATATCCTAGTAACTCCTCGTTTACAATTACTGTAAACTTCTTTATCAACCCTCTCTTAACCAGACGCTTTATTCGACTGTAGACTACAGAAGGATTTACATTGATCTTCTTGCTTAGCTTAGGGACGGATAGACTGGCGTCTGAAACAAGTTCTTTAAGGATCTTCATATCAATATCGTCGATTTTACCCATTTATCATCTTCCCCACCTATTACTTGCAGAACAACTAGTTAATAAACTTAAATATTATAGGTTAGTGTATCAAAAATCACTAACCATTAAATGCTTAAGTTAGGAAACCCTTTACCTCTAATAGCTCACCTACAAGAACAGCACCTTTGGCAGCACCCATCTTTGTGTTATGAGACACCAGCACATACTTTACACCATTTTCAAGCGCATCGTCAAGCCTAATCCTACCAACAGTAGTAGCCATACCATCCTCTCTGTTGCGATCAAGCCTAGGCTGTGGTCTAAAAGGGTCGTCCAAGACATAAATCATCCTAGTTGGTGCAGATGGGAGACCAAGTTCCTTAAGTTCTTTACCAGCATCGCTCATCGCCTCTTTAACAGCCTCTACTGTCAAGGTTTTCTTTGCGGATACAAAAACAGACTCCGTATGCCCATCTTTAACATTCACACGCGTGCAGGTACAGCTGACCTTAAATGGAGCGATTTCAATTCCCTTAGATCCGAGCTTACCAAGTATCTTAAGAGTTTCAGTCTGAACCTTCTCCTCCTCCTTCGGTATATATGGTATGACGTTGTCAAGTATGTCAAGGGCTAAGACCCCTGGGCTTCTACCTGCGCCGGAAACGGCTTGCATAGAAGTCATTAGGACGCGGTTTATGCCAAATCTATCGTAGATTGGTTTAAGTGTGATAACAAGTCCAGTAGTTGTGCAGTTTGGAATAGGTGTGATAAACCCATTCCAACCTCTGCTCTCTTTTTGCCTAGATAGAAGTTCAACGTGCTCATTGTTAACACCTGGCACTATGATAGGTACATCAGGCTCATATCTGAAGGCTGAGGCTGTGCTTATAACGGGTTTCTTTTTAGCGTACTTTGGCTCGAGAAGAAGAGCTTGGTCAGATTCTAAGGCTGTGAAGACCAAGTCGCAGTCATCAACATTTAGGGTAGCCGCGTCTTCAACCTTCATCCTTAAAACCTCAGGATCGGGTTCTTCGTCGCAGAACCAAGCTAAGGCTCCGTTCTCTCGTCTAAGAGCCTCTTCATATGTTTTGCCAGCTGATCTCTGTGAAGCAGCAAGCTTGGCTATCTTGAACCAAGGATGCTTTTGAAGAGCTACCACAAACTGCTGACCTACTACACCTGTCGCACCCACTATAGCTACTGAACGCATGCCAACCACCCTTCCACACAGACCAAATTATCTTTTTTGTAGCTATTTCAAGCAAAACGTAAAAATAAGTGGACTTGACCCTTCATAAACGAGCTCCGGTGGTGTAGCCCGGTCAAGCATAGCGGCCTTACCTGAAAACGGGGCTAGTCGAGTCGCTGACCGCGGGTTCAAATCCCGCCCGGAGCATCCTTTTAACCTTGCATCTAGTTTAGTGGTGTAATCTTTATAATCTACGACATTGTCGTAGATTATGTTGGTGCATAAGGCGGTATCAGGTTTTTCACAAGGGCAAGAGGAGTTCCTTGAGTTAGTATATAGGCTGACCGCTTCGGGTAGAGCCGCTAAAACAAGTGTACTTGCCAATGAGCTAAAGACTACTTTGGGCACTGTTACGAATCTTGTTGAGAGGCTTGAGAAGAAGGGGCTTGTGATCCATCAACCATACAAAGGTATCATTTTAACCTATAAGGGTAGGCGTGTTGCCTCTAATGTGGTTGAGAGGCATCGGCTTCTAGAGCTCTTCTTGATAAAGTTCCTTAAGATTCCTTCCAAGCGTGCGCATAAATATGCTTGTAAGATGGAGCACTCTGTTGACAAAGAAGTAGTTAGCGCTATCGCTAATCTTCTATCTAACAAAGGTGAGGCTTAATCTAATGGTCTCTAGCAGCGAGGTCAAAGAAGTGCTTGAAATTATAACTTCAATAGATCCAGAGAGTAGAGGTGCTTCGCCACAAGATATAGCGACCAAATTAGGTTGGTCAATCGAAAAGACTCTGGAAAGGTTGAATGAGGGTTTAGCTAACGGTCTCCTCGAGCAACATAACTCCTTGTTCAAACTTACAGAAAAAGGCTTGGAAGAAATCTTAGCCCACAGAGCACAATATGTCCACGACAACCTAATACATAAAAGCAGATTGACCACTCTTATAGAGCGACTTAGAGGAAAATCCAGTAAAGACATGAAAGAGCACCTTCAAAGCACACATAGGTTAGACAGCGAAGCCTCTAACATCATCCAACATAACCTTCAAGCACTTAAAGGTCAAGTAGAGCAACTTACTCCCCTTACTGAGTTAAAACGCGGTGAAAGCGGAGAAGTCGTGTTCGTAGTCGCCGGTAGAGGGTTACTTGCTAGACTTGCCGCTATGGGTCTAACCCCCAAAGTAAAGGTTAAAGTTGTAAGGTCCGCCCCATTACATGGACCAATCGAAATCTCCCTTAGAGACATTTCGATAATATTAGGTTATGGTGTAGCCTCAAAGATCTATGTAAGGCGTATCTCAGATGTTAAGTAGCAAAGCTCAACAGAGGCATCTAACTATCGCACTTGTAGGAAACGCAAATGTAGGAAAATCAGCCATATTTAATCAGCTAACCGGGTTAAATCAAGTTGTCTCAAACTGGCCAGGCAAGACTGTTGAAAGAGCTGAAGGTGTGCTTCACTTTCAGAATTACATAATCAAAGTAGTAGACTTACCGGGCATCTACTCCCTCTCAACCTACTCAATAGAAGAGTTAGTGACTAGAGATTATTTAGTTGAGGAGAATCTAGATGTTGTAGTTAATGTTATTGACGCATCAGCTCTTGAGCGGAACCTCTATCTAACACTTCAGCTACTCGAATTAGGCCTACCCTTGGTTATAGCCTTGAACCAAGTTGATTTTGCTGCAAAAAAAGGTTTAAGACTTGATGTTCAAAAGCTCTCTGACCTTCTAGCTGTCCCAGTAGTGCCAACAATCGCTGTAACAGGCTCGGGTATAAATGAGCTGCTGGAAGTATCTGTTAAAGCCGCTAAAGAAGGCATGAACAAAGTATCTTCTGCAATAAAGTATGGTAAGGAAGTTGAAGAGCAGCTCAACAAACTATCTTCTGTGCTCAAAGAAAAAGCACCTAACTTAACTTCAAAGTATCCTGCACGATGGTTGGCAATAAAACTCTTGGAGAAGGATCCCGTGGTTATCGAGTTGGTGAAGCGAGAAAAGATGGGTCAACAGATTCAAGTATTGGCTGAAGCAATTATAGAGCATTTAGAGAAGATACACGGTGAAAGCTCAATCTTTGTAATCGCATCAGAAAGATACAGCGTGGCTAGTAAGATAGCTGGTGAAGTCGTTAAAGTAGCTTCTCCACCCAAGCTCTCTATTGAAGAAAAACTAAGTGATGTTACCGCACGCGGAATAATTGGTTACCTAATACTTGTAGCTATCTTCACTGGCACCTTCGCAACCATATTTTACATAGGCGGCTTCCTAGTAACCCAGCTAGAGTTCATTTTTGGTGAACTACTCTTACCGATGGTGAACAGTCTCCTAAGCTTCGCATCACCTATCTTGACCACTATCATCGTTGACGGTATTCTGGGCGGCGTAATCGCTGGGTTGACTGTAGTCTTACCATATATTGTTCCCTTTTATCTAATTTTAGCTATACTGCAAGATAGCGGCTACCTCCCGAGAGCTGCTTTTCTTATGGATAACTTTATGCATAAGATAGGCTTACACGGCAAAGCCTTCATCCCTCTACTCTTAGGCTATGGATGTAGTGTCCCAGCGTGTATAAGCTGTAGGATAATGGAGACTGATAGGGAGCGTTTTCTAGCAGCATTTGTAACTGTGTTGATTCCCTGCGCAGCTAGGACTGTAATAATCTTAGGCTTAGTAGGAAGATACCTTGGCTTACCCGCAGCTATATCAATATATGTCTTTAACCTGATTATTGTTTTCTTACTCGGTAGAATAGCTCATCGAACCTTTCCGGGCGAATCTGTTGGGTTGGTTATGGAGATGCCACCATATAGGAAACCACTTCTTAAAGTTGTGTTAGCGCAGACTTGGTCTAGGACTAAGGACTTCATTCAGATAGCCTTTCCTATAATAATAGGAGGCTCGATTTTGCTTCAGTCGATGAATATGTCTGGTCTGCTTCAGAAAGCTGAAGAAGTTCTCGAACCCTTTACAAATCTTTGGCTCGGTCTACCCAATTTCAGCATCATCCCCCTTGTATTTGGTGTATTACGTAAAGAGCTTGCTCTGATATTATTAGGAGACGTCGCAGGCACCTTTGACTTCTCTTTAGTCTTATCGCCTGTGCAGATGGTTGTGTTTACGGTGGTCAGCCTAATCTATATACCATGTATATCTACTATCGCTGCTTTAATACACGAATTTGGTGTAAAAAGAACCTTGCTTATAGTCTTCTTAAATATCACACTAGCCTTCATTATAGGAGGAGTAACCTATAGAATTCTCACCCCTCTACTCTGAGATAAACTAAAATCTAACCGTATAGTAAGAGATTTGAATTGAATGCTAAAGAGGATATAGGCTTCCAAGAAGCCTACAACTTAACAGTAGTTAACGTTGAGCGTCTGGGCAAAGAGCTACTTTCCCTCAGCAAAGCCCTTGGAAGGGTATGCGCAGAAGACATATACGCTACCAGAAGCACGCCTTCAGCAGACGTCTCACTTAAGGACGGTTTCGCAGTCAGATCTATAGATGTAGAAGGCGCGAGCGCAACAAACCCCAAGCGGCTACGCATAATAGGTTCCTTGGCTGCAGGTGAGCAAAAGGTTCCCACTTTAAAGGAAGGGTGTGCTATAAAGGTAACATCTGGTGCGCTTCTACCTAAGGGTGCTGAGGCTGTTGTATCAATCGAATTTACAGCTGAACACGGAGATTACGTTGAAGTGTATGCCGACGCCGAGCCTGGTAGAAACGTATTAAAGAAGGGTTCAGACCTAGAGGCTGGTTCAAAGATCTTTAGTGAAGGAGAATTACTCTACCCATCTGCAATAAGCCTAATAGCTGCAGGTGGAAAAAGTTCAATTTTAGTCTACCGCAGACCATCTGTTGAAATTATAGCAACGGGGAGTGAAGTGGTTGCTCTAGGAAAGAGGGTTGGGGTGGGCAAGATTGTTGCAACAAACCTTCTGAACATCTACAGCTGGCTAATATCCCTAGGGCTAAAGGTTAAGAGTTGTGTTGTTAAAGACGAAGTTAAAGCCATTAAGTCTGCACTTGGCCGAGCATTAACAAGGTCTGATGTTGTGTTGACAATCGGAGGTGCTTGGAAGAGTGAGAAAGACATCGTTGTTAAGATGCTAGATGAACTCGGCTGGAAAAAGATCTATCACAGAGTCAAGATGGGTCCGGGGAAGGCGATAGCCTTTGGACTGTTAGGTTCAAAAGTAGTATTTTGTTTGCCCGGAGGTCCACCTTCAAATGAAATGGCTTTTCTACAGCTTGTTTTGCCAGCTGTCCTCAAGATGTGCGGGTTAAAGAGGTCTGTAATTCCAGTCATTAAGGCTAAGCTGCTTCAAGAAGTTCATGGGCAGCTAGATTGGACTCAATTCGTCTATGGGATTCTTAAACAGAGTAGTGTGGGGTTAGTTGTTGAACCTTTAACCCTTAAGCGTAGGCTTCAAGATATGGCTGAAGCGAATTGCGTGTTTATGGTGCCAGAGGGTGTAGAGGTCTTGAGCGTTGGCTGCTCGGTCGATGTTCAACTTCTAAGACCACAAGCTTTAGCGCCTATGATATAGGTAGATGTATTAGGAAGTTGATTACTCCTAATACGAGGTAAATAGCTTCTTCAGTTCGTATCGTTGCTGTGCCTTGATTTGGCACAAAGTTCAAGATCAAGTTCGCTATGTTTTGTATAGTAGTTCCCTCATCTCTCAATATTTCTTGCAATCCTCTTTTCGGTGAACCGAATAGAATTAGACACTTTTCAGAAGAATGCAACATGTTTTGCAGCAGCCGCCAGTTTTCAGTAATAGGCTGACCTAATCTAGATGTTGCTATTACAAGAATGGGTTTAAGGCTTCTGACTAACTTGCTTAGATCTTCTGTCTGTTTCACTGTAAAGCCCCAATATCCTTTGATTCCGCTTCTGTCGATTATGCTGCAAGTCAATTCTGGTTCGACGGCTTCTATCTTCACAGCTACTCTACCTATGCCAACATTCTCTTTATGTAGTAGGTGTGCGGGCTTCGGTAGCCCAACGTCAACATAGTATGTTCCTGAGCGTCTGTAGCAGTATCCTTCTCTTATGTCTCCAGCCTTCACCTCGCTTAGATCTGTTTTGACGAGGTGGCTAGGCGTGCGGAGTGGGGGCATTAGCCCCGCATATGCCAATTCGGGCATCTTTGGGAAGAGGTGTTTTCTTAGGTATTGTGGTGCTTCGACATATTGTAGTAGTATGCTGAGGAGCCTCTGATCTTCTCTCCTTCTCTCTCCTCTGTCGTGGTAAATGTATATCCTAGTTACTCGGTGTATAGCACAAGCTCTTGCTATGTAGCCGGCTTTTTCAGTCTTCTCCTTAAGATCTACACACTCCATTAACGTTGAATCCGGTATTGCAACCCATAGTTCAGTGTTAGTCATCGCTGCATATCATCAGCTAAGCCTATAAATAGGCTAATAGTGTTGGCTTATTTAGATATGAGCACCATAGACGCCCAATCACCTGAAGATAAGGACCTCGAGCTTATTAGGGCTAGAAAGATGATGGAGTTGAGGAAGAAGCTGCTTAAGCAGAGTGAATCAGCGAAGAAACCTGACCCCAGAAGTATTTTGGTTTCAAGGCTCGTGGATAGGGGGTTAGATGTGCTTGAAACCGCTGAAAGAACGTACCCTGAGGAGACCAAGCTTGTTGTTAAGAAGTTAGCCGAGCTTATAGAGCAAGGCTACATTAAGGGATATATTACTGGAGGAGAGCTACTGACTCTCTTTAGGGCTCTAGGCATGCCGATTCGCGTTGAAACGACTATATCTATAGTGGAGGATGGGCGTCTAGTTCCGTTGGCGGATAAGCTGAGGGGTAAGGATTAACCCTTTACCACACCGAGAGGCACAAGTCTAGCAACCCTAGTCGCTATTCCAACTGCGTGTGAGACCTCCGCCACTTCATCGACATTCTTGTATGCGGCGGGAGCCTCTTCAGCCACACCTCTCCAGCTAGCAGCTTCTATCATTACGCCTTTAGATTCAAGTTCTCTCTTTATCCTATCTGCAGTGTAAGCCTTAACAGCAGCCGCCCTAGAAAGCATTCTCCCAGCACCGTGCGCAGTGGAGCCGAAGCTAAGCTCCATAGCTTTGGCTGTGCCTTTAAGAACCCATGAGGATGTGCCCATCGAGCCGGGTATAAGTACTGGTTGACCTACTTCCCTATATTGTTGTGGTATCGCGTCGCTTCCGGCTGGGAAGGCTCTTGTGGCGCCTTTTCTATGGACAACCACCTTCTTCATCGAGCCATCTATATTGTGGTATTCGTATTTAGCTATGTTGTGTGCTACATCGTAGACTAATTTCATCCCAAGGTCTTCTTCGCTCATCTTGAAAACTTTTCTAAACGCTTCTCTTACCCAATGTGTAATCATCTGCCTATTTGACCAAGCGAAGTTAAGGGCAGATGCCATTGCCTTCATGTAATTTTCAGCCTCCTTAGAATACATTGGTGCGCACGCTAGTTCCCTATCTGGTAGATTTATGCCATATTTTTTTGAAGCCGCTTCGATTATTCTAAGATAGTCGCTGCAGACTTGATGCCCCAAGCCCCTTGAACCCGTGTGCACCAAGACGACTACTTGTTTTTCTTCTGTTATTCCATATTTTGATGCGGCTTCTTTATCAAATATTTTGTCCACAAGCTGAACTTCAAGGAAGTGGTTTCCAGAACCTAGGCTTCCCAGTTGAGGCGCACCTCTACTCTTAGCTGTGTTTGAGACAACAGATGGATCTGCACCTTTCATCACACCTTGCTCTTCACACATCTCTTTGTCTTGACTCCACCCATAACCTTTTGAAATAGCCCAATTCACACCTTCACTTAACACATTATCTAATTCACTCGAGGAAAGTTTTATTATAGCTTGGCTTCCAAGCCCTGAAGGCACCATCCTGTATATAGTTTGAAGAAGCTCCTTCAAATGGGGTCTGACATCCTTCTCCGTAAGGTTCGTTCTAATCAATCTGACACCACAGTTTATATCATAGCCCACCCCACCGGGTGAAACCACCCCTTTCTCAGCATCGCTCGCAGCAACCCCTCCTATTGGGAAGCCGTAGCCCTCATGCCCGTCTGGAAGCACTATTACGTGCTTGTATAGGTTGGGTAGGTGGGCTACATTAACAGCTTGATCTATGGTTCTATCTGTGAGCATCTTGGATAAGAGTTCGTCACTGGCGTATATCGTAACTGGAACCTTCATTTCCGGTTTGAAGCCTGCTTCGATTCGGTGCTCCACTGGGCTTATCCTTTTGATTGGAAACCTTTGTTGGCTCATTTAATCCACCTGAATAGAATCTCCTACTCTATCCTATTCTTTTTTATTACTTGCTTGTATTATAAGGGTTTCTAGTTTCTTCTATAATTATCTTGTGTATGCCTGTGCTGTATTGTAGGGCTTTCTTCGGTGCGTCAACTATTTCTCTCGGTAGGTTAAGCATTTCAGCAGCCCGCCTTAAAACTATCTTTCTTCTGTTTGCATCCACCTTCAACTCAGGATGTATCTTAAGAGCATATTCAACTAATGGTTTAGATGCATAGGGTAGGCATAGGTCTACATATGGTGCTGAAGCATATTCATCCCTCTCTAACCCCCTTTGAGATGATAAAACATCTTCAACCATAAGCTTCTGTAGTTCCCCTACACCCTTCAACTTGTAAGCGTTTTGGTAGCGCATATACCCCCCAAAGAGTTCATCCGCTAGTTGCCCAAGCATAAGGCTCTCATAACCTTCTTCTCTAGCTCTGCTAGCCATAAGCTCCACTCCAACTGCTATGCTTAGGTTAAGTGGATTGAAGATGGTGTTTCTTAATCTGCTGCTAGCCTTTTTTACATCTTCGACTTGAATAATGTAGGCTTCAAAGTCTAGACCGAGTAACTCTGCCGCTCTACTGCTCCACTCTAAATCTCTAGAACCCTCTATGCCGATGCATAACATCTTAACATTTTTTTCACAAGATGCCAACTTGGCTAGAATCGCACTATCTAAACCGCCTGAAAACCCTAGAACTGTGCTTTCAGGCTTGCTTAATCTCGCCTTTAGTGAACGTTTAAGCAGCTTTAAAACAGCTTCAGCAGCCGCATCAAGGTTGTCGATGGAAGGTTCGCCTCTTTCAACTTTGATTGGATAGTGTTGCTTCTCATCATAAGATAGGTAAAGAATAGACGCCTTAGGTGCTTCTATTGCATCGAACCCTAATGCTTCTAACGCTGCTTTCTCGCTGGCTGCTGCGATATAGTCGGTTTTTTGCGTGTAGTAGAGTGGTTTTTGACCTAGGTGGTCTCTTATCAGCGTCACCTCATCTTTACCAACTATAATCATCGAGTAGGCTCCGTCGACAGAATTTAGCAGCTCAGCCGCTTCGTCAAAGCAACCATTCATAAGTAGAAGGTGTAGCCTTTCTAAGTCAAACTGCTCTGGCTCATAGATTTCGCCGTGCATAGGTAATGAGGGTAGCTCTCCTTCGAACCTTAGGCACACCCCTACCTTTGCTTGCTGGGAGCCTTCTCCCTCATCGCGGATACACGCATCACTACATTCTGAATATAGTGTATAGCCGTATGTTGCTCTTCGCCGCATCTGTTGAAGTATCTTCGTTAACTTGTCTTCTTCGCCTCTGCCTAAGTAGGCTGCTAACCCGCTTACTGGGTTCATAGTATGTTTTGAACCTGTTTCTTTATCTTTTTAGCTAATGCCAGTCCTATTTTAGGTATGGCTGATAGCTGCTCTTCTTTGGCTGAAGCGAGCTTTGATAGGTCTGTAAAGCCTCGACTGTATAGCGCTCTTGCTCTAACACGCCCTATACCTTCTAGCTTAGTGAGGGGTAGAAGTTCAGATCTTACACCATACTTGACTCTGAGCCTCATCTCCTCTATCGCGTCAACAATATGATTAATTTGAAGCATCTTAGCTATCTCCTTCAAGGAGTAAAGTAGCCATTCGCCGTTTTCAGTGATTCTGTAAAGGTCTCCTGGCTCTACACCATACTTCTCTAAGATGGTATCTTCGCTAGCTTCTCTTATCCAAGCATCTAATACAAGCAGGTTTCTGAATGGCTCTATGTCTCCTATGTAGTTTTCATCTCCATATGGTTCTATAAGGAACTCATCATAATGCTCCTCTATATATTCCCGAGCTTCCACTGTGTCTTTGCTTCTTAAGCCTAACCTAGGCGACATATCTGGGGCTATTGAGATCAAGTGAATAAAACCGGCATCATATCTCCGACCTATCTTGCACCGCTGCAGCGCTCTCTTAAAGAGCACGCCGGTCTCGGGGTCTATGTAGAGTAATGATATTCTCTTTCCGAATTCTGTCGCCATATATCTTTTACCGACTTTAACTATCAACTCGTCGCGAAGCAGTTTCTCTAGGCATCTGCTTAACCTAATCTTGACGGTTGGGCGCCTATACTGAAGCGCGAAGAGTGTATTAGAAAAGAATTCCTCAATATCTTCATCACTTAACCCAGGTATGCTAGCTACTGTAGCTAAAAGATGTGTCCGAAGTGTGCCTTCTTCTGCTAGCTGAGATGTTATCGGCTCAGGCTCGCCTTTTATGTAGTTTTCGAATAGCTCTTCTTTGGTAAAAGAGGGCGACGCTACTAGAATCGTCTCACCGATTTCGTCAAACTTAGGTCTACCAGCTCTACCACACATCTGCTTGTATTCTAGCACAGAAATTAGGTTCTGTCCACCGTATTCTGCATCGTATCGGTAGAGGCTGGATATAACAACTCGCCTAGCTGGAAGATTTACACCAGCAGCGAGTGTTGGTGTCGCCACTAAGATCTTTATCAACCTCTTTCTATAAGCTTCCTCTACGATTCTTCTGTGTATAGGTGCTAGTCCAGCGTGGTGAAAGGCTGAGCCGAGTTGAACCGCTTCAGCTAGTGCTCTGCTTAAAGAGGTTTCTTCACTTTCAGTTAATATGCTTCTGCTTAATTTATCCAATTCTTCTTTCTCTCTATCTGTCAAATAGCTTTTAGTAACTTCAGACGCCTTTGAAGCCAAGCTTACAGCTCTTCTTCTAGTATCAGCAAAGATCAATGCTTGCCCTCCGTCTTCAAGCACATCTGCAGCTACATCTATCGCAGCCCCTCTACCAGTATTCCTAACAGTTTTAACCCTACCATCAGCATATATGATCCTACCGTGCTCCCACACTCCCTCAACGAGCTTGACTGGTCTCCAATTGATGTTGATAAGCTCGGCGTTAAGCCACCTAGCTATTGTAGAGCCGTTGGTTATCGTGGCACTCAAACCTATTATTTGAGAATCAGCTGAGAAGGCTCTAATCTTGGTCAATATGCTTTCTAAAGTCGCTCCTCTTCTAGGCGAGCCAACAAGGTGAACTTCATCAGCCACATAGAGCTTAACATCATCCAACCAAGACGCACCGTGTCTAAGTATAGAGTCAAACCGCTCGTTAGTGAGTATAAGCAAATCACCGTCCCTAAGAAACTCGCCAGAAGAATCATAGTCCCCAGTCGAAATGCGCACATTAACCATCGATCCATTAGGCTTAACCAAAGATTCAAGTATCTTAAATTCTTCAAACTTTTCAGCAGCCAGAGCCCTTAAAGGTGTTAGATAGACAACCTTACATCCATCCTCTAAAATCCTCTTACCCGCAGCAAGCAGTGCAACTAAGGTCTTACCGCTAGCAGTAGGTGTAGTTAGAAGAACACTTTCGCCTTGAAGCACACCTCTTTTCACAGCTTCCTCTTGAGGAGGGTAAAGCTCTACATACCCCATCTCCTCTAAGAGGTCAGCCAAGCTTCTGGGTATGGGTATTTCCCTTATTCGCAAAGGGTCTGCTCACACAGCTTTTCTAAAGTAGCCTGGTTTTACTTCATATATCTGCCCACTTCTATGTAGTATCTGTAGCATACGCTCAGCATCTTCTCTCTTGAACTTTCCAGTTTTAATGAGCTCGTCTATGAATGCCTTGCCATCTACAGGTTTCTGCTCTGCTCCGGTAAGAGACTTAAAGACTTCTAAGGCCGTTTCGAGCAGTGTTCTCTCGCTTAGAGGTTTACCGTGTAAGACTCCAAAGTCTACTTTGCCCGTTCTTACATCAACGCTTGCTGTGCTGAGCATCCTTTCCATTAGCGATATCGCTCTTAACGCGTCTTCCTCATTTACCTTATCACGCAGCATAAGCCTCGCTCTAGCTGTTGCCAACCTAATTAACGACTCGAGCTGCCTAGGTGTAATAGTTATCATAGCAGCGTCCCCCACACTTCTCATCTTGAGATAGTATTCCAGCAGCTTCTCTTCAGCTTCAGGCGTAAGCGTTGGGTTGATTCTCTTAGCGTAAATTATGTATTTCCGTAAAAGGTCTATACTGATAGGCGGGGGAGTGGCGAATGCACCCTTCCTATGTGTCTCAAGAATATGTCTTGCAACTCTCTCATCGCCAGACCTCTCAGGAAGATCTCTCAAAACAAATATTAAATCAAACCTTGTAAGAAGCGGAATGGGTAAGTTAACATTATCCGTCAAATTATGATGCGGATCATATTTGCCAAATGTAGGGTTTAGCGCTGCAAGTATGGCTGTTCTAGCGTTCAATGTGGCCACTATACCACCTTTGGCTACGCTACAAGTCTGCTGCTCCATACATTCGTGCAAAGCGCTTCTATCCTCAGGTCTCATCTTATCAAACTCATCAATACAAGCCAAGCCTTGATCAGCCAAGACGACAGCTCCAGCTTCAAGCATCATCATCCCCGTCTTCTCTCTAACAACAGCAGCCGTAAGACCAGCAGCTGTAGAACCTCTACCAGAAGTATAAAGTGCTCTAGGTGCAACTCTAGCCACATACTTTAACATTTCAGATTTAGCTGTTCCTGGATCGCCAATTAAAAGCACATTTATATCCCCTCTTAGCGTCGTACCATCTTCAAGAACGCGTTGAGGCGCACCTACGATCTGAAGTAGTATAGCTTCCTTTTGTGTTTCGTATCCGTAGATGGATGGCGCAACTGATGAGATCAGTCTTTCATACGCTGCGGTTTGTGAAGCGATGCTCTTTATGATCTCCTCATCTTCCTTTGTTATCTGAATCTTCTCAGGTGTTTCTCCTAGAGTTTCTACATTGTTGCCATCTAACCTAGATCTGAAGAGTCTAAACTTGACTCCCGCTTGAGCAGTTTCAGGCTCGGCCCTCAAGATTCCAGTTACTATTACTCTATCTCCTGGTCTTGCTTTGTTTACAAGGTCTCCTATTAAGCTTACATCTGTTGTTTGAGGTAGCTGCCCAGCCGGTAGCTCTTCGGGTAATTCCTGTATTCTTATGACTTGATAGTCTACAAACTCTGTCTTCTTTGGATCTAACTCGAATTCTTTAGCTTCATCGCACTCTTGGCATCTTCTAGGTTTCTGTAGGATAAGCCCTTTCTGCTCTATCATCGTGATATGCCCACCTTTTCTACATCGCCAAGCAGCCTTTACTGCCAGAGGCCTTAATTCTGATGTGCGCACCACCATTCCCGCGACTGAAATAAGCTGATCTAAATACTCGGTTGTTATTCGTCTTAATTCAACCCTGGTTGGTAACCCTCTGATTCTGACGGTCAGCTCATTCCGTATCCTCTCAGCATATGTTGCGTTTTCAACTCTAAGGGCTTCGTATGCTGCGCGATTAAAGGCTGCAAGTGTCTCATCTGGTTCACGACAGAGCTTTTCTGCTACATCAACATTAAAGAATGATAGATCATCAAAGTCTACAAGAAGAGATTTTGCGCCTGATGGGGGTATCTGAGATATACGCTCCCTATATTTTAACACGCCACTTCTATCTCTAAAGGTCTTGAGGAAGTCGCTGAGTATGTCCTGCAGACTCGCTTGTGTGAGTTCAGCCATCACGCTTCACCTATCACTGAAGATAACCAACCTTTTATCAAACTTTTGACAGCTT
Source organism: Nitrososphaeria archaeon (assembly GCA_029775855.1). Lineage (GTDB taxonomy): Archaea > Thermoproteota > Nitrososphaeria > Nitrososphaerales > JAAOZN01 > JAAOZN01. Next base: position 182,658 of record JARVJZ010000001.1, read on the forward strand.
CAACGAGCTTCTGTTCTTCAGGCGTAGTCTTCTCAACTAAATCCACGGGTAGAGCTGAGGCTGAAGCTATGTAGAGAAGCTTCTGAACTCTATACCTCATGAGATCTCTCGCAGCTGCAGCATCCTTCTCCAACTGCGCAACAAACTTAGGGTCGCTACGAGCCTTCTTTGATAGGTCCTCAAGAAAGACCTTCAGATTAACATAAAAATCCTTCTTTAAGGTTGAAAGTTGCAGAGGTCCTTGCATTCGCTCTCTGCTGAGCGATTTGAAGAGTTCTACTTCGAACCCTTCGTTTGGCGTGTATGCTAAACCAAGATTAATCAATATTTCACCCACCCATCTGGGAACCTCCAAACTAGTCCCCTCAGCTTGCTCGTCTATCTTAAATGATGGGAGATTGATGCTGGGGATATTCTGCTTAAGAATAATTTTGAGGGGCGCTAAGGCTGAAAGGTTCCCTCTTGCCTCCATAAGGAATTCTATGGGTGAGGTTGCGTTCCCCATGTCAGACACTTCTCCTACCATTCTATCTAATCCTATGCTTTAAACTTGCTCCTGAACTTATTCAGCTAAAAATATAAAGAGTTAAATTGATTGAACACAATTATAATATCTTGATGTCAACCAAAGAAGCGTTGCGCATAAATGCAAACAATTTTATGGCATCAGAGGTGAAGTAAGGCTATGGCTACACTTGAAGAGAGAATAAAAGCGGTTATAGCGCGAATAAATAGAGAAATCGGTGAAGACGCAGCCCTACGCTACGAAGGATTCGAAAAGGGCATCCTTAAACTTAGACCCTCTGAAGCCTGCTCTGACTGCAAACTTTTAGCCTTCGAGCTTCAAAAAGGGATACTTAACACCATCAAAGAAGAAGTTCCTGAAGTTTTATGCATATTACCACTTGGTCCAGCGTTTGCAGAAGCCTTCTGCGACAAGTGTCATATGCCTCTTGAGAAGTGTGTTTGCGCTTGCCCCTACTGTGGAAAGGTTGATGACTGCGACTGTGCTTTAGGCTATGGAAGAGCAACAGGCGGTTAGTTCTATGCTAAATAACTTCACATATATGGTTGGCGGTCAGCAGGGGAGCGGAGTAGACACCTCAGCGAACATATTCGCTAAAGCCTGCGGCTTGGCTGGTCTTGAGATCTATGGAAAAAGAGAATATCATTCTAACATAAAGGGTATGCACAGCTATTTTCAGTTGAAGGTCAACAGTCAACCTGTAAGATCCTTAACGAGTAAAGTAGACCTCTTAGCTTCCTTTGATGAAGAGACGCTTGCTGTTCACTACGATGAGGTTTCCACCGGCGGGGGTGTGATCTATGATCCTAAGACCTTAGATAAGAAAATTACAAGCATACCTACTCTAGATAAGATTGTGGTCAATCGTCTAATAAAACGCCTCGAAGCGCAAGGTCTTAACTTAACTATAGAGAGTTTGATAGAAGAATGTAGAAGAAGAGGTGTGCATACATACCCCCTACCTTATGATGAAATATTGACTGAAATATCTAAGAAGTCGGAGAAGAAATTTAGTGAATTAGCGAGAATGATTAATGTCTTGGCTGTTGCTTCAAGCCTAGCGTTGGTCGAGCTCGAAATAACCTACATAGAGCGAGCAATAAAAAATGTTTTTAGAGGAAAGGCTAAGGCTGTTGAAGAAAACATCGAAGGCGCAAAGATCGCATATGAATATGTTAAGAATCACTATAGCGCATCCTTTCCATATAAGCTCAAAAGCCAACCAAACGGAAAACGCCTACTATTAACTGGTAATGAAGCTATCGCTCTAGGCAAGTTAGTTGGTGGCTGCAGATTCCAAAGCTACTATCCGATTACACCAGCAGCAGATGAAAGCATCTTTCTGGAAGCCCGCGCCATCTTTAGACTAAACGGAAAGGATGAAGTAGGCTCTATAGTGGTCTTCCAAACAGAAGATGAACTCGCAGCATTAACAAGCGCAACAGGAGCCGGATTAGCGGGTGCACGCGCAGCTACATCAACCTCAGGACCAGGATTCTCCGTTATGGTTGAGGGACTAGGGTGGGCTGGTATGAACGAGGTGCCGGTAGTCGTCACATTGTATCAGAGAGGCGGCCCATCCACTGGTCTACCTACAAGGCACGAGCAAGGTGATCTTAGATACGCTCTTCACGCTGGGCATGGCGAGTTCCCTAGAATTGTTATAGCCTCTGGCGATATTGAGGAAGCTTTCTACGATGCTGCCCAAGCCTTCAATTATGCTGAAAAGTATCAGACGGTGGTTATTCATCTGGTAGACAAGGCTTTAGCTAATAGTAATCAGACAGTTAAGCTAGATCCTAGTATCGTTAGGATAGAGCGTGGCAACCTTCTAAGCGAAGAGGATATAGTGAAGGTTAAGAGTGCAGGAGGTGAGTATAAGCGTTTTGCCTACACGCCATCAGGAATATCGCCAAGAGTAAAGCTCGGTACAAAAGGATGTGTCTTCTGGAATTCTGGTGATGAACACGATGAATTAGGGCACATAAATGAAAATCCTGAAAATAGGGTTATGATGATGGATAAGCGTATGAGTAAACTAGAATTGGCTGATTCTGAGATTCCCCTCGGCGAGAAGATCAAATATTTTGGTAGCGAGGATGCGAAGTTTAAGGTTGTAAGCTGGGGCTCGACTAAAGGCGCGATCTTAGATGCAATACATCATCTAAGTGAAGAGGGTATAGAAATAGGCTTTCTCCAAATCAAGATGTTATGCCCTCTGCCCTCAAACGATATATCAAAAATACTTGAAGACTCAAAGGTTATAGATGTTGAAATGAACTACTCTGGTCAGCTAGGAGGTTTAATAACAGAAAAGACGGGCATTAAAGTTAGCAACTACATCGTAAAATATAACGGCAGACCCATGTTCCAAGACGAAGTATATCAATCTTTAAAAGATGTGGTTGAAGGAACGGCACCAAAAAGGAGGGTCCTCACACTTGGCGCTTAAATTAGCTGATTTTAAAGAGCAGATACACAATGACTGGTGCCCAGGATGTGGAGACTTCGGCATCCTGAGTGCTCTTCAGTCTGCTTTGGCTGAACTTAATCTAGAGCCTCATCAAGTAGCAATCTTCTCTGGGATAGGCTGCTCAGGTAAACTTCCCCACTTTGTTAAGGCTTATGGTATACACACACTACACGGCAGACCTTTACCATACGCTTTAGGTGCGAAGTTAGCGAACCCGAATCTTGAGGTTATAGCTGTTAGCGGTGATGGTGATGGGTTAGGTATAGGTGTAAGTCACTTTGTTCACGCCGGTAGGCGAAATGTAGATGTGACTTACATAGTGCACGACAATGGTGTTTACGGGCTTACAAAGGGTCAGGCTTCCCCCACTCTGAAGCTTGGTGTTAAAACCAAGGCTATACCTGAGCCTAATATCAATGATGCTGTTAACCCGATCTTCTTAGCCCTAGCTGCTGGCGTCACATTCATAGCTAGAGGATATGCCTATGATATCAAGCATCTTAAAGATCTGTTGGTGAAGGCGATTAGACATAAGGGCTTCGCCTTTATAGATGTGCTTCAACCTTGCCCAACCTATAACGATGTCAACACAAAGGCCTTCTACTCTGGTGAAGATAGATTAGACCCGCTAACCAAGAAGCCGAGGCCTAGAGTGTATAGGCTTGAAGACTTGGGGTATGATCCCGTTGTTAGAGCCGATATGACTAAGGAGCAGGTTATGGCAAAGATCTATAAGGTAATCGAGCTCTCGTTAGAATGGGGTGACCATATACCTATAGGCGTCTTCTACCAAAATGAGACTATGCCAACATATGAACAGAGGTTAGAGCAGAGGCTCCGCGCATACCTATCTAATCCACCGGCTAACCAGAGGCTAAACACACCAGAGGGATTTTCAGCAACGGACATATCTGAGATCTTGCAAGAGCTGAGTGTCTAGCAAGCTCAGCTGCACACCTAACATTTATCCTATCACCTCTTTAACCCAGCTTATAGTCTTCTTTAACCCCTCTTCAAATGAAACCATTGGTTCGTAGCCGAGTTTCTTTTTAATCTTAGAAACATCTGGGTAGCTTCTCATAGGCTCACGCTCAGCATCACTCCTAGGAGGTAGAATCAAAAGTTTTGAATCGGAATTAGTTAACCTCTTCACCTCCTCAGCTACTTGCCTAATGGAGCGTTCTGCACCCGTGCCTACATTGAACACCTCCCCTATAGCTTGAGGGTTAAGTAGACATAGTTCAACCGCTTTGGCGTAGTTTTCAACATAATAGGGGTCAGTAGTGTCAGCTCCACCATTATAGAGTGGTATATCCACTCCTTGTAGGCAGCATCTTATAAAGTTAGGTATAGCAGCTGTAAGCCTCTCATACTCCCCAAAGATCTTCCAAGAGCGAAGCACCGTAGCCTTTAACCCTTTATGCATCACATAACTTCTAACAAGGTACTCACCAATAACCTTAGAGAAGTCATATGGCGTTCTTGGGTTGAAAGAAGTTTCTTCTTTGACTGGCAGTTCAAGAGGCAGCCCATAAACATTAGCTGAACTTGCATATATAAACCTCTCAACACCTTTTGACGCCGCAGCATCTAAGATGTTTAGTGTACCAAAGTCATTCACAAGATATGTTCCATACGGGTCTTGGAGGCTCAGCTTGATGTCAGTTATTGCAGCAAGATGAACCACAGCGTCAAAATCAAGCTTACCAAGCACTTGAAGCACAAACTCTCTGTTAGACAGATCACCATTCACATCAGCTCCTCTAAGGTCTGTAGTATAGACGTTAAAGCCTCTTTTAGAGAGGTATGATGTAATATGTCGCCCGATGAATCCTGATGCCCCAGTAACAAGTACATTCAGATTAGGCATACTTTTGCTGAAAATAATCTGTATATTTAAAAAGTTATCTAACTAACCAACTCCCAACTATTTACTGCAGGTATGCTGAGACAACATACTTATGAAGCATAAAGTTGGTGTTGAATCTTGGCGCTAAGATCTTTATAGAATTCTTCATCATATTGATCCATTCACCTCTTGCTTTGTAATATTTAGGTAGTATTATGTATTCCAGTTTCGCATAGAGGTCTTCAAGTTCCTTCATATACCTTTCCTCCGCAGAAATCTGAGCATCTGGATGCGGCCCTATAGCCCACCCGGTAACGTTTTCAACCCAGCCTTCAAGCCACCACCCATCCAGCACACTAAAATTCAGCACACCGTTGTGCGCTGCTTTCATTCCGCTCGTTCCACAAGCTTCATAAGGCGGTAGTGGTGTGTTGAGCCAGACGTCGCACCCTGCGACCATTTTCGCCGCTATGGAAATGTTGTAGTTTTCTAGGTATGCTGTCTTTATGCAGCCGCTTAGCTCCTTCATGTGGCGGTGGACCGCTTCTATCATCTCTTTTCCGTAGATGTCGTTTAGATGCGCTTTCCCAGACATTATTATCTGAAGTTTATTCACTTTTCCTATTTTCTTCAATCTTCTTAAATCTGAGAAGACCAATGTGTGCCTCTTATATCCAGTCGCCCTTCTAGCGAAGCCTATTGTTAAAGCGTCATAGGTTAGGTTGTTTGAGGTCTTCTGATTTACAAAATCTATCAGCTCCTTCTTGGCCTCCATATGTGCTTCCCAGAGCTCGTCGCTGGGTATAATATCTACTCTGCTTAAAAGCTCTGGTTCTTTACTCCACCCGGGTAAGTATTTGTCGTATAGTGCTCTTAGGCTTCTGCAGACCCAAGTGTATGAATGCACACCATTGGTTATAGCTTTTATGTCATGGTTTGGGAAGAGCTGTTTAGAAACCTCAGCGTGCTTTTTACTAACCCCGTTTACGAAACCGCTTAAATTTAATCCGAGTAGTGTCATATTGAGGGCGTCGTGCCCGCCATATCTTCTTAGGTGTTCTTCAGGCAATATATCCCCTAAGATGCTCTTTACCAAGTCATAGTGGAAGATGTCGTGGGCAGAGTTTGTGGGGGTGTGTGTTGTGAAGACACATCTCCTTCTAACCGCTTCTGCATCCATCTCATATCTTCTGAGCAGCTCTAATGCAACGAAGCTCGTATGCCCCTCATTCATATGATACTTCTTTACAGAGTAGCCCAATGTATCAAGCATCCTTACCCCACCTATGCCTAAAATCGCTTCTTGCTTCAACCTATAGGCTCGGTCATCTCCATATAACAAAGACGTAATCTCCCTATCGATGGCTGTATTTGCATCAAGATTTGTGTCTAAAAATATGAGAGGAACACGAGAACCATCGACACCTTTTACTTCTAACTTCCAAGCGCCAACCTTAACGCTTCTACCTTCCAACCCAACGGTGACTTCTGTAGGAAGCTTCGTCAGATACTTAGATGGATCCCATTCATCTAACTCCTCTATCTGCTTTCCCTCTGGTGTTAGGCTCTGCTTGTAGTAGCCTCGCCTATTAAGTAAAGTTACTCCAACAAATGGTATGCCTAGGTCTGCGGCAGCTCTTAGGGTGTCTGCTGCAAGTATCCCTAACCCACCGCTGTAAATAGGTATTTCACTCGATAAACCAACTTCCATTGTAAAGTATGCTATTATATTGCCGTTGGGTGTTTGCATGAATGTTCGCCGGAGTTGGTTTCCATCCCTAACTATAATAGTTAAATCTTTTGGTCTACTTTTTTTAGCCATTTATTTTTCGGTCTTTGAATCATTTAGTTTCTTTCTAATTTCTATATGTATAGTATAATTTAAATTTAAGTTTTACTAAAAAAGAACATAGTAATATTGTTAAACACTATTTGTGCGCGTATATGGCGTGGAATCTTGATTATGGAAAGAGGCAGAGAGGAACTCCGAGGATATGAGCAGATAAATGAGAAGATTAAGCGTGGCGACGCTATCGTAATGACCGCTGAAGAATTCATCGAATTAGTCGAGCAGAGCGGCTTAGAGAAGGCTGCTAAAGAGGTAGATATAGTCACTACTGGCACATTTGGCGCAATGTGTAGTTCAGGCGCTTTCATGAACTTCGGGCACTCTGAACCACCTATAAAGATGATAAGATGTTGGCTCAACGATGTCCCAGCATACAAGGGTCTTGCTGCTGTAGATGCATATTTAGGTGCAGCAGCTATGAGTGAAACCAGACCGTTTGAATATGGCGGTGGTCATGTTATAGAGGATCTTGTGTCGGGTAAGGAAATTGAGCTGAGGGCTGAATCATACGGCACAGACTGCTACCCTAGACGTAGCCTAGAGACCACTATCGTATTAGAGGATCTTAATCAAGCCTACCTATATAACCCTCGTAATGCTTACCAAAGGTATAACTCAGCCACTAACAGCTCAGACCGCATCCTCTACACATACATGGGCACTCTTCTACCGAGATACGGCAACATAACATTCTCTGGTTCTGGGCAGCTAAGCCCGCTCTACAAAGATCTAGGCTTAGAAACCATAGGTTTCGGAACACGAATATTCCTAGGAGGAGGAGTAGGTTATGTTGTAGGCGAGGGCACACAACATAAACCTCAAAGCGGATTTGCAACACTGGCTGTTAAAGGAGACTTAAAAGGTATGAGCCCAGAGTACCTTAAGGGCGCAGTCTTCCAAAACTATGGGACGACACTTTATGTTGGCATAGGCATACCCATACCCCTCATAAACATGCGTGTGGCGTCAACTGCGGCGCTAAAAGATGAAGACATCCCTGTGGATATACTCGATTACAGCATCCCATCTCGAGATAGACCTATAGTTAAGAAGAGCAACTATGCTGAGCTTAAGTCTGGAAGAGTACTAATAGGAGACAAAGAGGTGCCTTCATCACCTCTATCAAGCGTTAAAGTTGCCAGAAAGATAGCTGAGGTGTTGAAGAAGCAAATCGAAAATAAAGAGTTCTTTCTTCAGCGACCTATAGAGTTGCTACCGAGCTACAGAGAGTTTAAACCTCTCAAGATTAAGAAACGTGAAGTGACTGTCAGAGACCTAATGATGCCCCTCCAAGAGCTCATCTTAGCAAGCCCCGAGGACGAAGTAAAGAAGGTTGCCAGACTCATCGTTGAAAAGAACATAGATCACATACCTATTATAAGTGAAGACGGTGTGTTGATAGGCATTGTAACGACTTGGGACCTAACTAAAGCTCTTGCTGAAGACAAGCACAAACTAAAAGAAATAATGACAAGAACAGTTATAACAGCAAAAGAAGATGAAAGGGTTGACGAAGTTGCAAAGCGGATGGCTCAATACCACATCTCTGGGTTGCCAGTAGTCGATGATGTTATGCATGTAAAAGGGTTGATAACCTCAGATGATATTTCAAGAAAACTTGTAGGGAGGCGAGCTGCTTGAAGGTAAAACTACGCTACTCGCATGAAGTAGCCTCAAAACCCATTTTGGCTGAGATCATCTTGAAGACAGGATTGCTCATCAACATACTTGAAGCCAAACTCACACCTAAAGAAGGTGAAATGGTTATAGATATAGCTACACAAGGCTCAGCTCTAAAGAATGCGCTACAACAACTTCGGTCATCCGGACTAGAGGTTATCGAGCTTAGAAGCTTAGTAGAAGTGGATAAAGGATTATGCATATCTTGCGGCGCATGCATCTCACCATGCCCCTCTAAAGCCATCAGCTTCGACGAAAATCTTGACATAGAGATAGATGCTAAAAGGTGTATAGGTTGTGGCATATGTGTAAAAGCTTGCCCACGAAGAGCTATCCAACTGATCTAAATGGAGAAATAGCCCCGCCGAGGATATACCAAATATATCAAAGAGGACTGTATCGAGCAAAGGCAAGAATCAAAGAATCGAACCTAAATGTAATATCAGATAAAGAAGAAGCTATAAACATAGCCATACAAACTATCTACAACCAGAGAATACTACTTGAAGACTACATAAGAAAAGACCTAAGATTCAGATACGCGCTCAAACCAATAAGCCCAATAGAAGACGCGCCAGAAGCGGCGAAATTAGCTTGCAGGGCAGCAGAAGAAGCAGAAGTAGGGCCTATGGCTGCTTTACCCGGTGCTTTAGCCGATTTGGCGGTTAAAAGCATGGCTAAGATTGGATGCAGAGTGAAAGTTGTAGAGAATGGTGGTGAAGTATCAGCTGCTACGGATAGGGAGATTTGTGTGGCTTTGTATGCGGGCAACTCTCCTATTAGTTCTAAGATAGGCTTTGTGCTTGAAGCTAGCTGTTTAATGGCTGGGTTGGCTACCAGCTCAGCGACTATCAGTCATGCGATTAGTTTTGGCGAAGCTGACGCGGCTGTTGTTTACGCTGAAGGCGCTGCTTTAGCTGATGCTGCTGCTACAAGGATATGTAATGTGGTTAGAGGTGATGACGAAGCTGCGGTGCAGAAGGGGCTTGAGGAAGCAGATAAAATAGACCACATTTACGGCGTGTTTATCGTAAAAGGTAGATATGTTGGCAGAAAGGGCAGGCTTCCAAAAATAGTCAAGATACGAAACCTAGATATAAATAGACAAATACACCTTCAGTTCCATACTGCAGTCTCGCTCGAAAGATATTTTTAGCGGCTAAATCAATTAAAAGAGGTAAAATGGAGAACTTGATAGATGCAGACACCTTAAGTAGAATAGAATCTAGGCTTAAAGAGATAGAGGAGCGACGGGAAAAGATCTTGAGAGATATGCGCTCAATAACACTTAACGCATCTAAAGCCATCATAAATGTGCACGCTGGAAGGAAGAAGGATGCTGAACAACTACTAAAAGAATCAAAAAAAGTTCTACTCAAAACCTCTAAGATTGCTGGTAATGATCTCCAAAAATACTTAACCCAACCAGCAGCAGAATATGTCGAAGCATCGATAACCGTAGCAGTATCAAAGAAGAAGCAGGCGCCAACACAAGAAGAGCTGGGCGTAGAAGATATCCCCTATCTACTGGGCATCTTAGATGCGGTTGGAGAAATCAAAAGAATGGTCTATGACCGCTTAAGGGAGGGTAAGGTAAAAGAAGCCATAAGGCTCTTCAGAGCGATGGAGAACGTCTACGCTTCACTAACACCCTTCGCGGCATACGACCACATCGTCCAAGGAATCAGAAGAAAGATAGACATCGCCAGAGTGCTTATCGAAGACACAAGAGCCATTGTGACAGAGGAATTAAGACGCAGTGCGCTCATAAAAGACTTGCAGAAAACACTTCGAGTGTGAGGATGATCTTAGAACCTACACCAGATCAAATAATCTTCTACCAGATAATACAAACCGCTCTCGCGAAGCTTTATAGAGCGGGTAAAGAACCAAACATAAAAAAGGTCTGTGGACTCGACGTAGCATACCGAAACGAAACAGCAACGGCAGCAGCAGTCATCTTACAAATTGGCAAAGGGGTAGTTGAAAAAAGCATAGTCAAAGGTCGTTCTCAATTTCCATACATACCTACACTACTTTACGCTAGAGAAGCCCCCCTCTTACTAGCTGCATACAAAAATCTAAAAACAACACCCGACCTAATTGTCGTGGACGGCCACGGTATAGCGCATCCACGAAAAGCGGGTTTAGCAACGATAATAGGGATCTTACTAGATAAGCCAACAATAGGTGTAGCCAAAAGGCTGTTGGTTGGTGAAGTTAAAGAGAGTAATAAAGTATTAGCAAGAATATTTTACAAGAGTAGATGTGTAGGCTATCGCGTCAAACCAGAAGGAAGTAAAGCCTTCTATATTAGCCCAGGGTATAAAATAGGATTAAATGGTGTAAAAAGAATAATTCAACTACTAGGCTTACGATACCCTGTTGTGTTGAAAGAGGCGGATAGGATTGCACGGTGCTGGAGTTAAACAGTCAAAGATTAAACCAGCCCTCATACCAGCGCTAATAGAGCTACTCATGCTGGGCGCAAAGGATGAACCTGTCAAAATCTCAACGACCGAAATAGCCAAGAGAATAGGGCGTTCACAGCAGTCGGCATCAAATCATCTGCTTGAATTAGAAAGAGAAGGATATGTGGAGCGAATAAGGGTTAAAGGAGGCTACGGAATACGGTTAAGCGAAAAAGGTGTTCAAGCCCTAGCCGAAATCTACCATAAGTTGAAGCAAGCATTAGAAACGCTACCAGAATCAATAACCTTGAAAGGTAGAGTCTTTACAGGAATCGGAGAGGGAGCCTACTATGTCTCATTAAAAGGCTATCGAAAACAGTTCCTAGCAAAACTAGGCTTCGACCCCTACCCAGGCACACTAAACATCAGGCTTTCAACCACTTTGGATAGGCGTTTAAGAAGGGAGTTAGAGCATTACCGAGGTATACGAATTCACGAATTTGAAGATGGGCAAAGGACGTTTGGAGGCGCTAGATGTTTTCGTGCTGTGCTAAACGATGTGGTAGAAGGAGCGGTGTTAGCTATAGACCGCACACATTACGATGATACTGTAGTTGAGTTTATAGCGCCTGTGAATGTGAGAGAGAGGCTTGGGTTAAAGGACGGTGCTGAAGTAAGTCTTAACATCCGTTTGACTGAAGATGATTCAAACCACTAGAAGTCCTCTAACACATCTCTACTCCTTAGTATTGTAGATGTCTTTATAGTGGGTTTGGGTGAATCTAGTCTAACTACCTCTAATTTTATACCACGCTTCACACTTTCACGCAGCAAATCCTCTTCTTTATGCTTCTGATCATAACCTATAGCTATAACATCTGGTCGTATAGACTCAACGACCTCAAAGATATTTGACTCACTGCCAAGAAGCGCTAGGTCAACATACCTAATCGACGAAACGAGTTCCAGTCTTTCAGATTCACTATTTAGAGGCATATGCCCTTTATTCGCTAAAACCGTCTTATCTCTTGCCACAGAAACTATGAGCACATCCCCCAAGGCCTTAGATGACTTAAGTGTATAGATATGTCCAGGGTGTATAACATCGAATACACCGCCGGCTAAGATAACCTTCAGCCTACCTCTACCTCTTTCGGTCAAAGAATATGTGTCGCCGCCTTTCTTAACCAATCCACGTTTAACAGCTTCTTTAAGCACGCTCCTTAATGTAGCCGTGTTAAATGGTAGTGTAGATAGCAGATCTTCAAATCTAACCATCCCATGCTTCACTTGCAGTATGAAGGTCTTCGCTAAAACCTCCTTCATCTGCCTACTTACCAAGGCACATCCACCAAACCTAGGAAGCGAAGTGAATCTAGAAGCCCCTCTGCGTACCCTATGCTCAATATGGCAAGCTCAGACTTCCCCTCATTTAAAAACCTCAGTGCATCGCTACTGTAGCAGTCAACATTCTCCAGCAGATCAAGCATATTAATCTGCCCTCTTCTCTCATCCAACATTCTCCTAACCTTAGCTAACGTCGCACGAGTCTTCTCTACATACTTAGGTACTAAAAGGTTAGCCTTGCTCTTTACATATAGCGTGTTATTAACCTTACTGCACTCACTACACTTAAATAGCGTCTCCAAGGCTTCAACTTCAGTAAAATGTAGATCAGCGGGGATAACTATGCTAAACGGCGGTTCACCATAATCCTCATCAAGCACCTCTCTAAGCAGAGCCAATTTTACAAGTTGATTTCTTTGGCTAAGCCTCGCAACCACGATGACAAAAAGGTTTTCGTTAAACACACCTAACCTCAAATCTTCATCCGCCTCCTTTAACATCTTTAAAGCGCTGTTTGGTGTTAAGGCATGCTTTGGCGTCCACTCCAGGAGCAGAAGGGTATGCAGCCCTCTAAGTAGGTTCCAGTAGACCGTGTCGAGCACCGTGTTGAGAGCCGGCTTAGAAGTGGTTACCGTTACCATCTTTCCAAATTTGTATTGATGAAGACCGAGCTCTCCAGATATACAGCCTACTATAGATACCCCGTGGATTATGCGGGTCTCTAAACCCTCTTTTACAGCTCTTACACGAAGCTCTTGATGTGTAGTAGCAACCATAGGATCTCCGGAGCATGTTAATGCAACATCCCCATCTCTAGCTTCACTAAGAATCCTCCTACCATCCTCCACAACCTCCCTTGACACCTCGACAACATCCCGACCGAGAAAATCGCCTAACTCCTTAGAGGACGGTGCAGATGGGTTTGTGTAGCGCTCAAGATACACAACCCTACAACTCTTAAGAACCCTATAACCCTCTAGCGAAAGCCCGTCAACCCCGCTTAAACCCAAGCCAACAAAGTAAAGCGTCAAAACACTCTCTCCAACACGAATATCATACAACCATATAATAACATTAAGAGCGATAGGATGAGTATAAACGAAAACAAATCAATTTAAATAGGAAACCTAAAGCACCAGATGATAGAAGGGCCTGTGGCTCAGCCAGGTAGAGCGGCTGGCTCTTACGGACGACGTATCCTGCCTTGAACGGGGAAACCAGTAGGTCGTGGGTTCAAATCCCACCAGGCCCGCCAAATAGTGTCTTAACAAGGGTGAATGTTAAAACTTCAGCTCCTATGTTAGTTCTAACATAAGGCTATATAACCCACTTGTAAGATATTTTGGTAGGGCTGTGCTTTTGGGCTTGTGCTACTATCGAAGGGTCTACTCCTTCTAGGTTTACAGTTTCTTCCACAATCTCTAAATTGTTTACAGTGTAGCCTTTGGCTTCTGCTAGCCTTTTAAGCTCATCCATAACCATTCGCAGCTCTCTTCCGCTTCTCGGTCTAAAGCCGTTTTTTAATATTGACCCTAGGTAAATCTTAACTTCAATACCCTCTTTAACCTTCTTAATTTCATGGTCTGTTGCTGCATATCTATGAATTAACTCCTCTATAAACGGTAGCTTTTCATCTTTGGCTGAAGGGTGTGTGAATACGCACTTTATGGCTGTGACCCTTTCGGAGCAGCTGAAGAAACCTAAATGTATGAGTAGGGCTCCTTCTAGCATCATGCCGATTTTAACCGCACCAACAATCCTTACAGGTTGATCTTCTGAAATGAGCATTCTTCGCGTTAACTCTGGAGGCACCGTTATCACTAAGCTGTTACCGCTTCTCCTCACTGTAGCGTCAAAGTAAATTGGATCATATACCCAGCTCGTCTGCTCTGCCATGCGCATTTAAGGTATCATTAGAAGACATAAATAATTTTGCTGTATTACATACCTTAAGATAGTCTTCTTCGCCTATCTTCACTATGCCGCCTTGAAGGTACACAAATGGCTTCTGACTATTTTTGATGAAGGTTAAGTTGCCGTGTATACTCTTAAAAGGTAAAGGTTTAGGCCAAACTTCAATATCCGCTAGGTCAACTATGTAGCTATATTTATCTAACAATGCCAGACACAATCTCCTCTCAACATCAGACACAAGGTAGGGGTTTGAATCTATAACACCACATCCAGTAAATAATGCTGGTCGATTCTTCTTTTTACTGCTTACGTAGAAGATGACCTTATCCCCTTTACTCAACTTTCTTTTATGCGCTACATATCTAGTCAGCCCCCAAAGCCTCTTCTTCACCCTATCTTCAAATATAGTAAAGGCGTCGATAACAGCCCCACCACAAATATGATCCTTCGCAACAAAGATGTAGTGGTTTACCATCAACTCTTAACAGAATCTTCTTCTAAATTAAGTTGACGGATAATACTCTTATCTAAAGCTAATTTTGCTAAACGCTCAAGAGGATTCTTAATCCACAAAAGCCCCGCCACAAAGACCCCGCTCGTAAAGAAATCCAACCAACCATAAATCCAAGTCAAATCAAAGATGTAAAGTATTATTAATATGCTTGGTCTGAGGGTTAGTAATAGGGAACCTACTAGAAAAAGGTTCAAGCCACGACTCAGAGCAGAGCCTCTAAAAAGTCTGTTAAAGAAAAAAAATGAGGTAAGGAGGAGTAGAGCGAGTACACCTGAAGCCGCTTGCACCAATATATCACTCAACTGCAACTCTACATCCTCCTTTCTAAGTCTTCACCCGAGGAACATGACAGGCTCCAGAGCAGGCGGAAGTCGTCTAGATAATGTAAGCACCGCACCTTTAGGAGGCTTAAGTTCTATCTTAAACTCAGCATTCGCTCGAAGTTCGTCGTCAACTCCATCATTCTTTAAATTAATGAAGACCCTATACTTGTCTCCATATTTAAGGTACATGTCGGTATCAGATGTAAAGACCGGTGTTACAGTAGCTTTAGTTCCATCATAGATGTTGTCTTCATGCTTGTTTGCGCTTGTCCACGTTATTGCGAGCTTACCTTGAGTTAGATCTACTGGGGACTTGCCTGCTGAAAGTTTTATGATGAAGCTAACGTTATGTAGATAGGTGGTGTTGCTTTTAGCTATTACAGCTCCATCTATCTCCATAACTGATGATGCTTCTTCTATGCCTGCCGCTATGACTTCTTGGCTCTTTTGTGTTGATTGAAATCCTATGTTCAGCACCGTAAAGGCAAATGCTGAGGCGACGATAACGAAGGCGATGAGGATTATTGCTGTCTCTAGACCAGTTAGCCCCTTACGTCTATGGTTGCATCCCTCTTTTTTAGAGCTTGCTCGCATCATATCGGTCGGTTGTAGTATAGATATACCATATAAATAAGTTTTATGTCGTATTTAAAACTTATATATGTGTGATATAGATAATGATGATGGGGTAGAAATGCTTGGGCAAATAGCTATGTTAGTAGATAAAGAAAGTTTTATGCAGCGGTCTATACAAGAAGTTGATTCAAACTATTCAAACAGTAAATTTATTGACACACTACAGACAGTAATACCAAATCTATTAGGACCTATTGGTGCTGCAGTACTTTTTTATCATATAGGTGCAAAGTTGGTTGACAACATGTTTGAAGAATGTGCCGGAGACCTACATGAGCTAAAACGCTCAATAATTGTTCTCTTCGCTAAAAATAGTTTCGGTGTAATAGAGATAGAAGATAACAAATGCCTGAGTCGACTTAACATTTGCACCAAGCCTCTACCATTGGCTGGAAGTAGTTCAATAGGTTGCTACTTTGTTAGGGGTATCTTCCAAAGGTATCTAAAGCTTGTTAAAGGATTTGATGTAGAAGTTGAGGAAAGTCGTTGCGTATCTAAAGGTAGCCGCTTCTGTGAATTTAGGGTAAAAGAGGTTTGAACAACTTTGAAACAACAAGCTTTAGTTGATGAGATAAAAAGCATTTTAGCTAATCTCAAGGCTGAAGTTGGTGCTGAAATATGTGCATTATATGACAAGAAAGGACTACTCTTTGGAATCGGCTACCGGGCTGAGGCTGCAATTTTATCAAAAGTCACACAGATAGTCATATCAGCAAATAATATTTTTGAAAGTAGCAGAGTAGGTTGCTTAGAGTCCGCACTTGTTGCAACAGAGCAAGCAGGTATAATTATTAGTAGGGTATTTAATTCACCAACTACATATCTATGCCTAATTCTTCCAAGCAGTGATGTTCTTGGTCTTGCATCACTTGGGGTAAATGCTGCCAGAGTAGAAATTACTTCGTTGTTAAGTAGACTTCTAGATAAAAAGAGTGAGGGTGAGCATTTACTATGAGCAGCGAAGTTTCCGAGCTAGAGAGGCGAATAAAATCTATTGAAAAAGAGATACAAGAGATCAGAGAGCCTCTCTATACAACACTCACCGATTTACGCAGCACAATCGCCGAGCTCGAAAACCCATTTAACTATATATCCAAAATGATCGATAGTATCGATCTTAAAGAGAAAAAAAAGGAAGGCAAAGAAGCTATAGGCAGTATTAAGGTAGGTGAAGCTAAAGACAATAATAAAGATGGTGGTTTAGATGTATCTGCGAAAGAATCGTCCTCATCCACCAATTTACACACAGGATTTAAGATGGATTCTGAGCAATGGTATTACCAGTTCAACGTACTTGTTGTCTCAAACCTACTTCTTGAAATCTTCGAAAAGGATGAACTTAAGAAGGTTCTTGCAGAGTATGTCAAAGACGGTTGGGTAAGTAGAGAGCTAGCAAAAACTATTGAAGAAGCTGTCGATAAACTAACGGTTAATAGAAAAGTCTCACAAATAGACAACGAAGTGTTAGAGTCGCATCTTTTTGCACTATATATCCTCTATAAGCTCTCCAATCAACCTAATGATCCAGTTTTGCCTTTTCTACTAATCTTGTTGAATCGCCTAAGACGCGCTAATAATGCTATTAAATAAGGAGGTTTGCTAGAGAAGTTGGCTACAAGCAGCGTAATTTCCGAAGTTTACATAACATTAGCTGTAGTTATTGCGATTTCCATCTTCTCAGCTACAATCTTTGGGAGCCTACAGAGGGTGGCAGATGCGGAGAGGGAGAAAACAGTAGATTTGAAGAGAAAGCTGGGTACAAACGTGGAAGTGGTTTTTGCAGCGCAATATAATGCCACTGCAGTTAAAGTGTGGATTAAGAATACTGGTGTTGAATCAATAAGACCTTCACTTATCAGTTCTAACTCTGATCTCTTCTTCGGTCCACAAGGCTTGTTTACAAGGATAAGTTATAACTCAACGTCTCCACCAACTTGGCTCTACATATTAGTAAATGATATGGACAACGACTCGGTATGGGACAGCTCTGAAACCATTGAAATAACTTTGAATAACGGTTCAATACTGCAGCATGGTGACTACTACATACGATACGTGACATACAATGGTGTTTACAGCGAATATACCTTTACCATCTAAGGAAGGTGGTAAAGTGGCTGGCTTTGCTGGTTTAGCAGCGTTCGTCTTGGCGTCTTTTATTCTCCTATGGGTAAATCTCATAACATTAGAGGAAAGTTATGCGAACTATTCAATAGAAATGGAAAGTATTTTGAAGAGGATAAAGCTTGAAGCACAAACTGCAAAGGAAGCATATGCTCTCTCTGCAATCAACAAAAGTTTGTCAACAATCTCAGTTAATGTAACAAATGTTGGTGCAAAGTCGCTGCCAGTTAAGAGCTTCACTTACTGCGATGTTGTGGTCGCCTTCTTTGATCTTAATATAGGTAGCTATTCTTCATACTGGCTACCATATGGTAAGCCATCTGATCGCGGATACTGGTATGTTGCAGCAATTTATACTGGCGCGGTTCTAGGAGAGAGCATCAATCCATTTAATTTAACGAAATTAACTGGGCATCTTGATCCCGGTGAGACGATGCTTATTATCGCTGTGGTGCCACAAGGTAGTTTAGTTGATGTTGATAGTGCGGTATCTGTGCTCTTTGTATCGTCTTCTGGTGTTGAGGTGTTGGAGGTTGGGTAGTTTCTCTTCTCTTCTTGTTTTTGGTTTAGTATTCTTGCTAATAGTTAACGTAGTTCCATTAAGCTACTATTTGAATGAGGCTAGATTAGATAAAGGTAAGATACCTTCAGAAATTCTTTTGGTTAACAGCCGGTGCTTCTCGCGTCTCTATTTAACAGGCTTCGCAGTAGAACATGGACACAATCTTACTGTCTCAAGAGTTTCTTTTAATGTGACATATTTTGGTGAAAGACCTGTTAGAGCGGCTGAGCTGTGGTATGCTAACTTGATCACAGCTTATGCACGGATTATTAGTGGTTCCAATGGGGAGCTTAAGATACAACCTACTGTAAAAAGGATACCTTATACAAAGATACTATCTTCAGATACGGCGTGGACGATAGATGTTGTTTACGGTGATAATTTAGAACCGTTAAACAAGATGTTAGAGAGCGGAGCGTTAAATAGTGGAGAGACCGCATCGATTAGAATCGAATTCGCCTCAGATGATTCACCCTGCTTTAACCCGCAGAGTGCAGGCTACTTCTATGTTCTATTAGACTTCTCTAATGGTGCGAAAGGGGTTATTTCGATTAAGTGAGGTGAAGCATCTGTGTCCCAACCTAAGCTCATCAGTTGGTACAATAATGAGCTTCAACAAAAGTTAGGTGAAATCCCTGTACCGACTTTAATGCTCATCGAAGGTTCTAATGATACTGGTAAGAGTGTGTTTGCTCAGCAGCTGACTTATGGTGCATTGCGCAGCGGTCTGAAGGTTTCATACATCACGACGGAGAATATGGTTAAAAGTCTTATCTCACAGATGCTAAGCCTTTCTTTTGATGTTCGACAATATTTTCTAAAAGGTGAGTTAAAGATATTTCCATTACATGTTGAAAACATCGATTGGAGGGAAGAGATTGCTAATCTTTTCTTAGAAGTTATTTCAAGCTACCTTAACAATAGATGCGCCGCGAGTGTGGTTATAATAGATTCATTAACCTATATGATAACTTATGCTAATGAAGAAGGTGTCTTAACATTCTTTTCTAGCTTAAGAAACATATGTGATAAGCAGCGTAAAACAGTGATTCTCACTGTACATCCATATGCATTTTCCCAAGAGCTTCTGATCAGAGTGAGATCGATATGTGATGGGCATCTTATCTTAGAGATCAAGACTGTTGGTGACAAAATAGTTAGAATGCTTTTTGCCTCTAAGCTTAGAGGTGTTATCGGCGGTTCAGGTTCTGTAATAGTTGCATTTGAAGTCGATCCAGCTTTTGGAATAAAGGTGATTCCTTATTCGCAGGCTAGGGCGTAAAATATGAGTGCAAACAAGAATATCTTCTACGATTTGCTGCCAACAGACTTTAATGAACTTATAAGAATAAAGCTTCACTTAAGACAGTATGTAAGTAAACTTGAAGAAGATCGCATCGACACTCCGTCTTGGTTTTTAACGCTTGACAAGAAGATGAATAAAGAAAAAGTTAATCTGATCTATCCTGTCTCTGAAGATGTCTTTATTCACATCCTGCGGCAAGAAGGGATGGAGAGGGCAAGGTATACGATTATCGAGCCTACCACGGGTCACGATTTAAGAAATATCGTAAATGTGTTAGAGAATATGTTTGCATTTAAGATGAATGAAGAGCATATATACAGGAATTTAGAAGAGAAGAAAAAGGTATTAAAGAATCTTATTGATAACACTTTAAAGGTTGATCCGTCGATAAACGAGCTCGCATCATTCCGTGTTGTAGGGAAAGGTAAGGATTCGATAGTTTTAGTTGGAGAAAAGACAAAAAATCTTCTTGAATATCTGCTCGTGAGAGATAAGATAGGTATAGGTCTACTTGAACCGTTGATAAAGGATCCATACATCGAAGATATATCTTTTAACGGTGTTGGTCCTGTATTTGTTGAGCATAAAATCTTCAGCAGCTGCCTCAGCAGTTTAAGGTTTGACGACCCAGAACTATTAGATGAATATATCAAGAGGTTGGCTGAGCGAGTAGGTCGACCAATAAGCTATAGAAACCCTATCGTGGATGGCACTTTACCAGATGGCTCAAGAATAAATATCGTGTACGGTAGTGACATCAGCAAACACGGGACGAACTTTACTATTAGGAAGTTTTCTAAAGTGCCCATCAGCATACTTCAACTATGCCTATGGAACACTATAGGTTATCTTCCAGCGGCTTACCTCTGGATGCTTCTAGAATTCGGGATAAGCGTCTGGGTTTGCGGTGAAACCGCTTCAGGCAAGACAACAACCTTAAACGCTCTATGTGCCTTCATAAACCCAACCGCCAAGATTGTTAGCGTCGAGGATACACCAGAGGTCACTGTGCCTCACGAAAACTGGATCAGAGAGGTTACTAAGGAGAGTGAGGATAGCGAAAGTAAAATCGATCTTTTTGCTTTGCTTAAATCAGCATTAAGGCAGAGGCCGAATTATATCATAGTAGGTGAGATACGAGGGCGTGAAGGAAATGTGGCTTTCCAAGCCATGCAAACAGGGCACCCCGTTATAGCTACATTCCACGCATCTACTGTGCAAAAACTAATTCAACGCCTTACTGGCTCGCCTATTGAAGTTCCTAAAACCTACATAGACAACATAGGTGCTGTGATCATACAGAGTGCTGTAAAAGTTCCTAAGACTGGTAAGATTGAACGGCGCGTCTTAAGTGTGAATGAAATATTGGGATATGACTCTTTAGAAGACCGTTTCAACTATATCGAAATATTTAATTGGGATCCTCTTACAGATACCTTCCTGTTTAGAGGCGAAGGTACAAGCTACCTTCTGGAGAATAAGCTTGCAGTCTTTTATGGCTACTCTAAGCGTGAGGTAAGAGCAATCTACAATCATCTACATCTAAGGGCTGAGCTGTTAAAACTCCTTGCAGAGGCTGGTATCACAGATTATTTTGATCTATGGTACACTTTGAAGACGATAAAAGGGCTTGGAATCGAACGCGCCTTTGAATTGATGCGACAAGGGCGTCTACTGAAGGTGGTAAAGCGTATATGACTCTTAATTTAATAAGCACCGTTGCCCTTAAAGCCAAGTCAGAAGGTAAAAGTGTAAGAGTTAAAAGTAGAGCCGACTTCCCCCTTCTAATACTACTTTTATATTTGGCTGCTTTCTCAAATCAAGGTTTGCACTATATTTTAGATGCCCTCAAGAAACCGATTACTCCGCTAAAAGGGTTCGCAACATTATTTATGAAACTCGACATCATGATCAATAAATGGAATTACAGGCAAGATTACGCGCTACAAATAGCCTCAAATATGAGTGACAACAGAAGCCTCTCACAGTTCTTGCTTAGGTTGTCCCAAGCAATTAATGTGGGCACATCCTTCAAAGACTTTATGAAGATAGAGTATACAAAGTTTATTATTATAAGTCAGAAGGAGCATCAGATACTAATAGATAAGCTGAGATGGCTTAGTGAAGCTTACTCCGCAATGATCACAGCTGGAACTGTGCTCTCAGTTTCTATGATTGCTGTTTCAACACTTTTAGGCACAGCTTCAGCTAACCAGAGTTTGCAGCTAACTCTTGTTGGGGTTCCCACCGCAGCCTCAGCTTTAGTAGTTCTTATCGCGAGGGCTGGTCTAAAATATGAAACAATAACCGATTTAGACGCTAAACCATATAAGTTAACCCTACTCTCAAGATCTGGGAAGATTCTCTTCTTTATCTTAGTCTTTCTCACACCAATCATCTTTTATGTATCTCATTTGTTTGGTAGCAGCTTTTGGGGTTGGCTTGGTATGGCTATCAGCGGCTTAGCCTTGCTATTATTCGGCAAAATCGCCCTTAGAGAAATAAAACGCATAAAAGGCTTAGAAAATCAGTTCATGCTCTTTATCAAGGTCTTAGGTGAAGCAGCATCGGCTACCGGCACGCTAAATCAAGGACTTATACTAGTCTCACATAGCGAATTCGGCAAGCTGTCAAACCACATAAAGAAGCTTGTTTCTAAGCTTACAATAGGGTTTGACAATGAAGTCTCGTGGCTGAATTTTGCAGCTGAAACCGGTAGCAAACTCATCTCTGATTTTACACAAATACTTCTATTCTCTGTCAAGATAGGCGGAAAGATAATTGAAACATGCCAAACTATATCTGACTGGATGAATGAGGAGCTAAGTAGAAGAAGTAGGCGTGAACAAGCTTCAAACTACCTAAAAGGTCTGGTCTTTCCTATTCAAGGCACACTCATAGCGATACTGACTATGACAAGTGTGTTAATAGAGATCTTTAATAGATTCGCAGCATTCTCTACAAACATTCAAGTAAGGTTCGTGAACCCAATAGATCTTCAGCTACTACTATTCTTCAACTTTATACTTCTCTTCGCTTTAGCAATAATAAGTGCTTCTGCAATATACTTTACAGAAGGTGGTTCTCTATTTAACCTCTACTATAATTTGGGTCTTCTTCTACTAATCTCTGGTCTCGGTGTGATTCTTGTCCAAGCCTTTACCTTTAACATTCTAGGCTTGTTTTCAGAACTCGGCTCTAATTTAGGCACGGTGATACCTTGAAGGCCATCACTATAGCAGCCATCTTGACTTTGAGCACAGTCTTATCGTTAGGCTCAGCTCTGCTACTGGCGCTAAATGTGACAGGAATCTATACTCCAACATCAACCATCTATATCTTACTGCCCTACATGTTAGCAGTTCCCCCCTCATACTTTGTGTTAAGAACATTTTTAGAAGCCCTAACTCCACAACCAAAGGTAGAAAGTAAAAAAGAAGTCCTAGAAGTTGAAAAACCAAAATCTATAGCGTCTGAAACTATAGAAGTGCCTAAGCCAGTGCCCCAAGCCGAAGGTGTAAAGATTGATGAAAAGAAGTTAGAAGAAAAAGAAGTGGAGCAACCTAAGAAAGAGGCTCCTCCACAACCAATCCAAGATACTAACACCATCGTAGAAGAGCAACTTAAGATAGAGCCGTCAACATCAAAACAAGAAGTCCCGTCCCCCACGCAAACATCTGAAGAGAATGCCTCTGTGTCGAACGAAGATAAAGTGATAATCTTAACCCCAATTCTCGAAGAACTTAAATTACTGCAAAATGAATTAAACGGTTTAAAAACGAGATTAAAAATTCCAAAACTAGAGAAAACAGTAAAAGAGAAGTCGGAAGAATAGAGTTCCTAGGCGTGTGAACACCTTACGCTACTTGATGTATCTAGCAGGGTTTTTGTCAAAAGCGTCCTTACAAGGTTTACAGCAGAAATAATATGTCACACCTTTATACATAGACTTAAACTCAGCCTTCTTCTCATTTACCTCCATCCCGCACACAGGGTCTCTAGCCAACCTTGTTCAATTTATTATTATTAGCTTACTCTCTTTTTAAGGTTAATGAGTTAGCAACCACACTAACCGAGCTCATAGCCATCGCTACCGCTGCAAAGATTGGGTTAAGTAGGCCGGAAGCTGCGATTGGTATAAATGCTGTGTTGTAGGCGAAGGCCCAAAATAGGTTCTGCCTTATCTTCTTCATAGTCTTTCTACTGAGTTTTATCGCTTCAGCTACATCTCTCGGGTCGTCTTTTATCAGCACTACCCCTCCAGCTTCTACAGCTACATCTGTGCCGCTTCCTATCGCTATACCCACATCTGCCTGAGCTAAAGCAGGTGCATCATTAACACCATCGCCAACCATAGCTACACATTTACCTTCTTCCTGCATCTTCTTGATGACAGACGCCTTATCAGCTGGTAAAACCTCAGCCAAAACCTCTTCTACACCAATTTCCCTCGCCACTGCTTCCGCAGTCACCTTATGGTCACCAGTTAGTATAATCACCTTTAATCCTAGCCTCTTTAACTCCTCTACTGCACTCTTTGCACCCTCCTTTAACACATCTGCAACAGCTATTATCCCAATTAATCTACCGGATAAAGCAGCATACAATACCGTCTTACCCTCATTTGTTAGATGCTCTACAGTTTCTTCAACCCCATTTAGGGGAACGCTGCCCTCAATCATCAACCGACGGTTACCTACAAGTACCTCACCATCGTTAAGTTGAGCCTTCACACCCAAGCCAGATAGCGCCTCGAATCTTCTTGGCTCTTCTAAGATTATACCCATCTCTTCTGCCTTTTTTATAATCGCTTCAGCTATTGGATGCTCTGAATTCTTCTCCGCAGCTGCTGCTATACGCAAAACATCCTTCAAATCCATACCATATGCTACAACATCTGTTACTGTGAGTATACCTTTGGTAAGGGTGCCTGTTTTGTCGAATATTACAGTATCCAGATTATTTGCTCTTTCAAGATACTCACCACCTTTTATAAGTATGCCTTTTTCAGCACCTCGCCCAGTTCCTACAACTATCGCCGCTGGTGTAGCTAACCCAAGTGCACAGGGGCAAGCTATTATCAAAACCGCCACAAGAGCTGTGAATGCTTGACTAAAGTTTGATGCAAGGAGCAGCCAAACAGCAAAGGACGCTACAGCTATTGAGACAACCGTCGGAACAAAATAGCTAGAAACCCTATCTGCCAAACGCTCTATGGGCGCCTTCGCAGCTGAAGCCTCTTCAACAAGCTTAACTATCTGAGAGAGTGTTGTGTCGGCGCCAACTCGAGTCGCTCTAATCTTAAGTACACCGCTCTTATTGATAGTTGAACCTATCACCTCATCACCAACCTTCTTCTCAACAGGTATACTCTCACCAGTAATCATCTTCTCATCAACACTTGAGTAGCCTTCCTCAACAACACCGTCGGTTGGAACACTTTCGCCTGGTTTAACCAGCAGAAGGTCACCAACCTTAATCTCTTCGACTGGAACCACCATTAACTCAGCGCCCTTGATTACAGTAGCAGTCTTAGGCTGCAGAGCCATTAATTTGCGTATAGCGTCTGACGCTCTTCTTCTCATCTTATGCTCCAAGAGCCTACCAAGAAGTATGAATCCAATTATCAGAGTTGAGGTTTCGAAGTAGACGCTTCTAGCTTCTAATGGCACAGATTGAGGGAAGAATGTGACAAGTGTGCTATAGCCCCAAGCCGCTGTAGTGCCGATTGCGATGAGAGTATCCATGTTTGCTGCTTTAGCTTTTAAAGCATGCAGAAAACCACTGTAGAACCTTCGTCCAGCGATAAGTTGAACTGGTGTAGCAAGTACAAAGAGGATAAGGTTTAGATATCTCTCTTCCAAGAATGTTGGTAAGCCCATTAGCCCACCCATGCTGAAGACGAAGATAGGTATACCCAAAGAGAAGCTGAAGATCGTCATAAGCCTAATGCTTTTGAGCTCTACTTCGGGCTTAAGGAATGTACTTAGGCATCCTTCAGAGCAGAAGTAGTAGGTGCTCCCCCTAACCTCAGCCTTAAGAGAATTAGGCCCCTCTTCAACAAACATTCCGCAGACAGGGTCTTTAGCCATTTTATCCTCCTCCAATTGTTAAGCTCCTTAGATCCAGCTTGGTGCGAGAAGGAAGTCCTCTAACTCTTTTCCCTCGAGCAGATTTAGTAAAGCGTAGGCTTGTGGTGTTGAGAGCACGGGTTTATTGAAGCCTAAACCGTCTATGGAGATCCTTGGGCAGGCTGTCTGTATAAATGCATCAAACCATGTGAAGGTGTTCACACGCTCAGGAGTTATCTCCCTCATAGCTATCAATGTGCTGTATTTACCGTGTTTTGCTAACCCCTCTCTTATACGCTTTACATGGTGTAATCTCATCTGCCCTTCTCTTAACCCAATTATGACGCCGAACCTCTCAGCCTCACGAGCCTTATAGACTGCGAGTAGACTTCGCCTCCGCGCCTCTTCAGCCAAAGGTGTGGCATCAACAACCTCATTCAAATAGGGGTCTAACATGTAAGTAGGCTTACCTGTGGAGAGAGCTAGTGCTGTAGCGTGGAATCTACTCTGCCCCAAAAAGACAAATGCTTCTACATCATCTTTCACAGAATAGGCGGGTTGAAATTCGCATCCAAGTATCTGTCCGTAGCTGAGTTTCTCTCCACCCTCGATTTCAACCTTTAAGCCTAATTCTTCAAAGAGCCTTTTTGCCTCAGGTAGTTTATGCAGGTGCTGAGTTATTGTGTAGAGACCTACCTTCCTATACTTTCTCAGGTTTTCTGAAGCTTTAGATATTACTTCTCCAAACTCTATATCATCTTCTGCCGCTATAAGAATCGTTCTTCGACCTACTCTATTCGTGCGTAAGGTGTGCCCTATATGTATTATCAGATCAGCCTTAACAGCCTCGGATACATACTCTTTAAGATCGCATGAGCCATAGCAAGCTTCACCAGAGATAATAGCCTCGATGCCTTTCGCTTCTAGAATATCCACTAAATTTTGAGCCTCTTTAAGTAAGCCGTCTGGGGCGACGACCAACACAGAGCTAGGTTTATTTCTATCAACCTCTTCGAGAGCTTTAGAATAGTCAACTCTAATCAATGCACAAGATATTATATGAGGAGGATACACTTAGGTCTTTGCTCGCTGCGCAGCCTCAGCCTTAAGGGGAATTATGTTCACAGATGTCTTAACTGGTAGTTTGCTGGCCGCACCTTTAATTGCCTCCTTTGCTGCCTCAAGATCGTTAGCATAAACTGAAACTTCCATAAGCGTGGTTCCGTCGTCTACTCGAGCCGCAAGCCCGATGGGTTTGCCATAAGCCTTTCTCATACCTTCTTGAAGCCTATCGGCCCCAGCTGTGGCTATCATCTTATTCTCCCTCAGTATCACATGCGGATAGACTTTAACTTGGAGAAAATATCTATCTTCACCTATCTTACCTAGCTTCTTGTTAGCAGCAACTCTAGCAGCCTCTAAAGCATTATGCCTTATCTGGCATCGAGCTTTAGCTATGAGTTGAAGCTTGTAATCATAATTATTACTTGCATTACCTACTGAGAACTTTGCTATCTTTGGGTTAGGTGCGCCCGGCGCATATTCTTTTCTAGCCAAAGGCATACCGCTTGGGATTCGGTAATTTCTTCCATGCATATTCTTTAACCTCTTAAGGCGCCTACGCTCTACCCCATTCAACTAAATAAGTCTGTTGGTCAGTCTCTTAAGATATAGTCTTGAAGATGATCTCGCGCCTTCTCCCGCTTCTTCTGATGTTCAACTAAGAATGATGTAACCTTCCTAGTCAGATTCGCTTTACACTCTCCACAAAGTAGGTTACCAGACTTACAGGAGACATAGATCTCACGAAGTTTCGTGTCTTCAGCTTCAAAGAGCATGTGATAGTAGTAGTAGACTGGGCAGATATCCGGCTGCCCTCCGAGTTTGCGCTGCTCTTCTACAGTAGCCCTTCCACCGGTATAAGCATTCATAATCTTCTTGGCAGCTTCTTCAGGAGGGTCAACAGTAAATATTGCCGTATCTGGTTCGCTCGCGCTCATCTTCCCACCTTTTCCAAGTCCTGGTAGAAACTTAGAGTGAAGTTGAGCAGGCTTATAGAAGCCTAGTTTAGGAGCAACTTCTCGTGCAACCCCTCTCCAATAGCTGTCTTGATCTATTGCGGCTGGTATCAAGACTGGTATGTTTTTCCCTTTAAGAATAGAGGGTAGGAAGCATGGGACAGCTTGAATGGATGGGAAGAAGATCATCCCTATGTTGGTGCTTTCGGTGAAGCCGAAGACAGCTCTAACTGTAGAGAAGGTTATGTGCTTAGCAACCTGCACAGCCATTTTATATAGGGTCTTAGCGTAGTGTATGTCCGAAAAGATAAATGTCTTACCCTTCTCGAAGCCGCAAGCTATAACATCAAGAGCATTCTCATAAGTGAAGCCTACGCTCTTATCCAATGTTAACTGAGGGTCGTGAAGAAACTTTTCGTCATCTGTCATCTGAAAATACAGTTCTGCACCAAACTTCTCCTGCAGATGTTGAGTAAGAATCCAAGGAACAAGATGACCTAAATGAGTATGCCCAGATGGGCCTCTACCAGTATATAGAGCAAATCTCTCTCCAGCCTCATATTTATCAAGTATCCAGTCGAAGTCTCTGTGGCTGAAGAAGACCTTTCTTCTAAACAGTAGGTGTAGGGTCCCTGTGTGCTTCTCTACTCTTCTAAGTATTGTTTCGTCGAGAGGTTGCGTGCCAAATTCTCTTATGAGTTTATCATAGTCTACCTCGCCTCTTACTTCCCACGGTGTTACTATGAAGTCTTTTTCACTCAACTTTCTTCTTCACACGCCCCTCTGTATCTATACTTCCGCTTCTTATGCGTGATGATGATATAGGTTTACCGTCTTCAGCAAGCACCATATTAACTTTTATAACCTTTAGTGGCTTTAACCCCATCTCAACCCTTTTCTTATTTGCTAATTCAACTCTGCTTGCGGTTTCAACGCTTGCGACAAGCGCCTCAACTTCTTCGCGGTATATGCCTGAGCCGAAGTAGTCGTCTAATGGATGGATCTCAAATCTTTCAATAGAATACTGGGATAAGAGGTATTCTTTGAGCTTCCTTACTCTATCCTCATATCTGTTGTGTGTGCTCTTACCCAGTTTTAGAACAAAATTATCCGTTGTAACCCCAATTATAACTTTCTCACCACATTCGAATGCCTTCGCAAGTAGCTCCCGATGCCCTTTATGAATATAGTCAAATGTGCCTCCAACAGCCACAACCCTAAACTTCAAACTCTAACCCCTCTTCCCATTATTTTTTTTAGCCTTCTCACTCCTCCACTGGTTTACTTTTAATAGATTTAACTATCAACTCAACAGCCGCCAAAACAAACCCAACAACCGTGAGCATCAACCCTACTATCATAGCCTTAAAACTTATAGTCGGTATTATCAATAAAGTGCTAATAA
Organism: Nitrososphaeria archaeon; assembly: GCA_029775855.1. Lineage (GTDB taxonomy): Archaea > Thermoproteota > Nitrososphaeria > Nitrososphaerales > JAAOZN01 > JAAOZN01. The sequence continues at coordinate 211,666 of JARVJZ010000001.1, forward strand.
GAGCAAGAAGAGGAATAAAAATCTGCGACAGCCTTCTGTGCCCATTGCTCCGACGCTTTATTAAAATGCCAGCTGGATTTATTATGATTAAACCCAGCAGATAAGCTAAATCTGAAATATACACTATCAACTCTATATCAAAGAGAAATACGATTAACAGTGCTAAGGCGAAGGTAAAGAGTAGTGAAAAGTAAGGGGTTCTGAACGACGCATGTATATTCTCAAAGATCTTTGGAATATGTCTATCTCTGCTCAAAGAGTAAAGCGTTCTTGATGCTGCTATCAAAGATGCGTTAAGCGATGCAAGCGAAGCTATCACAGCAGCGACAGCCATTAAGAACCCTAAGGTGCTGAATAGCTGGAATGCTGACTTAATAAGGGGCGTTTCTGAAGATATGATCTCACTGTAGTCTAATGTGCCTATCAACACTGCGATAATAGATGGAAAGATCAAGAGTGCAATTATTATCGTTAATATTATGGCTTTAGGGACTACTTTGCGCGCCCTCTTAACCTCCTCAGACACATTTGTAATCAACTCAAACCCTATGTAAATTGAGAAGACATATCCTAGCGATGAGAAGACGGGGTAAAGCACAAACGGAGTAAGCAACTCATACCTAGATACATCAATCTTGAAAACACCAAATAATATGAAGAGCAGCAGGATTCCAAAAACAAAACTCGTTAACATGACTTGAAGGCTACCTGCCTTTTTGACACCAACCAAGTTGACTACTAAGAACAATGCTAGAATTAGAGCAGCGATTTCAGATGTAGAGATAGGCAGCAGCTGAGAAAGCATAATTGCAGCGGTATATGCGCTTAGAGCAGCATACGCAACATTACCTATATGCATAAACCAACCTGACAAGAACGCTGGAACACCTCCAAGCGCATAGCTGACGAACGAATATCCGCCTCCAGCCTTTGCGATGCGTGAACTCATGTCAGCATAGTTCAGTGCGATGAAAAGCGAAAACACTCCAGCAAGAATAAAGGTGAAGATCGCAGCCGAGCCCGCCATCTCAACAGCAAGTCTTGGTACAACAAAGATGGTAGGACCTATCGTAGGACCAAGGCCTATCATCACTGCCTCCAGTAGACTTAGGTTGCGTAATAGCTTGATACTGCCCAAGTAAGGGGTCTGCGGCAAAGAGATAGTACTTATTGTTAACGGTAAAGCAGTTAAGTATCTTTGTTAGAAAGGTGTATGCTGTGGTAAAGAAGTCTGCTGGAAAAGAGGGTGTGGAGTGGAGCTGGGATAATTCCCCTATCTTGCTTCCTCTAGCCTATGAGCCGCGCGAGGAGAATGCGTTGCTCGCTGCGTTTGCGATAGCTGAATACTGCGGCTCGAAGGTGATAGTATATCATGTTAAGACTGAAGTTGATACAGAAGCGGCGAAAGACAAGACTCTTAGGAATCTTCGTGAACTTGCTAAGGTGTTTAATGTTCCTTATGTGGTAAATGAAAGCGACTATATTGTTGACGCTGATGATGTGTCAAAGATCTCTAAGAGCATAGTTGATGTTGCCAAAAAAGAGGGTTGCCAAGCCATTATTATGTCTGCGCATAGGGAATCTTTTTTGCGTGAACTCTTGGGGCGAATTTCAGATAGAGTAGCCAGAATGGCTGACAGAACCGTAGTGTTGGTTGAAAGTGCATTTAAAGGAGCAAGGTTCACAAGGCAGCCTAGAAAGATTATGGTTATAGTTTTGGAGAACAAATTCTACAAAGATTCTTTGACGCTTGCTGCGATATTCACAAGCTCGCTCTCAACACCGAATTGTGAACTCCTTGCTGTAAATGTGTTGAAGATACCTGAGGCTACTCCGATTGATGCCACAGAAACTTCAAAGGTCTTTAGAAAAATGGAAAGAGAATTTGCGCAGAAGATAGCCCTAGCTATAACATCGCTAGGTAGGCTCTTTACTCCACGCATTCTACCTGTAAGAGATATAGGACGAGATTTGGCTGAGTTCGCTGCTGAAGAAGGTGTGGAGTTGATTATAATAGGTTGTGACAAGCCTGGTAGACTTGGTCCGGTGCTTACAAAGGATGAATATGCAATCGTTAAGAAGGCGGGTTGTGTAGTTTTAGTTGTTATTCCACCTTAACATTTAACTTTAGGCCTAATTATTGGTTGGTTAAGTTGTCTATAGCTGAAGAATATTTTAAGGCTGGAAAAATCGCTTCAGAAGTTAAAGAAAAGATTAAGGGAAGCATTAGCGTCGGCTCAAGGCTTGTTGATATAGCTGAGATGGTGGAACAATCTATCATAGGTAGAGGTGCTCACCCAGCCTTTCCTTGCAACATCTGCCTAAACAGCGTAGCAGCACATTACACACCGAGACCAGAAGATGATCTGAAGATAAGGGAGGGCGATGTTGTTAAAATAGACTTTGGCGTGCATATAGACGGCTACGTAGTCGACACAGCAATCACTCTATCGTTCAACGTTGGATATGACGCTATGGTTAGAGCGGTTGAGGTTATGCTCCAAGAAGCATTAAAAGTAGTTAAAGTTGGTGTCAAAGCTGGTGAAGTAGGTAGAGCTATCCAAGCGGCAGCACAACGCTTAGGCTTCAAACCCATAGTAAACCTCTCAGGCCACGCAATCGCACCTTACACGGTTCACGCTGGATTATCTATACCCAACACCTATACTGCTGGCACACCAAGTCTCAAGCTAGGTCAAGTTTATGCCATCGAACCATTCGCTACAACCCAGAAAGGTGCAGGCGTTGTAGTCAACGGCCCCTTAATAAACATCTTTAGTCTAGTCGCTCGAAAACCATTAGGCGACCCTTCTTTAGACGCTTTTGTTGAAGAACTCTGGGCTAGGTTTCGAACACTACCTTTCACTTATAGGCAGATTAGAGATCTTGGGGATGCTGCTTGGTTGGAGCGTATTGTTAAAACCTTGATGCAGAAGCGTGTTTTAAGAGGTTATCCGATGCTTGTTGAAGCTCGAAACGAGATTGTGGCTCAAGCTGAACACACCGTTACGCCGGTTGAGAATGGAGTGGTAATCCTTACTGAGTAGGTTTTATAGGCTCGGCGTAGATCATCGTTATCAAGATGTTCCCACTGCACTTTTTGCACTGACCATTCTGTTTGAAGACATAATCTCCTACTGTAAAGGTTCGTTTATTCTTTTCCCCGCAGCCTAGACATTCCTCTATGGTGTAGACGATCTGTTTCCCTCTTTTTTCACCTATTGACGGTATCATCGTTGCCATTTTATTGCGCCACCCCTAAGGTGTTGCCTACACCAACTATCAGCACGTTATCATTGGGTTGTGTCTTTTCCTCTACAAGCCTATATACGATCTTGGTCACTTTCTCAGCAGCTTCAGCTATCTCCTTTCTCATAACTGATATAGCATCTATAAGAGACTGCTTTATGACTACTGCATAGAGAGGTATGTTCATCTTCGTCGCAACCTCCTCTATCTTAAAGCGGTCTACACCTATACCTCCAATAGCAGCACCCACCCCCTCAGCCACCTCACCAGTCTTTTCACCCTCTAGCTTTAGAGCTGCATCTATCATAATTATACTGTTAATCTTCACACCTAGCTCGCTAATTAATCTCTCAACGGCGGTGCCAGGTTCTCCTACATTACCACCGGGCCCAACAGCTTTTATCAAATAGAGATTTCTATCCTTATATTCTGACTTTACCATAACAGTATCTTTGGATATATCCATCTTCTCGTGGTTAAGCATCATCCTCCCCACAACCATAGGCCCTATGCCGTCGCCAATAGGTTGAGACAGTTTAAATGCTTCTAACGCGTTCACTAAAGCGTCCGCCTCTTGCAGTATCATAGGCATAATCATTTGAAGCTGCACAAGTATGTAGATGTTTGAGGTTCTCTTGCCCAGCAGGTAGAAGTGTCTAACGAGTTTGTAGATGTAGTTGATAGATGATGCAGCTTCAAGTATGTTTTCAGCAGTGCTCACCTTAACTAAATCCGTCTCAGGCGCTAACCTTCTAATCTCAGAGCGTATCCTATCATTCCTAACAGTCACAACATGCTCAATCTTCCTAACTATACCAGAAGGATCCAAATCCACAGGCATAATTGTGAAGTATTCAAGCAGCTGATCTACTTGCTCCTGTGGATCAGATTTGGGCTTAAGATGATTAACTAAATAGTCTATAACCTCCTTTCTAGACTTCTCACGCATAATCTTAAGCTTACCAAGCGCCCTAGAAACCTCACCAAGTATCATAAACGCTTGAATCCTCTGACCGTAAAAAAGAAAGAGCAAGAAAGGTAAATAAAAGAGCAAGAGATACAGTGTATTATCACCAAACTGCCCAGGACCCAACTGCAAAGGAAGCAATCTAACTACCCTTACTCTAAGTTAGCTGTGAAGACACTACTCTTTAAGCATTTTCCTTAGCAACATGTAAAGGCGCCGGCACCGCCGATTCGCGAAGCCTTGCGGACTTCACTAAAGCGGCGGCGACACACGGTTTGACTTCTGGGTTCGGAATGAGACCAGGTCGGACCCGTGTGCTATGGCCGGCTGGCTTATGCTTGTTAATTGGTGGTAGATTAATTTATCGATGATGTTAGGGGGAAAGGCTAATTTATGGCTTGTATGTATATTAGGTCTGGTTTGTCTGAAGATCTTGTTTGTGATGAGTTTGGTCGATGGAGGCGGGTTATAAAGAATAGGCCTAAATTGATTTATGAGTTTGTTTCTAAGAGTGGAGAAAGGGCTGAAGTTGATGTAGCTTCTGAGCAGTTGTATGGCGGTGAAGAAGTGTTATGGTGGTATAGTGTTGAACGTGGAGTCTTTAGAAAGAGGCTAGAGCGCTATTGGTTCATAACTAACCTTAGAGTATGTAAATTCGATTACGAAGAAGGTAATGTTGAGGCGACCCCTCTAAAGGATTTAGACGTGGTTGTAACTGAAAAGGAGCACACAACTTCCTCGCAAAGAATAGGCATGTATACTGGTAAACTAGAGAATATAGTAGGTATTGTAGGCGTAGGTACCTCGCGCACCAAGAGCCGAACAATCGGTAATCTACTTTTTATACGTGAAGGGCGTGTTCTAGTGAAGTTTACAAAGATTAGTGACCCTGATGGTGTTAAGAAACTTGTTGAAGTCTTAAAGAGAAATTTGAGAGATGTAGAAGTTCGACCCTTAAGCCTAGCTTAACATTCTGGTAAGAGATAGGTATTAAAGCCTAGGTCTGGTAGGTTGTTTGATAGACGATTGAACATAGAGGATATAGTTCGCACCTATAGGCAAGAAGTCTACACCTACATAGATGCAAAGCTCCCAAGGTCTCATGCTCATTCTGATATTGTAACATTTTACGAGATGCTGAGGGATTACCCTTCAAGACCAAGCAAAGGGTTGAGAGCTGCTTTATGTATGCTCACATGCGAAGCGTTTGGCGGTCAAAGAGATCTATGTATACCAACCGCAGCAGCTATAGAGATCTTTCAGAGCTGGGTTCTGATACACGATGATATCGAGGATGATTCTGAAATGAGGAGAGGGCAGCCTGTGCTGCATAAAAAATTTGGTATACCTATGGCGATCAATGCGGGCGATGCATTGCATGGGAAGATGTGGGAGGTTCTGCTTGAAAATAAGAGAATATTAGGTGAAAGTAAGACTTTATCTATTCTTGAAGAGTTCTGCAAGATGGTAAACGAGACGACAGAAGGGCAGCACTTAGAGTTGACTTGGGTTTGTAAGAGAAGATGGGATCTTGTAGATGAAGACTACTTCTTTATGTGCGGTAAGAAAACATCTTGGTACACAGCTATAACCCCTTTCCGATTAGGTGCAATTATAGCTGATGCTGATAAGCACACACTCGAGCAGATGGTTCATTTAGGCTACAAATTAGGATTAGCCTTTCAAATAAGAGATGACGCGCTTAATCTTATGGCTGAGGAGAAATACGGCAAAGAAGCGGCTGGAGACATCTACGAAAGCAAGAGGACGCTCATATTAATTGATGCGCTTAAAAGATGTAGCGCTGAAGAGCGGGAAAAGGCAAAACAAATCTTAGATAAACCTAGACCCTCAAAGAATCCTGAAGAAGTTAAGTGGATCCTAGATCTAATCAACAAGACGAATAGTCTCCAATATGCTCTTGGTGTTGCAGAGAAGTTGGCGCAGGAAGCAAAACAATACTTCGAGGAAGTCTTTAAGGAAGCTCAATGTGCTGAAGCTAAAGATGCTATTAGAAGCTTCATAGAGTATATGGTAAGTAGAAGATGGTAATCTAATCTCTAGAGGGGGGAGGAATGAGTGTATCCGACTCTTTAACTGAGAAGATAAGGCAGTATGCTCTCCTAAACGCTACAAAGCATGGTGGTAAGGCTGAAGTAGGTGCGGTAGTAAGTAAAATCTTAGGTGCTCATCCAGAGTTAAGGTTGCAAGCTAAACTAATCGTTGAAGTGGTTAAGCAAGTCGTTGAAGAGATAAATGCTCTCAAACCAGAAGAGCAACTAGCTGAATTAGAAAATTATCCCACAATATCTACAGAAACCAAAACCGAGGAGAAGAAGCTACCCCCTCTACCCAACGCAGTAAAAGGAGCGGTTGTCGTTCGCCTACCTCCAGAGCCCTCTGGTTATATGCACATAGGCCACGCGATGGCCGGCTTAATAAACTCTGAATATGCAAAGATGTATGATGGAAAGATCTGGCTTAGATTTGAAGATACAAACCCAAGAAAGGTTAAGCTAGAATATTATGATAGCTTCAGATCCGGCTACAGTTGGCTTGGAATAAAATGGGATTACGAGAAAAATGTCTCAGACGACTTAGATCTAATCTACGGATTCGGAAGGCAGCTTGTTGAGAAGGGTTTAGCATACGCCTGCACCTGTGAGGAGTCAAGAATAAAGGCTGCCCGCTTCGCAGGTAAGGGATGCGAGTGCAGAGAAAGAAGTGTAGAAGAGAATCTTGAAGCTTGGGATAAGATGCTCTCAGGAGCTTATAGAGAAGGCGAGATCGTAATAAGATACAAAGGCGACTTATCAAGCCAAGACTACTCTCTACGAGACCCCAACCTCTTCCGAATAGTAGACCACCCACATCCTATACAAGGTTCAAAATATAGGTTATGGCCAGTATATGATTTTGCTGTAGTGGTAGAAGATTATCTGTGCAAAGTAACCCACATACTCAGAAGCTTAGAGTTTCACGTATCTTTACAAGATAGGCTTAGAGCTGACCTCGGTCTCCCAAAGGTTCACATAACACAGTTCTCACGCTTTAGGTTTAAGGGTACACCAGTCTCAAAGAGGATGCTCAGACCCCTATTGGAGCAAGGACTTGTCTCAGGCTGGGACGACCCGCGTATGCCTACAATCATGGGGTTAAAGAGACGCGGCATCGACCCTGAAGCCATAAAGAACTTTACCTTAGAGGTTGGTTACACTTTAGCGGAGCATGAGTTTGAATGGAGTCTTCTCTTTGCAGCGAACCGAAAGGTTTTAGATCCTAAGGTCAGACGCTACATGTTCGTCCCAGACCCCATTCGTCTTAAGGTTAAAGGAGCGCCGGAGAAAAGTGTAAACCTCCGATTCCACCCAGATAAAGACCTCGGTTTCAGAGCTATACAAACAAAAGGTATCTTCTACATAGCGAGGAGCGATGCCTCAAATCTACACACGGGCGACGAGTTTAGGCTCATAGAGCTATATAATGTGGTGGTTGAAGAAGTTAGTGAAGATGAGATTAAATCGGTCTACATCGGCTCAGAGCTAAAAGAAGGCATACCCAAGTTTCAATGGGTTACCGAAGATAACACAGCGCTCAAAGTTCTGATACCCGATGTGCTGTTCAAAGATGATGAATTTAACCGTGAAAGCTTGAATGAGGTAAGAGGCTTTGCCGAGCCCTCAGTAGCCAAACTAAAGGTTGGTGAAGTGGTTCAATTCATCCGATTCGGATTCTGCAGAATAGACAGTGAAGGTGTAGCAATCTTTGCCCACAAGTGAGTCCGAGGCTCTTCTTCAGAAATTGGTTGATAATCGTCTAAACGAATGGATGCTCAAACCAGACTATAATCAATACGGGTTATCAAACTTAGCAGCAAGCATAATGAAGTTCTTCGGAGATAAGCATCTAAAACACAAACCTATAGCTGACCCAAGGTTAGACGAAGTCTTAGATGGTGTAGAGAACATCATTCTTCTACTCGTAGATGGGTTATCTTACTATCAAATATCTGGTGAAGTTGAGAAGTATCTACATGCTTCACTTAACCCAACAACAATACCCATAACCTCAACCTTCCCATCTACTACAACAACCGCTTTGACGACGCTTAACACAGGCTTGACACCACAAGAGCACGCCATAATAGGATACACAACATATCTAAAAGAGATTGGAGTAGTTCTAAGTTTAACAAACTTCGCTCCTTCAGCTGCGCCTGAAAGTATTTCTTTAATACAAGCCGGTCTAGACCCCTCTAGCATCCTTGGTGTTGAGACAATCCATTCACAACTCAGAAAAAGCGGCGTTAAATCAATCATAATGACCAGAAGAATGTACAGAGAAAGCCCCCTTACAACTATGCTCGGTCTAGGAGCGGATATAGAAACCTATGTAGGTGTATCTGACATCTTCGTGCGTATGCGTAAGCTGCTAGAGAACTCCAGAACACCAACACTTCTCTTTCCATATTGGGATGGTTTAGACATAGCGGCACATATATATGGTCATCAAAGTGAAGAAGCAGTTAGCGAGCTTAAAAACTTCTTAGCTTCAATGAAGGTCAATCTAATGGAAAAGATAAACTCTAACACTGCGAAGAAGAGTGCCTTGCTAATCACAGGAGACCACGGACAAGTCACATTCTCCCCGCAAGAAGTGTTAGCGGTAGAAAAGCATCCAAACCTACTGAATGCTCTACATATACCACCAACAGGAGACTCAAGAGCAGCTTGCCTTTACCCAAAACCAGAAATGAAAGAAAAAATAATAGAATATGTGGAAACCCACCTTTCTCAATCCTTCTCTATATATGAAACTCAACACCTTCTCAGAGAAGGCGTCTTTGGTTTAGGTGAGGCGAAGCAGAATCTACTAGATAGAACAGGTGAACTCATACTCTTACCTAAAAGAAATGGGGCTATAGCCTACAGCTATAAACCAAAGTATAAAGAATTCGATCTTAAAGGTGGGCACGGCGGTCTAACCCCAACAGAATTGATAGTCCCGCTAATATGCAAAAACTTGATTAGATGATGAAATATTCAAAGAGCTGGAATGGTAAGCAAGTGACATGTTTATTAGACAGCGGATAAAAGCGGGTATGGGGGAAGTTAGATGAACCCAAAGAAAGCATCAAAAGGCTGATGCAGCGAAGGTGCATATGAGTTGACAGGTAAACCATACTATGTTAAATTTGATGTTCCAAAGGAGCTTGCTGACGCAGCATACGAAGCCGTTCGTCAAGCCAAGCAGACAGGTAAGGTAAAGAAAGGCACAAACGAAACTACAAAGGCGGTAGAGCGAGGATTGGCTAAACTAGTGGTGCTGGCTGAAGATGTAGAACCTCCAGAGGTGGTAGCGCACCTACCACTCCTATGTGAAGAAAGGAATATACCATTTATATTTGTCCCAAGCAAAGCACAACTGGGTTCAGCACTAGGATTAGATGTAGCTGCAGCATCAGCAGCAATAGTTGAACCGAATGAAGCACAAGCGTTAGTTGAGCAGATTATAAACGAAATAGCTAAGATAAAGAAGTAGTTCGGTGAGTTAAATATGAGTAAGGCTGCTGAAGAGAAACTTACACCCGCTGAAGTCATACAGATAGTCGGTAGAACAGGTGTAGCCGGTGAAATAACCCAAGTGCGTGTTCGCATACTTGAAGGTAAAGATAAAGGACGCATACTTACTCGAAATGTTAAGGGTCCGGTGAGACTGCAAGATATTCTTATGCTTAGAGAAACAGAAAGGGAAGCTAGAAAGATAAAGTGATCGTGTGATGCTCACAGGCAAAAGATGCAGCTTTTGTAGCAGAGAGCTAAAGCAAGGCTATGGTATAATGCTGGTTCGCATAGATGGTTCAATTGAATATTACTGCTCATCAAAGTGTAGAAAAAACGCGTTGCATCTTAAAAGAGACCCGCGGAAACTTAAATGGGTTACCAAACGTAAGGGGAGCAAACCTTGACTCAACGCACATTAATCGTCATAAAACCAGACGCTGTTCGCCGCGGGCTGATAGGTAAAATAATCACGAGGTTCGAAGAGAAAGGTTTCAAGATACTCGACTTAAAGATGCTTACCTTCACAAGGCAGCAAGCGGAAAAGTTTTACGAGCCACACCTTGGTAAGCCTTTCTTTCAAGACCTTGTAAACTTCATAACCTCTGGACCAGTCGTAGCAGCTATACTTGAAGCACCTAACGCTGTTAGTGTTGTAAGGCTGATGATAGGCTCAACTAGATCCTTTGAAGCCTCTCCTGGAACTATACGTGGAGACTTCGGCTTAGGTATAACAGAGAATGTAATACATGCTTCGGATTCAGAGGAAAGCTTCAAGAGAGAGTCTGCGATAGTTTTCAGCTAATCTAAGCTCTGCTTAAATTCTAGTCTGCAGTATAGTCTTCTGGATGGCTAATCGAGAAGAGGGATGCATATTTGACTTCACAGTGGGTAAGGCAGCCCGTTGTCGTAGTGCTTGGGCACGTGGACTCTGGAAAGACTTCCCTACTGGATAAGATAAGGGGCACAGCCGTTCAAGCACATGAAGCGGGTGGTATGACTCAGCATATAGGTGCGAGCTTCTTTCCCACAGATACACTCATACACATCTGCGGTCCTCTGCTTAAGAAGGTTGGTGGTGCTGTTAAGGTTCCTGGGCTTCTAGTTATAGACACTCCGGGGCATGAGGCTTTTAGCAACCTTAGGAGTAGGGGTGGTTCTGCTGCAGATATCGCTATATTGGTTGTTGATGTGACTAGGGGGTTTGAAGCACAGACTTATGAAAGTGTTGAGATACTTTCGCGAAGGAAGGTCCCCTTTGTCGTTGCATTAAATAAGATTGATAGGCTTAGTGGATGGAGACCTTCTTCAACCCCTTTTTTGACCGAGTCGCTAAAAAAGCAGGATAAGTTTGTGCTGGATGAACTTGACACTAAGATCTATGAGGTTGTAGGTAGCCTATCGCGTTTAGGGTTTAAAAGTGAAGCATACTATAGGGTAAAAGACTTCTCAAAAGAAGTAGCTATAGTCCCCATTAGCGCTAGAACTGGAGAGGGCATACCAGAGCTCATTATGGTGCTCATTGGCTTAACACAACATTATCTGACAAAGAGATTAACCACCTCGGAAACTCAGACAAGAGGTATAGTGCTTGAGCTAAAGGAGGAGGTTGGGTTAGGTCTTACAGCGAACCTAATTCTGCTGGATGGTTCACTAAAGGCTGGGGATACTGTTGCCTTGGTTAAGCGGGAAGGTGCCTTTAAAACGAAGGTAAAAGGGCTGTTTTTACCCAAACCTCTGGATGAGATGAGGGACCCTAGAGATCGGTTTATCCCCGTAGATGAAGTTAGGGCAGCGGCTGGTGTGAAGATCGTCGCCTCAGATCTTGAAGGAGTTCTAGCAGGTTCACCTCTGGTTGGTGTGCATTCAGAGGAAAGATGGGACGAGGTTAAGAAGGCTATAGAGAGTGAGGTTTCAAAGGTTTTTATAAAGACCGATAGTTTAGGTGTAATCGTTAAGGCAGACACACTAGGTTCACTTGAAGCTATAACTGATATGCTGAAGCGGCAAGGTGTCCCCTTAAGAATTGCCGATGTAGGTGCGGTGACGAGGCGTGAAGTGATAGAGGCTGCTATGGTGGCTAAAGAAGACCCATATTTAGGTGTGATCTTAGGTTTTAACGTAAAGATTCTGCCGGATGCGCAGGAAGCAATCACTTCTGAAAAGGTAAAGGTGTTTAACGAATCAATCATATATAATCTAATAGAGGGATACACAAGGTGGGTTCAAGAGGAGAAAGAGAAGGCTGCCAGCAGAGAATATAGTAGTCTAACACCGCCTTGCAAGTTTAAGGTGCTTGAAGGCTACATCTTTAGAAGAAGTAATCCAGCGATCTTTGGGGTAGAAATTATAACTGGGCGGTTAAAGCAGAAAGTGCAGGTTATGAATAGTGAAGGCAAAGTTGTAGGTGTCGTGCATCAAATACAGGATAAAGGTAAACCTATAGAGGAAGCGGCTCAAGGTTCCCAAGTAGCAATCTCGATGTTAGAGCCGATAGTTGGTAGACACATAGTTGAGAAAGAGGTGTTGTATTCGCTACCTAAGGAAGCTGAGGTGCGGACCTTAAAAGAGAAGTATCTGAATAGGCTTACCCCAGAAGAGCAGCAGCTGCTTGAAGAGATTATTTTAGTTAGAAAGAAGGTGCTCTCAACCTACCCCTATTGAGGAAACTAAACACTTTTTAAATAACTGCAAACCCTAACCTTACACGGATATGTAAATTGGTCAAGGTAACAGTAATAGCAATGGGTAGTGTAAGAGAGGCATTAGGCGGCTGGGGCACAAGAACGGTAGAGGTGACTGGAAGCGTAAAAGACCTACTACTGACACTTAAGACTAAAGAAGGAAAGACCCTCTATGAACTTATGGTTGACCCAGACGGCACAAAAGATCGATACTTGATACGCTGGGTTAGAGGAGATCTAAGACCATCCAACCTAATCTACCAAAAAGACCTTGAGATGCAACTAGAAGACGGAGACCGCATCTGGCTCCTGGATAACCCACCCGTTATAATAGGCGGCTAGTCTGTCAAAAAACGACAAATCAGATAGCGGTGCTGCCATTTATAGACAAGTTTATAAACACCCTAAGATATACTCATTAAGACAAGTTGGTTTGCTGAAAATGTTGAATAAATCGGGATTTGAAGTAGATGATATCGACTTAAAGATCATTCAAGTCTTAGTAAAAAATGCAAGGGCAGACTTCAAAGATATCGCAGAAATTGTTGGTGTTTCAGACCGAACTGTTGCAAGAAGAATAGAGCGCTTGGAAAAGAATAAAGTAATCAGAGGGTATCACGTCGATTTAGATCAAGAAGCGTTAATGCAACAAGGCATTAACCTTCCAGAATGTGATGAATACGTGAAGTTGAGCCGCCTAGAGTGGGAGGAGCTCTGGAATGCGCTTGGAAAGATAATGGGAAGCGGGCTTGGCATCTTGCTTTTCCACGCGGGGAAGGCTGTAGGCTCAGAAATAGGCTCAAAGCTGCTTAAACGATACATAGAGCCATCAACTGCGTTAAATATGCTGCCAACGATGCTCGTTGGACGAGGATGTAAAGAATGTAGGCTAATCGACTTAAATCAAGATAAAGGTTTGGGCAAGCTTGAAGTAGTAAAGCAGGGTATAACCATCCAGAAAAACACTGGCATTTTCTTAGAGTGGCTAAGAGGTCTAATTTCAGGAGCCCTAGAGACAATATTAGGTAAGAAGATTGATGTTGTCGAAGATTCATCGGTAGCTGACCGCATAACTTACAGATTCAGCCAAGGTGGTGATATAAAAACTTGAACAGCCAGAGGGTAAAGACTGGTGTAGATAGACTCGACTACATACTTAAGGGCGGAATACCAAGAGGTTCAGTGGTGCTCTTAGCTGGCGGACCTGGCACAGGCAAGACCATATTATCTGCACGCTTCCTCTACAGCGGTATAGTTGATTATAATGAAGGCGGGATGTATGTGAGCTTCACAGAGACACGGGAAGCATTCAAAAACTATATGTTAAACTTTGGCTGGAACTTTGACGAGCTCGAGAAGAAAGGACTCTTCACTTTTCTAGACCTCTTCTCCACATCTGAAGAAGGCTTAGATCACGTCATCAAAACCATTTTAGAACCGATCTCTATACGGAAGATAAAACGGTTAGTGATCGACTCTGTCACAGCACTCTCAATAAGCCTAGGTGAGAGATACAAGGTTAGGAACATTGTATATCTTCTGAAGCAGCTCCTCAAGCAGACTGACTGCACCTCAATATTCGTAGCCGAAGTGCCCTTCGGCTACCCTATGATGGGTGTAGGGATTGAAGAGTTCGTTGTTGATGGTGTCATAGTTTTAGAGCTGCAGCGTGAAGGCTATGAGTTTAGAAGGAGGATTGCCGTTCTTAAGATGCGTGGAACAGAGCACGACCTAAAATACTATAGATTCGACATCCAGCATACAATCGGACTCAAGATAATGCCTATACTCGCGGAGTAGGATCTAAGTTTGGATGAAAAAACTTTATACGAACAAACCTGCAGCTTCTTTGAAAAAAGTTTCTCCCGTCAACTCGAATTCAACCAAACGCAGCTTCAAGAGCATCTTAAACGATGGCAGCAAACGATAACCTCAAAGCGGATAGCTGCAAGCACAGAGCGTAGAGAGCAGGTGCCTCTCACAGAATATTACGATTATCAAGAGATGATTGAATTCGGGAATGCTCTTCAAAAGCTTGTAGAACAAAACGTAAGGGGAAAAGATGAGCTACTAGCTGATTATTACTGCCGGTTAGCAGGAAAGATCAAATATATTGTAGAAGGCGCTCTCCCTTACGAGTTAGCATTTGTAGTGAAGACTACTGGTTCAACTGGTAATAGCAAATGGCTGGTGCACGGTGACCTCTTCTGGGAAAACTTTCGACTCGACTCGATAGCTACTGGCATCCTTGCTTGTAGCGAAACATGGGGCAAGACGAAATATCAAATAGGTGATAAAGGTCTCAATGTAGTCGCTCCAGTACCTTACTTAAGTGGTTGGTCAATAAAGTCTGTCATACCCTACTTTCAACCAGTCCCACCATTAGAAGTTACAGACAATATCCCGGACACTAGAAGAAAGTTCTACCTTGCTCTCAAGGTGATGGAGAAGGGTGAAAAAATTGTTGTTGGCGGAGCAAACGCAGCAACCTTCTACATGCTTTTCAGATACTTCACAGACCAAACAGCCTTCTTCAAAGACCTTTACAAGTCTGTAAATGTTAGTCTAATAAAATTCTACTTCTTATACAGAATGATTCAAAGCTTATTCAAATCAAGAAACATCGTACCCATCTTAGATGTCTTCCCTCTTAAAGGAGCCATGGTTGGAGGAGCCGACACAAAGGTCTACTGTGAATTCTTTAAGAACACCTTTGGCTTTGTTCCATTAAACATATATGGTTCTTCTGAAGCCGGTATAGCTTTCTTAGGTACACCTGATGATAGACTTAATCTTATTCCAAATCTCCGCTCGGGATATTATGAATTTGTTAATGATCTTGGAGAAATATTGGCGTTAAATGAGGTTAAGAAAGATGAGGTGTATGAATTGGTGGTGTCTCCTTTTGGCTCAGGTTTGGTTAGATACAGAAGTGGAGACCTCTTCAAAGTGGTAAAGATAAGAGATGACGGTTTACCAATCTTCTCCTGCGAGGGTAGGAAGATTAACGTCATCGACATATACGGCTACTTTAGGCTCACAGAAGGGCTTATTGCCGAAGCACTTGCTCAAGCCGGGTTAAAAAACTCCGACAAATGGGCTGTCATAAAACAATCTACACCAGAAGAACACATACACTTCCTAATGGAGAAGGAATGGGAGTATTCAGAAGAGGAAGCTGAAAAACAAATATTTCGCGCACTCATAAACGTCTCAGATGAATTTGCGCAATATATAAGGGTGTTTAGAATAAAGAAGCCTTCGCAGATAATCAAAGTTGAATATCTAAAACAAGGTGCATTCACTAGATACATAATTCGAGCAACTAAACTTGGATTACCTTTGGGCCAACTTAAAGTTCCAAAGATAATACCAATGGATAGAGCTGACATATTTGACCTTATAAAGAGTGTATAAGATGAGTACAGCACTGCTATGGTCAAGCCAGTATATTGCTGCCGTAATAATAGGGTTAGCGCTCGCTCTACGTATCTTACAAAAAGAACCTAGGGTGCTGGTGAACTATCTTTTGCTAATTTATTCGCTACTAGTGTCAATTTGGTCTTGCTCTGTCTTTATACATAGAACTACTCCATATCTTGATCTATCGATGCTTGCATTTAGAATAGGTGCGATCTCACTCTTCTTAGCTCAGGGAACATATTTATCTATGGCATTTTCCATCCGTTCACTTAAAAAACGATACTTGTTTATGATTTTACCGGCATTGGTAGTCTCAATAATCTATCTTGGCTTCGGCGACTTCACATTTACCTACACAAGCTTTGGTTGGTCATATCGCTTGGCTGGTGATTTATTTTCACAGAGTATACGTGGGTTGACTAACGAAGCCTATAACTTTGCTATTCTCTTAACACTTTACTCGTTATATAAAGGAGCAGCTAGTCCTGTGTTAAAACGTAAATTAAAGTTCCTATTACTTCCTTACTTGACCTTTCAGTTTATTGGCTTTTCGGCAACAAACCTTATATTAATAGTGAGTGAGGACGTGCCGCCCTTTGGAGGAATGCTGCATATAGGGACGTTTATAACTATGAGCTATGCGCTAACTCTCTCACCTAAACCTTTGATAGCCTACGCATCAGCTTCAGATACGTCTGGGAGATATACCCGCTTTCTAAACCAACTACTTGATAAGTTGCCCGGAGAAGCATTAGGCCAAAAGTATGTCCTCTTTTCCCAGTTCCTAAAGCAAACTAACATAGATAAATGTGTATCATATATAGGTGACCGACCGTTTTTCAAGGCAAGAATCCAATTAGACTTGGTATTAAGTATTGAGAAGACGCTCGACTATTTATGTGAAATCAAATCAATTTCCCTTTTGGATAGCTATCTACCTGTCATAAATGCTGCCTATACGAGTCTATCTGCTTCGGAAAGGCAGAAGTTAGATGAGGTGATCTTGAAGCATGCGAAGTTTCTGATGGAATGTGATGTATTTTATGGTGTAGATGGAGGAAGACTCCTGCAGAAGGTTGAGGTAGACAGTAGCTTAAATAGTATCCAAGATACAGAAGCCGCTTTAAGAATATACAAGAGGATACTGCTTGCAACCTTTACGGAGTTTAACAGCGTTTTAGGTAGCGAGTTCCTCAACCGCCTCCTTCTCTACGATGTTTTGAAGGATATAGAATTGGAGGCTGACGGTTACATTTCGATAACAAACTGCTTAGAGAAGCATAAGAATGACCCGCCTGTAAAGATTATAACATTGTTCAACAGTTTCCTCTCTCAAGCTATATCTCAAGTCGAAGACACAGCGCCAAGGACCGCTAGCGTAATATTAGGCAAGATAAATAGAGTCCTGGAGTTAAACTGGCGCCGCGCGTCAAAATTAGGTATCGTATCCGCTCTGAGAATTGCCCTCGGTGATTTGGTTTCTGAGCCAATAACCATACCTTTGCTAAATGAACCTATAACCACAGACACCTTTAGAGCTTCGTCAATCATACTAGGCAAATCTATAGAAGAGGTTGCAGGGAAGGTTATCCTCTTAGAGTTCACAACACCAATACCTCTACAGCTCGCTGCAAGAAGGTTAGCAGTAGAAGCGCTGGCAAAAGGATATGATGTGGTAGTCTTCACTAGAAAGGGTAGTGTGGTCGAAGAATCCCTCACACCATTAGACGTGAAATATATTTACCTCACACTAATACCTCACACAGAAAAGGAAGGAGGCAAATCCTATGTCCAGCTCAGAGATCCAACCGAAGTGTTAACCGCACTTAGCGAGCTAAGCCCATCTGAGGCATCACTCATACTCTTTGACAACCTCACCGACCTAATCCTAACAACCGGCTTCGACAAAACATACACCCTTCTGCGACACGTGGTTGAACTAGCGGCGGAGACGAAAGCGGTCATATTACTCGGACTCAACAAAGACGCACACGAAAAGCAGCAAGTAGCCGCCTTAGAAGCCCTAGTAAACCTAACTATAAACCTAGAAAAGGCAGCTAAACTGTTAGAGCGTTAACCAAAATGGTGGACCGGGGGGGATTCGAACCCCCGACCTCCCGCGTGCGAGGCGGGCGTCTGCACCAGCCACAGCAGACTGCTCATACCACTGAACTACCGGCCCACTTAAACAAGGCCTCGGGACTAGAGCGCAACCCAACATATATTCTTCATCCCAGAGGCGTGGTCAGATCGCCCGTCGTAACGTTGGGCTGCGCATCTCCCCCTTTTACCCCATTACTATAATCAGTTCAAGCATATTACAGTTACCAAACCCATTCTTCCATCCACCACACAAGCACTACTCTATTATAACCATCATAAAAGTTTAATATATTCGCTTAACATACCTACATAAGCTTACACCCAAATTTCACACTTGTGTAAAAAGGGTGTGAGCCTAGGTGAAATAAAATGGGAAAGAGGAAGGTAATCAGCGAAGAAGAGTTAAAAGAAATGGTCTACCCAGGACCAGGAGAAGTACTGGGTAGAGTAGTTAAAAGACTTGGAAGCGACCTTATGGTAGTAAAATGCGCTGACGGTAAAACCAGAATTGGTAGAATAAGAGGGAAATTGAAGCGCAGAATCTGGGTAAGAGATAACGACGTAGTTCTCGTCGCACCATGGGACTTTAAAAGTGATGAAAGAGGAGATATAATCTGGCGCTACACCATAGCACAAATAGATATTCTAAAGTCACAAGGATACCTACCACTCGACCTCTGAGGCTGAACCCTATGTGGAGCGGAGGCGACGACCTCCCAGAAGAGGTCAAAGAAAGTCTACTTGAGTATGAAAAAAAGAGCAGATACCTAATAAAACGCTCAGAAGACCAGCAGGTAATCGAAGACGTCTTTGACAAAGCAACAAAGATGGCCTTATACAAACTCATAAACAAAGGTGCACTTCAAACACTCATCGGCGTAGTCAAAACAGGGAAAGAATCAAGGGTCTACTGGGGGAAAAAAGCAGACAACACAGACGTAGCAGTAAAGATTTACCTAACAGTAGCAGCTGACTTTAGAAGAAGACTACCATACATCCAAGGCGACCCAAGATTCACAAATGTCGGTAAAGGAATAAGAAACATAGTTGAAGTCTGGGCTAAAAAAGAATACCGCAACCTAAGCGAAGCCTACAAAGCGGGCGTCAAAGTGCCGCAACCATTCAACCTAAACAAAAACATACTCGTTATGCAGTTCATAGGTGAAGAAGGCAAACCAGCACCCACCCTAAAAGAAGTAGATAAACTGACACAAAAAGACTACCGCAACGTAATAGAGCAGATAACCTTACTCTACCAGAAGGCTGAGCTCGTGCACGCAGACTTATCCGAATACAACATCTTTAAATGGAGAGATGAAGTAATCCTATTTGACTTCGGCTCAGCAGTATCCAGAGAACATCCAAATGCAGACGATTTCCTACAAAGAGATATAGAAAACCTAAACCGCTTCTTCAGCAAAAAAGGAGTTAGAACGCAGCAAACACAAACCTTACTCAAAAAAGTGAAAGGCGAATGACCTTTGAACAAACACTCAAGATCCCCATAGATCGTATAGGCGCACTGCTAGGAAAGCAAGGCTCAACCAAAGCAGAAATAGAAAAGCTGTGCAACGTATCCATCAACGTAGACAGCAACACAGGTGAAGTAACTGTAAAGATCAAAGGAGCAGTTGAAGAAGCAGAACCATTTAAAGCCCTAGCCATAATCAACGCAATAAGCAGAGGTTTCTCACCTCAAAGAGCATTCAAACTTACAAAAGACAACACAACACTAGAAACCATAGATCTAAGAGAATACGCAGGCAGATCTAAAGACGCATTAACTAGAATAAAGGGCAGAATAATCGGGCAAAACGGCAAAGCAAGGAGAGTGATAGAAGAACTCACGAGAACAGAAGTATCAGTATATGGACACACAGTATCCATAATAGGTGAACCAGAAGGCGTTAAGCTTGCCGCGGAGGCTGTAAAGACACTCGCATCAGGAAGCCAACACAGCACAGTATATCGAATGCTTCAAAGAGCAAGGCAAAAAGCAAAACTTGAGCGCCTAAAACTATGGGAGGAAGAGTGAATGTCAAAAAGGCAGACAATCTTCAAAGAAATCTCGCCAAGCGAATTCTTCTACCGAAACCGAGACCTAGCTGGATTCAGCAACCCAAGCAGAGCCCTCTACGCAGCTACCAGAGAATTGGTCGAAAACGCATTGGATGCTTGTGAAACAGCATGTATACTACCAGACATATTCGTAAGAATAACATCAGCAACCATAGATGGAACATTAGCTGACCCCAAACCGTATACGCTTAAAGTTCAAGACAACGGTCCTGGCGTAGAGCCAAAATATGTGCCAGACGCATTCGCCCGCATCTTCTACGGAAGCAAGTTCCAACTTAAGCAGTCAAGAGGCATGTTTGGCATGGGTGCAACGATGGCAATTCTCTATGGGCAAGTCACAACAAACAAACCCGTGTTAGTAACAACCTCAGTCGATGGTGAGAAAGCATATACATTTGAGATGATGGTCAATATACACGACAATACACCCCTTGTACTGAACAGAACGGTCAAACCAGCTAACGGTAAGACAGGCCTATCTGTACAGCTAACATTAGAAGGCGACTACAGCAGATCAGGGTCAAAGATTCAAGAATACTTTAAGCAGACCGCCCTAGTAACACCATACGCCAACATACTATTCATAGATCCAAATGGCAGACTCTTCTTCTATAGCCGAGCCACCGATAAGATGCCAAAACCAGCAAAAGAGACACTGCCACATCCACTAGGCATAGACATAGAAGCGCTAAGAAGACTGCTTAAGGAATCTAAAGAGCCCACACTCAAAAAGTTTCTCTCAAAGAACTTCCACAGAGTTGGAGACAACATCGCAGAAGACTTCTTAAAGTTCGCAGGTTTAGACGCAGAAGCAGACCCAAAAAGGTTATCAAACGACGAGATAACCAGATTCGTAAGCGCATTACACTCATACAAAAACTTTCTACCCCCGGACGCAAGATGCCTATCACCTTTAGGTGAAGAACTCCTTGCAGCTGGCATAGAGAAGGAACTGCAGCCTGAGTTTTTAGCAGTTATACAAAGACCTCCTTCAGCCTACTCCGGCTTCCCCTTTATAGTTGAAGTTGGTTTAGCGTACGGTGGAAAGGGTGTTGAGCAAGGGTTAAAACTGCTAAGGTTCGCAAACAGGATACCCCTTTTATACGACGAAGCGAACGACATATCTTGGAAGGTAGTTAACGAGGAGATAGATTGGAAGAGATATAACATACCTCAAGATGCACCACTTACCATCATAACACACGTCTGCTCAACGAAGGTACCATACAAAACAGTAGGAAAAGAATACCTTGCAGACAGACCAGAACTCGAAAGGGAGCTTAAAAACGGAGTGAGAGAGGTTCTTCGAAGGCTCGGCACATACCTCTCACGCAAAAACACGCTTGCATTCGCTAAAAAGAAAATGAATATCTACGAAAAATACCTACCGCTTATAGCAAGATTCTCAGCCGACCTAATAGGTGCAACAAAGCTTCCAAACTATAAGAAACTACTTAAGAAAAGCGTAGAAGAAACCGCTGAAAATTTTGAAGAACCTATAGTAGAAGTGGAGAATAAGCCCATTGAAAATAAGGTGGTGAAACTTGAGCAGAGGAGACTCGAAGACTTTAGCCAGTAGAAGAAAAGCTGAGGTAAAGAAACTGCTACGCCAATTAGGGCAGAAAGTATACGAAGACTTAGAAAAAGAAACCTTTCCAGAAGTAACGTTAGCAAGCAGATCTGTAAGCAACATAGTGTATGATGAACGGCTTAAACAATATGTTCTCGGACCGAGTAAAACAAGAAGATCAGCCCATAATATCAAGCACATACGTTCATTTACTCAGCTGATCTGGCTTGCCTCATTTGTGAATAAGCTTGTTGAGACATCTAAGACCTCCACACTTAGAGACGTCTTCTATTCCTCTCAAGCGTATGGTGTAGACTTTAGCGATCAATCTGAATCTGATGAGATCATAACTGATCTAGAGGTTTTACTATCAAAGGCGCGTGAAGACTTCAACGTATACCCAGAGGAGCGCTCCGCAATATTCGGGGACTTAACGATAGAATATACTGTGCCTGGATATGAGGGGCGGCGCCTAAATCTAGCATCTCACCCAGATGGATACCTTATAGGACCTAGTCTGAGCACTGCAGAGTTTGTGGATACTTCAGCTGAAATGGTTATAGCGGTCGAGAAGGGTGGTCTGTTCACTAGGTTTGTTGAAGAGAATGTGCATAAGAGGTATAAGGCGTTAATTGTAGATACAGCAGGCCAACCTCCTAGGTCAACACGATACATGCTGAAGCGGTTGAATACAGAGCTAAAGCTTCCAGTCTACATTCTTGCTGATGGCGATGTTTATGGTGAACACATAGCTATGGTTATAGTTTCAGGCTCTGTGGGCGCTGCTCACCTCCACGATCTAACCGTTCCGGACGCTAAGTGGATAGGTGTATGGGGAACCGATATAGTGAAATATCGTCTGCCAAGCGACCCTCTAAGCGAAATCGACATAAAGAGGATATATGAATTAAAGAAGGATCCTAGGTATGCAAAAGGCATCTGGCAGCGTGAACTTGACATGTTTCTTAAGATAAAGAGGAAGAGTGAACTAGAGGCGTTTGCAAAATATGGCTTAACCACAATAGTAGATAAGTATCTCCCTGAGAAGCTGCAGGAGGCAAAGAGCCTTTAACCTCTACTTCTTGGCTTGACCACAATCTCTCTAACATAGAGCTCAAAGAAGTTATTTGAATGGGCTGGTTTAAGCACAACCGCTGTATCAGCGCCCCCACCACTACCAGCTACTGCAACACAATCTCTCTCCACAGAGATAAGACCAGCATCAGCAGCCATAACAGCTATCTCTATGCAAACCTTCAAACCATTACCCAGCAGCTTAAGCCCCTCCGCTAAGATCTCTACTGGTCCGTAGGTGTTCAACTTTCTTCTGATAGAGCGCTCTACTCCAGATAGAGCGTGTGTCGCTGTAAGCAGCTTTGCACCACTCCTCAGTATCTCAGACTCTAACTCAGGCCTCATCTGCTGAACATCAGGCTGCTCAAAGCCGGTATGATGCCTAACTATAATTAGATTGAAGCCTTTGAATATCTTGCAAGCCTTTACCCCCGTCGCTCCAGATGTGGAGGCGACGACTATATCTCTAATCTTTAAGGTTTCAGCACGCTCTTTAGCAGCGTGTAAGGTTAGTTCTGTATCTGCTTCTTCAGGTGAATCGAAGTAGATTATCTTTTCTACCCTCAATCTTAATTCACCGTGTCTATGCATCTTAGATACACATATAGAAAGGTTGTGAATTATTTTAGCTTCTCTAACTACAGGTTGGCGATGAAGGTGGATTTTACTGTGAAGGGTTTAAAACAGCTCTGCTGCTAATAGGTAGACAAGCATATTTACGCAAGAAGCGTAGGAGGGTTACCTTGAGCTCTGCTAAAGAAACCCCAAACAAGCAGCAACTACCACCAAGTTTAGACTTGAAGAACTGGCTACCCTTTGTTAAGAAGTGGAGTATAATCACCGAAACCCTCTGGCTCATACCTAAGAGAGATAACAGTGGGTCGATGAAGGAGCTTCACCACGGTGAGTTCATCCCTCAGATACCTAGACAAGCCATACTAAGATTCACGAAACCCTATGAGTTGGTCATAGACCCCTTCGTCGGCTACGGCACTACACTCGTAGAATGCCAAAGGCTCGGTAGAAATGGTATAGGTGTTGAATTAGAGCGCCACATCGCAGAAGTCGCTAACCGAAGAATCAAAGAGGAACAAAACCCCTATAATGTAAAAGTTGAAGTCATAGAGGGAGACAGTAGTGACTTCGATTTTAATGAAATCCTTCACGAGAGAAACTTTGCTGAGGCATCGTTAATAATCGCACATCCCCCATATCACGATATTATCAAATATGGTCAAGATCCTAGAAACCTTGCGAATGCCCGCACATTAGAAGATTTCCTTCAAGCATACGGCAAGGTTCTTGATAATGTGTTGAGAGTTTTAGCCAGAAGCGGATATTATGTGCTTGTTATTGGGGATAAGTATACGAAAGGGGAGTGGATTCCACTCGGATTTCATACGATGAACGAGACTCTCAAGCGAGGATTGAAGCTTAAAGCAATCTGCGTTAAAAACTTTGAAGAAACCATGGCTAAGCGTAGGCAGATTAACCTTTGGAAGTATAGAACATTAAAATTGGGGACCTACTTCTTTAAGCATGAATATGTTATGTTCTTTCGAAAGGAGTAGAGAATATGCGACTCATAGCAGATGCTTTGATTAGTTTTTATAAGGTTGGTTTGCGTATATAATGGTGTTCGAAATTGTATGCTTCGAAGCCTAAGTTTACCTTCATCTTTATTCTTTTTATACTAGCATTCTTCATTTACCAGAACATCTCAGATGCTTGGATTAACTTAGCCTTCTTTCCAGCCTTTGCTTTTACAGAGCCTTGGACGTTTATAACATCCGTCTTTCTACACGCGGATTTTATACATCTATTCTTTAACATCTTCGCACTCTTCTTTTTCGGCATATATCTAGAGAGAATAATAGGTAACGGAGCCTTCGCAGCCCTCTTCTTCGTTTCAGGCGTAGTAGGGAACTTGGGGTATTTGATTACCTCATCTAACCCTTACATACCAGCCATAGGGGCTTCAGGAGCAATATATGGTGTAATCGGCACGCTAGCTGTACTAGCTCCATCACTTCTAGTCTATATCTACGGCTTTATACCTGTGCCTATGGCTTTAGCAGCAGTCATCTGGGCTCTAATAGATCTAGGCGGTCTATTTGTGCCCTCTGGAATTGCGCATGGCGCGCATCTAGGAGGTATGCTTGTAGGTCTACTTTACGGCGCGTATCTAAGAATTCGGGTTAGACGGGGTTAAGTTCGAGTGAAATTTGTGTAGTTTTAGCTGCTGGCAGATTCTTCCAATCACCTTTGATAGCCGGCTTTCCCCTTAACCTCTGTATGTAGTTATAAGCGGAGAGAGCTGCTATTGCACCTTGGGCTGCTGAGATCACAACCTGCTTATATGGAGAATCGGTCACATCACCAGCTGCAAATACCCCTGGATGTGAAGTTGAACCGTCTTTAGCGGTTACGATTTCGTTCTTAGCGTTAAGCTGCACTAAATGTTTAACCAAGTCTGTCTTTGCAACATAACCCATCTCTACAAACACACCTTGCACTGGTATATCCCTCATTACACTCCCTTTCTCTTTAATTGTGACCGACTCAACAGTGTTGTTGCCATTAATTCTTACAACCTCTGATTCCGGCATAAACAACACATTACTCTTGCCTCGCAGAGCCTCAACTAGCTCATCTGCTGCAAGGAGTTTAGCCAACTTATATATTAAATGCACTTTGGAAGCGATGTTACTTAGCAGCAAGGCTGCTTCTGCAGCTGGTTCGGAAGAGCCTACTACAGCAACATCTTTTCCTCTGAACAGTGGGCCGTCACAAATAGCGCAGTAAGAAACACCTTTAGACTTTAACCGCTCTTCGCCTTCTACGCCCAAGTCTCTTGGCGTCTTTCCGAATGCTAGAATTAAGGCGCAAGCATCATACTCTCCACCTGTGGTTCTGACTGTGAAGCAGACTCCGTCTTTATCCTTGATCTCCTTGACCTCTTCGAACATTATCTTTACACCATAGAGCATCGCCTGCTCCTGAAACTTCTTCATCAACTCTAAGCCACTTATGTTTATGAAGCCTGGATAATTCTGTATGGAGTCTGTTAGAAGCGCTTGCCCACCTATATCTTTGGTTACGAGAAGAGTCTTCAAACCTTGTCTTCCTGCATAGAGCGCTGCTGTTAGACCCGCTGAAGCCCCCCCGATTATTATCAAGTCGTATAGACGATCGTTACTATTCAACTAAATTCACCCAATCTAACATGTGTAAAAGGGTAATCCTTTAAAAGGGTTGAGCTATGAGCATCTATCGTTGAGCTACATAGACTTCGGTTTAGCATTAGCAGGCGCTTGGTTCGCTACCTTGACTGGAGCAGTAGCGTTGATTATAGTGGTTATAGAGTTCTTCAAAAAGTTTGGTGTTAGAAGTGAGGAATCAACTCAGAGTGCTGAAACCAAGATTCAAGCCTCAGAAGAAAAAATAGAGCAGCTTAGCGAAGAAGAAGCCACAACCGTAGTGGCCCTAGCAGCGATCCAAGCCTATCTCAGCGAAGAGCAAAAGGAGGCGACAGAATCTTGAAGCGCCGATTCAAGATTACCGTAGGTGGAAAGACCTATGAAGTCGAAGTCGAAGAAACTACACCTGCTGAACCAGAACCAGCACCTCCACCATACATAGGGCCACCTAGGATACTTACAGAGCCTCCGAAGCGCACACCTACACCGCGACCAGCTTTATCACCTCCTCCAAAGAAAATTGAGGCATCAAGAGCAGCGGTGGCACCAACCCCACAACTTCAGCAGATCCAGCCTTCTCCTCCGGAGACGGCTGCAGCTGTAACTGGTGAGACCATAAAAGCACCCTTACCTGGCGTTGTTGTCTCGATTAAAGTAAAAGAAGGAGATCAGGTCAAGCAAGGTGATACGTTGCTCATTTTGGAGAGTATGAAGATGGAGAATTCTTTAGCCGCGCCTCGAAGTGGTGTTGTTAAGCGTATTTTAGTTCAGCATAGAGCTTCGGTTCAGCACGGTGACCCGCTTATTGTATTAGAATAGGCTGAGCTGCTTGTCTGCTCTTCTACCCTTTCCTTTCAGTAATATTGTTATGATAGGTGTGGGTGTGCTTCTTGTGTACGTTGCTGTGTGGAAGCGGTATGAGCCTTTACTTCTTGTTCCTATAGGCTTCGGAGCGATTTTAGTCAACCTACCTTTCAGTGGACTTAACGAGCCGGGGGGGTTTCTGAGGATACTTTATGACGTCGGTATTGCTACTGAGCTCTTCCCGATTTTGATATTTATCGGCTTAGGTGCTATGATAGACTTTAGCGCTCTTTTCGAGAGACCTTGGGTTATGGTCTTCTCTATCCCCGCGCAGCTCGGGATACTAGCAGCTTTACTCTTATCTTTGGCTCTTGGCTTTAATCCGGCAGAAGCTATAAGTATTGGGATAATTGGTGCGATGGATGGGCCTACAGCCATCTACGTGACATCTACTTACGCACCTAGTCTCCTACCAGCGGTGACGGTCTGCGCTTATTCGTATATGTCACTCATACCACTCTTACAGATCCCCCTTTCTAAGCTTATTGTTTCAAAGAGGGAGAGAGCCATAAGGATGGATTATAAACCAAGCAGATATCCTAAAGTAATGAAGATCGTCTTTCCAATCCTTGTGACTGTGATTGTAGGAAGCTTAGCGCCAAAAGGCATACCCCTTATAGGCTCACTTATGTTCGGAAACTTTCTAAGAGAGAGCGGTGTAGTAGATAGACTTGCTAAGTCTGCTCAAAATGAATTAGCAAACATAACTACCATACTACTTGGCATCGCGATAGGCGGTACAATGGTTGCAGACCAATTCCTACGCCTGCAAACCATTTTAATCTTTGCACTCGGATTAGTGGCCTTCATAGTAGGCTTAAGCTGCGGGTTACTCTCAGCAAAACTACTTAACATAATAACAAAAGGCAAGGTGAATCCACTTTTAGGAGCAACTGGGGTATCAGCCTTCCCTATGGCTGGAAGGACAGCTCACTTAATCGCCAGAGAAGAGGATCAAGGTAATTGGCTTCTAATGCACGCTATGGCTGCTAATGTAGGTGGGCAGATAGCATCGGTAATAGCTGGTGCAGCCCTCTTAACTTACGGAGAGATGCTCGGTGCGCTCCCGGCCGTCTGATCTACTTTACTGTAACTGACTTGGCTAAGTTTCTAGGGTAGTCTGGGTTCTGGCCGCGCTCTAATGCTGAGTAGTATGCGAACATCTGAAGTGGTATGACCTCCACTATCGGATAAAAGATGCTTTCGACTGAAGGAATCTCCACATAATAGTCGTAAAGAGGGTTTGCAACGTCTGATACACCTATCACCTTAGCCCCCCTCGCCTTAAGCTCAGCAACATTACTTAACGTATCGTGGTAAGTCTTATCATTGGGGTTAAGCGCCACAACAGGCACACCTTCGGATATGAGCGCCAGCGTGCCGTGTTTAAGTTCACCTGCTGCAAACCCTTCAGCGTGGATGTAAGATAACTCTTTAAGTTTCAAAGCGCCTTCGAGCGCTATAGGGTAATTTAGACCTCTGCCTATGAAGTAGCAGTCTTTAGCTGTTAAAAACACTTGAGCAAGATATGCGAGCTGGCGTTCAACATCAAACACTCTGTTAACAGCTTTACTGAGACGCTGTAGGTCAGCGGCTGTGTTAGAAAGTCTAAAAGCGATGCTGTAGATGACCGCTAATTGGGCTGTAAAAGACTTTGTAGCAGCAACACCAACTTCAGGGCCGCATTTTAAGTAGAGTGTATAGTCACTCTCTCTTGCTAATGATGAAGTCGGTGTATTTACTATCGAAAGTACAGAGGCGCCCTTCCTCTTACCGACGTTAATCGCTGATAACACATCGGCAGTTTCTCCGCTCTGGGAGATGGCAAGCAGAAGCGTATCTTCATCCACAAGTGGTATATAATCTTCAAACTCGCTCGCTAAGATCACTTCCGCGGGAAGCTTAGCCATCTTAATGAATAGATGCTTAGCTATTAGCGCCGCATGGTAGCTCGTTCCAGCTCCTATGATATATACCCTGTTTACTCCTTGTAGTGATAGGCAGAAGCGGTCAACCTCGTTTATATCTTGGTTAAAGGCTTTGAATATGGATTCACGCTGCTCATGAATCTCTTTTAACGTATAGTGCGTGAACTCCTTCTTTTGAAAGCTTGTAGCTTCCCACGCTAAGGTTGATATTGTATGCAGAACTTCTTCGCCGTTAAAGTTCCATATTGTATAGCTATTTCTTCTAACCTCAGCTACCTCAAAGTTATCCAAGAATATAGCTTCTTTTGTATGCTTAAGGAATGAGAGTACATCACTCGCTACAAAATTTTTATTTCCACCTAGACCTATTATAAGTGGTGCATCCTTCCTCACACCGTACAACCTATCGTTTAGATCTCTAAATAGGACAAGGAAGGCATATGAACCCTTTAACTTGTTTACCGCAGCCAACAAAGCGTCCCTTTGATTTCTACCGGTCTTCAGCTCTTCTTCTATTAAATGCGGAATTATCTCTGTGTCTGTTGTGCTTCTGAAGATATGCCCTTTTAATTCTAATTCGTTTTTAAGTAGCTGATAGTTTTCGATGATGCCGTTATGAACAACTGCGATGCTTCTATCGCACGATAGGTGAGGATGGGCGTTCTCTGGTGTGACCCCTCCGTGTGTTGCCCAACGAGTATGCGCCAAACCTATCTTTCCACATGTACTCTTTAGGTCTGGGTTTTTGGCTAATTCGGCTACTCGACCTACAACTTTAATAACTTTGATGGTTTTCCCGTCGTGCACACCTACACCAACAGAATCATATCCCCTATACTCCATATTTGTTAAACCGTCAAGCAGTATCTCTAACACATCAGAATCGCTAACACAACCTATGATGCCACACATTAAACAATCTAAGCAAGTTATTTAGATAAATATCTTACGAAAACGTATTCTGTCTAAGCCCTCCTCCCTCTTCTACCGCCTTTCTTCCTTGTTGTATCGTGTGGAATGGGGGTGACATCTTCTATTCTGCCTATTTTGAAGCCAGCTCTAGCTAGAGCTCTTATGGCTGCTTGCGCACCTGGTCCTGGTGTTCTAGGTCCTGTTCCTCCTACAGCTCTAACTTTGATGTGTATGTTGGTTATGCCCTTTGCTTTGGCGGTTTCGGCTGCTGCGGTTGCTGACTTCATGGCTGCATATGGTGATGATTCGAATCTGTCTGCTTTGACGTGTCTTCCTCCTGAGCTGAATGCTATGGTTTCTGCGCCGCTTAGGTCTGTTATGTGAACTATTGTGTTGTTGTAGCTGCTGTAGATGTGTGCAACGCCCCATTTAGTTGGTTCTTCTTTTTGCGCCAATCTTTATGCCTCCTCAGTGGTTGGTGTTGTTAGGGTTGCTGGGGCTATTCTACCTTTATAAACGCTATCTGCTCTAAAGCCTACTTTGGGCTCTTCTTCTGCGGATACAATGTAGCTTGGTTTTGTAATGACTCTATCTCCTATTGCGATGTGTCTATGTGTTATGAGTTGACGGGCTTGGTAGGGTGTTTGAGCTAAACCTTTTCTCCACACTATGGTTTGAAGTCTTCTCGCCAAAATGTTTTCTACCGTAAGGCTTAGTATGTCATCTAGAGTAGCGTCTTTTGATACTATGCCTCTCTTTGCTAGTGAGTTTAAGAGAGTAGCTTCTCTTTTCGCTCTGATCTCTGGTGGTGCGGCTAGAAGTGTCCTTGCCTGTTTGCGTATATTAGAGAGAATTGTCTGCGCCTTCCACAGTTCCCTTTTATTTCTTAACCCATAGGTGCCAAGCAGATATAGTTCTTGAGAAAGCAGGTCTGCTCTCCAAGGTGTCCTAGGTCTGCTGAATGTTTTTCTAGGTTTTTTAGGGTCTCCCATATGCTGATCACGACGCCGACTTTCTTACACCTACGGTTCTACCTTTTCTACCTGTTGTGCGTGTTCTTTGTCCTCTGACCTTTAATCCTAGTGAGTGGCGTATTCCTCTCCAGCTACCGACCATCTTCTCACGCTCTATATCATTCTTTACTGCTAGCTCAAGATCTGCGCCTATAAGATGGTAGTTTAACCCTGTGTCAAGGCTCTTTCTTCGGTTAAGCTTCCAGCTCGGTATTCCTATTCTGCTTGGATCGCTCAAGCCTTTCTCTATCTCATTTATTTCGATATCTGAAAGAGCGCCCAGTCTCATTTTTGGGTCAAGCCTTAAAGCGTTAACTATGGCGTAAGCTAGGTTTAAGCCTACGCCTTTGAGGTCGGCTAGCGCTGCTATCAACTTTTTTGACCCGTCGAGGTCTTTACCTTTTATTCTCACGATATGCTTGAATTCACTCAATCTTCAGACTCACTTTGACTCCTTTAGTAAGATGGCTCAACCTAACCCTTTAAAGACTTTTCGCGTATCAACTTAAAAACATCTATGTCTATCTCTTTCTGATATGGGTAGTTGGAGAAGCGTCTACGGAGATGTGTTAGAGAATCTTCTTGATGAGCATAAAGAGTCAGCCGTTGGTGTTGTTGGCTGCTGGGCTAAAGATATTAGCCACCCCGTCTGTGAACTCGACTTACTTGTTGTCTCGTCTCGTCAACCATTCTTTGAAAGGAGGGTAGAGAATCAACTTATTATAGATATCATATTTGTGGATGAACAGCAGTTATCTAGGCAGAGTGAGGGGCTTCTTGCTTCAACTTTAAGTGAATGCTTAATCTTGCAAGATCCAAAGCTGCTTTTAGCCTCAATAATATCTTCAGCAAAAACTCGTGCTTTAAATGAATGTAGGCCTCTCGCCGCTTCGGCTCTTACAAACACTGTAGGCTACCTTGGCTTGGCTAAGCGTGCACTTAAAGATGGTTGTAGTATGAGTGGAGGCTTTTGGCTTCTTTCAGCTGGCTATAGTCTACTTGAAGTTTTACTTTGGGCTGCTGGTGATAAACCTCGTCCTTCACACTTGCTTAGTCAGTTTAGGTCGTATAGCGGTTCTCACTCAGATGTTCTTGGCGCCGCGTTAGGTCTTGTAGACGCTACATCAACGAGTGTTAAAAGGCGGCTTAATTTTCTATCTATGGTTTATGATGCAGAGGCTTTAGGGCTTTTAGATGGTTGTAAGTTAGAGGTACTCCTCCCTACTCTCGCTTCGAAGAAGGCTCTGTATCTGCTGGAGTCTAATAGAGTGGTTGATGCCTACATCTACCTAGGGTATCTTATCGTAGAAGTGCTTAGGCGTATCTACCGAAGTTGTGTGGAACTACTACCAAAAGCTAGACTCCACAGATTTATTGAAGACTTAGATAGCAAAGGTACTCTTGGTAAGGGCGCTGTAAGAGCGGCTTCTTTCCCACCTATTGACACAACGCTAATACAAGGATTAGAACAGACAACTTTTAAGCTTGCTCAAAAGATATAGATGTTAAGCTTAAATGACACATCGTAGCATATTACTTTAGAATGTCATCCCCAAAGACTACATTCAAGGATTTCTACCACATAGTTGTTGACAGCGGTCAATGCTGCGGCTGCGGTTCCTGTGTTGCTGTATGCCCCCTCTCGGCTTTAAGCTATCTTTACGATGAGACACTACCTGTGCTGGTTGGTAAATGCACAGACTGTGGTGTCTGCTTCAAAGCTTGCCCACGCTACAACTTTAATGTGGAGGAGGTGGAGAAGATGCTCTTTAATCGAACAAGAAGCGAAAGCGAAGTCTTCGGCGTGCATCACAATATACTTGCAGCCAGGAGTCGCATCCCTGATGTGCTTAAGGTGTGTCAAGATGGGGGGTTAGTGTCCTCTCTACTCATATGGGCTCTTGAAAATAAGGTTGTTGACGCAGCTGTTGTTGCAAGCTTTAACCCAGAAACTTGGGACGCTAAGCCAAGATTTGTTAGAACAAGAGAAGAGGTTCTCTCATCAGCCGGTACACGCTACACCTATAGCCCTAATAATCTGTTGCTGCGTGAAGCTGGGGCTAACAATATTAAAGTAGCCTTCGTTGGAACGGGGTGTGAAGTTGAAGCGGTTAGAAAGATGCAGTATCATAAGCTGAGGAAGAGTGTGGGCACAGTTGTCTTCACAATAGGTTTGATGTGCCACGAAAGCTACACGATGAATGGGCTAATAGACAAGAAGATACGCGGAGAACTGGGAATAGAGCCTAATCAAATAGCTAAAATGAACATCAAGGGTAAGATAATAATTGAGACAAAAGATGGTAAAGTTGCAGAAATAGGGCTAAAGGACGCTAGACAATATGTAAGGAAAGGATGCTTCTACTGCGGAGACTTCTCAGCGGAGCTAGCAGATATATCGGCTGGAGGCGCTGGTGCACAAGGCTGGACGATATGTGTAGTAAGGACAGATCAAGGTAAAAACATTCTTGAGTCTGCTGAGAAAGCTGGCTACTTGGAAATAGAGCCGATAGAGAAGCATAAATCATCATATGATACCGTAGTCAAGCTATCCAACATCCAGAGAAACAGAAGGGCAAAGGCTCTAAGCGGCGCCTTAAACATCTAAACCTATTTTGAGCCTCCGCTCAGCGATCTCTGTGCTATGTTCATATGAAGGCGCACTAGGCTCTATAAACTTCTTAGCAGAGTTAACCGCAATAGCAACATCGGCAAACCCTACCACAAGCAGATTAAGCTTTACAGATTCAGGTTTATAGGCTACATCCCCAGCTGCATAAACACCTGGCAGAGATGTCTCCATTCTGCTGTTAACTTTTATTTGCCTACCGTGTATTTCCATCCCCCAGTTCTTTATCGGTCCGAGGTCTGCTTTAAAGCCTATGAACACAAGTATGGCGTCAACGGGTATTGTGTCTTCTTCCCCCGTTTTATTGTTGTAGATTGTTGCTTGCTCAATATGGCTTTCTCCTTGTGCCTCTTTGATTTCATGTGAGAGGCGTATATCTATACCTAGCTCTTTAACCTTCTTAACCGTATATTCATGTGCTCTAAACACATCCCTCCTATTAATTAATGTGATGTGCTTAGCATAAGTTGCCAGCTCATAAGCCCAATCAAGCGCTGAGTCTCCTCCACCTATTATTAGAAGCCGCTTACCTCTGAACTCCTCTTTACTCTTAACAGAATAATATACTCCTCTACCCTCAAATCTATCGATAGCTTGATTACCAAGCTTATTAGGTTGAATAGCCCCAACACCAGCAGTTATCAAAACAGTCTTGGTGAAATGCTCACCTCTATCAGTCCTAAGAATGTAAACCCCATCTTTACGCTCTAAATCTATAGCAGTCTCATTAAATCGGAAGACCGCACCCATCGAAAGCGCTTGCTCATAAAGGTTCTTAGCAAGAGCTTTTGCCTGAATCTTCAAGAAGCCAGGCACATCTATTATATACTTCTCAGGGTAAAGTGTGATGAGCTGCCCACCAGCCTGAGGCAGAGTTTCTAAAACTTTGCAAGTCATCTCTCTTAATCCAGCGTAGAAGGCGCCGAATAGTCCAGAAGGGCCTGACCCTATTACTGTTATGTCGAAGATATCCATTAACATACCTATCAGATTTTGCTACATATATTGTTTATATTCATCTTCGCCTTACCATTAATTGTTGAAGATAGGTAGGCGGAAGCTAATCACTTTATCCGCTTTAGGGGTTGTTGGAGCTTTGGCTACAGCATACTTTACTGTAATGTCAATTAGGAAGATGAAAGTTAATACTGAAGTTGTGAAGCCCGCTGAAGTATATTTGGTTAAGACTAATGATAGAGTTAACGGTGTGAAAAGACTCTTAGCTAAATCTGATTTAGCAGAGTATAAGGGTAAACGGGTCTTCTTGAAAGCTAACTTTAACAGTTCTGACCCCTACCCCGCTTCAACCCACCCAGACACACTCAGAACGATAGTTAATAGCCTAAGAAGCGTAGAAGTAAAAGAAGTGGTTCTAGGAGAGCGCAGTGGAATGGGTAACACAAGAGATGTCCTCAATAAAGTAGGCGTATTCAATATATCCGCTGAATCTGGATTAAAGATAGAAGTGCTTAACGAGAACCCCCTCGATAAATGGGTTAAGATTGAACCAAACGGCACACATTGGTTAAACGGCTTCTATTTACCTAAAACCCTACTAGAATCAGATAAAGTTATCCAAACATGCTGCTTAAAGACACATAGATTTGGTGGGCACTTTACCATGTCTTTAAAGAACTCGGTTGGTCTCGTCGCAAAAAGTGTGCCAGGAGAACTTTACGATTATATGGTTGAATTGCATACTTCTCCTTATCAGCGGCTTATGATAGCTGAAATCAACGCATTTTATAATACAGATTTTATAATCTTGGATGCGTTATCTGGTTTCGCTACAGGCGGCCCAGAGAGCGGTAAACTCATTAACCCTAACTTGATTATCGCTGGTAAAGATAGAGTTGCGGTAGATGCGGTTGGTGTGGCTGTGCTGAGAAGATTCGGCTCCACATCTGAAGTTATGAGAGGTAGAATATTTGAGCTTGAGCAGATCAAGAGAGCTGCTGAAATAGGCGTTGGTGTTAACGCGGCTAAAGATATAAAACTTAGACCTTTAGATGAAGAAAGCAGAGAGGATGCTGAGCAGATAGAGGAAATACTACAACAACAGGGATAACAAACCTATTCTTCTCTAACAACCTTACTGCTCGAAATTATGTGCCTAACCTCCACAGATAATTCACTTAGATATTTCGATATATACCTTCTATGACAACCAGTTGGGCTAACTTCTAAACACATGATGCATACCGTATTTTCTGCAATCTCTTTAAGAAGAAGTTCAACTCCTCTTTGGAACTCGGCACTTTCCATGTATTTGTCGAAGCCACCTTTACGGTAGCCGCCTAACTCATCACCAAGCCAGAGATATTTGATAGCAGCCTCTCCAAGCCACTTCTCCATTATAACCTTTTTGAAATCTTCGAACTTTGAGTTAGGATACCTTCTAACATCCACAAGAACCTTTACCTTATGTTTTCTTAGAAGCTCAAGAAAAGATGACCTACTTCTCCCGCCGTAGCCTATAGTGTAGACGATCATCTAAGTTTCTTCGCCGCAAGCCTAGCTATCTCATCAGCCATTTCAGACGATTTAGCGTCGCCGCCTAGATCATATGTGACCACTCTCTTTTCAGATATGACTTCTTCTGTCGCTTCGAATATAGCGCGGCTTCGCTTTACATCGCCAAGATACTCAAGCATCCACGCGCCTGAGAGGATAGTGGCTGTTGGGTTAACTTTGTCTAAGCCCTTATACTTTGGTGAACTACCGTGGGCTGGCTCAAACATGGCGTAATTGTCTCCGAAGTTGCCTGAGTAGACCATACCTATGCTACCGACTAGGGCTGAAGCCTCCTCTGAAATTATGTCCATAAAGAGGTTGGTGCTCAATATCACATGCCGATTGAAGCGTTGCGGATTCTTAATGAGCTGCTGAGTAAAGTTATCTATATAATATTCCTCAACAGTAACATTTGGATATTCTCTACCAACCTCTTGAACAGAGTTAAAGAAGAGACTGTCCGTCTCTTTCAAAATATTTCTCTTAGTCACAACTATAAGGTTGCTCCACCCCCTTTTCAAAGCCTCCTCAAAAGCTCGTTTAGCAACCCTCACAGAAGCACCTCTTGTAATCTTTCTAATAGCAAAGGCAGCATCATCGCTGATTCGAAACTCTAAGCCGCTATACAAACCTTCAGTAGCTTCTCTAACGCAGACAAACTCAACCGGACCTAACGGCCCCTCCGCACTCTTGAATGTCTTGATCGGTCTTATGTTTGCGTAGAGTTTGAACCTCTGCCTTATGCTTACAGCTACGCTTCTAGGCGTATTTGGGTCTGGAGGTGTTGTAGTAGGGCCTTTAAAGCAAGCATCTGAGCTTTCAAGTATAGCCCAAGTTTCTTTAGGTATGAATGAGTCTCCGCCGTGCTTCTGCCACCACTCAAGCCCAGCATCACAAACATTCATCTCAACTTTAGCCTCGACAGCTTTAAGCACCTTTATCATGCAGTCTACTAACTCTGGTCCAATTCCGTCTCCTCTGATTAAAGCGACCTTCTTAACCATCGACTCTCTTCTACCTTGCTAATATCTTATCGCAAACTCTTTAAACTCACCTTTATATTCTTCTCTATTGACTTCTACCGACTCTACTTCAGCCCCTATTGGTCCACGCTTACACCACTCTACAAATTTACTGAGATTCTCCTCTTCCCCCTCAACCACAGCCTCAACACGCCCATCGCTAAGATTTCTTACCCACCCCGTTAAGGAAAGAGACTCAGCGATTCTTTTCGCTGTAGACCTGTAGAAGACGCCTTGAACATAACCCGAGATGTATATGTGAAGCCTACTTTTTGCCAAACTACTAGCCCTAAAACTGAGGGCAAATTTAAGCAGAGCTGCTTAATCTATAAATAATTTGAATGTGTCTAAAATAATATGGCTTACAATATGGGTGAACAAGTAAGCGTGGAAGATGTAGAAGACGCGCTGGCTACCATTGTTGACCCAGAGATTGGACTTCCTATCCTAGAGTTGAAGATGGTGGATAAAATATTGATAGAAGGGGGCGACGTTTCAATAGACTTTCATCTAACAGCACCCCTCTGCCCACCGTTCTTCGCCCTTAAGATAGCTACAGACATAAAAGAAGCTGTATCAAAGATAAAAGGTGTAAAATCGGTCAAGGTTAACCTCAAACAACACTACTTAGCTGACATGATAAACAAAGAAGTCAACAAATAACAATAGGAAAAATTGAAATACGGTAATATTATGTCTAGCACTGTGATTAAAGATATAAAGATAGCTGTAATCGGCGGCGCTGGGTTAGAAGGTAGAGCAATAGCATCAGAACTTGCAGCATCAGGATATGAAGTCTATATAGGCTCCAGAAACCTCTTTAGAGCACAAGAAGCAGCCCAAAAGATCGCAAAGACACGAGGTCTAAATGAGGAAAGAGTTATAGGAGCAACAAATGTAGAAGCCGCTAAAGCAGCCGATCTCGTGTTTCTAACAATACCATATGAAGCACTTAAAGACACGCTAGACCAACTTGCACAACATCTTATCGATAAACACATCGTCGATGTTATAGTTCCTTATAAACTCCGCTCACCCATGCTTCTTAATACAAGGCAGCTCGATAGGTATAGAAGCCACTTTGGCCCAGGGAAGAGCCCCTCAGTCACAGAAGAGATCTATCTATATCTACAAGAGGCTACTCAGCGTAGACCACACATTACAGCAGCACTTAAGACGCTCTCCTATAAGACGCTTGCTCTAAGCAAGAACATGAAGGAACCTATCCTAACTTGGGGTTACAATTCAGAAGACATGCAGATTCTACTAAGCATCTTAAGGCAAGTCTTCCCAAACGCTGAATTAGTTGAAGTGCCTCAGATGTATTGGAGATCAGTAGAAGGGGTCTGTGAACTCATAAGATTCTTGACGCTGCAAGGCGTGAAGATAGAAGCATTAAACTTCTCGTATAGCCAAAGTAAGCAGTAAAATACTTTATAACCCACGCTTTAAGTTGTATCTGGGGATGCATACAACTAAGAGCACACCATTCACTGGGCTGGTATTAATCATCCTTTCAATAATAACGTTAAAGCTGGATGCACCCTTATTTGCAGCGACTTCATTTCTTATGGTTATATTAGGGCTCATCCTTATACTTCTACCAGATCTAAAAGGGGTAAAGATGAAGCCTCGACAATACTCACTTAGAGAACCTTCAACCTCCACAACTTCAGCAAATGAATGGACAGACAAATGTGTAATCTGCGGTAAGCCTGTGCCGCCTGATGTAGCGTACTGCGATGAATGCTCTAAGAAAAGAGGTTAAAGCGCTCTGCTACCACTTTCTTCTATCGCCTTCAAGTAGACCCTTACCAATATGAACTTGGTCAATATGCTTTGAGAGGGCAGCCTTATCTGGGAAGACAGAGTCACAATATGGACATCTTACACCTTCAACCATATGCTCTACACCAACACAAGTAGTAAATATATAGTTAGATAGATAAACATTTAAGCCCTCCACCAATCAAAAGTGATAAACTCAACACGCTTTTGAACCACATCCGCAACAGCCAAGATGAACTGCTTCCTCACAGTAGTAGCTAACCTACCTGATAGAATAATTCTGGTAGCAGTGAGATCTTGGGAAGGTTTGACGACTTCAACAAGATAAGGTGCGTGGTCTATTCCGGGACCATGCTCATAGACTGCAAAATCACAACCAAACTTGATTCCAGGGCTTACAACTAACCCCGCATCTCTAAGATTTCTATACACCAGATACTTCTCTGGGAATTCAATGTACTCAGACTCACAGATCTTCTTTAACATCTTTATACCAACCTTACTATGTAAAGGAGATCGCCTTATTGTAATCCTACCGCGCTCCAAAAGATAGTATCCCTCTATTAAATCGAGAACCAAAGGTGCGTTGAATTCAGCGTTTTTAGGCTTAGGTATACCTAACGGCTTACCGTAGAAGCCTTCTTTAAAAAGGGACCTTGCATCCTCAATGCTCCAGATGATTATTCTGTTTCCGACAAGCTCTGCGGGTATAGCAGCGCTCAATCTAAATTACCTTATAGGCTGAGGGCTATTACTGTTACTGAATCAGCAGCTTTGAGGCATTGATCTGCCATGCTCTCGACTCTTTCAATTATGTCCTTCAAGACAAGCACCTCTTTTAACGAGTCTAACTCGTTCAGCAACCTTAAGGTAAGCGCCCTATATTGGTCATCAACTTGCCTCTCGATCTTCTGAATGCTGTTAGTGAGCTCTAACACCATACTTGGGTTTATAGTCAATGCTCTCACAACCTCGTTGAGCCGGTGTATCATCTCAACCGCCAAGTCAATCACCGAACCGAGATCCTTCAACATAGTAGTCTTCTTAAAGTCCTTAAGCTTGAAGCCAGCCAACCTAAAGGCAGCGCTAGATATGTAGCTAGAAATTTCCTCAATATCATAAGCCGCGCGTAAAACATCCTCCCGATTTATTACCATAGGTCCGAGTTCCGCAAGCTCCCTAGTCAGCATCCGTCTTAGATTCTCTACATCATCCTCCGCCTTCATAATCTTCTCAACAGATGCGTTAAGCGTTTGCTGGTCGTTAGAGACAACCGCCGGAAAGGTTTCAGAAAGTTCTCTAGCAGCGTCAAGCACACGCCTAGTCTCATCTTGGAGAATAGAGAGCGTCTTTCTCCTTGCTTGAAGTTCTGTACCACCGCTGAACATAGATTTCCAATAAATGTCGGGACAGTTTATTAATAATTTTTACTATCGCCTTATCTAACCGGCTTCCTTAACCTGATGCAAATAAGTGCTCTCTACGCTTTAGCCACTCCATCTGCTCTGGTGTAAGCTTATCTTCTACAACAGGGTTCCTCAAGATGCCTATATTCTCGATCTCTGCTTCAACAACGTCGCCTGGCTTAAGCCAGTAGGGCGTGGGGTCGGGTGTTCTGAACGCAGCAACACCAGACACGGTTCCTGTGGTGATTATGTCGCCAGGCTCAAGGGTCATCACAGACCAGTGTGAAACTATCTCATTTATCTTGACAGATAGGTGGTTGGTGTTTGAAACTTGCCTCGGATCGCCGTTTACTCTAAGCTCTATTTTGAGGTTGTGCACATCTCCAATAGCCTCTTTAAGTGTTATACACGGCCCCAAGGGTGCAAATGTGTCTAGGTTCTTACCTAGGTTCAATAGACCGTTCTTCATCTCGTTGCGCTGGATATCTCTTGCAGTAATATCGTTAAAGACGGTGAAGCCTGCTATGTGATCCCAAGCCTTATTCTCAGTGATATATCTACCGCCCTTTCCTATAACTATAGCCATCTCTATTTCGTGATCAAGCTTCTTTGTCAACTTAGGGTAGATAATAGGCTCATCTGGACCTATTATGGCTGAAGGAGCCTTAAGAAAGGATATCCAAGGCGGTATAGGAAACTCCCAGCCAGCCTGACCTCCCTCCTTGGCATGCTCCCTAAAATTGCCAGCTGTGTGGATAATTTTCCCAGGTCTTATAGGTGCTTTAATCTTAACAGTAGATAAATCAAAGACCATTGGCTCGTCGCAAGGTCCGCATACCTGCTGACCTTTATTCAGCTTTTCAGCAACATAGCTCCCCGCTTCCTTCACAGCGTTCAGAGAGCGTTCTCCGCCACGTAGCATACTCAGCATACATGGCGGTACAATTGTCGAAGCTAACAGATATGGTTGTGTTTCACCACGATCTCTTAAAAGCTTTGCATAAGCTAGTGTAAGGTCAACAACTTTATTATCATACAGAAAGCCTATTCGCTCTTGCTTATAGTATGGTTCTACAAAGGTAACAAGCTTCATACTCCACACACCTTATACCTTCAACAACTATTATTTAATAA
This sequence comes from Nitrososphaeria archaeon, assembly GCA_029775855.1. Lineage (GTDB taxonomy): Archaea > Thermoproteota > Nitrososphaeria > Nitrososphaerales > JAAOZN01 > JAAOZN01. The sequence goes on from JARVJZ010000001.1 coordinate 252,786, forward strand.
TCTTTATGTAAAAAGATTGTGGATGAGCCTTTGATAGGCTCATCTGAATAGGTCTGGTCTCACCTCTTCCCTAGTCTTGCTGCACACATCTAGCGCAACTAGTGTGTAGACTTTTGTGCAGTCATAGAGGTCTTGTACGCTGATATATTCTCTATCTCGATCTGAGAGTGTAAGCCCCTTGATCTTTCTGCCGCCTGAAGGGCCGTAGTTGACCGCTCTAGCACCTACTGAGTTCAGTGGTGGGGCGTTGGAGTACCAAAGCTCGTATATTATTTCTGGCTCAGAGCCTAGGACCTTTTTGTGATTCTCTTTTATTGACTTCACGATATATTCGTCTTCACTTATCTCTGTGGGTGGATTAGAGCAGAAGGGTGTTAACTCAAGCTTAAGGGTTGGATCCTCTGTGTTCAATTCGTGTATAACCTTCTCGAGCTGAGCCTTTACGTGGAGAGGGGTCATTCCAGGAGGATACCTAATGTCAAGGTAAATGCTTACTGAGTCGGGTGTCCTAGAGCTCTTCCAAGGTCTACCACCTTGTATCGAGGCTATGTTGACGATTCCACGATACCCCTTGTAGACGGTCTTCGCTTCAAACTCCTTCTTCCACTGGCTTAGCCTCTGGATCACTTTGGGTATCTGCTCGATCTTATTAGGCACATCTCTAGACCAAGCGGTGTGCACAACAGTGCCTCCTGTTGCTGTGATCTTAGCCCAAAATGAGCCGAAGTGTCCAATCATAAGCTTAAGACCTGTAGGTTCACCTAATATGGCGAAGTCTGGTACTATACCGTGTGTGGCTGCGTACGCTGCGCCATAGCCGTAGCCTCGGTAGAACTTTCCTGTGTATTCGTCCACCTGTGAAGCCTCTATTTCGCCGACTGTTGCTGTAAGCATGATGTCGCCTTTTAGCTTCACTCCAGATTCAACTATGGCTTTCACCGCGCCTAAGTAGGCTGCGTGTGCACCCTTCATGTTAAAGCTTCCTGCTCCAAAGATCCATTCTTCACCTTGGACTGTTGCTACTCTCCCTATGTCTGCGGTTGTTGCGCCTCTCATCCAAGGCTCTTTGCCTGTGAAGGAGACATCCAAGTGCCCATCAAACTGTAAAGTAGGTCCTCCGCCGGTACCTCTAAGTATGCCTATAACGTTGGTTCTACCTTCTTCAACTTCCTGCTTGATTACTTGAAGCCCGAGGTCAAGGTATCTGTTTTCCATGTAGGCAGCCATCTCAGCTTCTGAGCCTGTTGGGCTCATGATACGCACCATCTCAACGACCCACTTCTTGAGTTCCTCGCGGTCGATCTTACTTAACACCGCGTTCACATCTATAGTACTCGACAACCTCTTCACCAATTGGTTAGCATCACAACTAATATTTAAGACTGTCCGATTTGTGAAAAGCCGTCAAGTGAAAAATAAGTGGGAAGGCGTGAATACTTTATCCACGCCTATCGTTTATGCACCTGGCATGCTGAAGCCGCCGTCACATATTACAAGGTTTCCAGTCATGTGGAATGAGTCTTGTGAGGCAAGGAACATAACGATGTGAACTATGTTTTCTGGTTTGCCTATGCTTCTAAGCGGCGTGTGGTCTATTATCCACTTTTTACGTTGTGGTGTCCAATCCTTTCTAGCTCTAAGTGATTCGGTATCCATATATCCAGGGCCGATTGCGTTTACTCTAACGAAGGGTGCAAGTGCTAGAGCATAGGATTTTGTGATTCCTAATACACCGTATTTTGCTGCAGCGTATTCGGGAGCTCTTGGACTTCCTGTTACGATTACGTTGGAGCAGACGTTGACTATTGTGCCGCTTTTTTGTAGATCAAGCATTCGGCTTCCGAATTCGTGTGTGCAGAGTAGTGTTCCTTTGACGTCTAGTCTAAGTGTCTCATCTATAATCTCTTCATTTAGGTCTCGCCAAGACATCTTAGTAGCCGCTGTTTCTCCAGCGTTGTTTATCAGTACATCGCACCTACCAAATTCCTGCCAAACTTTGTCAGCCATAGCTTTGACTTGGTCGTATTTTGACACGTCTGCTTGAACCGCGATTGCTTTTCTGCCTTTCGCCTGAATCTCCTTCACAACGTTATTTGCAGCTTCTGCTGATTTAACATAGTTTACGACAACGTGTGCGCCTTCGTCTGCTGCTGTTAAGGCTATTAATCTGCCGAATCCTCTTGACGCACCTGTGACAACTACTATCTGGTCGTATAGTCTCTTTCCGGGTGGTGTTGGTCTTCTTACCCAGTCGATTTCTCCTTCTACTTTAACGCTTCCTGGTGCTGTACCCCAGCTCATTTTAGATCGGTAGTTGATAGGCTTATATGTTATTTAAGTTAATCTACATGTTTGAAAAAGGATTAACTTGGAAAAAATAGAGAAGGGGGTCTTTGTTAAGCTAGGGCTATAGGTCTGATTAGAGAGGCTTCTCCGCCTTTGATCTTTAGGGGTAGTACTATTACTGTTGAGACGTATTGCTTGTCTTTCGCGAGCGCCTCTAGGTTAAGGCTCTTCATTACATATATGCCGTTGTCTGAGAGGAAGATGTTGTGGCATTCGAAGGGCTTGGGGACACCTATAGCAAGGTTGTCTATGCCGAAGAGCCTAATCTTCTTGGCTGCCAGCCACCTCGCCCCGTCAGCACCCAAACCAGCGAATTTATGTAGATAGGCGTCAGCATCGGTCTGGAAGTATCTTGAATAGCCTGTTCTAACTAGAACGCAGTCGCCTTCTTTGATCTCTACGCCTTCTTTCTTCGCAGCGCCATCCAAGTCCTCGGGTCTTATTTCATACCTCTCGGGCAATATGTCAAGACCTTTGTATGCTGGTATGTCAAGGAGTACGCCTCTTAAGACGAGTGGTGGAACCTTCTCCATGCTGTGTAATGGCTCAGGCAGATTAACGTAGCCTTTATCTTGCTGATAAGGTGTTATGTCGTGCCCCAGAACCTTTAGATTTCTTGACATGTGTATTGGCACATCGAAGTGTGTGCCTGCGTGCATAGATGTGACGATGAGGCTTATGGAGTCAGCGAATCCTGGTGCGATCTCTTTGAATAGTTCTTTTGTGTGCTCGTGGTAGCGGTAGAGGAAGAAGAGGAAGGGTGGGTCAGCTGGGTGAACTGGCATACCCCACCAATATGGCTGACCTAGATCATACACCTTGGCTTTGCTAATCACATCCCATAACGCTTGACCAGACAATTCAAGCACCGTATAGTGAAAGTTCAAAATAATATTAAACTCTTCCGCTTTATCGAATATGGTTCTGGTGTGTCTAGGGACTCTAGGAACATCTAATGGTGCAACTTGCAGTAATTAGTATAGTAATAAGCAGTATCTCTGTAATAACTATGGTAAATGGAGTGATATAAACCACCCTAAAAGTAGGCAAGTTTGACTTACAAATATAAGAGATAAGGTGATGCCACTAATTAAAGTCTGGAAAAACACGGGTGAACGGAACTAGGCGTATGCGTCCTTGATGATTTCGCCATATTCTCTATTCTTCAATCTGAGAATACGTTCTCCTCGTTTCGGCTTCTTCAATAATATAACATGTTTTGGATACACTCTTACTGCTCCTGTGACTGTATGATAAGCTAAAGTCTCACCTTTTTTCCTATATCTAGATACAACTATTGCATCACCTACAGCCAACCACGGGACTTCTTCGGCCCACGCAAAGATAAACACGTCTCCCTCTTGCCCTGGACTTTGGTCATATCGGAAGTTGTCACCGTAGTTTCGCACCCATTCCTTGAAATCCTCAACATTTTTCACTGAGAACTGCATATACTCTCCTTCTTCTTGTAGATGCTTCGAGTTGAATGGAAATGCACGAATACGAACCATGGCTAACCTGAGTTCTCATAAGCTTTATGAAGTTTATAAATACATCGCTGACTTCAGCGTTAGATGATCCTAAAACCATTTTTAAGCACTCCAGTTTTATTAATACATAGAAAAGTTATTTTAGATGCTCTACAACCTACGATGTCTGGGGACCGTAGCTCAGCTTGGTTAGCAGGCTTGGGCCAAGGAGCGTTCGAGAGCGAAAATGCTCGGCGACGCTGATAACCGAATTGGCGTGCAACATGCCACGGCAGAGGTCCGCGGTTCAAATCCGCGCGGTCCCACATTCATATATAGGGCATTTTAGCTAGGGTTTCTGCGCTTATGTGAATTGATTCGTCAAGTCTTAAACCTTCTTCTATCAACTCTAACACGAGTGCCTTTTCCTCTGGAAACTTGTAGCCTTCATAGTCTTGCTTAAATAGGAAGCTGCCGTCTGCTCGACGCCAAGAGTTCATAAAGTGGTCGAAGCACACTCTACTAGTTACGTTAAGTTCGCTTATCATCAATTTAAGCTCCTGTAGCCTCTCGTGCGGAGTTGTCAGCTCAAACTCTCCTCTCAGATATGCTTCATAGAGCGGTGTTCCTCTGCGTGGTGTAAAAGGTCTTGACCTTATGTAGTCTGGGTTTATCTCGTTTAGGACTCTAGCTGTGTTCTTAGCATGCTGCAACCAAAATCTTCTACCACCAACGCCAGGCATCCAATATTCTGATAACTCAAAGCCAGCCTTCTTTGAGCGATACCCTGCTTCGATCTGCTCTTCACTTGTTACACCTTTTTTTATGTATGCTAAAACCTCATCGTCTCCGCTCTCTAAGCCAACATGCAGCCTTGTCAATCCAGCTTGCCTTATCTTGATTAAGTCGTCCAGAGGCTTGTGGGCCAATGTTTTAGCCCTTGCATATGATGTAATTCTCACAACTGTAGGGAAGCATCTTTTTATGTGCTGTAATATTTCGACGAGCTCGTTTGTGCGCATTATCGGGGTGTTTGCATCTTGTAAGAAGACGGTGCGGGCTCCAGCTTCTAGCCAGCGGTAAACCAAAGCGATGTTTTCATAGTTTCTCATCTCGTCTGCACTTAGCTCCTCAAAACTCTTCCCATAGAGGAATAGTGGGTCAATTATTCTAGCCACCCAATCCATCCCACCTAGTTTGTTCGAGAGAGTTGTAAGTAGATCGGCTATAGCCTTCGCTGAATCTATATCTCTCTTCACTTCATCGACACTTCTATACACAAACCTTTTTCCCTTATATGATGCACAGAATGTGCAAAAGTTCCAGGGGCAATTTACCGTTGCCCTTATTAAGAGTGAGGCGCTTCCGCCTTCAGAAGGAGGCCTAATGGGGCCTAGATCAAAGGTGTATTTTTTGAGCTCCTCAACCTCTGGTAAGACCATTCTTGCTATCAAAGTTAAGGGTGGTTAAGGCGGCATAAAAAGGTTAGAGTGCTTCACGCTATATAAATCACTTTCCTATACACTTTTTTAAAACCCAATTTTGTGTAGAATCGTATTAGATTCTCGCTTAATAGGGTTTGAAGACATAAATTTCGGTCTCCCTCCTTATATGCTTCATTAATTAAATGTTTGATTAGCGTGCTTCCTATACCCCTCCCTCTTAGATCAGGTATGGTGCCTAGACAGTAGATCCCGCTTAGCTTCTCGCTACTAAACCTAGCAGCAACCCCGACAGCCTTGCTCTTATACCGCGCAATATAAAGTGTGCATCCCGGATGCTTTAGCAAGTTAGGTGTTATCTCCTTAAGACCATCAACCCACGAGTAAGCTGCAAATGCATCAACAAACACTTTAACCCAGTCTTCTAGGTCATCTTTGCTACAAATTGAAATCTTTATGCTAGGATTTGAAGGTGCACAGCTGCGGGTTCCTGTGCTCATAGTGAGCAGCTTATCTAACACTTCAAAATCTGATTCTAAGAGCAGTTCTTGATACTTCTTTTCAAGTAAGAATAGAGCTGGTCTTACCTTAAGCCGTTCATAAAAGCTTTTTACATATCTAAGATCATCTTGAGTCAAAACCACTTCCATATCTTTTAAAAGAGCGTGGTTGAATAGTGGATCGTCTGAGAAGATAGGGTTATAAAGTAGGATAAGATTCTCCGTGGTCCACTGCTTCGACCAAAGAGAAAAGAACTGCAGCTCGTTGCACTCCAGATCTATAATCTCCAACTGTTATCCACAACCAGCCCTATTGTGGAGAGTATGCTCGCTACAGTCTTGTAGGAGTTCTTCAGTAAGTTTTCGACCTCTGCCACTGTTGCTGTGTTAATGTAGTCTGCTGTGTCAAGGATTGCTTTGATGGCTGCTGGTGTGTTAAAATCTTGGTTCATGTGGCTTGCAAATCTTCGTGCTAAAATTTTGATCTTTGAATTCACCTCTCCATCTTCATATTTTGATGCGAATTTGCAGCATCTACCCCAAAACTTTTCTATAGATTTAACTCTGCTTCTTAACTTAAGCAGCTCATCTTGATTGAAGACCATGCTTCTTCTATATTTTGTTGATAGGAAGTAGATTCTTAGCAGATTCGAGCTATACTTCTCTAAGGCATCTCTTATAGTTATGTAGTTACCAGTTGACTTAGCCATCTTCTCTCCACCTACTTTAAGGAGACCCGTATGTATCCAATATTTCACAAAAGGTGTATGGCCGGTATATGCCTCAGCTTGAGCTATTTCAGCCTCATGATGGGGGTAAATGAGCTCAACCGCACCACCGTGCACATCATATGAGTAGCCAAAATGTGTGATGGATATGGCTGTGTCCTCTATGTGCCAACCCGGTCTACCCCGCCCAAACGGACTATCATACCCTTCCTCTGACTCTGCCACATTACGCCAAAGTAGAAAGTCAGCGGGGTTCTTCTTCTCTGGGTCTAGATCTATCTTTCTCAAAGCTAGCTCTGCTCTACTTTGATGTGACAGCGCACCGAAAGCTGAAAACTTCGATGTATCAAAGAAGATTCCTTTACTTGTTTTATATGCATAATCTTTCTCTAAAAGTGCTTGGATCTGTTGAATCATTTGGGGTAAGTAGGCTGAAGCTTTTGCGAAGAGCGTTACGGTGTCGACGCCTAAGCGCTTTAAATCCTCTATGCAAGCCTCAGTATATTTAGCAGCGACTTCTTTCCAGCTCTTCCCCTCCTTTTTAGACTTCTCAAAGATCTTATCATCTATATCTGTAATATTTATGATAAACAAGACCTTATATCCTAATTGTTTTAAGTATCTAGCGACCACATCATAAAAGATGTATGTTCTAGCGTGCCCTAGATGCAAGTAGTCATAGACAGTTGGACCGCATACAAACATCTTAACCATACCTTCGGTTATAGGTGTGAAGACCTCTAATCTGCGGCTGTAGGTGTTGTAAACTTCAAGTGGCAACTATCTAAATATGGTAGGTGCAGAAGTATAGTAAATACTTTAAGACACAAGGAGCATTAGATTAAAGTGATGGAAGGGTATAGAGAGAAGGTGTTAAGGACATTCAAGGAGCTTAGAGCTGCGCTTGAACAGCTCGATTCTGATGCCGGCATTAGGGTTAAGGGTTCTTTAGCGGAATTTGATGATGGCGGCTTTATTTTCATAAGCAAAGCAGAGGAGGGGTTTATAATCAATATATGTGATAGCACAAAGGATGATAACGGTGTTCTTATCCCGAGCAGAAAGGAGAAGTGGTTAAACCTTAAAAGCGTAGCAGAGGTTATGGATTTCATCTTGAAGTCTGCCAAACGCCCTCTTAAAGCATACCTCTATTAACCGCTAAACTTTGATATGACGCCTTCATATAATAAGTCTAAGGTTCCTTCATCATAGAAGTCTGGAAGGAAGAATATGAAGCGTTCAAACCCTAGCTCAGCATAAGTGTTTATAGCGGCAACCCAATCTTCGCTGCTCCCACATATATGAGGCTCGACTCCGATGTTAAGCGACTTAGCCTTAGCAAAAGCTTTCTCTCTTGACTTGTCAAGCACACCTACCCAGTGTAAAGATCTTCTTATGCTCTTAGCATCCCTACCTATGCTTCTACAGTGCTCATCAAGTATACTATTGAGCTGCTTAACCCTCTCTACGCTACCATTATAATTGCTCCAATCAGCGTATTGAGCCACAACTTTAAGCGTCAGCCTACCACTTCCACCAACAGTTATCGGAGGATGAGGATGCTGTATGGGTTTAGGGTAGCAGTAAGCATCCTTTATCGAATAGTATCTTCCTTTAAAGCTAGGTTTTTCTTCGCACCACATCTTAGTTATTACCTCAAGACTTTCTTTCAGCATCAATATCCGAGTTGAAGCCTTAGGGTAGTCATAGCCGTAGCTTCTATATTCTGCCTCATACCAGCCGGCACCTATACCAAACTCCAGCCGCCCTTGTGAGATATTATCTAGGGTCGCGGCCATCTTAGCTACCAACGCGGGATTACGGTAAGAGTTACAAAGCACAAGCATACCAAGCCTAACTTTACGCGTTATAGGTGCAAGGTAGCTTAGCAGCATCCACCCCTCAAAGCACGGTCCGATACTCTCTGCCTTATATTGAATGAAGTGATCATAGAGCCAGATCGACTCAACCTTAGAGTTCTCACACCACCTCACAAAGTCAAATATCGTTTCTAAATACTTCTCCTTTGGAAGAGTATTAAGCTCACCATGCCAGCCTTGAGGCACCATCAACCCAAAAAGAACCAACTCTACCATCCATCAACAAACCAGAGATTTAAGAGTTAAGCTGTTTAGCAGCCTTCACGAGGTTACTTAACAGCATTGTAATCAACATAGGCCCCAAACCACCTGGGACTGGCGTTATGGCTGAAGCTCTCTTCAACATATCGTCAAAGTCTACGTCGCCTACAACTTTGCCCTCAAGGTAGTTGTTTCCAGCGTCTATTATGACCGCTCCAGGTTTTATATGCACGCTTTTAATCAGCTTTGGCTTCGCTACATCCACTAAAAGCAGATCTGCTTCAGAGACGCAGCTTGGGACTGATGCTAGATCTTTAGGGTGAAGCCTAACTTTGGCGCCTAGATTCAGTGAAAGGGCTGCAAACGGTCTGCCTAAGATCACGCTGTCTCCCAAGATGTGTATGGTGTTTCCGTCGAAGTTGAATGATGACTGCTTGGCTAAATCTAGCGCCGCTAATGCGCCTGCTGAGACAAAACATTCTCTGCCAGCAAGTAGTAGACCGAGGCTTGATGAAGTGATGCCATCTACATCCTTCTCCACTGCGATTTGATCTATAGCTTTCTGTTCGTTGATATTCTTTGGTAGGGGTAGTTGGATGAGTATGCCGTGCACCTTCGGATCTTCATTTAGAGAGCGTATCATCTCATGTAATGCGCTCTGCTCTGTCTGCTCTGAAAGTGTAATTACTTTAGCTTCTGCGCCTATCCCTAGGCATGCTTCTGCCTTCCGCTTCACATAGTTTGCTGCGCCCCCGAGGTCTCCAACATGGATTAAAGCTATGGTGGGCACGATTCCCTTTTCTCTGAGTTTAGCGACTTGTTTAGAAAGCTCGCTTCGAATCTCTTTCGAACGCTCTCTTCCATCAAGTATCTTAACCAAAACCCGCTCTCCACTTAGCGGAAGGAAGCTCTATTTTAGCTTTGAAAAACTCTAATAGTGATATGTTGTAAAGGTAGTTGGTTTGCTTAAAGTTGTATTCGCCAAAATAGGCATGATAGGCATAACCCCGATGATCGAAGGCTTGTTCGATGAAAGAGCTGTGCGCACAGATATTGTTGTTAGGTCGGTCTACTCAGGTTGTAAAATGGAGCCTTTTGACGCTAAAGAAGTGGTTGAAGCGGCTTTAGCTTTTAAACCTAACCTTATAATCTTCGTATCCCCTTACTTACAAGGTGAAGGACCTTTAGAAGCGGTTGACCTCCTTTCTAAATGTGGTGTGCCTACTTGTGTTATAACCAATACTGCTTCAAAGGCAGTCTTAGATAAGTTAGAGATGAACAGTATCGGCTACATAGTTGTAGATGCAGATCCCATGATAGGTGCTAAAAAAGAGTTTCTTGACCCAGTTGAGATGTGCCTATTCAACAGTGACATAATAAGGGTTCTAGCGCTAACAGGGGTCTACAGAGCCATACAAGTTGAAGTGGATAAGATTATCAACTCCATCAAAAAAGGTGTTAAACCATATCTTCCTACGCTTATCTTAGATAAAGAGAAAGCTCTCAATTACGCTAACTACCAGAACCCATATGCTGCCGCTAAAGCGATGGCTGCTTTCGAAGCCGCTAGGCTCGTCGCTGAACTTTCTACGCGAGGCTGCTACGCTGTCAAAGATGCGGTGAAGGCGCTTTACTATGTCTCAGCTTCACACGAAGTTATGCGTTTAGCTTCGCTGCTAGCCGATGAAGCTAGAGAGATAGAAAAGGGCAAAGATAGGGTTGAGAGGCTGATACACTTAGCTGACGGAACAGTAATCAGAAGGCTCAAGCTCTTAGATGGGTTATAATATGCAAGGCTCTCATTAGAGGCGCTGCGGAAAAGCAAGTTGTTAGCCTTATAGATAAAGATGTATATAGATGTAATTCTCTCGCACGAAGCCAGATGAGGTTATAGAGCGCACACAAATTTTTACCCAACCCGATTGCGTAGGTAGAATTATATGGCACAGCGTTAGATAAGTTGGAGTATGTGCTACCGGTTAAAAGGGGCGCGTGGCGCTAGTCAGCTACCACCATTTACAGCTATGTTTTGGAGTTTTCTCATTCTTAGCTGGCTTTCTGAATACAAATATGTGTTCGTGCATGATCTTATAGAAGTCGTAGTATCTGCCTCGCCATCTCCCTCGATCTGACATGACATTATGCTGTAATTTTATTATATCCTCTTTCAAAACAAACCCAGCGTCTAAAAATTGCTGCATTACTCTGAAGGCTATAGGGATGAAGTGTCTTTGCTTCCGTGTATCACCTATAAGGATGCCGCAATATTTATTCTCCTTTAGCACTCTGTAGGATTCATCAGCTATCTTTCTCATAGCGCGCAAATACTCTATAAGATTAAGATTAGAGATGTCTCCTTCTATTCGTTTCTTGCTGTAAGGTATGATATAAGCGTATGGTGGATGAGTGACTATAAGGTCAATACTTTCATCCTTAATCTCACTAAGTTTTCTTGCGTCACCCACATAGGTTCGTAGGATCGGTTCTTTGTAGTCTGAATTAAGGGGATTATAAGTGAAGTTTAACCTATCAAGTGTAACCATTATTGCATCGGGATTTATATCAACACCTATGCCATTTCTTTGTAATAATTTGCATTCGACTAAAGTGGTGCCGCTGCCAACCATCTGGTCTAAGACCCAGTCACCTTTGTTTGAATACTTCAGAATCAGGTTACGGGGAATAAATGGTGAGAAGTTCCCCCGGTAGTCACCTATGTGAGTAGCCCAATCACCTCTATCTGGGAAACTCCACACGGTCGTGCCTTCTAGCATGTAATCTTGCTTCGGTGCATATCGCCCAATCTTCCAAGAACCGTGAAGCTTGACTCTATGCCCCTCTATCAAGACTTCTTTGTTATTCTTTAGGAATGTGATGTAATCTTCGTGTGTTATTTCTTTCATATCTGCTACCCTTCTACACCCATCTTCTTTACTAATCACCTTTTTCTTCTACATATATCTCTCTTTAAGATAGGCAATTAATGTTGCTCTTTGGCTGCTTTAGCAAAATTGTGATAATAATTAGTATATGAATGTTTATTTCATACACATATAATCAATATAATGCAGTTAGGCGATCTTAACACCCTTGACTATGACCCCTCTGCCTCTAACAACTTTACCTATAGGTTTTGCGTCAAAACCGTGTCTTTTAAAGATCTTCCCAACCTCGTCTACACAATCACCTCTGGTTACTACACAGAAGCCTACCCCCATGTTGAATGTGCGATACATTTCTTCATTACTTAACTCACCTTCTTTTTGAATCAGCTTAAAGATAGGCTGAGGCTCAGGCGGATCGTCGAGATTAAACCCTAGATTTGAGCCTTTGGTTAAACGAGTAAGTTTAGAGAAAGCACCTCCAGTGATATGCGCTAACCCTGAGACGTAGATCTTCTTTCTTAGGATTTCGAGCACGGGTTTAACATAGATTAATGTAGGCTCGAGTAGTTCATCCCCTAGACTACGGTTTAACGGTGGAACTGTCTCATCTAAACTGTATTTGTTTAAGAGAAGCTTCCTAGCAAGGGTTAGACCGTTTGAATGTATGCCTGAGCTGTTTACACCAACGACCACTTCACCAACATCTATCTTCTCCCCAGTCACCAAATTATCCTTCTCAACCAAGCCTACTACCGCGCCGGCTAGATCGAAGGTTCTCTCATCTTCAGCCAAAAGGTCTGGTAGAACAGCGGTTTCACCTCCTACAACCGCTACATCAGCCATAGATGCGCCTTTAGCAACGCCTTCAGCCACCTCTTTAATCAGATGCTCATCAGGCTTCTTTAAGGCGAGGTAGTCTAGCAATGCTAGCGGCTCAGCACCCACACAGATGATGTCGTTGACGTTCATAGCTACGCAGTCTATGCCTACGGTGTTGTATCTGTTTAGCTTCTGCGCTATAATTACCTTTGTGCCAACCCCGTCTATGTGCAAGGCAAGGAGCCTACCATCATTCAAATCTATTAGCCCAGCGTAGTGCCCTATGCCATAATAGACTGAGCCGACTTTCCCTCTTCTGAATTTGAAGGTTGATGAGAATATCTTCGCAAGCTCGTTTTGTCTACGCTTTATCTCATTTACATCCACTCCAGCCTCGGCGTAGGATTTGGGCTTCATCCCTCTGTTGGTATGCTGCCCTCTTATTTTACTACTCCGCTAAAGGCGTCTTCCAGATATGAGTTCGTAGGCTGTTATGTATCTTCTTAAGGTTTCTTCTACAAGGTCTGGAGGCAGATTTGGTGGTGTAGGTGGCTGCAGACCAGCCTTCCTAGCCTCCTCTAACTTATCTCTAAATGAAACCTTAATCAGCCAGTCTCTAACGATCTGTTTATCGTAGCTCTTCTGCTCCTCTCCAACTTTATACTCTGACTTTAGCCAAAGTCTAAATTCGTCTGGACCGAGTGAGTCTGCGAGTATGATCTTGCCTTCTTTATCTCTTCCGAACTCAAACTTTACATCAGCGATTATAAAGCCAGCTCTTTCGGCTTGCTTCTTCATCTCAGTGTAGAGTTTGATTGAGTTTTCTTCGAGTTGGTTGTATTCCTCTGCTGTTAGAAGGCCTTGTGCAACCGCATCTACTTTAGTTATGGGTAGGTCTTTGGTTTCAGACTTTGTCGTTGGGTCGAAGACTGGTTCGGGTAGTTCTTCTGCAAGCTTCAGATCTTTATCTACCCTAATCAGACCCTTTTTTATTCGCTCGTAGTAGCTTCCGTAATTGTATCCTCTAACCACACACTCTAAAGGTATCATATCTAGCTTCTTAGTAATCATTTTGTTTGGATGGATTATTTCGAGCATGTGGTTAGGGTAAGGTAGCACTCTGAACCAAAATTCGCTGAATCTGCATAGCACCTCACCCTTTCTGGGTATGGGTGTGGGAAGCACCACATCAAACGCTGAAACTCTATCTGAGAAGACGAACATCAACCTATCTTCGCCATATTGGTAGACATCCTTAACTTTACCACTTTTTATGAACCTTAAGTTTGATGATGGTGCAGCCATTAAAGCTTCCCTCTTCTGTAAAGCATAACCTTCTCCTGTATGCTTGGATCCTTTAACCCTAAGATCTCAGCTGCAAGCAGAGCCCCATTCTCTGGGTTATCAACCCCTACACATGCTACTGGCACTCCTCTGGGCATCTGAACGATGGAGAGCAGTGAATCAAGACCAGCAAGTGCTTTATTAATTGGGACACCTATTACAGGCTTAACGGTTCTTGATGCTATGTAGCCTGGCAAGTGAGCTGATAATCCAGCGATGGCTACGAACACCTCAGCCTTAGAGTTTGAGATGTATATGTCTAAATCCTCGGGGTTTCTGTGCGCTGATAAATAGGCTACATCATACTTTAGGTTTAGCTTACTTAGAACATCCTCTGCTCTCTTGACATATTCAGCATCACTTTTAGAGCCTGCGATGATGCAGATGGGTGCTTCACCCATACAAGGAATGTCTTAGACTCTGTTTAAAAAATGTTTGCAATCCTTAAATTGCACTTTCTAACCTAAATTCAGTATGCAATCTATAGGTCCTGAGGTTTACAGATGTGAAGCATCTATAAGCTGGGACGGAAAGACTGGGGGTTCTGTTAAGAGTAGGAGGTTTGAGTTGCTCTTTGATATGCCTGAGGAGTTTGGGGGCTTGGGCAGAAGTTTCTGCCCAGATGAGCTCTTTTTATCTGCTGTTGGCTGCTGCTTGATAACCACCTTCCTAAGTTTTAAGAGACGATTTAACCTTACTATAAATAGGTTGAACGCGAAGGTAGAAGGCGAAATTAAGCTCTTGGGCAGCGAAGGCTACCGTATAAAATCCATAAAAGTCAAGTTGGAAGCATCGGCATCTGAAGATGAGGTTAATAGGGTTAGAAGATACCTTGAGCTCGCAAAAGAATACTGCCACATCACACGCTCAATAGAAGGATGCATACCGATAGATGTCCAGATAGAAGTCTCAAGCGAACAGACGCCTAAGAAAGATTAATCCAGCCTCAGCCAACCGATCTTGTGAATCAGACTTAGGAGACCAAATACGCATAGCAGCTGCGAAAGCCTGATCCTTTGGAGTAAACGATTCTATCACACACATCCCATTGTAGCCTATGCCCTTTACAGCATCAGCAACCTCCCTCCAGTTTACTGTACCTGTGCCCGGTGCACCTCGATTTGACTCTGAGGTGTGTAAGTGGTATAATTTTTTACCAGCAGATCTTATGGCTTCGCCTAGACTTCTCTCCTCTATATTCATGTGGAACGTGTCAAGTAGTAGCCCCACGTTTTCTTCTCCTATCTTATTCACAAGGTTTAGCCCGTCTGATGCTGTGTTAATCAGAGTTATATCGTATCTGTTGAGGGGTTCAAGTGCCACTTTCACTCCTAAATCTTTAGCCTTCTTCACAACCGGCTTTAACGCTTCAGTGGCAGATGCGATAAGCTCAATCTTCTCTTCATTGGTTAAGAATCTTAGATCGCCTACAGCTGCATAAATAGGGCCTGCGACCACCTCAGCTCCAAGTTTTGAAGCGGCTTCAACAACATACTCAAGATACCTTAAAGCGTTGACCTTTACACTTTGATCTACACTCAGAGGGTTTGTATGTGGGAAGCAACCTGCTGTTACAGCAACACTTAGATTGGTTGTAGTTAGGTGTTGCTTAACACATTCGATTGGGAAGTTGGTGTCTAAGATTGGTAGTTCAACAGCATCGAAACCCATCTTGCTTATCTTCTCTATTAGGCTTGCATTCTCTACAGATACTGCTGGTTCCCATATCCAGAAGTGTGCGCCTATCCTCATATCCAAAAGCATTTACCATATGTTCTAAATAAGCATTTTATAACTTACTAAACATATATATCGTAAGATTTATATCTGAAATCTGCCTACTTATACCCAAGCTTCCAGTATAAATATTATATTATGAAGGTGGGTTGGGTTTGAATGGCGTCGAGTACATAAATAGAGCTTTAAACCTTTCATCACTTGGAATATATATTCACGCAATCACGATAGCTATAGTGTTAGGCTTCTCCTTAGCACTACTCATATTAGAGTTAATAGGTATAAGGCGAAAAGACGCCCTTCTCTTAAAAGCCGCTAAAACAATATCCTTGGTTATTCTCATCGTCTTCGTCTACGGAGCAGCCACTGGCACACTTGTCGAATTTGGGCTACTACAAGTTTGGAGTGGTGTGCTTTTGGTGGCTGGGAGCTTTGCCTTCATACCCTTCTACCTCGAGCTCATAGCATTCGTTTTAGAGGCTGCTACACTTATAGCCCTCTACTACACCTGGGGTAAGTTTCGCAACCCTTGGTCCCATTGGATGTTAACACTCACATACACCTTCGCAGCCTTCCTCTCAGGAGCTCTTATAACATCTGTTAACTCTTGGATGCAAGCACCTTGGGGTGTTGGAGATGTTGTTAAAATGATCTATCCTTGGGCACCTACTTATGGTCCTCTGGTTGTTAATGTCGATTTCCTCATAAGTTTGAAGGATGCTTTAGTTTCAGCAAGTGGTAGTGTAGGCGGAGGAGTTGCGTTGGTAAATCCAGAGATTCTAAGCACATTATCCGCTAAATTCGGTGAGCTACTTAACGACCCTTGGATAGCTTTGAAGAGCCCCTACTCTAATCAAAGCATACTTCACCAGCTTTTAGCATCATCTTCAGTAGGCGTATTCTGGGCTGCTTCAGGCTTCGCTCTTCTAATACTTAGAAAAAAGGGAGAGAGCGAATACTACTTCAAGGCTGTAAAGACGCTTGCTGCCATAGGTGCGGTTCTGGTCTTGGCTCAAGGAGCAACAGCCCATTGGATGGGTGCCGTTGTGTATGAATATCAACCAACAAAATTTGCTTTAATAGCTGGCTTAGATGTCTCAAAACCAGATCCAATAGTTGGGCTTACAATGTTTGGTGACCCAAATTACATCTTTGACGGCTTTGATAAATTAGTTGAAGCGGCTAAGAATCATCCTAACCCTAATCTTATTATAGGCGGTGTTTCTGCTGCTGAAATCGCAGTAGCTGATACTGTTGCAGCATCTAAAAACATGAATCTTGTTTACCCGATGTATACGACTAAGGTTGCTGTAGCTGGTTTAAGCCTACTTATTTCCCTTGCAATCCTTTCAATCTTCGTCTTCAGGAGATTCTGGGAGGGGAGAAGAAGTCTTCTAGTTTATCTGGCTTTGACTATGGGGTTGTTCACGCCGCTTATGTCTGGTTTAGGTTGGGCTGTAAGAGAGATCGGGAGAAAGCCTTGGACAGTATATGGACTCGTCTATCCTCATGAGATCATTACACCACTAGGAGGCTCAACATGGGTTGCTACCGTTGTCATAGGAGGCTTAGTTGTTGGCTTCATATTGATGTGCTTAACGATCTACCTAGCCTTAACTAGGAGGTTAAAGATAGGAGGTAAATAAGATGGACCCGCTACCCGCGCTACTGGTTTTAGCTTTCGTGTTGTTGGTGCACCTAACATTTGTAAACATAAACATAGGCTTAGGCTTCCTTAGCGTTGCAGCAAGATGGAGATCTAAAAGCGACCCAAAGGCTGAAGAATTATCAAAGCACTCGGTTAAATTTGTCGCAGCGAACGAAGTGGTCTCAGGAGTCTACGGCACACTCATCACTGTAATCCTATTCGGATTCTGGACAGGTTTTGTCAACGTTGTGGTGCAGGTACTCTTCTTCGCTTTACTTATCAGCGTGATAGCTATAATCATTAGGTTGACATCCATCGCGGCATACTGGTATACTTGGGGCAGAATCGGGGTTAATGCACACCTTATTATAGGCTTGATCATGGCTATTTCTGGTCTCTTCATACCAGCAGGCTTCAGATACATCTTCGCATTCATGAATAACCCTGCTGGACTTATGCGTATATCTCCTTTGGAGGGGGATGTGGCTGCTGCTCTCTCTAACCCCCTTTATCCGCCACTGCTACTACATACTTGGGTCGGCGCTCTGTCAATAGGCTTCTTAGCTGCTGCCACTGGATTCGCTTGGGCTTCTAAGCGCAGCGAGTATCTCAGAGGCTGGGCTGCTAAAACAGCTCTAGTCGGGGCGCTTCTAATAATTCCACAGGGAATTGTGGGCTTCTGGTATTGGTCAAGCCTCAGCAGCCACTCACCAATCTTGTTCAACGCGCTCAACATTGGGTTGATAAGCGGAGTTTCTGCGCAGACGAATGTCTCACACTCTTTTCTCGCGATGGTTTTGATCGGCCTTTACTTACTAACAGCTGGTCTCATCTACTATGCTGAGCCAAGTAGGATACGGTTAGCCTACACACTAGCACCTTTATCCATACTATCACTATACTTCGGTGAAATAACTCAAAACTGGGGTAGGATGCCCTATCTCATATTGCAAGGAGACACAGGTTTAGATGTGAATCTTTTCGTGAATAAGTTGGTGTATATAGATGCAGCGACTATAATGATAGCCATAGCACCTATTGCTGTGATAACTATAGGGTTTGTTGCTCTCCTCTACCACTACCTAGTTAAAGGCTTCATGGAGAGTTAAAGTGTGTATTTAGCTGAGAGTCTGCTACTAGGTTTCATCCAAGGCTTAACCGAGTGGCTACCTATATCGAGCTCAGGACACTTAGCAGTTGTGGAGACCATATTTGGTGTTGAGGAGCCGCTGCTCTTTAATGTTGCTTTACACACAGCTACATTGATAGTTCTAATTGTATACTTTAGAAGAGATCTTGTTCAGTTGGCTTTAGCCGCTATTTCACTCGATTTTAGTTCAAAGCAGGGGAAGCTCATACCGAGTCTAGTAGCAGGAACTATACCAACAGCTATAGTAGGTCTGATACTCTATGAGCACTACACCACACTATTTAACTTTGAACTTTTAGGGTTTAGCTTCTCTGCATCTGGGATGCTCGTTTTAGCCTCAAAAATTAGAGAAGGATACAATCCTGTATCAACTAAAACAGCTTTGTTGATAGGTTTAGCTCAAGCGTTATCAATAGCCCCTGGGTTTTCAAGAAGTGGGTTAACGATAAGTATAGCGCTCTTGGCTGGTGTTGAGCGTGATGAAGCCTTTAGGTTCTCTTTTCTACTATCTATACCGGCTGTGCTAGGCGCATTAACAATCACTTTAATGAAGAGCGCATTTGACTCAACTATTCTCCCCCATATTTTATTAGGCGTGGTTTCTGCTGCATTAGTTGGGTATCTATCGCTTGCCACGCTACGAAAGCTGCTGATGAGAGGCTTCTTTCACTGGCTAGGAATATACACTATAGCCCTAGGGTTGACATTACTTTTCGTCTTCTAGTTGAACAAAGATTATACCTTCTTCAACTTTAACCGGATACCTCTTTAAACCTCGTGTATCTGAGTCAACAGGCTTCGCTAACACGCTACCATCTTCGATGTTGAATTCTGCGTAATGGAAGCCGCAGCGTAAGACCTTACCTGAAAGAGAGCCGAATCTAAGAGGGTAGCCCATATGAGGGCAGCTGGCTTCAAGAGCGTAAAGCTGGTCTTGAGTGTTAATTAAGAGAATCTTGTCCCTCTCTACCTGAAACTCCTTTATTGAATTAGGTTGAATATCTTTAAACTCAGCGACCTTACACCAACGGCACATACCAAAAAATAGAGAGGAGGGTTTAAAAAGATCTACTCAATATGCCTGAATCTCTGTGTATATGGGCCTTCTCCAGGCTTTCTTCTTCTGAAGTGGCCTGATGGGCGCCCCTCTAGTATCTCTTGGAACCAAGCTTCGTGCTCGACTTCCTCGTGTAGTATTGCTAGTGATATGTCATAGGTTCGGTGATCCTTACCGTATGTCATGTTGCATATTTCAGTGTAAACTCTTACTGCGCATCTTTCTGCTTCAAGTAGAACTTTAAGTATCTCGGTTAGGTCTGAGGGGTCGCTGGGTAGGTAGGCTGCTGCGCACGCTGCATCGTCGTGCAGTTCCTTTAGATCTCGGTAGAGTTCTCCGCCTAGCTCATATATTCTGGGCACTAATGTCTCAAAGTGTAATCGATCTTCTAACCTAGCATCTTCAACTATCTCTTTTATTCCCTCGCCTTCTAAACCTGAGCAGTGCATCCTCAATATTGTGTAATAGTAGTAGGTTGTAAACTCAGCTGCAGCAGCCCTCTTTAACTTCGTTATAAGAAGGTTTACATCTACACCAGCCTTCTCCACCATCTCTCTACCGACATTATTAGTAGTCTGAAATTTAGATATCTTCATTTAATTAAATATTCGATTAAGCTCCTTATATGTCTTTTCGAATTACAAACACGTTATTATGGTTGCTCTATGCTTGCTGACCAAATTTTACTAAACTCTTCTTCATAGAGTGAAGCCAACTTAGGGTCTCGGAGCACAATAAGGTTCTCACGATTGCTCTCCTCAGCAGCTCTAGACCAGTTGTAGCTTCCAGTAACCAAAACTAACCTATCAATTATAGCAACTTTGTTATGCATTAGAGATGAGCGGGCATCCACTCTAACCTCTACACCAGCATCCTTCAACTTAACATATTCACTACCAGAAACATCTACCTGCTGGTCGTCAAACACAACCTTCACATCCACACCCCTCTGCTTAGCCGTTATTAACGCAGCCGAGATAGCATCGCTTGTGAAGCTGTAAATCAAGACGTGTATACTCTCATTCGCTCTATCTATCCAGGAAATCAGCAAAGAGGCGGCGCCACCTTTAGGTGAGAACCTTACATCCCAAGGTATGGTTGCGTTTACTGTGGATATTGTGGTTAAGGTTTCTGTTTTGGTTATAGTTGAAGTTATGGTTTCAGCTTTGGTTACTACTAAGGTGACTGGTTGGGTCAAGGTTATAGTAGAGGTTAAATCACTTACACTCCACACACAACCCACTACCACACCCCCAAGAAAAGCAACAAACAGCACTGAAGCCAGCTTAACCCTCAGCGGAATAGTCATATAAAACAAGAAAAGCCCTTTTTGAGATTTAAGCTTATCCTGGGAGTGCACCGCTATACAGCAAAGCAAGCTTTAAACCACTGTGGGTGAGAGTGGTTTATGCTTGGACCTCGAAGAGCGCATCAGCTTGGTGTTAAAAGAGCCGACACAAGAAGTGGTGACCAAAGGTGAACTAAAGCAGCTGCTTCAAACAGTTGAGCACCCTAAGCATTACATAGGGCTTGAAATATCGGGTCCACTACACATAGGCAGCCTTGTGGTTGTAGGATATAAGATTAGAGACTTCTTGAAAGCGGGAATAAGATGCCTCGTCTTCTTAGCGGATTGGCACAGCTACCTTAACAACAAGTTTAATGGAGACTGGAGTAAAATACGCGCAGCATCCAAATACTACGATGAGGCATTCAAGTTCTTCTGCCCAGGTGTTAACACGCTACTAGGCTCTGACCTCTACAAGAATACACCAGACTACTGGGAGAATTATGTTCGTTTCAGCAAGCAGATAACCTTAGCAAGAAATATAAGGTGTCTAACCATCATGGGTAGGAGCAAGAAAGAGAAACTTGACTTCGGGCAGTACCTATACCCACCTATGCAGGCTGTAGACATTAAAGCAATGGATCTAGATATTGTGCACGCGGGGATGGATCAACGTAAAGTTCACATGCTTGTAAGAGAAGTCTTCCCTAAACTAGGTTGGAAGAAGCCTGTGGCTGTGCACCACACAATATTATCCAGCTTATCTGGTCCTGAGATGAAGATGAGTAAGTCTAAGCCTTGGACAGCAATATTCATCCACGATAATGAAGATGAAATTAAGGAGAAGTTGATGAAGGCTTGGTGTCCGCCTAAAGTTGCTACACAGAACCCAGTGCTCGACATAGTTAGATACATAATATTCCACGAAGCCGATACCTTTGAGATAGATAGGCCTGCTAAATATGGTGGAAGGATAACCTTCAGCAGCTACAGCGAATTAGAGGAAGCCTATGTTAAAGGTGAGGTGCATCCAGCAGATCTAAAATTAGCGGTGGCAGAGGCGTTGAACAAAGTAATCGAGCCCATAAGAAGACACTTTGAAGATAAACAAGAACTGCTTGAAGTGTTTAAAGAGGAAAAGATAGATGATTCCAATAAACAGACCTATACTCGATAAAAAAGAAGAGGAAGCGGTCCTAAATACTCTAAGAAGCGGCGAACTAACAAACCCAACATACCAAGGAGGGAAGAATGTAGCGTTTGCTGAAAGAGCCCTAGCTGAGTATCTTGGCGTCAAGCACGTCGTCCTTGTGAACTCAGGGACTGCGGCGCTACAAGCCGCGCTTTTAGCGCTTGATATAGGCGAAGGGGATGAGGTGCTCTTACCCTCGTTTACCTTTGTAGCTACTGCAAACGCCGTTCTTTCGGTAAACGCTAAACCTATATTTGTTGACATTCGGTTAGATGACTACTGTATAGATCCAGAGGATTTAGAGCGTAAGATTACCAAAAGATGTAAGGCTGTTATACCTGTCCACCTTTACGGCTACCCTGCAAACATGCAAAGGATCTTGGAGGTGGCGAGTAAGCACAACCTTTTCATAATAGAGGACGCTGCTCAGTCTCTTGGCGCGACCTACAGATCTAAACAGACTGGTTCATTTGGAGATTTGGGGTGCTTTAGCTTCTACCCCTCTAAGGTTATAACGTGCGGTGAAGGGGGCGCAGTAGCAACAAACAGTGATGAGTTGGCTAATAGACTTAGAATGCTTAGAAACCACGGTTTTGATGCAGGAGGATTGGTTAAGAGGATGGGGTTAAATCTGAGGCTAAATGAGGTTTCAGCAGCAATCTTGTCTTCACAGCTTAAAAAACTCAACTACTTCCTTGAACAGAGAAGGAAGAATGCTGAAGAGCTGAGCAGAATGCTTGATGGCTGTGGAGCTGTATTGCCTTCAGAGCTTGAGGGAAGAAGGTCTAACTGGTATCTTTACACGATAAGAGTTATGAGTAGAGATAAAGTGTTAGAGCGTCTACATAAATCTGAGGTTGGCGCAGCAATATACTATAAGACACCTATACACCTATACCCCCACTATCATAGTCTATTAGGTGATGTAAAGCTACCAAACACAGAGCAAGCAGCCGCTGAAGTGCTCTCTCTACCCGTACACCCAGCGCTCACAAAAGCTGAGTTGAGGCATATCGCAGCAGCTGTGAAGTCAGCCCTTTCCAAGTAAGTCCTTTAGAAGCCTAAGGTAGTTTAAGATCTCCTTCTGTCCAAGCTTACTCTCACCTCTTAGCCTACGCCTAAAGATCATAGGCACCTCTTTGACAACAGTTAACTTTGCTTTCGCTAAGATCGAGAGGAGGATCTTATATCCCATATTAGAATCCAGATGCAATCCTTCAAGAACACTTCGCTTCAAAGCAAAGTATCCAGACATAGGATCCTTAACAACTCTTGACCTGGGGATTAGAAGATGCGCTAAAATTGTAGCACACCTTGAGATAAAATATCTGAAGATGGACCATCCAACAACTCCTCCGCCACGCACATACCTACTCGCTACTACAAGGTCAGCACCAGAGTCAAGAAGGTTAACCATAGACGGAAGGAGATTGGGTGGATGTTGAAGGTCTGCATCCATAACCGCCACATAAGGTGCTGAAGCCTTCTGAAGCCCGTCTAAGACTGCTGAGGCAAGCCCTAACTTTTTGGGTCTGTGAACGACTTTAATCAAGGGATCTGTTGATGCTAATCTCTCTGCAAGTTCACCTGTGCCGTCTGGGCTGTTATCATCCACAACTACACATTCAACCTCTATGGGTAGTTGTCTGATTTGCTTAATTATCACGGGTAGGTTGGCACGCTCGTTATATGTTGGTAGTATCACAGAGATCCTTGCCTTAACCAAGATGATGATAAGAGAAGCAAAGCGGCATATAAGGATTCAACCGTTTAGAGCAAAACATTCATATATTGTTAATCTAACCGACTATAATCTATGGGGCAGAGTGAAACTAAATTCGGCGGAGTCGTATATGAATGTGTCCGATGTGGAACCAAGGTGACTGCAGAAGAGCTAGCTACGCTACCCGAAATTAAATGCATATGTGGCTATAGGGTGCTTAGAAAGGCTAGACCACCTGTCGTTAAGCAGCTTAAAGCGCTTTAGTTTCTTCCGTTTCAACATTTGACGAATAAATACCTAAACACTTGCCATTAAACAATAGTTTAATACCCTTTAAGGGCTGGGTCAACTTCGGATTGAAGACACCAAAGAATGCTGCAATAGCCGGATATGGGGTTTACATACCACGATATAGGCTTCCAAGTGTAGAGGTTGCTAGAATTTGGAGAGGCGGAGAAGAAGCACCTTTAATAAAGAAGGCGGTAGCCTCATTAGATGAAGACATAACGACGATGGCTGTAGAAGCTGCCAGAAGAGCGATAAAGATGGCAGAGACCAAAGAGCTAGGGGCAATCTTTGTAGGCACAGAAACTAAACCCTATGCAGTCAAACCAACAAGCACCATAGTAGCCCAAGCACTAAATCAGCATAAGGTTCTCGCCTCAGACCTTGAATTCGCCTGCAAGGCTGGTACAGAAGCCCTCCAGCTTATCTTAGCGCTTATAGGCTCTGGGATGATAGAGAGCGGGCTTGCTATAGGTGTTGACACCGCCCAAGGCAGACCCGGCGACGACTTGGAGTTCACAGCAGCGAGCGCTGCAGCCGCGTACATCCTATCTAAGAGGGATGTTGGTTCAATAGCGGTTGTAGAAGGAGCCTCATCATATGTTTCTGATACCACAGACTTCTGGAGGCGGGCTGGGCAGCAGTATCCGAGGCACCTTTCGAGGTTCACTGGTGAGCCTGCATATTTCTACCATATTCAGCACGCTGTAAAGAACTTGTTTGATGAGTTCGGCTATAAGCCCTCTGACTTTAAGTACGCTGTGTTTCATCAACCTAACCCGAGGTTTCCAGTTGAGGTGGCTTTGAGGCTTGGATTTAACTTAGAGCAGATCAAGCCTAGTCTACTTAATCCATATATTGGTAATCCCTACGCTGCTAACTCGCTCCTTGGGCTAGCGGTGGTCTTGGATGAAGCTTCGCCGAACGATTTGATCTTGGTCTGCTCTTTTGGCTCAGGTGCTGGAAGCGATGCGTTGAGCATCAGAGTTTTAGATGGTGTTGAAGAGAAGCGTAGGAAAGCGCAGAATAAGGTTAGGGATATGATTGAGGCTTCGGTTGAAATAGACTACGCCACATACGCTAAGCTGAGGGGGAAGATCGTAGCGTAAAGATAAGTGAGTTGAAGGCGTAAATGGCTAAGGTTATAGTTGCTTCAGTAGGATACACAAGAGTAGGTGACCACTGGGATAAATCAATCTTAGACCTAGCTGTTGAAGCGTCGAAAAAGGCGCTTAAACCATACCCTAACATAAGACCAGAGGTAATAATAGTAGGAAACATGTTTTCAAGCCAATCCTCAAGACAAGAGCACTTAGGAGCACTGTTAGCTAGCGCATTAAACCTAACAAGGACACCAGCTTTCAAAGTCGAAGCGGCATGCGCTTCAGGCGGCGTAGCATTCAACATAGCCTACAACAAAATACGCTCAGGCGAAGTCTCATCAGCCTTAGTCGTTGGTGTTGAAAAGATGCGCGACCTAGACACACCAGAGGCATCCTTAGCGCTCAGCATGGCTGAATCAGCAGAATATACTCAATTTATTGGTGCATCATTTCTATCGTTAAATGCTATGTTAGCCAGACTCTACAGTGAAACATATAATGTGTCAAGAGACGAATTATCAGCCTTCCCAGTCATAGCGCACAGCAATGCTGCTACAGCTGAGCACGCACAGTTCAGAAAGGCGATAAGTGTAGAAGATGTTTCTAGGTCACCTCTTGTTTCAGACCCTCTTAGACTATTAGATTGCGCTCCAGTTGGCGATGGAGCTGCGGCTGTGCTTCTAGCCTCTGATGCTTTTGACGAAGATGATGGGGCGAGAGTTGATGTGCTCTCTTCTAAGATCTCTACAAACATCTTCAGCGTCTATGAAAGGGACGATATGCTCAAGTTCGATGCAACAAGAGATGCTGCAAGTAAAGCGTTTTCTGAAGCTGGTATAAGTGTAGAGGATGTGGATGTGCTTGAAGTACACGATGCATTTTCAGTTACAGCAGCTTTGAGCGTTGAGGCTATGGGTTTCTCTAGAGAAGGCGAGGGTGCTAAAGATGCTGCAAAAGGGATCTATGCTTTAAGAGGAAGATACCCCGCTCTAACCTTCGGCGGGCTTAAGGGAAGAGGACATCCTGTTGGTGCAACTGGAATCTACCAGATCATTGAGCTGTGGCTTCAGCTAAAAGGAAGGGGTAATGCAAACCAAGTAAAAGGGTGCAGAATAGGTGTAGCGCAAAACATAGGTGGAGTAGATACAACAAGCGTTGTAAGCGTTTTGGCGAGGCGATGATAATTGGCTATATCTTACTGGCGGCGGCGTGACAGATACTATAGGCTTTTAGGCAATAAATGCACCAGATGCAACGCAGAATATTACCCACCAGTCTACATATGTAGGAGATGCGGCTCTGAATCTCTTATAGATGCGGAAATGCCGGGCACAGGTAAAATATTAACCTACACTATTCTGCGTGAAGTCATGTCTGGCTTTGAAGGACAACAGCCTATAATAATAGGCATAGTTCAGTTAGATAACGGAGTGAAGGTCTTAGGGCAGATAGTCGACACACCAATCGATGCCCTCAAAATAGGGTGCAAGGTAAGAACGGTCTTCCGTAAAATAAGAGAGGAAAGCAGCGCCGGACAGATCTATTACGGATACAAATTTACAGTCCTCTGCTGAAAAACGACATTAAACCATATGACATCAGAACTGTACTTTCAGTTGAACAAACTAATCTAAAAATATATTGCATACCCTTAGAAATGCCAGAAGTGCTGGGGGAGAAAAATAGAAGAACCGGGTCCTCCTTCTCTCCCAGCACATTATTCTACTTCTAAATCATAATAAATAGGGGTAGGCTTGGCTTAACCAAGCCCTATCAAAAGAAGAGATGTGATGATTTGGGGCGTCTTACTTATTCATTACCCTTTTCAGACACGCCTTCAACTATCTGAGCCTTCGCGAATCTGTTCGCTACCTCAATAACCTTTATCCGCACCTTTTGACCAGTTTTAGTCCCTGGTACGAATATTATGAAGCCTTCGATCTTTGCTATGCCGTCGCCGCGTCTGCTTATGTCTGATATGTTCACATCGTATTCTTCTCCTACAGTGACAGGCTTAGGGCCTGCTGGTGTTCGGCTGCCGTAGCTTCTGTAGCCGTGTCCTTTTTTATAGCTCGTATCCTTTTTCCCTCCTAGCGTTGCTAAACGCTGCTCTCCTCACAGATGCCCACTATTTAACAGTATGGGTTACTTGCTAACATTTATTTGAATGGTAGACAAAATTATATAGGTTTGATTAGGAGTGTTAGGTAATGAATCTATGCGAGGAAATATTAAATCTGGATAGAGGAATAAGGTTCGTAGCAATTTTAAGTAAGGCTGGCAAGGTTCTCGACTCAAAAGTTAGGTCCGATGTAAAGGGGCAGGAGCTTATGCCTCTAAATGTCCTCGAGGCTGTTGGTGCAACGATGTCGCGAACAGTTTGGAGTGTAGCTAAATCTTTCAGCAAATACTTCGGAGAGAATCTTCGAGTAGTGTTTCACCACGAGAAGCTAGACTTTGTTGTAATGGAGATCAAAGGAAACATAATTGCTTTCACCACAGACAAGGATGTTGCCACAGATAGCATAGCTAGGAGAATTAGAGAACTCTACAAGAAGAATTCAGAATTACTGCAGAAGGGCTAACTCTAAACCACTAATCCCTTCGAAGAGCAAGATCAAGCCTCCAAAGACATACGCTGCTACAGTTAACCGCCTCACCATATGTAGGGGGAGATGTTCAATGATCTTCTTACCGATGGTAATCGTCAAACCTACTATGAGCATGAGGGCTAAAAGAACTCCAACTATCACAGATAAACCGTCGCCGAACCTTGCTGAAAGTAGAGCTGTTGTTAGCTGGGTCTTATCGCCAAGCTCAAGCAGCATTATTGTGAGCATAGATGTTAGAACTGGAGTAAAAATGCCTCTCTCCTTAACATTGACCTTGGCTTCAGCTTTTTGTGACGCAATAACGAACGCTAACACAAAAAAGATAGCGGAAGATATGAACCTTAAAATCCTACGATCTAAAATATAGTAGAGTACTTCCCCTAGATACGCTGAAAAACCGTCTACGACTAGGAAGCCTAAAAAGCATCCAGCGAGCACCATTATGGGTTGCTTAAAGTGTGCCACTAAAGCTAGTGAGGCAAATTGGGTCTTATCGCCTAGTTCTGAGATGGCTGTAAGTGCCAGAGCTAGGATGAAAGCTTCATGCAACAGAGTCAGCTCTATTGGTTAAAATATTAATATTTTTTGTTCTAAACATCTTCTTTGCTTACAGTTAGGTTTAATTAAGGGTTAGAAGATTAGTGATGAGGGTAGATGGTGTATGCCGAGGGCGTTTGTCCTCATAAATGCCAACTTGGGTAGTGAATCTAATCTAGTTAGTAAGTTGAAGAAGATGCCTAATGTTAAGCAAGCCTACTTTGTGTACGGAGTGTATGATGTTATCGCTGAAGTTGAAGCAGATACTATGGAGCAGCTAAAGGAATGCATCGCAGGAAACATACGTGGTCTAGATGAAGTCAGATCTACTTTGACGATGGTCGTCATAGAATAATCTCAGATAAACAATGCTTTTTTAACTGATTAATCTGTAAGGGTTTCTAAATATTATTTTAACTAAACTATTTATCAATATTTAGAGTATTGTCAATCAACATAAATAGAATAGTCGAATAAAAGTTTGTATGCGGCGTAGAGACCTTCTTAAACTAACCTTTACAGCCGCTCCCATATTACTTCTACCAGCATCATCTGCACTACCCCAGCGGAAACGCTACGCTATGTTGATTGACGTCGAAAGATGCTATGGTTGTATGGCTTGTGTTGCTGCATGCGCAGCTGAGAATAATGTGCCTATTGGCGTCTTTAGAACTTGGGTTGAAAGGTACGTTAGAAAGGATGGAAATGTAGTATTTGTACCTAAGCAGTGTAATCACTGCGAGAATCCTCCTTGTGTTAAACCTTGTCCTACTGGCGCCACTTTCAAGAGGGAAGACGGTCTTGTGCTCATTAACGACGAAATATGTATAGGTTGTGGAGCCTGCATCCAAGCTTGCCCTTATGGTGCCAGATTCCCGAACCCTGTAAAGGGTGTTGCTGATAAATGCACTTTTTGCGAACATAGGTTGGCAAACGGGTTGTTACCAGCTTGCGTAGAAGCTTGCCCAACGACCGCCAGAATCTTTGGAGACCTTAATGACTCAGAAAGTGAGATAAGTAAGATAGTTGAGTCATCTAATGTGCAAGTTTTGAAGGTATGGGCTCACACTGAGCCTAAGATCTACTACAAGAGTCTACCTACGGAGGCTGATCTCTGATGAGCCTGAGTGCACCTCTATTTCCCAACGAGCTCGCTGAACCTATCCTTTGGCACCCAGTCATTTTTGCATATGCCCTCGTCATCTCCGGTGCTGATCTAATCATACTAGCTTCGCTGGCATACATCTCAAGAAGGATGATGAAGGCGATACCTTTACTCCTTGTGCTCGGAGTCTCATTCTTTTCAGCGGCGCTGTTAGGTCCTCTTGCAGACCTGCGACAACCTTCACGTGCCTCGCTAATATACTCGTTAGCGCACCTATTCCCAACAGCGACAAATCCTGGATTCTCATTTATAGCATTGTACGCCAACCTTTGGCTGCTACTGTTAATCCTAAGTATAGCCTTTCTGCTCATTTACCAGTCGTATCCCATGCACCTCAAGTCGTTGGAGGGTGGTAGGTTGAAAAGCCTCTACAAGGTGTTTTCTCTCGGTGTTAGTGATGGGGAGAGATACAGGAGGCTCGCTTCCCTCATCACTGTAATCGCTATCTTAACGATCATACCAGCTGTGCTGTGGGGAGTTTATCCATCTGTGTTACTGGTCTTTCAGACTTGGATCTTCCTTTGGCGAAGCTGGGTTATTTTACCAGTGATCTTCTTTGCCGACACCTTCGTTGCATCTACAGCTGCAGCTCTTCTAGTCTACTTCATCATCAAGTTGGGTAAGCTGGATCAAGAGGTGGTAAGCCCTCTACTTAAGATACACTCTGCTGGCTGCGTTTCGGTCACAGGGCTGTTAGGTGTGCAGCTTCTGCTCTGGAACCAGTGGTTTGAAGAATCAGCATTATACCCAGCATTCAATGTCGTTGTACCTATAATCTACTTTGTTATAGCGACTCTACTACTCTCATTCCTTTTGGCTTTAGCTTCATTGAAAGTTCCTAGGTTAAGTATAATAGTTTCAATAGTTGCTCTGGTAGGCGTCGTAATGAATAAGTGGAACACGTTAGTGAATGGTCAGCTCATTTCAAGAACAGGCATGGGTTTGTTTGATCTACATCTGCCAACAGACTGGCTTCTGACAACAATTTCACCTATAGCTGCGGCTATATTGATCTTCGTTATTCTCTCATCACTCTTCCCATTGGAGGTGAAAGAAGTTGGTAAGTAGAAGAGGGTTCGTTAAAGGTATTATTGGCTTAGCCGCTGCAGGCACATTCGCGGCTGGCTACGCTCGAATAGTGGAGGAGATGGTAAAACCCACATACACACCCATACAGCCAGACCCAACTATCGGTGATAAGGTGAAATACGTTTACAGCTCTTGCCTCGGATGCAATGTGAGGTGTGGCATAAGAGCGAAGGTTGTTGAGCGAGAGGGTGTTAGTGTTGTTGAGCGAATAGAGGGGAACCCCTATCACCCATATAATAGGCTTGTAAACCCGTCTTCACAGTACACCAGATTTGACCCACTACCATACAGCACACCCGCTGTTAAGAGCTTAAAATACGCTGGCACACTATGCGCAAGGGGGCAAGACGGCATACACTACCTTTATGACCCTTATCGTATTAAATCGCCTTTAAAGAGGGCTGGAGCAAGAGGAAGTGGTAAGTGGAAAAAGATAAGCTGGAGCCAACTTATCAAGGAGGTAGTTGGAGGCGGTGTAGTGGAGGAGACGGGTGAGAGAATACCAGGCCTAAAAGAGATCTTTGTATACGGCATACTTAGAGACGCTGGCATACAAGATCCTAACAAGATATTAAGCGAAATTAAAAAGGACATAGACTCAATAGTTCAGAACGCACCAAAGCTTACAGCAGACGAGTTAAAAGACGAAATACAAAAGTTCAAAGACAAGTGGTCAAAGCAGCTGAGCGAAAATAGTGTAAAACTAGAGCAGATACTCATCAACCCAGACATGCCAGATTTGGGATTTAAATCAAACCAACTAGTTTTCGTCAGAGGTAGGGGGCAAGCCCACGCGGACGACTTCTATCAACGCTGGACCTACGCCTTTGGAAGTGTAAACTGGCTTAGGCACACTTCAGCCTGCCAACTAGGCTTCTACTGCGGAAACAGAATATGGGCTGGCACAACAGACCTGAGCCCAGATGTCAGAGGAGCTAAGGTCTTGATTATGGCTGGAGCTCAAATAGGTAGACTACACCCTGGCGCTACTGGCCAAGGTTTGATTATTGAGCGTGCAGCAAAAGGCGAGTTGAAGGTCTTCTATGTTAATCCAGTGTCGCCACGTGGGGATTGTGGCGGCAATTTCGAGTGGGTGCCTATAAAGCCGGGTAGTGATGCAGCCTTAGCCTTGGCTATAGTGAGGTGGATCTTTGATAATAAGAGGTTCAATAAAGCCTTTCTTGAATCTCCAAACGAGGAGGCTGCAAAATCTAAAGGTGAGGTAGTATATACTAATGCTACTTGGCTTGTGGTAACAGAGCCTAACCATGCTAAAGAAGGTGTATTCCTTAGGGCAAGCGACTTGGGCATAGGTGATAGCAGTAAGTACGTTGTATATGCTGATGGTTTTAAGGCGCATACAGATGTGAAGGCAGCTGAGATACTCTATAAGGGTAGAGTAAAGCTCGCCTCAGGCGAAGAGGTTGAAGTTAAGACAGCCCTTCAGATACTCAACGATGAAGCTGCAAGCAGGAGCCTGGATGAATGGAGCGCAATATGTGGCGTGCCTGTTCAAACCATCATACGTATGGCAGAGGCTTTCACAAGTGTAGGTAGAGCAGCCTCAACATACATACACCGAGGCATAGCGATGCACCCTCAAGCAGAATATAGTGTGTGGGCATATAGAGCGCTAGATCTGCTTATCGGAAACTACTTCGCTAAAGGAGGTGTCATGGGAAGAGCGTCAACAACCAACTTCAACGGATACCTTTACAACGTCGGCACGTCTAGCTTCGGTGAGCCTGTTAGATTTGGCCCATATATAGATCGCCACGGCGTGGTTTATGAAAGTACGTTAGAGTATTGGTTAAAGAGCAAGTCTGGTTTATCACCATATCCAGCTAAAAGGCCCTGGTATCCTCTTACCCCAGAAGAGAGCTATACCGAGTTGTTTGCAGGAATCAGCGAGGAATATCCATACCCTATACGAGCACTATTCCTCTACTATGCGAACCCAGTTATATCAGCCAACTATGGGTTAAAGTTCATCGAAGTTCTTAAGGATACACAGAAGCTGCCCCTCTTTGTTGCTATAACTACATCCATAAATGAGACATACTTGTACGCTGACTACATTGTGCCAGACACAACCTATCTTGAGACTGGAACATTAGGCTGCCAATACCTTTACGCATCTAGCGGTGGGGTATCTTTAGCTGAGAGCTGGAGGACAATGGTCATACCACCTCTAACCGATGAAATTGGCAGAGACCCTGCTGGCAGAGTCAGATACGCTTCAATGTGGGAGTTTCTAATCGACATAGCCAAGGCTTTAGGTATGCCTGGGTTTGGTGAAAACGGGATTAAAGGCGCTACCGGAGGTAAATACGAAGGGAAGAGCTTTCCGCTAAACAGCCTCTGGGACTACATTATGCGTGTGTACGCTAATGGAGCTATGGATGCGGTGCGCAGAAAGATCGTGCCTAGCGAAGTGCCTAAGGAAGATGTAGAGTTTGTAGAAAGTAATTATCCCATAGCGGAATATAGAGACATAATACCAGACGAGTGGCCTTATGTAGCCTATGTCCTAGCAAGAGGAGGAGTATTCACAAGCTACAAAGACTCTTACGATGAAAAAGGCTTCGTAAAACGAACCCCCCCTCGAACTTTATTAGAATTCTGGGATGAAAGGCTTGCACAAACAAGAAACAGCATCACAGGTAAACGCTTCTACGGTGGGCCAAAATACTTCGAACCCTCAACCTACGCACCTATAGCTGAAGAGGCTGGTGAGAGATGGCAGCCAGGCACTCCGCTGAGGAGGATATGGAGTGAAGCAGAGTATCCGATGCTTATAGTGCCTAATGGTAGCCCACTCTTCACTAAGCATCGCAGCCAATTCTACTATTGGCTTAAGCAGATCATGCCCAGAAACTTCGCTGTTATACATCCAGACGACGCATCAAAGATAAATGTAGCCACTGGAGACATCATTAAGATAGAGACGCCAAATGGCTCTCTTGAAACACCAGTGTTGGTGGAGCCTACAGTAGCTAGAGGTGTTATAGCTATTCCAGTGGGAATGGGCAGGTGGGTTGAAAATGTTGTAAGCAAGCCTAAGTACTTCCAAAGTTCAAATCTGCAGAAGCACATTGATGAGTTGCCTAATACTGTGGTGATACCGGAGGAAGCTGTGAATCCTGTTAAGAAGCTGCCTAAGGTTGTTAAGAAGCTACTCTTTACAAAGTCGCAAGCATCTTATTATGATAATGGGCTTTCATACGATGAGTGGAGGTTTAATGGTATCACACCAACACCAATCTCTTCAAACGATCCTTCACTAGGTGGTTGGCCTCTGCTGTCTTGGCTAGGTGCTTCACAAGTCTACTTCTATACTCCAGCTAGAATATCTAAGACTGGTAGATCTGAGAAGATCTGGTTTACAGAAGCAGTTTGGTAGGAGATGCTGAGAGAGGCTGCGGTTGGTAGGTTCAAGTTTTATTCAGCTCTTTCATATGTGCTTTGGGCCAAGGAGAATGGTCAGAGTGAGAGCTTAATAGATGTTGAGAGAGACCTAGCCGCAGTTGAGATAACTTCCCAAAGTATAAAGGAGTTCCTAGTCAAGGATAGAAAGATACCTCTGGTTAGAGAATGCGTTAGCCGCTTTCCTGAAGACTATGCTAAGATGCTCACCAACTTCTATTCAGAGAACGGTTTTGAAGCGTCAACAATACAACCCGACCATCCCGCTGCGATGTTAGCCTTCACCGCCAGCCTAATATTTAAGGAGGTTGAGGACTCAAAAAATGTTGTGAAGTATTGGCGGGTTGAGCATAGGTTCATAAAGACATATTTGATGGAGGCGCTTCTCTGCTTGAGAAGTCGGATACCCTCTACTTTCACACAAGCTATAGTGGAGGCTGTTAGTATAGATCTCTCTCTCCTTTACGAGGCTTTGAAGAATGTTTCAAGCGATTCCGATGATGCCTCTATGGTACATTAAGCCAATTCTGTCCCGGCTGCCTCTTTAGCATATATCTCTTGATGTATGTCCTTCTATTTCGATACTTTGGTATAGGTGATGTTCTCGGCCTGGCTTCTAGCTTGGGTGTCTGAGACCTAACCTTCCCAGCTTTTGTGAGAGAGCCGTGTGTTGGCATACTACATCCGGGGTTAAGCTACTCTTTGGTTCATTAAATACCTTGCGGTTAAACTATCTTCTTTAAAAGACCAGAGGGTGCTCTTTTAAATCTACCTAACTCCTCTTTAACTTCCTTCAACATAGTGGTATCGAACACAGGGCCGTCTCTGCATACAAGGTATCTACCTATCACACAGGAGCCACAGAGGTTTATGCCGCACTTTATATAACGCTCCAGACTCGCTTGGATAGGTATATTGTATGCTGATGCTATGTCGTAGACCTTCTTTATCATCAACTCAGGTCCGCACGTGTAGATTTGGTCAAATCGGCGTTCTTTTAATAGATGATTTAGAAGGTCTGTTGCTACACCTTTGAAACCTAAGGTTCCGTCTTCAGTCGCATAAACCACTTTAACACCAACTTTCTTTAAATTTTTAGCTCTTGTGAGTAGGGGTATTGAATCTGATGAATCCCCGGCTAGGAGAAGCGTAACATCTCTACCGCTTAAAGCGCTTTTTTCTGCCAAGGGTATTAGAGGGGCTATCCCGGTTCCTCCGCCTACAAGTAAGTTTGTGTTTCCTTGAATGGTGAAGCCTCTGCCGTAAGGGCCTCTAATCCATATCTTTTCACCAGCTTTCATGCTGCATAGCTTTTTGGTGCCTCTTCCTACTGCTCTGACAGTTACTGCTGCGTAGCGTCGGCTGATTTCTGATAGGCTCATTGGGCATTCGTTTTCAGATGGGACCCAGAGCATTATGAACTGTCCAGGCTCGGCTCTTGAGCATGCTTTGTCTCTGAACCTTAGGGTGTATGTTATCTTCGAGTCTTTTTGCTTCGATACTATCTCTACTGCTCTTAGAATGTCAAGGTTTATGCGCGAGTCCAACTATTTCACCCACACTCTTATATCCTCTTGCCTTAAGGTAAGATGTTAAGCCTTCTGATATCTTTTTGAATACCTCTAATCCTTCGTATGCTATTGCTGAGCCTATCTGTAGGGCTGAGGCGCCGGCTAAAAGGTATTCTACAGCGTCTCGCCAAGTAGCTATGCCGCCTGAGCCTATGAGAGGTATCTTAACATATTCGAAGATTTCATACACACATCTTAGAGATATTGGCTTCAGAGCCTTCCCTGATAGACCACCTACTTTATTTGAAAGGATGGGTTTTGCTGCATCAACATCTATAGCCATCGCTCTGATTGTGTTGGTTGCGGTTATAGCGTCTGCACCGGCCTTCTCAGCGGCCACTGCTACTTCAACGATGTTAGGTAGGTTTGGTGAAAGCTTAACATATACGGGTTTCTTGGAGACCTCTTTTACCCGCTTAACTATCTTCTTAACCAACTTAGGGTCATGCCCAACCTCTAAACCTACACCTTTAACGTGTGGGCATGATAAGTTCAGCTCATAGGCTTTTACGTGGCTGTGCTCAAAGATTTGAGCGAGTTTTGCAAATTCTTCTTCATTCTCAGCGAATAAGCTTACAACTATAGGTGTGCTCTGCTCTTTGATTCTCTTTAACTCTTTTAGAAACGCTCTAGCGCCTTGGTTCGCCAAGCCTATTGCGTTAATATATCCGCATTCAACAGCTACTATAGTTGGGTTTCGATAGCCTTCTCTAGGTTTTAGGCTTATCGACTTCGTCACAACCGCTCCGGCGCCAGCCTCTAGAGCCTTCATAATCAGCTCAGCCGATACGCCAAGTATTCCAGATGCGAGCATCAAAGGGTTCTTTATCTTTAACCCCCTTAGATTTACTGTTATGTCAACCTCTACACTATTCAAATAGGTTCACCGTAGGTTTTTAACTACACATGTATAAGGATTGTGTGCAAGTGGTTGGATGTGGAGTCAACAATATTAGTAAGCGAAGCTGGATTGGTGCTGCTTGACGATAAGTTAAACCCCATATTTGCCAAACCCTACAAAGAGGAGCCTCTTAACGCGTATAGGATGCTTCTCTTAGGGGAGACAAGCCCCACTCTAGAAGAGTTTTTGAAGGAGGCTACTGGTATCGGTGTGAGCAAGTTTAAGGTGGGAGAAGAAGGGTTAAGGGCCGCAATCGAATCATTAGGATACTCCTGTGTTGCATTAGATGAGTATGTAGCTGCCGAGCTCAAGGAGAAGAGACTCGAGCTGATGGTTAGCGCGGGGCTTGTGGAGAATGTTGCGAAGGCTGAGGAGCTTGTGCGCCAAGCAGCTATATATTTGGCTGAAGCGAAGATCAGAGAAGCCTCGGCTAAACCAGATCTACAGATAATTCAATCTATACAGACGCTAGATGAAGTGGATAAGGCAGTGAACATATTCACATCACGCCTAAAGGAGTGGTTTGGTCTACACTTTCCAGAGTTATCAGATATCTTAACCGAACCTGAAAGCTACATAGACTACATACTAACGGTAGGCTATAGACATCTAACAAAAGAGTTGGCTAGGAACCTAAAGTTGGCTGAAAAGAAGATTGAGATTATATTAGAAGCCTCAGAAAAGTCGAAAGGCGCAGACATTAGAGAAGAAGACTTGAATAGAATAAAGATGCTAGCCAAAGAAGTCAAAGACCTATACGCCCTAAGAAAATCCCTACAACGACACATAGAAGTAACTATGACAAGAATAGCACCAAACCTAACAGCTTTAGCAGGCGCTACAATAGCAGCAAGGCTCATAGCGAAAGCAGGCGGCTTAGAGAAGTTAGCTAGGCTTCCAGCCAGCACCATTCAAGTTTTAGGGGCTGAAAAAGCACTTTTCAGAGCGCTGCGCACAGGCGCACCCCCACCTAAACACGGGCTCTTATTTCAGCATAAGCTAGTTCACTCAGCTCCAGCGTGGCAAAGAGGAAAGGTTGCTAGATCTCTTGCAGCAAAGATAGCGTTAGCAGCTAGAGTCGATGTTTATAGAGGGGAGAGGGATAAGAGGATCGACACACACCTTGAAAAAAGGATAGAAGAGATCAAAGCAAAGTATCCAAAGGCTCCTAAATTCTCTAAACCAAAGGGAGCAAAGTATGGAGAGAAAAAGCATAGGAGAAGGAAGTAGAATCATAAGATTAGAAGTCGATGGGCAGATTAGACTAGCAACCCAAAACTTAGCCCCAAACATAAGCGTCTACGGAGAGAAGCTCATAGTGGTTGATGGGCAAGAATATAGAGTCTGGGACCCCTTTAGAAGCAAGTTGGCAGCAGCCATACTTAAGGGCCTTAAGGATATCGGCTTAAAAGAAGGGTACCG
Source organism: Nitrososphaeria archaeon (assembly GCA_029775855.1). Classification (GTDB taxonomy): domain Archaea; phylum Thermoproteota; class Nitrososphaeria; order Nitrososphaerales; family JAAOZN01; genus JAAOZN01. Next base: position 290,306 of record JARVJZ010000001.1, read on the forward strand.
CGTCCTCTACCTAGGTGCGTCAACAGGCACAACCCTAAGCCACATATCAGACATAGTAGGTGAAAGAGGAGTAGTTTTTGGTGTTGAATTCTCAGCTAGAGTAGCACGAGAGCTTATAGAGCATGTAGCTAAATATAGGAAAAATGTTGTGCCTATAGTGGCTGATGCTAGGCACCCAAGATCATATCCTTCAATATATGGTAAAGTCGACTTAGTATATTGTGATATAGCTCAGCCAGACCAGACAAATATAGCGGTTGAAAACTGCAGAGTTCACCTCAAAAAGGAGGGAAGCCTTATGCTGATAGTAAAGTGTAGAAGCATAGATGTAGCCATGGAGCCTTCGCTCATAGTGAAGCAAGAGGTAGCCAAACTTAAGGAAAACGGATTTAAGATCAACCAAGTCATTGAGCTAGAGCCTTTCGACAAAGATCACGCATTGATACACGCAACTCAATAAACAAAGAAAAAGTCTTAAGGTGAGTGAATATACTCTCTTAGGAGATAGGAATTTGATTAAAGTTAGAGAAATTATGGTCTCACCCGTAATAACAATCGACTCAGAGGCGACCGTTGAAGAAGCTTGCAGAATAATGGGTGAAAAACACATAGGCAGCGTAATCATAACAGAAGCCGGAAAGCCATCTGGAATCTTCACTGAAAGAGACCTCTTAACAAAGATCCTACTAAACGACCACAGCCTAATGAAGGAGAAAGTTAAGAAATTCATGAGCAGCCCACTAACAGTCATCACACCAGACTTCGACTTAAGAGAGGCTGCTAGGATTATGACACAGCTCAAGATAAGAAGGCTGCCGGTTGTGCACATGGATCAGCTCGTCGGTATAATAACCTCAGCAGACATAACCCGCGCAATAGGAGAGAACCCCTTAAACATATAGGGAGAGTCAACATTGAGCAAAGAATTAAAGATTGCTAGATGTGTCGAATGCGGACGCATTATACCAAGTGATGAAGCATCTTGGAGAGTCTGCTCTATGTGCGGAGACAGCATATGCCTCGAACACACATATTATATGCGTGTAAAGCGCACGGGGCTCTACGACATCTATTATGATGTTGTTAGGGTCTGCAAGAAGTGTAAGATCTAAGGCTTCTTAGATAAGAATGCTCTTAAACCCTCTTGAGCCTCTGGGCTACTTACCACTAAGTTAAAGGCAGCCCGCTCTAAAGTTTGAAGTGTTTCCCTATCAGAGTCCATGGATTGGTTTACAACCTGCTTTATTAGGCGAAGTGCAAAGCCGCTCTTTGTAGCGATCTTCTGAGCCAACCCCATAGCTGCTTCTTCAAGCTTCTCAGGCGGCACAACGGTATTCACAAGCCCAGCTTCAAGAGCACGCTTAGCATCCCACCTATCTCCAGTATACAGAAGCTCCTTAGCACGCCTCAACCCAATAACACGAGGCAGCCTCATAGTGGAGCCGCCACCAGGCATAAGACCACGGTTGATATGCTCATCACCAAAGATAGCCTGCTCCGAAGCGACTACAAGGTCACAACATAGCGTCAATTCAAGCCCGCCAGCAAGAGCATAGCCATTCACAGCAGCAATAACAGGTTTATCGCAACACTCAAGCCTAAACAAAAACTCATCTAAGCTTTGAATGTAATCATATAGATCTTTTTGACTCGCTTGAGCCATAAACTTTAGGTCAGCACCAGCGCAAAAGGCTCTACCGGAACCAGTCAAAACAAGAACCTTGATCTGCGGATCCTGCTCTATATCTTTTAATGCTTGCCTCAATTCGTTGATTAATGTTGGGCTTAGAGCATTCAATGCTTCAGGTCTATTCAGCGTGATCTTAGCAACTGGAGGCTTCTTCTCTAGAATTATCTGTGTAAATGACATAATTATCTGCTTCGCTTAACGCTCTCTTAAGGTTTTTGTAAACCACTCTTTTAATATATCTGAAGATAAACCATAGGTGAGCGTTGCCTGAGCGGGTAATAATGCAAGTTGACTTAGATTACTTTTATGCCCAATGTGAAGAAGTTAGGGATCCTTCTCTTAAGAACAAACCTGTAGTCGTCTGCATCTACTCTGGAAGAGGAGAAGACAGCGGCGCAGTCTCAACATCTAACTATGTAGCGAGAAGATACGGGGTTCGCTCAGGCATGCCTATTACGAAGGCTAAGCAGCTACTCAAAAACGCTGAAGCGGTCTTCTTAAAAGCAGACTTAGACTACTACGACGAAGTTTCCAGAAGAGTGATGAATATACTCAGAAAATACGCTGACAAATTCGAAGAAGTAAGTGTAGACGAAGCATACCTAGATGTAACGGAGAGGGCAAAAGGGGACTATGAAGCCGCAAGAGAGTTAGCGTCAAAGATAAAAAATGAGATAAAAGAAACTGAAAATCTAACATGCTCAATAGGCATAGGGCCAAACAAGGTTATAGCAAAGATGGCTTCAGACTACCAGAAGCCAAACGGGCTTACAGTAGTCAAACCTACTGAAGCTTTTGAATTCATATCTAAGATGGCTGTCGACAAACTCCCTGGGGTAGGCGCTAAAACTAGGAAGATACTTGAGGAGATGGGTGTAAAGACGATAGGAGAACTCGCTAAGCAAGACCCTCAGAAACTTGTCTCAAGATTCGGCAGAAAACTTGGAAACTACCTTTACAACGCTGCAAACGGTAGGGATGATGAGCCAGTGAAAGAGAGGCTTGAACCCACCCAATTCAGCAGAATCGTAACCTTAAAGCAAGACCTCCAGAAGGTTGATGAAATCGAGAAGTATATTGATGAGATCTGCCGAGACCTTTACACTCGAGTTTCATCCCAAGGATACATCTTTAAGAGTGTTGGGGTAATGTGTGTCAGTGACACACTTGCGGCATATACGCGCAGCGAAACATACGAGCATCCTTTAGACAGCTACGAAGCACTAAGATCGGCATCCACTACACTCTTATCTAGATTACTTGAAGAAGAAAAGATAAAGATAAGGAGGGTTGGGGTTAAGGTTTCAGATCTTGTGAAGAAGAGTGGTCAGAAGACACTTTACGACTTCATAACACCTTAGGGCTGAGTAATCTTTATCGCTTGAACTGGGCACTGCACTTCACAAGCCATGCAGAAGATGCAGTCTTGCTCTCTCACCGGGTCGGACTTATCTGTCCTAAATTTTGCATGAAGTTCACCTTCTAGAGGCCATTTATCTTTTCCTGTACCAGCTTGCCCTTCGTTTAGAGCCCATTCGAAGACGTTGACTGGGCAAACATCCATACATATACCATCTGCGATGCAGCAGTCCCAGTCTACTGCTACTTGTGTGCCGTGTATTCCGAGCTTTGTCGGGTAGGGGTTGCCGTCTCCATCTACTCTCTGTTTACCTTCAGCCCTAACCTTATGCCCTTTATGCTCGCCAGTAATGGGATACTCGTCACTCTTCTTGAGGAAGTCAGCATCTATTGGCTTGGGTTTGAAGTCAACTTCTCTTACCATTCCTATCTCGAATAAAGATTCAACGAAGATGTGTAAATATTTTTCTGCTAATCTGTTAGAGAAAATGCATAAACAGAAGGAGACTATGCATCTCAACGAGCACGAACTTAAGCGGTAAACGCTTATACTAAATCCCTCATATGCTAAGGGTGTGCAGAGCCTTAAAATAGGTTTCCACGTCTCAATATCCGGCTCAATAGATCTGGCTGTGGATAGGGCTAAGGAGGCGGGATGCACAGCCTTCCAGATCTTCTTAAAGAATCCAAGAGGATGGTCTTACAAACCGCTTCGCGAAGAAGAAGCGGCGCTTTTCGTAAAGAAGTGTGAAAAGTTTGGATACAGCGAGCTTTTGGCTCATATGCCTTATCTGCCTAACTTAGCATCACCTAATGATGGGATATACAAAAAATCTTTTAACTGTTTAGTTGAGGATCTTGTGAGGGCGGGTAGGCTTAGAATTCCATATCTTGTGCTGCATCTTGGAAGCCACATGGGTTCAGGAGAAGAGGCTGGTGTAAAGAGGATTGTAGAGGCTTGTAGAACCGCTCTTAATACCGTGGGTAACAAGGTTATGTTGCTGCTTGAGAACACAGCTGGGCAAAAGAATAGCATAGGTTCAAGGTTTAAGGATCTTAGAAGGATAATGGATGAGATAGGTGAGTATAGTAGGGTAGGGATATGCTTCGACACTTGCCACGCTTATGCTGCTGGTTATGACCTTAGAACAGAGAAAGCTGTGTCTGAGACATTACATCAACTTGACAAAGAGGTAGGCTTCGAACACGTAAAAAGCATACACTTAAACGACTCTGTAGGCGAACTCGGCTCACATCTAGATAGGCACGAGCATATAGGCTTAGGCAAGATAGGGGAGAATGGGATGAAAGCCATACTACACACACCAGAAATCAGAAAACTACCAATAGTGATGGAGACACCAGTCGATAAAAGAAGAGACGATAGAGGAAACCTAATGAAAGCACTTGAACTAGCAACTTAAAAACTACACTTATGTATCCCTCAGATAAACCTAAGTGTAGAGCGCGCGGGGGTTGCCAAGCCAGGTCAAAGGCGCGAGGCTTAGAACCTCGTCCCATAGGGGTTCGTGGGTTCAAATCCCACCCCCCGCACTTTACAAGTAGTTTTAGTAGTAGAGGCTAATGCTACTATCCAGCAGAAAATCTGATAATGTAAACCCATCTTAACATCATAGTTAATGCTGGATAAATGCTTATATTCTGTCTTAAGGTTGGTCTGTCAAGGGAAATCGGTGCCGAAAGAGAAGTATGATGTAATCATCGTTGGTGCGAGCCCAGCTGGCATATTTGCAGCACTCGAGTTAACAAGAAAGTCAGATCTAAGTGTGCTTATAATCGATAAGGGCAGAGATATCTCTCAACGCCAACACCAAGGCGAAGCGCTGATATCAGGTTGGGGCGGCGCAGGCGCATTCAGCGACGGTAAACTTAACTTCTCCACAACTTCAGGAGGCTGGCTTAGAGAATATGTTGGGGTTGAGCGGCTGAAGGCTCTTATGAATGAAGTGGACAAGATCTATCTTGAATTCGGCGCATCAAACCAAGTATATGGCTTGGATATGGATGAGATAGGGCATATTGCGAGAAAAGCAGCTTTCGCAGGCTTAAAGCTACTCCCGTTCAAGATACGCCACTTAGGCTCAGATATGGCGCCACTTATACTGCAGAGGATGAAGAAGGCTTTAGAGGAGAGAGCCGACATAATGCTTGAAACTGAAGTAACCAAGATTCTGACTTCAAACAGCGTTGTAAGCGGTGTCGAGTTAAAAAGCGGCGAAAAGATCTACGCTGACTATGTTATCGTAGCCGCTGGGAGGGCTGGTGCAAGCTGGCTTAGGCAAGAAGCAGCTAGGCTTGGGATAAAGTTGATGGCTAACCCAGTAGATATAGGGGTGAGGGTCGAGGTTCCAGCAGCGATCATGCAGGAGATTACAGATGTTCTCTACGAACCTAAGTTCCTCTTCTACTCAAAGTCTTTTGATGATCGAGTTAGGACTTTCTGCGTCTGCCCAAACGGCTTCGTCGTCCCAGAGTATACCGATGATCTTATAACTGTAAACGGGCATAGCTATCTAAATAAGAAGAGCGACAACACAAACTTCGCCCTTCTCGTAAGCACCAAGTTCACAGAACCATTCAACGACCCAATAGCGTATGGCAAATACATAGCGAAGCTCGCCAACCTCCTAGTAGGAGGCGTTATGGTTCAGAGGTTAGCAGACCTAGATGAAGGTCGAAGATCGACCGCTGAAAGGCTGGCGAAGAGCATAGTAGAACCAACATACAAGGACGCGAAGCCAGGAGATTTGAGCTTCGTCTTACCAGCAAGATACCTAATAGGCATAAAGGAGATGCTCCAAGCCCTAGACAAAGTTACGCCCGGAGTGTATAGTAAGCACACACTATTGTATGGTGTTGAGGTGAAGTTCTACTCCTCAAGGCTTGAGTTGAGCAGCTGCTTAGAAACGAAGATAAAGAACTTCTTTGCGATAGGAGACGGCGCCGGCATCACACGCGGCTTGGTTCAATCTTCAGCCTCTGGCTTAATAGCTGCAAGAGAAGTTCTTGCTAGACACGGAATAGATGCTGAGGGCAAGGGCTTAGGTATTTAAACTCCAAATCTCTACACCTTCAGCTATTGATGCCAGAAGAACTTAGCGTAATAGAAACATCCGATGAAGTAGTTTACTCAGCATACAGAGCGCGACGCAGAGATTCGAGGAAAGGTGAGAATGGACGAGTTCTTGTAGTAGGCGGGAGCTACCTATACCACGGGGCTCCTCTACTCTCAGCATTAGGTGCATCTAAAGTAGGAGTAGATTTAGTCTACCTTGCTGTGCCGAAGGTAATATCTACACCTATAAGAGCGTACTCACCTACATTCATAGTCTTACCTCTACCAGACTCAAAGCTCACCGTAGGGTGCGTAAACAAGCTTCTAAAGTGGCTTCCCGAAGTAGATGCTGCAGTAATAGGCCCAGGTTTAGGTAAGCAGAAGGTCGATGGCGCACAGAAGCTCGTAAGAGAACTTGCCTTCAAGGGTGTAAAGGTTGTGCTAGATGCTGACGCTCTTAGAAGCGAAGTAACCCAAGAAGTGTCTGGTAGGCTTAGTGTTCTTACACCACACCAAGGAGAATTCAAAAGAATCTTCAACAAAGATTTAGAACAAGAATTGGAGAAGAGAGCTTTAACCCTAAAAGAAGCTGCGTCGCAATCTAAGACAACCATCCTCCTAAAAGGGGCGGTAGATGTGATCTCAGACGGATCTAAAGTCGCCTTCAACAAAACAGGCACACCAGCCATGACCGTAGGAGGCACAGGAGATGTATTAGCTGGTGTGGTAGCGGCGTTCCTTGCTTTAGGAGCAGAGCCTTTTGCTGCTGCTGCAGCCGGAGCGTATATCAATGGTTTAGCTGGTGAACTTGCGGCTCAAGAACTTGGTCTTCATATCTCAGCTATTGATGTTGCTGAGAAGATACCGTATGTGCTTAAACGCTTCGACCGAGTAAGATGATTTGGTTTGCCCAGATATGGGCTAGGCTTATTTTGGCATAAAATAGAGGATGCACTTAAGAGTCTGATACCAGTTTACGATAAGGTGAATAGAGTAATCTCCTTAGGGCAGGATATTAGGTTTAGGCGCTTGGGTGTAATTAAGGCAATACGCGGTGAGGATCTTATAGTGCTTGACGCTGGCTGTGGACCCGGCACACTGACTGACCTTATCCTTAAGCAAACCGATTATATAAAGCAGATTATACTTCTTGACCCTATTAGAGCGATGCTTAATCAGTCAAAGCGTAGGCTAAATGATGAGAGAACATACTTTGTGCAAGCGGTCTTTGAATACCTTCCCTTCAAAAACGAAGTTTTCGATGCGGTTGTTAGCGCCTTTGCATTAAGAGATGCCTTCGACCTCTCTTCAGCCATCTCTGAGATTAGCCGTGTTGTTAAAACTGTTGGCGGTAGGCTGCTCATAGTGGATCTAGGTAAACCCGAAAATATGCTGCTTCAGGCTGCCATAGGTGTTTATTGGAGAATATTTGCACCACTTTTGGCTTTAGCGTACATCGGCAGATACGGGAGCATTTACCGTCTCCTCTATTTAACATATGTTAAGCTGCCTACTAACCCAGCTTTGAAGAGGATGATTAAAAGATTCTTTAAATATGTTGACCTAGAAGAGAAGTTAGTAGGCGGAGTAGTCATTCTTATAGCAAAGAATTAACCTCAACCTCTAATGAGGATACAAGAAAACTAAAAGAATGGTAGTTAACTACACTACCATTCTTCTAAAACTTATTAGTAGGTTCACTGGTAGTAATCTTGGATTGAGCAAAACAGCTTCAGCGGCGGCTGTAATTTCAGTCATAGCTTTAGTTTTCGCAGCTTTAAGCGGCTATTCAACCTTCACCACTATCCAAGAGCCTAAATCTGAAGCAATCACTGCTGATATAGCTGGGTTAAGAGAGGCGCTGAGTCAGCTGAATACGAAGATAGTTGGAGTAGAGTCTGAGATTCAAGCATTATCACGGAATGCCTCACAACTATCCAATCAAGTAACTCAGCTTAAGGCTGAAAGCCTGAGTATGCTGAAAAGCCTCTCTAACCTAAACCAAAGTATATCAACACCAACTATTCTGGAAGCTATCTTAACTCTCAACCAAACACTTACCTCGAAGCTAACAACCTTAGATCAGAGCCTATCCAGCCTAAAAAAGAGGGTCGACGAGAGTGAGTCAAAGGTTGCTGCGATAAATTCAACCCTGCAGAGCCTAAACTCAACTATAACAACATTAAGCAAAGAGTTAGCAGCAGTAAGTAAGCAAACCCCTGGCAGAGTATACGAAAAGGTCTACAAGTCAGTTGTACTCATAAGAACATCAATCGGACAAGGCTCAGGCTTCATATACGATGATAACTTGGTCTTAACCAACTGGCATGTGGTAGAAGGTGTTAACAGCGCTGATGTTCAATTCTATGACCAAACACGAACCTCCGCTTCAGTGCTAGCTACAGACGCCTATTCTGATGTCGCTGTGCTTAAGATCGATCGCAGACCGCCTGACTCTCTACCTTTGAAGCTTGCGAACTCCTCTGAAATATGGATAGGTGAAACTGTAGTGGCCATAGGTAATCCGTTAGGGTTAACTGGAAGCCTCTCAGTAGGTGTGATAAGCCAAGTAAACAGACTTCTAAACTTAGATCCAATTATAGTCCCAGTGCTTCAACTAGACATAACCATAGCCCCAGGCAGCTCGGGAGGACCCCTATTGAACTTGGTTGGTGAAGTCGTTGGGATAACTAACGCAGGCACAACAGTAGGGTTTAGCTTCGCCATACCCTCGAATATAGTCAAAAGAGTAGCATCAGATTTAGTGTCAAAAGGCTACTATCAGCACCCCTACTTCGGCTTCTCTGCGATAGCCCTAACACCAGAAAGCGTCAGAGCATATAACATCATGGATGTTGACCCATTCCAAAATGGATTACTGGTTACAAGAGTTCTGCCAAATACGCCAGCCGATAACGCAGGATTAAGGGCTGCGACGCAAGTAAGAACAGCTTCAGGCATAGCCTATAGACCTGGAGATATCATTTTGGCTGTTGATGGTAAGCAGACCTATACATTTGAGGAGTGGTCTGCGTATGTTTCCCAGAATGTCTCACCTAACCAGAAGGTGGTGTTGACTATACTTAGAGAGGGGAAGGTCATTTCGCTGCAAATCATACCTACAGCAAGACCGCCTTACCAAGGCTGAGTTTAAGGTAACCTACTGCTTAAATACTTAATCTGATAAACATCCTAGATTGTAGAGGTCATAGGACTTGCCTCAAGCATACTGTGTGAAGTGCAGGAAGAAGGTTGAAATCAAGAACCCTACGCAGACCACTTTAAAGAATAAGAAGCCAGCAGTAGTTGGTGTCTGCCCTAACTGTGGAACAAAAGTCTTCAGAATAGGTAAAGCTTAGGGTTACTTACCACCCACCCCTTTTTTCTTAAGAATCGCATGATAACCAAATGATGAGCTGTTCATTGTTTACCCAAAAAGATAAAAAACGCTAATGCAACTATACTTATAGTAGATGCGAAATAAAAATCCTAGCAGCATAAAAAAGAGTCGTAGAAACGCCATCAAGAGTATACTAATCTTAGCTGGAGTGGCTGTTTTCAGCGCGCTCATCTTTAACAGCTTCTTTGCAAAAGAAAGAAGTGTTGAGCTCAAAAAGCTACGAATCACCAATATAAAAGATGTTCCGAAGGGTACAGCTTACACATTTAACGGCAGTTTATTAGATCAAAATCTTAAAGAAATATCTGGGCCTTTCATATTGATTCATCTACATAATGGGGAAATAAAGGCATTCTCCGCTGTATGCACACACCTTGGGTGCACGACAAAATATAGTCAAGATACGAATATGATTGAGTGCCCTTGTCATGGTGGAAGATTTAACCCTCAGACTGGTGCTGTCGTCTCAGGTCCGCCGAATAAACCTCTACCAGAGGTTAATTTGACAGTAGATTCTAATGGTGATGTATATGCCATAGGTGTGAGAACACAATAGTGAGATTTATTAATTATATGCAGAGCGCTTAAACTCTTTTGTGGAGTGTTAGTCTTCAAATCGTTCAAGTATTCTTTGCTTTTTTAAAGCGAATATATCTGTGTAAAGCGGCGTTCCTCCCCTTTTACGCTGCAAGTGGTTGTATGCGCTTAACGCTGCTCTAGCACCATCTCCAGCCGAGATTACTATCTGTTTATATCTGCTGTCTGTTATATCGCCGGCTGCGAAAACTCCTGCTCTGCTCGTGCAGCAGTCTCGATCTGTCTTTACTTTACCATTTTCGTCGAGTTCAACAAATCCTTTAAGGAAATCTGTCTTGGCTTCAAAGCCTAGCTCAATAAAGAGATAGTCAACCTTGATTTCACGTTGAGCTTCTCCAAATGGTCCTTGGACGATGATGGATTCTAGTCTATCTGAGCCTTTAACCTCTGATACAGATGAGAGAGTTATTAATTCAACGTTTTTCTTATCTTCTAAGAATCTTGTCAGATCTATTGGCTCACCTATTCCACCCCACCAATAAATCAAATATACCTTTTCAGCAACTCTAGAAAGTAATGATGTAGATAGGAGAACCCTTTCTCCGAAGCCTACTACAGCAACAACTTTACCTTTGCATTCCTCGAGATCACAATAGGCACAGTAAGATATACCTCTACCTTCATATTTCTCCTCATCTTTAACCTCTAAGCGCTTAGGAGTTTCGCCGAATGCCAATATGAGTGTATAGCTCTCTATTTCCCCACGTGTAGTCAGTATGTGGAAAATGCTGTTTCCATCCTCCCATACTTTAAGCACTTCTGCAAACACAAAATTAGCACCATAGCTTCTAGCCTGCTGCTCAAATCTGCTCATTAGCTCTAACCCTGTTATCGATAGAAAACCAGGGTAGTTTTCGATGCTTCTACGTGAATAAGGTGAGTTGATTAGCGCTCTCCCTCCTATCTCTCTTGTTATTATAATTGTGCTTAATCCGAGCCTTGAGGTGAAGATTGCTGCAGAGAGCCCAGCGCTACCTCCGCCTACCACCGCAACATCATATATCTCCACCATTTTCTATACCCAACTAATCAGAAATAAAAAAAGTAAAAAGGTTACTATTAAACTTTATATTAAAAATTCAATGAAATATAGTTAACATTAAATACTCCTCAAGCAAAGAGAATAATAGATATCTATGCACACACTTGAAAAGATCAAAAAAGATGAGATATGGCAAGACGAATGGATACCAACCGTATGCAGCATGTGTCTACATCATTGCGGAGTGCTTGTACACGTTGTAAATGGTGTCGCTATCAAAGTTGACCCAGACCCAGATTGCCCAGATAACGAAGGGCATAACTGCGCAAAAGCACAAGGTCTTTTACTTAAGCAGTATGATCCGCATAGGATTACGAAGCCTCTTATGCGCACAAACTCTGAAAAGGGTGTCGGTGTAGATCCGAAGTGGAAGGAGATAACTTGGGATGAAGCTTGGTCGATAATAGTTGAGAAGTTCAAGAGGATCTTAAAGGAGGATCCACGTAAACTACTATATGCGGGTACAGACTTCAGAAGAAGCTGGATTTGGGCTTGGGGCGGCGCGGTCTTCGGCACACCTAACGGCTTCTTTAGCGATGTAGGAACTACTTGTGGTGGAGGCTACCATCCAGTGAACGGGATAATGTTCGGCTCCTTCGCAACACAGCCAGACTGGTACCGCTGCAACTATCTTCTTCAGATTGGGGGTGGTGATGGGTTTGAGTCGCATCTACATTTAGCGGGTAATGCGAAGAGGTGTGCTGACGCTAGAATGAGGGGTATGAAGGTTGTCTCAGTAGATCCGAGGATGGCTACCGTATCCGTGAAGGCTGATGAGTGGATACCGATAAGGCCTGGAACAGACGGATGCTTTGTTCTATCACTCATGTACGTGATGGTGCACGAGCTTGGAAAGTATGATAAGGAGTTTCTTAAGAAGCGTACAAATGCGCCATACCTCATAGGAGCAGATGGCTATTACGTCAGAGATAGGGATAGTAAGAAGCCTCTAATATGGGATCCAATAGATCAGAAGCCTAAGCCCTTCAACGACAAGTCGATAAAAGACTTCGCACTCCTAGGAACATATTTTGTTGATGGCGTAGAATGCAAACCAGCCTTCCAACTTCTATTTGATAAACTCAAAGAATACCCACCTGAAAAGGCTGAGAAGATAACCACAGTACCAGCGTCCACAATAAGGAGAATCGCAAAAGAGTTTGTTGAAGCGGCGAGAATAGGTGAAACCATAGTCATAGATGGGGTGGAATACCCGTATAGACCAGCTTGTCTACAGTGGTATCGAGGAGCACACGCACACGAGCACTCATGGCTCGACAACCTCGCGTTCAAAACCTTGAACCTACTCGTAGGAAACACAGATATGCCAGGTGGGCACCTAAACATACCCCTAGGTTGGGACCCACATATAGATGCTTGGAGCTTGAAGTATCTTGGTAGACCGGGTCCGTCTTGGAACTTTGTCGAGCCTGATGAGGATGGTGTAACTAAGCCTTGGCTCTACGAGCTTAGACCACCTGTGCCATTCAAGTATCCTCCAGATCATCTGGATCTGCTTGAATATCTGCCTGTTGCTGTTGAGCCAGGGCACATATACCCTGAGGCTATTCTTAACCCCGATAGGTTTGGCATCACATATAGGCCTGAGGCTGCGCTCTTCATACACGCTAATCCCGTGTGGAACATACCCGAGTCGTTCAAGACCATAGAAGCCATCAAAAAGCTCGACTTAGTGGTTGCTATGGATGTTCAAGCTGTGAGCGAAACAACCTCTTTAGCCGATATCGTGCTACCAGACTACACCTACCTCGAAGCCTGGGGCATAGAGCACTGTGAAACACCCTTCATATGGGGACACATACTCAGACGCCCAGTGCTTAAACCTCCAGAAACATGCATGGACGCTACGGACTTTCTAACAGAACTCTCAGATAGGCTCGGAATCTTAGATAAGTGGAATGGATTCTTGAACTGGCGCTTCATAGCGCCGTTCGGTAAGAATGAGTATCTGCTTGAACCTAATAGGAAGTATAGGGTTGAGGAGTTTCTTGATAGGTGGATGAGGGCGCAGCACGGCGTCGGCTTAGACTGGTTCATCGAGCATAAGTGGAATATGAGGAAGAAGACCCCTAAGGAGCTCTACTGGCCTTATGGTGATACGAGGATACCTCTATACGTTATGTGTGTGAAGCAGTATGGTGATGAGCTTAGGAAGCAGTTTGCGGAGCTAGGCTACCCGAAGGATTGGATGAAGAATTGGTGCGACGACTACCTACCGCTACCAGAGTGGAAGCCCTCCAAGATACACAACCCAGATTCAGAATACGACCTATACATGATATACTACAAGCTCCCGCATATAACATTCAGCGACTTGGCTACAGGCGCTTGGATCTCGGAGGTGCTGCAGAAGAGAGCAGACATAGTCAGAGTTCAGATAAACACTCAAACCGCTAGGAAGAAGGGGCTCAAAGACGGAGACAAAGTGATAATAAGATCCAAAACGGCGCAGATGAAGGCTATAGTGCACGTCACTGAAGGTGTCCATCCAGATGTGGTAGCAGTAAGCAACGCAGGCAAATGGGTCAAACACCCTTGGGCGATAAACTATGCACCAACCTCAAGCGCCCTACTACAAGGAGGCGTAGACTTTACATGCAAGGTCTCAGGATGCCCAGAAACCGCGACTAGAGTTACAATTGAGAAGGAGGCTTAAACCTTGGTTAGGCTTGGGATGATAATCGACCTAAAGAGGTGCATAGGCTGCGACAGCTGCACACTAGCCTGCAAAGCAGAGCAAGGCACACCAAAAGGTGTACTCTTTTCACGTGTCTACCGTAAACTTTACGGCGAGTACCCTAGGGTGAAGGGATTCTTTCTACCAGTGCTATGTAACCATTGTGAGAACCCCTCATGCGAGAAAGCTTGTCCAACAAGAGCGATCTACCGAACAAAGGATGGTGTAGTGCTCATAGATGAGGAAAAGTGCTCTGGTGTTAGAGCTTGCGTTTCAGCCTGCCCATATGGCGCCATATTCTTCCCTCTTGAAGATGGGTACTTCCCAAATAAGATGACAGTATACGAGGAGTTTCATAACAAGTATAGGAAGAAGGATATAGCGTTAAAGTGTAACCTATGCTACCATAGGCTTAAGGAGGGGAAGGAGCCTGCTTGTGTCGTAGCCTGCCCCACAGAATGCAGAATCTTTGGAGACTTGGATGACCCGAACAGCAAACCCAACAGATATATACGTGAAAGGAAGCCGCAAGTTAAACCCTTACCTCTCAGACCTGAAACTGGAAATAAACCTAAGGTACTCTACCTACCCTAAGACCCTCTTTTATTCTAATCCTTCTTTAGGTCGAGTTGAAGCGATCTTCGCTGAGCTAAGGTAAAACGATTCAAGAGCATAATCTGTAAGCTCTTCGCCTTTAAAGTCAATTAATATGTTTCTCTTTTCGAGCTCAACCCTAAATCTTTCAAAGAACTTTGCGTAAGGCGCGACCGCAACATGCATAAACTTTGTAAAGGGCATCGCTAAGAGCGAAGCCGCTACAGCAATAAGATGCAGCACATAAATAGTAAAGTCCATAGAGAAGGCTGGCTCCACAGCACCGTAATACTTCATTAGAAAACCTGTTCCAACAGCTGCACATAATAAAGCTAGGAATGGGCCGTCAGCGTAAGGGCTTGTCGTCTCACGCTTACCTTGTAGAAAACGTATTAACGCCAGAAGCCCACCTACAAGCACAGCAACTACACCCATAGTATTTAGAGACCAAAGAAGGTCTGTAGGTGGTGTTGTGCTGACCTCAGGTCCAAATCCATACATAATTAATGCCGCTATGAAGATTGCTACTGAACCCCAGAATATGAGCATATGCTTAAGCCATCTAAGTTTATGGGTTGAGAAGAGAGGCGTTAAAAGGAAGACGTCGAGCACCAATGTTTGGAAGAAGACTTTCACTTTTAGGCTGAAGCTTAGTTTTTCTATTTCATCCATCATACGTTCAGGAATAGCGTTTCTATGCAACCTATCTATTCTGTAAATCAACCATAAACCAATTATGATTGTTAAGAACACGCCTTCCCTGCAGACCAAGCCATTCATCACAGCTTAAATCTCCTATAAAAGAGTTTTGGCTTAGTAAAAATTGATACATAATATTCTTCGTAGATTGTATTGGTTATATTGGTGTGTATATTGTAGTATTTTTGAATGTTCTGATATGAATTGACATCCAAGACTAAAAGCAAAAATGTTATATGCAGAATTTGTAAGAGTAATAAGTTCGGATAGAATATGTCAGATAGAAACGATGCTTCTGAAGATTTTAAAACTTCACGCAGAAATGCTATAAAAGGTATGCTAACCATCTCAGGTTTATCCCTACTTAGCGTACTTAGCTTCGGAAGCTATATAGCAAAAGAAAGAAAAGTTGTTTATGAAAAGATCAGAATCGCAAACATAAAAGATGTCCCTAAAGGCACAGCTTACACATTCAACTATCCGTTCAGCGACCTAAATCAAGTAGATATATCAGGGCCTTGCATGTTAATTCACCTACCTAATGGTGAGTTGAAGGCATATTCATCAATATGCACACATCTCCGTTGCATAGTAAGATATAGTGAAGAAAATAATATCATACAATGCTTATGCCACGGTGGGAAATTTGATCCCCAGACTGGCTCAGTCCTCTCAGGTCCTCCAAAAAGACCTTTGCCAGAGGTTAACTTGATTGTGGATTCTAACGGCGACGTATATGCTACTGGTGTAAAAATATTGTAGAAGGTGTGTTGGATTGAGTGAAGAGGAGAAGGGTGTTAAAGGGTGGTTTGATCTTCGTCTCCGTCTTAGAAACTTCTTAGACCGTGATACGCCTAAGTATTCTACTAACCCACTTTACGGCTTAGGCGGCTTAGCCTTAGCTTGTGGAATAATAGTGATAATCACAGGTTGGCTCTTATCAATCTATTATGAGCCGTCTCTAGAACACGCTTTCGAGAGTGTCAGAAGAATATCAGAAGAGATTCCTTATGGTAGTGTTATACGCTCTATACATAGATATGGAGCTGATCTTATCATCATATTTGCTATAATGCACTTCCTACGCGTCTTCTTCACAGCCTCCTATAGAAAGCCTAGGGACTTAACCTACATCATAGGGATCTTAGCCGGTATAGCTATTGTGTTAACATCTTATGCTGGGTACTCTCTTCCATTGAACGAAGTTTCAGTTGCTGCAACATATATAGGTGTAGGTCTAATACTGTCTATACCATTTATCGGTAATTGGCTTACGTCAGTCCTTCTTGGAGGTGGCGGATTAAATGACATATTAAGTAGATACTACACCTACCACCTGGCGGTACTCCCAGCGGTAATTGTGCTCTTGCTTCTAATACACTTCTACCTAGTAAGAACACATCGAGTCTCTGAACCGTATAGCAGCAAACAAGACACAACACCAGTACCGTTCTACCCTAATTTACTCCTAACCGAGATTTCAGCAATATTTCTACTTGTAGGCATATTGATTGTGGTAAGCAGCATCTTCCCAGTACCAGTAGGAGAAAGGTTTGACCCAACAAAGCCTACAGGTATAATAGAGCCAGAATGGTATCTACTAGCTACTTATGCGCTGATAAAGACTGGACTACCAGTATTTGAGTCAGGAATTTTATTCACAGCAGCTATATTACTCATCCTCATCTGCATCCCGTTTATAGATATCGGAGGAAATAGGCATCCTAAGTACAGACCTTTCTACACAGCATTAGGTATAACTCTAGCTCTTGAGTTCCTAATATTTACAATCTGGGGGTATGTTACGCCGGGTCAAACAATACCGTTAAGCGGCGCAATAACAGTAGGCGTCGGGGTGGCTGCAGCAGTTTTCATAGCGTCTCTTATCTTAAGATATAGGGTACCTATGAGCAGCGTTGAGGCAGAGGTAACTCTACCCATAACCTCTTCAAGCAGCAATTCTACACCAAGTTGGATTACACCCACAGCCGCTTTGCTAACCGCTGTAAGCATAATACTAGCTGCGGCGGCAGTCTATTACCACGTGTCTGGACTTTGGTTGAATACAGCGCTGCTAGTGGGCTTAGATTTCATAGTCTTCTCAGCTTTCCTCTACATCTATAGAGCAGCCTACTACCCCTACGTAAGCAGAAGAATTGGCTGACTATATCTCACCCTTCTTTACATCCTCTAATATAACCTTTACAGCGTTGTGCCCAGGTGCTCCGCTTACACCTCCTCCTGGATGGGTTGAAGCGCTGCACATGTAGAGACCTTTGATGGGTGTGCGGTAGTTTGACCATCCTGGGAAGGGGCGTAGAGCCATAGATTGATCAAGAGTTGCGCTTCCTATGCATGGGTCGCCGAGGATTATGTTTGGGGCTATGTTCTGAATGTCTTCTGGTGAGTGAACTACTCTCTTTAGTATGATGTTTTTGATGTTTGGTGCGTATTCTGAGATTACATCTATGGCCCTATCTGCAAACCTTTCTTTTACTTCGCTCCACTCGCCTCGAGCTAGTTTCGCTGGCGCTCTCACGAAAGCCCAAAGAATGTGCTTCCCTTGAGGTGCCCTTGACGGATCATATACGGTTGTGTTATCTATAGTTATAAATGGGCGCTTAGGCGGAATACCGTTACTACATTGATTATATGCCTCTGAAATGTAGCGAAGCGATGGCCCTAACTGAACTATTCCAGCCTTCTGTAAATCTTTTGGCTTGTAATCGAGCCAAGCATCTAGCGCTGCGTGCACCATAACCTCTGTAACTCTAGCGTATCTAAAGCGCTCAACTTTTTTAATAAAGCTCGGTTCAAGATGCTCTTTACCTACTAAGTTAAAGAATAGGGTCTTAGGTTCAACGTTAGATAAGATGCCACGTTTAGCCTCGATCTCCTGTCCGTTCCTTAGCTTTACACCTTTAGCCGCGGCGTCTTTAACCACTATCTCAATGACTTCAGCGTTCTTAGCGATAATACCACCATGAGCTTGGAAGCATAGAGCTAACGCATCTGCTAAAGTTTTGATTCCGCCAACAGGTATGCCGCAACCCTTTTCTTGTAGAAGCCCATAGAAGACCAAGATTATAGGCACACTACCACTGTCTTCAGGAGCGTAAGGCACGTGATTGCAAGCCCATAGAGCTAGAAAAGCCTTAACTTCTTCAGACTCAAAATTCTCATCCAGATAATCTCTTGCAGACATGAACATGAGCCTTATGAATTCTCTTCCCTCTTCACTTTCTTCTAGAAGCGTCATAAGCGTGCCTAAAGGCAAAGGAGGGCCATAGAGACCACTAAGGAGCGTGTCCTTGCTATTCAAGTAGAAGTTATAAAGATCCTCAAGCGCTTTTGCATCCTTCTTAGAATAGCGTTCAACTGTTTTGTAAGTCAGCTTTGGATCCTTATAGATCATTATGGCTGAGCCGCCCTTAAAAGGTGTTCCAGCAACAGGCTCAGGGTTCAACTCTCTGTAGCCAAATCTTTCGAGCTCGAGTTCCTGCTGTATAGGTCCCGCCTTAAAGATGTTGATAGAGGTTGCTAAAACGTCGTGCTTGAAACCTGGTAGTGTAATTTCTTCAGTTATTGCGCCTCCTCCAACCGCATCCTTCTTCTCCAAAAGTAGTGTTTTAAAGCCAGCCTTAGCCAAGTAGCAAGCCGCTGTTAAACCGTTAATGCCTCCTCCTATTACTATGAAGTCAAATAAAGCTGCAGAAGCCATAAACTTCAACACCTTCAAATTACTATATTAATTTTACGAGTCTCAATTAAGCTCTAAACTACATAAGGAACAAAAAGAGAAAAGGTGGAGAGAGACTCCACCGCTGAGTAATCTACTCAAAAGGCGCTGGATAGACGTGCCTACCCGTCCTTATCTCAGGAGGCCAGAGTATGACCCGTTTACCATTCTGCCACTGCACAGGGAAGGCCCTTATCAACCCAGCACCAACAGCTTTGTATTGTGGATCGTCAAGGAACCATGGGCCTGGTTCGTGCCAAGCTCTATGTGGACCTGCGATAGTCAGTATATGCATCTCGTCAAGCGCCTTCCTTATCTTCTCCTTGTCAAGTGAGCCAGCTATTTCAATAGCCTTAGCAGCCATCTCCAAGCCGAAGAAAGCGATAGTAACCCAGGGCCAGTCAAAGTCTGTGTACCCCGCCTCTTTTTGAACCTGCTCGTAGAACCGTTTACTCCAGACTCCTTGATACGGTAGCTCTTCGTGCCAATAGAGGTCTGCTGTTATCCAGTTTTCAAGCCCACCCATAGCTTTAGCTACAGGTCCTAAGGCTCCAAAGCAGGGATGGAAGTCTTTGGGTTTGAATCCTAATGCTCTAGCTTGCTTCCAGAATGTAGCTTGAAGTATCCCTGTTGGGTCGCACATCGAGACAACATCTGGGTTCCACTCTTTTAGTTTGGTTATTATTGGTGTGAAGTCTGTTGTTTCAAAGGTGTACTTTAGCTGCCCGAGTACATTGAAGCCCATTCTCGAGGCTATCTCCATTCCACCGCCATTAACTTCGTTTCCGAATGGTTCGTCGCTGTTTATGAAAGCAATGCTCTTTGCTTTTCCTTCATCCTTTAACATCTCAAGGTAGTTGAGAAGCCATTTAGGCATTATATCAAGAGAACCAAAGACCCATTTCTTATTGAATATAGGTACCTCGGCAGCCTGTAAGTCTATTTCAGGCACACCGTATCTTTCACAGATCGTTGCAGCTGGGAAGGCGTTTACAGCAGTCATCGGCCCCATGGCTATATCTATCTTATCTTCGGTGCATAGCTTAGTGTAATATTTCTCGACCGTGGGTGGATCACTCTTGTCGTCGTACCATATCACTTGCACAGGTAGATGCCTACCATACTCCTCTACATATATGCCACCATATTTTTCGTTAACCAACTTGGCCCAAGCATCATACATCTTACCCTGTACACCAGTAGAAGATGAGAAGATTCCTGTGACACAGACCGTACCACCTATCTTTATCACTCTTGGCGCTGCTTCTATGCGCGCAGCAGTAACTGTTTGTGTGACTGTGGTTGCTGGTGCGGTTACTGTGGTGGTTACGGTTTGAGGTGCCGCTGTGGCTGCTGTAACTGTTGTTGTTTTTGTTTCTGTAACGGTGGCTGGTGGTGCAGCTGATTGACCAGCCAGATATCCTCCTACTGCGCCAACTACAAGTCCTCCTACTATGCCTCCCGCTGCAGCCGCTGTTGAGACGCCGAGAAACTTTCTGCGTGAGATCTTGTGTTTTTCCTCAAGCTCATCTTTCTTGCTAGGCATACCTTTATTCGTATCTTGATACTATATATAAACTTACCGTCAAATCGAATAAAGTTAATGAAAGTTAAGATAACAACCGATTTTCCGTAAATAAATTAAGCGCGAATGCATAAATTTGTTAAATATGTAAAGCGTCGCAGAGCATCAGTTTTTAAAGAGCCTTTTAACCATACTGTATAGGTTTGGTTAAAGAGTTCTACGGATTACGTAGGTTTGCTGCATATTTGCTCTACATAGGGTTTGGAGCTTTTTCAACACTCTTCGTTCTAAGTATAATCGCCGCTCTCGCAAACATTCCAAACTATGGAGCAAAGCTAGCGGGACAGAACTGTGCTTGTAGAGTTCCTAATGAGCTTATTGTGTATATTGATGTTGGAGGGTTGATGCTTGGAGTAGGGTTACTTGTGCCAACACTCCTTTTCTCAGGCGCTACAATCTACCTTTTTGCTAGCCGAAGGCTCGAGTTGAGTAAGGAGTTCAAAAGATTTTTATCTGTAGGGGTACTCTTAGCCGCTCTAATTGCAGCCACACTGCTACTTACGACTTCTCCTCTACCTGAGAAGGGTGAAGCAACGTTCAACTCTATAAACCCTTATCCGTTAACAGTAAGGCTGCTTAATGGCTCTACCCTTACTACAAACGCTTTAACTGGCAAGGTTGTTGTAGCTCAATTCTTTTTACCTGACTGTCCTATCTGCGAACTGCAGCTGCAGGAATTAAAGAAGATTGTTAATCAGAAAAGTGTGAATGCTGTGTTTATGCTTGTTGTACCTTCGTGGAGCCACGTTAGTTTGGATGAGTTGAAGATGTTCGCTCAAAATGTACCTGATAAAATTTTAGTTGGTTTTGATGTAGGTACATCTACAAAAGAATATGAAGTGGATGTTGTGCCTATTATGGTGGTTTTAAGCTCCGATAGGTCGATTGCCTTTATACATATAGGTCTTGCTAAAGATGATGAATTGATGGATATGTTGTCAAAATTGGGCGCATTAAGGACCGATGTAAAAGAAGATTTGTTAGAAGAGGTTAAAGAAGGAGTGGTATATGTTTATGTTGAAGATCATCTAGAGGTGCCGCTAATTCAACGTTTAGCAGAAGGCTTTAGACAAAAGTATCCTAATATAAGTGTAGTCATACTTTGGCCAAACTGCTGCGGCTCAGGTAAAACCTTGTGGCCGGTCGACATTATAACAGGTTCAAATATGAGCCTCTTGACGGAGTTAAAAACTATGGGTAAGCTGAGAGTGATCAAAGAGGCGCCTCTTGACTACTTTCCATCTTGGGCGAAAGATAATGAAGGCTTTTGGGTCGCTCAAGGCATAAAGGTAGATGTTCCAGCATATAATAGGGCTTTACTTGATAAGCCACCACATTCTTTCTTACATATGGTTCGGCTAAGTGATCTTACTGTACTAGGCAAGCCAGACTACAGCATCAGAAGTTCATCTTTTGTAGCGTTAACTCAACTCTATGGTATGGATTATTGGTTTAGCTATAGGAATTCATCGATGCTGGTGGTTCCTCTGCTTAGAGTAGCAGATATACTTGCTTCCGGGGATAGAGCGTTAACACCTTTTATTCCACTTTCTGAATATGTTAGGGCTAGAAGTTTAAACGAAAATGTGCTCTACTTTCTGCCAGAAGAAGGGATCTTCGTAAGATTAAGCTGGATAGCTTTAGCCGCAGATTCACCACATCCAAACACGGGTGAACTTTGGCTGCGCTATGTTTTATCATATGAGGGGCAAGTGATGAGACAGAGTATCTACTTTGACCTATCAGCTAGGCTCGATGTTGGAAGTGAGCCCTACTTTGATGAGATTTTGAAGGCTGTGAAGAGCTATAATGTTGTTCAGCCTGAATGGTCTTCTTATTCTAGAGATTTAGAGAGATACTTGACGTTTTTTAACGAATTGTTTCCTACAAGTAATTCGTGAAAATTTAACAATAATTTTTTGGAAATATGAGTCTTAAATAAAGATACTAGAATAGATGACAAGTTGTGGAATTAAACGAAACTTTTAATATCTGTTTTAGGCGAGGTTTGTTAGTGAGCCTTCAGTGCAAGAGCATATAACCTTGATACTTGGGGGTCTTCTCTTAGGAGGCATTTATTCGATGATAGCTTTTGGTTTAACTCTCACATTCGGCGTATCAAGGATCCTTAACGTGGCTCACGGCGACTTCCTTATCTTAGGCAGCGTGATAGGATTGATGCTGCTTGATCTATTAGGGTTAAACCCGTTTCTTGGTCTTGCTATAATAGCGCCAATCTTTTTTGTAGTTGGTATGGCTTTCGATAGAGGTCTTATCAGAACCATTGTAACAAGAACAGCTGAAAAGGCTCTTGCAGCATCTATAGTAGTTACAGTAGGGCTTTCTATGGCCATAGAAGACTCTACAGCCTACTACCTGGGTCAAGCTGGAGGCTGGGCTGGCGGCTTAGGATACATCTCCATACCCTATAATCTACCCGCAGTAGCATTATTCGGCTACTATCTACCAACCGTAAGACTACTAACACTCATCACTATTGTAGCTATAGCGCTTTTGTTGTGGATTATAATAACGAGAACTTACATCGGTAAAGTGATTAGAGCAACAATACAGGATAGAGAAACAGCTATGGCTCTGGGAGCTGACGTCGGTTTGACATCGGCTATAACGTTAGGAATGGGTATAGCCTTAGCAGCTATAGCAGGAGTCTTCTACGCTATGATAACAAGTGTGTCACCATTCGCAGGTCTAGGTTTAACGGTCAAAGCGCTTACGATAGTAATATTGGGAGGCTTAGGCAGCCTCTTCGGCTCAATCTTAGGAGGACTTATAATAGGATTAATAGAATCCTACGTCTCATACTACGCAGGCACTATTTGGGCAGCGCCTATGTCGATCTTCATACTTATAGTGGTTTTGCTCGTGAGACCTAGAGGGCTATTTGGGCGAAGAGTTGAGGAGGTCAGAAAGTAAATGAAGACAAGTAGAAAAAAACTTTCGCTAAGGGCATTAATTCTTCTAGTTGTTACGCTGGCTATATTCGCTACGTTAGCGCCTATAATATCCCCATATCTTAGAGTTGTCTTTGTCTTTCTTTTCACATACATAATCTTAGCCGAAAGCTATGACGTGTTCAGCGGATACACAGGCTATTACAATCTTGGACATGGCGCCTTCTTCGGATTGGGCGCATACATCTTTGGTGTGCTAGTGGGTGGAGTTAGAGGAGGCTATTCGCCCGTTCTAACAAATCCTTTACCTTTGCCTGTAGCAATAATAGCGGCAGTCGTAGCTGCAGTAGCCTTCGCAGCAGCCATAAGTGTACCATACTTCAGATTAAGAGGTGCATACTTCTCGGTAGCATCGCTCGGATTAGTGCTGCTGGTTTACTACCTAGCAAACAACCTACGCGCCTTCACAGGAGGACCTGAAGGACTCCACTTACCTGGACACGGTGAGATGTCTTCGCTTGAAGCCTACTACTTACTACTTCCCGCAGCTCTAGCTTCAATAGTTACGAACTATTTAGTATCTAAGAGTAGGCTTGGTTTAGCCCTCATCAGCATAAGAGAGGATGAAGATGTTGCTTTAGAATACGGAATAAACACATACAGGATAAAAACCTTAGCAATAATTATTAGTGCAGCCTTCTCAGGATATGCAGGAGCAGCCTTCGCTCACGCGATAGGCGTCGTTAATCCTACTGGTATGCTTGGGCTTGAAATAGCGTTGGCACCTGTAGTTATGACGCTCTTTGGCGGGATGGGTAGCTATATAGGTGCGCTTATCGGCGCAGTGACTTTAACAGTTATACAAGAAGCGCTTTATACTCAAATTGCATACTTCCACCTCTTTACGTATGGGGTTCTCCTATTGATTGTAGGACTCTTGGCGCCAGGAGGCATAGTTAGGCTGGGAGTGTTAAAGAGAGTATTCAAGCCCCCTGAGTAAGAGGTTAGTAAAGCAAATAAGTTAAGGTCCAGTATTAATATTCTGATATGAGCATTAGAGTGGATTACCACTGGCTAAGCCGAAATCCCTACGCCTTTAGGGAATATGCTGGAATGTATATTGCTATTGTTGGCAGAGAAGTTGTTGGCTCAGGGGAGACCGCTGAAGAAGCATATAAGAAAGCATCAGAGAAATGCGAAGGCAAGACACCGGCGATAGGCTACGTTAGGAAAGGCGATGGTGGACTACATCTTCTCACTGGTCAAGCTGGGGGCTAAAACTATACACCTAAGTATGCTTGCATCACATATTTATCTGACATAAGGTCGGCTGAGCGGCCTGACTTTACGATTCTGCCGTTCTCTAGAATAAGGGTTCTATCACTCATCTTTAGTGTCTGCCTTACGTTCTGCTCCACTAGAAGTATCGTCACACCTTTCCTGTTTATGTCTTGTATCAGTTGGAAGACTTGCAGCACTATATTAGGCGCCAACCCTAATGAGGGTTCATCTATCATCATCAGTTTAGGCTCTGACATAAGTGCTCTTGCTATAGCAAGCATCTGCCTCTCACCACCGCTCAAAGTTCCTGCGAGCTGTGCAGCTCGCTCTTTGAGGATAGGGAAGAGCTCAAAGACAACCCTTATGTTATCTTTCATATTGGCTCTAGCCCTCTTCGGTAAAGCACCTAGCTGAATATTTTCAAGCACAGTCATATCTGGGAAGACTCGTCTACCTTCTGGAACATAGCAGATACCGTATTCAACTCTTTTCTTAACAGATTCTTCCCCTATATTAAATGAATCAAACATAATTTTGCCAGCGCTGTGCGGTACAATTCCAAGTATAGATTTCAGCAAGGTACTCTTTCCCGCGCCATTAGGTCCGATCAGTGAGAGTATTTCTCCTTTTTCAATGTTAAAACTCACATTCCAAAGCACTTGAGCAACTCCATATTTGACGTTTAGGTCTTCTACGGTTAAGAGTGGCATCAGATCGCCTCTCCTAAGTATGCTTTTATTACGTTGATGTCGCTTGTTACTTCTGATGGAGTTCCTTCAGATATCTTTTCGCCGTGGTGTATCACTACCACTCGATTGCAGAGTCCTGTTATGACTTTCATAACATGCTCGACTATGCAGATCGTTATGTTTCTTCGGCTTATCTCTTTTATTGTATTCATAAATTGTGATAGTTCGGATGGGTTTAACCCGCTGGCCGGCTCATCTAGTAGGAGAAGTGAAGGTTTAGTTGCAAGCGCTCGGGCAAGTTCGACGTTTTTACGCTCTAGAATGTTAAGGTTCTTTACATATTCGTTTCGCTTATCGTATAGGTTGAGAAGTTTCAGGATTGATGATGCTTCTTCAACCGCTTCATCGTCGCTTACCTTGTTTACATGCCCAAAAAACCTACCTACGAGTGCGTTTTGCAACACAGTTTGGTTTAGGAAGGGTTTGCTTAATTGGTGTGTGCGTGCTATGCCTTTTTTGCAGATCTCGTATGGTTTATGTTTTGTTATGTCTTCTCCTTTGTATATGATTTTGCCAGAATCTGGTTTTAGTATGCCTGTTAATAGGTTGAAGACGGTGGTCTTTCCTGCTCCGTTCGGTCCTATTAGTCCCAGTATATCGTTTTCTTCGATTTTGAAAGATAGTTCGTTTACTGCAATTAATCCGCCAAAGCGTTTCGTTAGTCTTTCTGTTTGCAGAATTGTCATACTGCGCCCTTATAGGTTTGTTTCATAGGTAATATAAGTTTGTTGTATTTTCTAAACTATTGGTTTTTCACTAATTGTTTGCGTGATTTCTATAAGTCTGGTTGCCATCTCTTTCATATTTCTTAGGACTTCTATGGCGCCTTTTTTGAGTAGGAATTCGTTGTTGTTGCCACATTTGTATGAGTAGGTGCACCTTGGGCAGCCTGATTCTGATGTGCATCTGCAACCCTCAACTATTTCTAACGCTTTTTTATGTGCTTCTTCGAATCTGTCGTAGAGTGCTTTTGTTGCGCCGTTTCCTCCTACTGCACCATCGTAGATGAAGATGAGTCCTGTTGTGCCTATGCTTATGCCTCCCATTTCTTCTGCTACGCCTCCTGTTATTGGGTTGGTTGCTTCTATCATTAGGTGTTCGGTTGCGTGGTAGCTGCTCATTAGCGCATATTCTTTTTGGTCTCGGTATTGTTGGAGGATTTGGTGTGGTGTTGGCGCTTTGAAGACGATACCTTTTGTGTTGAATCTGTAGGTTACTGGTTGGTGTAGCAAGGTTGGTCTTCCTTTCGCTGTTGGGTTATTGATTTCTATGTTCACATATCCTATCACCTTCTTCTCTATCTCTAACTCGACTCTTTTAATTTCTAAGCCGTAGATCTGTTTTGATTCGATTACGTGTTTGATGTGGGGCCACTCTTCTTTTAGAGGCTTTGTGTAGTAGGGGTAGTTTTGAGGTAGGGTTTCTACTTCGGCGTAGCTTTTTGCGCCATTTACTTTCAGTGTTTTGCTTTTGTATCTTATGCCTGCGTGTAGATATACGGCTTCTGGGTGGAGCTCTTCTAATGCTTGGGGTAGCGCTCTCTCACCTATCTTTTTGCTGTTGAAGATTATCGCTACGTTTTCTCCGCTTCCTCTTATGTTGTATGCTGATAGGATTCTTCTGGCAGTTGGTGTGTCAGCTTTAAACACGTCTTTGACTCGGTAAAGTAGTCTTCTTGCCGTTAGGTTTTCTATGATCTGCTTGTATTCTTGGAACTCTTTTATGTGGATTGGTTTGTCTAGTGCTGCTGCTAGGATCTGTTTTTCTGCTACGGTTGGGTTAAATGGGTCTGTGTATGCGTGGGGTATGTCTTTGAAGTATTGCTCGGGGTGGTTTCGGTAATATTGGCTTATTGGATCGTTGTCTCTTAGTAGGAGATAGATTAATGCCTCTTGACCTCTTCTGCCAGCCCTTCCAGCGCGTTGTATGAGTCTGTTTATGGGCACTAGGTCTGAAACTACGGCGTCGACTGAGCCTATGTCTATGCCTAATTCGAGTGTGGGTGTGGTTGAGATGGCTTTGAGGATACCTCTTCTGAAGTCTTCCTCAACTTTTTTACGCCATTCGTCTGGTAAGCCGGCTCTGTGCACAGCGATGTTTACACCTTCACGCTTTGCGTAGTATGCGTTCAGCTCGGCGCTGAGGTGTGAGCTCGAGAAGATTAGCGGTTTGTATCTTGCTTTGAAGAGTTTTTTGATGGTGTCGACTACTAATGCGCGGTGGCTTCTTAGGGTTGGGAAGAGTATGGTGAAGTGTAATGCGCCGTGTTTTCCTTTGTCTTCTTTGATGACTTTGAATCTTCTTCTGAATAGTGTTTCGCAGAATTCTGCTGGGTTGGCTATGGTTGCTGATGCTGCTATTATTTGCAGTCTGTTTGCTATTCTTTCGAGTCTTTTGATTATGAAGTGGATGTTTGAGCCGAAGGTGCCTGTGTAGACGTGAACTTCGTCTACTACTATTATCTTTGTTGTTTTAAGTAGTCTGCTGAAGGCTGTTCGGTGTATGAGGTGGTGGTGTATGGTGTCGAAGTTTGTTAAGATTATGTGTGGCGGCTTTTGTAGTATTCGCTCTCTTTCTTTTTTCGGCGTGTCGCCGTCGAAGACACCTATTTCTATTCCTACTGCTTCGGCGAGTCTTTTGATTTTAAGTTGTTGGTCGCGTGCGAGCGCCTTTGTTGGGTAGATGAAGAGAGCTTTGATCTTTGGTTGCTCGATTCTTAAGCCGCTTAGCTCGTTAGCTTCGGTTGAGAGCATAGTTAGTATTGGTATGGTGAAGGCTTCTGTTTTGCCGCTGCCTGTTGGTGCTGCTATGACGACGTCTTCTCCTTTAAGTATGTGTTTTATTGCTTCTGCTTGGAAGCTGTAGAGTGTGTTTATGCCTATTTTGCTTAGTGTTTCTGTTAGGGGTTTGGGTAGGTTGTGTGTTGAGGTGTCTATTGCTGTTGTTGGTTTTTCTTCTTCTATGAGTTTGTAGTATACTAAGTAGTCTTGGTTTGATCTTAGTGATTCTTCTAGGATTGGTGGTATAGGTTGACCTCTGTTTTTGGCTTCGTTGATTATCTGCTCTACTTCGGCTCTTCTGCGGATGAAGCCTTCAGACTCCAAAATCTCTTCCAGCGGCTTCTTCAGGTTGATTTCACCTTTGTCATAAGCGAGGAGCATTTGCATATACTCCTCATCTTCGCTCTTGCCTCTTGTTCGAAGGAGATACTTCAAGCCACATTTAACGCAGTGAAATAGTGCTCTACCATCATATGCTCTTTTTAAATCTAGCTTCGTTTTACATCTTGGGCAGCGATACCTTTGCACACAGCTTCTTCTTTAGCCGTGGTTAATAAAATTGAAGAGCCTATAGCGTTCACATTTTTCCGCTACCCCTTTATATAGTGTGGTGCAAGATGGGGGGTAGCGCCACAACCAACAGCAGAAAGGCTTAAATCGAACCCAAAACCATATAATGGAGCGAGAAAAGGGTCGGAATCTCACATAGAGAATTGAAAGTATGCCATTTATCATTTGCTTGAATTTCGTTGAAACACGAATCTCACATAGAGAATTGAAAGTTTATTTTGCTTAGAATTGTGGGCAAAAACGGTTTAAGCGGGAATCTCACATAGAGAATTGAAAGATGGTGTAGGCGGTTCAGAGCCTAATATGTCGCTGTATAATGAATCTCACATAGAGAATTGAAAGTACTGTAGCCACCATGTTAGCGGGTATGCTAACTGTAGCGAATCTCACATAGAGAATTGAAAGTTTGTGGTTGTGATTGTGATTGGGGTTGTGGTTGTGATGGAATCTCACATAGAGAATTGAAAGCCATCCGTTGAATGGGTCATACCACTCCCAGCGTGAGTGGAATCTCACATAGAGAATTGAAAGCCCTCTACTCGAGGGCGTTTCGGTTTATAAAATGGTGATGGAATCTCACATAGAGAATTGAAAGTCACTACTTCGACTGACGGACGCGGTGGACCGATTCGAATGAATCTCACATAGAGAATTGAAAGAGAGACCTATTACATAGCGGTTACCAGAAGCTGGGTCTGGGGAATCTCACATAGAGAATTGAAAGTTTTTTAGTTGTTCTTTTAATTGTTTAAATTCTTCTGATGGAATCTCACATAGAGAATTGAAAGCTGCTGCTTGTCCTGCTCTCTCCACCGTAAAGTGGAGAGAATCTCACATAGAGAATTGAAAGCTGACAAAGACAGGGAGTCATTGATTCTCTTACAGAAACTTCTGAATCTCACATAGAGAATTGAAAGTTCTATTGCTGATTTTATTTTGGGTAGTTCCGTTTTTTCAGAATCTCACATAGAGAATTGAAAGATGACATCCTTGGTAGTAAAGACCAATGGCTCTCCTATTGAATCTCACATAGAGAATTGAAAGGTTGCGTAAGGTTACGGTTAAAATCAGTGAAGATGTTGAATCTCACATAGAGAATTGAAAGTATAATGCGGGTAGCGGTTGGATTGGCTATGAGCCATACGAATCTCACATAGAGAATTGAAAGTAGCGAAGGCTGATGCGCTGCGGGAAAAGAGCTTAACGGGAATCTCACATAGAGAATTGAAAGATAAAATAGTTTCTCGGCACATCACTCAAGTTTTTGTTAAGGAATCTCACATAGAGAATTGAAAGTAGTAGTAGCTGATTCGCTCTATAATAAAAGAATAGAATCTCACATAGAGAATTGAAAGATATGCTTCACGAAGGGGTAGCTTCTATGCTTCACCTTCGGAATCTCACATAGAGAATTGAAAGTTTTCACCGCGTGCTTCTCCACGACCCGCCCTTCTGGGTCAGAATCTCACATAGAGAATTGAAAGGGTATATCAACCTTATAGTATTCATAATCATACTCCACTCCGAATCTCACATAGAGAATTGAAAGGCTCCACCAGCCAGAGCCCAATTCGCTGGCAAAAGCTTTGGAATCTCACATAGAGAATTGAAAGGTTAGAATAAGGCACTGAATAAATTTGTTTTTGTTGTATGGAATCTCACATAGAGAATTGAAAGCGATGAAGAGGATTTTCAGCTGCTTAAGCAGCTGAAGGGCAGAATCTCACATAGAGAATTGAAAGTGCCTACAGGCGGGAGACTCCGAAAGATGCTGTATGTATGAATCTCACATAGAGAATTGAAAGTTTATTTCGCTCAACGCACCACCACCGAAAACTCATCCAGAATCTCACATAGAGAATTGAAAGTCGTCTTAATCCCCACCCTTCTTTTTTTCTTTTTTTGTTGAATCTCACATAGAGAATTGAAAGTAGCTAACGCTACCAATACGCCTACTCCCGCTAAGAGAATCTCACATAGAGAATTGAAAGCCAACCTCTATGAGATCTTTGGCGCTAAGATCAGCAGAGAGAATCTCACATAGAGAATTGAAAGTACGTGAGCCTTGTCTTAAAACGCGTTGCGCATTATACGAATCTCACATAGAGAATTGAAAGAAGGCTTTGGGTGCGGGAATACATACTCGACCAAATAGCTGAATCTCACATAGAGAATTGAAAGGCTGTCTTACCGTCAAACAAATAAGCCAACCCACCCGCGAATCTCACATAGAGAATTGAAAGAAAAGTAAGGTGATGGACTAACGACCTCCTTCTCATTCTCTTGAATCTCACATAGAGAATTGAAAGGAGGTTATGGGTCAGGGAGTATATCCTTGACCAAATAGCAAGAATCTCACATAGAGAATTGAAAGTCTACCTCAGGAATTGTAGCTGTTGTCGCCGATTTGAATCTCACATAGAGAATTGAAAGTTTAGGGAAGGCCATCGGCTGATCTTCCCATTAGCGCATCGAATCTCACATAGAGAATTGAAAGTAAATATGGTTGAGAAAATTGGACTTGATCTAAAATGGTGGGAATCTCACATAGAGAATTGAAAGAAGATGACATCCACATTCCAAATGCTACCCGACGAATTGAATCTCACATAGAGAATTGAAAGATACTGAATAGGACGCAGAAGAAACTTCTTCGGGCTTAAGGAATCTCACATAGAGAATTGAAAGAACGGAATTAAATCGCTTAACCGTAAGAGATCTGATGGTGAATCTCACATAGAGAATTGAAAGTACCACTCGAAGCGGCGGTGGTATTCGCACTTTAAGGAATCTCACATAGAGAATTGAAAGTTAGAGTTGATCTCTTCTGCACGAGCAGAGAGCAGCTTTCGAATCTCACATAGAGAATTGAAAGATTCTAGGCTCGAAAGTTGCCACAGCGGAAAACGGATGTAGAATCTCACATAGAGAATTGAAAGGCATGTGAAGCGGGCAATCAGCGTCTCTCTCAACTTCTCCAGAATCTCACATAGAGAATTGAAAGTCGAGAGCGAGTGCAGCCGATTATACTTCAGCTAGAGCGAATCTCACATAGAGAATTGAAAGGCTATCTCTCTTTTGTCTATCATTATGACTGAATCTGAGAATCTCACATAGAGAATTGAAAGACCCAGCAGACTATCTAGACGATGATTTACTTACCTAGAATCTCACATAGAGAATTGAAAGCACCGAGGGTGAATAGTAGAGGTCTTCGACTTTAGCCGAATCTCACATAGAGAATTGAAAGTACTTGGTTATTTTGTGCGTAGGCAACACCTTAAACTCGAATCTCACATAGAGAATTGAAAGGCATGTGAAGCGGGCAATCAGCGTCTCTCTCAACTTCTCCAGAATCTCACATAGAGAATTGAAAGTCATAATATTTGCTACGAACCCGCCTGAGTTCAGCGGATTGGAATCTCACATAGAGAATTGAAAGTTGAGAAAGTAAAGTTTGTATCCAGACTGAGCGTGGTTTTGAGAATCTCACATAGAGAATTGAAAGTTGGTTCAAAGAACATTATCGTAATCTACCACCGGTAATTTTGAATCTCACATAGAGAATTGAAAGTTAGCAGATTCCCTATTAGCCGATGATATCTGAGTTTCGGAATCTCACATAGAGAATTGAAAGTTCTCAGCTCTCTTAGCTTCAGCTCTAAGCTTTGCATCATGAATCTCACATAGAGAATTGAAAGCCAGCTGTAGGTGCGCAGGTAGCTGGGCCGAATAGCCAGCGAATCTCACATAGAGAATTGAAAGACAATATTTTTACTGTTTTGAAGGAAAAGGTGAGTACGAATCTCACATAGAGAATTGAAAGCAATCTTCTTTCAACTGACCACCAAATTGATACCCATCATACTGCAGAATCTCACATAGAGAATTGAAAGCTGAGCTAGAAAACATAGACAAAGAAATAGCAGCCAAGAATCTCACATAGAGAATTGAAAGTAAAAACTAAATCTAAACCATTTTCTGTTATAAAGTTTCCTGAATCTCACATAGAGAATTGAAAGACAAACTGCCCATCCAGTGATGTGGGCGGATCAATTATTCGAATCTCACATAGAGAATTGAAAGTTTTTACTATAGCCTGATACGATAATAGCCTGATACGATAATAGAATCTCACATAGAGAATTGAAAGAGCTGTCTTTTGAACGCAGTACGCCACAACCTTAGCTGGAATCTCACATAGAGAATTGAAAGCTCCTATCGCAACTGCTGATGCTGAACCGCTCGGCGCCGTGAATCTCACATAGAGAATTGAAAGTATTTTTCGTCGATGAGTTTAACCCATTTAACGTGCCTCGAATCTCACATAGAGAATTGAAAGCCACTATTTGAAGCACCACTAACATTATCGCTTGGAGCAGAATCTCACATAGAGAATTGAAAGTAGATGACATTAATGACATTAGCAGACCTACTGATGACAGAATCTCACATAGAGAATTGAAAGCACTCGACCCGTCAGCTCCTTTTTGTCAATTTGCTTTAGAATCTCACATAGAGAATTGAAAGTACAGACGCAGCAACAGGTCAAAAAGTCTCTAAGCAAGAATCTCACATAGAGAATTGAAAGTCACTCATCAAACATCATCCTTTTCTTTGCAGTATTGAATCTCACATAGAGAATTGAAAGAATACAGGCGCATACAAGCAGTTTGGCTCACCCTGGAATCTCACATAGAGAATTGAAAGAATTCGGAAAGATATTTCGTAAGTCAAAAATTTTGAATTTGTGAATCTCACATAGAGAATTGAAAGACCGTGGTCTTCAACGCCCCCACAGCAACCTCCGGAACCGGAATCTCACATAGAGAATTGAAAGCAAAGCTGAAGGTAAGTTGCGATGTTGACTAGGCTCTGAATCTCACATAGAGAATTGAAAGTATCTACTCACCAACTTTTAGAATAAGCCCCTGAACCATCCAGAATCTCACATAGAGAATTGAAAGGTGAGAACCTCTTTGATTTGCTCAGCGTCGAGCTTTGATAAAGAATCTCACATAGAGAATTGAAAGCCTTTTTAGAATTTCTTCGACTATTTTCATCTAAGATTCTCGAATCTCACATAGAGAATTGAAAGGACTTCTAATGCTAGTGGTGTTTATTCAAGTTTAGTAAATTTAGAATCTCACATAGAGAATTGAAAGTTGTGTGTTAGCGTCGTGTCTTGTTGGCTTTCAGAATGAGTTTCACATAGAGGGTTGCAAGAAATTATCGCTACACAAGAAAACAGTATTATTAAAGCACCTTTTTAAGCTGAAATATAACCTTCTACCATCTAGTGACATGTTGACCCGCCTTCGCATCCTAATCAAAGGTGTCGTCCAAGGTGTAGGCTTCAGACCCTTCATCTACCGAGCAGCCACAGAGAAAGGGTTGAAAGGGTATGTAAAAAACCTAGGAGACGGCACAGTCGAAATACTCGTGGAGGGTAAAGACGGCATACTAAAATCCTTTATAGACGACATCCATCTTAGAAGACCACCTCTATCAAAGATATACGACCTTAAGATCGAGGAAGTAGATGCTGAACCTCCTCTACCAACATTCACCATCCTCGAAAGCTCAAAAACGGGCTTCGAAAGCGGCTCCATAATACCAGCAGACGTCTCAATCTGCAACAACTGTCTACAAGAACTCTACAACCCAAACGACAGACGCTACAGATACTTCTTCATAACCTGCACAGACTGCGGACCAAGGTTCACAGCCATAGAAGAAATGCCATATGACAGACCAAACACAACGATGGCAGAATTCCCTATGTGCAAAGAATGCAGAAGAGAATACACAGACCCCTTAAACAGAAGATTCCACGCCCAAACGATAGCTTGCAGCATCTGTGGACCAAAAGTCTTCCTAGCAGATAAAAGAGGCGAAATTATAGACTGCAGAGATCCGATAGAAGAAGCAGCCAAGCTAATAGACGAAGAAATGATCGTTGCAGTCAAAGGAAACGGCGGCTTCCACCTTGCAGTAGCAACCACCAACCCAACACCTATCTTAAGGTTGAGAAGAAGCAAACACAGAGCCCAAAAACCCTTCGCTATAATGGCTAAGAGCATAGAAGTAATAAAGACATTCGCAGAGGTCTCAAAGAAGGAAGAAGAGCTTCTACTCTCACACATAAAACCCATCGTGCTACTGAAAAAGAGCAGCAACTACTACCTCGCTGAAGAAATCGCCCCAGGCTTACACAACATCGGCACCATGCTACCATATACAGCCCTACACTCCCTCCTACTCAACGCAACAAAAGAGCCAGCCCTCATAATGACGAGCGCCAACCCCTCTGGAGAACCCATAATCATCGACAACAAGGAAGCCATCACGAGACTCAACAGCGAAGTAGACTACTTCCTACTCCACAACAGAAAGATCGCACATAGATGCGACGACTCAGTAGTCAAGTTCATCGACGATAAACCATCCCTAATCCGAAGATCCAGAGGCTATGCACCAGAACCCGTTGAGCTGAAATTCCAACCAAAAGAATCAGTCCTTGGACTAGGCGGAGAGCTTAACGTCACTTCGTGCATAAACGTAGCACACAGAGCATACCTAACCCAACACATAGGCGACATAGAGCACCACAACACCTACCTATTCCTAAAAGATGCAATCAAACACCTAACAAGGCTCATAAGGGCGAAAATAAGCAAAGTCGCATGTGACCTACACCCAGCATACCTAACCACAAAGCTGGCTGAAGAAATGGTGCAAGAGCAAAACCTCCAACTCATAAAAGTGCAGCACCACCATGCACACATAACCTCAGTTATGGCTGAATATGGATTAGACGAAGCAATCGGAATCTCAGTAGACGGAGCGGGCTACGGAGCAGACGGAACCATCTGGGGCGGTGAAGTGCTCTACTGCACATACAACCAATACAGACGCCTAGCCCACCTCCAACTACATCAACTTCCAGGAGGAGATCTTGCCACAAAGTACCCTATCAGAGTAGCAGCCGCTATACTCTCACACTCAAACCGCCACAAAGAATGGCTAAGCTCCGTAGCACACAAACTACCATACGGAGAAAAAGAAGCCGAAGTCATACTAAAGATGATTGAACAAAAACGCAACCCTAAAACCTCAAGCTGTGGTAGGGTACTAGACGCCATCTCAGCAATACTTGGAATATGCTATGAGCGTACATACGAAGGGGAACCAGCCATGAAGCTTGAAGCAGCAGCCCAAAATGGGGAAGACGTGTTAAAAGTAGCACCAGTCATAAAAGGCAACATATTAGAGACCTCAATAATAGTAGAGCAGATACTTGACAACCTAAAAAGATACCACATAAAAGACCTAGCATACTCTGCAGAAGAATATCTAGCCAAAGGCCTAGCAGAATTAGCCATAAACCAAGCAGAAGAGCTCAAAGTGAAGAGCATAGCCCTCTCAGGCGGCGTAGCATACAACCAACACATAACAACCACCATCAGAAACCTAGTTAAAGGAGCTCAACGTATATTTTATACGAACATGCTCGTTCCACCAGGGGATGGAGGCATATCACTTGGGCAAGTAGCCGCTGCCTGCTACATTTAACATATAGGTGAATCGAAATGTGTTTAGCTGTTCCAGGCTTGGTGTTAAGCAAGGAAGGTACACATGCTAAAGTAGATTTTGGAGGGGGTATAATTAGAGAGGTTAACATCTCTCTTGTTGATGTTAAGGTTGGGCAGTATGTGATCGTGCACGCCGGCTTTGCGATTCAAGTCATGGATGAGGATGAAGCGAAAGAAACGCTCGAATTATGGCGGCAAGTGTTTAACCTAGATGAAGAGGAGCAGAGCGTATGACCTTCAAATTATCAGATCAACATACAGCCAAACATATCTTAAAAAAGATTAGAGAACTTAACCTAAACCTAAGGATCATGCATGTCTGCGGCACACACCAAGACACCTTAGTCAAACATGGGTTAGACACCCTTCTTCAAGAATGTAATGTCGAAATGAGACAAGGACCTGGCTGCCCAGTCTGTGTAACACCTCCAAGAGAGTTCGAGGAAGCCAAAATCTTAGCTAAAGAAGGATGTGTAATAGCGGTATATGGCGATGTTATAAGGGTTCCAGTGGAAGGGGGTTCATTAGCAGACCTTAAAGCAGAAGGATACGACATACGCATCGTCTATGGCGCAGAAGACGCTGTTAAAATCGCTAAAAAAACACATAAACCTGTTGTCTTCATGGCAATAGGATTCGAAACTACCGCGCCAAGCACAGCTTCAGTATTGCTTAATGAGCCGCCTGAAAACTTTTATGTGCTATCATGCCACCGCTATGTTCCACCAGCCTTAGATGCTCTGCTTGGAATGGGTGAATTGAAGATCGATGGGTTAATAGATCCTGGGCATGTAAGCGCGATTATAGGTCTTAAACCTTATGAATACCTCTCGGAGAGGTATCATCTCCCTCAAGTAGTTTCAGGGTTTGAGCCCCTTGATATGTTGGTTGCCGTGTTGATGATAGCGCTTCAGATAAAAAAAGGTGAAGCTAGGGTTGAAAACGAGTACAAGCGTGTAGTAAAGTATGAAGGAAACATTAAGGCTCTGAAGATCTTAAATGAAGTCTTCCAGCCTTCAGATGCTGTCTGGAGGGGCTTAGGTCTCATAAAGGATTCTGGTATGAAGATTAGAGGAGTATTCGAAGACCACGATGCGAGGCAAGTCTTTGAAGACAGGCTTAAGGTGCTTGACTCTATTGAATTCAAAGAGCCTTTTGGATGTAGGTGCAGCGAGGTTATACGGGGTCTACTTTACCCACAGGAATGTGTTTTATTCGGTAAGGTGTGCACACCAACCAGACCCATTGGACCTTGTATGGTTTCGGTTGAGGGTTCGTGTAATATTGAATACAAATATGGTAGGTTGAATGTTAAGTTGTCTTCTAACAGATCCTAGGGACTGGGTCTCCTATAGGTGGTGGGATTATTCTCTTACCTCCTACTTTTGTCTTTAAGACTACTTCTTTGAAGTTGCTTGTTGCTTCACCTATTATCTCAGCTTCCCTTCCTTCTGGTGTTTCACGGAGTGCTGCTAAGACTTCTTCAGCCTTCTCTTTAACCACGCCTACTATCATCTTACCCTCATTCCCAACATCATAGGGGTCTATTCCGAGCATCTCACAAGCAGCCCTAACATTCTCATGCACAGGAATCTTCTCCTCCTCTACAAGAATGCCTACTGCTGATTTTTCACTCCACTCGTTTAAAGCATTTGATAATCCACCCCTCGTTGGATCTTTTAACGCGACAACACCCCCAGTCTCAAGGATCTTCTCTACTGCTTTGTTCAACGGCTTGACATCAGAGCATACATTTCCTTCGAAGCCGTAGCCTTCTCTGCTGGAAAGAACAGCTATACCATGGTCTCCAACCGCACCAGATAATATGATCTTATCTCCAGCTCTAATATTCGAATCTAAGAGCCACCTTGCTTCAAAGGCTCTGTATCTTTTTACAACCTCGATATTTCTATCTAAAAATCTGCTGCGCCGACCTATCCCTGATGTGTTTATGACGAACTTATCTAACGCGCCTTTTTCAACCACTTTTGTGTCTCCCGCAACAATAAAGACACCAGCCTCTCTGCAAGTCTCTGCCATACTCTCAACGATCTTGGTCAAGTCATCTAACGGGAAGCCTTCTTCCAAGATGAAGCCAGCTGTCAAAGCTAGGGGTTCACCTCCAACCATACATATATCGTTGACTGTTCCTGATACAGCAAGCCTACCTATGTCACCTCCTGGAAAGAAGAGCGGCTTGACGGTGTGGGAATCTGTCTTCAAGACTATGTTATCAACAACAGCAGCATCATCAAGGGCTTCAAGAGGCACTTCAACTCCGCTTCCACCTAGCCTACTCACTATGAGCCTCTTGATGAGGCTCTGCATAACCGAGCCTCCAGCCCCATGCGCCATAGTCACAAGCTTACTTGCCATCCTCTCACTGCCCTATCATGATATGGGTCGCAGATATAGAACTTAACTGTTTAGTAATCTATGAAGCTGGTTTACCGAGCTTCCCACATTATAATATTCTGAGGAATAGCAATTGTAGACTATGGGATTACCATCTTTATGGCTTTGATTCTGCACTCAAGGCCTTCTTTGATCTTAACCGGCTCACCGCATTTAGGGCAAGATAGGGATACCGCCCACAATCCCAGTTCATCATCGCTTACTTTGCCTATTGAGCCTATGTAGCCGCAGCTGCTGCACTCTACTTTGGGTTCTTGCTCTGTTATCACAAGTCTCGACCCTTTTAGGATGTTATCTCTTTTTAGGATGTTGTAGCAGAAGGTTAGTTGTTCTTTGCTGAGGTGTGTGAGTCTACCTACTATAAGATGCACGCTTTTAACTTGCTTAGCACCTCTTTTTTCAGCCTCTCTTATAGCGACTTTCACTATTTCACTAGCTACAGATAGTTCGTGCACGGTCTTCTCCCTTTAAAGCCCTATTGCTTTAACTACATCTTCCACTCCTTCGCCAGTTTTACAGCTTGTCTTTACAACTTTAAGGCTAGGCTTTATGGTGTGGATGTCTTTTTCTATCTTAATAGGGTCTACATTCATTATTGGTGCTAAGTCGATTTTGTTTATGATCGCAAGGTCGGCTTCAGCGAATATGTATGGGTGTTTGACGACCATATGCTCACCTTCACTCACGCTTATCACTACTATCCGCTTTTCACACCCTAAGGGGAAGTCTGCGGGGCATATGAGGTTCCCAACATTCTCAATAAAGAGCACATCTATGTTGCTTAAATCAAGTCTTGTTAGAGCTTTTTTAACTAAGTTTGCATCTAGATGGCATTCTTTTCCAGTGTTTATCTGAAGAACCTTAGCGCCGTGTTTACCTATACGCTCAGCATCTATCGTTGTCGCAGCATCCCCTCCAATCGCAGCTACCCTATACTTACCCTTAAGCATCTGCACAAGCCTCTCGATAAGCGATGTCTTACCAGAACCAACAGAGCCCATTATGTCGAATGACCTAATGCCATACTTAAGTAAGGTTTTAGCGTTTTCATCGGCTAACTTCCGATTCGCTTCAAGAATGTCTTCCTCTAACTCGACATCGAAGATCTCATCTGGCTCAGGCTTAATCACAGCATCTACATCCAAGCAGCATTCCTCCAACTGGAAGCGACACATAAAATATTGTTAAACTAAGATATATCTGCTTCCCATTTTCTTTACAACTCTGCATATCTAAGGATCTAAAGCCAGTCTAGCAGCTAAAGCTGCAGCCTTTGGAATAGATTCCACAACCTCATTAGACATCTCGGTACAAACCTCGTTAGGTAAATAGCCAACGATGCATGCTACTATGTAGATCTTTACACCCATAGCCTCTAACTGAGCAAGCATATCTCTGTTAGGAAAAGTATGTGATGGTGATACGCTCCTATGGTCAGGCACATCTTGTACACCAAGAACTTTTACCTCTCCGATTGTTCCCTTCTGCTGTAAGGCATCGACTAATATGAGTTTAGTTGGTTTCTCTTCTTCCGAGAGTATGTTAAGCAGAACTTGTGAGATGCCTAAACCAACATCTAAAACCTCAACTTCTTCCTCGCTTACAAGATGTTCTTTAATTATATACTCGACAACCTTAGGTCCAAAGCCATCATCTCCTCTGAATATATTCCCACAACCTAAGATTAATGGCTTATTTCTAATACGCATAGCCTGATCTCTGTTTAACTAGTGTTTATGCTTTCTTCTAATGTCTGTTATTCATGTTTTTTTAGATTATATAATGAATATATAGTGCTGCATAGTTAATATTTTATTTACACCACAGATATATAGAATAACTACCCATAGATTGTTGGATGAAGGGGATGAATAAATATCTACCCCTTAACCCTGAGGCTGAAAAACCCTCAGGACGGAGGTGTGATATATAGATGCAGACTTATGCCCAAACCGATATTCTCGACGCTGTAAGAGGTGTCATCGGTGATCATAGACCAGAGGCTTGCTACCAATGTATGAAGTGCACAAGCGGCTGCCCAGCTGCTAAAGTGAGTGAATACAAGCCTCATATGATGGTGATACTGACTAAAGCGGGGTTAGCTGAAGAGGTTATGAAAAGCGGCATAATATGGGCTTGCTCTATGTGTCTAAAGTGTAAAGAATATTGTCCACAAGATGTTGCACCCTTCGATGTTGTCACAGCCTTAAAGAATGTAGCTATCTCTAAAGGCTATCGCCCACCTGAGATGCTTGTAGGGATGTCAAATAATGTTCTAGACTATGGTTGCATAATGGATAAGCCTATGACAATAACCACAACAGACTTCGAAGAAGTATCAAGAAAGAGCTTAGGGCTTCCCGATATTGTGCATCCTAAAGATATGGAGCAGTTTAAGAAAACAGTTGCCAGATTCGGATTCAGGAGGTTGAGCTAGTTGAAGCTATACATCTTCTTAGGATGCGCTACGCCAACCAAACAATACGGCTATGAGCTTTCAACCAGAGCGGTCTTCCCCAAGCTTGGAATAGAGTTAGAAGAGATGCCTGATTCAAACTGCTGCGGCACTCCAATTATGGGTGTAAATAGATTTTACAGCATATATGGTCCGGCGAGATTGATGGCTATAGCCGAAGCAGGCGGGTTAGACTTACTTGCGCCTTGCAATGGATGTCACCTAGCCTTAAGCGAAGCATCATTTCTTCTAAGAGAAAGGAAGCATCTCTTAGAGCAGGTAAATAATCTGCTTAAGGAGGAAGGTCTAAAATACACGGGGAAGGCTCGGGTCTATCACCCAGTCGAAGCGCTACACGACTTAGTTGGTGTGGAAAAGATCTCCTCTGCAATATCCTATAAGCTTCCGCCTTTGAAGTTCGCCTGCCATCCGGGGTGCCATCTCGTTCGCCCTTCTCATATAGGTAGACCGGAAAAGAGAGACGGTAAGTTAAAGCTTGAGGCACTTGCTGAGGCTATTGGACTACAGACTAGAGATCATCCGGAAAAATATGAGTGCTGCGGAGCAGCTATGCTTCCATACTCTACTGATGCAGCTATCAAAACCGTTGGAATGAGACTGAAACGCTTCGTAGAAGGAGGATTTGATGGAGTAACTACACTATGCCCCTACTGCTTCGACATGATCGATGGGAAGCAAGACGCTGCCAAGACCATAACCGGAGACAGAACTCTCTCTATACCAACATTCTACTACACCCAACTTCTAGGATTATCTATGGGTTTGAGTGAAAGAGAATTGGGGCTCAATCTGAATATGAGCCCAGTTGGAAACGTGCTTGAAAAGTTAAAGAGGTGAAATGAAGGTGGCTGAAGAACCTAAAGTTGGAGTATATGTATGCCACTGCGGCGTAA
This sequence comes from Nitrososphaeria archaeon, assembly GCA_029775855.1. Taxonomy (GTDB): domain Archaea; phylum Thermoproteota; class Nitrososphaeria; order Nitrososphaerales; family JAAOZN01; genus JAAOZN01. Next base: position 332,456 of record JARVJZ010000001.1, read on the forward strand.
ACATAGCAAGCGTCGTTAATGTAAAAGCGGTAGTAGAGTACGCTTCAACCCTACCTAATGTAGAAGTAGCAAAAGACTACCCATTCATGTGCTCAGACCCTGGTCAGAACATAGTAATCGAAGATATAAAATCAAAAGGACTTAATAGAATCGTTGTAGCTTCTTGCTCACCCAGAATGCACGAGCCCACCTTCAGAAAAGCTCTGGAGCGAGCTGGTCTCAACCCCTATCTGCTTGAAATGGCAAATATACGCGAGCACTGCTCTTGGGTCCACGAAAAGCAGCCTCAAGAGGCAACCGAGAAGGCTAAGGATCTTGTTGCGGCTGCTGTTGCAAAGGCGCGCATGCTGAAGCCTCTTGAAACCATCAAGATGCCTGCTGTAAAACGTGCTTTGGTGATAGGTGGAGGTGTTGCTGGTATAAGGGCTGCGCTTGACATAGCTAACAGTGGTTTTGAAGTCTATCTTGTGGAGACGAGGCCAAGTATAGGGGGTAATATGGCTAGGCTTGATAAGACCTTTCCAACACTCGACTGCTCCCAATGCATATTAACGCCTATGATGGTTGAAGTTGCACAGCATCCAAACATAAAGCTCCTAACATATAGCGAAGTCAAAAGTATAGATGGTTCGGTAGGGAACTTTACCGTCAAGATACTTAAGAAACCTAGATATGTCAAAGAAGATGTATGCACCGGCTGCGGTGTATGTGAGCAAAAGTGCCCATATACAGTTCCAAGCGAGTTCAACCTAGGTCTTGGTAAGAGAAAAGTGATCTACTTTGAGTTCCCACAAGCTGTGCCTCTAAAACCTGTGTTGGATAGAGAGAACTGCGTCTACTTTAAGAAGGGCACTTGCAGAGCTTGTGAAAAGTTCTGCCCAACTAAAGCGATAGACTACACCCAGCAGCCACAAGAGATAACGGTTGATGTTGGCGCAATCATCTTGGCAACAGGATATGGTCTATACGATGTTAAGAGTAAGATGCCTGAATATAGATACGGTCTAAGCAAGAACGTAATAACAGGCTTAGAACTTGAGCGCCTCACATCAGCTACAGGACCGACAAAAGGGCATATCTTAAGACCCGGCGACAAGAAGGAGCCTAAGGATGTAGCCATAATTCTCTGTGTAGGCTCTAGAGATGAAAAGCATCTGGACTACTGCTGCAGATTCGGATGCGTCGCTGGCATAAAGCACGCCTACTACATAGTGAGCCACATACCTGACGCAAGGGTAACCATATGCTACACAGACATAAGGGCATTCGGAAAAGGTTACGAAGACTTCTACGCAAGGATAAGATCGTTGGATAACGTTCAGTTCATCCGAGGCAGACCTATGGAGGTGTTTGAAGATTCAAACGGTTCACTCTACTTCGATGTCTTCGACCAGAACACAAATAGACTCATAAGACTTAACCCAGACCTCGTCGTCCTAGAGACAGGAGTCGTGCCAGACCCATCATTTGAGCAGATAGCAACAGTTCTTAAATGCTCAAGAGGACCTGATGGCTTTGCACTCGAGCTACACCCGAAGCTCAGACCAACTGAGACTTCTGTTGACGGCGTCTTCTTGGCTGGTGTAGTACAAGGGCCAAAGGATATTCCAGACACAGTGGCGCAGGCAGGCGCAGCCGCAGCATCAGCTATAGCGCTCCTATCAAGAGGGGAAGTTGAGAGTGTGCCTAACGTTGCTTCAGTCAACCAAGAGTTATGTAGCGGATGTGGGGTCTGTGAGCCAATATGTCCATACACCGCTATAGTGCTTGAAGCTAGAAACGGTGGTAGAGTAGCTAAAGTTGAGGCTACTAAGTGTAAAGGCTGTGGTGCTTGTGCAGCAGCGTGCCCATCGGGTGCAATGACACAGCTAGGCTTCGAAGATAAGCAGATTATACCTCAGTTAGAGGTGCTTGCTAAAGGGAGGTAGAGATTATGGCGAGCAGCTTCGAACCAAGAATAGTTGTATTTGCATGCAACTGGTGCTCGTATGCAGGCATGGACCTAGCTGGTACAAGCAGAATGCTTTACCCCGCAAACCTTAGAGTGGTAAGATTAATGTGCTCGGGTAGGCTGGAGCCAGAGCACATACTATATGCATTCAAGGCAGGTGCTGACGGTGTGCTTGTTACTGGGTGTCATCCAGGAGACTGCCACTACATCTCTGGCAACTATAAGACGAGAAAGAGGATTAGACTGCTGGAGCAGTTGTTGGCTCAATTCGGACTTGAAAAGGAGCGTCTGAGGTTAGAGTGGATCTCAGCTTCAGAGGGAGAACTATTTACTAGAATAGCAAAGGAGTTCATCGAGAAGATAAGATCTCTAGGTCCAAGTCCACTGAAGCAGGAAGGGCTCTTCGCACCGCTGATTACTGTAGCAGCGGCTGGAGGAGGTGGTGAGTAGTGAGCAAACCTAAGGTTGCTATAGTGTTAGGTTCGACTTGCGCAGGCTGCGACTACTCCTTACTAGACCTTGGTCCGACCGTTGCTGATGTGCTGGCTAGTGTCGAGATTGTATACTGGCCTACTGGCGCAGACTTCAAGTTAAGTGATTTGGAATCTGTGCCTGATGGTAGTGTCGCTCTAACTCTATATGAAGGCGCTATAACCAACAGTGATAATGAGGAGCTCGCTAAGCTCGTTAGAAGAAAATCTAAAGCGGTTGTAGCATACGGCTCCTGCGCGTGCTTCGGCGGCATACCGGGATTGGCAAACGTATCTACAGCTAAAGATATTATGAAGACAGCGTATGTAGAAACTTGGAGTAGTGATAACAAAGAGGGTCAGCTACCACAACCCCTCTCTAAGGTAAATGGTAAGCACCTCGAGCTACCAGTAACATATGACACCATAAGAGCCCTTGACCAAGTTATACCTGTTGAATACTACATGCCGGGTTGCCCGCCGCCTCTATCATACATCGAGCAAGCCCTTGTAGCAGCGCTTTCTGGTAAACTTCCACCACCAGGATACGTTTTCGCCTCTGAACGCTCACTTTGCGATGAATGCAAGAGGACAAAGGAAAAGAAGAACCTAACAGCCATCAAAAGATTCCACGAAATCATACCAGACAGCCAAAGATGCCTACTTGAACAAGGAATACTCTGCATGGGTCCAGCGACAAGAGGTGGATGCAAAGCTCCATGCGTAGATAACAATATACCTTGCCGTGGATGTATGGGTCCAACACCAGAAGCGCTTGACCAAGGAGCGAAGATGCTCTCAGCCCTAGCGTCTATACTTGCATTAGATATGGAGAGTGGTGTGTCAGAAGATAGGCTCATTCCTCTCATTCAGCAAGTAAAAGACCCATTAGGCACATTCTACAGATTTGGGTTACCTAAGTCGATGTTTAGAAGAGTGATACCGAGGAGGTGAGAATAGGTTGGAGAAGAAAGATAAAGTTGTAACTATACAGCCGATAACAAGGCTCGAAGGACACGGAAAGATCAGCATCTTCCTAGACGACGAAGGCAACGTAGATGACGCATACTACCAAGTCGTGGAATTCAGAGGATTCGAAAAGTTCTGCAGAGGCAGACCTGTAGAAGAGCTACCACTCATAACACCTAGAATCTGCGGAGTATGCCCATGGGCTCACCACATGGCCTCAGCAAAGGCTGTTGACGCAGTCTATCACGTAACACCCCCTCCAGCAGGCAGAAAGCTGCGTGAGTTAGCCTACAATACATTCTATGTTCACGACCACGGTGCGGTCTTCTATGCTCTCCAAGCCCCAGACTTTGTTGTAGGCCCTACTGCACCCCGTGCTGAGCGTAATGTGCTCGGCGTAATAGCGAAGGTAGGTATGGAGCTTGTAAAGAATATACTTGCGGCTAGGCTCGAGGCTACCCGAATGCTTGAAGTGCTCGGTGGGAGAGCTGTGCACCCAGTTATGACTGTGCCTGGTGGTGTAGGTAAGCCGATAACTGAAGATCAGAGGAAGGAGTTGGAGCAACGAGCCGCTAAGATGGTTGAATTGGCTAAGTTAACTCTAAAGATCTTCAACGATGTTGTTCTTAAGAACAAGGAGTATGTCGACCTCATTACCGGCGACATCTACGCACATAAAACCTACTACATGGGGTTAGTTGATGAAAAGGGGAAGGTCAACTTCTATGAAGGTAAGTTAAGGGTGATGGCACCAGACGGCAAAATCGTCGCAGAATTCAACCCAAGCGAATACCTCAACTACATAGCTGAACACGTAGAGCCTTGGTCATACCTCAAATTCCCATACCTAAAGGCTGTGGGTTGGAAGGGCTTTAGAGATGGAGCGGATAGTGGCATATATCGCGTAGGCCCATTAGCGAGGCTCAACGTAAGCGATGGCTTCACAACACCCCTAGCGCAAGAAGCGTACGAAAAATTCGTATCCATATTAGGGAAACCCGCACACGCAACACTCGGCTTCCACTGGGCTAGAGTTATAGAGATCATGGCAGCGGCAGAATCAGCGCTGGAGTTAGCAAGAGACCCAGAGATTGCAAGCAAAGAAGTAAGAACAATACCAACAGCCACACCAGATGAAGGTGTAGGTGTTGTGGAAGCACCAAGAGGAGTACTAATACACCACTACAAGACAGACAGCGAAGGATTAGTAGAAGCTCTTAACCTAATAGTAGCTACAGTACACAACAACGCTGGAATAAACCTCTCAGTCAAAAAAGCAGCCCAAAGTCTCATAAAGAACTGGCAGGTTAACGACGGGCTGCTTAACATGGTTGAGATGGCTTTCAGACCATACGACCCCTGCTTAGCCTGCGGAACACACGCTCTACTAGGTCAGATGCCGCTGGAAGTCAACATATACGATAAAGAAAAGCGCCTCTATAAGCGGCTCACGCGAGGCTAAGCAAGGAGGTTCTTCTTTTTTTGAGCAATTCTTATTCTTACCTCTTAGCTCCTTGGTTATGTCAGTATATACCAGATATGTTAGTAAAAGATGATGAACTATGGTTGGGGCTGTAGATATAGCTGCAGCCTTTTTTGCTATAGGCGTTGTCGCATTTGTGGTAGGAGCGCTACTCAACCTTAGACTATGGCTGCTTGGCTCAGAAAGCATATCATCTACAATAACTTCAGTCATCAGAACGATCTTCAGTAAAAGAATTCTAGTAATAATCCGAACCTTCATATTCAACATATTTGGGCAGGCACGTCTCTTCTCGGTTGATAGATTTAGAGGGTTGGAGAAGTCTTCTTTTGTTATCTTCTATGTGCTTCTGATACTCATAAACCACGTGTTAGCAGATTTAGCTGCTGGGGTCTCGACGTTAGAAGCATTTATCTACGAATTCTTTAGATCACCTTTCTTCCCAGCATACATATTTGTAGAGGTGGCAAATGTCCAAGCACCACTTTGGCTCCTATTCTTCTTTATTGACAATCTAAGTATGGCTATTGTGCTCTTTTTCGCAGAGATGCTTGCGGTGCATCGAAGGTTCTTTAAGAAACACTTTGAAGCAGCGACAAGAGAGGATTCTATATTACTCTTCTTACCTGTGATCTGGTTTATATTTAGATATATGGCTCAAGCAGTAACTATAGTAAAGTATGGTAGCCCAGATGGAAGCCAATTCATGTTTGTGGCGTATGGAATATCGAGGCTTTTAACAACATTAAACAGCGCTCAGCTTGATATGCTATATAACATCTTGTGGCCTATTTCAGGTTTCTTTTTAGGTCTCTTCTTCGGTATAATACCTTACACAGGTAGGCTCTGGCACGCCTTTGCAGCACCACTTACAATGCTCGTCAACTCAGCTGGAGGTAAGCAGCGATGAAACACTCTAAAAGACCGCTACCCCTCACAGTGCGACAGCTCATAGAATTAGATGGCTGCACAAGATGTGAAATCTGTAAAGACGAGTGCACAGTCTATAGATTGGCTAAACAAGACTCATCGATAAACTTTCCACAGAGCTACGCAGCCCTAATCCGAGGCTTCAGACAGATACTTAGAAAACAGCACGGGTTGAAGGCTAAACTCTTCGGCTCGAATCTACCAACAGAGCAGCTCAAAACATATACAGAAGGTCTATTTAGATGCACAACCTGTGGTAGATGCCGAACCTTCTGCCCAGTCGGTATAGACACAAGGTCACTAGGTATAGCGATTAGGGAATACTTTGTGCAGCAGAAGATATACCCAAAGAACTTTGATCTAATGAAAGAGGGTCTGAGAAGCAATTACAACGTATTTAATCTACCATACACCGAACGCACCTTCTGGGGGGATTATGCACCAATACCCGTAAGCTTCCTAGGTCAGAGTGAGCAAGGTGAATTTGATGTGGTTTATTTTGTTGGCTGCATGACATCCTACTCACCTACAATACAAGATATAGCTGTAGCCACAGCCTCCTTATTCGACAAGACGGGGTTGAAGTATATCTGCTTAGGGAGTGAAGAGTGGTGCTGCGGATATCCTCTCATATTAGCTGGTATGCGCGATGAGGTTGATTGGCTTAAACAACATAACGTTGAGCGCGTAAAGGCTCTGAACCCTAAGATCATAACTTTCTCTTGCCCTTCTTGTTACCATACTTGGGTCCACGAATACGCGCCACATTTACCTGGGGTAAGGATGATGCATAGCACACAGCTCCTTTATGAGTTGATTAAAGATGGTAGACTAAAACCTAAGCAGCTCGAGCTGAAAGTGACATACCACGATCCATGCGACCTAGGGCGAAACTCAGGCATCTACAACGAGCCTCGTGAAGTTATAAACAGCATACCAAAGATATCGTTCAGAGATATGCCTAACACCAGAGATAAATCTTGGTGCTGCGGGGGTGGCGGCGACGTGGAGATGGTTGACGAAAACCTACCCTATAAACTTGCGAAGACCGTGCTTGATGAAGCCGAAGAAACAAATGCTGAAGCACTAATAACAGCGTGCGGCCAATGTAAACGAATCTTTCTGAAGGCTGTACCAAAGCACGGGAAGCGTCTTAAGGTTATGGACATAAACGAATTAATGCTAAAGTCGATTGAGTGAAAAGAGGGATGCTTTGAAGCGCCCATAAATCTACTTCTTTATAATCTTAGGTATCTCCTCCTTTAACCACTCGTTTACCACATTCAAATCACTCATAAGGTTCTTTAACTCTTCCTGTAGCTTTGAGGGTTTAAGAACTGCAACCCACCCATCGCCGTAAGGATCTGAGTTAAGAAGCTTAGGCTCTGTTTTGAGTCTCTCATTCACCTCTACAATTGTTCCTGAAACAGGGGATTTTAAGGGGCCTACCCATTTGCCTGTCTCTATCGTTCCAAGCGGCTTACCCGCCTCAACTACCCTACCTTTAGGCATAAGTCTAACAAACACAATCGGCCCAGCTGCTTGCTGCGCGATATCTGTAATTCCCACTCTAACGTTATCACCTTCTTGCTTTAACCACAAATGATCTTTTGAATAATACAGCCCTTCTAGGAATTCATATTTCTCGTGAAGCTTAACCATAAGCCATCTTTATAGGTAAATGCCAAAGTATGATAAAAGTCTTACTACCCATCCAACTTAGGAACATTTTTATTCCAAACTCTTTATAATGTTATAAGATGGAGATTAAAAATCCAGATGTCGTCTCATACAGTGTTAAGGCAGATTGGGATGAGCAGAGCGGAGCAGAAATAACTAGTAGGGGTATAACAATAAGAGTTGATCTTCCGCCTGAGTTTGGAGGCTTAGGACAGCGCTTAACACCAGATGAACTCTTTTTAGGCGCAATAAGTGGATGCCTGATGATAACCTTTCTCCACTTTAGGAGAATCAATAAACTTAAGCTCCGTTTGCTACAGTGTACTATAACAAGCAAAAGAATGCAAACAGAAAAAGGATACCGTTTGCAGAACGTGCAAGCTACTGTGCGCATAAGAGTGGACAAGAATCAAGTTGAATTAGGAAAGAAGTGCATTGAATTAGCTCGAGACTATTGTCCGCTTTTAGCGGATCTACGCTCACCAATCCATATTGATGTTCAGGGGCAAGTTGAAGAAGCCTAACTACGTTAACTCAGCTTGTATAGCAAACATTTCTAGGATATCCAATACCTCTATACCGCTCTTAACCCTTCTGGCGGCTTCAGAAAGCGCTATCTTACAATCAGGACAGGCTGAAACTACTATATCCGCCCTTATAGCACCAGCTTGAAAGAGTCTCCTTCCAGCTTCTTCTAATCTTCTTAAGGGGTCGACAACTTCAACTATATCACAGACTCCTGCGCCACAGCATCTTGTCTCGACACCGTTCTCAGGAAACTCAACAACCTTATTAGCAATCTTAGCTAGTATACGCCTAGGTTCATCATACACATTTAAGCACCTTACAAGCTGGCATGGGTCGTGGTAAGCAACCTTTAGCTCAGTCTTCTTAAGTTTCTTTAACACGCCTCCCTCTAAGCGCCTATCAACGAGCTGTGTAATATGCTGAACCTTAAAGTATGGTTTTCTGCCAATAAGTTTTGGGTATTGATTCTTCAACATATACACACAGGAGGGGCAGCTAGAGACAACCATCTTAACTCCAAGCGACTCTATGAACTCAACATTATGAGTAGCGAGCTCCTTAGTACCAATCCGGTCTCCTATTGCTAAAAGAGGCATGCCGCAGCACCATTCATCTGCACCCAGAATCGTCCAATCTTCGTTTAAAGTGTTTAGGGTTAAGGATGCCGCATAAGCTATATCTTGACCTTGTGCCCTATAAGATGGCGTACAGCCTACAAAATAAAGTGTTTCCGCAGATTTATTCAACTGTATTTTTGCAAGCCCTACAAAATCCACCCACATACTTCTAGCAGAAGTATCAGCGCCGTACGCATTTTTCTTTCCTCTTACAGTATGTTGAAGGTCCACTAATGTCTTAGGTATTAGACCTTTAGATGCAAGGAGTCTTCTAAGTCTATATGACAATTCCACTACATCTAATTTATGTATACACTCTAAACATCTACCACATAAACTGCACTTATAGGTCTCTTTTAACATCTCTATATCAGTTTCACTTAAATTGGATGAGCAGTTAATCGTAAGCAGTCCTTCAGCTATCAAGCTCGGCAGAGGACGCAACTCGCCACCTTTATCTACCGCGCAGAAGCTTAAACAATTCTTACAAGCAGCGCAAATTTTAAGGGCATTAGTTTCCTCTAAACTCATACTCTCCATGGTTTGTTTACCTCCTCTAAACACTTTCACGTAAAGTAGTTTCTCCTTTCTTGAGTCCAGTTTCTATTGTGATGTAGCTTCCTGACTCCTCAGTGCCTCTGTTTATCGCTATCTCAGCGATAGCTTTTAGGTCGAGGATGCTACACTTTAACTCGCATATAACATTGAGTAAAGCTGTTTTCAGCAGATTGTCGTCAAACAAGGTTGATATGTTGATAACGCTATTTTCAACTTCTTGAGTTTTCTGTGTAGCTTGTTCTATAGCATAGTTAGCTTTCTCTATATCACGCATAAGTAAAGCCTCTATCGCTTCTGACTGGATATGCAAAGTAAATCTACCAAGCTCCACAATATAACTGATGATGTCTTTGGACGGTCTTACACCATTCTCCATAATCTTGAGAACCCATTTGCATATGCTTTCGTTATGCCTAATCAATGTTTTAAGAATTCTAATTACCGCCCTATTGCCAACCAGCCATAGGTATGACTTCACTCCTAGGCTATCAGACATCACTTTATCGCTAGCCGCAGTAAGAAGCTGCCTAATTATCAGCCAATAGATTTTATCACATTCTCCACCTGTAAAGAGCACATTGTCTAAAAGGCTTCTATCCCACTCTAAGAGGGCTCGTAAGATGTTTTCTAACATCGAGTAAGTTAAAAGGTGAAGCCTTCTTATTGAGTTGTCTAGAGATGGTTTAGTTGGGTCTGCTAGGCTCTGTAGTAGAACGATGTTTTCCGTCTGCTCAACGATATGCAACCCTACTAGCTTCTGTAGGGTTTTATTAACTTCCATCATCTGTTCTGGTTTAATGCCTTGCCTTGAATGAAGCCAGATCAATTCATGCCCAACCGCATATGCGCCGATAATGAGCCTAGTAAGAAGGGTTTTAGATCTGATAGAGTCTACATTTATAACACAGACCTTTGGTGCGATGTAGAACTTGTCTCTCATCTTTGACAATCTAAGTGTGTTTTCTCCACCGTCCTCTGCTAACACATAGTCTCCTTTCTTCAGTTTAATAGATTCAACCCACTCCTTTGGTAAGGTCACAGCTAATGTTGATCTACCAAGTTTCACTACCCTACGCATCTGTGGTTTCATACAGTTCTTCGATTGCATATCTGCCTTATATTGTTTATGCATGTTAAGCAGGTATTAATACCATTACGACTTACTCTATATAGACAGCTGGGTAAATAGAACGCGGTGATGCGTATGGCTAAAAAAAGCAGAATCGAGGAGGTTGTGGGTCAAGTAGTAGTTTCCCCAGATGAGATATGGGCTAAGGTAGAGGGGAATCCTTCTGCACTGACCGTCAAGGTAGGTATAACTGATAAGCTCCAGAGGGAGCTAGGGAACATAGAGTTCGTGAGAGTGCTGCCTAAAGGAAGATATGTTGGCAGAGGATACCCATTTGGCTCCATCGAAGCTGGAAGGCGCGTCTTCCTACTAAGAGCACCTATATCAGGCTCAATACAAGAAGTAAATGAAGAACTTAGGGCTGACCCAACACTTCTAAACAAAGATCCAACTGGAAGAGGATGGGTAGCTGTCTTAAGACCTATAAACCTCGAGGAAGAGTTAGAGCATCTAAGTAAGTAGCAGCACAGCATATACGCCCATATCCATCTATTTACTTTCTTTATTACAATATAGTCTAATTGGTATTAACATATAAGTAGACCACTGCATACATATAATCGAGAAATGGGTGTAAAAGAAGAACTTATTGCCTTTTTAGGTGAGCAAGGCATTTCTGATACACAGTCTGAGAAAAAAGTCTACAGCCACGACTTAGCCCCACTACCTAGCGAAGTTTCTTGGCTCTTTAAAAGCACACCAGACCTAGTAGTTAAACCGAAATCAAAAGAGCAAGTTTCTGAAATTCTGAAGATTGCAAATAAGTATAAAATACCAGTTACACCTAGAGGCGCAGCAACCTGGGGATACGGAGGAGCGGTGCCCACAAAAGGCGGTATTCTACTCGATTTAACCGGCTTAGATCGGATACTTGAGTTTGATAAGAAGAATGGTTTAATCAAAGTTGAATGCGGAGTTGTCTGGCAGAATCTAATAGACCTTCTTGCAGACACAGAGTGGCGTCTTCCTGTTTGTCCGTCGAGCTCTCCTAGCTCTACCGTTGGCGGTTGGGCTGCTACTGGTGGGTTGGGCTACGGCTCTCTTAAGTATGGTAGGTTTGTGGATAATGTAGTTGCAGCTACTGTAGCGCTTCCTTCTGGTGAAATAATTTCTATAGATAAGAGGTCGGCGCCACTAACTCTTGAACAAGCCTTTTCATCGGAAGGCATACTTTGCATATTTTTAGATCTAACCATTAGACTTGCACCTAAGCTAGAATCAGAGGAACCGTTTCTAGCCTACTTCTATCAGCTTCAAGGCGCGTTAAATGCGGCTTTGCGTGTTTTGGAGTCGACAAAGCCTGATACCTTAGTCCTAAGAGCCTTCGGCTTCCTAAAGGCGAGGCGAGATAAGCCCATTAAATCAATAGAAGATGCAGAATCTGGCGCAATTTTATTCGGGCTCTACACAGGCGCTAAGCCTGAGGTTGAATCTTGGATGAAAGTTTTCCGCGATATAGCATTAGAATATGGGGGCAATGTAAGACCTTCCGCAGAAGCTTGGGAAGAATGGAATGAACGCTTCTATCCGCTGAGAATAAAGAAGTGGGGACCTACAGTCCTAACATCAGACGTTCTAATTCCTGTTAGAGCTTTACATAATATGATACTCTACTCTTGGAGGCTTGGTAAAGATTCTGGCATGGATGTTGAGCTTGAAGCAATATTTACTTCACCAGAACACGTGCTCTACTTCCCCCTCTTTCTAAGCGACGAAAGAAAGCCGATGAAATACCTTACACACACAGCCATCACAAAGAAGCTAATAGATGAAGCGGTAAAACACGGAGGGCGCTCCTATGGATATGGAATCTGGAACTCCTTCCACCTAAAGAAGTCAGAACCAGAACGGAAGAAAGAGTTTATCACACTTAAGAAGCAGTTAGACCCTAATTCCATTCTCAACCCAGGTAAGACTATTGAAGCAAGATCAAAGTTTGGCTTAGCCTTACCAGCACCACTTTACTCACTCTTTCTGGACGCGTTATGGATGTTTGGGAAGGTGTTGTAGATGAGTCTATTTAAACTCCCAACACTTCAAAAAACGGACATCTTTGCTTGTGCTCAATGCGGCTACTGCGTCAAAAAATGCCCTGTTTATAACGCTCTAAATTGGGAATCCTACTCCCCTAGAGGCAGACTCTACCTGCTTAAACAGCTACAAGATGAAAACAAATCCTTTTTGGGCAAGTTAATCATAAGAGACAAAATCGACGTAAAAGAAGTCGCTCAAAGGATCTACGATTGTGCTATATGTGGTAGATGCGAAGAAGCTTGCCACCTAGAGCTTAATCTACCATCCTTATGGGCTAAGGCAAGAGAAGCTTTATTCTCAATAGGTGCAGCACCCCAACTCCTAACACAAGTCGAAACCACTATACTCAGTAGAAAGAACGTCTTTGGAATGGATGCTGAATCCAGAGGAGACTGGGTCATATATACTGGTGTAGATGCACCTACCAAGAAGGAAGCTGAAATAGCATACTTCGTCGGATGTGTAACATCATACTCTGGCAGAGTGCAGAGCGTAGCACAAGCAATCGCCAGCTTATTAAATCACGTAGGCGCAAATTGGACTCTACTAGACGGTGAATGGTGCTGTGGACACCCGCTCTACGTAAGCGGCGCAGTCTCAAAGTATAAGGAGTTGGCTGAACATAACGTTAAAGCAATCGAATCTACTGGCGCTAAGATTGTAGTAACGGGATGCCCAGGCTGTAGACTCGCACTTGCTGAGGAGTATCCAGCTATCCTAGGGTATGAGCCCGACTTTGAGGTGCTACACTTTACACAGCTATTGGATCGGTGGTTATCTGAAGGACGGCTTAAGATTGAGATGGGTGAAGAGCTCATTACCTATCATGATCCATGTGAACTTGCTAGACTTGGTGGTGTAATCGAGCAGCCTAGAAGAGTAATATCATCGTTAACCAGTAGGTTTGTGGAGCCTCTTGAAAGAGGTAGAGATGGTGTATGCTGCGGCTCAGGAGGCATGCTAAAAGCCACTAACCCTACGCTCTCTGCTACACTCGCTGAATCAAGACTAAACTCTCTTGTGAACACAGGCTCCAGTTTGATACTCTCAGCATGCCCGACTTGTGATCAATCTCTCGCTGAAGCTGCGGTTAAGGCTCAAAGGAGTGTAAGAGTTGTGGATTTGACTCAGCTAATAGCTGAGCGTCTAGGGTTGATGTAAACCTTAACAGTAACTTCTTTAAGAAACCTTTAGAGTAGAGAGTGTGAATAGCGAATGGTAGGTTTGGAGTCTCCAGAATATGTTAGGACGAGCTTGGCTGGCGCTATGACGCTAGGATTTGTTCCCGGTAGATTTTATAGAGACGCAAAGTCTTACTGCCTTAACCTCCTTTTGACTTATAGGGATGGCTGTATGGGGAGATGCGCTTATTGCGGTCTCTCGCGTGCACGCCTACCAGATACTCCGTGGTCGGAGCGGAGCTTTATTAGAGTTGACTGGCCTATAGTTAGACTCGACGATGTTATTGAAAGATTATCTAAAGGTTCCTGTGCAGATGTTGAGCGTATTTGCGTTTCTATGGTTACTAATGGTAGAGCTAGAATTGACACAATAACCGTAGTTGAGAGAATTAGAAGAGTCTTCGAGCAGATCTCTGTGTTGATAACACCAACAATAGTCGATGAAGATTGGTTGAAGGAAACCCATGAGGCTGGTGCTGATATGGTTGGTGTTGCTATAGATGCTGCTACACCCATGCTCTTCGATTTGTTAAGGGGAAAGAGTGTAGGTGGGCCACATAGGTGGGAGCGTTACTGGAGTATTTTGAAGAGCGCTGTAAAGGTCTTCGGTAGATACAACGCTGGAGTGCACTTAATTGTTGGTTTAGGGGAAAGCGAATACGATATGGTTAATGCGATTCAACAAGCATATGATCTAGGTGCTTTGACACATCTTTTCTCATTCTTCCCAGAGGAGAAGTCGCCAATGGAGTTCTACTCACAGCCTCCAATAGGGCAGTATAGGCGGATACAGCTTGCAAGGTATCTGATAAACAAGGGTCTTAGCAGAGCAGAACATATGAAGTTTGATAGTAGAGGTAGGATAATTGAGTTTGGCGTGGATGAATCAACCCTAGAAGAGAGTATAACCTGTGGCGCTCCCTTCATGACATCTGGGTGCAGAAGTAAAAACAGAGAAGGTGCTTGCAATCGACCTTACTCTAACTCCACACCATATCAAGCGTTAATAGGTGAAATAAGAAACTACCCCTTCCAACCAACGGCTGAAGATGTTAAGATCATAAGGCTTCAGCTAAAAGACTATTCTGATATCCCGGTTAAACGGTGGGTAGAGGCTCCTGAGCTGGTGGATGAAGTGGAGTAATGGGGATAATAGACACCTGCCTACAGCAGCCTTTTAATACATTAGCAGAGTTATTCGACCGAGCGGAAGAAATATTAAAGCAGAACTTTGCAAACAACATTTACCTGTATGCGCCGGGTATGGTGAATTATGAGACAAGCTACTATAAGAGCAGCCCCTTCTCTTTCCCAGCCATCTCAGTTACTGGTAGGCGATGCTTCCTAAACTGCGACCACTGTGGGGGTAAGTTGCTTGAGAGCATGTTTTCAGCCGAATCGCCAGATAAGCTCTACACTTTGATGAAGCGGCTCGTTCAGAAGGGTGCTAAAGGTTTTCTGCTAAGCGGCGGCTGCAACTCACAGGGTTATGTTCCACTTGAGCAGTTTTTGCCTGTTGTAGCGAAGATTAAGCGTGAAGTATCTATTGAAGTGGTTGTTCACTGCGGCTTAGCTCCTTCACATGTAGCCGATGCGCTTGCAGAATCTGGTGTAGACGCAGTTCTACTTGATATAGTAGGTTCAGACGCAACAATAAAAGAAGTCTGCCACCTCGATAAATGTGTTGACTCGTTTAACCACCTTCTGAAGACACTCTCTGAGCGCTCTTTGCCTGTCGTGCCACATATAGTCGTTGGTATGCATTATGGTATGATGCTTGGAGAAAGATATGCTCTAGCGCTTATCTCAAAATATAGACCAGCTGCTGTTGTTATAGTAGCCCTTATGCCACTAGAGGGAACGAAGATGATGCACATAGCACCACCCTCACCACAAGACATCGCTCGAGTTATGCTTGCAGCTAGGCTCACTATGCCTAACATACCAATAGTGCTGGGCTGCGCTAGGCCTAGAGGAAATCATAGAGTGGCGACAGATGCTTTAGCTGTAAGGTGTGGTGTCAACGGCATAACCTATCCAAGCGAATCCCTATTCCATATTTGTACGCGTCGTGGAATCCACCTAGCCTTCTCAGAAAAGTGCTGCGGCTTAATATGGAGAGATATCTCTAGTTCCATAAATAGGGCTGAGTTCAGCATATGAAACCTACTTGGAGGCTTTTAGACACTGGCTTAAGATCAGCGGCTGAAAATATGGCCCTAGACGACATTATACTTGAATGTAGATCTAGGAATCTGGTTCCAGACACCTTAAGGTTCCTCCGGTTTAAGCCCCCAGCTGTCCTTGTGGGCTACCACCAAGATGTGCTCCATGAAGTCAGATTAGAGTATGTAAAGAGCCGTGGAATCGATGTTAATAGGAGAATCACCGGCGGCGGAGCCATCTACTTTGATGAAAACACAATAGGCTGGGAGATTATAGCTTCAAAAGCTTCCTTAGACGAATCAATTAAGATAGAAGGTCTCTTCGAAGTAATGTGTAGAGCACCCATAATCGCTTTAAGCAAACTTGGTCTAGAAGCCAGATTCAGACCTAGAAACGACATCGAAGTCAAAGGTAAAAAGATCTCAGGAACAGGAGGGACTGAGCGTGAGGGTGCTTTCCTCTTTCAAGGCACACTTCTAACCGACTTCGACATAGAATCCATGATCAAATCTCTTAAAATACCCATAGTCAAGCTGAAAGATAAAGAGATAGCATCAGCAAAGCAGAGAGTAACTTGTATAAAATGGGAACTAGGCGATACACCATCGTTTGAGGAATTGAAGAGCCTATTAGTTGAAAGCTTCTCAGAGGCTCTCGATGTAAACTTTAAGGAAGGTGATTTAAGCGAATGTGAACAAAATCTTCTACAGGAGAAGCTCCCCTACTTTCAGTCTGAGGAGTGGATTTACCTAGACCGCCGAGCGCCAGAAGAGGCTGGTGTGGTAAGAGCTATAAATAAGGCTAAAGGAGGGCTAGTTGAAGTCTCGTTAACCATAGATCGAAGAGCGAAGATCATTAAATCCATAATTATAACAGGGGACTTCTTCGCTACACCCTCAAAAGGAGTGCTAGATCTAGAAGCTGCCTTAAAATTTACAAGCTATGAAAGAGAAAGCCTTGAGAAGACAATCACCTCAGCATTCAAAGAGAAGAATATAGATATAGTGGGTGTAGAGCCCCAATTCATCGCCAACCTAATCACACAAGCAGTGAACAAGACTAGTCTAGAAGCCTTCGGAATAACTCTAGACGAAGCAAACTACATACACACCATCAACCTAGACTCAACACCTCTGCTAGACTACAAATGGAGATATCTTCTACTCCCCTACTGCTCAAAGCTAGTAAGCTGCGCATACCGTAAAGAAGAAGGCTGTGTGCAGTGCGGATTATGCAGCATAGGAGAAGCATACAAGCTAGGTCAAGAAGCGGGTTTAATCGTAAAAACGATACAAAATTTTGAACATCTTATGGAGGTTCTAGAAGAGGTTAAGCGCTCAAATTCAGCCTACATAGGATGCTGCTGCGAAGCCTTTTACACAAAACATTTAGATGAACTGCGTGATATAGGAGTTCCAGCTCTTCTACTGGATATTGATGATAAAACGTGCTACGACTTAGGTAAGGATGATAAAGCGTATATAGGAACATTCGAGGGTCAGACGACACTAAAACTACCCATACTCACAAAGATCCTAAACACGCTAGCAAGTGTAGCCTAAGTTGAAAGATAAATACGATGTTCTGATAGTCGGCGCTGGACCAGCAGGCTCAGCAGCATCTATAAAATGTGTTGAAGAAGGTCTTAACACGTTGCTGGTAGAGAAGGGCGGGTTAGGTAGGCATAAACCTTGTGCAGGCGTGCTTCCACCAGTAGCTTCCTATGTGTTAGATGAATTAGGTTTACATCTCTCTGATAACGTTCTAAGCGACCCTCCTAAGCTTAAGGTGTTCTATGTCCCACCAAGCGGTAGAGCAAACGGTGGGGAATTAAGAAACTACTTTGTTTTCAATTTGGATAGAGACCTCTTTGACAGATGGCTTGCTGAGAAAGCGGTTGAAAGGGGTGTTAATCTGCAGACCAACACCAACTTCATAACCCTTGAACAAGGCGCACAAGTAGAAGCGATCTTGGAAACGAAGGGCAATATACAAAAAGTAGAAGTAGAGTATATAGTGGGAGCAGATGGAGCCAACTCAAAGGTGAGAAGATGCTTAAAAGACGCGCCAACACAAAAACTACTTACAGTCATTCAGGAGTCTTGGGAAGGCTATGGAGAATTTGAAGACTCTTTCTACACCATCCTAAACCGCAAAATAACACCAACATACGGCTACTTGTTGAAGAAGAGAGGCACATTATTAATAGGCACAGGCGCCAAAGACTCTAAACTATGTGTTCAGAGTCTAGAAGCGTTAAAAAGTTGGCTCAAGAGCATGTTTAACTTCAAGCCAAATAAGATGATTAAAAGAGAAGTAGGATTCCTGCCCTATGGTGAATGCTTCATTGGATGTGGTAATGTTATGCTTATCGGGGATGCAGCTGGTCTATGCAACAGATTTTCAGGTGAAGGGATTAGATTCGCTTTAGAAAGTGGCTTAACCGTGGCTGAATCAATCAAGGATGCAAAGAGTGGTTGTCAAGCCTTAGAAATATATAAGATGCGTGCTCAACCTATTCTAGATTTTGTAGAGAAGACTGCAAACATACTTGAGGAAAAGGATGATAAATGGCGAGAAGAATTCGTCTTAACGGAGCTGAGACGCTCTAACCTCTGGTAAAAATTAAATAAGGAAGGGGGTTGGACCCCATATTCAGTCTGGCACATAGCTTGGGTATTGGATTTCAGTAGGTTCCCAGTCAGGAAGCTTGCCAGCCATATATGCTTCGTAGCCTGAGAGATCAAGTAAGCCGTGTCCAGAGTGGTTAAAGACTATTACTTTCTTCTCGCCTGTCTGTTTGCACCTTCTAGCTTCATCTATAACAAACTTTATTTCGTGCGCTGATTCTGGTGCTGAAATTATCCCCTCTGTTCTAGCAAAGATTTTAGCTGCCTCGAATATTTCGTTTTGATGATATGCGACAGACCTAATGTAGCCTTTTGCAAGAAGATAGGAGACAATAGGCGCCATACCGTGATATCTTAACCCGCCTGCGTGTATCGGTGGGTTCTTGTAATCCTTGCCTAGCGTATACATCTTAAGTAAGGGTGTTGTGCCAGCAGTATCACCAAAATCGTAAGTATATTTGCCTCTGGTTGTATGTGGGACAGCTCTAGACTCACAGGCGACGAAGTCTATATCCCTCTTCTTGTTGATCTTATCGGCAACGAAAGGCAGACAGAAACCTGCGAAGTTAGAGCCGCCTCCGACATTACCAGCCATAACATCCGGCTCCTCGTCTAACAATTCGAGCTGCTTTTTCACTTCTAAGCCTATGACGGTCTGATGCATCAACACGTGATTCAACACAGACCCTAGACAATATCTCGCCTTCTCATCGCCCAACACATCTTCAAGCGCCTCGCTAATAGCTATACCTAATGAGCCTGGGTCATTAGGATCCTTTTCTAATAGGCTTCTACCGAACTTTGTTCTGTTGCTTGGGGAGGAGTAGACTTCTGCGCCCCAAGTCTCCATCATAATTCTTCTGCCGGGCTTCTGTCTGTAGCTAGCTGCAACCATGTAGACTGTGCATTTAAGACCAAAGATGGCTGAGGACATCGATAGCGCTGAGCCCCACTGCCCTGCTCCAGTTTCTGTGACTACGCGTTCCATCCCTTCTTTCTTATTGTAGTATGCTTGTGCTAACGCTGTATTCGGTTTATGGCTACCTGCTGGTGTGACGCCTTCCCATTTAAAGTAGATTCTCGCTGGTGTATTAAGATATTCTTCAAGCCTCTTAGCTCTTATGAGCGGGGTTGGTCTAGATATGAGTTTGTAAGCCTCTAAGACTTCATCTGGTATGGGTATATAGCGTTGAGTCGAAACTTCTTGCGCTACAAGTTCTTTAGCAAAGATTCTGAAGAGTGGTTCTGGAGGCATAGGTTTTAAGGTCGCTGGGTCTAGCGGTGGTGGGAGAGGCTCAGGAAGGTCTGCTTGTATGTTATACCATTGTGTAGGGATTTCGTCCTGTGGCAGAAAGACTATCTTATTTTTATCAGAATTTATTTTAGCCAATTGTATCGGCAAGTCTCTAATTGAATTGTCTTATTAGTTTTACCCTAAGCTAATATTTTTCACCAAATATTCTCTATTTAATGCCTTCCTTCCTATGTAGAACTATATAGATAACATAGTTTTACTAAAAACTATTACACGATCTTCGAAACATAAGCGGTCTATCTCCAGTTAGAACTTAAATAACCATACTTAAGAATGAGGTGGTATGGATTTTCAACTCGATAGAAAGGTTAAGCCGGTTGAAGTGTGGCCC
Source organism: Nitrososphaeria archaeon (assembly GCA_029775855.1). GTDB lineage: Archaea > Thermoproteota > Nitrososphaeria > Nitrososphaerales > JAAOZN01 > JAAOZN01. Next base: position 352,428 of record JARVJZ010000001.1, read on the forward strand.
CGAATGACCGTAAATGAGCTCATCCTTCAGATGAAAGGAGCAGGTGTCTTTACCGGTGGAAATCTAGCTAAAGCGGTCGATATTTACGAGCAGATGGTCAACGAGGGTGTCTACATATTTCTGACACTAGCCGGCGCACTAACTCCAGCGGGGATGAGAAAGATCATACTTACCCTTATAAGAAGGAAGTTAGTTAACGCAATAGTCTCCACAGGCGCAAACCTAGTCCACGACACTATGGAAGCATTAGGCGGGAGCTTTTACCAGGGCTCACCATACCTAGACGACTCTAAACTTGCAGACGCTGAAATAGATCGCATCTACGACATCTTGGTTACTGAAAAGGATTTCAGAGAGAAGTTCGATAACCCTCTCTTAGCAATATATGAAGATATAGATCGAAGCCTTAACGGTAGGCTCATATCAATAAATGAGCTTTTAACAGAGATTGCCAAAAGGCTTCCTACAAGCGACTGCATAATCAAGGCTTGCTACGAAAATGATGTAAAGCTCTTTTCTCCAACGATTGCAGACTCGGTCTTTGGTCTACAGATGGCTATTTACAACCGGCTGCATAAGGGAAACCTTCGTGTAGACGCTTTCCAAGATCTTCAGGAAATGTGGGACATTCGTGAAGCACATGATAAGGTGGGTGCGATTGTGCTTGGAGGCGGTGTTCCAAAGAACTATGTTTTTCAATCCTTCTTCTTCAGTAAGAAGAAGCTAAATTACGTTATTCAGATTACTCTTGATCGTCCTGAAACAGGCGGTTTGTCCGGTGCGCCGCCGGAGGAGGCGGTGTCTTGGGGGAAGGTTAGGCCTGATGCGAACAAGGTTGTTGTTGTTAGCGAAGTTACTGTAGCATTTCCTATAATTGTGGCTGCGCTTCTTGAGAGGCTTGATAAAAAGTGAGCTACCGAGACCTTTGGCTCTCTCCAGCACCCAATGTAAGCAACATAATTGAAGGTCAGAGTCCAAAGGTAAGCATATTTGGCGTGCCTTTTGACGCAACTTCAACCTACCGTTCAGGTTCGAGGTTCGCACCAAATGCTATAAGGGATGCTTTCCTTAATGTCGAAGTTTACTTTAGAGACCTTGATGTCGATTTGGAAAAGGTGTGTATAGAGGATCTAGGCAACCTTAAGCAGACTAGCAGCGTGCAGAATATGGTGGTTGCTGTGCAGAGGGTTACCGAGGAGTTGAGGCAGATGAGTAAGGTGCCAGCTATAATTGGAGGAGAGCATACGCTTACCTACGCCTCATACAGCGCTATAAGAGGAGCTTCCTTAGTCGTCTTTGATGCTCACCTTGATTTAAGAGATGAGTTTGCAGACTTAAGGCTTAGTCACGCAACCTACCTCAGAAGGCTGCTAGAGGAAGACGACTCTATAGATGCTGTAGTTATAGGGGCAAGGGCTGCTTCAAAAGAAGAGTGGGAGTTCGCTGAGCAGAGAAAAGTGAAGATTATACCACCTCAAGACTTGTCTCTTGAGGAGTATGTGAGGAAGGTTAAATCCAGTATAAGTCAAAGAAGTGTATATGTCAGCGTAGATTTGGATGTAGTAGATCCAGCGTTTGCACCCGGTGTGGGTAATCCTGAGCCTGGGGGTTTAACTTCGCGCGAGTTGTTAGCGGTTTTAACCGCTTTAAGGGGTTGTAGTATATTGGGTTTTGATGTAGTCGAGCTTGATCCTCTCACAGATACAGGCTCATCGGCAGCCTTGGCTGCTAAGGTTCTTGCACTTCTTATTGCGCTTGCTTCTAGGTGAAGTGAGGTCTTTGGCTTAGTAGGGTTGGTAATGGTAGAGGTAGGAAGGGTTTACCGGCTGTCTGCTTTTGTATGTGGGTTATCAGCTCTTCTAAGGTCATCTGCTTTATTGTTCTGTTAACTCTATCTCTAACTTGGAGTGTGTTAGATGCGGCTTCTTTCTCCCCGTAAACAACGATGTAGGGTATCCACTCCTTCTCAGCATCCCTTACCCTCTTCTGCACCGTCTCTTCTCTATCGTCCACATCAGCCCGCACACAACTTTCACTCATTTTACCAGCTAAAGATAGAGCATCTTTAATGTATTGGGCAGCCGTAGGTATGAATCTAACTTGAGTAGGAGAGAGCCAGATGGGTAAAGTTGGTGTTTTACCACTTTGAGCTATCCTATACGCTTTTTCAAGGAGAGCGTAAATACACCGCTCTATCGCGCCTGAAGGTGAGTTATGTAGTATCAGAGGGTACCTCATAGAGCCATCTTCAGCCATATACTGTATACCGTAGCGTTTTGCGTTTTCGACATCTATCTGGTCAGTTGATAGGGCTGAAGCTTTGCTTAAGTTATCTATAAAGTTGAACTCCCATTTGAAGACAAAGTAGAAAAAGCGTTCACTCCACATCTCGAGTAAAGCTGGTTTGCCTAAGAGTCTAACCAACTCTGCAATAAACTGCTTGTTCTCATTAAAGAAGTCCTCGGTAGCTCTAAGCGCGAGTTCATAATCGTCTTTTGTCAAACCTATTCCTGAGAGCACATTCATTGAGAGTTTGAACCTTTTTATAGCTTCACTTTTAGCTTGATTTAGATCTATGCAGAGTGCGTGGCAGTCGGGCATGGTGAATGCTCTTAATCTTCTTAACCCAACTAGCTCACCGCTCTTCTCTCTTCTAAAACTGTATCTTGTAAGCTCATAGAGTCTGAAAGGTAGGTGCTTATAGGATATCTGAGCGTCCTTAGCCATAAGAAACTGACCGAAACAGGCGCTGAACCTTAAAAAGAGGTCTTTATCTTCAGACCTAACAATATACTGTCGTGCCGGAAATCTGTTAAGGTAGTCAGATAATGCTGGATGCTTCATATCATACATTATGGGTGTTTCGACCTCAACACCTCCATAATCATGAACCATTTGGGAAACATATCTCTCAAGTAGCGCCTTAACTAACCTCCCTTTCGGATAAAACCTAAGATTTCCAGCGTCAGAGCCCGGTTCGTATCCAACTAATCCAAGTCTGCTCATTAGTTCAACATGTGGTGGCTCTTGGTGTACTACTCTGCTCTTTGCTACTTCGTAGTCTGTCAGCTGTTTGAGTTGGGTGTGGTTTGTGAAGTCGAATTTATCGATTGGTGTTAAGTTGCCTTCTGTGTCGACTATGTACCATTGTGAGATTAGTTTCTCTTCTGCTTTTATGGCTTGTGAGACTGGCTCTGTGGTTGATACGGCTTGTATAGTTCTGGATTGCTCTGCTAGTGGATGTCCTTTTACTTTGATAGTGAAGGCTTTGTTCCATCCGAAGGGTGCTTGGCTTACTTTTAACCCAAGGGCTTTAAACTCTTCCGCCATCTTTTTGATAAGCTTGAGGGCTGTGGTTGGTGGGGCTAGGTTGCTGCTGAGGTGTGCGTAGGGGTAGATGAGTATTTTATCTGCACCTAAGTTGTGTAGCGCTTCGTTTGTCAAAGTGGCGGCTTGAGATACTACACTCTCATTATCTCCTTCTTCGACTGCTGTGAAGAGCACCACTATATCCTCGAAGCGATAGGCTTTCCGCTCAGCCTCTTCAGCAGCTTCGATCTCTTTTCTTATCGGCTCATACTCTATGTAATCTGCGTGTAGCTGTAGTATCTTCATCCCAGCCCGCCTACAATGAACCAAGATTATAGGTTTTCCTTAACACATCAAACGAACCTAGCCCTATCTATCTCTCTATCCTTCTTAGTAGCCTTCTTCCAAACCTTATAGTGTTGGCTGCAAAGGTAGACTCTCCTACCCTCCCCAGCAACCTTAAGATCTGTGCCTGAAATCTTATCTCTACTGATAGAGCGTTCAGCGTCTACGCCGCATCCTTCAACACCACATTTAACACCCCGCTCAACCTTACCCAAAGATTCACCAACAGCCAATAGAGTAGAGGAATATATAACTTAGAAGTAGTAAGGAGGGTGGTATGCTAAATAAGCTACGCCAAATCATAGAGCCCCTAACATTAAAGATAGGTGCAGCGGCTGCTAAGACACAAATCCCCCCCTCAGGATGGACTGCCTTAAGCCTTTTAGCGTCGATAGTCTCAGCTTACTTTTATGCGTCTCCAAGCATTTATTCAGCAGCATACGCTGGCTTCACTCTATTAGTTTCTGGCTTCTTTGATGTGGTTGATGGCGCGGTCGCCCGAGCAACCAACAGAGTCTCCAATCAAGGAGCTTTTCTAGATTCTTCCTTAGATCGGCTAGCGGAAGTATCTGTATTTGCGGGTGTGATGCTTGGTGGATACGCTTCGCCGCTGCTAGTCCTTTTAACACTCTCATTTTCGCTGCTTGTAAGCTATTCAAGGGCTAGAGGTGAATCTCTTGGTGTTAAGGTGTTTGGTGTTGGTGTGGGTGAAAGGGCTGAGAGGATCATTGTCTTAGCAGCTCTAAGCATATTCGGACTCGTCACTTTAGGTGTGTTCCTTGTCTTAGTATTAGCTTTAACAACCTATATCCACAGACTCATTCACATCGTAAATTCTTTGAAAAAGGCTCTGTAAACTATCTAAAGCGCCTCTCTTCTCTTGCCCTTACTTTAACCAACCCGTAGTGAACAGCACATGACACGCAGTAGTATTTTATTGTCTTAGGTGCTGCTATATATGCGCCTGCAGATTTCAGCTCCTTAGCCAATGTAGGTTCAACAAGACTTATTCTAGAGGTTACCTTCTTAGCTTTATCTCGTGGTATAAGCTGTCCACAGTTGCTGCAGTGAACGAAATCAGATCTACCCTTGCCACCCTTAGACCTCCCTCTACTCTTCCTCTTCTTTGGCATCTTCTCTACTCCACGACTATCACATTAATGTTAGATTAAAATCTTGCTCTAACCTTCTTCCAAAAAATTTCTGCATCCAGCTGCTTACCATAACCAAGTGCGTTATCAAGCCAAATCATAACACGATCTAAAGAAGGGGCATGCTTTACCAGCCATCGAGCAGCCTTATGTATGGCTGTATTAGGTTTGTTAAATGGGCATACCGACACGCAAACAGCGCAATCCAAACCGTTTGCACACCAAAACTTATAGCATTTGATAGGATCTATAGGCCACTTTAAAACGCCTCTACCACTTGAAAGTTTATCAACCCATTCAGAGCGAGCACCTTTGCTTATCGCGTTGGATGGACATTTATCAGCACATTTCCTACAAACCTCACAAAAAGCTTGGACGCCAAAATCTATCGGCTCATCAGGCTCAAAAGGCAGATCTGTCAAAACTTTACACAGCCTAACTCTAGGGCCGTATTCAGGGGTTATGAGCAGCCCATTTCTACCTAGTTCACCTAAGCCAGCATCCACCGCTATAGGTATGCTTAACGCTACATCATTACCAAGAGGAATCGCCTTATAGCCTAGGCATCTTATGAACTCTGCAACCATGCTTGAGACGAAAGCCATACGCGAATATCCAAGACCAGTCGCGGCGCCAGCAATAGAGTGTGCAGTTCTTAGGGCTTCATAATCCATCTCAACAGCAAGCGCAACCGCATACTGATAGTCCTCAGAGATAAGCGTGTCAACATCTAAATGCTCATCTTTTTCCCAATCATAGATCTTTGAGTAAAGCCAGCTTCGATTCAGCTTGCATATCCCAACCAAGTCTGCGCCAAATAGCCTAGCAGCACGCTTAACCCTAAACGACGCTTCCTCTGGTGAAACTTCTACCCTTCTACTTCGGTATCTATTGTTGGCTGGATCTTGGGAGCACCAGCTGTAAAGTCCACGATTAGCTAAACCGCTCGCAGATCTGCCGAAGCAGTGTTCAACATACCAAGAAGCATCCCTAAGCGCTTGCTCCCACTGAGTAAACCCTTTAACCCCTCGCTCCATCTTAACTGTAGAGATCTTTGTCTGCATCTCCTTCAATTTCATCAAACCTTCTTCCCAACGCGCTCTTGAGAAGACTGTATAGCGTTGATCAAACCTTTGAGGCTCTCTCATGACATAAGGAGAATAGGTGGGCTTCATCCTAACTAACAACAAGTATCATCGGTTTAACCCTTACGGGTCGCAAAATAGAAATACCCATAACCAGCTTGGAAGGAAGGGGAAGCGTAGATGCCTATAACTGATGCGATAAAGAAACAGCTCGCTCAAAAGCGTAAGCTCTTCTTCAAAATATGCTTAAGATGCGGAAAAAAGAACCCTATAACCGCAACTAGATGCAGAAAATGCCGTAGCGAAGACCTAAGACTCAAAAACCGAACACTAGGCGCCAAGAAGTAGAGAGAAGCGTCCAAAAGCGTGTTTAACTAAAAAACATTAACCCATCTACAAAACGCTTTTTAACCACCAGCACCTCCTAAAAAGGAAATGGAGACCTCCAACAGCCAGACAACAGCTTCTTGGCAGATAGAAGTCCCTTTAGCAAACCGCCTCATGATCACACACTTAAGCAAAGGTTTAGCAGCCCTAATGATTGCTTGCTTTCTAATCTTTGGGACAGTGCTTGCAGTCGCTAATGGGTTAGAAGGGTTAATCCAAGGGCTGATGGTAACATTAGGCATGGGTCTATTCTTCATTCTAGTCTCCATCTTAACCCTATTTGTCATCTTAAGAAACAGATACACCTTAATGTTCAAAATCGGAGATGATGGAGTGGTCATGGAGAGTAGAGTAGATCGCGCACATAAGATACACCGCTTAGCCCTAATACTAGGTTTACTAGCCAGAAACCCAGCAGCCACAGGAGCAGGTTTATCAGGAATCGTCTCAGAAAGGGTTGAAGTCCCTTGGAAAACGGTTCGCTCTTTTAAATCATACCCAGATAAAAGAGCAGTGAAGGTTAATAGAAGATTTTTACCAGCCCTCTACATATACTGCAAAGAAGATAACTTCGACAAAGTAGTAGAAATCTTCAAGAACAAACAAATCGCTGAGCAAAGCAAAAGCAAATAGTTAAAGAAAAACCACCACAAGACAAACACCAATCCTAAGGAACCTAACCTAAAACAAGAGCTGAAATTTAAATAGGAAAGCCTTCATCAGCTAAAGGAGACGCAAGATAACCAACTAAAACATTGGGCCGGTAGTCTAGCTCGGCAGGACGTCGCTCTCACACGGCGAAGGTCGCCGGTTCAAATCCGGCCCGGCCCACCAAGATTTTGATTAAAAATATTAAGAAACGACGCTTACACCGCTTGCCTCTCATTATCTGCAATTAACGGAAAGTTTGTTCCAGAGTTAAGGGATAAGCATTATCGTAAACCATAATTATGATCCACGCAGAATTAATGGAAGTATAGTGTGATTTACTTGGTTAGGTCATCTGTAGGAAATGAAGCTTCAGCCTTTGAGAAAGCTCGGATAATTAAAATTCTGGAAAGTGTTGGAATGGTTCTTCAGCCTTTAGAGCTTGCTCAGATAATTAATAATTTGCCGAAGGATGTTGTTTTAGATAGGGAAAAGTTAGCAAGATTTTTGTTGTTGACTGCTTTTCTTGATCAGCAGGCTGAGTCACCTTCTGCAAGGAGAACTGCTATACGCATTTATGATTTGTTTGGGGATGATTTGTTCTTTAAGCCGCAACAATGCCTCATACAAATAAACCGATTAGCGGCATTGAAGGATGAGTATAAGATCTCTCCAGCAATTGGCAGGGTTTTGCCTCGTTTTGGCTGGTTTGTTTTAAGAGTTGGAGGCTTCCTAACTTACGAGATGATGCTAAACAGGTCTAATCTTTCTGAAAAGCTGGGTCGATGTAAAACTCCTAAGGAAGCTGCAGCACTTTTGCAGAGTAATCCCCTTGTTGAATCGATTCTTAGAGAAAAGGCTGTTAGGATGTATATTTCTTGGGTAGGTCATCCGAACTTAGGAATAGATGTTTCAAATGGTAAGTGGGATAAGTCGTTTTTTGAAATGCCTGTTGATGGGCATGTTGGCAAAATCTTTTCCAGAGGGGGTCTTGTTTCTGCAGTGATTCATGAGGGCAAGAGAGGGAGTGGCAGTCGTTGGAATGTCATTATAGCCTCAAACATGCGGCTGTCAATTCAAGAGGTAACAAACCAGTATAGCGATGACTGTATAATGGTTGATCATGGAGCGTTCCAAATAGGTATTAATTGCTGTCCAGACAATCTGAAAGACATAGCTTGTGACTCTTGTCCTAGAGCCTCTATATGCCAAATTAAGTCCAAAATTGGTTGTAAAGGTTATTGTATGCTTCGAGATTTTTGTAAAAGGAATTTGACTTGGCGAGCATACTGATATCAGATAATATTAAATACTATTACAACATATCATATATGAGGCATGACTGTATGCCAATGATTTACATTTCAGAAAAAACTAAAGATCTACTTGACAAGATAGTTGAAGCTTTACGGAAAAATACAAACACGCCTGCAAGGATACTAAAGACCGACGCAATTCACGCCGCTGTTGAAGAATACGCTAAAAAGCTAGGTGTGAAAGAATGATCCCCACTTGGCATAAAATTATCTTCGGAAATTGCATAGATATGCATGAAATCCCAGACAACTCTATTCATCTAATGGTTTCCTCACCACCCTACTATAACGCTCCCTTTGACTACCCTGACCTTTTTAAAAACTACGATGAATTTCTCAAATTAATTAGAGACCTTGCCAAAGAACTCTACAGAGTTCTGGCTCCTGGAAGAATTGCAGCTTTTGTTACGGATGATATGCTTGTTAAAGGTGAAAAATATCCCGTTGTTTCAGACATTACAAAAATCATGGTTGAAAGCGGCTTTAGCTACAGAGATAGAATCGTATGGGAAAAGCCTGAAGGGTACATTAGAATTAGCAGACGTAGCGGTGTCGTGCTGCAGCATCCATATCCAATGTATTTCTATCCCGACAACATACAAGAGAGCATCATAATATTCCAAAAAGGCAAATTTGATTATAGCTATATTAAAACACTCGACCCAAAAATCTTAGAAGCCTCAAAAATCGACTTAAAGAAGTATAGCTCAGAAAAATGGTATCTTACAATCTGGAGAATCACGAACGTTCTTCCATTTGAAGATAGGCTTGAAAAGGGTATAGCCGCCTTCCCAGAAGAAATTCCCAGACGTTTGATAAAACTATTCACATTTGTAGGAGAAACAGTCCTTGACCCATTTCTTGGCTCAGGAACCACAACAAAAGCGGCAAAAGATCTAGAAAGAAACAGCGTGGGCTATGAAATAGACCTCGACCTCAAGGATGTCATTCTGAAGAAAATAAACTATAACCAAACAACTTTAACAAGCGGCTCAGCGAATAAAATTGAAATAGTAGAGCGGCCAGATGCTAGAAGGCTTAGAACTTTTCTCCAAGAAAAAGTGAAGAATCAACGGTCAGTAGTAAAAAAGAATACGACAAAGCTTGTTTCAGCAACAACTGCTACGGCTGGTACCAGTGCTTAAATTTTAAAGAAAAAATTTGAGTTGATAAAAGCTTAGTGCGCTGCCAACAGCGAAGACAGTTAAGCAGTACCAGTAATCATAGAAGTAGTATCAACATTTTTTAAAGGGGTAAAGAATTAAGCTAGTATACTATTGATCTAAACGGCGATGTTTTCTTCATTTTTCTCCTGTAAGCCTTAGGTTGGTAGGAAGATTAGTTTTTCTGGCGGAAGCAGTTTGTTTATTTGGTTTGCTATAAGCATCTGTAACCCGTCTTTGAGCATGTTCATTGATGTTAAGCTTTTTTCAAGTTCTTGGTTTGATGAGAATCTCTTCGCCTGTTTTTCGGAGTTTTCTCTTATCTTCTTAACTACTTGCTTCATTAGTTCTTCGTATATCTTCGATGGCTTTGAACCTGATTCTTCAGCTCTAATAATCGCTTTTACTGCTAAGCGCCCACTTAGGGCTGCGTTATCCATTCCCACGCCTCGGTAAAAATCGATTAAGTTTGCGGCATCACCAGCCAAAAGCACATTACCTTCTCCAAGATATATTGTGCTCTTTAGTGTTGAGGAGAAGCCTTCTCTCTTGACGATCTGCCCACGAAGTTTATACCTCTCCTCTACATACTTAAAGAATCTGTTAGCGTAAGCAATGGGATTCTCCTTAGCGCCTGTACCTACTACCCATTTATCATCTTTCATGTACACCCAAGCGAACATCAAGGGGCAGAACTCTTTTCTGTAAAACATGTAGAGAGTATTGGGATCTAGCTCCGCATCCCCCTTAAAATAGTAGTTTATTGTCGCACCAGTAGTCTTATTGCTAAAATCATCTGGGTGCAGTTTCTTTCGAATCCTTGAGAGCATGCCATCAGCCCCGATAAGATAACGCGCCCTAACCTCCTTCTGTACACCTTCCGAAGACGCTTTAACAACGATCTTATCTTCACTTTCAAAAAATTCTGTTAACATCGTGTTGTCGTGGAACTCTGCACCACTGTCCGCTGCAACTGAGTTAAGCCAGCTGTCGAAAGTTGCCCTCCAAAAGTTCAGCATTCTCATCTTACCCTTCAAAACCTTACCATTCGGTGTTATAATCTCAACCTTGAACAATTCGTTCAAGCAAAGTTTGTCACGCGGTATTCTCTCACCTATAAGCTTCTCAAAATACTCAAATTGTATACCAGAGCAAGCTTTGTCAGTCTCAATCCATGTTTCTAATGCACAGATAGATAGCAGGATGCAGAATGAGTTTTGATTTTTTGTTTCGTGTGTTGATTTTTCCAGGCTTCACTTTCATTTTATTTTTCACGATGATTTGCGATTGGGTTGAAAGAAAGATTGAGGCGCGGATGTAGAACAGGATGGGACCCACATATACTGGTCTATTTGGCGTTTTTCAACCATTTGCTGACTTTGTCAAGCTTTTGAGTAAGGAGGACATTGTTCCATTTAACGTAAAAAAATTTCGCTTTCAAATTCACTCCGATTTTCTCTTTCTCGATTTTTGTCTTCTCATTTGTCTTCTTGCCAATTGATGGGGCAAACATTATTTTTAATTCAAACTTTGAAGGCGACTTAATTATTGTTCTAAGGTTAGTTTCAATTGCCAATTTCTTTATTTTCCTTTCAGGGTGGTCTTCGATGAACCCTTACAGTGCGACGGGTGCTGCGCGGGTTTTAACTCAGTTTTTGGGTTATGATATTCCTCTTTCCATTCTCGCATTGGCTCCAGCTTTTTTTGGCTAAAAGTCTTAGCTTTTCAGTTATTGCTGCTAATCAGAATGTGCCATTTGCCTTCATGATTCCATGCGCTTTCGTGCTGTTTATTATTACGCTTCAAGCGGAGTTGGAGAAAGACCCATTTGATGTTCCGCATGCTGAGACGGAGATAGTTGGTGGATATGAAACTGAATATACAGGTAGAAGATTGGCTTTTCTTAAACTTGCTAAAGATGTGCAAATAGTGCTTGGAGCGGCCATAGTTGTTGAACTTTTCTTAGGCGGCCCTTGACCAACTTTTTATGGTCCATCCGCCTTTTGGTATACGTTGTGGTTTACGCTTAAACTGCTCGCGGTTGTGGCTCTTACAGAGTATTTGAAATGCGTTTTTGCGAGATTGCGTATCGATCAAGTGCTTGTTGTCAACTGGAAAGTGCTTCTGCCTTTGGCGTTTCTTTCTCTTGCTGCGACTGTTGGCGTGGGCTTGTGGTTTAACTTGTTGAGGTGAAGGTGAATGGCAAAGTTATCGCCAATTTTGAAGGAAGTGCTTGCTCACCTTTTCAAGAAGCCTGCAACTCGAAGATATCCAGAAGAGAAGCCTTATGTTCCCGTTGGTTTCCGGGGCAGGCAAATATTTGACATTAATTTGTGTATCAGTTGTGGTTTATGTGCTAGGGATTGTCCTGCGAAGGCTATTGAAATGGTTGAGGTTGATGGAAAGTTAAGGCCTCTTTTTCATCTGGACCGCTGCATACTCTGTTATCAGTGTGCTGAAAGTTGTCCCAGAAACGTTATTAAAAGTTCGGAAATTTTTGAGTTGGCCTCAACAAATAAATCCGATTTGGTTGTAAAGCCTAAAGCAAACAATGCGAGCATAGGCTCTTTGTGAAATGATTATTGAGCTGCTTGCTGTTGGATTGGTTGTTTCAGCTTGTTTGACCATTTATCTTGATGAAGCAGTGTATTCTGTTGCTTCTTTGGCTTGCGTGTTTGTTTTAATGG
>JARVJZ010000002.1 GCA_029775855.1 Nitrososphaeria archaeon
TTCTCTATGTGAGATTCCGACTCTTTTTCTCGCTCCATTATATGGTTTTGGGTTTGATTTAAGGCTTTCTGCTGTTGGTTGTGGTGCTACCCCCCATCTTGCACCACACTATATAAAGGGGTAGCGGTGAAGCTATTTAAGCGCGTTTGGTTGGCTTAGCTTACTTAACCTTGAAGCCAACTCAGATTCCTCGGCTATCTGTGATAACCCTAGTATGATCCTCTCACGCCTAGCTAAGTCTATGGCGAGCGGATCTACTGCTTTGGGTCCATGTAGTATAACCATTCTCGGCTTGAGCTGCGAGACCCTTATAGCTACAAGTGGAGACCTACCTAAACCCACCTTCGTAAATACAAGCACACGCTCCGTCGTCGAGCCGAAGATTCTGTAGAAGCCGAAGCCAGAAAGCGAGTAGATGGTCCTTATGCTGTCAAGCACAGTATAGCCGTAGATTCGCCAACTGAGCAGATCTGAGCCAGCCAAAACCTGAGCCTCCAACGCCTCAATAACCCTCGATGCTTCAACCGGCTCCTCATACTCTTCTGAAACCAGAATCGGCTCACGCTCAACAGCAACATCCAACTGGTTAAGCGTAGTCAAATGCCCCCCCTCTCTACCTAACTCAAGAAGAGACTGCAGATACCTTTTAACGAAGGCCACACCAGGAGAAGGGCGCCTACCATTCTCATAATCGCTCAGCACAGAAGGGGAGATATTCATCTTCTTAGCAAGGTCTACTTGCCTAATATTCAGCCTCAGCCTCCAACTCTTTAACGCTGCAGCCGGTCTTTCACTCATAACTATAGAGCCAGCTATCCTTAATATAGTGTCATCCAGCCGCTCCACACTTCGACTATCAACACACCCAACTTATATGTCTGTCGAACCCCTCTTATTCAAGAGGAGTGTCGGAAAAAAGAGCTTAGTCTCACCCTCCATCAAAGCGTCGACTTCGGCGCATCTAAACACTATAGGCAAGTTAACAGTCTGGCGCCCAACCGCTAAACAGTATCTTGGCGGTAGATGCTTAACCAAACTCTTCAAAGTCTCCCCATCCACCATACTCACCTTAGCTATAGCCTCAAGATCCCTCTCACTCGAAAAGTTAAAGAGAAAGATGTTATCCGCCTGCCTATAAACACACTCTTCTACAGCGTCAGGTTGATTTGTAATAAATGTGGTAAACAAACCTAAATGCCTCATCCTAGTCACAATATCCTCCCAATAAGTCTCCCGTAAATATAAGTGCGCCTCCTCAGCGAAAAGAAAGCAAGGAGGTATCCTCCCCTGCTCCAAGAGCTGAGTCAGCTTAGAGAGCAGAAACTCTACAACTATCCTCCTCAGAATAGGTGAGCATCTGTTCAAGACAACTATGAGAGCACCACCGTCTTCAATCTTACTGAAAAGTGTTTCAACTTTACTCGCCTCATCCAAATCCGTTGCGATAAAACCAGTTGACGCTAAGGTTAGTAGCCTTGATAGCAGAGCGTCTTTAATGTGTTCATTTACTCTTCTGCTCGATATTGCTTCTATCAGCGTTGATAAGGTGAGCCTCCCATATTCAACCAGCTCATCCCAGATCCTCAGCAGCTCCCTTAGTGAAGTTGTTGGGAGATCTAAAGCGTGGCAGAGTATATCAGATATACCCTTCTTACCTATATAGTCCAGTGTGAATCTTAGGTTTCTGGTAGGCTCAAGCCTCATAATCCTATTACATATTGGTGAAGGCGTGCCATCAGAGTGATACCCTATTCCCTTGTATTCATCATTTATGTCCAGCACAACTACCTTCGCGTGGTGCTGAACCAGCTCCTTTACAAGAAGCTTTGCCAGATGTGATTTCCCAGAACCCTTCTTCCCAGTTATTATCGTTAAAGCGCCGTCAAGAGATTCTAAAGGTATGTAAAAAGGAGACTGCTGACCAACCCTACCCAAATAAATAAGCCTACTCGAAGGTTGGCGAATCAATTCAAGCATCCTATCCAAAGGCATAAACTCAACTTTAGATGACACACGAGAAGGCAAATGCTCAATACCAGGAGTAAATGAACCAGACTTCATAGAACCTCTGATCTTACATCTAAGCATAACAAGGTCTCTAACTATGTTAGAAAGTGGGGTGAAGCTTGAGACCTCCTCATCAACTTGAACATCCTCCTTCAAAACTTCTTCTCGGATAGCATCCATAAGCGAACTTTCAACATTCAAATAGGTTTCTTCAACCACTTGAACCAATAAAGCTGAACCTAAATCATCCCAGATCAGCAAGAAGTCACCTACACTTATGTCTAGAGGTCTTCTGCTTAAGAGGTGCATTTCGTCACCACATTTTTCTAAAATCTTCATCAGACACACCTACCTACTACGTTTTAATGAGCCTAAGAGAAGGGCCCTTCTCCCTCCTAGCTCAATTATGGGAGCTTCGACGCGCTTTGTAGCAACCTTAAGCGTCAAGACCTCTAACCTAGTGAAGACGGTAAGGTGATGAGCCAGCCTTAGGGACTCAGGATATCCTCTATAGTATCGATCTGAGGTGATTAGATCGGCGAAGACATCCTCAGCCTTTCTCCGAGAGATTAAATCTACTCTTAGCGTCAAACCTTGCTCAGCTAAGCGAGCTACATAGACCCCACTCTCCCCATCTAAACCAGAGAAGCTGAGTTGGGATGCATAGATGAACCAAGGCGTGTCTGGTATAGCGTAGCCCCCAGATAACAACGCTACTATAGGAGGTAAGCGGCTATCTTTTGAAAACCCTACCAGATCTACCTCTCTGGATAAAGCCTCCGAAACCAACTTGCGTTTAAACTCCCTGAAGGGGCTGCCTAGAGGCTCATCTAGCACACCGTCTACAAGAATCATCTCGCTCTGCTGCTCCTCTAAGAGCCTCTTTATAATACACATCTCTAAGGCGCCTCTAACTACGCTTTCCACACGCTCTTGCGTGAAACTCTGCCCAACCACCGCATCTAAGTTGCTGAACTCTCGAACTATAGGGCTGCTTCTTATGCACAAGTATCCACCTTGAGGTTTATGTGTTATTACAGTGGCTCTTGCAGCAAGAGTAAGGTTGCTTGATGTCGCATTTAGGGTTATGCAAGTAGAATCTATGCTTGCGATTTTAAGAGGATTACCTAAGTTGCAAGGTATTTTAGTGGGTTGCACGCTATGGTTTAGTTGAGCTCGTTGTTCAAATGCACTTGCTTCGGCTTTTGTGATGAGCTCCTCTAACAGCACTCTTAGGTCTTTTAGGAGCGTGGTTGAAGTAAGGTTTAATTGGTTGTTCATCTTGAGCAACAATAGTTAGGTTCAGTAGGGAATATAAATGTTGCGCAACTTGAACAACATACAACAACAAGATGGTGAAAATTGAGCGAAGAGCAAAAAAAGATAACCGTAAAACTAAGAAAAGGAGGCTGGGAAGTAGAGATAACATGCTCAGTAGACGAAGTAGAAAAAACCGTGAAAGCAGTACTATCAAGCATACCGGAAGCAGCCATCCAAACAGAGACACTACATCAAGAAAAAAGAGGCGCCGTAACCTGCAAATCCATAATAGAGGGGCTTTGGCGCGAAGGCTACTTCCTAGAAGAGCGGACACTATCAGATGTAGATCTGGAGTTAAGCAGAAGAGGCTACCATTATGATAAGACAGCGGTATCCCACACCTTAACAGACCTTGTTAGGGAAGGTATCCTAACAAGGCTTGGAAACATGCGCAACTATCGTTATGTCCAGAAGAAGCCGCCTTAGTGTTGTTTAACCCCTTTTCTTACTTGAAGCAGGTCTGCAGACTACGATAGGGTAATGAGGGATAGATTCAAGCATACTCCAGCTTATTTCTGTAAGCCCCACGCTGAATCTATCTGAAGCGTCCCAAGCTGTTCTACCAGCACCAGAGCCCCTTATGTGATGAGCAGCCTCAGCCAACCTAAGAGCTTCTTCTGAACACAACAAAGAGCCCCATAAAGCTAAGGGTGTAGCAGTAGCTCTGGCTTTAACCATTCTGCATAGCACATATGTTAAAAAGCCCCCAAAACCGTGTATATTTCTAATATAGGTTCTTCTTGGTGATAGGTGTAGCGAGCCTATAGTGTATGTCATATCTGTATCAACTATCATGACTGAAACACCTCTAATCCCTTTCGCCTCAAGATAACGCCCAATCTTCTCCGCTTCGCCCTTTGGATCTGGTAGAGGCAAGCAAGCATATGAGTAAGGTAAGTTGCTTACATCTATCCCCCCTTCAGAGCCATGCCGCAAAGCTTGAAGCAAACCAGCGTAGGATAAAGCAAGTTGTTTATGTTTAGCGCCTTCTACCTTCGGATACGCTCTCAACCTTAGGAGCGTTTTAGGTTTTAGGTGGCAGATGTAGCCAAGAAAGTATCCCCAGATTACTCTCATCCAGAAGGAGGCTATAAAATGTGCAGATGTAGTAGGCTGAATTTTGCTTTCATCAACGATAAGACCTTTAGCAGTAGATATGGCTTTCTCAGAGATGACGATAACATCCCCTTCCTTCACAACCCCCTTCACACCTTTCAATATAGCGCTTAAGTAATCTTTGCTAGGTCTCCAATATTCTGTCCTAATAGGCTTAAAGAGCCAACGCTTGCTCAAGGGCTGACCCTAGTTCCAGTAGCCTTACCCTTGCTCAGAAGGCTTTTGAATCGCCAGTATTTTAGACCGTTCAGAACCCAGCAAATAAGGTTAAATCGTTTAACATAGCTAGATAGATTACTGTCTACACAACCGTAGCCAGATAATTCATCTGCGCGAACTTCTCTTATGAGAGAAGCTTCAGCGACCTTCTTAGGATCGTCTGTGAAAACCCCATCTACATCCTTAAGTAGTGTGAGAAGACTACAACCACACCTACCAGCTACATAGGCAGCTATAGAGTCTGATGTGACACTCCAGCTGGGCTCAAGAAAATCATCAAACAACATTTCACGCGATGGTAGGTAAATGCAAAGAACCCCTTTAGATGCAAGTGTCTTCGCTTCAATCAAGCTATATGTATACTTGCATTCTTGAACAAAACTGCTTAGCAGAAGCCCATACTGATCCATAGCGAGAATAGCCATTCTATGCGCAGTTAAGTCGTTTAAATGATAATTTAAAGCAGCCTCTCTAACCTTATCCGCAAAGCTTCCTCCCCCGGGCACAACTATCAAATTATGCTCGTTGGATAATTCTGCTAAAGTGTGCATCAGTTTACTGAGTTTAACTCTATAAGGTTCTAGACTTCCACCAACTTTTACAACTACATGCAAAGGTTTCCATCACCAACTAACTTAGATGCAGCGAGCCAAGCTAATGCTACAGCGGTTTCAGGTATATTTGGGTTTATAGATATGAGGTCTGACATCTCGTGAGGCTTAAGTTTAAGTTTAACAGCCGCTGGTTTGGCTAAAAAGCGCCTACCTATGCCTAGAGTTAAACATTTCTTAACTCGCCCCTTCACTTCTATCCTTGAGATGACTTTCTTGAGCGCCTCTGTGATCTGTTTTAACTGCAGACGGTATAGATAGGTAGCCATCTTATCTAGTGTCGTTTTGTTCAACATATCTATGTCTGCACATACGATTCTAGCAAGCCTAGCATAAGCTTCCTCTACACTCTTTCCCCTTCCGTCTGCAGTTTCAACCGTAAACTCTTCTCCGCCAATATGTTTTAGGATCAGATGTATGTCGCCCGTTGAGGCGAAGTATTCTGCTGAGACTGGGGTTAGTATGCCGTTTACTGGCACCCTCTTAGCTAAAGAGGCTAAGTTTGTTCGAAGCGCACCAGTATACACTAGTTCACCGTTTTGTAGACGCTCTAGGTCGGTTCTACCTTTTGCTGCAACTTTTCCTCCTAATATGGGTATGATGTCTGTTGTCGTGCTTCCGACATCTATCATTATGCAGTTCTTAAGGAGCTTACCCGCCATCCAAGCGGTTGCAAGCCAGTTAGCTCCCGCCACTTCAAGAAACGATTTGATGGCTTCATCTACGCCTATAAGGTTTCCTTGGTTGTTCAGAACATATACCTCCTTCTTTTGATAGGTTTTAACTGCGCAATGTAAGATATGCTCAACACCTTCACGCTTAGTCCGGTATACATCTGAGAGCTCCGCAGTCATGGTTAACGCTACAGCATCATACTCTGCACCAATAGTCTTGTTTACTTGATTGAGCGCCTCTACAAGCCTTTCCTTCCCTAGCTTCCAAATTGGAAAGTAGTGTGTGCACGCTGCTGTGAATCTGTGTACTTCACCAGCTTTGACCGCTGCGGCCTTAATATTTACTCCTCCGATGTCAAGCGCTAAGATCATCAAAGTTGACATCAACCTTGGCTTGGAACAGATTTATGTCGGCCTTGAGTTGTTGAAGTGAGTTTTCATAGCTGTCTCCTTTAGCCATGAGGAAGCAGCGTTTACCATTTCGCTTAATTGGGCTGCAGAGCACTTTAGCGTGTTCTACCTTGGATTGAGGTGGGAGGGTTGCTTTTATGAAGCTGACATAACCTTTTAATCTTAGAGGCGAGTTAGCGCTTTTAGCTGCCATTTTAATCATCAGATTTGCTACTCCCCCTTCTAAAACGCGGCTTAAACCTATGTAGGATACGGTTATGCGGGGATTCACTTCGAGCACTAGAGGCTTATCTGCTAAAACCAGATCTACACCTACATATCCTTTTAATCCTTTGAATGCGTTTACGGCTTTTAAGGCTGCTTCAAAAGCTTTTTTGGTTAATTGGTGAGGTAGTGGGACAACACCACCTAGGTAGGTTGAAGCTTGGTTAGGCGAACCTACTTTTATAAACTGTCTGTTTAGTGAGAGTGGTATGATATTGTCTTCAGATACGATTAGGCTTACACTCGCCGCTAAGCCTTTGCACCACTTCTGCACCACAATTTTGCCTTCGGGGCTTATTTGGCGAGCTTTCTTAAAAGCTGCTTCAAGAACCCCTTCTTGCTCTACAATGCTCAAACCTTCGCAGCCAGCTCCAACCGCAGGCTTAACAGCTACTGGATACCCAATCTCACTACAAAACGCCTTAATCTCAGATGCTCTGGCGTCTACTTCAAAACAAGCAGATTTAGGTGCCTCTAAACCGACTTCAGCCAACCTCTTAGCAAACCTACATTTATCCGAAACCGCACGAATCGAATCTGGTGATGAGTTAAGGAATTCAGCAGAGCTTATCTGTTCTAAAAGGGTTGGTAGGATGTATTCGGGTGCGATTAGAAGAATGTAATCAACGCTTTGGGAAAGTAGTTTAAGATTGTGTTCAAATGCGCTGCCCTCAGCAGACCACAGTACCTTTACTGAATAGAGCTCGGATAAGGATCTAAAACTCTGATGTAATATTGTTGAGACAGAGACACCTGTGGCTAGAAAGTCATCGATCGTTGATTTGAGCATCGCGTAGCCTTCAAGTAGAAGTTCATCATCCAAATATGGGACTGAGCCGCTAAAATATTCTGCTATGCCAACTCTCAACGGCATCGCCTTAGCTTTAACATATATAGGCGTATTTTAAACATCCTCTAGCTCGCTTTGATATGAAGGTAATTCCCGTCATAGATATATTGGATGGGAAGGTTGTGCACGCAGTGGCTGGTGAAAGGAGCCGCTACCAACCCATCAAAAGCGCAGTTGTTAATACACATGATCCTGTTGAAGTAGCTAGAGCGTTCAAAGAAAGACTTAAACGAGACACAATATATGTCGCTGATCTCGACGCCATTATAGGCTTGGGTGAAAACATAGACTTAGTGAAAAGAATAAAGCATTCCCTAAGTCTTACTGTAATGTTAGATGGCGGAGTAAGCAGTTTCGCTGAAGCCAATAGAATTATTCAGCAAGGTTTCGACTATTTGGTGCTGGGCATAGAAACGCTCCAAAGATTAGATGAGTTAAAGCAGATGATTAAATCACCTTTTGCAGAAAGAGTAATCACATCACTTGATGTAAAGGCTCAAAAAACCCTTTCAGAATGCGAGGAACTAAGGGGTTTAGACCCTATAGATGCTGCTAACATCTTATACCAAATCGGTGTAAAAAAGTTGATACTACTTGAGTTAGATAGAGTAGGCACATTAAAGGGACCGAACTTTAAACTCTTAGAGGAGTTATGTAGCACGCCCTTTAAAGAAGTCTTGGTTGGAGGAGGGGTTAGAAACAAACAAGACTTATTAAAATTAAAAGAACTTAACATAAATGGGGTTCTTGTAGCAAGCGCGCTACACAACGGCGCTTTGAAGCTTGAAGATCTGCTTGATGTAGAAGATTAGCAGCTTTGCAGGAAGATGTCGCGCTCTCTTCTTTTTTTGAGAGGCGCTGAAGTTGCATTAGGTTCTATCTCAACTTCAACCCCTCTAACTAAAGCCACGGGAATTCGCTCATTCAGCTCACCCATGACGAGCGCCGCTGCTGAAGCAATCTCATCAGCTATAGCAACCTTCTTTAATCGAAGCGTGTAGCCGAATATATCCCTCTTACCCCTTAGATCTTTAACTGGTTTAAACCCTGAGACACCTATAGCCACATTTATGTCGCCTTTTCTAAACGGTCGACCACAGGTGTCTGAAACGATGACGCCGAGGCGTTTACCACAAAGCCTCTCTAAAGATTCTCTAATTTTAAGGGCTGAGCGGTCAGGGTCTTCTGGGAGGAGTGTTGCAGCTCTACCCCCAGATACGTTAGAGAGGTCAACGCCTGAATAAGAGTAGATCCAGCCGTGATTGGTTTCAGTTATAAGATGCCCTCTAATCTTCTTAACAACAGTCTTACATTCTCTGAGCGCCAATTCAACAAAGCGTGGATCTCTTCTGCCTGCTTTAGCTACCTCTATAGCTGTAGGGCTAGGCGTTACACTACTTAACTTAACCACTCTACCTTCGGCTTTAGAGACCACCTTTTGCGACACTACAAGCACATCTCCATCTTCAAAGTTGATACCTTGCTTGAGAGCACAGTCGTATATCACCGTCGGCAGATCGTCACCTTGCTTTATCTCAGGCATCCCTTCAATACCTATAATCTCTACACGCTTCAACTTCTATACGCAACCTTATAGGAGATTACATCTTTACTTTATTGATAATGTATTTAGCTATCTCCTCAGCCACGTTAACTTGGCTTACAGACTGCAACCCTCTGAATCCCGGTTGGCTATTTATTTCAGTTATGTATCTTCCATTCTTTGATTCTAGAATGTCTACACCAGCGACTGAGCATCCGAGTGTATCTGCAGCCTTTAACGCTAACTCTGTCTGCTCGCTTGAGAGAGTTATTGCCACGGGTTTAGCTCCTTGGCTTACGTTGGTCTTCCAGCTTCTTGCTTTCCTACACATGGCTGCAACAACTTTATCGCCTATAACGAATGCTCTTATGTCGCTTTTCCCGTGTGGTATATACTCTTGAAGGTATAGGACGAAGTGATGGTAGTGGAGTAGGTTAAAGATTCTTCTTGCAACTTCGTAGTCTGAAATTCTGGTTATACCCATGCCCCTTGAGCCGAAGATAGGTTTAAGAATAACATCTTCACCCAACTCAACAAAGGCTTCAAGTGCTGCCTCTGGGTCTTCGGTGACCACGGTCTTAGGAACTGGGATACCAGTAGAGTTAAGTATTGAGAGGGCGTAATACTTGTCTACACAACGCTCTATTGCTCTAGGCGGATTTACTATGTAAAGACCAGCTTCACTCAGCCTATGTAAAGTGTCCACTCTATACAGAACTTCATCTAGTGAACCTCTCCCAATAGGTCTTACCAGCAGCGCATCTAAATGTCTGCTAAGATCAACTTTACCCCTCTTCTCCACAATAGGGTCAAAGGATATTCTTGAGACAAGATCCGTAAACCAGAAGCAGTCCACTTCAACACCTAATTTAGCAAACGCCTTCCGCAGCTGAGTTGAGCACCAAGCCTCGGGGTTTCGTGTTAATATGCCGACTCTCAAAGGTTAAGCGCCTTACTGAATTAGCCCAATAGATTTTTTGAGCGTCTCTATGTTGATGTATCCAGCACTTATGGTTGAGCCGGTCTTGATGTTATTAACAGTTATTGAAGCTGGGGCAAAGAGACCTGGATCTATCTTGTAGAAGTCGTAGCCAGACTCCTTAAAGATCTCGTAAAACGGTCTACCGTAGGCTGGAGATGTAGAGGATGGCACCTTCTTAACGATCTCCTTTATCTCATCATCTGTATCGCAACTCACTTCAAAGTATGTGGCACCAGCATAGAGCAGCATATCATTAGTTCTACCCATAGCTTGAGCAAACTTGGGGTGAGAGGGTGCGATAGGCGCCCTACCGGAGCCGTAAAGCACCTTCTTTGGGTCAAAACCCACTTCAGTCAACTTATGCAGACCCATCTCAACGATTCTAGCTGAGATTTGGATGGAGCCAGCGATACTTGAGGTGGGCGCAACAGCAACATAGAGGTTCTTAGGCTCTACACCACAAGCTTGTGCAACAAAGTTAAGCGCCTCTACAGTCGGTAGATTATCAGCCTCCAACACCAACACAGCTCTGTCGCAGCTGTCTTTGTAGGCGATCTTTTCATAGAGCTCTTTAGGTTTAAGAGCCAATGCTCTAGCCGGACCCGAACCCATCGCAAAGTATTTCCCAACCGAGATTCGCCAACCCGCAAATTGTGAACCGAGAAGCACGATAGCTGGTCTATCTACCTGCACATAGATCGTTGGCAGCTCTACACCACCATAGTCCGCTGAGCCAAGATTTACGCTTGCAAGCCCAGCCAAGCAGAGCTCGCTCAAATACTTCCCGGCTGCAAAGCCTCCTTTTGCCTTTACACCAGCATCTACAACGGTTGTGCCGTTCTCCATAACCTCTACTGATACATCGAGCACATCCTTCTCAGCAACCATTCTTTGGAAGACACCATATGCACACGCATTAACACTAACCATATCCATATTCACCTCCTAAAGTAAGTATGCCTCCCTATACTTAAGATGCGCATTTTTTGGAACAGAGATGAAGAGTTTACCATTTCCACCTTCAGTTATATCACCATAGAAAACATAGAATGGTCCCTGAACCTTTTCGCCATCTACTTTTGTGTTCGCTCTGATCTCGTCTATGTTGAAGCTTGGGAGTATACTAGGCACATTACCTAAAACGACGATCTTGCCGTTTGTCATGGCTGCACCGAGTTTTGCACCTACATTTCCAGCAACGAAGATCGTGCCGCCTTGCATTCTAACCCCAGCGAAGACGTCAGCATTTCCACCTACCTTTATGGTTCCATCCTTCATCCAACAGCCTAACTCAGCGCCCGCATTTCCTTTGATCACGATTAGACCCCCACGCATACCGCATCTAGTTCCCCAATAGCCTGAGCCAACAGCGTCGCCAGCATTACCGTTTACTTCTATCATCCCACCGCTCATCCCCATCCCTAAAAAGGCGTCAGCATCCCCATTTACCACTATGGTGCCGCCTGACATCTCAAACCCAACAAATGTGCCTACAGGTCCATTAATTGTAATCTTACCGGCAGACATATGCGCACCTATATGCCTAACCTTCCTTAAATCGCCCTCTATGATAAGGTGTAGGTCTGATGGGTTAGATGTTGATTCGCCTTCAACTGTAAAGACCTCTGAAAGCTTAACAAGCCGATTTCCCCTCCAGGTTTCGAGGTTGAGTATCTCGTTGAAGGACTTCTTTGCTAAATTATCTGGGGTTAACATCTCACCTTCAATAGGTGCTACAGATTGACCTTTCATCTTTAACTTGAGCTCAACCATAATCACCTTCACCCCGCAGGCTCTAGTGGCTGTATAGGCGCTGAACAAGCTAAGTACGATTCAGGTATGTAGTAGTTTTCGTATCTGATTGTATAATAATCTTCAAAGAGCCGTTTAACCTCAGGTATCACAGCATCTTCAATGTCTTGAGGCGCCTTTGTATTTACCCAATAGGTTCGCCCAACCGGTGCTGATACTATTTCACCCTCCTTTGCCACTATTTCACCATCTTTCATAGTCAAATAGGCTTTTGCAAAGGCTTGCCTAACAGTCTTGTAGTCTTTAGATGGGTTGACCTCCTTCGGGTTTATGTTGTAGACGGCAATATCAGCATCCGCACCTACACCAAGATGCCCCTTATTACTCAACCCAAGTATCTTGGCTGTAGCAGCCCTCGTTGAAATCGCAAGATCATAGAAGGTGTATTCCCTATCTATATCCTTAAGGTTAGTTCTGGCACGCGCCAACCGCGGCAACTTCTTCAAAACCTTTGCTCTAGCTTCCTTGCTCATAAGCCAAGAGAAGACGCGAGGATATTCTGTAAACGGTCCACCATTAGGATGGTCAGTAGTTATAAATACGCGCCAAGGATCTTCGATGAGTAAAGCCAATTCAAGACCTATCGCCCACATGACAGCGTGAACATAATTTGATCTGCTGTAGGTTATCGGCACAACACCAGCCCCAGTCTCCACTTCAACGTCAGCATTAGCCCACTTACCTCTAAGTAATGTAAAGAGTTTATATTCAAACGGTCCGTCTGCGGTCATAGTTGTTGTGTCGCCAAATATCACTTGACCTATATCTATCGTAACATGTGGATTCTTATTCACATAGTCAGCTACTGCATCAGCACCCGATGAAAGCGAAAGATAGTCTACACCACCATAGGCGTTAAACTGCACATGCGTGAGATGTATAATAGGCCTATCACCAGCGGCAAGATCCTTAACAGCATCCAAAGTCCTCAAAGTGGTTTTATAGTTTCCAGGCACACCTAATTGATTAGCGTGCACATGAATTGGATGAGGTAACCCAAGCATCTTATTGACCTTAACCAGCCCTCTAACAATCTCTCTCGGTGTTATTCCAAATCTTGGAACCTCTTGGTCAAAGTCTTGAACCGTTCCGCCCCACTTCCAAGCCTCTACTCCTCCTGGGTCTACTACCTTTATCGCGTAGCCTTTTACGCTGCGCATGAGCCAAGCAATGTATGCTGCGCACTCCTCTAACTTACCATCTCTAATATACTCCATAACAAACCAGTTGTTTCCGAATAATGGGAAGCAAGCTTTGTCCAATATGGGTATGTCATTCAACTCGTCGTGTGTGTGCACCGTCTTTAAGGGCGGCGTTGCAGGCTCAAAGACGGTTGTGTATCCTAAAGTTGCGTATCTGTAGCCTGTTGTAAAGATTGAGGGCACGGAGTGTCCTACGCCCGAGCGTCTAACGCCTTTCTTTACTTCGTAGTCTTTATAGTGGTCTTCTGGTCTGAAAAGTCTACCTATATTCACTTTTGAGCCCGCTATGTGTGAATGTAGGTCAACCCCACCTGGCATAACGAGCATATCTTTTACATCGATGACTTTAGCCTTAGATTCGTCAACCGATTCGACGATCTTTCCATCTTTGACCGCTATATCTTTACGCTCACAGTCTATCTTATTTGCCGGGTCGACTACATATCCATTCTTTAACAGATACTCCACCTTATATCACCTACCACCCTTAAGCTCACGCACACGCTTTAGAATCAAGTCAAGTATCTGCGTGTCAGGTAGTATACCTTCTGGCGGCTCAACAACCTTCTTAAGTATCATACCTACCCCATCCATTCTATACGCTGTCCCACCTTCCTCTATTCCAACAAAAGCACAAGGTATGACTACATCAGCCATAAACGCGGTTAGCGAGATATGAGGATCTATGACCGCAAGAGGTTTGCTGCAGAGGTGCTTCACTGCGTCCTTCGGTAGATTTGCTACTGGATCAGAGGCTACAACGAGTGTAGCATCATTATACCCTCTGCTCAGCACATCCACAGCTGTTGTGTCACCGGGTTCATATCTTGGGTACCCTCTACTGAAGTCTACAGCATAGGGGTAGCCAGTCTGCCAAGTGAAGACCTTATTTGCTCCTGTTACATTATAATGGCCTCTCATAGGCATGATGGCGAACTTCGTCCAGCGATTAAGCTCACGCACCAAAGTTATCGCGCCATCTATATTCCTCTCTTTACCCTCGCTCATCGTCAAACCCAAGCCAAAGAAGAGCACACCAAATTCGCAGCTTCTCATGAGCTCAGCTAATTCCTCTATCTGCTCAACCGGCACACCAGCAACCTCTTGCTCTTCTATCTCCTCGTTCTGAAGCATCATCTTCAACGCAGCCATCAGCTCATAATCTTGATTCGGCTTGACTTGAATAAAGAGGTTAGCGTTGCGAGCGGTAGGAGTCTTCCTAACATCTACCACGACAACCTTTCTCTGCTCAGGCAACCTAAATCTTCCTTTCGAAAGCGAGCTATACCTTTTCATATGCCTTGTGTGGGCTGATGAGGGATTGCATCCCCAGTAGATGATCAAGTCTGCTCTTGCCCTAACTTCACCAAGAGAGCAAGTCGGCTCGCCGAAGTCTTGCACACCTAGTATACTGGGTCCGTGGCAGACTGTTGTAGTGTTATCTATAACCCCACCTACTTCCTCCGCCAATTCAACGCCCTTCTTTTGGGCTTCGCAAGAGGTGAGGCTCCAACCGTAGATCAGAGGGTATTCTGCTTCAACGAGTATTCTAGCTACACGCTCTATCGCTGCCTCAAGTGTTGTAGGTTTCAGCTCACCATCCACACGGATAAGGGGGGTAGTATTCCTATCTTTGTTGAAGTTAAGGAACTTAGATGTAGAGATTGCGCAATCCGTCCTAACTTTAACTATCTTATTATCCTCAACATACACCTCATTATCATCACAGAGACTTCCACACCCAGGGCATAACACAGCGTTAATGACCTTCATCCTTCACTTCCTCCCATACATCTTGACAAGCAGCTCCTTAAGCTCGGGCACAGATTCTCCAGGAGCAGGCTCAACTTCAACAGGTATACCTTTAAAGCTTGGCATACCAGTGCCCCCGGTTTTAGTGCCTATAAGCAGATTGGCGTACGGTCCGTAGGGTATGAAGACACTTCCTCTGTGAACAAGAGCTGATGAGGAGACCTTTAGAACTACGCTTCCATACTCTGTTGTCAACCTTACGCAGTCGCCTGGCTTTATATTAAGCATTTTTAGGTCTTCAGGATCCATTTGGCAAGTTGAGACTTCTTGAATGTATTTGTCTGAGAATTTTCCAGCTTCTTTCCCAACGCCTTGAACTAGGCTTCTACCTGTTAAAAGTGTGAATCTTACCAAAGTTGCTCTATCATTTTCTTTTAATTAACCCTTTAATAGATTTTCGTTACCATAGTGTAAGTCTATTATTCAAGTTAACAGCAATAAGCAGATATATGCCAATAAAGCGTTAATACATATTGTTTTACAAAATTTTAAACCTTTTTCTAGAAGATGATATATGATTAAGTTAGGTTGGGTAAGGGTAGAGTGAAAGGTGTTGCGGACATAGCGCTCTGCGGCACATTAGCATCGATGCTTGAAGTAGCAGGTTGGCCTAAGCCTGGGAACGTGCATAGAACCAGCTCTTTTGAGCCTAAATTTGAACGATTTTTATGTGGCGCAGCTATACTCTATACTCCCTTATTGAAAGCAGCCGAAGCTGGTTTCTTGGCTGCGAGCGAGGTTAAGATCAGCGGCTGGAAGTTTGGTGAATTGTTGACACTTTCATACACCTTAGGGTTAGATTGGCATAGAGAGGGGAATACTAACTTGGGGACAGCGATGCTTCTTCTACCTCTTTCAGCGGGTGCTGGTTTACTCTTAGGCTCAGAAGGAAAGCTAGATTTTAAAGGTCTTCGTAGGGCTACTGAGACTATGCTTCAAGCGACTGATGTAAATGACGCACTTATATTCTATAAGTTGCTCAGAAAAATTGGAAAAAGATGGCTTGGAAGAGTGAAAGGCGGTGTAATCGATGTACTCGACCCAAGAGCATATGTAAAGATAAGAAGGTTAGGTTGCACCTTCCTAGATCTAATGAAGATGTCTGCAGAGTGGGATAGTGTAGCTTATGAGTTGGCTCACTCTATGCCCATAACTTTTGAATTAACCTACCCAACTATGGTTAAATATTATCGTGAAAGCGGCAACATAAATGTTGCAACAGTAAACACTTTCTTGACGATCTTAGCACAGAAGAGCGACACATTTATTGTCAGAAAGTTAAAGGCAGTGGGTGTAGATGGTGCTGAGGAGGAAGCAAAGAGGGTTTCTGAGATGGCTCGTGAGGCTTTGAAGTTAGGTGGCGTAGCGACTGAAGTCGGAAGAGAGAGGTTATTTAAGATGGATGAAGAGCTAAAGCGTAAAGGAGGGCTGTTAAACCCAGGCTCAACAGCTGATTTGGTTGCTGCTGGGTTGATGCTTCTCCTACTTTCTGGTGTGAAGATTTAGTTTTTGAGTCTTACTGGTTTTAGGTAATCTTTTCCGTTCGCTTCAGGTGAGCCTATAACTAGCCGAAGATACTTTTCGCCAGTCTTACGATTGACTTCTTCAACTTTTCCATATGCTACTATATCTTCACCTTCATAAGCTATGCTTCCGTAGAAGCCTTCGTATGACGATACCTTTGATATCTCCCAATTACGCTCCCCTTCTTCAACCCGAACGCTACTTACCTGGTACGTGTATGGTGTGTAGAGGTCTTCAACTACATGCTCTACACTAGCCCTTATACGTGCAAACCCTAATCCCCTAAACCGCTCTGAACCATATACAAAATCTACTTCCCCATCTAGGCGTATCGGATGTATTGAAAAGGTTGTTCCTTTATAGAGCGCATACCCCCACTTTCTACTATAAATATATGCGGCTTCGCTTGCTGATATTGGATAAGCTTGAGCCTTCTCTGCACACCACCGCTCTAGATCTGAACCTTGTAAACGTGTTAAGCCAGATTGAGGCTCGTTGTATAAGGTTAAAAGTGCATCCCTCACCTTAAGGCTGTTTTCTCTGCCATACACAACCAAGTCTATGTCTGAAAAGGATGGGTTATGGATCTTAAGTAGGATTGAGCCTGTTAACCCGAAGGCATCTTTTGGCACCCCGCTCCTTTCTGAGAGTAAGTTGACGAGGTTTAGGGTCTTTTCTTCGAGGGTATCATTAGGCCCTTTCGTTATGATTTCACTTAACCTACTGTTTGGTTTGTAGTGTCTTAAGATGTATTTTTTGGGGATAGCGGATATCTTAAAGCCCATAACCCTAGAGTTAAAGACATATTGGGGGTAATGCTCCTCCAGCCACCTTATATTCTTAACAACTTCAGATGCAGAGTAGTATTTCATCGCCCTCGAATAACGCATAGAGCCGCTTCCCCACTTACCATCAGCTGAGGGAAGATACTTTAGATACGCTATAACCCTATCCTTCGGATGCGCGTAGCCTACTACACAGAATATAAGACCCTCTTTAGTCTCTATGAACTCACGGTCCTTGTATTGCAAACTACTTACTCCTCGTCAGATTAGCGAGTTCTAAGATGACTGCTTGGAAGATCTCTATACTTTGCAGAAACTCCTTAATTTCAATACCCTCTTTACGTGTATGTGACAGATGAGGGTTCCCAGGACCGTAGGTAACTACTGGTATCCTGAGTGTTGTGCCAAGTGTATTCATGTCACCTGTGCCAGTCTTGTTAATGAGTAGGGGTCTTTTACCTCTAATCTTCAAGATAGCTCTAACTAGCGCTCTGAGTATAGGTGAGTTTCTATCAGCTTCAAAAGGCTCGGTTTGGTCTAAGATCTGCATCTCGAACTTTGGAAAGGAGAGGTCGCGCTCAAATTTGCCAACAATCGCTTTAACATTATTTAAGATCTGAGTAGTTGTGTAATTTGGCGGTATCCTTATATCGACAGTTATAGAGCATCGCCCGGGCATAACATTATGTGAAGAACCACCCCTTATCTTTGTGAGGCAAGAAGTTATAGATCTGTATCGGTCGCCGTCAACACCCTTCTCGGCAAAAGACGCCTTTATAGCTTGCCAAACTTCAAGCAGCCTTTCAACCGCGTTTTCAGACATCCAAGGCGCACTAGCGTGCACACTAGGGGTTTCACAGATAAGTTTGAGCGCGAGCCTACCTTTATACCCTACTGTTATGTTATCAAGTCCACTTGGCTCTCCAAATATTGCGTAGTCAGCATCTATACCACGTCTAAGAAGCTCCTTTAACCCTAGACTATTACCCTCTTCATCACTAACCGCAGCCACGATAATCTTACCTACATCTTGTTTGTCAGCAACTTTAGATGCAGCTAGTATCATTGACGCTAATGCTGACTTAGCGTCGCACGCGCCCCTACCGTATATGAAGCCTTTCGATATGCGTGTGGGTTGATATCCTGGGACTGTATCCATGTGTCCACAGAGTAGTAGTTTCGGGCTTCCAGAGCCTACTTCACCCACAACATTATTTACTTCATCAACAAATACGTTTTTGAAGCCTAGTTCTTTACTCATAGAATCTTTTAGAAAGAGGGCTAGCTCACGCTCCATTCTTGACGGCGAGTAAATCCTCAACATCTCTGTAAGGAAGCCTACTTCGTAGTTCATCATCTCTTATTTAGCCTTCTCCACAAGGTAGTCTATGATGTGTGCCGGTATGTCTACGCCTGTTGCTGGGACGCTGTTTCTGAATTCAGTTGTGTTGTTAACCTCATGTACCACTAGACCGTTAGGTGTCTCCATGCAGTCAACTCCAAATATTCCTTCTCCTATTGCGCGTGCAGCCTTTAAGCAGATGTCTTCAACCTCTTTAGATACGGGGCAGTTCAAAGCTTTACCGCCTCTTGATGTGTTTGTGCGCCAGCTTCCTTCAGCAGCCACTCGATAAATGGCTGCAACAACCCTATCTCCGACTACAAACGCACGGATATCTCTAGGTGGTCTATTTACTTTTTCCTGCAAGTAGTAGACTTGGTAAAGAGGGAACATATGTTCACGGTCTTCAAGCACAGCCTCAGCGGCTTCTTTATCGTTGACCAAAGCAAGGAGTCTACCCCAGCTACCTATAACAGGCTTGATTACAGCTGGGTATCCTAATTCTTCTAGCGCAGCCATAGAGCCTTCTGGTGTAAATGCAAGCATCGTTTTAGGTGTGGGAACACCAGCCCTTATGAGGGCAAGAGTTGTTAGGAGTTTGTTTCCAGCGGTTATAGCCTCGTGCAGCCCATTGACAACCTTAATTCCATGTGACTCAAGCAGCGCTGTTAGATGCAGACTTCTGAAGTAGCTTACGCATCTCTGTAGCACAATATCTCCATATTCTGCCTTGTTGATCTTTGCCAAGTTATAGTACTGGTCTTTACATTCGATAGGTCTTAGGTTGACGTTCTTCCGTTTAGATGCTTCGATTAGAGCCTTTTCTTCCCATCTTGCGGTGTCGTAGAGCATTGTTATCGTTGGCATATGGGACCCCAGTGTGCGCTTATTCTCCCCAGTCTTCTCCCTCTACTTTAGCTGGTCTTATGTCAATTTCTCCTCTGTCATTTCTGTAGACTTCATATGAGGCGCCGCAGTCTTGGCAGGTGACTATTTCACCTTCCAACACATCGTTAGGCAGCTTTATTGTCGCGTCGCATTCGACACATTTCAAATCTTTCACCACCTCTGGATTAGGGCTTCACCTTATTAACGGCTTCGTCCAACTCAAGTATTAGCCGCTCCATCTCATCAGTCAATTCGACTTCAAACAAGTCTCCGCACATAAGATTTTTAAGCCCTCTTGCGGCGTTAAGAGCATCTTTTTCATCTGGCTCTAAACCCAGAAGCTTTAGTAGGAAAGCAGCTTCACTTTTACCAGAGAGTTCGCCGATTATTATGCGTCTTCTATTCCCAACAACTTTAGGTGGGATAAGCTCATATGCTGAACGTGCCCTTAACACAGCTGCAACATGAGTGCCGGCTTTATGCTTGTATGCATTTACACCAACTAGAGGGGTCATTGGATGCGTCTTTACACCAGTGTATGACTCTACAAGCTGAGAGAGCTCAGTTAACATGTTTAGCCGCACATCAAGATTAGCGCCATAGAATATCTTTAGGGCAACAGCGGCTTCAGCAAGAGGCGTAATCCCTACACGCTCACCTAACCCATTTACTGTGACGTGTATCTGGTCAGCACCAGCTTCCACACCGGCTAAAGAATTTGCTAACGCTAATCCTAGGTCGTTGTGGCAGTGCAAATCTATTGGATTATGAACAACCTCTCTGATCATTCTAACCAGCTTGAACATGCCTTGTGGACGAAGAGCGCCGACTGTGTCTGGTAGACCTATTCTTGTAGCCCCAGCTTCAGCTACAGCCTTTGCAAAACGCTTCAGGAATTCTGGTTCAGCTCTACTGGCATCCTCTAATGTGAACCTCATCTTTAACCCGTGGCTCTTAGCGTACTCTACAGCCTCAACAGACCTTCTTACAGCCTCTTCTCTTGAAACCTTCAGCTTATACTTTAGGTGTATATCTGATGCGGAGTGATACATGGCTACCCATTTTGCATCACACTTTAATGCTTCATCTATATCAGATTTGAGCGCACGAATATGAGCAACAATATCTGCCTCCAAACCCGCTTTGATAATCTCTTTTGTTGAGCGTTGATGGTCAGCTGAAACTATAGGGCTAATCTCTATAGCATCTACACCAAAGTAGTCAAGCATCCAAGCTATCTGAAGCCTCTGCCTATGTGAGAAGGTTATCCCAGGAGCTTGCTCACCTTCTCTTAGGGTCGAGTCTAATAGGTGTATCTCTCTGGAGTCTCTAGGCGTTGTGTTGTATAGATGGGCGTATCCTAGATTCGCAAATTCACTTACTTCGTTCACCTTTTTCGTATTTGTTGCCATCTGGAGCCGACCGCAGTTAGTGGCTCATCCATTTATATATTGTTTTTCGTATGGATTCAACGAATAGTGCGCAGAATTATTACAGTATTCGAGGTTATTACCCCCTCTATCTTACGGATATCGTCGATGCATTTGTTTATTTCTGCGATATTAGAAGCTGATATGAATACAGCTATATCGAACTGGCCTGTAATTTCGTGAACGACCTCAACATTCTTTAACTCCTTTAGCTTCTCGGAGACCTTTTGTGTAGGTGTTGATGAAGATACGGTCAGCAAAGTTATAGCGTTTGCCCCCCCAGTTTCAACTTCGATTGTGAACTTCTTTATCACACCAGATTGTATAAGGTTCTGTACTCTGCGCCTCACCGCAGCTTCGGATAACCCGACCGCTTCCCCTATCTTAATGTAGGGTGTTCTAGAATCCTTCTTTAAGATCTCTATGATCTTAAGGTCTATATCATCCAACCTAATACACGCTACCCTAACTCTCTAATAACCTTACATATATTCTTAAGGAGGCTGTTAACAGATCAAATATGTTCTTTTACCTCAATTATCTCAGCCTTTTCTACACTAGAGTCCACAGCATCTTTGAGGCTCAAATCAGCCTCGATAGCTTCTACGTCCTCAAGTTTAGCTTTTGTAACCGGGTGCTTTGCTATAAAGAGTGAGCAGCAATCTTTATAGGGTCTTACCGAGATCTCGAATGTTCCAATCTGCTTCGCTATATTGACTATCTCATTTTTATCGTAGGTTAGAAGCGGTCTAAGTATGGGTAGAGAAGACGCATGCTCTATCACAGCAAGATTTTCAAGCGTTTGCGAAGAAACCTGCGCTAAATTTTCACCACTACCTAACGCTACTATACCGTATTTGGAAGCGAGCTTCTCAGCAACTCTAACCATAAACCTTCTGAATAGGATCAGCCTATAACGTATGGGTGCCTGTAGGGCGGCTACTTCAAAGGGATAAAATGGTACGAAGAAGATTCGGGAGCCAAAAGAATATTTGTTCAGCACCTTCACTAGATCCAGAACTTTAGCGTTCCATCTTTCATTGAACATTTGGAAGGCGTGGAAGTGGAGGAAGTCTACTTTACACCCCCTCTTCATAAGAAGCCAAGCTGCTACAGGAGAGTCGATGCCTCCAGATAGTAGGTGCAAAACATTGCCAGAGACGCCTACTGGTAAACCGCATAATCCCCTTATTTTTTTGGTAAAAATGTATGCTTTACCGTCTGCTATTTCAATGTAGATCTCTTTTTCTGGTTCCTTTAGAGAGACCTTTACGCCATAGGTGTTTATGAGGTGTGTGCCTAACTCTCGATTGAGATCGATGGATGTGAAAGGTATGTTCTTATCAGCCCTATTGGTGGAGACCTTTATCTTCTCATTTTTAGTGAAGGTGATATTTCTATCCACGCATCTTTGTATGCTCTCTTTATCTGCTTCTGTCATGTAGCAGAAGGCGAACCATGATATGCCGAGGACCTTTTTTAGCGCGTCTTCGATTTTGGAAACATCTGATCTTTCATTCAGCTCTAACAAAATTCTGCCTTGAAGCTTCTTTATAGTAGCGTAGTCTTGGTTTGCAAGCGCCTTTTCGATGTTTTCGACTAGCTTCTTCTCGTAGAGGGGGCGATTCAGTCCTTTTAAAGCTATCTCGCCATAATGAATTAAAGCGTAATCAAACACATGTAGGAGAGGAAGAGGTATTTTTAAAAGTTTTAATTCTTAGCTCTGCAGCCTACTCCTATCTTCTTCAGCCAGCAGTTCATCTAAGACCATAAGACCGTGCTCTATTTCTTCTTCTGATATCACTAGCGGAGGGAGGAACCTTAAGATATTCTTTCCAGAATAGAGTAGGATTACACCCTTTTTAAGCGCTGAGAGTAAGATGTTCTTAACATCGAATCTCAGCTCCAAGGCGAGCATCAATCCTCTTCCCCTAACTTCTCTGACTACTTTGTGCCTCTCCCTAAGTTCTTCAAGCCCTTCCATCATCTTCTTTCCTAAGGTTTCAGCCCTCTTCGCTAAATCAAAGTCTCTTAGATAGCGGATAGTTGCTAAACCCGCTGCACAAGATAAGGGGTTGCCGCCGAAAGTGGAAGTGTGATCTCCGGGCTTGAACGCTGACATAACATTCTCTGTGGCGATAACCGCGCTTAAGGGGAAACCTCCACCAAGCCCTTTTGCTACACACATCACATCTGGTTTGGCTGATGTGTGTTGGTGCGCCCACATCTTCCCTGTTCTGGCTAAGCCGCTTTGGATCTCGTCGAAGATTAGTATGCAGCCTTTTTCGTTAGCGATTTTGCGTAAAGATTCTAAGTAGCCTTCTGGTGCTGGGTGTATCCCGCTTTCGCCTTGAATAGGCTCGACGATGATTGCAGCTGTTTTATCTGATACAGTCTCATGAGCCTTCTGCCCATCACCATAAGGCACAAACTTAACATCAGTTAAAAGAGGTTCAAAAGGAGACCTATACTTAGGGTTCCATGTTATTGAGAGAGCACCTAGGGTTTTGCCGTGGAAAGCTCCTGATGTAGCTATGATCTCTCTTCTACCAGTTGCTTTTCGTGCTAGCTTTATCGCGCATTCAACCGCTTCAGCGCCGCTATTGCCAAGGTAGATCTTTGTCAGACCTTCTGGGCTTATGGATGCAAGTGCTTCTAGGAAGTCTGCCCTAACATCGTTGTAGAGAGAACCGTGGCAAGTTATCAGCTTAGAGGCTTGACTCTTGACCGCTTCTACTACATAGGGGTTGCAGTGCCCTACTATCGCTACACCGTAGCCTCCCATGAAGTCTATATACTCTTTTCCATTGGCGTCCCAGATTTTAGCGCCTTCACCCTTGATTGCAGCGACAGGATATTTTTGGAAGACGGGTGCAAGGTATCTCTCTTCTTTTGCGATGATTGATGCTTCATCCATTGTAAATCACTGTGCATCCTTCACCTTTTAACGCTGTTGAAATAGGGTTATCGATTACTCCTGAGGCTATGATGCTTTCTTTGACGCCCATCTGTATAGCCTCTAGAGATGCAAAAACTTTCTTCTCCATTCCAAAGCCTATCTTAGGTAGTAGGTTCTTTGCCTCTGCTGCGGTGATTCTTTCAACAAGTTTGCCTTCTAATATAAGCCCTTTCACATCGGTCAAAAAGATTACTTTGTCAGCCTTCACGCCTCCAGCAATATATGCAGCCGCTCTATCGCCGTCAACATTAAGAAACTCGTATTCATCACCAAGCGCTACCGGCGAAATTACTGGTAGGTAGTTTCTTTCAAGGAGGAGGTTTAGTAGGGTTGCTTCGACGCTCTTTATCTTGCCGGTGTAGCCTCCGTCTATGATCCTCTTTCTGCCGTTTTCATCTACGATGATTAGTTTCTTCTTACGCTCAGCCCTTATTAATGCAGCGTCGACACCAGATAGTCCTACTGCTGGGATGCCTATGCGTTGTAGCGCAGAAACTATCTCTTTATTCATCTTGCCCGACATAACCATGTTGTAGATTAATACGGTTTCCAAGTCTGTGTATCTGCTTCTAATACCCTCTGGTGAAACGATGAACTTCTGCTCTTTACCTAGTTTCTCAGCTATCTCAGTAACCTCCTTACCACCACCGTGCACCAAGATCAGCCTATTTGTAGATGCGGTAGCCTTTAGATCTTGTAGGATGTTAGGGTTCACACCTTCACCTAATATGCTACCCCCAACCTTGACTACTATCAGCATCTTATCTCACACTGGGTGCAACCCGCCTACTTTAAGACCAGCGCGTTCATCAAAGCCAGCCATAACATTCATACACTGTACAGCTGAGCCGGCTGCGCCTTTCATGAGATTATCTGTTGCTGAGAGCAGCACAAGTCTGTTAGCGTGCTCATCTAACTCAAATCCTATGTCACAGAAGTTAGAGCCTACTACAACCTTCGGATCTGGGTATCTGTAGAGACCTTTTCGATCTCTAACAAACCTTATGAAAGGTTCTTCCTTGTAGAAGCCGCGAAGTGTCTTCCAGACCTCTGGCACGGTTATCTGCCTCTTAGGGTAAGTGTGAATAGTGCATAGTATACCTCTAACTATATTTACTGCGTGCGGCGACATAGATACTACCACCTTTTCGTTTGCGAGTAGGCTCAACTCCTGCTCTATTTCAGCGGTGTGCCTATGCCCAACTGGCTTATACGGTCTGATGACACCATACCGTTCAGCGTGATGTGTCCCTAAAGTAGGTTTTGTGCCCCCACCAGATGAGCCTATCTTCGAATCTACTACTATGTGCTTCCTATCGATAAGATCAGCCTTGACGAAGGGTGCTAAAGCGAGTATAGAAGTAACAGCCATACATCCTGGGCAGGCTACAAACCTTGTATTCCTTATTTCATCCCGATAGAGCTCAGGCACACCATAGACAAAGCGCTTTAAGAGTTCTGGATAGGGATGCTTATACCCATACCATTTCTCATAGTCTTCGGGGTTGCGAAGTCTAAAGTCTGCGCTTAAGTCTATGACCTTTAAGCCGCTTTCTATTAACCTAGGCATGACCTTGACTGATTCTCCGTGTGGCACTGCTGTGAAGACTAAGTCGCAGTTTGACGCTATCTGTTCTGCTGAGGGATCTGTGAACTGTAAGTCAGTTAAGCCTCTTAAGTTAGGATGAACCCTAAACACATATTCCCCGCTATACTTCCTTGATGTAGCATACACTACATCAACCTTTTCATGTTGAAGGAGAATCCTTAGCAACTCTCCGCCAACATACCCTGAGCCGCCTACTACACCTACCTTCAATTTCTCACCTTCTAATAAGCTCTAAAGCGTAATCTATTATCGCGTCAGCTATACTAACACTACTAGCGCTTTGCGCACCCCTAAATTCAACAGTGGAGTTGACCTCGTGCACCAATAACCCGTTTGGACTCTCCATCATATCCACCCCAAGCACACCACCACCCACAGCCTCAGCTGCCTTTAAAGCAATCTCCTCCAATTCTTTAGATATGGGGCAAGGCTCAGTTGTGCCCCCTCTTGCAACATTTGTCCTCCATTCTCCAGCAGCGGCTACACGGTAAACCGCAGCTACAAGCCGCTCTCCTATAACTATGCATCTGATATCTCTAGGTGGGCGTTTAACCTTCTCCTGCACATAAAATATCTGATTTAACGGACCATTCAATTGGCTTCTGAGCTCGATGACCGCCTCTGCCTCCTCCTTATCGCGTAGTGCAACAACCATTCTCCCCCAGCTACCTACTAGAGGCTTTAACACAACTGGATACCCTATTTCTTCAGCAGCTTTTAGAGCAGACTCTGGTGTGAATGTGATGGCGGTCTTAGGTGTAGGCACACCAGCTTGAATCAACATTAGTGTTGTCCAGAGTTTGTTGCCACAGACTTCTGAAACCGAAGCTTTATTCAAAACTCTTAGACCCTTACTCTCTAAGCAAGCTGAGGCGTATGTGCCCCTTGTGTGGCTTATGCACCTCTGCAAGACAACTTCACCATAGACTTCACTGGTTCTGGACTCATTAAGGTTGAATATAACATTCTTAACATCGACTTCTTTAACATCAATGCCCTTTGACCTCGCGCTCTTTAGTAGCTCCTTTTCATCCCAGCGTATACGGTCGTAGAGTAGGGTTAGGGTTGTTGCCATTCCCGTTTATTCTCCCCAGTCTTCACTCATGCTTTCTGCCGGTTTTAGAGATACCCCATCTTCACCTTTAACAACTTCGTAGTTTAGGCCGCAGTCTGGACAAGTCACGATCTCTCCAGAAACCGCATCATCAGGCACGTTTATCTGGGCATCACATTCGCTACATTTTGCTTCCATTTTTATTCACCTCCTTTCTTTTCTTCAAACAACTTATAGGCTGCTGTGGAGGGCAGACCCCATAGGTTTATGAATCCTTCTGCAGCTTTTTGCTGGAAGGTTGAGGTCTTGTCGTAGGTTGCTAGTTTGACATCGTATAATGATCTTCTGGCGCTTCTACCTACAACCCTTAGACCGCCTTTGTAGAGTTTTAATCTTACGCTACCGTCCAAAACTTTTTGTGTTGAATCTATGAATGCGTCGAGGTTCTTTCGGAGTGGGTCAACCCAGAGCCCAGTGTAGACTAGCCAAGCCCATTCTCTGTCGACTAATTCTTTGAATGTAAGTTGATGCCTAGTAAGCACCATCTTCTCAAGATCTTTATGCGCTTCTATGATACATATGGCTGCTGGGCATTCGTAGACTTCTCTTGACTTTATCCCAACCAACCTATCTTCTATATGATCTATTACACCAACACCGTGCAAACCAGCCTTTTCGTTAAGAGCAGTTATCATCTGAACAGAATCCGTTTCAGAGCCATCGATAGAGACAGGCACACCTTTCTCAAACCTTATTTCTATGTAGCTGGGCTCATCCGGTGTCTTAGATAGCGGTTTAACCCATTCGAACGCATCTTCAGGCGGCTCAAAATCCGGCTGCTCAAGTGGGCCGCTTTCTATTGACCGACCCCAGAGGTTTTGATCGATGCTGAAGATTGACTTCTTTGCTTCAATAGGCACACCGTGCTCTTTTGCATATTGTATCTCTTCCTCTCTAGATAAGTTCCATTCACGCACTGGCGCTATGATCTTTAAGTTTGGGTCAAGAGCCTTTATTGTGATATCAAATCTGACTTGGTCGTTACCCTTTCCTGTGCAGCCGTGTGCTATAGCGTCTGCATTCTCTTTATGCGCAATCTCAACAAGTTTGCTTGCTATTAGTGGCCTAGCTAAGGCGGTTGAGAGAGGGTATTTGCCTTCGTATAGCCCGTTTGCTTTTATAGATGGGTAAATGTAGTCTTTTACAAACTCTTTTTTAGCATCTATGTTATAGTGTTTATCAACGCCAATCTTCTTGGCTTTCTCCGCTATAGCTGCCATATCCTCTTGCTGTCCTACATCTACAGTTACAGAAACTACCCTAGCGTTGTACTTCTCTTCAAGCCACTTTATGGCTACAGAGGTGTCCAATCCTCCCGAATACGCTAGTATTACTTTGGTCAAGGCGTGCATACTCAATTAATGGTAACATTTATATCTTTTTTGGCACTTATCGTATCAGATTAGGACATGGTTGACTCGATTTTGGTCAAGCCAACTATCATGCAAGTATTGAGGGATGTTATTGATGGCGACCTCTCTATTCAAGATGCGCTCTATAGAGGATATGGCAACTTAACTGCTATAGCTAGAGTTTTGAAGCCGCTTGTTGAAGAGAGGCTTGGTCGGGCTGTTAAAGTTGAGAGCTTAGTCACATCGCTTAAGAGGCTCAGGGGAAGGTATAAAGTCTTATCAAAAGATATTCTCACAGTAGTCATGAATAGCACAGTAAGTGTTCGCACAGATGTCGCTAAGGTTTCGGTAGAAAAGAGAAAGAAGACCCTTGAAGCAGTCGGAGAAATACTTCTAAGCTACAGGGAGGAGTTTCTCCAGATTTCTGAGAGTATAGATGCGATTACCTTACTCTTTGACCAAAGACTTTACAGCGAAGTGGTTAAGCTTTTCAGAAACGATGAAATACTTGAAAGCAGCACGAACTTAGCAGCGATAATAGTTAGAAGCCCTATTGAAATAATAAAGACGCCTGGTTGTGCTGCTTCATTTATTACACAACTCTCAAGAAGGCACATAAATATAGAGGATACAATAAGCTGCTATACTGACACCATAATAGTGGTAAGCATGGTTGATGCTGGGAGGGCTTTTACAGCGCTAACAGAGTACATAGCTTATGCAAGAAGGTTAAAGGAGAGTACTGCTAAACAGAGGAAGGTTGAACAGCGTGAGTAAAAGCTTCTTAAGAAGAGGTAGACTGCCAACTGAGATGGATAAGCAGGCATTAGAGTATACGAGCTCCATAGCGGTCGATAAAGAGATCTTTGAGGCAGACCTTAAGGTGACTGAAGCTCATGTTGCGATGCTTATTAATCAGAAGATAATTCCTTCCGAAGCCGGTGCAAAGATACTTTCTGCGCTAGCTAAGATAAGGGCTCAAGGGTATAATGAGCTAGCGAAGAGCAGCTTCGAAGATATACATGAAGCGATAGAATCTAAGGTTATAGAGATGGTTGGTGAGCATCAAGGTGGGTGGGTTCATACCGGCAGATCGAGGAACGACGAAGTAGCTACTTGCCTTAGAATTAGATTGAGGGAGTATCTTATAGAGATCTCAGAAAGCCTCATTAACTTACTACAAACACTATTAGAGAAAGCTCGGAGTGAAAAAGACGCATTAGCACCAGCGTTTACTCACACTCAGATAGCCCAACCTACAACTTTCGGGCACATACTATTAGCGCACTTTAACGCTTTAGCACGGAACCTAACCAGATTGCTTGAAGTCTACAACAGAGTAAACCAATCACCACTAGGTTCAGGTGCTTTAACAACCACAAGCTACAACATAGATAGGCGACTAACAGCAGACCTCCTCGGCTTCAATAACATACTAGACAACTCTATTGATGCAGTAGGTTCAAGAGACTTTATCTTAGAAGCTATGGCTACATACACACTCCTAGCTACAGATATAAGCAGACTTTGTGAAGAGTTGATACTCTTTAGCTCAGACGGCTACAGAATGGTTGAGTTGGCTGACGAGTATTCTTCGACAAGCAGCATAATGCCTCAGAAGAAAAATCCAGACACAGCAGAAGTAGCCCGCGCCAGATGTGCTCAGATAGTGGGTATGCTCACAGCAGCATTCACGCTCTGCAAAGGGCTGCCGTTTTCATATAACAGAGACCTACAAGAGCTTAACAAACTACTCTGGCACAGCTCTAGAACGATCTTAGATACACTTAAGATAGTTGAGAAGATTGTTGCTACACTTAAGGTTAATAGAAGTAGGATGAGGCAGCTCGTAGAGCAGAGCTATTCAACTACTACCGAGTTGGCTGATACAATCGTAAGAGAAAGTGGAATACCATTCAGAGCAGCGCATACAATAGTAGGTTTGGCGGTTAAAAAAGCGTTAGAGAAAGGTATTGAACCCAATAAACTAAACCTCAAAATGATAAACACATGCTCCAAGAAGGTCTTAGGTCGCGCCTTAAATATATCTGAGGAGGCTATTAGAAACGCACTAGACCCCGCCACATTCATTAGCCGACGACGCGTAGAAGGTGGTCCAGCATTAGAGACGCTTAGCAAAGCTTTCAGCGATAAACAGCTCTGGTTGAAAGAGAAAATCGCCTTAATTAAAAAAGTAAAAACTGAGTTAGAAAAAGCAGACAACAAGCTTAGAAAAACAGTGGCAGAATACACCACACCTACAGTATCCTAACTTCACCGCCAACAACAGACTCGATTACACTAACCCCTAAAGAGAGAAGTCTAGATTTAACATAACTCAAATCCTCGGGATAAGTGTTCACGAAGACAGAAGGACCAGTCTGCATGGAGAAGAAGACAGCCTTACCCTCTTGTCGAAGCTCTCGCACACACTTAATCACTTTTAAAGATTGGGGTTCATAGACTATTAGCCCTTGTCTACCTGTTTGGATAAGCGCGTGTAGCTCAAGAGTATCCCTCTCAGCTAACATGCCTACCCGCACTAGGTCACCTTCCAGAATAGCGCGATGTATCTCCTCAACCCTATTCTGAGCAGACCTTACACGCACTTCAAAGAATGGTGAAGCAGTAACATCCTCGTGCACAACATCAGTCCTAATACTCGATTGAACAGGCACAACCAACATCCCAAGGTCAAGTGTAGACCTGTCTCCTATCTGCACAGCGTATGACGATT
Organism: Nitrososphaeria archaeon; assembly: GCA_029775855.1. Taxonomy (GTDB): domain Archaea; phylum Thermoproteota; class Nitrososphaeria; order Nitrososphaerales; family JAAOZN01; genus JAAOZN01. The sequence continues at coordinate 30,564 of JARVJZ010000002.1, forward strand.
GATCATCTACACCAGCATACCACCTAGCGTAACCCCCAACTGCACTCTTACAAGCAGAGCCAGCAAGAAGCCGAGCCAACCTAGATATGAGAGTTATATCCCAACCTCGCTCTTTGGCTAAGCCGGATGCAGAGTAAGCGGCTGCTGCGAGGGCTGCTCCTCCTGAAGATGAAAAACCAAGCCCCTTCGACTCACTGTATGTTAGGCTGTTAACTGAAATCACTTTAGCGCGGTAAGTTATACCGCTGAGCTGCCTTACCTTATCTAGAACTATTTGGCACCTCCTCAACTCCTGTTGAGACGCTTTTACACCATTGATCCAAAATTCATCATCGGCAAATTCCCCAAATTCGACTTCAGTTTCCGTCCAGAGCGCTTCAACATTTACAGAGATACTATCGTGATAAGGTATGCGTAGAATTCGGTCTCTTAACCCGTGATACTTAACCAACCCCTGCATTGGATGAGCCCTAGCCTTAGCCTTCAACCAATCAACTATACGGAGAAGCGTTCTAAAAATATGGCGTCTAAACCTCCACCTCAATGAGAAGAAAACCTACCGAGTTCGCGGTCTTCAAGACACCCACAATCTCCCTCGGAATATCAGCCGCAGCTACATTCGCTCTAATCGCGAGCGTCCTTGGGCATACATATTCGCTTCGTCTAATAACAACATCTTCCTCATGTGTGAGTATCAAATTAGGTGAACCTTCTGCTGAGAAACTGAACACCAACCCACCTACCATAAGAGTAAAGGATATAGAAGACGCTCTCCTTAAGGCGTCTTTGAATGTTTGATCCAGATCTACACAAGCCTTATCAGCGCCAACGCCGATGATGCAGTCTCCTCTATGTGTGAGGTGCGTAGATTTTGTGATTTCGAGGGTTGTCTTGTGTGTTGCACAGATATTCCTATGCCCGCTGAACTTGATGCGCTCGAAAACCCTCAATCCTTACACCTTAATGTCAATGTTTAAATTTACCTTTTAAGAAAGGATAGATAAGGGATATTATTATGTTTCCGGCAGCGGCAGGCTATGATAGAGCAATTACAGTATTCTCACCAGACGGTAGGTTATATCAAGTAGAATACGCGATAGAAACTGTAAGAAGAGGCACTCTGGCGGTTGGAATAAAGGCAGCAAATGGTGTCGTACTAGCTGTAGAAGAGAAGACCAGAAAACTTCAGAGCCAAACTAACGCACAGAAGATCTTTCAAGTCGATGAACATATAGCTGTAGCAGCGGCTGGCTACATACCAGACGCGAGGGTTCAAGTAGACCAAGCGAGGATATTTGCTCAGAGCAATAGGCTCGTCTATGATGAGCCAGCTGAAGTCGAGACTATAGCCAGAAGAATAGCTGATATATGCCAGCAGTTTACACAATACGCAGGTGTCAGACCATTTGGTGTCTCACTTATTATAGCTGGTGTAGATCGAAATGGGCCCTCACTCTATCTAACAGATCCAAGCGGAACCTATCTTGGATATGAAGCTGTAGCGATTGGTGCTGGAAGCGACCAAGTTATGGAATACCTTGAACAGAACTATCAGCCTAACAAAAAGCTCGAAGAAATGTGCATACTCGCAATAGAAGCAATTTACACTGTAAGCGAAGATAAATCTGGAATAAAACACATAAAGATAGCAGTAGTAGATACCGCATCAAAGAAGATGCGTTTCCTTACAGAGAAAGAAATAGAAGAGCTAGCCAGCAAAGCTAGAAATCGCGAAAAACCTAAGCAATAAACTACATTGAAAACTTAAGGAACCAATTTATATAGCCTACCCTATTATCTTCTGCCTAAGTAGAAGGGTTAAAAGCATGTCTACAAAATATACTATAGTTCGGCTCACATTAGGTGGTGAGCATTTTGAGATACTAGTAAATCCTGACGCTGCGTTAAATTACAAGATGGGTAAAAGTATACCGCCTTCCCAAGTAATAGCTGTTGATGAAATTTACTCAGATGCTTCAAAAGGTTTGCGTGTATCTTCAGAAAAGCTTCAGAAGTACTTCCAGACGACCAACATAACGCAAGCAGCAGTAATAATTCTGAATAAAGGGGAACTCCAGCTAACTACTGAGCAGAGAAGGAAACTTGTTAGTGATAAAAAGAAGCAGATAATAGAGATCATATCTAGAAACTACATCGACCCTAGGACAGGGTTACCACACCCTCCTCTAAGAATAGAGCAAGCGCTCCAAGAAGCGAAGGTATCTATCGACCCATTTAAAAGCGCTGAAGAGCAGACCAAGACAATAGTAGAGCAGTTGAGAACCATCCTTCCACTTAAATCAGAAAGAATCAGACTTTTAATCAGAGTACCCCCTCAATATGCGCCTCAAAGCGTAGGTATAATAAAGAATTATGGTGAAATAGTTAAAGAAGAATGGGGGGAAGACGGCTCTATGACAGCAGTGGTAGACATACCAGCAGGTATACATTCAACACTAGTAGATAAACTCGGTTCAGCAACAAAAGGCTCAGCCCAAATATCAGTAGCAAAGGTTTAACGAAAATGCCCGAAGTCAAAAGAAAATATGTTATACCAGGTGAGCTGATAACCGAAGGCAACTACAGAATTATAGCTAACGTAATCAAAAGAGGCAACAAGTTCTACTCAACTAGAATAGGCTTAGCAGAGTATGGACAAGAAGGTGTAAAGGTCATACCGCTAACAGGACCGTATGTTCCGAAGGTAGATGACCTTGTGATAGGTAAGATCGTAGATTACTCAGCCTTCGCTTGGGAAGTAGATATCAACTCCTGCTTCATGGCTTATCTACCTGCTAGAAATGTATATGGTAAAAATTTTACACCTGGGCAAGAATCGCTAGTTAAGCGGTTTAATATAGGTGATTTGATAGCAGCTGTTGTTACAGCCTTTGATCGGACAAGAGACCCTATACTCTCGGTCGCTGGTCCTGGTTTGGGTAAAATCTCGAAGGGTGAAGTGGTTAAGATATCGCCTACTAAGGTTCCTAGGCTTATAGGTAAGAAGGGGTCTATGATAAGGACAATAGAGTCTGGGACTGGTTGTAAACTTATGATAGGACAGAACGGTATAGTAGTTTTGAGTGGGAAGCCCGAAGGGATAATAAAGGCTGTGAAGGCGATAAGGCTGGTTGAGGAGGAGGCGCATTTAGCTGATTTAACGCAGAAGGTTCAAGCTATGCTCGGGATTAAAGAGGAGGGGGGTAAAGAAGGAGATGGGTAAACTGATAAACAATGGAATACGACTAGATGGTAGAAGAGTAGATGAACTTAGACCATATAAACTTGAGGTGGGTGTACTAAAGAACGCAGACGGCTCAGCATACATAGAGCTAGGAAAGAACAAGATCATAGTAGCTGTCTACGGACCAAAAGAGGTGCACCCTAAGCATATAGCTCTACCTGATAGATGTGTAATTAGATGTAGATATCATATGTCACCCTTCTCAACTGATGTAAGGAAGACACCAGCTCCTTCGAGGAGAGAGATAGAGATCTCAAAGGTGATTAGAGAAGCACTTGAACCCACTATATTAGTTGAAGAGTATCCGAGAACTGCGATAGATATCTTCTTAGAGGTGCTTCAATCTGACGGTGGCTCAAGGTGTGCTGGAATAACCGCTGCCGCGCTTGCTTTAGCAGACGCTGGCATAAGCATGTGCGACCTTGTGGTTGCTTGCGCAGCTGGGAAGGTGGATGGCACTATGGTTTTAGATCTAAGTGATATTGAGGATAAAGAGGGGGAAGCGGATATGCCAGTAGCAGTTATGCCTAACCTTGGCATAATAACTTTACTACAGCTTGACGGTATACTTACACACGAAGAGTTTAAGCAGGGAATAGACTTGGCTCTAGAGGGCTGTAGAAGGCTACATGAGGCTCAACGCAAAGCTCTGATGGACAGATACTTCAAAACAGCCCCTAATCAAGAGGTTGAATAGTTTGGCTGCGGCTAAGAAGTCGTTCATAATGGAGCATCTAAGGAAGGCTCATATGATAGAACTGCTAGCAAAAGGGAGACGGCTAGATGGAAGAGAACTTTTAGACTACAGACCCATAGAGATAAAGTGCAACATCATCCAGAAGGCAAACGGCTCAGCTCAAGTCAACTTAGGCAACACTCAAGTTATAGCCGGCGTGAAGATAGAGGTTGGAGCACCCTTCCCAGACACACCAGATAAAGGGTTGCTGGTTGTAAACGCTGAAATCCTACCCTTAGCATCACCCTACGCTGAACCCGGGCCGCCTGATGAAGAAGCAATTGAACTCTCAAGGGTAGTTGATAGGGGTGTAAGAGAATCCGGCATGATTGATCTATCCAAGCTTGTGCTCATACCAGGGCAGAAGGTTAGGGCAGTGTTTGTGGATGTCAGCGTGTTAAATGTTGATGGGAATCTTATTGACGCTACTAGCTACGCTGTTGTTTCTGCGCTTATGACTACAAAGATGCCTGTGTTAGAGGTCTCTGAGGGTGGAGGGATAGTTGAGAAGGCGGAGTATATTCCGCTTCCCTTTTCTACAATACCTGTTTCTGTCACATTCGCTAGAATAGGTGATTCATTGATTGTTGACCCAGACTCAGAGGAGGAGTCTGTTATGGATGCTAGGATAACTTTAACTACCGTCGAAGGCGGTCATCTATGCGCTGGGCAGAAAGGGTTGGCTGGTGGATTAACATATGAGCAGATTATGTTTGCAGCCGAGACCGCTAAAATTAAAGGGCAAGAGATAAGAGAGGTCATTAAGAAGGCGGTGGCTAGCGTTGGTTAGAGGCAAAGAGAAGCTGCTTAAAGGCTTAGGGATAAAGTATGGCAGAACCCTAAGGATGAGATACAGTAGAATATACTTTCTACTTAAGAGCAAAAGAAGATGTCCTTCCTGCGGCGCTCTAAAGATGCGCCGTAAAGTTAGTGGTATCTGGTGCTGCTTAAAATGTGGGCATGAAGTTGCCGGAGGAGCATACGATTTCTAATATTAACATAGCAGCCACCATACAAATAACTTCTGTAAAAGAGGAGACCTCAGCCATCTACAAGGCGCTCCTTCCAGAAGCTGGTGTTGAGAGTAGGCGTAGAGCATCTATCAACTTGAAACATGAAGATAGGTGCTTGACGATTGAAATTAGTGCCCAAGATCTATCTACTCTAAGGGCGCTAGTAGGCTCATACCTTAGGCTGGTAAAAGCGGCGTCAACAGTAATAGAAAAGGTAAAATAATACAAAAGATGTGAGCGTAAAACTTAAAGTCGAGCCCAAGTCATCTAAACATAGACCCGCGGTAGCTCAGCTTGGTAGAGCTTCCGACCCTTCAGAAGGGGGAGACGCTGTAGTGGCTTGCCTAGGCAAGCCTCACCAGCCTACCAAGCTCACAGATACCGGAGTGTCGCAGGTTCAAATCCTGCCCGCGGGACCTAACCTTTTCATTATCCGTATACCTAGTCATACGATTTGAGAATAAAGAAGAGTTTAACTCAACAGCAGATTGCTGACCTTTGCTTTACTCAAAACTTAAGTTGGAGATTGAGTCGAAGATACTTGAACTCTTCAAGGAGATTCTAAGCTTGCCAGAGAGTGATAAAAGGGCTATAATCAATGCCTACCTTAAGATTAAAGAGAGAAGCGAAAGGGGAGACTAGAAAGATCGTAAATGTTTAAATTTGGTTGATCTTAATTTATGATGTGTAATATGAAAAGTCTTGAAGAGATAAAAAGGATTTTAGCAGAGCATAAAGAAGAGTTAAGACAAAAATATAAGGTAAAAGAGATAGGGATCTTTGGTTCTTTTGTTAGAGGCGAGCACAGAAAAAAAAGCGATATTGACCTATTGGTCGAGTTTGAAGAATCCCCAAGCCTCTTTGAATTTATGGATTTGGAAGAATACTTGAGTAAAATGCTTGGGTTAAAGGTTGACCTTGTCTCAAAAGCTGCTTTAAAACCGAGAATCGGAGAATATATTTTAAAAGAAGTCGTTTATTTATGAGGAAAAGAGATTATAGGGATTACCTCAAAGACATAATTGATTCAATCAATGATATTGAGGATTTCACTAAAAACATGAATTTTGAAGAGTTTGCTAAAGATAAAAAGACGATAAACGCTGTGGTAAGGGGCATTGAAGTTATAGGAGAGGCAGCCAAACACATACCTAGATCAATTAGAGACAAATATCCTTCCATCCCTTGGAAGAAGATGGCTGGAATGAGAGATAAAATGATTCATGAGTATTTTGGTGTTGATATCAAAATCTTATGGAAGACGATAAAAAAGGATATTCCACAACTCAAGCCACTAATACAGAATGTTTTAGAAAGCCTTTGTTAAAATTGTAACGGGTTATTGAAAAAGAGATTTGTAAGAAATATAGGTCAGACAACCTTGAACTTTCCCGAACTTTATTACCTTCTCTAAGTCTAATTCCATCTCTCAGCCTCTAGAGGCTCTTAGGATGCTTGACCATTTACAAAGGCAATCATTTACAATCTCGAAAATAGGCTTTGAAAGCTGATATGTGGTTAGTGACGTGATGAGAGGAGCAGCTTTCCTTTTTCTCTCGATGTAGTTAATATCTCTATCAATGCCAGAAACCATTCTTTTCAAAAAGGCTTCAACCCATCGAACATATTGACCAACAGTTCCTTTGCCTAAATCCAAGTTTGCCTGAGTGAACAGCCTGAAATCTCTTAAATCTTCCACTATTTTCTATTATTCTCTTATCAAGGTTTTCAGCCTCGAAATTGTGCCGCAGGTTCAAATCCTGCCCGCGAGACCAAGCTCAACAAAAGATCTCTATATTTTGAGCGTGTCTCCTGTCCGAAGGGGTTTGCATCTTTCTTTGAAGGTTTTGAGGAGGGTGCAGGTTGCGTTTAGGCCGGTGCAATGGCAAGGAGCCAAGAGTTTTGGGTTAAGCTGCTGAAGCTCTTCTGCAGTTAAGTCTATCTGTTTGTTATCTGCTTTTTCTAAGTGGAAGCCTCCAGCTACCAAGTGGATTTCTTTTATTGTGGTTAGGCGTTGAGCTTGTTTGACGGTGTTGATTATTCCTGAGTGAGCGCAGCCTGAAATAACTGTAATACCTTTACCTTCAACTTCTATTATGAGTGCTTGGTCATCTGGTAAGTTGTCTTCGATGAAACGCTCCTCTTCTATTGTGTGAAAGTTAGTTGTTTTCTCAAAGGGTGTGTTTCGTTCAATTTCGCCGCTAGTTAAGACGCCTTTTGCAAGTGTGATTGGGTTCTTCGCTAGGAGCATTATACCTCCAGCTTCCTCTGCTTCTGCCTGCTTGAAAGGTAGACCTATGTATTTCAGATGCGGCTCAACTCTGAGCTTAGGCTTGAATATGTTTGGATGTGCGATTATTGGAATCTTTTTCCCTATTTTCTTCAACACGGATAGGAGGGCAGATGTGTGGTCATAATGGCCGTGGCTAAGAAAGATCAAGTCTACTGCGCTTAGGTCGATGTTCATGGCGTCGATGTTATAAAGAACTGTTTCAGAAGAGGGGCCGGTGTCAAACAATATCGTCATCTTATTTGAACCGTCTAAATCAACTTTGACAAGCAGACTTAAACCGTGCTGAGCTGTTAGTTTCGGTTTATCCATAGAAGTAGAGTTTTCTATGATGGTGGTAAGCTCTAAGCCTTTGACCATACTCTCCACAGCGGATAGGTGCGTATTCAAACTTTTTGCAGCATAGGCTGTGTTTGTAGTAAGTTGGTTGATCAAGAGAGCGCTTTTGAAAGATGGTGTATTCCCTTTATGTTGCTTTGCAGATCGAAACGTGTTCAGAAAGATAGTCGGGTTTTCTTCTTTTTGTTGCTCAGAAAGTCGAAGCTACTCTTATCGTTGCTTTAATTTTATGAAGAGAAGCCGACAGAGATAAATCTCTTAAAGTGATAGTGTAGCATGTGGGGCGTTTGGCTGTTAAGATGGTTGATATACACGCAAAGGATGTGGTTTACCGTGAGGCTGTAGCTGAAGGTAAGATTATCCTTAGACCAGAGACGGTAGCCCTTATACGCGCTGGAAAGGTTGAGAAGGGTGATCCGGTGCAGATCGCTACCCTAGCTGGCATACAAGCTTCTAAGTTTACATCGCTACTTATGCCTCTATGCCATCCTCTTAAGATTGAGAGCACAGATGTTAGAGTTGAAGTTGAGGACTGGGGGGTTAAGGTTTCCGCTAAGGTTGCTGCTACAGAGAAGACTGGCGTCGAAATGGAGGCTCTTACCTCTGTTGCAACCGCGCTTCTCAATATATGGGATGTGGTGAAGATGTATGAGAAGGATAAAGATGGACAGTATCCTTACACAGCCATCAAAGAGATAAGAGTGGTAAGTAAGGTGAAGAGGAAGATTTGAAGCCGCACGAAGAGCATCGAAGCAGAGGTAAGAAGAGCATATCAATCTCGGTCATAACAGTAAGCACATCCAGATACGAAAAGATTAAGGAGAAGAAGCCTTTCACAGACGAATCAGCAGACAGAGCCGAAAAACTAATCAAAGAATCTGGATTCAACTTAAAGAGCAGAAAGGTTGTGGACGACCATAAAGGGCTGATAAGGCTTGAAGTTCTAAAGAGCATATACGAAGAAGGATGCGACGCTGTAATACTCACAGGTGGCACAGGACTCTCAAGCAGAGATGTCACAGTGGAGGCAATAAGACCACTCTTAGACAAGGAGCTAGAAGGCTTCCCAGAAATCTTCAGAACAGAGAGCTTTAAGAGCGTAGGCTCAGCCGCCTACCTAACCAGAACGGTCGCAGGCAGCCTAGACGGTAGGCTCATATTCTGCTTACCCGGCTCACCAGACGCTGTGGAGCTTGGGCTTAAACTTCTTCTCCCCGAGCTGCCACACGCTCTTTACATAGCGGGAACATAGTGTTGAGGGAAAATCCAGACGAACTCAGCATCATTAAAGAGTTTATTGAGGTAATCGGTCAACCTAAACAAATATACTCGAAGATAGGGGATGACGTAGCGCATATACCTTCTGGTAAAGGTAGGGTTGTTGTAAAGTGTGATATGCTTGTCGGCGAGACCGATGTGCCTCAAGGCATGACTTATAGAGAAGCAGCACGCAAGGCTCTCGCAAGCGTGGTAAGCGACTTTGCAGCAAAAGGTGTCAAACCAAACGCAGCTTTAGTAAGCCTAGGTATACCCCCAACACTAACAATTGCAGATATTAGAGAACTCGCTCTAGGCGTAAGAGATGCTAGAGAGGAATTTAAATTTGAATTCTTAGGAGGGGATACAAATCAAGCCAAAGACCTCATCATAGACTGCATACTGTTAGGCTACGCTAAGCACATCATAGGTAGAGCCGGCGCGAAGGTAGGTGATATTGTGGCTGTCACGGGAGATTTTGGCTATACAGGAGCAGGCTTATACGCACTTTCAAAATACGGTAGAGTGGCTGAGGGATTCGCGGAAAAAGCCATCTCAACTGTGCTAAAGCCTAAACCCCCACTTGAGCTAGGATTGATGCTCGCTGAGAGAAGGCTTATGTCCTCAAGCATAGATTCAAGCGACGGTTTAGCCCTATCACTCTATACGCTATCTGAAGCAAGCAACGTCAAGATAGTCGTTTTTGATCTGCCAGCTCCAGAAGGGCTACGAGAATTCGCTGAAGAAAACGGTTTAAGTTTGGAGGAACTTGTCTTCTACTCAGGCGAAGAGTATGAGATAGTCTTCACAGCGCATGAAGATAAGTTAGATAAGATAAAGCGTTTAGCAGAGAGCTTAGGTAAGCCTATTAAGGCTATAGGTAGAGTTGAACAAGGAAAGCCGGTAGTAGAATATGTAACCTTAGGTAAAAAGAAGATTCTAGAGAGAAGAGGTTGGATACACCTCTCAGCAAAACGTAATAAAAATAAGGTCTGAGTCGGCTGCAAGAGCCGACTGAGAGTTATCCACTTAGCGTTTCTACACGACTTGTGCTATTGCATAGTTTGGTCTGATTTGTGTGATTCTGATCTTCACTGTATCGCCTTGCTTTGTATTAGGTATGAATACGACATAGCCTTCGATTCTTACGAGCCCGTCTCCTCTTTTACTGACCTCTGAGACAGTGACCTCGAGTTCTTCGCCTAGCTTTACTGGCTTAGGTTTGAAGAAGACTTTTGGGATTCTCTGTCTTCTACTTTCGCGTTCACCTTCATGTTGTTCTACGTCTTCAGCCAACCTTATTACGTCCTTTTCCTTCGACCCAATAGAGGGGCGTAAAGGATATTTAAAGTTAAGTAGTGCAAACGAAGGGGATGGAAGAGGTAATTTCAGAAGGTGATGACGTGCTTCTATATCTCAGCGGGGATAAGCGTTGGCTCGTCAAGGTTAAGGTAGATAAGAAGGTGCATACACACGCAGGCTATATAGAAGGCTCTAACATAATAGGAAAACGCTATGGGGAGGCTGTCAAATCTAACCTTGGAAGAAACTTTTGGCTCCTTAAACCCACTGTGGAAGACTATGTGCTTAAATGCGAGAGGAAGACCCAAGTAGTCTACCCAAAAGATATGGGGTTAATAGCGGCAAAAACAGGGCTTACTTCAGGAAGTATAGTTGTAGAAGCTGGAACAGGTAGTGGCGCTCTTACGATGTTCCTAGCTAATATCGTTAAACCGACTGGGCATGTCTATTCGATGGAGTTGAAAGAAGAGTTTCTTGATGTAGCTCGGAGGAATCTAAAGAGAAGTGGGCTGCTAGATTATGTGACCTTAAGCCTAGGCGATGCTTCTCAAGGCTTTGGTGTGATAGATGCGGATGTCGCGGTTATTGATGTAGGTGACCCTTGGCGTCTCGTTGAATCTGCGTGGCGTGCTCTTAAAGGCGCTGGGAAGATAGTTTCAATTTCGCCTACTATGAATCAGGTTGAGAAGACCTATGAGGCGCTGCTTAGAACTGGGTTTGTTGATGTTGAATGTGTAGAGGTGCTTGTTAGAAGCATGCAAGTTAAGAGTGGTGCAACCAGACCTTCTACCAGAATGATAGGGCATACAGCATACCTAACATTTGCACGGAAGGTTTTCGGAGATGAAAAAACATTAAAAGAAGGAGATACTGAGTCGATAGGTGTGGTGTCTGATGAAGAAGGATAGCGTCGAAGACGCCGCATTTATCCTCTACATCTTCCCAATCTTAATTAACGGAGCTTATGGGCTTTGGAGCTGGATCGCTGGAGGTGCAGATTTAGATGCGCTGCAAAAAGTCTACCTCAACATCACTAGAGAGCCTATTATCTTCTTAGCCGGTTTACTTGCCGTATGTGTGGCTGTGCTCCTGGATACTAAATACTTGGGCTCTTTAGAGGATATAGATAGGCGTGTGACAAGATTAGCTTACTTCTGCTTTATAACAGCTTTAATAATAGCTATTGTCTCAACTGGATTTAACATAGCAAGCAGCTTAACCCTATTTCTTCAAGGAAGGTATGCCTTAATCTTTCCAGCTCTCTTAGTCTTGCTTAGCTTACTTATGAGATTAAGAGGCTTAAGTTTAGGCTTCTCTAATGGCGTGTTTAGAGGTATATCTCTTATTCTTCTTCTTATTTCGCCGTTGACGCTCTATATACTGTGGAGGCTAGGTGCTGCTTGGTATATCATATTTGCTGTGCCGTTCATTCTCATAATTGCCTCAATAGGGTTAATGAAGCGTTGACTAAGACCAATCATCTAGAGTCCCTTTCAACTTCTTCTTTTCCTTAAGCTGCGGGAATTCTATTTCACCATAAACACCATCAAACCCGGGTTTGATTTGAACAGTATTCTCTCTGACCGCTTTTAACGCTGATGCTACCTCGACCCCAGCTATTTTGCTAATCGCTTCGTAAGGTGCTTGAAACGCTGCTCTAAATTCGCTTCCGAAGGATTCGATAAGCATCTTATATTTGGTTTGAACGGCTTTGCTGAAGGTCGATGCACCTACAGCGCTGCCTATGATCTCTTCAAGTGGAAGCATATATTTGTAGTCTGGAGAGCCTTCTGGTTTATAGCCTAGCGCTCTGTCAGCTAACTCTTCTACCCTCTGCTCTACACCTAGCGTCATCTTCTTGCCACACTTTGGGCATATGCCTTTCAACTTTATCGCATCTTGTGGAGGCATAGATATGTTGCACGCTCTGTGCCCAGTCCAATGGTATTTGCCGTATTGGGGGTAGGTTTCTATTGTGTACTTCAACTTGCTTCTGCCAATTTTTCTTATGGCGTTTATTATCTCTTTGTAGCTAAGATTGGTCAATTCGAATACATTCGCTTCTCTACCTAGCCTATGTGGGAGGGGTGAATGTGAGTCGCTGTTTGAGACCAGTAGATATTTGTCGAGGCGGCTTAGTCTCCAGTTCATAAGCGGGTCGCTGGATAGCCCTGTCTCTAACGCGTGTATTTTATCAACTCTATCTTGATAGCACTCCTCTACTAGGTTAAAGCCGCTTACAGAGCCGAAGAGGCTCCACCAAGGTGTCCAGATGTGAGCTGGTATGACTTCAACCTCATTTGAGACCGACAAGGTAAGGTCTATAAGCTCAGCTGCGGTTATGTTAAGAGTAGGGCGTCCATCTTGCTCTATATTTCCTTTAGTTTTAAGTACATCTGACAGCTGCTTAGCTTCATCTAAAGACGGTAGCAGTATGAGGTGATGTATTCTCCTACTCTTACCCTCGTATTCAAATACGGTAGCGACTTCTACTGTAGGCATAAACCTTGGGCTCTCCGATGCGCTTTTACTAACATATAATCCACCTTCTTCTTGCATGAGCTCCTCCTCAAGTTCTTGAATCCACTTTGGATGCACAGCATCGCCAGTCCCTATGAGGTCTAATCCCTTTATCTTACCGTAATATACAAGTGCGCTTATCCTCATGTCTTCACTGGTAGCTGCGCTGAATCTTGAATGTATATGTAGATCAGCGACTATCTCCATCATAAATCTCTGCTAACAACTCGCATATCAACCTTCTTTACGATGTTAGTAGGCTCTTGCGAAGTATGCTGTGATCTTAGCCTCTTTACCGCAGTATACACATCTTTGGATAGAAGGGTCTCCTTCAAAGGGCACAACTCTTATATCCGCACCAGTATCCTCTTTGATAGAAGCTTCACAAGCTTGGTCTCCGCACCAACCCGCTTTAATAAAACCACCCTTAGTTGATAAGATCCGCTTAAACTCATCGTAGGAGTCAGCGGTTGAAGATAGTTCTTTAAGCATAGACTCCGCCCTAGCTTTGAGCCTTTTTTGCAGCTCTTCAAGCAGAGCCTTAGCCCTCTCAGCGGCACTACTCTCATCAACTTCTACCCTTTTGCCCGTATCTCTTAAGGCGAAGGTAACTGTGTGCTTCTCAAGGTCTCTTGGGCCTATTTCAAGCCTAAGCGGCACGCCTTTTAACTCCCAGTCGTTGAACTTCCAACCTGGGGTATATTCTTCTCTATCATCGCAGAAGGCTCTTATACCGTTCTGCTGAAGTGTAGTGGTGATTTCCTTTGCTTTAGAGGCAAGCTTTTCGTTAGGTTTGTCCTTATAGAAAATGGGTATGACAACGACTTGTATGGGTGCTATTTTTGGTGGGAGTATCAGACCTTTGTCATCGCCGTGAACCATTATGACCGCTCCAATAAGCCTCCAAGAGACACCCCAAGAGGTCTGCCAGACATAGTGCTCTTGCTTATCTTGACCTAGATATTTGATTTCAAAGACCTTTGAGAAGTTCTGCCCTAAGTTATGTGAGGTGCCCATTTGAAGGGCTTTACCATCAGGCATAATCGCTTCTAAGGTTGTAGTGTAGAGCGCACCAACGAACTTTTCGCGCTCAGTCTTACAGCCAGCCAGCACGGGTATAGCAAGATACTCTTCAATAAACCATTTGTAGAGGTTAAGGATCTTCATCGTCTCCTCATCCGCTTCCTCTTTTGTTGCGTGTGCGGTATGTCCTTCTTGCCAAAGAAACTCCGAAGTCCTTAGAAATGGCTTGGTGGATTTGATTTCAGCCCTCATAACAGAGTTCCAGAAGTTTAGAAGCAGAGGCAGATCTCTCCAACTTCTAATCCATTTGGAGTAGGAACTGTATGCTATAGTCTCAGATGTAGGTCTAACAGCAAGCCTTTCGCCTAACCTATTGTCACCAGCTTCAGTAACCCAAAAGACCTCTGGTACAAACCCCTTAAAATGCTCAGCTTCCCGCTTCAGTATGCTCTCAGGTATAAGCGCTGGGAAGTATGCGTTTCTATGCCCTAGTTTCTTGAATTCGCAGTCTAAGACACTCTGTATTATCTCCCAGATCTGGTATCCATATGGTCTCAGCACCATGAAGCCTTTGGCTGAAGCGTAGTCTGCTAATTCAGCCTTTAAGACCACTTGGTTATACCACTCTGAGAAGTCCTCAGCCTTCTTAACTGTTATCCCTATCTCCTTACTCAACGCTATGCACCCAAATATGTCAGTCTGATTTGGCTACTGAGTAGCTGGGTCTATAAAATGCTTTTAATGTGATGATCAAGTATATCGCTGCTGCCAAAAGATACCCTACTGTTGAGACAACACCTATAGATACAAGACCTATTTGAATAAGAATAGAGGAAGCATAAGCCATGTATGCAAATAGTATGAGATTGTAGAGGCTTGCAGCTGTGTAGAAGCTCCAGCTGTAGCCTGAAACAAAGCCTTTAAGCATCAACCCCCCAGCAGCAACCGAAATCAAGCCTACGCCCAAGGTGTGTAGACTGCTTTCAGATGAAAGCGAGGATAAGATCCAAAATAGTCCTGTGATTATGAGTATTATAGCGGTTAATGGAAGTGATCTGAGTCTACTTGTCTTCAACGCCGCACAGAGTATCGAGTAGGATAAGGAGATTTAACTTTTTCCTAACAGTAGATGCTAGACTGAAAAGTGAAATAGAAGAAGGCGGCTAGGCGATTAAGATATATCAAACGCATATGGAGTAGGATATGGCTGGTTAATATTGGAAGGTAGAGAGGGAAGCCTATCTGAAAAGATCAAGGAACTAACTTCACACACCACATCTATACCTCCCTCTGTCCTCCTTTCAGCAACATATGACGGTGAGAAGAAGAAGGCTGTGCTCAAATTTTACCACGAAAAGACTGGCAGAATATACTTCTGGTATGACACAACTGGGCATAAACCCTACTGCTACACTAGACTAAAACCCTCTGAGTTAGGTGTGCTAGAGGGGAGAAATGATGTAGTCGAGCTCAGGGTTGAGCGAAAGACCGACCTTCTTAAGGATACGGAAGTAGAAGTTACCCGTATAGTAGCAACTGACCCTCTTGCCATAGGCGGCCCAAGTAAATCTAGTATACGCGATGTGATAGACGCTTGGGAAGCGGACATAAAGTACTATGAAAACTATCTATACGACAGCAACCTAATATGCGGCGCATATTATACTGTGGAAGAATCGATAAAACCTATCAAATATGAAATCCCAAGCTCGGTGGAGCGTAGACTTCAAAAGATCTTAGAAGAGGCAGACCCCGATTTAAGGGACTATATCTGCGAGTGGGCGTCGCTCTTAAGCCAGCCTCTCCCACATCTGCGTCGAGTATCCTTAGATATAGAGGTTCTTGCATCTGAAGCGAACCGAATACCTAACCCAGAAGAAGCTGCTCAACAGGTTATAGCCGCCGCTATGGTTGGAGACGATGGTTTAAAGAAGGTTCTTGTTCTAAAGCGCAACGATGATGCAGTTGCTGCACCACTTATAGGAGAAGGCGTGGTCTTTAAACTCTATGAGAATGAGAGTGATTTGATAAGAGAAGTCTTTTCCACAATTCTACAATACCCAATTCTAGTCACTTTTAATGGAGACCAATTCGATTTAAACTACCTCTACCATAGGGCGCAAAGGCTTGGCTTCTCAAAGGATGAGATTCCTATTACACTTGGGCGTGATGTCTCATACATTAAGCATGGTGTCCATATAGATCTTTACAAGACCTTTAACAACAGATCTCTACAGATATACGCTTTTGGGGGCAAGTATGTTGAACATACCCTAGGTGCTGTTGCCGAGGCTCTACTTGAAGAAAGCAAGATAGATTTCGAAGGGGAGATAAGCGAACTTTCAGCAGAAGAACTTGCTAGATACTGTTATAACGATGCACATCTAGCTATGAGACTTACAACCTTCAAAGGCGAACTTCTCTGCAAACTTTTGATTGTGCTCTGCAGAATCGCTAAGATGCCTTTGGATGATGTTTCGAGGTTAGGTGTTTCAAACTGGATTCGAAGTATGCTCTTCTTTGAGCATAGAAGAAGAAATATTCTGATACCTAAACAAAGAGAACTTGAGGAGAAAGGCGGAGCAGCTACCACAGCCATAATCAAAGGTAAGAAGTATAAAGGAGGCGTGGTAATCGAACCTAAAGCCGGAGTTTATTTTGATGTCAGCGTGCTTGACTTCGCAAGCCTATATCCAAGTATAATCAAAGTCTACAACCTATCTTACGAGACCGTTAGATGCATACACGAAGAATGCAGAAGCAACATCGTCCCTGAAACTAACCACTGGACATGTAAGAAGAAAAGGGGCATAACCTCGCTTCTAATAGGATCTCTACGGGATCTTCGAGTCAACTACTATAAGCATCTTGCCAAAGAACGCTCCCTCTCAGAGGACGATAGGGAACTATATGGTATCGTCTCACAAGCACTTAAAGTTATTTTGAACGCAAGCTACGGCGTTATGGGCGCTGAAATCTTTCCCCTCTATTGCTTGCCAGTAGCAGAGGCAACAGCAGCCTTAGGAAGATATGTAATTAATAGAACAATAGAGAAGAGCCATGAACTTGGAATAGAAGTTATCTACGGAGATACAGACTCCCTCTTCCTAAGAAGCCCCAACCCAGATCAACTCGATGCGATAAAGAAGTGGGCTGAATCCGAACTCAACATAGAACTCGAACTCGATAAAACCTACAGATATGTTGCATTCAGCCAACGTAAGAAGAACTACATGGGAGTGCTTACAGATGGGAAAGTAGACGTTAAAGGACTCACAGGCAAAAAGAGCCACATCCCCGCCTTCATTAAACAAGCATTCTACGACTCACTAAAGATACTAAGTGAAGTTAAGACGAAAGAAGACTTCGACAAAGCCAAAGACAGCATCAGAGAACTTCTAAGAAAAAGATACCTAGACCTAAAAAACAGAAGAATTCCCCTCCAAGATCTGGCTTTCAACGTAATGATAGGAAAAGCACCAGATAAATACACTGAAACCACACCCCAGCACGTAAGGGCTGCGAAGCTTCTTATGGCAAAAGGCAAAGAAGTGAAGGCTGGTGAAATCATAGCGTACGTTAAGACCATAACACCCCCAGGAGTAAAACCGATCTCAATGGCTACTCCTGATGAGGTGGATACTGTGAAGTATCTTGAGCAGCTTAAGAGCACCTTTGACCAGATCTTAGACGCCCTAGGTTACGAGTTTAACGAAATCATGGGTGTAACAAAGTTAGAAGAATATTTCTGGGGCGGCTCATAGTTTAATCTTTAAGAATCGTTATATGCTGGGGTTTAGAGAGGAGTGGCTGGAGATAAAAAGGGCTTGATTATACCCGGGGATAAACTTGCAGTCATAGAGGAGTTTGAAGCTGGAGAAGGCACCTATGTAGATGATGGTGTGATAAGAGCAAACACTTTAGGCGTAGTTCATAAGAACTTTGCAGAAAGAAGAATAGAGGTTAAGCGTAAAAAGACCGTTAAAATACCAAAAGCTGGCGATATAATAATCGGTCAAGTAGAATCTGCGCAGGCTTCCGACATAAGCATAAGGATACACTTTTTAAACAATGAGCCGTCTCAAAAAGGGTTTGTCGGTATGCTCCTTCTGCGTGAGGATGAAAATAAGGTTGGCAAAAACAAAATACCGTGCAAAGTAGGCGACTTAGTCAGAGCCAAAGTATCCGCTAATGTGGATATGATCATAATCTTAAGCTTACTTTGCTCTAACTGTGGTGTAATTTATGCTGTTTGCAGCGTCTGTGGTGGTAAGTTGGTTAAAATGGATACAAGGTTAAAGTGTGTCGAATGCGGTAATATAGAGCACAGATTAGTCGCACCAGACTATGGTCTGGTCAAGTTTCCTTAATTCTACCCCTACCAGACGTTTACTTTATCTTTCAAAGACTTAAAGGTTTTATTTGCGTGCGTCGAGGGGTTTATGGTTAGCCTAGATGAGTATCGCGGATAAGCCTCCAGCATACATTTGGTTCAACGGTTCGATCAAGCAGTGGAGTGAAGCGAAGATACCTATACTTACTCACGCCCTACATTATGGCACAGCGGTCTTTGAAGGAATTCGAGCATACCCATCTGCCGATAACCTAAACATCTTTAGGCTTAGGGAGCATCTGGAAAGGTTATTTTACTCCGCTAAGATCTACTACCTTAACTTAAACTACAGTGTTGATGATCTTATTCAAGCCACAATAGAGGTGATTAGAAGTAACGGGTTTAGAGGTAGGACATATATTCGCCCAATAGTGTTTGTGGGTTTTGGCGGTATAGGTTTAGACTACACAGGTTTCCCTGTAGACATTGCTATTATCGCAGTTCCATTTGAGAGATACTTCCATAAGTCTGCGGTAAGGGCTAAGGTGTCAAGTTGGAGGAGAATATCCAATGAAGCAAACCCTCCTTTAGCCAAGGCTTCTGGGAATTATCTTAACTCCGCATTGGCTAAGCAAGAGGCTATAAGAGACGGATACGATGAAGCGATACTGCTTGATCAAAGGGGGTATGTAGCAGAAGGCACAGGCGAAAACATATTTCTCATAAAAGATGGTATAGCATATACACCGCCTATCAATTCAAGCATACTTATCGGCATCACAAGAGACACAACGATAAAACTACTTACAGACCTAAACTACAAGGTTGTTGAAAGAGATATAGAGAGAAGCGAACTCTACATATGCGACGAAGCGTTCTTCTGCGGCACAGCTGCAGAGATAACACCCATAGTGGAAATAGACAAGAGAAGAGTAGGGAATGGTGAGATAGGGCCTATCACAAGGCAGATTAAAGAAGCTTATCTTGATGTTGTCGAGGGTAGAAACAAGAAGTATGCACACTGGCTCACAGCGGTCTACTAAACTTGTTGTAGCCTTCCAAGGGGAGAGAGGCGCATATAGCGAGGAAGCAGCCTTAGCATACTTCGGCTCACATATAGAGTTTCTGCCTTGCAGAACCTTACGACTGGTATTTGAGGCTGTAGAGGGTGGTAGAGCAGATGTAGGTATGGTTCCTGTGGAGAATTCTCTTGAGGGTGCTATTTCAGAGACCTACGACCTTCTTATAGCAAGCAATCTTAGTGTATGTGGCGAATACAACCTAAGAGTGAGACACTGCTTAATCACAAATAGGGGAGTGAAGTT
The DNA here is from genome assembly GCA_029775855.1 of Nitrososphaeria archaeon. Classification (GTDB taxonomy): domain Archaea; phylum Thermoproteota; class Nitrososphaeria; order Nitrososphaerales; family JAAOZN01; genus JAAOZN01. The sequence continues at coordinate 49,946 of JARVJZ010000002.1, forward strand.
AGAAGATATTAAGAGGGTGTATTCACATCCTCAGGCGCTCGCTCAGTGTAGAAGATTCTTAGAAAAGATTGGTGCTGAGCTTATACCTTATTATGATACCGCTGGCAGTGCATATATGTTAAAGAAAGATGGGTTGATGGATACCGCGGCTGTAGCGAGTAAAAGGGCTGCTGAAATCTATAATCTCCAGATACTCGCCGAATCAATAGAAGATAGTCCAAACAACTATACCCGTTTCCTTGTTATAGGTAAAGCAGACCATGAGCCTACCAGTAGGGATAAGACTTCTTTAGTCTTCACAACCAAGCATGTTCCAGGCGCACTCTACGCTGCGTTAGGCGTCTTCGCTAAAAGAATGATAAACTTGACGAAGATAGAGTCGAGACCTACAAAGCAGACACCTTGGGAATACAACTTCTTCGTGGATTTAGAGGGGCATAGGTTAAATGCAAACGTGTCCGAGGCTTTGGAGGAACTCAAGTCTTATACGCTTTCCATCAAGATTCTAGGCTCTTACCCAAAGGCTGAACAGTAAACTTAACTACTACATAAACCACTACTTTAGCTGAATTGAGGATCTGGTGGCAAGACCCCATACCTAAGCAGCCTTGGGTGGATAAGTATCATAGTTGGATTAAAGAAGCTGCCGGCTTGATATGTGAGGCGGATAATGTGGTTGACATCTACTCTTTAGAGAAAGGCTACCCTTCGCCTACACCATCCTATCCACACCTCTATAACAGCCTACAGATCGTTAAGAGCATACATAGGGCTGAAGAGCAAGGTTATGATGCTGTTGTGCTTGGATGTATGCTGCAAGGCGGCTTAAAGGAGGCTAGATCCATAGTAAACATACCTGTAGTGGGTGCTTTTGAGTCAGCAGCTTGGCTGGCAACAATATTAGGTCGGAAGTTTTCAGTGTTAGTCACCGATAGGTCTGTTAAACATATCGCTGAGGAGCTGGTCGAGCAATATGGGTTAGAGCGGCGAGTTGCAAGCATAAGGTGCTTAGAGGGCGGCACATTTAAGATGATGATGACTGAAACTGAAAGCTACCTACAAGTGGTTTCAACCGCGATTAAAAGGCTCAGCGAGGAAGACGGTGCTGAGGTGGTCATACCTTTCTGCACAATAACTGGAGCATTGCTTGCATCAAGGAAGTTGTTAAATTCATTTGAAATTCCAATCGCCGAGCCTGTATCCGCATCTCTAAAGGTGGCTGAGGCTATGAGTAAGCTAGGTAAGAGCTTTAACTTGAGTGTATGTAGGAAGAGCGTGTATATGAAGCCACCTAAGTCTTTCTTAGATAAGATACCCCTTTAACCGCCTAGGTTCAGATCATCATGTATCGCTTTTAGAGCGGTCAACGCATCCTTCTCCTTTACAACGAAGGATATGCTGAGCTCAGACGAGCCTTGAGCAATCATCCTTATGTTTACCCCTCTCTTGGCTACGGCACCAAAGATCCTTGCAGCAACCCCGGGTGTGCCTTGCATACCAGCACCTATAGCCGCTACTACAGAGACATCGTCTTCAGCGTGAACTTCAGAGACAACCCCTTTACCCAAAAGAGCCAACTCTAACGCTGTGACAGCTTTATGAAGCTTGCTGCGATTAACTACAACACTAATGTTTGATTCGGATATGCTTTGTGAGATCATTAGGATGTTTACACCGCTCTTCGAGAGGATATCAAATATCTTCGCCGCTGTACCCAGTTTGCCTACCATCCCCGCTCCGCTGACCGTTATAAGACCTACATCCTTCACCAGAGCAAGCGCTTTAACTACCTCACCTTCTTTAAGCTGCGTAGTGGAAGTTATGAGCGTCCCCGCATTCTCTTCTGCAAAGGTATTCTTCACCCTAACTGGGATGCCTTCTTCTGCTATCGGCTCTATCGCTCTTGGATGTATCGCCTTGGCTCCAAGCGCAGTCATCTCACGCGCCTCTGCGTAGGATATTTGAGGCACAGTCTTCGCATTAGGTATTAGCTTCGGATCTGCAGTCATTATGCCATCTACATCAGTCCACAACCAGACTTCATCTGCCTTTACCGCTGCCGCTATTAGCGTTGCTGTGAGATCTGAGCCGCCTCGCCCTAAAGTAGTTATCTCTCTGTTCTGCGTCTCCCCTATAAATCCGGTTACAACTGGAATTATATTCTGCTCAAGCAGCGGGTTGAGCTTACTCCTAATCCTAGATTTAGAAGCTTCAAAGAGCGGCGTTGCCTCACCAAAGGCTTCGTCTGTAAGTATACCAGCTTCTCCACCTTGAAGACGCAAACAGTCAACCCTAAGATCTTTAAGCGTGTGCTCCAAAAGTATACTTGATAATCTTTCGCCGTAAGAAAGGATTAGGTCTCTCGTTCTCGGTGTTACTTCCTTCAGCAAGGTTGATGCTGTCATAACTTTTTCAAGTTCTGTAAGGAGTTTAGATACCTCTTCTTGTGCTGCTGCCCTTAAATTATCGCTTTTTATAATATTTGTAGCTTCTATATGGATTGCACGTAAGACCTCTAAATGCTCTCTTATCGCTTCTCTGTTTCCGTTCTTTGCTAACTCGGTAAGCACAAGTAGCTTGTCGGTAACATCATCCATAGCTGATACAACCACAATGAGACTGTGGTTCTGCTTGTAGCGCTCGATTATACTGCCACACCTTAGGATTCTACTACCATCCGCTAAGGATGAGCCTCCAAACTTCATTACAATCTTCATTCATACCACCTCTGCGCCATTCGGTATTTAACTTCAAGCAGATCTCTTAAGATCGCGCTTGCTGTCTCCATGCCACCTGCACCCTTACCTATTATTATTTCGTCACCAGCATACTGTGAGACAAATCTAACAGCGTTCAATGTGCCGGATATGCAAATAGGGTCGTTGCGATTTATCAGCCTAGGTTTCACATCGATTCGCTCCGCTACTCTACCAACAAGCTTTATGCTTTTACCTTTTTTCTTCGCCTCTTCTATATCACTCTTCGTGACGTGAGTGATGCCTTCTACACTAAGATCTTTAAGAGTAACCCCTCTTCCCATAAGCCAATTTGCTATAATCACAGTCTTGCATGCGGTATCCCAGCCTTCAACATCCAAAGTTGGGTCAGCCTCAGCGTATCCCAGCCTCTGCGCTTCTTTTAGGGCTTCTTCAAAACTTTTACCCTCAGCCTCCATTGAAGAGAGTATGTAGTTTGTTGTGCCATTCAATATACCTTCAACCATAACCAACTTGTCAGAAGCTAAACACCTTTTACCAAAGTCTAGAATAGGTGTTCCCCCTCCTACTGTGCCGCTGAAGAGCAGAGCCACATTATTGTATCTAGATAACTCAATGAGCTCAGGTAGAGCCAAAGCTAGCGGACCCTTATTGGTCGTTATAACATTACGCTTAAGCTTAAGAGCATATTCAATATGTGATAAACCTGGTTGGGCGGTCTTTATGTTGGTTGGTGTGGTTTCGACTACAACATCCAGATCCAAGTTTGATATCAAATCTAAGGCTGAAGCATCTTTCTTACCATGTTTAGATGCCGCTACCGTGCCCTCTCTCTTCTTGACCTCTAAGACCTCTGCTAGATCGAGCTCTGGATTGGCTACAGCAGCCCCACCTTTATCGACAACACCCACGATCCTAGGGTTAAGACCGTGAACCTTCACAAGCTCATTCCTTCTCTCCAATATGAGCTTAGCGAAACTCTGCCCCACTACACCGAACCCTATGAGCAATATACGCATACCAACACAACCTCTTTACACACCCCTATTATGCTTTAAGCAAGATATATACGTGACAAGACCACTTCTGTAGTCTTTAAAAGAAAATCTTATCGATTTTCTCTGTGTTATGAATTAAGGATAAAGCTCATTGGCCAAAAAGACTTAACCCCCCTTATTCTTGTTCGTTAGTCTAAAATTTTAGCTCTAATTAGTAAATACAAGAAAATTAGTTCTACTTGCTTCAGTAGATATACTTGAAACAGATGTTCTACTTTTAACAATTCATCCATATTAGGTTTGTACTTCTAACATAGCCAAATTTATTCATATGCCAAGTAGCCTATATCATCGGCAGCATTATATCAACACGGTTTATGCACACCAATTTATTAGCGAAGAATAATATGTCCTATTATCAACGTAAAAGAATTTGCCCAAAATATCTCTGAAAGATTCCTCTAGTGGTATATTTTTTTTACCTCTTTCGGATGCGTACTTTGCATCATACCATTGTTCTTTAAAGATTTGTGCTCCTTGACGTAAAGCTCTTCGAGCAAAAGGATATGCGTGCACATCATCTTTAATACCGTACATAGGCATCTTGTTAAAAAGTGGACCAAAGTTTTTACTAGCATAACTTGTAAATTTAGAGTAGAGTTCTTTAAAATTATCAGACCAGAAATCTGGATGATATATAGGTTTATTATCTTTAAAAATTATAGTTATTCTTTCTTTTGAAGATGTGCTAAGTAAATATGTTTCATTTACACCAAAACCAGCGATGACTGTAGGTCGAAAGTTTGGAAGTTCGTTAGATATTTCTAATAGATTATAAAAAGCCCTAATATTATAATCAAAAAGGTCTGAAGAAGAGCATGCTTCAAGATTCCACCCGAAAAGAGACTTGAACAGAGCTAATTCATCCGCAGATCTATTTTGCGATTGCGTTATTAGTTCAAACTCTTGTACGTTGGTTCCTTTAATGGATATTTCTATGCATACTTTTACATTTTGGTTAACTTGATACAGTTCATTTAGCTTTTCCCTTAACAAATTACTATTTTCTTTTTTTCGCCCTACAAATATACCGTTGGTTTGAATTATTATTCCATTGTTAAACTTTTTACTATCCTTTTTACTGACTTCTATGAGAACATTAAAAAGGAATTTAATGTAATCCTCATTAAGAAGAGGCTCGCCACCAAGAATTCTTAACCAATTATAACTCTGATAATTCTTAGGATATTCTATGCCCAAGTAATCAGAAACTAGTCTACTTACGTCAGATATGCGAGTAACCCTACGATTTTTTTGGAATCTATCAACCCAAGCATAATCTGACGCAAAGCAAGGGCCACATTTTAGGCAACAACCAGCGAATCTTAGTGCAATTTCATAAGGCGCACCACCGCACCTTTGAATCGCAAACGTCTTATTATAGCCTTTAAAACCTGTATCTGTCTCGTTTCCGAGATCTTTTTGAAGAGCCAAAAAAACATTTTGAGTATAGTTTCCATTTAAAGTGAATTGCTTGGTTGGAGAACTCAAAGCACCTTGTATAATCGCTATGCTTCCTAATAAATTTTATGTATTGTTAAAAATATGTATGAATCTTTACATATAAGTATAAACGTTACATGAATGACAAAATTTAAGATTTGATAATTTAGAAAAGCTCCTGAAGAATAAATCAAAACACGCTATAAGAAAGATTCAAAAAGAAGACTTTTAGGCATATACGTTAAGGAAACAGAAATGTGACATATCTTTATATTCTCTTTTTTCAAAGTAAAGCTAAATAATAATTAAACCAAAACATAAGGCGACACCGTTTGAGCTTAAAAAGTATAGCTGTTAGATCACCAGCGACAAGCGCAAACCTAGGACCTGGATTTGACGTCTTTGGAATAGCGTTAAGTGAGCCCTATGACGCTGTGAAGGTTGCAAAGATAGAGGAGAGAGGGATCGAGGTTACTGTGGGGGGAAAGTTCAGTGAAGGCATACCGGAGAAAGTTGAGGAAAACTCAGCTGGATTAGCGGCGAAATCTCTTCTTACCCATTTTAATATTAAAGAAGGGGTGCGTATTGAGGTTGAGAAGGGTGTGAAGCCTGGGATGGGGCTTGGTAGCAGCGCAGCTTCCGCTGTGGCGGCGGTTTACGCACTTAACAAACTCTTTAACCTTAATTTAAGTAGGCGTGAGTTGATTATGTTCTCAGCGCAGGGCGAGAGAGCTTCGGCTGGGTCTGCTCACGCGGATAATGTTTCAGCAGCGCTCTTAGGCGGCTTCGTGATAGTAAAACCGCATCTTTACGAGGCACAATCTATAGAGCCTCCAAGCAACCTTGCTCTTTGTGTAGCTGTGCCTGAGGTTAAGCCCCCTCCCAAGAAGACTGGTGTTGCTAGAAGCATCTTACCTCGAAGTGTGAGTTTGATTAAAGCTGTTCACAACACATCTATGGCGTGCTGGATGGTTGCTTCCCTCACAAAGGGTGATGTTTCTGAGTTTGGTAGAGCTATGCAAGATCTCGTTGTCGAGCCAAGGAGGGCTAAGATGGTGCCTGGCTACTCTGAAGTTAAGAGATTGGCGTTAGAAGCTGGGGCTGCTGGTGTTGTGATAAGCGGAGCTGGTCCAACGATGCTTGCAGTTGTGGATAAGAGGGCTGCTAATCCTGAGGATGTGGCTGAGGCTATGCGTCGAGGATTTGAATCTGTAGGTTTGGCTTCACACTGCTTTGTCACTACACCAGGTAAAGGTGCTTCTATCATTTGAACGGATTTTACTTCTCATGTATAGGCTGTGGAGCTACTTTCTCATTAAGCGAAAACATCTACAGCTGCTCTAGATGTGGTGATCTGATTCAAATAGAGGTGCCCATAGATGATGTTAAAGAGAAGATAGACCTTAGAGCCCTAAGAAGGCTTCCTATATCGGTATGGAAGTATGCACCTCTCTTACCAATAGCCGATTTGTCAAAAGTTGTCACACTACATGAAGGTGGCACTGGGCTGCATCACTGTCGCAGACTAGGCTCACTACTGGGTTTAGAACACCTCTATGTGAAAAATGAGGGCGAGAACCCAACAGGCTCATTTAAGGATCGAGGCATGACTGTAGGCATAACTAGGGCATTAGAAATGGGTGCAAGAAGCGTCATCTGCGCCTCAACAGGCAACACAGCAGCATCTTTAGCAGCCTACAGCGCTAAAGCTGGGCTAAATAGAATCGTCTTAATACCTTCAGGCAAGATAGCCTACGGTAAGCTCGCTCAAGCAATAGTATACGGTGCGCAGATAGTTCAGATTAAAGGTAACTTTGACGAAGCATTGAAGCTGGTCTTTGAGATCTGCAGTAGGAATCGGGAGATTTACCTCCTAAACTCCGTTAACCCCTTCCGAATCGAGGGGCAGAAGACCCTTGCATACGAGGTCTGCGACCAGCTAAATAGACACCCAGACTACTTTATCATCCCAGTTGGAAACGCAGGGAACATCAGTGCGGCTTGGAAGGGCTTTACAGAATACTACAACCTTGATCAAATCGAAGCCAAGCCGAAGATGGTTGGGGTTCAAGCAGAAGGTGCGGCACCAATAGCCGAAGCGGTAGCTAAAAGAAGTTTAACCATAACGAGCATCAATAAACCAGAAACCATAGCTACAGCTATAAGGATAGGAGCACCAGTGAGCTGGAAGAAGGCGTTAAGAGCAATTTATGACTCAGAGGGCACAGCATTAACAGTAAGCGATGAAGAAATACTTGAGGCACAGAGCCTATTAGCTAGAGTTGAAGGGCTATTTGTAGAGCCGGCGAGTGCAGCACCCATCGCTGCGTTAAAAAAACTGAGGGAAGAAAGCTACTTCTCTAAAGAAGATTATGTGGTCTGCGTCACCACTGGGCACGGGCTTAAAGACCCAGATGTCATAAGTAGACTTTACGAGAAGCCTGTTGAGGTTGAAGCTGAAGTCAGCAGCATAGAGCGGATATTAGGCCTAGCTAAAACAGCAGAAACCTTAGCCGCACAGTACACATAGCGGAGCTAATCTTCCCTCTACACACCTAATTTTCCTTGAGTTGTGAAGTATGTTGTATGTGAAGGTTTAGAAGCATACTCTACTTCAACCAAGGCTAGTTTACTCCACGCTGATGACGCTACATCCACATCAAATAAGAGTTTGAAGTAGAGCCAAGTGAAGTCATCCGGCACTTCATATAGATTAGACTCACCTAACACAATTAGCCTCCCACCTTCGTTTGATGTGTATGCTGCCATAACAACACCAGAGGAGCCAGGTATGTAAGGTATATATGCAGTTGCCAATGGTGTGCTGGCTTCATCCAAAGTAAGTGTAAGGGCTGAGTATAGTGGCACAACATCGCTAGATCTTAGCTGCTTAAGGCTAGTAAGGGGGTTCAAGAAGCCGTCTATAAAGTTCTGGCGTGCCTCCAGATTGAATTGTGTTAGAGAAGCGGATTCAAATCCGACATCTAGGTGTATGATGAGCCCTAAGCCTTTTTTGAGGATAGAAGGGAGCAGACTGCGCCTATAATTATGTAGTTCAGCGTCGTGCAGCACCACAACATCATATTCACCAGATAATAAAGTAGACCAAGGATCGTCTTCTCCTCTGTCGTTAAGGGTTTGCCAAAGTGAATCCACATCTACACCATTTTCTGAAAGAAAACGCCACCATCCAAAGACATCTAAACCCTGAAAAGAACCGCCCCAAAGGCGCTCAACATCTTGCGGATAGTAGATGCTGTTTTGAATCAGACCTTGAAAGACATCGTCAAAGACCATCTTAATTTTAGGTTGCTTAACTTCAATAAATATCTCGCTTAAAGCTAAAATCTTAGAACCGTTATTTAACAGAACTTCACCTTGATATACTCCTATTTTCGCAGATGGAGGGATGATGATCTGTAGGGCTACTGAAGTAAAGCCACCTATCCTTCCTACGCCAACTAAGTGACCTCGACTATAGTCATACCCATATTTGTAGAGGTATGGCACAGGATCAACATTATCTCCAACTTTGTGATGAAGAGTTAAATGCGCTGCATCAGAAAATGAAACCAACACAGAGACATTACCCCTAAGCTCAAGAACAGCATCTAGCTGCTCAGTTGTATAAACCCCCAACTTAATGACCTTAAAGTCTCCTGGGTAGAGCGTTATAAGAGGAGGTGTAAATGAATCTATTCGACTGGGTGTAAGGAAAGTGAAAAGCGGAGAAACACCTGTTCTATTCAATTTAGGTAGAACAAGTATCTCTGCTTCGACCAAATTATTTGAGTTGATAACATCATTCCCAAGCGACCAAGCCTCTAAACGGAGAGTGATGCGCTCAGCAGCCTTACCGATACTAACATTTAAACTGTGTTCAAAGGAAGTGCTCTCATGAGGTTTTAATATCAATGTCTTTACTATGTTTAAAAGTAGGCGCCCATCAAAAGAAGCCTTTAACTTTAGAAGCACCTCTTCATCGTATGCCCCGAAGTTTGACACCTCAGCGATAAACCTAACTAAACTCTGATTAAGTGTATATACAGGATACCTTAGCCTAACGCCAACCTCGTGTACCTTAACCTTTGGTTGTCCTTGTTGTGTCATAAGCCAACGGGCAGCGTTTAGTGCGAAGAGTTTGTTGTCTGAGGCGTTTATGTATTTGTTGTTAAGGAGGTCGTCATCAGCTATGACTAAGACTCGTCCTCCGTTGGTAGAGTTCTCCCAAGCTGCTATCCCGATGAAGAAGGGGTCATATGCTATTGCTTCAGCGCCTCCCCTTATCAAAAGGCTTGCAGTGGGGTTCCCAAATTCAAGTGCACTAACATTAGTTGTGAGAGTGTGTTTAGCTATTTTAGTTGATATCCCCCCTCCACCTGCATTACTCCATCGTATGCCGTATGGCTCTGTGAATCTATCATAACTTTTACTCAACAGATCCCCAACGAAAAGTAGACTCCCTCCATCAGCCACGAATCTATGTATCAAGCTCGTGTTGTATGCTGGACTTGATAGATCCTCTGGTTGAGGTATAAAAAGAAGATGAAAGCTACTCAAATCCACATCAGCAAGATTATTCCGCACGGGAAGTTTGGTTATCTCAGCCCCTTTCTCCTTCAAGAGGTTAAGGAAGACGCTAAAGTTAGAGTCAGAGCCTATCGTGATAACCCTAGCTCCTATAAGAGGATCTCCAGCCTCCAGACTCGGTGTAGCATCTCTAATTTCAATCGTAGCACCATATGATTTATACAAGTGGTTAGCGCTCTTAGCGGCTTCAAACGCACCTTTCACATCAAGTAACCCAGCGCCTTGAAACATCTGGTCAAGATGCAGAGATTTGGCGCCCTTCATTAGAGCAGCCTTGACACCTAAAGCGCTTATCCCTGGAAAGGCTTGGATTAGCAGCGCAGCAGCACCGGCAACTTGAGGAGTAGACATGGATGTACCCCACATCTCCACATAAGCAGGCTCATCTTTCTTAGAGTAGAAGGCGTTAGCGCCGAGCACCGCTGCACCTACAGCCAATATATCTGGTTTCGAAGTTATCTCAAATGGCGTTGGGCCTCTACTGCTAAAATAAGTAAGTTCGCCCGTCTCATAGACCGCACCTACAGATATAGCGCTTGGCGAAGTGGCTGGGCTTAAGATAGAGTATAAGCCTGGTCCGCTGTTTCCAGCAGCAACGCACACGACAACGTTATTCTTCACAGCTTCTTCAACCGCTCTTGCCAGCGGATCTTCAAATGGAGATGTAGTTGGCGTGCCTCCTAAGCTTAAGTTTATCACGTCAGCGCCGTGCTTAACCGCCCATTCTATCCCAGCTATGATATCAGATTCATACGCTAAACCACTCTCGTTGAAAACCTTAATATTATACAGATAGGCTTCAGGTGCTACACCCCTTTGAGTATAGGGTGCAATAGTGGCATTCAAGAACCTTGTTGAGGCGAAAGTAGTTTTGAAGCCTCTACTACCAGAAGCACCAGTTCCAGCAGCGATACTAGCCACATGAGTCCCATGCCCAATCACATCCCTAGTATCGTTAGAGCCTCCTGGTAGAAAAGCTATTTCAGCTAAGATCTTTGGGTCGTCTGTCAGAGGGTCGTCATCCAGATCATCAAGATCAGGATGATTCTTATCTATGCCCGTGTCGATTATTGCTATTACTACCCCTCTACCTTTATAGCCTTCAGCCCAGACTTTATCAGCCCCTATCAGAGTCGAGGTTTCGTTAAGCAGCGCAGGGAAACTACCCAAATGAGGATAAACTACGCCTGGAATAAAACTCTGTTGGGAAGTCGTCTTTTTTAACACTTGTAGGTTGAAGACTCTATCTGGTTGAATACTTAACCCCTTAACTTCATTTAACTTATTAAATGGAACCTCAACCGCATAATATGGTATAAGAGAGAAACGTCGTAAAACAGTCGACCCCTCTGGTAAATTCACTTCTTTAGAGCTGTCTACACGGATAAGCAGTCTAACAGTGTCGCCAACTTTAGATAAATGGAGAAGAGGGGCGTCATTTACCAAATTTTCTGGTAGAATCGGTAGAGGCGCTTCTAATAGTTGAGCGCCTATAGGCTCTATGAACACATTTAACGATAAGAGAAGTATCAAAGTTAATGGTAGAGAATAGCCAAAAACCTTTCTAATCAACAACCCAAAAAGGAAGATACACTATGCAAGTAGATAAAGATTAGGCGAAGAGGTGCAGATAAGGTTAATAAAACAAAACACTCAACCCAGCAGTGAGCACCATGAGCGAGAATGTTAAGAAGATCCTAGAGAAGGTTGAGGAACTCAAGAAAAGAAAAGAAACCATCAAACTAGGCGGAGGTCCAGAAAGAATAGCCAAACAACATGCAGAAGGAAGGCTTACAGCCAGAGAAAGACTCGACGCATTCTTCGACCCGGGCACATTCGTAGAAATAGATGCCTTCGGAAGAACGATAGGCCGAGAACTAGGAATGGATAAGGTGAATCTACCTGGAGATGGTGTGATTATAGGCTACGGGTTGGTTGACGGCAGACCAGTAGCAGCTATGGCTCAAGACTACACGTGCTTAGCTGGGACGATGGGTGAGATGCACGGTAGGAAGATCGTTAAAATAACCAAATTAGCTGCTGAATGGAATATCCCCATAGTGGGTTTCAACGAATCTGCTGGTGCTAGACTGCAAGAGTTCCTCGAAGTCTCTAGAACATACGGCGAATGGTTCTACTATACTTCAATATATTCCGGTGTAATACCTCAGATAGCGGTTATGATGGGTGTGGTCGCTGGAGGGCAGTCTTACCAGCCAGGTTTAAGCGACTTCATATTCATGACGAAGAACTCTGCAGCATTTATCGCCGGCCCTCCCCTAGTCGAAGCTGTAACTGGAGAGAAGGTTTCGGTTGAAGATCTTGGTGGAGCTCAGATGCACGCTTCAGTCAGCGGAGTGTGCCACGTGCTCGCTGAAGACGAGATCGACTGCATAAATAAGGTTAGGGAGCTCCTTAGCTATTTGCCATCTAATAATAGGCAGAAGCCTCCTTGGGTGCCTACTGGCGACGACCCTAATAGGACTTGTGAAGCGCTATATGAGATAGTGCCAGCAAACCCCAAGATACCTTACGATATGCATAACGTAATCTATGAAATTGTTGATAACGGTAGGTTCTTTGAGATACATCGCGATTACGCCAAGAGTATGATAGTAGGATTTGCTAGATTTAACGGCTACAGCGTTGGTATAGTTGCTAACAACCCACTTTATCTTGCTGGAGGAATAGATGTCTGGGCAGCAGAAAAGGCTGCTAGATTCATAAGATTCTGTGATGCATTCAATATACCCCTAGTCTACCTAGTGAGCACACCAGCCTACATAGTGGGCTCAGTTCAAGAGCGGCTAGGCATGATTTACAGAGGAGCAACACTTCTACACGCAACATCAGAGGCTACCGTCCCTAAGATCACAGTAATAATAGGCTGGGCCTATGCTGGCGCTTACATAGCCATGGGGTCAAAGTATCTTGCAGCAGACCTTGTCTATGCTTGGCCTACAGCAGAGATCGGTCTAGTCGCAGCAGAAGGCGTTGTTAACGTAGTTTACAGAAAGGAGATAGCAGCAGCACCAAACCCCGAAGAAGAAAGAAAGAAGAGGGAAGAGGAGTTCAGAGAAACATTCATGAAGATCTACTACCCAGCATCATACCAGCACGTAGATGATGTAATAGATCCAAAAGACACGAGAATAATAATCATAAAGTCTCTAGAAGCTTTGAAGTATAAGAGGCAGAAGCTTCCATGGAAGAAGCATAACAACATGCCTCTATAAAGCAGCTTAGTGGTAGGCTTGGCGGGCGAAGCTATAATCTTCGCCATTCTAGCCGGCCTACTATTCGCTATAGCTAACATGTTCATGAGGGTGGGGGTCATTAAGGGAGACCCTGTTTACGGGACAGCAGTCTCTACATTAACAGGTTCGATGATACTTGGTATAACGCTGGTTATGTTGAATCAGATTACAGCGGTTTTAACGTTAGGTGTATTCGATTTGGTGCTCTTTGCTGTTGCTGGTTTGCTTAACTTCACAGTATCTAGAACACTTTTCTTTGTAAGCAGCAGTATAATAGGTGTCGCCAGAGCCCAGCCTATAATTAGCTTAAACTCTATAGTTGCGGTGGTAGTGGGGCTGACGTTTCTTGCTGAGAAACTTACGTTAAGCGAGGGGTTAAGTGTGATCTTTATGCTCTCTGGACTGATTTTGATATCTTTAAGTAATCCTGAGAAGAGAAGAGTCTCTCAAAGCAAATTTTATGCAGGCTTGTTATACGCATTAATAGGCTCTATAGCTGTTGGCTTTAGCCCTATACTTATCGCCATAGGTTTCAGAAGCGGTGCGCAACCAATTGTGGGTATTTCGATCTCCTATTTCTTTGCTTCACTAGGCTGGGGTTTAGTGCTTCTCTTTGGGCGTTGGTTAAGATTTCCCGGCGAGGGTAGAAAGGTTATCCGCCCATTTGTTATACAAGGCTTCTTTGTGACTTTAGCTCAGCTTAACAGATACTTTTCCATATACTTTGGTCCAGTTGTGTTGGTGACGCCAATATTTACGAGCGTATCTCCAATCCTCACAGCATTATTTGCTTACATCTTTCTTCAGAGAATCGAGCAAGTTAACTTTAGAGTTTGGTTATCGATAGCCTTTGTGGTATTAGGAATATATTTGGCATCTACTTAATCTCTTAAATTACTGTTGTTAAACTAAAGCAAGTTTGGAAGAATTGAGCTAAATAGATCACAGAGTATTATCCGTGTAAATTTAGCTGCTAAGTAAAATTTTTATTCTACAACATCGTACGGTAGAAATACTGGCTGGGTAATGAAAGGAAGAGTGTATAGACTCAAATTCGACGGTGGCGTTGGGTGTTCAAAATGGGCATCCACGTTATCGCCGAATTCTTTGGTGTGGAGCCTTGGAAGATCTCCCGAGTGGATACTCTACGTGAACTAATTGACAAAATCGTCTTAGAATCTGGTTTAAAACCAATCACATCCTCTTACCATCAATTTGAGCCTCAGGGCGTTTCTGGCTTTTACCTTCTGAGAGAATCCCATTTTAGCATCCATACTTGGCCAGAGTTTCGATATGCTGCTGTAGACGTCTTTAGCTGCGGTGTTGAAGAAACAGCCTTCAAAGCTGTAGAACTTTTGAAAAAAGATTTGAAGCCTAAGAAGATAGTTAAGAAGATCATTAGGAGGGGTCCTGTTGGAAAGGTTAAAGACGATGATTCTTCATGAACTTAATACAGCAAAGTCTCTATGGGATCTTCTCGCAGTATTACATTACCCAATTAAAGATGTTCTTAAAGCCATTAAAGAACTCAGAGAAGAAGGATTCATTAAAGTTGCTGAAAATGGATTTGAACTTATAGATAAGGGAAAAGGCTTCGTTAAATCTGTCACAAAATATACAGGCAACATATGTAGCGCTTGCCAAGGTAAAAGAGTTGTTCTCGACGATGCCTTTAACGAAGTTTTAAATGAATTCAAGAAATTAGTAAAAGATAGACCCCAGCCATCCTCAGAGTTCTTTCAAGGATATATGAAGGAAGAGGATGTGATTAACAGAATTGCTTTTATGCACCACTATAGGGATGTAGCGGATAAAGAAATTGTGCTGATAGGTGATGACGATTTAGTGAGCGTAGCGTTATCACTTACAGGTCTTCCAAAAAGGATCTGTGTCTTAGATATAGATGAGAGAATAGGAAGCTTCTTAAAAGCATTAAGAAAGTCTCACGGATTAGAAATAGAGTTCAGAAAATATGATGTGTCTGAAAACCTACCACCAGACCTTATATCTTCATTTGACGTATTTTCCTCAGAACCCCTAGAAACTTTAAGTGGGCTGAGAGTTTTCTTGGGAAGAGGAATAAGCTGCCTTAAAGAGGATGGTGTAGGTTATTTTGGTCTTACTGTCCTTGAGGCGTCTTATAGAAAGTGGAGGGCTGTTCAGAACTTTTTGTTGAGAAGTAACTGTGTGATAACAGATGTAGTTAGAGACTTTTCACGATATCCGATGCAGTATGAGACAGTAGACTATGAAAACTTTGCCAATAAACTAGGCTTACCCTCACATGGGCGTAGAGATTGGTATAAGTCAACATTATTTAGGTTCGAAGTGTTAGGAAAGCCGAAGATACTTGTCAATCCCAATAAGAAGATCAAGGTTCAGAGCATCGATAAAAATGAAGACCTCACACATCCTCTCCTTGACCTTGATGTTTATCGGTTATAAGATGTGTTATGTTGTCATCTAGAGTTCGTTAGATGGTGTGAATCTTAATGTCTGCTGAGCTCATTTCAACTAAACCTTGTTCATACTCTACAATTAGCAAGCCTTCGTTCGACACACCTTTTACTCGCGCTTCAAAGACTCTATCTAACTTTTCAATTTTAACTAATTTACCTGAAAGTATATCTCGCTCAGACCACTCTTTAATAATCAAGGTTGAGCCTTCTTGTTGAAGGTTATCATATAAATACTCAAAATGTGATAATATACGTTGCAACATGTCTGTTAGGTTTATTTGACGCTTAAGTTCGTGTTGAATGGTTGTAGCTTCGCTTCTAAGCGCTTCTGGTAGTTGTTGAAGTGGTATGTTTGCGTTCAAACCTACACCAGCGATTGCGTAGAGAAGATTATCGCCTACGCTCTCAGATTCAACGAGAATACCGCAGACCTTCTTTGAATTTATTATGCAGTCGTTAGGCCATTTTAAAGCGCATTTCAACCCCTCTTCTTCGATACTTTTAGCCACAGCAACCCCTAATGCTAATGGAAGAGTAGATAATTGGGAGTATCTGAGCCTTGGTCTAAGGAGTATGCTGAAGTATAGTCCTCCTTTAGTTGTGTAGAAAGGTCTTCCCATTCTACCTCGTGCATGCTCTAACCGCTCAGCAACTACTGTAAAGCCTTCTTGCATACCTTTAAGCGCAGCTTCTCTCACAACATCCTGTGTGCTTGTAGCCCACTCAAGGTATATAATTGGTTTACCTAACCTCTTAGCCTTAGCCATAACTGTTGTGGCACCGTTTTAACGTAGTATGCTAGCTAGGTCCTTTCTTAACCTTACCGCTATTGGCGCTGCAACCACCATCTTCAAAAGGTCTACTGGTATGAAAGGTAGCCCACCTATAAGAAAAGTTTCCACGAATGGTTTATGTAAGTATGTTGAAAGCCAAGAAACACCTATTAAATAGATAACTACTAATGAAAGCAACATCCCACATAACACCTTCCCATACTCACTTTGCAATGACTTTGAACGATTGAACGTAATTAACCCATTTACTAACGCCGCTATGGGGAAAGCCAGTAGATAGCCTCCAGTTGGGCCTATTATATGTCCTAATCCAGCACCGAAGCGTGAGAAGACAGGTAAGCCTAAGGCGCCAATGGTTAGGTAGAGAAGCATCGATAAAGCGCCATATATTGGTCCTGCTAGGCATCCAGCTAAGTAGACGAAGAATACTTGAAGGGTTATGGGAACAGGAGTGAATGGTAGAGGTATAGATATTCCTCCAGTTGCAGCTGTTAACGCTGCTAATATGGCTGCTAAAGCCAAGCCTTTAACTCTGGACTTCTTTAAAAAGATCTTACGCTCGACAGCGAAGGTATCCATAGAATGGAGTTTCTCTTTTATAGTTTAAAAGTTTAGTGAGTATAGAGGAGGTCTACCATAATTCTGAAGCTTATGTCCCTCTATTCACGGCGAACATCAGATAAACTTTACAAACCTTTGTGTCGCAGCTTATCTAGTCCAATCTACTACTATTTATATGCGAAGACTTAATTAACACGCATTTAAAGAGTAGAGGTGGAAATGGCTAGCCAAGAGATACCTCCATGGCTTAAGGAGCAGCTCGCACGATTTGAGCAGCTCCAGCAAAGTCTTCAAGCTATTCTTGTTCAGAAGCAGCAAGTCGAGCTTGAAGCTGCTGAAGTTGAGAAGGCGTTAGAGGAGCTGAGGAAGGCTAACCAGGATGATCCTGTGTATAAGTCTGCTGGCAGCGTGCTTATTAGGGTTAAGCGTGATGATCTGTTAAAGGAGCTTGAGGAGAAGAAGGAGTTAGCTAACACTAGGATGCTTGTTTTAAGTAAGCAGGAAAGTAGGATAAGGGAGAACCTAAAGGATCTTCAAGTTAAGATCGACGAGGCGGTTCGTGGTAGAGGGCAGCCCCCAGCATCCTAGTAGACATTTGTCGAAGATTCTTCTCCAAAAGCGAAGATGTTTTCTTTAACCGCAACTACACTTATAATGTGCCTATAGCGTATGTGTTAATAAAAACAGCTGCTGGTGCTGAGTCAAAGGTATTTGAAGCGCTCTTAAAGATAGATGGCATTGAGGAAGTCAATGTAGTCTACGGTGAGTTTGACCTCATAGCAAAAATTAATGCTCGAAGCATGGATGAGCTTAGGGATGTTGTTGTGAAGCGTATAAGAGGAGTTGGTGGTGTAGAGAGAACAGAAACCGCTATAGTAACAATCAGCTCAATCAAATATCCTTCAGAAGAAAAGCTAGGTTAAACTTCGCTAATATACTAACCCCCTTCCAAGCCTTAAAGCATAGCGTTTAACTGCATTCTCTTGTTGGGATGTCTTCACAGAGCCGGGGCGATTTTCCCTAACTCTTGCTAGTGCTGCTACATAGTCTAAACCTTTGTATATGAGGTAGCACGCTAAAAGCGTGCCTGTTCTTCCTACACCAGCTCTGCACGAGACCGCTACTCGTTTGCCCTCCTTTATCTTTGTATCTATGTAATGCACTAATCGGTCTAATTGGGCTTGTGATGGAGGGCAATAATCAGGCACCGGCTCGTGGTAGTCCTCTAATCCCGCCTCTAACACATCTTTTGACGAAACCAGTGTCTCATCAATGTCTGCTAGTCTTATAAGGCAGTCTACACCAGAATCTTTGAGAAACTTTAAGTCCTCTTTGCTTCTTGGCCCTTTGCTTGCTGCTAGTTGATTTGGTATGAGCCAAGTAAAGTATAGTTCTTCTGCTATATCACTCATGTTCTTTTCACACATGCTTCTTCTATAAAGCGCCTAATTTCATCTTCGTGTGGCACGCCTACAAAGACCAGCCTACCGTTCACCACTAGGGCAGGTGTGGATGTTATTTCATATTTTAATCTGATTTCCGGCTGCTTCAAGACATCAACTTCTTCTACAATAACAAACACATTCTGCTTCTTAAGATCGTCAACAACTTTGCTGACACGCATCTTTACCGTATTACAGTATGCGCATCTTGGGGATGTTAGAACCTCTACCCTAACCATATGTTCAATGCATATTGATAAGTGGCTTTAACTCTTTCTCCCATTTATCCGAAAGTCTTTCTTTCAACCTCTAAAATTTCTTCTTCTCCAGAAGCTTTTGAATATGCATCCAAGAGTTCTTTGTTTAAGGTTAAGAAGGTTGGGCCCCACTTGTATATTTTAAGCAAGTTTTCTGCTTGCTCTTTATTTGAGGTTATGTAGAGCGCGGCTGCGGCTGCTTCTAGTGAGCTGAGTCTGCCGATCTGCCCATAGTTTATGGGGTTGGCTGCTACTAATAGGGGTAGTCTCACTCTTTTACCCTTGGTTTTGCGTGGGAAGGCTTCCTCAATCCTTTGCCAAGAGCAGTCTATCACAACTAAACCTTGGGTTAGATCGTCTTTTGGTGTAAGTATGCTGTTTGAGGTTGGGTCTAAGATGACCATCTTCGGGTTTATGTGGTTTAGTCTATATAGCGGGTGGGCTAGCTTCATTCTACGCATCTTTGCGGATGTGCATTTCTTCGGGTCGTCTTGATGCATCTCATACACATATATCCGTATATTCAACCACATTTGGTTTGTAGAGGGCTTATATAATAAGCAATCTACACATCTATACAGATGAAGGCTGTAGTATATTATGAACATGGTGGAGCAGATAAGCTGATCTATGAAGAAAGAGAGAAGCCAAAAATTGGAGAAGGAGAAGCGTTAATTAAAGTTGAAGCTTGTGCGTTAAATAGACTTGACATACTGACTAGAAGAGGTGTTGTAAAGACCACAGCAACTCTACCACATATACTCGGTGGAGACATCGTCGGCTACATCGAGGAGCAGAAAGGAAGTAATCTAGAAATAGGCACACCAGTCCTTGTCTACACAGCAATAACTTGTGGTAGGTGCCAAGCTTGCCTTTCTGGTAAAGAGAACCGCTGCCAATTTCTTAAGATGATAGGCTTTCATACAGATGGAGGTTATGCAGAGTATGTTCGAGTGCCTATTCGAAACCTTATACCCCTTAACCCTAAAATTCCACTGGAGGAGTATGCTGCCATACCTATTGATTACACTACTGTGTGGCACGCTTTAGTTGAAAGAGGCAGTCTTAAGGTTGGTGAGAGTATCTTAATCTGGGCAGGCGGAAGCGGCGCGGGAACAGTCGCATGTAGATTGGCCAAACTTATGGGTGCTACGGTCTTTACAACCGTTGGCAGCGCTGACAAAGCTGAGAAGGCAAAGAGCTTTGCAGATTACGTATTTAACCACTATACTGATGATGTGCCTAAATCTGTGAAAGAGGCTACTGGAGGAAGAGGTGTTGATGTAGTCTTAGATTATGTTGGCTCAGCAACTTGGAGAAAGAGTCTTGAATGCTTAGCTGTAGGTGGTAGAATGATAACCTTCGGCGGATTAAGCGGGTTTAGTGGTGATGTAGATATAAGAGCATTCTACACGAGACACCTTACGCTCATAGGAACCTACTATGGAACAAAACCTGATCTCCATAAAGCACTAGAATTTGTTGAGAAAGGACTTCTAAGACCTATAATAGATTCCATCTACCCGCTTAAAGATGCTCAGTCAGCGCATATTAGAATGGAGGAGAGTAAACACTTCGGAAAGATCCTACTCAAACCTTAAGATACGGGTATCTTCAGCTCCCCTCTATGTATCATCTTTAACCCTTCAACAAATGCTTCAGCGTCTTCGTAGGTTGTTAGCACTGGAACACCTAACTCAACAGCCTTCCTCCTAATCTGATACTCATCCTCTAACATACTCGCGAACTTCTCTAAAACACTAGTAGAAGGTATGTTTATGATAAGTTCGAGCTTCCCTTCAACCAAATAGTCAAGAATGTTAGGTTTACGCTCTGGCTCGCTAATCTTATTCAAAACTTTAACACATAAACCCCCTTTCCTCTCCAAATATTCCGCTGTATGCTCAGTAGCATAGACATTAAAGTTGAGCCCGATTAACTCCTTTGTGAGGTTAAGTATTCGATCTTTCAATTGAATGCCTCCTACTGTTATTAGTATGTTGCCATTAGGTTTAGGTATCTTGTAGCCTACCGCTATGAGCGCCTTTATTAAAGCCTCAAAAAAGCTCCTACCAAAACACGCGACTTCCCCTGTTGAACGCATCTCTACACCAAGATGAGGATCTGCTCCGTCGAGCTGCATAAATGAAAATTGAGGCGCTTTTACACAGACTTGCGTCATAGATGAATCTCCTCTCGGCAAAGTTGGAATCTTACCGTTGAGTATCGCTAAGGCAGCAAGCGAAATTAGGTTCACGCCAGTGGCCTTGGATACAAAAGGCATAGATCTAGAAGCCCTAAGATTACATTCTATAACATAGACTATACCATCCTTATATAGAAACTGTATGTTAAAAGGACCCTTTATTCTAAGGCTCTTAGCTATCTTAGTAGCATACTCTACAGCGACTTGCTGAACATCTGCTGGAAGTCTTTGAGGTGGTATGCACATTATAGCGTCGCCAGAGTGAACACCAGCTTGCTCAACATGCTCTATAACCGCCCCAATATACACACTCTCTCCATCACAAACACCATCGATCTCAAACTCTTGCGCATCCATTATGAACTTACTTATAACTACAGGATGCTCTGGGCTAACCTTCGCCGCCTTTAGCAAAAACTGCTCTAGATGCTTCTGCGTCCAAACGATTCTCATAGCTGCTCCACTTAACACATAAGATGGTCTTACCAAGATTGGGTAGGAGACCTTCTTAGCGAAGGCTTTAGCATCTTCTATGGAGGTGAAGGTGCTCCACTCTGGCTGTGGTATATGTAGCTCGTCTAAAAGTCTACTGAATTTCGCTCTATCTTCAGCTCTATCGATATCCACACTGTCTGTGCCTAGTATCTTTGCGCCGTATGCTGTTAAGGAGGTTGCAAGGTTATTAGGTATCTGCCCACCTACAGAGATTACAACACCAAAGGGGCGCTCTTTCTCATAGATGTCCAAAACCCGCTCTAGCGTCAATTCTTCAAAATAGAGTTTGTCACTCATATCATAGTCTGTTGAGACTGTCTCTGGGTTGCAGTTAACCACAATAACTTCTTCAACACCATTATTCTTCAGATCCCAAACCATATTCATAGTAGACCAATCAAATTCAACCGAACTTCCTATCCTATAAGTGCCAGCACCTAAAACCATCACCTTCATCACATCCCTAAATTGTATATCGTCTGTATCACCGTTGTAAGTAAAGTAAAGGTAGTTCGTCTTAGCCGGCCACTCAGCAGCTAAGGTATCTATCTGCTTAACCACCGGCACTATATTGAGCCTCTTACGAAGAAGTCTAACTTCAGACACAGACAACCCTATACACTCAGCTATCTGAGCATCTGAAAAACCTAGCTGCTTTGCTCTACGAAGAAGATCAGGAGCATCACCACTAGCTACTTTTCTCGCCTCTTTCCTTAAGATTCTTTCCATTTCGATGATGTTCTTGATCTTGTTTATGAACCAAGGGTCGATGCTGCTCAGCTTATTTATTCGTTCAACCGTAAAACCGGCTTTAAGTGCATCTGCTACATCAAAGATTATTTCATCGGTCATACGCTGCAGCCTAGCTTCGATTTTATCCGGATCAACCAACGGTTCGTGTCTACTATCTGCTACAAGCCCATTCTTGCCTATGTCAAGCATTCTGATAGCTTTCTGTAGAGCTTCTTCGAAACATCTACCGATAGCCATAACTTCCCCAACAGACTTCATCTGTGTACCTATGTTTCTAGTAACTTTATCGAACTTTGTTAAATCCCATCGCGGCATTTTAACAGTAACATAGTCAAGCGCGGGTTCAAAACCAGCTGTAGTTATACCAGTGACTTTATTGATCAACTCTGAAAGCGAGTAACCCAACATAAGCTTCGCAGCAATGTATGCTATTGGGTAGCCTGTCGCCTTAGATGCTAGTGCTGATGAACGTGATAGTCTGGCGTTTATTTCAATAGCAACATATCTTTCTGAATTGGGTTCTAAAGCGAATTGTATGTTACACTCTCCTACTATTTTACAAGCTTCAGTAGCCTTTAAAGCAGCTGTTCTTAGAAGATGATATTCCCGATTGTTTAGGGTCTGTGAAGGGGCTATGACTATGTTATCGCCAGTATGGACTTTCATAGCTAAAATATTCTCCATATTACATACAGTCATACCGTTTCCATAGGCATCTCTCATAACTTCATATTCGATCTGCTTCCAAGTTCCTATATACTCTTCAATAAGCACTTGATGCGTTAAGCTGCTCATCAACCCTCTGGTAACGATCTCCTCAAACTCGTATTCGTTAAAGGCTACTCCACTACCCCTACCTCCAAGTGTATATGCTACACGAACCATAATCGGGTATCCTAGTTCATCAACAATCTTTTTCGCTTCTTCAAGCGAATATGCAGCTGCGCTTCTCGCTACGGGTATACCCGCGTCTAGCATAGTCTTACGAAACAAATCTCGATCTTCGGTAGCTTCGATGCCTTCTATGGGTGTGCCAAGCACCTTGACACCATACTTGTCTAAGACACCCCTTTTTGATAACGTGATACCACAGTTCAGAGCAGTCTGCCCTCCAAAGGATAGCACGATGCCATCAGGCCTCTCAGCCTCAATGACTTCTGTAACGAAGTCAGCATTAACTGGTAGGAAGTAAACTTTTCCTGCTAACTTCTTATCCGTCTGAATAGTAGCGATATTCGGGTTAACGAGAACAGTCTCTATACCCTCCTCTCGAAGGGCCTTAAGACATTGGCTGCCTGAGTAGTCGAACTAGCGGCTGCTTTAGCAGCTCTCGCCTGCTTCACCTATCTTAATGGCCCCACTGCCTAGGACGATAACCTTCTTTATAGAGCGGTTAAGTGGTATGGCTTCTCACCTCCATTCTTTGGGCGAACATGTCAAATATGTAAGTAGTATCATATGGTCCAGGAGAAGCTTCTGGATGATACTGCACAGCTAGTATAGGTTTGGCTTCGTGATACACCCCTTCTACCGTCTTGTCGTCTGCGTTTATCATCCATATATCTAGCCCACTCTTATCTATAGAATTTGGATCAACAGCGTATCCGTGGTTTTGGCTTGTTATATAGTTGCGTCCAGTTTTAAGATCTATGCACGGTTTGTTCTGCCCTCTATGCCCATATTTCAGCTTATATGTATCCCCACCTAATGAAAGAGCGATTATCTGCAGACCTAGACATATACCGAGCATGGGTATACCTTCATCCACAAGAGACTTTACAGTTTCAACTGTCTTCACACAAATCTTAGGGTCTCCAGGCCCGTTACTCACAAGCACCCCTTTCGGATTATATTCCATTATTTCTGACACTGAAGTGTTGTATGGAACACGTATGACTTTAAGCCCTCTTTTCAGTAGCTCCCTTATTATACCATACTTTACGCCACAGTCTATCAAGACAACTTTATGTTCTCCTTCACCATAGATAATAGGCTCTTTTACGCTAACCACACTTACAAAATCTTGTTCACCATATTTTTTAGCGCTAGCCAGTAGCCTCCTTACATCTTCTACATCAATCTTATCTTCTGCTACAGCTAATACACCCATCATAACACCTTGCACACGGAGCTTCTTAGTTAGCTCACGACTATCAATGCCCTCAATGCCTGGCACACCTTCTTCATAGAGCCAACTGTCAAGACTCTTTTTAGATCTCCAGTGGCTAGGCGCCCTACAGAGCTCACTGACTACAACACCAGAAACTTGTGCTTGATCTGACTCGAAGTTTAGAGGTATATTATTTTGGTCTACATCACTGTAAAGGGGGACACCATAATTTCCTATAAGTGGGTACGTGAATGTTAAGATCTGCCCTCTGTATGAAGGGTCAGTTATGCTTTCAGTGTAGCCCACCATTCCTGTAGTAAATACTACTTCACCTACCTTTGTTGTTGGATAGCCAAAGCCGCGTCCCCAAAAAAGAGTGCCATCTTCGAGTAGGAGCGCAGCGTTATAGTCTCGTTTAGGAGCAACCAACCCTTAGATGAACCCTCGTTCACTTTTAATCAACTATATTTAAGGTTAGCGCTATCACCTCTGCTTAACTAACAAATGGTAAAATATCGCAACAACGTGAGCATATCTGAAAATATATTGCTCATAATATAGTGAATATTGTATAATACGTATTAGAAAAAAGTTTTTAATATGTTATGTGATGTGATGTTAGATCATTATGACATTAAACGTTGAGATTGAAGATACGTTTGCTGAAGCATTCCCCATGCTTGCAAGCAGAATACTAATAACAGCAGCAAACGAGGAGTGGGCAAAAATAGCCGCTAAAACTGCTACAGGCTTTGCATCATCCATTATTATGTCTCCAGCAGAAGCTGGTGTAGAAGGCCCAATTGTACCTCCAGAAAAGACGCCAGACGGTAGACCAGGTGTGCATATACAAATATACCATCGAACTGGTCACGAGTTGAAAGCACAGCTTATCGCAAGAATAGGGCAATGCATCTTAACCTGCCCCACAACTGCTGCTTTTGACGCTATGCCACACCCTAGAAAGATGCTTAGGCTCGGCGCATCTATAAGGATGTTTGGCGACGGATATGAGAAGAAGGATAAGTTGGGTGAGAAGACTGTTTGGCGCATCCCTGTAATGGAGGGTGAATTTATAATAGAGAATAAGTTCGGCATACGAAGGTGTGTTGCTGGTGGGAACTTCCTTGTCATGGGCGAAGATCAAGCTTCAGCGCTAAAAGGGGCTATGCAAGCCGTAAAGGCGATGGAGCAGGTAGAAGGAGTCGTACTAACCTTCCCTGGAGGAATATGCAGATCGGGTTCAAAGGTTGGTTCGATGAAATATAAGCTTCCAGCTTCAACGAATCACCCCTTCTGCCCATCGCTTAAAGGTGTGATCCCAGATTCTAAGGTGCCGAATGGTGTGAAGAGCATATATGAAATTGTGTTCAACGGCATAACTACAGAAGTTGTTAAGAAAGCAACGGCTGTAGGTGTGAAGGCTGCTGCAGAAGTAGAGGGTGTAAAGAAGATCTCTGCGGTCAACTTTGGTGGAAAACTTGGGCCGTTCCAGATAAGTTTGAAGGAGGCTTTAGCATCAGTAAAGTGAAACTTGATCTAGCCTATATATAGAGCCGTCTAGGCGGGCGACGTATATACTTGGGGACTTGAGGATAAAGAGCCCTGTATCTATCACCCCAGCTATATCCTTTATTTTATAGTGTAGATTCTGCGGCTCTCCTATTTCTCCAAAGTCCACGTCAAATATGATGTTGCCGTTTTCTGTGATGGTTGGATATCCTTTTTTGTCGGCTCTTAACATCACTTTTCCACCCATGGCTTCTAGTCTATCTTTAACATACCATCTAGCGAAGGGTGAGGCTTCAATTGGTAGGGGTTTATTGAGTCTTTCAACAACCTTATTTTCATCAACCATGATTACGCAGTGTTTTGCTGCAGATAGGAGTATGCGTTCTCTGAACAGAGCGCCTCCACCACCCTTTATTATATTCAAACGCTTATCGACTTGATCAGCACCGTCAAAGACCCACTCTAACTCTTTAATTATCTGTGGACCACCAACTTTTAGCCCGGCCTCTAAGGCTACAGTTTCTATTTGCATTGATGAAGGAACTACAGTTATACTCTTTGACACCTCTGTCTCAGATAGTGCCTTGACGAACGCTGCAACCGTTGAGCCGCTACCCAAACCTATTATGGCTCCTCTCCGAACAGTGGAGGCTACAAGCTTGACCATTTTAGATATATGTTCTTCATGCAAGTTTTCAGCCTTCTAAGTCTATCTGTTCAAGTCTAGCAAGCGCATCTAACACCTCATCTCTGATCTCTTTTATCTTTGAATCCGCTTCACTTTCAGATGCCTTCTTTCTACGCTCAACCTTCTTCTCTTCTACTATAGCCTTTGGTTTAAGCTCCTCTTCTACATGTGTTGGTTGTAACCCTTTTATGGCTTCAAGCTGTGCTCTCGCTTCTTTTAGCCTAGTTTCGATCTGTGCGATCTTTCTTTCAAATAAATCTACAAGTTCTTGCCGAAGGTTTTCTAGTTCGCCTACTTCTATTATCAAGCTTAAATCGCTAAGCTTCGTTTCTATCTCTCTTAGCTGCTCCCTATACTTTCCCGAGAGTTTTTCTCGTTCTTCTCTGCTTATTTTACCTGAGGCTTCGGCTTCATATAGGCGTGTGATGGCTCCAGTGACTAGCTCTTTTTCTAGAAGCAGTGTCTTGACCTCTCTTTTAGCCTTCTCCAGCTCTAGATCCGTAACTTGCTTACCAAGTGTTCCTCTGTTCTTAAAGTCTAGTTGAGTTATGTTAACTTTAGGCTTGGTTTCTGTCCTTTTTTTGGTGTATCTGGCTCGGTATAAATAGTAGGATACTCCTAGAAGTATCGCAATGCCTCCCACCACTAGCGCTGATATTAGTAGCTCCAACTATTACCTTACTTTAATTGGGGGTTAGTTAAACTTACCTAATCTTCTGTCCTAACCAATCGTATTTCCGCATCTTTGGGCTTGCTCCAAAGCCGCAGTGTGCGCATACCTTATGTCTTACGTGATAGGCGTGTCTTCCGCATCTTCGGCAGATTATGTGGGTTTTATGTTTTCCTCGCTTTCCAAATGAGGGTGTGCCTTTAGTCATCTTTCTTCGCCTATTTGGTTATGGTGGTGAGACCATCACCACGTTGTCTCCTCTAACTATTATGGTTCCGAGTCGTTCTGTTTTGCCTTCCTCTAAGATTGATTCTGAGGAGTCTAAGACGAGGTTCATGTGTTGGTCGAAGCCTTGTAGTGTGCCTCGGATAACTTGACCGCCTTTGAGTTTTATAAGTACAGTCTTTCCGAGGCTTTCATCTAGTATCTTAATGGCCATATCTACACTCATTTTGTTTACTCCTCGCCTTTACTTCTATAGGTTGGGCTCTTTTAAACATATATGTTATGCGGTTTTCTTTTTGCCACCTATTTTTAGCCCTATGATTATCAATATGAAGCCTATGAGTACTGTGAGCTGTGGTATAATCTCCATCTGTTCGTTTATGTGGTATGTTAGTACTTTTTGGTTAAGTGTGAAGACTACGCTTCTTTGACTTTCTTGCGGGTTTTCGAAGACTGCATAGTATCTTCCAGCTTCTTCAAGTTTGAGTGTTAAGTTATATTTGGCTTGAGATATTGCCGCATCATACAGACGGGCTGCTGAGCCTTTCTGCCAAGCGTTTAGCCCATCTTCATCCATAAGGTAAAAGTTAAGCTGCCCATCTGCTATGTAGCTGCCTACTATTGCCACTCTATCTGGGTTGTTTGGTATCTCTATTTCCACTTTCAAGCTGTCTTTTGCGTTGATGCGCAGTAGAGTTAAGGGTAGAAGGTTTTCTTCTACAGTCGATGTGTAGGTAAGCCCGAAGGACTTGCCAAAATCAATTGTGATAGATGGATTTATTACACCAGCATATAACCCTATAACGAAGAGCACTAAACCTATGACGACTATTTTTGTCTTCAAGCAACTACACTAAACAGTAGCCTCATAGGATAGATATTTATTGTTTAAGGGTTGATGAAGAGGAATGCTTCTTCAACTATCTTCTCTGCATCGGTTGGGTTAGCTCTAAGTCTATGTCCAGCATCAAGTATTAGAAGTTTCTTAGGTTCTTTAGCTTCTTCATAGAGCTTGTATGCATCTTCAACCGGCACCAAGTCGTCGAGCCTTCCATGCACTATAAGTATTGGTCGAGGCGCTATAGATATAACCCACTTCGAGGGAGAGTATCTTTCTGCTTCTGAGAGCAGACGCTCTATAAAACTCGGGTTCCCATCGCCCTTTATTATACTAGCAGACAGAGCTCTTTCAAGAAGAGGTTTTGCGACGCTTTGGCTTAGAGGACGGTAAGATGCGCTGCATGACACTACACCAGCAACTTCTTTATTGTTTGCACCTACATAGATGGCTACTACACCACCAGCACTAAATCCTAGCAGATATTGCTTATACCCCTTTAATCTTGAGCCTAAGTATCTTAGATAGGCTTCAGCGTCCTCAACCCAAGCAGATAAACCAAAGTATCCTTCACTACTATCTGTGCCTCTTAGATTTAAGAGCGCTGCTGCTGCCCCTCTCTTTACAATCATATAAGCAAAGTCCAAGTAGCCTTTCTGCTCTACCGGCTCGGGTGAGAAAGGTAAGCCGTGAAGTATAACAAAAACTGCGCGCCTTTTCTCCTCTACAGGTAGGCATAAGGTGCCTCTAATTTTAAACCCGCTAACAACCAACTCAACCTTCTCTGTGCGCAAAGGGACACTCTAAATAGTAGGAGATGCTATTAAACTTTAGAGGCGAGTTGGTCAAAACAAGGCTTTCGGTTGTAGATGTAAACCTTTGTGTAGGTTGCCAGTGCTGCATGTTTGCGTGCTCACGCAGATTTGGTGCAGGTGGTTTAAGTAAGACTGCCATACTAATACGCTCGGCAGGCGGTATAGAGCGGGGGTTTATCGTGCAAGTCTGTAGGGCTTGTGAAGATCCGCCTTGTGCTAGTGTGTGTCCTACAGATGCTTTAAAGCTTAGGTCTGGTGGAGGTGTGCTTTTAGATGCAGCTAAATGTATAGGTTGTCGACTTTGCGTTGAGGCTTGCACGGTTGAAGCTGTTTTATGGGATAGCGAGTCAGATAAACCTATGATATGTGTGCACTGTGGGCTTTGTGTTCAAGCTTGCCCTTACGGCGTGCTAGAACTCTCGAGAGGTGTATAACAGTGATAGAAAGAGATCCTATCCAAAAAGTATTGTATGTTGATCTTACGAGGCGTAGATTCTGGATTGAAGAAAGAGCAGATCTCTTCGAGAAGTATATTGGAGGCTCAGGGGTAGCCATCAAACTTCTTCTCGAGGAATGTAGAAAAGGCGCAGACCCTCTTGGTCCAGATAACCCGATAATCTTTGCTGCTGGGCCTTTGAACTGCATCTTCCCTATGGCATCTAAAACTGTAGCGATGTTCAAGTCTCCTTTAACTGGCAACCTAGGTGAAAGCCACGCAGGTGGTAGGAGCGGAATAGCTCTTAGGTCAGCTGGGCTTGGTGCTTTAGTCATTAAGGGGGCTAGTGATATACCAATCTATCTCTCTATTCACGATGGTAAGGTAAGTTTCAGAGATGCTAGGGTGCTTTGGGGTATGAGAAGCAGCTATACGGTTGGTAGGGTGATTAGAGAGCGAGAGAGCAGCGCTGGTCTCAGAACAATCATGAGAATAGGTCGTGCTGGCGAAAACTTGGTAAGATATGCATGCGTAATAACAGAAACCTACAGACACTTCGGCAGACTTGGGCTTGGAGCAGTCTTTGGAAGTAAGAAGCTTAAAGCAGTAACAATAGCTGGAACAAATAACATACAAGTTAGAGACATCAAAGAGTATAAGCAACTCTACCAGGAAATATTTACGCTAGAGACAACGGCACCAGCCCTAAAGAAATACCACGACATAGGCACACCGATGAATTTAATACCACTTAATAAGATACAAGCCCTACCTGCATACAATTTAAAGCAAGCGAGCCTTGATAAAGTCGAAGCCATATCTGGCGAAAACCTAGCAAAGAACTACCTAGGGCGAAGAGTATCATGTGGGCACTGTCCAGTCAGCTGCATACATCTAGCAGCCTTAAGAGAACCCTATGAAAAAGAACCATACTTCTATAAGACAACGATGATCTCATATGACTATGAACCTATCTATGCTTTAGGAACTATGCTGGGCATAACTTCTCCTGAAGGCTTATTGAAACTCATAGATGAAGTTGAGGTAGCTGGTCTAGACGCTATGAGCTGCGGTGTAGCGTTAGCTTGGGCAACAGAAGCCCAAGAGAATGGTTTAATTTCAAACAAGGCAGAAGGCACCATAACACAACTTAAATGGGGTGACTACAACGCATACATAAAAGCTGTAAACTATATTGTTGAACAGCCGAACGAATTCTACAAAGCCTTAGCCCAAGGAGTAGAATACGCTGCAGCGAAGTATGGTAGCTTAGAATATGCACTCGCATTTGGAGGAAACGAAATGCCGGGATACCACACTGGCCCAGCAGCACACATCGGTTATCTAACTGGGGCAAGACATAGCCACCTTGATAGCGCCGGCTACAGCCTAGATCAGAAGCTCTTAGCCTCAAAAGTTTCACCAACACCATCCTCTGTGGCAGATACATTATTTGAAGAAGAGGCTTGGAGGCAGATTCTATCTACACTTGTGGTCTGCTTCTTCTCCCGAGAGATCTATAAGCCCGAAGTTGTGCAGAAGGCATTGAAGGTTATAGGCTGGGATTTGAGCTTGGATAATTTGAAGAGCATAGGTTACGAAATCCTCGCACTTAAGCACGAATTCAAAAGAAGGGAAGGCTTTAACGCTGAGACCCTACGCATACCGAAGAGAATACTTGAAACACCTACGCCGCACGGTAAACTAGATGGAATGTTCATTAAAGATGCGGTAGCAAAATACTTCAACAGAGTTCAAAGCATCAAAGCTTGACCCAGATGTAGCCTTCGCCATCTTGAACCTCAAAGGTCTTTAAAGCCGTTTCAGCCGGCCCCTTAACCACTTTACCACTATGAGGATCAAACTTAGAAAGATGGCAGCCACATACTATGATACCATCCTCAATCCAGCCCTCACTCAAAGAACACCCTTTATGTGTGCAGCGTGCTGAAGTAGCAAATATTTTCCCGCCGACTTTGCATATAAGAACCTCCACACCATCCAGAAGCGTAACCAAAAGCGTATTATTTGATAACTTATCTTCTTCAACCGCTTTAACAAACCCTTGCTTTGGCATAGCTGCTCATCGAACCAACCAAAGATTACCGTAATAAGTCTTCTCAGCTAGCTGAAAATCTTCTCCAACACATTGACAGCAACATATTTTTGTATCCACTTACTCTAACTGCTGCTATGGATCTAAGGCAGATAATTCGAAGCTTCCCAGATTGGCCTAAGCAAGGCGTCATCTTTAGAGATATTATGCCCTTACTTAAGAATCCACAAGCCTTGAGCTATACTGTAAATGAGATCATTAAGCAGTGGAAAAGTGAAGAAATAGATCTAATAGCCGGCATAGAGTCAAGGGGATTCATATTTGGCGCATTAATTGCACAAAATATGCAAAAAGGTTTTATAGCGATTAGGAAAGAAGGCAAACTACCCGGTGAAACTGTAAAGGTAAACTATACCATAGAATACGGTAGCGCAACGATGGAGATACAGAAGGATGCGGTAGAGCGAGGGCAGAGAGTGCTCATAGTCGATGACTTACTTGCTACAGGCGGAACGGCAAAAGCCGCCGCAGACCTCATCGAACGCCTTGGTGGGGTTGTCGTAGGATTCGCCTTTGTAGTAGAGTTGTTGGAGCTTAAGGGTAGAGAGAAGCTTAAAGGCTACAAAGTTACAACACTCATAACATATTAAGGTGAATAAATATGAGTGAAGAAGCTGAGATAGGAATAATCGGAGGCACAGGCGTCTACGACCCAGATATACTTGAAGAAGTTAGAGAAGTCAAAGTTTACACACCATACGGCCCTACATCAGACCTAGTAACCTTAGGCACATACAAAGGTAGGAAAATAGCTTTCATACCACGACACGGCAAAGGTCATCGAATCCCACCACACCTAATAAACTACAGAGCTAACATCTGGGCTCTAAAAAGCCTAGGAGTAAAACGCATAATAGCACCCTCAGCCATAGGAAGCCTAAGAGAGCATATAGAGCCTGGGGACATAGTCATACCAGACCAATTCATAGACCGAACCAAATCTAGACCAAGCACATTCTACGAAGGTCAGAGAATATGCCACATATCAACAGCAGACCCCTTCTGCCCAGAGCTAAGAAAAATCGCGGCTGAATCAGCAAAGAAACTCGGTTTCAAAGTGCACGAAAGTGGAACATATGTATGCATAGAAGGGCCGCGATTCTCAACAAGAGCCGAATCCAAAATGTTTAGAGCTTGGGGCGCTGATATCATAGGTATGACACTAGTACCTGAATGTGTTTTAGCGAGAGAGGCAGAGATCTGCTATGTTACTCTTGCAACTGTGACAGATTACGATGTCTGGGCAGATAAACCCGTTTCTGGAGCGGAAGTTATTGAGACGCTGCTTAAGAACATAGGTAAGGTTAAAAGTATTCTTCTCGATATGATACCTACAATACCAGCCGAGCGCACCTGTCTCTGCAAAGACGCGCTTAAGGAGGCACTATATTAGGTTCTTTGTTGTTGTGATTCGCACTATTTTATTAGCTTAAATCTCGAAAATTAAAAAAAGATGTGAGGATTGCGGCGTTAGATTACCACTTTCGATAGTATATAACTGCGTTATATTTAAATAGTTCACAAACTAATCCTATGGTGATGCAAAATATCTACCAAAAAGAAAACATACACCAAGACGTTAAAAACAGAGACCAACCCATTATCCTTAATGATAAAGGAGTATTTGGAGTATGCAGCTGTGGTGGCGATGTCATGTTTTACTCTAACAGAGGTGTTCTATGCACGAAATGTGGCAAACTCTACGGCATATGGCAGTATAGAAGAGGCAGAAAGAAGAATCCTTATAGGCTGCTGGAACAAGCTTAAACTTAACCTCAACCATTAACGTTGCGGCGATGGCCTAGGAGTGTTAATCCTTGTTAGTAGTAGATGCTGATAAAGTTAAGGAAGAAGATGTGCTGATGGAAGAAGCCAAAGGGACTACCATTCAGATCTTAATAAATAGACCGCCAGCGCCAAACTTCATAATGCGGAGATTCAGGATAAAACCCAACGGATATACTCCTTTACATTCACATGACTTTGAACACGAAGTATATGTTCTTCAAGGGGTAGGTGAAGTTTTGAACAACAAGCACCGTTATGCGATCAAATCAGGGTCGGTGATCTACATACCCCCCAATGAGGTTCACCAGTTTAGAAATGTAGGTGAAGAAGACTTAGTCTTTCTTTGCATAATTCCAGCTTAAATCAACTTGAAACGCACACATGCACCCTCTCTATCGAAGACACCAATATCTTCTTCAGATCTATATGGGTAAGTAGCTATCACCATAAGTCTGCCATAGAAGTTGTTCAAATCTTCTATCGATGGTTTAAGCACACCATTAGGATGGGAGTGAGCTAAACCGACTATAGAGAGGTCTAGAGGTAAGGCATACGGTGAAAAAGAAGAGAATCCCTCCCCTTGTATCGAGTTAGGTGGTAGAATTAATTGTTCTACGTATATTGCATCTTTCTTAACCCTCCCACGAAGCAGAAGAATACCTTCCATTGGATGAAGCGCTTTAAAGTAGTCCAGCATTCCTTTTATCACATCCTCTAATAAATAGACCATCTTAGCCATATTTGTCGCACCAGTAACAAATTTAAGACACAAATGACTTATTATATAACTATGAGCTATCAAGCAAAAGACTATAGTAGGCTACTTGGCACTCCAGGCTTCAGCGAACAGCTCCTCAAAAACCACTTTACACTCTACCAAGGCTACGTGAATAATACAAACAAACTTTCAGAGACCTTGAAGGCTATGCTCAAGGAAGGTAAAGCAAATACACCAGAATACGCAGAGTTAAAGAGAAGATTCGGATGGGAATGGAATGGGATGAGACTACACGAATACTACTTCGACAACATGGTAAACGGAGGAAAACCGCTTGACGCAAAATCAGAGCTTGCAAAGAAGATAAATGAAGACTTCGGAAGCTACGCTGATTGGGAGAAGGAGTTCAAAGCAACTGGTGTCGTAAGAGGAATAGGCTGGGTTGTTCTCTACTTAGACCCCGTATCAAATAAATTGTATAACTCTTGGATCAACGAGCACGACGTTGGACACCTAGCTGGATGCAAACTACTACTCGTAATGGATGTATTCGAGCATGCATTCATGATAGATTACGGATTGAAGCGAGCGGACTACATAGAAGCATTCTTCAAAAACATAGATTGGAGTGTAGTAGCCTCAAGACTATGAGGTTCGTCAGGGAGACATCATAAACCTGACGAACTCTTCTTTTGTCCTTGGCTGAAGCGTATAGTTGTTTTTACGCTCGAAGCCTATAGTTGAGTAAGGTGATTGGCCGTAATCGTGTCCAGGGTATACTTTTATGCTATCATCTAGTTTTAGTATTTTGTTGAATAGACTTTCGTAGAGGTCTTCTGCGCTTCCACCGCTTAGGTCTGTCCTTCCACATTCGCCTACAAATAGTGTGTCTCCTGTGAATAGGTTTCCTTCGAATAGGTAGCAAGTGCCGTCTGGGGAATGTCCGGGTGTGCTTAGTGCTGTTATTTTTGAGTTGCCTAATGTTATCTGCTCTCCGTCTTTGATGATTTTGTCGAGTTTAACTTTAGCTCCTGTCCCTCCTACTGTTATGGCGTCTGTCTTCTTCTTTATCTGTTCGTTTCCTATGCAGTGGTCGTAGTGTGTATG
Source organism: Nitrososphaeria archaeon (assembly GCA_029775855.1). GTDB lineage: Archaea > Thermoproteota > Nitrososphaeria > Nitrososphaerales > JAAOZN01 > JAAOZN01. The sequence continues at coordinate 85,001 of JARVJZ010000002.1, forward strand.
CGTGTTTAATATGTATTTAATTTTAAGGTTTCTTGCCTCTGCTTCTTCTAACACCTTTTCGAGGTCCCACGAGGGGTCTATAACCGCGGCTTCTTTTGTATCCTCATCCCAGATAAGGTAAGTAAAGTTCTGCATAGAGCCTACGAGTATCTGTAGCACACCCAATTTACATCTCAGCCTCTGGAGGTATGCCTATTGGCGCTATAATCAATTTGCCTACAAACTTTTTGTTCTTAAACAGCCCTGGTTTGGCTTTATGGAAGGTTATTGTTAGGTCTGCTTTAACCGCTTTGCTCTGAACTTCTCCTGTTGTGGGATCCAACCCTGATGGTATGTCAACTGAGACCTTGTATGCGTTTGAGCCGTTGATTAAGTCTATGGCTGTAGCAAAGGGTTCTCTAACTTCACCTTTTATTCCTGTGCCGAAGATAGCGTCTACTATCACGCTGCTACTGTCGAATAATTCTTTGCACCTTAGGAGCGTTTCTCGATTGTTAGCTTCAGCTGCTACGATGGAGCGTTGCATGTTTGAGATGATTTTCCAGTTTATAGCTGCTTCTTCGCCTTTTATCTCCTCTCCCTTACCCAGAAGAATCACCTTAACTTTCACGCCTCCGCTAGCTAGGTGACGGGCTGCGACAAATCCGTCTCCACCATTATTTCCAAGCCCAGCAACCACCAAAACACCTTTACTCAGATTAACAGTTGAGTCTAAGATGGCCTTGGCGACTGCACAGCCAGCGTTTTCCATTAAAAGTAGTCTTGATACACCTAAGGCAGCTGAGCGTTCCTCAACGATACGCATCTGTTCAGGCGTTATAATATTGGTGCTCAATATACATTCACCTACTTTTAGGTCAGATCGTCGCGAGTTCTTCAACGTTCAGAGATTAGGGGTTGTCTCTGAACTCAGTCTGGAGCGGCGATCACTTCATCCCACTTGTTTTTGACCGCTGCTCTTATAAAGGTTGATGTTGAAGATTTTTTGTAGGATTTTTTGGCTGTGGTTTTCAGCGACTACTTGTATATTGTGGTAAGTGTCTTCGCTGAAATGTTGTGTCGCCTCATCTACTATTTCTATCATCTTCTGCTGGTATTCGTGTAGAGGATATAGACAGTCCTCGAGTTTTTTGCGTAAATGTATGTTCTTTTGGTTTAAGAGCGGTTTTATACAGAAGGGCACTTTTAGATTAGCTGTTAGGAAGAGAGCTTTTGCAGAAGGGTTATGCTCCACTATCTTCCAGAGGCTTATGTCCAAGCCTTCGTCTAGTAGATGTTCAGCATACTTCAGTTGATCCTCTTTGAAGTTGTGTTCATAGAGAAGTTTGGTTGCTTCATAGTCTTTTACTGCTATTGAAGTTAGGTAGGTTAAGTCGAGCAGATATTCTTCAGGTAGTTTAAGGCATCTTTTTAGCTTTTGATACGCTGGGGGAAGTGGTATGACATAGTAGCGGAGCTCGCCGTGCAACACGGTGTGAGCTACCTCGTGTCTTATGCAAGCATCGACTAAGATAGAGGTTAGGGTGCTGAGCTTCTCTATGCTGATAATTATGCTCGGTAAGCCTGTCCAAGCGTGGTGGTATGCGTAAAATTCTTCGTCGTAACCACTTGATTTTACACCCGCAGCTTGGGCTTGTGAGGATAGGAAGGCTAATGCTTCGCTGCTTCTCTGGAAGATGTTCACTTCAACCGCTTCTAGGTTGGTGGGTTGAAGAGTTCCATAGCATTCTTTGATAACTTTTACTATATGTTCAACATCGTCTTGAGGAACACCTTTAGATCTTACGAATAGTTTAGGGATCATCTTATCACTTTATGTGGCTCGCCGACTATTGGTATGCTTTCTCCACAGTTAGGGCACTTCTTAGATGGGGTTATAAAATAGCGTGTTACCGTGAAACCGTATCGCTCTATCAAAAGGGTTTTACAGGTTGGGCAGTGAGTGTTTTCATACTCGTGTCCAGCTACATTTCCTATGTAGACAAAGTTTAAACCCACCTTTCTAGCTTCTTCTACTGCTGCTTCTAAGGTGGAGATTGGTGTTGGCGGTGTATTGAGCATCTTGTATGCTGGGTAGAATCTTGTGATGTGTAGAGGTGTATCTTCGCCAGCACTTTCTCTAACTCTTCGAGCGATTTCCTTTACATCATCTATGTTGTCGTTTACATTAGGTATAAGCAGAAAAACAACTTCAACATGCAAACCAAGCTCCTTGGCTAAGCCTATGTTTCTCCAAATCGGTTCAGGGAAGGCGCCACAGAACCTTTTTACCACCTGTTCACTTCCCTTTATATCCACCTTTATGGCATCCATACCAGCTTCAACTAGCAAGCGTAGGGCTTCTGCGCTCATATACCCATTACTTACATAGTGGCAGTATAGTCCACGCTTCTTAGCGAGGGGGAAGACATCAAGAGCATATTCGAAGAATAGAGTCGGCTCATTAAATGAGAAGGATATTCCTTGACAACCCTCTTCCTCGGCTAACTTAACGAGAGCCTTGGGCTCTATGATCTCATCTGTTTGCTTAGGCTTCTTCTTGCTGATGCTGTAGTTCTGGCACCATGGGCAAGTGAAATTGCAGCTCCATGTGCCTATCGTTAACGCTTTACTGCCAGGCCAGTAGTGGTAGAAGGGTTTCTTCTCAATGGGGTTTATTGATATTGATGATATTGAGCCGTATGTTATTGTGTAGAGCTTACCGGCTATATTGTATTTGGTTCCGCAGAAGCCTTTTCCTCCGTCTGGTATTAGGCATCTTCTCTCACAAGTGCAACACCTTACTTTGCTCTCACCTATTTTTTCAAATAGATGCGTTTCCTTTACGCTTGCCTTTCTTAAATTATCTGCCAGCAGTGATGTTGTCTTATTTAACAAGTTGCGTTCTAACCTTTTCTACTACTTATTTTCAACCACCATTCAGGCACTCTTATGTCTGCTTTAACATCATAGAAGTCATAGGGTTTTATATCTAAGATCGGAGAGCCGTCATAAGCATCAAGCCCCTTAACCTTTAAAATATTGCCGCTTCTCTCAACAAGCTGCACTACACTTACACCTATTGGATTGGGTCTAGCTTTGCCTCTTGTGGCTAAGACACCAACCAAAGGTATATCCTCTCTTCCTCTGGGATGCGTCTTTAGGATAGTGCGAAGTTGATTATCGAGCTTATGCATCCAGAAGATTACGATTATATGTGAATATTCTTCAATACCATCTAGAGCTTCTGTATATTTAGGGTTAAGTTCGAGCAATGCATACCCCTCGTTTCTCTCACCTCTATCTTCGTCAAAATCTGATCTTACGAAGCCTAAAGGATCTATACTAATCATCAATTAGCTTGATTGTATTCTATCTACTTAACTGTAACCCTAAAGGCTTTAGGCAAGCATAGCGTATAAAATACTTGTGGAAAGAGCAAACTCGCTACCGATAGGGCAACGCTATATTAACCGATTTATAATATATTCAGCGTTAGGCACACCCTATGTAGACCTTCAAAAGTGGAGACTTACTATCGATGGAGAAGTTGAACAAACCCTAACTCTAACATACAAAGAGCTGCTTTCACAACAAAGCTGGTGCGAAGTTATAAGAGACTTTCACTGCGTCACCAAGTGGAGCGTGCCTTCGGTTAAATTCGAAGGTGTTAAGCTTAAAACTTTAATCGCAAAGGCCAGACCTAAACCCGCTGCTAAGTATGTGTTATTCGGCTGCTTAGACGGCTACACCACTGTTGTGCCTATTGAAGACGCTCTTTCAGATGCTGCTCTTATAGCGCTGAAGATAGATGGGCAGCCTCTTAGAATAGAGCAAGGCTTTCCCGCAAGACCATTTATACCGCATTTATATGCTTGGAAAAGCGCCAAGTGGCTTCACCTTATAAGGATTCTTAGAGAATATGTCGATGGCTATTGGGAGGCCAGAGGTTATCACGAAAGGGGAAATGTGTGGAGTGAAGAAAGGTTCAAAAAAGAAATATAGATAAGATAGATCTACTATATAGACAAATAGATTGAAGATTGGAACTTAGAAGAGCACAAGAGATGGGCGGTGGAACACTTCTAGTATCTCTACCAAAAGACTGGGTTCGAAAAAATAACATAACCAGAGGAAGCCTACTCGCATTAGAAGCAACTCCGGGAGGAGGGCTCATAATCTTTCCAGCTTCCGAGTCTGAAAAGAAACCTAAGGAGATCCTTCTAACCTACCCCGCTCAATATATGAGGAGGTTGATAAATCTAATAACAGGTTCATACCTCCTCGGCTTCGACATAATAAAGATTGTAAGTAGAGAAAGGATACCTTATGAAGATGCACAAGCCATGAAGAAGGCTATACGCCAACTCGTAGGGTTAGAGATAGTTGAAGAAGACACAAAGTCTATAACGGCGCAGTTTCTCCTTGAAACAACAGCTTTAGACCCTGAGAAGATCTTCAGACGGATGCATCTCATCACCATGGGTATGTTACCCGATGCTGTTCAAGCTTTGATGCAAGGAGATACGCTTCTAAAGAGATCTGTTTCTGAGAGAGATGATGAGGTTGACCGCCTCTACTTTTTACTCGTCAGAGTGGTCAGAACGGCTGCGATGGATAACAAGCTAGCCGCTAAACTTAAACTTTCAACTATAGACTGCTTGGACTATAGGCTCTCAGCTTACCTACTTGAAGCGATAGGGGATACTGCTGAAGATATAGCCAAGTCTTCGATAGTCTCCATTGTAAACACTTTAGGTTCTACTGAAAAGGAAGCAACTTCAAATATCTTAAAAATACTCGGCATGATGCAGGAATCTGCTGTCAGAGCTTTTCTATCTAAAAATTCTGAGGAGGGTAGGCACGTAGTGCAGCTATATGAAGATGTGGTAGAGGAAATAGCTAAGCTTGAGAGCTCTATAGGAAGTAACGAGAATGCTTCGGCAATCTCACGGGTATCATCCAGCTTTTCAAGAATAGCACGGTATGATGTTGATATAGCTGACTTAGCATACCCTATGTATCCTTTAGTCAAGTAAACTAAAGACTTAATTTTATGCCAGTAAAGAGACTGGTGTGCCAAAGTATATCTTTGTAACAGGTGGAGTGATGTCAGGGTTAGGTAAAGGAGTCACAGCAGCCTCTGTAGCCAAGCTTCTAAAACTTTCGGGGTTAAAGGTTACGTGCATCAAGATAGATCCGTATCTTAATGTAGATGCTGGCACGATGAACCCAATCATACATGGTGAAGTTTTCGTAACAGATGACGGCGGCGAAACAGATATGGACATAGGAACATACGAACGATTTCTAGATCAAAACCTCAGTAAGCACCATAATATAACGACAGGTCAGATATACAAGGCTGTGATAGAGGCTGAGAGGAGAGGAGACTACCTAGGCAAATGTGTGCAGATAATACCACATGTAACAGATGAGATTAAAAAAAGGATAAAGCAGGTAGTTGAAAGCGACGGCGCTGAGATAGGTGTAGTAGAGTGTGGAGGAACAGTAGGAGACATCGAAAGCCTACCATTCTTGGAGGCTATGAGGCAGATGAGACTTGAACTCGGCCCCTTAAACTCACTCTTCTTACACGTCACACTAGCGCCTGAGTTAGAGGCGGTAAAGGAGCAGAAGACTAAACCTACACAGCATAGCGTTCAAGAGCTGAGAAGGATAGGAATACAGCCAGATATAATTGTTGTTCGTAGCAAGAGGCCTTTAGCGCAGCAAGCAAGAGAGAAGATATCGTTATTCACTAGTGTGCCGCTTGAGGCTGTCATATCAAATCCAGATGTTGAATCTATTTACGATGTGCCTGAGGTGCTTGAGAAACAAGGGATGACTAGAGTTATCGCAAGCAGACTTAACCTAAAGATAGAGCGTAGCGATTTGAGTGAATGGATAGAGGTGGCTGAATCGTTCAAGAAGGCTAAGAGAATGGTGAATATTGCCATGGTGGGGAAGTATGTGAGCTTAGCAGACAGCTATGTGAGCGTAAACCAAGCCCTACTACACTCAGGCGCCAAGTTAGGTGCATCCGTCAACATAGATTGGGTAGACTCAGAACTTATCGAAAAGAGCGAGCAAGCACTTAACAATCTTAGATCCTATAATGGTATACTTATACCGGGTGGATTTGGGAAGAGGGGAGTTGAGGGGAAGATAAAGGCTGCTGGCTATGCTATCAGAGAGGGTATTCCTTATCTAGGTATATGCTTAGGTTTTCAAGTGGCAGCCATAGCAATAGCGCGCTACCTTTGTGGATTGGAGAAGGCTAATTCAACAGAATTTGACCCAGACGCAGAGCACGCTGTGATAGACCTACTGCCTGAACAGAAGGGTGTTAAGGAAATTGGTGCTACTATGAGGTTAGGTGGGCACGATATAATGTTAAAGGAGAAGACTCTATCTTTCAAGCTGTATGGTAAGAAGATCATTAGAGAAAGGCATAGACACAGATATGAGATCAATCAACGATATAAGCCTCTATTTGAGGAGAAGAATGTAATCTTTTCTGGGTATAGCGACGAAGGTAAGAGGATTGAGATACTTGAAATAGCGAACCACCCTTTCTTTCTAGCAACACAATTCCACGCTGAGTTCACTAGTAGACCGGGCGCTCCAAACCCTGTATACTTGGGTTTCATTAAAGCTTGTATCGAAAATCCCCACAATTAGGTGCACCTTTAGCGCTTCAAATACTGTTATAAACAACCTTTTAACAAGCATCTTATAGGATGAGTATAGAAGAACTTAGCCTTGACACATTAGATGGTATAGGGCCTGTGACTAAGCAGAAGCTAGAGAACGCTGGCATATATACCGTGCTCGATCTTGCTATCCGCGGACCGAGTGAGATAGCCGAAGCTATAGGTGTAGACCTTAAGAAGGCTATTGAGTTCAACAGTAGCGCTAGGCTGAGGCTTATGGAGCTGGGGCTGCTTGAGAAAGAGTTTATCCCAGCTAGTGAAATCTATAAAAAGAGGCAGAACATCGAGAGAATAACCACTGGCTCCAAGAATTTAGACGAGCTTCTTGATGGAGGTATAGAAACACAAGCAGTAACAGAATTCTATGGTGAATTTGGTAGCGGCAAAACTCAGCTCTGCCACACACTATGCGTAACCGTTCAGTTGAGCAGAGATAAAGGAGGGCTCGAGGCTGGCGCTATATATATTGACACCGAAAACACATTTAGGCCTGAGAGAGTATTTCAGATCGCAGAAGCGCGTGGGTTAGAGCCCTTAAAGACGCTTGATAACATCATAGTTGCAAAGGCATACAACAGCTCACATCAAGAACTTATAGTCTCTGAGATAGGCTCTGTGGTTGATAAGATGCCCATAAAGCTAGTTGTTGTAGATTCAGCGGTCGCACATTATAGAGCTGAGTTTCTCGGCAGAGGAACTTTAGCTGAGAGGCAACAGAGGTTAAACAGATTCATGCATCTACTTCTAAGGACAGCTGAAGCAAGAAACCTAGCGGTTGTAGTTACGAATCAAGTCCAAGCTGCGCCGGATGTTTTTTTCGGTGACCCAAGTAAGCCTACAGGGGGGCATGTGGTAGCTCATACCAGCACCTATAGGATTTACCTTAAGAAGGCGGGTAAGAATCGAATCGCTAGGATTATAGACAGCCCCTATCATCCTGAGCGTGAAACCGTCTTCGTGTTAAATGAGAAGGGTGTAGACGATCCAGAGGAGACAACTTCGAAAAAGCGGTAGGACAACTTTATAACACCACGGCTGACCACGGTATGTAGAAGACCTTTGAAGAAGACCCTACTACTCATAATAATATTAGCTTCATCTATTCTTGCTCAATATGACTTAGCTTCAGCTTCAACTGCGCCTCTTAAGGAAGACCTGAAGATCTTTGTGACTAAGGATTCGGTGGTAGTAAGTGCAGCGTTGAGCGGAGAAGACTTAAGCCTAAGAGAATTAGATAACCTACCTCTAGAAGGCGTTAACAGCTATAGGTTAATAGCGTCGCATGTAGCGGAGTGGCTTCCAGAATTCTATATACTTGGCGACGAAGGATACAAAGCGCTGCCTATAAACCCAGTTCCAAAAGAAGGGTTGAACCTCGTAGTCGAGGCTGAAGGCAAAAGGCAAGCTGACTCAGCAGCCCAAGCCCTAGGGAAGACTTTGAAGGCAGCTTTTATACCGATAGGCGCAGAAGGCTCCAAATACACATACTATTCACACATTGACTTCAAATTTACTAGTAAAATGCTCTTAGATGCTCTACCAGAGTTAAAAGACGGCTTTACCAACCTTCTAAAGTCGATCTTTGATAAGAAGAACCTACAGATTATAGTGTTAGATGTTCAGAGGTCTCAGACAAGCTTCTCTAAGCATCTAACGCTCCTTTACGCTGAATCTAAAGGGTTAACGCCTACTTTCGACTTTGACTCTGTTTTACCCCTCTTCTCTAATACCACAGCTTCTAAAGATGTTGCTGAGACTGTAGTTGAAGTTGTGTTTGCTGATGCACTTATATCTAAGGACAACTCTTTAAGGTCTGCTACTGTGGTGAACTTCCCAGAAAACATTTCTTCGAAGGTTTCGTTTAAGTTGGCTGGTGGTGAGAAACCTCTTTTATCTAAGATTGATCTAATATACTGCCCTCCTTTACTCAAGGTTGAAAGGCTAGTAGATAGTGGGGTAGTGGAGGCTGTTGAGGGCAAGGATACGGTCGAAGTTACCATTAAAATTCAGAATGTTGCCCCAGTAGGGAGCGGGGCTGCGGAAGGCTTAAGTTTAAATGAAAGATGGTGGGTGGAGAAGTTCGATTTAGTCAGCGGCAAGACAACTCTAACCAACCTTACACTCAAAGCCGGTGAAAAAGAAGAGCTGCGCTATGTCATAAAAGTAAAGGAAAAAACACCCTCAGAGTTCCTAGTAGAGGGGAAAGAAACACCAATAACCTACACTTACAGACTCGGCAGCGAAGTCTTCAACGGTAGAGCATACCCCAACGACATAAGGCTAATCTTAAACAAGCCACGCCCCACACTTATTGCAACCTTAGAGGCACAAGAACCTACACCTCTTAAACCATCAAACACTTTGATTCTGAAGGTCGGCAACTTAGGTGCTAGAAGCGCTGAAAACATATCTGTTAGAGTAGAGAATATTAGCGTTGCACATAACCCTATTCTTAAGCCGCTTGAAAACTGGAAGGTCGAAGTCCTTGTTGAACCACAGCATCTAACGCAGCCTCTCCGTGAAGTTAAAGTCTTGGTGCAATGGGTTGATGAGGAGGGTGAAAAACAAACCTACACGAATACTGTTTCTGTTTTGTTCAGCCGCTCTACAATTGGAGCGCCAAAACTGAATCTAATGCAGTCAGCAAGCATCTCTCCAGACAAATCTGGCTTCACTTTAAAAAGTGTTGTAGCCGTAAAAGTCACTTCAGTTAATGGAACCACACTTAGACTCACAACAAATCTACCAGAAGGCTTCGAACTCACAGGAGGAGACTTTACCCAAAAAGCTGGAAGTATTGAGGTTGTGTCTTTAGTCAGTAAAGGCGAGATTCAGCAAAACTTCAGCTACACTTTAAGAGCGAGCGAATACATCAACTTTGTTCAACCACCCATACTAGGTGAGGTAGATTGGGGCGGTTTTAAACTCAAATCCGCCTCAAACTCTTACACCTACGCTGAAGGGGTTAGAGTTTCTTTTAACATCTCTAAGACTGTAGGGTTCAGAGGGTCAACATCTAACATAAAGGCTTCAATAGTAAACCTAGGACCCTTTCCGGTTTACAACATTAAGATTAGATCCTTAAACTATTCTTATGCTGAATCTTCTTTCATAGAGAAGGCTGATGAAGTGTTGGATGTAGGGCAGACGCTTGAACTTGAATTTAACATACGCTATGCTGCCGAGGGAGCATATGACTATCTACCGATTGGAGGTAGTTTCATCTTCTCAACACAAAACCATTCGTTAAAGGTAGCGCCAATAAAGATATCGGTAGAGAAGCCTATAAGTTTGAGTCTGCAAGCCCCAAGAAGCCTTGTCGAAAAGCAAGAAAACGCTCTTACCTTAGTAGTTTCTAACCCCTCTTCATTAACGGTCAGCGATATCCATATCAGTTTAGCGTTTTCGGGTGTTGAGACACCACAAACACCTATTGAGTTAAAGATCTCTGAGCTTAAAGCTGGCGAGATAGTAAATAGAGAGGTTCGATTCACGCCTTCATCTGTCTTCTCCTTAAAGATCTTACCGACACTAAAATTCAGCTTTGATGGTGAAACACTTTTAGGAGAATCTTATGAGACCAAATTATCTGTTAATGAAAATATGGAGATTAGATACGCTCTACCCATTGCTTTAAGTGTAGCGCTAGTCATCGCCACAGCATACATTTCACGCAGAGTTTCAAGAGAAAAACCACTAGATAAGGGTGAATAGAATGATATATGAAGATGTGATAGTAGACGCCCTTGAACACGCTAAAATAAAGTTCAAAGAGAGCAAACCTATGGAAAACATATCAAGAATCGTTGGTGAAGGTGCTTCTGGAGACAGCACGCTATTGCTTGATAAGATTGTTGAAGAAGAAATACTTACATTTTTAAATGAAAAAATTGGAAGATGCCTTATAGTCTCAGAGGAAGCTGGTGTAGTAGGAGAGCAGTCCTCAGAGTTAACGGTGCTGGTAGACCCTGTTGACGGAAGCACAAATGCTAGCCGCGGAATACCTCTCTTCTCATCAAGCATAGCAATAGCAAAAGGTAGAAGGTTCTCTGACATAGAAGCAGCTGGAACCATAGACCTCGTCAGCGGAGAACTGATAACAGCGACGAGAGGTAGAGGGTGTAGAGTAGATGGAAGAGAAGCACACCCCTCAAGGACAGATGATTTAAGAAGCGCAGTAGTTTCACTAAGCCTAAGAGTCAAAGGAGAATACCGGAACGACCCAAATATTTTGGTCAACCTAATCAATAACATAAGACACCCAAGAATACTCGGCACAGCAGCCTTAGAGACGGCTTACGTCGCGATAGGTAGAGTCGATGGTTTTGTTGAGCCTTACCCTAGACTAAGGACTTACGACTGCCTACCTTCACTATTTTTAGTAAAAGAAGCCAAAGGCACATATAAGATGCTTCAGCGGAGCCTACAGGACATTGACCTTAGAACAAAAGAGACGATAGGCTACGCGGCAGCTGGATGTGGCAGCTTGTTAGAAAAGCTTTTGAAGCTACTCGCTTAAAAAGCTAAATAAACGGATATTTAGATGGTATATTGAGCCTTGCTTGAGGAAAAGTCTGCTGGCGCAATAATCATCTACAAATCCGATAACAATGTTGAATACCTTATACTACACTACCCAGCAGGCCACTGGGACTTCCCGAAAGGGAACATTGAAAAAGGTGAAAGCGATTTTGATGCCGCAATAAGAGAAATCACGGAAGAAACAGGTTTAACCGATCTGAAATTTATTAACGGCTTTAAGAAGACGATACAGTATTACTATAAGAAGGGTGACCAGCTGGTTAAGAAGAGTGTAACATTTTATCTAGCTGAAGCCAACACTAAAGATATCAAACTATCTTTTGAGCATCAAGGCTATATTTGGCTTCCTATAGATGAAGCATTGGCAAAGGTTACTTATCAAAATGCTAAGAATGTTCTAAAAGAAGCTCATCGATTCTTAACTCAAAAAATTCAATAGGTTTAGTGTTCTAACCAAGTCTCTTCCCTAAGCCTTCGAGCCTCAGTGAGCATAGTGGGTGAGTCAAGAATAGCGCGACCAACTATTAAATAGGTTGCACCAGCCTTAAGAGCTTCTAAAGCTGAGCCTCCTTGCTTACCAACGCCGGGAGAGAATATTGGCAGTGTGTTGTGTGTCAACTTGGCTACTTCTCTTATGATCTTTGGTTTGGTAGCGCCAACAATTAGACCATCTGCGCCCCACTTGATCGCCCTTTCAGCAAAGAGTGTGTAGAGAGGCTTCATGGAGCTGGGTGTTTTTAATCTAAGCCCATAGCCTTCTGAAGCGCCTTTGTGGCTCATGTATGTAAGAAAGATTACACCCATCCGCACTTTATGGGCTTCATCTATAGTCTGCTGTAAAGCATCTCTGTAACCTACTATTGGGTTAACTATAAGAGCATCAAACTGTGCTTGCTGCAAAACTTTAAGCACAGCTAAGTTAGTTGATGATATATCGTTGAGCTTGAGGTCTGCTATCGTCTGTAACCCCTTCTTATGCGCATCTTTGACTATACACATTATATCTTTTAAGGCAAGGGGTAAAAGAAGATGGTAGTTTATCTTCAGAGCAGCGAACTCGTCTCCAACCAGACCTATAACCTTTAATGCTGAATCAAGAAGTGTTTGATCCTCAACACTTAGATCAAGAGCCAACACCAGCCTACTCTTGTGTGAAAGGGAAGCCTCAGCTAGGCGCTCCTTAAAGCTCAAGCTGTTCAACCTTCGACACCAGAGGGTGAGGAGCCTTTAGTCTGATAACTTTAAGATATACATACCCATGCTCTTCAATCTTATCTGTAAAGGAAACCTCAGATGCCTTAGTGGAATACCTTATGAAGCTGCCATTCGGCTCCTTCTCCAATCGGCAGTAGAAGAAGATAGAAGATTCATCAGAATCATCTAAACGGGCGAATATACCAGCAACCCAACCTCCATCAGATTTGAATGCAAAGATGGGCATAGGAGCTTCCTCAAACAACAACCTATAAGCACTAATCTTGGCTAAACTTACCAGATCTACTACTTCTATCGAAGAGAGCTTCCTAATACCCTTAACCTCACCAGCGAGTCCAAATGTGCTAGGTATGTTCTTTACAGCAACAATTGGTGCATAGAGTAAGAATGTTGGCGAGTTGGAGATGCGTACATCTTCTAAGCCTGCTGAATTACGATATTCGAGAAAATGACCAAACTTATCTGACTTAACATAGTAGAATATAGGGTTGCCAAAATATGTGTCCAAATGAACAGCCAACTTCACTTCATCCTTAGAATTAAAGGCGAAGACAAGCATAGGCGCTCGCTCAAGCGCACAACATAGCCGACCTAACTCTTTGATGCCAAGCAGCTCTACGAATATAGGTGAACCTAACTTCTTCTTTGAGCCCATCACCTAAACTTTCTATGGCGGATTAAATAGGTTTTTACATAACTTATTATCTAACCTCTTCAGAAAGACGATGGATGTAAAGATTGGGTGTTGCGGTTTAGCTGGACTAACCCTATCTAAGTATGCAGAGAGGTTTAATGTTATTGAGCTTCAATCAACCTTCTATAAGCTCCCCTTACCTGAGACTGCTTTAAGATGGAGGAGAAGCGTCTCTGAGCGATTTGAATTCACTATGAAGGCTTTCCAAGGTATCACACACCCTATATCAAGCCCAACTTGGCGAAGAGCGGGCAGCCAAAAACCGACGATAAAGCAAGAATATTATGGGCATCTACAGCCTAGCAGCGAAACCTTGGAATGCTGGCGTAAAACGCTACAGATCTATTCACTACTCAAAGCAACATTCTGCGTCATCAACCTCCCACCATCATTCAACAAGACTGATGAGAATGTAAAGAGAATTTTAAACTTCTTCAAAGAAAAAAGCGCCAACATAGGCGTCGAATTTAGGCACCCAAGCTGGATTAAAGAAAGCCAAGAAACCGCAGAAGTCCTTAAAAAAATCAATGCTGTGCATATCGTGGACCCCTTCAAATCAAAGCCGCTTATAGAAAGCAGCATACAATACTTCAGACTACACGGATTAGGCTCAAGACCATACATCTACACATATAGTGATGACGATCTAATAAAGCTGAGAAAGATAGTGCAGGAGCAAGACGCAGAAAGGGTCTATGTCATGTTCAATAACACATCTATGCGCGATGATGCCTATCGCTTTATCAAATTGTTACAGAGAGGAGAAATTTAAAGTTGGATAATGCTAGAGAGAGAAGATTGACAAACGCGAAAATTGAAATTCAATCAGCCTATACCATACTAGAACAGATCCAAACCTCAAGTAAATCGTTTGATGAATACAAACTGGATCTCTGGAAGGCAAGAAGTAGGCTCGAACTGGCTATATTGTTGATAAAGCTTGCTGCGAACATTGACCACGAAGACAGAAGACGACTATTCATCTTAAGAGATGAACCTCATACACTACTCAACAAAGCTAAGGAGATGTTATGTGAAGCTTTAAACAACTTTCAAAACATCAACACAACTTTAGAGAAGGTGAGGAGGGTGAGAGACCTCCTTCTGCTTCTTGAGACCAGCGTGTAAACTTAACCCTCTTCTTTTATCTTTATAAAATTCAACTCACCGCTCTTAATTAAAACGCGATACTTCTTCCTTAAGCCTTCTATGTGTAAAAACCTCTTTAGATAGACCTTCAGTCTTCTAGCGTTGAGCTTTTCATTATCGCTTCTGCTAACAACTAAAGTATCTCCCTGCACTGAAACATCTACACCAACACGCTCTTTAAGGAAGTTGGCAAGATTTTGCGCGAGATCCTTAAGTTCGTTCAATTTGACTGTAACTGAATCGCCAACTTTACTCAATTCTACACTTCACCTCTTCTATCTATCATATCCTCGACGCTAGGTCCTGTGCCTATAAGTGTTACCCTTACTCCAGTCGCAGCTTCAACCTTCTCCACGAACATTTTAGCTTCTGTAGATAGATCTTGGAAGCGTTTAACATTTGCGTCATCTTTGAATAGCACATCAAGCTTTGTCAAGGCGATCTGTGTTGCGCTATTGAGTAGACACGCTCTTTTAGCCAGCTTAAAGTTGAAAGGCGCTGCTCTCCTCATCCTTCCAGTTACTGTGCCGAATTCACTCCAACCCAGTTTAACCACTTCTTCAGCCGGCAACTCATTTTCAAGAGGACCTTCGCCCACTCTAGTCAGATAGGATTTCAACACAACTATGACTTCACCTACTCTAAGAGGACCTATGCCAACATCAGCACACACCGCTGAAGCGGTTGTGTCTTTTGATGTCACATAGGGGTAAGTTCCGTGATATAGTGATAGGAAGGTGCCTTGAGTCCCTTCGATTAAAACACGCTTGCCCAAATCTAAGGCATTATTTACCTCTCCTGCCACATCGGTTAAGAATTCTTGTAGAGTGGGTATCTCTTTTGCAACCTTACCTTTTCTTAGAACCCTGTCAGCGTTTGCTGGACCTGTGCCTGTGCCCGTTGTTCCAATCTTCTCTTTTAGATGTCCCATTCTGTCCCGCTGAATATGCTCTTCTTCAATAACCCCAGTCTGATAATCGATACCTATCCTTGACCTAACATCTGTCAACTTGATCTCTTCAAGTAAAAGTTGGGGGTTAACTAACACACCTGACCCTATTAGAAGTCTGGTTTGAGGGTTCGTAAAGGCGCTGGGCACTAACCTAACTTTATAAGTCTTACCTGAGGAGACTACCGTGTGTCCAGCGTTTGGTCCAACACCTCCTCTTACAGCCACATCTATTTTATCTTTTATGGCTAAGTAGGAGATTACTTTCCCTTTGCCTTCGTCTCCAAACGCTCCTCCAACCACTAAAACGGCTTTTGACATATCTTACCCTCCGCAAGTTAACCTTAATTAAAGTGATTATTTACCAAACCTTCTGTCGCGCTGCTGATAAATTCTTATAGCCCTCATGAGGTCTATCTTCCTGAACTCTGGCCAAAAGACATCTAAGAAGACCAACTCGCTGTATGCTGACTGCCATAGAAGAAAGCCGCTAAGCCGCTCCTCCCCGGATGTTCTAATGATCAGGTCTGGTTCTGGATGTGGTAAGTGGGATGTATAGAGGTAGCGTTCTATTGTTGCAGTGTTTATGCTGGAGGTGTCGAGTTTACCAGCCTTTACATCTTCGCATATCTTCTTAACAGCTTCTACAATCTCGATTCTTCCCCCGTATGCTAACGCTATGTTGAGGAAGTGTTGGTCATAGTTCGCCGTGCTCCTCTCAACCTCATCAAGGATAGATCGGATGCTTTCAGGGAGTAGGTCCTTTTTACCAATACCCTTTACTCTGACTTTATATTTGTGTATACGCTCATCTCTGAGAAGCTCTTTTAGCTTTTCTTCTATGATAGCGAATAGTTCATCAACTTCTTCCTTCGGTCTGTTAAAGTTTTCTGTTGAAAAGGCGTAAATAGTAACGCTTTCTACACCCAGTTTATAACACCAGTCCAGCAGATTTTTAGCGTTTTCAGCACCAAAATAGTGCCCCAGTTTTGTAGGCAAGGATTTTTCTCTAGCCCACCTTCTATTTCCATCTAAGATAAGGCCGATATGTTTTGGCTTCTCTTTTTTGGATATCTGGCGTTCAAGGTATCGAGAATATATCTTATAAGCACCTAGTAGCCTCAGAAGCATTCTTAACACACTCTCACCCACGCAACCGCTTTACGATGATATATTGGTAGACTAAGGATACAACCAAAAAGAGGATAGCCAACCCTATTAGTAGTAGTGATATAAGATAAGCTGGGCTACCCTTACCTAAGAGTATCAGTGATATCTGAGTCATAGGAAAGTAGAGCAGCAGTAAGATAAGCAGCGTCGTAGCAGTCCTCACAAGCTTATAACTCTGCCTAATCCAGTGATATAGCACTGAACCAGCCAAGAAAACTCCAAACCCTATCCAGATTAGATTAACAGTCTCCTGCAGAAAAAGCCCTATAAGGTATGGCCCATATTCAAAGAAAAGCTCCGGTCGAACAACGATCTTAGCGTATTCTGGTGTGCCGCTTATAGTGGTAAACCCAACATACAGCGACGAGATAAGTATAAGGACCGCCGCTAATGTTGAAAATAGCCTTAAGTATCCAGAGGGTCTCATCTGAGTTAAAGCTGAAGCGAGCTTATCTAAATCAAAACCTCTAACAACAAACGCTAAGCCCAATATAAGTAGAGAAGCAGCTATAGCTTCAGCAGTTTTGCCTAAAACAGTTAAAATACCGAATGTAAGAAGCAGTACACCAGGAACTCCTAGAAAGAACCTTGAATACCTTGGGTCGTAGATGAGCATCTTAAGGTACTTTGACAGAATTATGTAGGATGCTTCGACGCTTTCACTATGTTTTATGACGACTCTGCGTACAGATATGACGGGCTTAAGGTTCTGGATGATTGGTATTACAAATTCGTCTTCCGCCCCATCTGAGACAAAGACGATGCCATCAACCTTATATGAGTTGAGTATGCTCTTTGTTTCCTGCATTATCTTCTCGTCTGCTTCAACCCCTCTCTTTTGTGTACCAGCAACAATCGCTACTTCAGCTAAATATCCCTTATGTGTTAGATCATCGTGCTCCTTTACAGCGGCGAAAACGGTGTTAGCATCTGCTTCCTCAGGGTCGGCTAAAGCCAGCCTTGTTGCAGCTACTATGCATTTGTCTCTTCCTACAATGGGGGTAGGTAAGCCGGTCTTTGCGCCTATATCATTGTCTCTATCGATACATAAGACGAGTAGCGTAGGCTTGCCTTCTTTTTCCAACCTTTTCCCAAAAGCTTTACTTGGCTCTACTACTTAAGTGATTTCATCTTCAGGATTTAGTAGAAGTTTCAATTCGTCTAAACCGACCTTCTTTCCTTCTAGAAAGCGGCTCTTAATATCTTCTTTTAGTTTGCTTATCTCTTTCTCCATCTTTTCTTGAGCCTTCTTCGCTTCTTCTAAGCGTCTTGCTTCGATGATCTCCCTACGCTTCGCTACGCTGGCTTTGAGCTGGGTTTGTAGAAGGTTAAGTTGCTGCTCTCTTTCTTGTATGGCTTGGTCTAACCGCTTTAAGTCACTTTGTTGGTCTTTCAATCTTTCAAGTAGTTTAATTATAGCATCTTTTGCCAAAGCTATCTTCTTTTTCGTGTCGTCAATCTTTGCCCTAATTTCCTTCATCTTCGTATTGAGGTTAGAGGATTCTAAAGAGAGCTGCTTCATCTTTTCTAAAGCTGCTTCTGTCTGTTTAAGTTCAGCCTTCTTCATGTGCAGCTCCTTTATTCTTAGCAACAAATTCTTTTCTTGGTCTCTGGTAAGCCTCTCTGTCTGAAGCCTCCATTCTAACTCAGCTATAGAGCGCTCTATGTCGTGTGATGTCTTTTCTCTGTGGGTTCTGCTTGTGATGTCTCTTTTGGTTTGTGAAAGAGCTTCGACCGCCTCTTGAACCCTCGATTCAATATTTCTGCTCTCCTCTATCAACTGTTTTAGCTCATTTATCCCCGTGTCTCTTAGGTTTCTTTGCTCTTTTAGTTGATTACGTATTTCTTTAAGGTTTGTTATTACATTTCTTCGTTCTTCTCTAATTCCTTTGAGGTCTTCTATGACTCTCCTTTTTTCCTGCGTTAGATTGGCGATTTTGTCTTCTAAGAGCTTCAGTTCAGGGTTCACTCGGGGCTCGGTCATCACTACACCTTTCTAAACAAGTAGAATTAACCGTTTCTATATAGCAAGATGTTATAAGGGAGGCTTAATTTGATATTAGGTTACTAGATAATCTGACCAGCGCCGCCTATATTAGTGTGTGTTTACAAGGTAGATGCGCATAGGTTTGGTTAAAAGAATCTGGCTGCTCACCGGAGAACCAGGCTCGGGAAAGACGACCGCAATAATGAAGATTGTGAACACCGTAAGAGCAAAGGGTTACTCCATAGGAGGGGTTGTCTCCTTAGAGAAGCGAGTTAAAGGGATTAGGATGGGCTTTGATATAGTAGATCTACTTTCAGGCAACAGAGTCATATTAGCCTCGGTTGAGCAGAAGATGGGTCCTAGAGTAGGCAAATATAGGGTTAATCTTAAGGGGTTATCAGATTTGGCTGCAAAGGCGCTTATTGAGGCTGCACAGCGATGCGACTTAATTGTATGTGATGAAATTGGACCGATGGAGATGGCAAGCCCAGAGTTTCGAAAGGCGGTTAAAGAAGCTGTCTCGTCAGGTAAGCCAATAATAGGTGTAATACATAAGCATCTCCGTGACCCTCTCGCTGATGAACTAAGGGCTTCTGAAGATGTAGAAGTTGTAGAGATAGACCTCTACAACTCAGATGAGATAGTCTCAAAGATCTCGGAAGTGGTGCTTAACCTACTTGGTGAAAAAGGTTGAGTAAAAAGTTAGTCGGCGGAGTTGATGACGCTGGTAGAGGGTGCATCATAGGACCTCTAGTCTTGGCTGGTGTAGCCTTAGAGGAGGGTAAAGTAGATAAGCTTACTGAGATAGGTGTCAGAGACTCTAAAACACTTTCACCAGCGGCTAGAACCAAAATCTACTCGTTGATTAAGAAAGTAGCTGATAGAGTTGTTACAGTTAAAGTTCCGCCTGAAGAAGTCGATAAATATGTCATACGCCGAAAGAAGTTTGTAAGGCTAAACCTCTTGGAAGCAGAAGCTGCAGCTAGAGTTATCGAAGAACTTGGCGCTGAAGTAGTCTATGTGGATGCTTCAGACACAGACCCTATACGCTTTAGAAACAATATACTTGCTTCACTAAAGCGGAAAGTTGTGGTAATTTCGGAGCACGCTGCTGATAGAACATACCCAGTTGTTTCAGCAGCATCTATAGTAGCAAAAGTGGAGCGTGATGCTGAAATCTCCATTCTACGAGAGAAGTATGGAGATTTTGGAAGCGGATACCCTGCTGATCCTTCTACGATATCCTTTCTCAGAGATTGGTTGATAAAGTATGGTGATATGCCTCCTTTCGCTAGGAGAAGCTGGAGAACTTGGAAGCGATTAGTGGATGGAAGGCTTGTTTAGATTTACATCTGACGCTGAAGCGATGAGAGCGCCGTGAATACTTCTAAGGTCTTTTCAGCTAACTCAGTTTGTGTTATTCTACCTATTATCTTCCCGCCTTCAGTAACATAGAGTCTCCTTACACCTTTAGTAGTCATGAGTTGAAGCGCCTCACCAAGCGGTCTATCTGCTT
Organism: Nitrososphaeria archaeon; assembly: GCA_029775855.1. Classification (GTDB taxonomy): domain Archaea; phylum Thermoproteota; class Nitrososphaeria; order Nitrososphaerales; family JAAOZN01; genus JAAOZN01. The sequence continues at coordinate 104,918 of JARVJZ010000002.1, forward strand.
CAATAGTTATCAGAGGACTGCTCATCAACTTCTCCACAGGGGTCTTACTCGGATCATAGCCTTTCATTACACATCGTCTTATGAAGTCTCTTTCGGTCATCACACCTACTATAACTCCTTTGTCAGTCACCAGAACAGACCAAACACCGTTATCCAACATCAGCTTGAGAGCCTCGATGGCTGGCCTATCCTTCTCAATCTTAACCAGTTTGGTATCCATAGCATCCTTAACTCTAACGGTAAGCGGCGCCAAATATCTTCACACCAATACCTATACAATACTTGCATAAGTTTTTTACGCCGGTATACAGCGTTGCTACTTAGTGTGAAGGTAGCACGCTACACGCCTGCTACCCTTAATCTCAATAAGTTGGGGCTCCTCAACTTCGCACTTACCTTTAATAAGATAAGGACATCGAGGATGAAATCTACAACCAGAAGGAGGCGATACTGCGCTCGGCGGCTCACCGGCAGGCACATTCCTATACCGTTTTCTATTCTCAGGATTAGGATCTGGTATAGCTGATACTAAGGCTTGCGTGTATGGGTGCAGAGGCTCTTTAAGAATTTCTCTAGTAGGTCCAGATTCAACGATTTTACCAGCATACATTATGTAGAGGGTTTGTGAAAAGTATTTAATGGTAGCGAGGTCGTGTGTGATGTAGATAAGACTAGTTTTATATTTTTCTTGTAACCCTTTGAGCAGATCCATAATTTCAACTCTTACAGAAGCGTCGAGCATGCTTACAGGTTCATCCGCTACTATGAGTTTTGGTTTAAGTATCATAGCTCTGGCTATTGCTACTCTCTGTCTTTGCCCTCCTGAGAGCATATGAGGATGCTTTGATGCAAACATTTCTGGCGGTTCCAGTTTGACATCTGCCAACGCTTGGTTAACCATTTCTTTCATCTCACTATAGTGTTTTGCTATGTTGTGTATAGACAGCGGCTCTGATAATATACGCTCCACCGTGAAGAATGGATTTAGGCTTCCAAATGGGTCTTGATATATGATCTGCGCCTCTCTTCTATACCACTTCAACTGATCTTCATTCAAGTTATCGATTCTTCTACTATCGTAAAGTATTTCACCTGAGATAGGTTTGTATAGCCTTAGAAGAGTCTTACCTAAGGTCGTCTTGCCAGAGCCAGACTCTCCTACTACAGCAACAGACTCCCCTTTGCCAACATCTACACTAACCCCATCCACCGCCTTAACATAAACAGACTTACCCACTATTCCTCTGCCTATACTAAACCAAGTCTTAACATCTTTTGCTTGCAGAAGCAAAGTTTCCGCAGGCATTAAACCCTCTCCCACAGTAGACAAGAGACATAATGTTCGGATGAAACCTTTACTGGTTCAGGCTCTCTAACTTTACAAACATCCATAACATAAGGGCAGCGGGGATGGAACCTACATCCTGGTGGTGGATAAGCTAGATCCGGAGGTGAGCCTGGGATAAACTCTAGTTTGGCATCTTCTAGGAGCTTCGGCGTCGCGGCTAGAAGCTTTTGTGTATAAGGATGTTTTGGCGCCGTCAAAATTGAAACTATATCACCTAATTCAACAACCTTACCCGCATACATGACAGCTATGTAGTCGCTGAGTTCACTTGAAAGACCTAAGTCATGGGTTATGAATATGTATGTGAGGTTTAGTTCCTCTTGAAGCCTCTTCAAAAGATTGATTATATTAGCTTGAGTTATAACATCTAAGGCTGAAGTCGGTTCATCTAAAATAAGAAACTTAGGTCTTAAGCTTAGCGCAGTCGCGATAACAACACGCTGCTTCATGCCACCACTGAGCTCATGAGGATACTTATCCAATAAGGAATTAGGAAGCCTTACAAGCTCCAAGAGCTCGGCGGCACGCTTCAGCGCCTCTAGTTTATCCAAACCCAAGTGTATGGTAAAAGGTTCAGCCAGCTGTTCGCCTATATTAAGTACTGGGTTAAGAGAATTCATGGCGCCTTGAAAAACCATAGCCATCTTCTTTAGCCAGAAGTCTCTTCTTAAATCGTTCTCTGTAAGATCCATAAGGTTTTTGCCATCAAATATCAGCTCTCCACAATAGGTATGAGTGTTCCTTGGGAGTAGCCGCATTATAGCGTAAGCCATAGAACTCTTTCCACAGCCAGATTCACCTACTAAAGAAAGGCAGCTTCCCTCTTTAAGATCGAAGCTTACACCGTCAACGGCTTTAACGACACCGCGTCTGGTTCGGTAGTAAAGTGTTAGACCCTTCAAGGATAATAAAACACTCATTCTTCTCTTAACCTCGGATTCAAAACCTTATCCAAGGAATACCACAGCAATGCGAAGGCTGTGCTAACAAGTACTATGAATATTGATGGTATAAGGATCCACCACCAATATCCATAATATGCTGCACCGCCTGAAAAGGCTTCACTGATGATCTTACCCCAAGTGGGTAATGCTGGGTCGCCTAGGCCTAGTATGCTTAAGCTAGCCTCTAGGAATACATATGCAGGCACTGAGACTGTTATGTTGGCGAATGTGTAGGGCAGTAGTCTTGGGAGTATGTAGAGGAATAGGATTCTGGGTCTGCTTGCCCCATAAGACTTCGCAGCTTCAATATATGGCTCTTCGCGTATCTGTAATGCCATGCTTCTAACAGACTTCGTTACCCCTCCAAATAGAGATAGAGCTATTACTGCTATAAGCAGAGTCCAAATTGTGGTTTTATAAATAAACTGAATCGTTATGAGAAGGGATAGAAAGGGCAGAACAAGATAGATGTCTGTAACTCTTTGTATAATCTCGTCAACCCTAGAGCCGTAGAAACCGCTTATAGCCCCAAATACAGCTTGAACAAGGGTCACAACTAAAGCGGCTACTAAGCCAAATGCTAAGGCAATAGGTGCGCCCCAAACTATACCCACAAATATGTCACGCCTCATATTATCTGTGCCACAAAGACCATACACTGAGCCCAGAAGATTAAGCTGAGCGTTCACATCGAAGAACTTACTCTCAGATACACCTTCAACCACAAGCTCATACGGTCTAGAAGGCTTCACATCACTAGACTTAAGGAGCTTGGCTGTACCTTTCAATAAAGAATCTTCGCTCGAAAATAAAACTTCTCCAACCGATAATGTAGATGGTGCAGCTAACTTTTGGAGATACGCTTGCACATTCTCAAAAACAGTTCTGTCCCTATAAGTGAATACGCTCTTCTGACCAGCTTCAACCGCTTCTCTGAGAAGCAAGACACTACTTCCATCTGGTCTGACCCACCTTACTGTGAGTAATGACCTCGTCTCAGAAATGATCTCTAGGTTTAGATTTACCTCCGTTGGTATGGTATCATAATTGTAAGTTATCCGAGCCCTAAGTTCTATTTTTGTAGTATTGAGCCCTGCAACCTTCTGTACATCCTTTCTGAAGTCTTCTTGCTTAATTATAACAGTCTTTAAAGAGTTTTGGCCGGTAAAGATCGTAACCCACTCCGGCGCAGCAAGCCTCGGTTTATCAAGCCAAGCTTGCGGATCATTCCACTTTTCTATTATATTTTCTGGTGAGAAGACAGCAACCATTGATATCAATAATATGGACGCTAAGATTATTATGCCAGCAAGCCCGCTTTTTGAATGAGAGACTTCGTATGCAACCGACTTTAAACCAACCGGCGCACTACTCACAAAATCACCCAACCTTCACTCTAGGATCTAATACACCGTAGATTATATCCAGTATTAGAACAGTCGCTACAAGCAGATATGCATAGACTACAGCAGCGCCGATAACAACTGGTGCATCTGTAGATAATATTGCTAGATTGAGCAGGTTGCCTATACCCGGCCAACCAAAAACTACTTCCGTGATTATAGCGCCTTGCCATGAAGCGATTAGAGCTAAAGCTACATTGGTTATTATAGGTGGCATAGATGGTCTGAGAACATATTTTCTCAGCACCATACCTTCAGATAAACCTTTGGCTTTAGCCATAGTAACGAAGTCTTCACCTATAGTCTGTATGACGATATTTCTAGTTATGTAAGCCCAGAACGGAAAGGAAGCAATGATCCAAGTTATAAGTGGTAAAACCATATGATACATAACATCAAGGGCATAAAGCAGAGGATCTGTAGGAGAGGGAACACTTACGAAACCGCCAAACGGGAAGAGCCTTATGTAGAAAGCAAATAAAAGCAAGAAGATGATAGCGAAGAACCAAGGCGGTATAACACCAGTTACCACAGCCAGCATGGTCATAAATCGGTCAAATAGACCCCCTGGTTTCCTAGCCATAACTAAACCTACAAGGATACCCAACACGCTATAGATTATTGTAGCTGTTGTGAAAAGGGCGACTGTTGCTGGTAATCTTTCCATTATTATGTCAACGACAGCCCTTGACCCTGTGTTACTCTTTATCACAAGAGCTTGACCTAGCCTTAGTGTTAACGCATCAACCAAATATATGAAACTTCTTACGATGAAGGGTTTATCTAAACCTTTAGCTTGTATTGCTAGGTTTATCCTCTGCTCTAACATCTTTTCTCTTTCCTCTTCAGGAAGCCTATTAAATGACGGATCTCTGCTTAGTGTGGATGATACATCAAACCTAATTTGACTTGCCAATATCTGATCTACTAGCCCGCCCCCGTTTGCAATAACTACTGTAAGATAAGTTGCCACAATTAGTGTTATGGCTAACAAAGAAATCCTCTTTGCAAAGTATTTTTTAGAGAATCCCACAAACAACCACTCTTTAATCTGCTTATTAAAGTTTAAATAGAAACATTAACCGAGAGTATTGTCATGCGGAAAAAATCTTTGAAGAATTTAGCTATCGGATTAGTCGCCATCATACTGCTCTTACCCTCACTAACAGCATCTGTAGCAGCTCAAGCAGCACCTAAAGGGCCCTATGTGGATAAAATCATCTACTTCCAGCTGCCAAGTGATGAAGAAGCCATAACCAAGATTCAGACAGGCGAAGCACATATGCGGTGGTGGGGGCTAAGAACTATCGAAGCCGTCAAAAAAGCTCAAGAAGCTGGGTTAAATATACTTGAATCACCATCTGGAGCATACGACATTCTCGTGAACCCAGTGCCATTCCGTGAAGGTTTCAACCCATTCACTATATCTGAAATCAGAGAAGCCCTCAACTACCTCATAGATAGGTCATTTATAGCTAATGAAATTTTGAAAGGACTTGCTGTGCCCCGGTGGACACTCCATAGGTCTTTCTCACCGGATTATGCGCGAAACATCGTCTTTATGAAATCCCTTGAATCAAAGTATGCTTACGACTTCGATAAAGCGAAGATGATTATCTTCGAATCTATGGGCAAAGCTGGTGCAACCTTTGAAGAAGGCAAGTGGATGTATAACGGTAAACCCGTCGTAATCAAATTCTCCATAAGAGTTGAAGATTTAAGAAGAGCTATAGGTGACTACATTTCATCACAGCTTGAGAAGGTAGGTTTCACAGTAGAGAGAATGTATCAGAGGGCTGCAGTGGCATTCGGCATAGTTTACAGCGGTAATCCAGCTGATGGTGCCTGGAACCTATATACTGAGGGCTGGGCTTACACAGGCATATCAGCCTACGAGGACACAGACGCATACTTCTACTACGTCTCCCCTGGAACAGATGCTGTTCATACTGTGTATAAGCCATCCCCGCTGCTTGTTGATGTAGCTACAAAGCTTAATGAGGGGAAGTATGCTGACCTAGATGAGAGAAGTAGATTAGTAAGGTCTGCTAACGAACTCGCATTGAAGGATTCTGTTAGAATCTTTCTGGTTGACCAGCTGGAGGCATTCCCCTACTCTAAGACATTGCAGATTGGTGTTTCAGACCTATATGCTGGACCCTATGGTGTGCTCTTTGGTAGAAGTATGAGGTTTGTGGATAAAGTTGGCGGAGAGGCGAAGATAGGTAGCAGAGTCATGTTCGTATCATCTTACCTTGCGATGCCTGGCTCTGGGGGAGGCACAGATATAGGCTTCAACTGGCTGTTCGATGGCTTAGTATTCAACAACCTATTTGATCCAGGGGTTTGGGTACATCCGCATACTGGACGCTACATGCCAATACGCACCACTTTTAATGTGCAGACTGGCGGAGTAAAGGTGCCTGAAGATGCCTTAACTTGGTCTTGGGAGCAAGGTAAATGGGTTGCAGTAGGCAAGAATGTTACTGCAAAGAGCAAAGTAACGTTTACAGCAACATTAGGTAAGTGGCACGACGGTGCAAACGTAGGTAAAGAGGATATTATGATGTTCATATATGAAATACTGGGCATAGCCACTCCAGGAAGCCCAATCCACGACCCAGCAGCGATCTCACCAGCTGTTCAGACATTCACTAACACCTTTAAAGGTGTAAAGTGGCTTAGCGACAACGTCTACGAGATATACTTAGACTACACACATCCTGATGAGACATTCATAGCAGCCCAAGCTGATGTCTTCCCCTTCATGCCTTGGCAAGTATATGCTTTAGTAAACGCCCTTTACCAAGATAAGAAAGCTGCTTTCTCAGAGACCACAGCTACAGAGCTTGGTGTGACACAAATAGATCTAACTAAAGGCGACACGCTTCCTCTACTAAAAGAATACTTCAGCAAGATGGCACCTTCATACATTCATCCAGCTGTGAAGGACTTTGTGAAGGATGCGTCTTCAAGATGGAATTCACTTAAAGCCTTCTCAGACAAATATGGACACTACCTTGTTATGAGTGGCCCATTCTTTATAGAGAGAGTTGACCCAGTAGCAGCCCAAGTAATCTTAGCAGCCTTCAGAGACTACCCCTACACTGCTGACAAGTGGGATTACCTACTTAAACCGAGGGTTCCAACCATAGGCGTCGAAGTTCCTAATGAGGTAGTTCCAGGATTACCGGCGCTTATAAATGTGACGAGCAGAGTTGAAGGAAAGCCTTACAGTGATGTTAACGTGCAGTATGTCCTTGAAGACCCAAACGGGGTTGTAGTAGAGTCAGGCTTGGCTTCTGCTAAGGGAGCGGGTGTCTTTACAGTAGAGTTCAGCAAGGAAGTTACTAGTAAACTTACATCTGGCATCTATAAGCTTACAATTATAGGTGTTGGTGCAGAAGCAGCCTTAGCAGCGGTTAAAACAGCGCCTATCAACGTCATACCCCAACTCGAATATATACTCAGAGAAGTTGGTGGCGTTAGGGAAGATATATCGAAGAAGCTTGAAAGTGAAATCACAAGCGTCCAAGAAAGCATATCGAAGAAACTCGAGAGCGAAATTACGAGCGTTCAAGGCGGCATATCAAAGCAGCTTGAGAGCGTGCAAGCAGGCATAGCTGATGCTCTTAAGACCGTAGCTGTAGGAGTTGATAAGATGGGCACATCTCTAACAGAGTCAGTTAAAGTCGTTGCCACTGGGTTGGACAAGACAAACACCGCTGTGACAGAGGTTAGAACAGCGCTATCAGATGTTAAATCTGCTGTTGCAGATCTAAAGAGCACTCAGACAACAAGTAGTCAGAGGCTAGAGAGCTCAATAGCTTCTCTTGAGGACAGCATAAACTCACTCACATCAAGTATACTTCAAATTTCAACATATGTCACAATAGCTATAGGTGTGGCGGTGGTAGCGATAGTGGTGGCAATAGTAGTTCCACTAGCCGTCTTAAGGTCAAGGAAGACAGGCTAACCTCCACTTCTTTTTCTTTTTGATAAAAATATATACGGAAAATTATGGTGGGGCCGGCGAGATTTGAACTCGCGGTCGCCAGCGTTCTAGCCTTAGCCCCCAGGCTCACCGGCTCAGCCTCTGGTATCCTTGACCAAACTAGACGACGGCCCCCGTGGTTCCTTGGCTAGTGTGGTAGTTTTTAATATTATCTATCTTTACGCTCAGTTTTCCGTCAACCGATTAGATAAAGATTCTTTGGGAACGTGGTGGCAGTTCCGTACAGCAAAGAAATGATTGTTCATATCTCGTTGATTTCAGTTATGAACCTCATATACCATTCTTTAAACTCTTTTGTTGAAGCGATATGCAGTTCTATTGGTGCATATAGACCAACGGTTCTCAGTATGTTCGCCTTTAACTCCGCTCTTCTATCTTTATCTATGTTATCGCAAACTATGAGTATATCTACGTCGCTTGATGCTGTGAATCTACCTTTTAGGACTGAGCCAAATACGTATATTCTTGCATCTTTGTAATCATTTCTGACAATTTCCTTGACTTTTGCTGCTAACTCTCTGTATTTAGTCAAGAGCTCTAATCGCTCCTTACCCGAATTTATATATTGCTTAAACATCTTCGACTACATCTTTGAATTTTTCGGCGAAGGCGATAAGCTGCTCAACTTCCTTCTTCTCATACCTCCTTGGAATATATCGTGAGATAATATAAACGTCTTCCATCTTCGTCAGCAGTAGAATTTCTGAGTCTATAAAGGAGGCTAAATTTTTTCTGGGTAAGCAGCATCGAGTTCTCTTAATATCCTTATAAGCGAATATGTCCTTGGGTATGTTCCGGTCCTTATCAATAGTTTATATTTTAACAGAAGTTGACAAAACTGTTCTAGATTAAAAGCTGCTAAATCATACTCTTTCTCCTCGAAGAGCCGTTTAGCGTTTCTTAAGAAAGAGTAGGCTCTTTCTCTTAACACCTCTGCTTCATCTATAGACAAACCGCTGAAGGAGGGTTGTCCATGCTTTTAAATTTGATGCATTCTAGAGGGTGTGTTTAGTAGCCTTTACCAGCTTTAACTGTTCGAGGAGTTGGTGATAGGCGTTTTGGCTTGCCTTCTGCTTTTTATAGTATCGTATCGCTTCGATGATAATATCTTGGTTTTTGAGATTTAGAATTCGTCTAGCTTTATTTGCTACCGGTCCTCCGACGAATAGGTATTGTGCTGCAGATGTTAGGTTTCTTACAGCACGCTCTGTAGAGGCTGATTCGAAGTCTATTATTTCAACCCTATCTGCTACTAAAACGTGTTTGTTTAGGTTGCTTAGCTCGCCGTGATCTAAGCCTGCTTGGTCTAGTCTCCAACATTTATCAAGTAAGTTTTTACATACGCTTCTCAGCTTTGAAGCTGCGCCTCTTCCCTTTAGATCTTTAACCCATTGAGGTAAGTTTATGCCTTTTATCAGCTCCATCAATATGAAGTTGTCGCTATACTTGTAGAGTTTGGGGCCTACATCTAGTTTGTTTGCTGCTGTGAGTAGCTCTGCTTCTCGATTTAGGTTCGGTCTGTTTGCGTCTATTCGTCTGATCTTTAAGGCTGCTTCACCTTGTTCCCATTTTGCTATCACTACTATGCTTACGCAACCCTTACCTAAGACTTTAAGACCAGAGATTTCAACCCTACCATCTAAAATTATCTCTTTCACACCAAGATCTTTGAGCTCCTTTAGACGGAGTTGAATCTGTGGTGGTGTAGGGTTTGGGTAGCATAGTATGTTTGAGTAAGGTGCTTCTGCTAAGGCTTCAAGCTGAATTGAATACAAGTTGGTCTGTGGATACGAATTTATGCACCTCCTTCCTAAGCCAAGATATGTTTTCTACAGCATCAAGCGCTTCTTTGCCGGTTAGGATAGTGGTGGATGTCTTAAGCGCTTCTCTTAAGCCTTCTGATACACCAAGTTCCTTTGGGTTTTTTAATATGCTACTTAACACATCTACTATGTCTCTCTGAACTCTTTCTTGTAGACTTACTATCCTACCATCCTCAGTGAACCATGTTGCGGTTGAGCGGTTTAGATTCTTCTCGATGAAGCGCGCAGTATCTTCCTTACGATACACCTCTGGACCTACCTTAAGCACATAGTTTGGTAGGGTTGTAGATTCTGTTAGTAGGAGAATAGCGCTTTCATCCTTCTCACTGCTAGCTTCAGATACCTTCAAAATCTCAAATCCCCTTATCTCCAGCTGCTTCCTTATTGCTTCTGAGGTTTTGTGAAGTTGACCCCAGATTATATCTGGGCTTCTTGGTTTATGCTTAAATTTAAGTAGTATAAGATTGTCTAAAATCTTTTTAAGTATATGTGAAGTTTCTTGGTTTGCATCTGGTATTTTGAAATATTCTACTCTAGGTTTTTTCAAGAAGCTGCGCGCAGATAAGATAAGGGTTGCGAGGCTCTCTTCCGATACCGCAGCTCCGAGGTTGCGCTCCGGGTCAACAGGATCAAGTATTATAATCGGGTTTTGAAATCTTAGTCTCACGTCTGCTGGAACCTCGCCTAAGCTGATTATACTACCCCGCTCAAAATTTGAGAACGCAGTTAAGGTGTTTATGAAGCTTTGGTATTTGAGGATTAAGACTTCACATACATACCCGCTAAAGCCTTTAGTTTTAACTTCAGCGCCATAGATGTTTCTTGCTTTAAGAAACTTTTTGAGAAGCCTAACATCAGCTTTTAACTCCTCTTTAAGATGCTCCTTTACGTATTCTGTGTGGTAAGGCGAGCGGTCTGCAGCGCTTATCCACCGCCTTGGCTCAACATCAAAGCAAGGAACTACATTAACACGTATACCGTTGACGAAGCCTTCTAGATAGGGATGCTCTGAGTATCTTACAAGTGTTGGGTATCCCGCTAAGGTTTCTTCAGCCATATCCATAGATAAGCGTTTAAATTCTTCTTGGCCTATTTTGGTTGGAAACTTTAAGAAGAGGTCTATGTCGCAGTCTCCTTTAAGCCACGTGTCTTTAGCGTATGATCCTCCTATTACAGCTTTCCCCTCGATCTTTCTCTTCGCTATAACTTCTGAAGCTTTTTGGAGAATTTCTTGGGCTACCTTTGCTACTCTTTTGCGTTCTTCTTCGTCTGGCTCACAAAGTTTGCGTGCTTCGACGAGTATATCATCGAGCATAGTGTGCATCAACCTACTAGATTCTTCACATAAAGATCGGTGTAGATTGGTCCCTTGGGCGTTAAGTCGCTTTTTTTGAGCTTAATTTGAGTAAGAAGGTCTTCGCCGAAGACTGTGTCGAGGTTGGAGTTTATGAGCTTTATTAGCGCTTCTTTGTTCCTCCCACTTTTAACCCTAGCTACTGTTAAATGTGGTGTAAAGGGTTTATGGTCGCCAACTTTAAGGTGAGCTATCTTAGATTCGACTATTTCAGCAAGATTACTTAAAAGCGCCCCACCCTCCCTATCTGAACCAACCCACAAGACATTCGGGCGCCATATCGAGGGAAAAGCGCCTACACCTTGATACACAACCTTAATCTGAGGCGCATCTATTTCTGAAAGGGCTTCCTTTACCTTTAAAATCAAGTTAGCATCTACTTCGCCTAAAAATTTTAAAGTAAAATGAAGGTTTTGGGGTTCAACAAGTTTAACATCAGCCCCGGTTTCAACGATAGCTCTCTGTAGTGCGGTCAACTTAGCTAAAGCATCTTTATTCTCTAAGTCAACGGCTATGAAGACCCTCATCACCATACTTCTAGGTAAACGGTGATTAAAAGGAATCTCTATTAAGAAGTTTGAGGAGAGGTGAATATGTAAGGTTGCGTAAAGAGAGGTTGGCTGTGTGTATAGTTGGTATGCCTGGTTCTGGTAAGACTACTGTAGCAGATATGTTGGGTCTGCTTGGGTTTAAGATCGTCACGCTGGGTGATATCGTTAGAATGGAGGTTTCTAGAAGGGGGTTGCTTCCTACAGATGATAATTTAGGTAAAGTAATGCGTGAAATACGAATAGAGGAAGGGAGAGGAGCTGTGGCAAAATTAGCTCTAAATAGCATAAAAGAGGCGGGCAGACTCTGTGTGGTCGATGGAGTAAGGTGCCTAGAAGAAGTCGATATCATAGGCAGCGTCGCCGAAACGAAACTGCTTGCCATACACGCTTCACCACAAATAAGGTTCAAAAGGATATGCATCAGAAACCGAAGCGATATACCAGCAGACTTCGAGAAGTTTAAAGAGAGGGATAAAAGGGAACTTGAAGTGGGTTTGGGAGAGGCAATAGCCTTAGCTGATGAAGTGATTTCAAACAACGATTTAACTAAAGATGAGTTAAGGAAAGGAGTGTTAGCCATCGTTGGAAAATGGTTGAACGAATTTGAAGATAGAGCCGCTTAACACACAAATCCAGATTTCTTATGTAGCTGAGATTATGAAGACAGAAGATCCTGAGAAGGTTAAAAGGGCTGTGCTGAACATCCTACCAAACATTGAAATTAGAGAAGCAAACAATACAATTACAGGAGAGAGCTCAGACCCGATGTGCCTAAGAGTGCTTTATGAGCAGATAAGAGCGCGTAGGATAGCTGGTGTTGTGAGAAGGCTCTACGAAGAGCATCTAGTAGGCAATAAAAGCTGGCTTTATTTTAACAAGCAAGCCGCTTATGTCGGCTCGGTGGTTGTGTGTGAAGATCCGTCTGAGTCACCTTTAGGTCCAATTAAGGTGTTTTTTGAATGTGAGGATAAAGATATCTTTTTAGATTGGCTTGCACCTTGGTGAAGAGCTTTGGTTTCAGCTGGTGTTTCTACACTCTACCTTATCCATATGAGAGAGCCTTTTGAAGCTGTTGAGCGTGAAATCCTTTTTGAGAGAGAAGATGCTGAGAAGCCAGACCTATGGGAGGTTGTGGATAGTGAGCATCACGCCTTAGATAAGAAGAGGATAAACAGCTTAAAGGAGCTGGTAAGTGTGGGTTTTAAATTAACAATACACTGCCCTTACGACCCTTGGATCAACATAGCAGACAGAGAGCCAAGTCGAAGAAGGCAGTCAATCACAAGGATCAAAGGTTCAATAGATGCAGCCGCAGAGCTAGAGGCAAAATCCTTCAACTTACACCCCGGAGGATACAGAGGCTTTAACGAAGATAGAAAGAGGCTAAGCATAATCAACTGTGAAGCGATAGCCAGTCTACACGACTACGCATCGTCAAGAGGCATATTCTTAAGCTTAGAAAACATGCCACCGAACCAAGACTACTTTATGGTGGCTCCAGAAGAGTTCCTAGAATTAAAGGAGAAAAGCGGCATAGATCTGAAGGTAACCTTTGACCCTGGGCACGCTAATCTAGCTGGGTTTATTGACGATTTCCTTAACACTCTATCGAAGCATATTTTAGAGGTGCATGTGCACGATAACAGAGGAGAGTTAGATGAGCATCTTGAAGTTGGGCTCGGCTCTGTAAATTGGACGAAGATATTCACAGAACTAGCCGCTAAGGAGCAGCGAGTCAATTATGTGCTCGAAACTTATAATCAGCCTTTTAAGAGCCTTGCTTGGATTAAGCAGCAACTCTCTGCTCTTGAGAAGCGGTTTAGGTTCACTCGGGGTATTTAACATCTAACTCCATAAGGTCTTCGGCTGCGACTACATTACTATGCACTTCTGAAGCCTCCTTTACCAATTCCGCGGTGTCATCATACCTCGCGCTGAAGTGTGTAAGAACTAATGTCTTCACACCAGCCTCCTTCGCTATCGTAGCCGCTTCCCTTGCGGTCGAATGCTGATTCTCCTCAGCCTTATCGGCGTGCCTATCTGCATATGTCGAGTCGAAGATGAGAAGATCACAGCCTTTAAAGAATTTTATTAACTTCTTACTAGGCCTAGTATCACCCGAGTACCCTATCTTTCTACCTCTTCTCTTCGGCCCAGTTACTTGATCTGGTGTTATCGTTCTTCCTTGAAGGGTGATTGCTTCACCTTTTTGTAATAGGTGCCAAAGCCTACCTTCAGGTATGCCTAAACTTTTTGCAGCTTCTGGGTAAAATACTCCGGGTCGCGGTTTCTCCACGAGTAGGTATGCATATGTAAGCGGAGGGTGCTCTGCTTTGCAAGCGTAGATAGTGTACTCTTGTTCTTCAACAACGAGCTTCTGCTTAACAGTGTTTATTTGAAGGTTGAATGTCAGCTCGAATCCTAGGGCTTTTATGTTAGATTTTATGAAGCTTTGTAAGCCTTTTGGTCCGTATATTGTTAGAGGTTTGTCTCGCCGCATCATTGACATGCTTTGCAGTAAACCAAGCAACCCAACACAGTGGTCTCCGTGAAGGTGTGTTATGAAGATCTTCATCGGCCTATTTAGCCCAAGCCCAGCGTTTATCATCGCTCTCTGAACACATTCACCAGCGTCGAAAAGGAGTATCTCTGCCCCTCTCTTTATGGCTATAGAGGAGAGACCACGCTTCTTGGTAGGCACAGATGAGGATGTGCCTAAGAAGACGACTTTAAGTTGAACCACAGAGGGGCGCTACCTCCTTTTGACCTTAAGTGCATATTGTTGAGAGATGTGAGGCGCAGAGGGGTGCTACATCTACCTTTGATACTACACTTGGCACGGTATTGGTTCCGATGATTTCAACATCAGCTTTAGCTAGCCGCTGTAGAGCGTCGCCTAAAAGAAGGGGGTGTGTGCACGCTGCATAAACCTTTTTCACTCCTTTTTTATAGAGTAGGGTTGCTGCTTTCTCTATGCTTCCTCCTGTGCTTATTATATCATCTACTAGCACCGCATCTCTTCCCTCTAAACTTACATCAATATCCTCCACACTTACATCTCCAGTAACCCTATCCCTCGCCTTCTTGAGTATGAGATGTTCGGTCTTAAGGATGCTTGCAAAACCTTCAGCCCTCGCAGCACCGCCCAAGTCTGGTGAGACAACTATCGGCTCTCTTAAACTGTAATTCGTCTTCAGATATTCTGCAAGAAGCGGTATGGCTGATATGGTGTGGGCGGGGAATGCAAAGTAAGCCAAGGCATTTATGCTATGGATATCAACGGTATCCAGCCTCTTTATACCGGCCGCCCGCATAAGCCTAGCTACAACCGCTATACTCACTACTTCACCCTTCAGAAACTCTTTATCTTGCCTAGCGTAGGCTAGATAAGGCACAAACGCATATACCTCTGCACCCATCTCACTAAGTTTATGCGCGATAAATAGTAGCTGCATGAGGTTTCTATCCACAGGTGGGTAGGTTGATTGTATAACTACAACTGAACTTCTCTGCACATCTCTCTTAATCTTTATCTTAGATTCCCCGTCTGGGAAGATTGTCAACTCTAAGTCGAGCAGATCTAAACCCAGTCTTCTTGCAACTTCTTCGCCAAGCTCTCTGCTTGCTGGACCTGGAGCTATGAGCCAATCGGGCATCTTCCCACACTAAGCCTATTCTTGCAACCCCTATAAGAGTGGTGCTTAATGTAAGGTTAATCTATCTAGAATGATTATGGTGGGTGGAGCATAATGGAAGCTGCACAGATAGAGTGGCAGGCGCTCTTAAGAGCCATAGTGGCGCTCTTTGTTGTAGTCGACCCAATAGGTAATGTGCCGATATTCATAGGGTTAACGAAGAATCTAAGCCCAGCTCAAAGAAGTAGAGCCTTTAGATCAGCGGTTATAGTCTCCGCTATTTTGCTTCTAATCTTCGCTTTTGCAGGTCAGCTTCTTCTGACGCTCTTCGGCATCTCAATCCACAGCTTTAAGATAGCAGGCGGGCTGCTGCTTCTCATACTGGCTATGAAGATACTCATCTCAGGCTCATGGGAGGAGAAGACCATCACACCCGAAGGCGCTGGCGCAGTCCCTATGGCCTTCCCGCTTCTAGCCGGTCCTGGAGCTATAACTACCACGATAGTTATGCTTCAGATCACAGGATTTGTTGAAGTTATTTTAGCGGTGCTCTCTGTGATCTTCATAACCTCTGTCGTATTGATATTTATTGAGCGTATCTACATCATCCTAGGGGAGACAGGTTCGTCGGTTGCTGCTAGGCTTATGGCTGTTTTCATCGCAGCTATAGCGTTTCAGTTCATTATTGAGGGGATACGATTCTACTTTACCTAACTATTAGAATTCAGAATCAGCCCTAATCCCAACTCTATCCGAATATCTTTCTAGAATAGGGTTGATTTCCCTCTGCACAAACTCCAAGCACCGCTCAGGTGCATCACCGACGAGTTCACCATAACCCGATGAACCTAATAGGTCTTCTACTACTTTACGATTTAACTTACTTGCTATTCTACTGTCGCTTGACAAGAGAGATGCAAGTGGGTTTTCTGCTCCTTGCATAACGGCATCCCAAGCCTTAAAGGCGTAGCCTCTTATCAACTCATGCATTTCTTGTCTGCTCTCTCCAGCTTTAACAAGTTGCATGAGAAGCCTTTCTGTGGCTGAGAATGGAGCGAACCTCCTTAGATTTCTCTCAATAACTCTTTCGTATATCTGAAGGCCGCGCATCACTTTATCGTATAAGATTAGGATCTCATCTACTGCCAGAAAGCCTTCGGGTATGATTATTCTCCTGTTAGCCGAATCATCGAGTGTTCTCTCAAGTAGAGATGATGAAGCGTTGATGTATGCTACTTGTGGAAGCACCGATACAAAACGGGCTAATGAGCAGATTCTCTCACTTAAAACTGGATTACGCTTAAACGGCATAGCAGAGGAGCCTACTTGCTTTTCACCTATAGGCTCTGACCACTCACCAAAGACAGGAGACTGCATCAACCGAACATCAAACGCAAACCTATGTGCGCTTTGGGCGATAGAGGACAAAGTAGAGAGGACTAGAAAATCTAGCTTCCTTGGGTAAGTCTGGGTTGAGACGAGGTATGACTCTAACCCCAGCTTCTTCAAGAAGGCGGACTCAAGGTCAGCTGGTTGCGAAGCTCGTGAAAGCAGCTCCTTAAAGCTAGATGAAGTGCCTACAGAGCCTTTAAGCCCTTTTCCCTTCACCACAACATTCAAAACAAATTCTACACACTTAACATCAGTTACTAAGTCTTGAGCATACTGTGCTATTCTATAACCTACTGTTGTAGGCTCTGCTGGCTGAAGGTGCGTCCAACCCATACAAGGCAGAGCACGGTATTCTTTTATCTTCTTGGACGCAGAGTCTAAGCAGTTTACCAAGCGTGTTAAGATGATATCTAGCGCCTTTCTGATCTTTAAAGCATCAGCATTATCCTCGATGTCTGCCGATGTTGCGCCTAGGTGTATCTTTCCTCCACCTATCTTAGCTTGTTCAGCAAAGACCTTTATTTCAGCCATAAGGTCGTGTTTAATCTGTCGTTCTATTTCATGTGCTCTACTTATGTTGACGCTTTCAGCATCTGCGTAAGCCCTTATATCCTCCAGCTCCTCTTTCGATACAAGGTTCTTTTCAGCCTCCGCTTCAGCTAGGGCTAACCATATACGCCTCCAAATAGCCCTTGTGGCAACTTCGGAAAAGAGTTTTCTCATCTCCTTGCTTCCGTATCTCCAAGTGAAGACTGAAAGGTAGTCGTCGTAATCGAACATAGCCTACCATAAGCACTCTATTTCGAAGCAAATAAACCCTTGCTTAAATTTAACCTTATTAGTCTGCAACCCCTAATCACCTTGGTTTGAAAACTGTAGTTCTAGCAGGCGGTGAAGGGACTAGGTTAAGACCCCTTACACTCACCCGTCCAAAGCCTATGCTACCCTTAGGACCAACGCCTGTGATAGAGCATCTGATAAAGCATTTAACCAATATAGGCTTCAACGAAATAATCTTAACTATAGGATACATGGGTGAGCAAGTTAAAAGATATCTGGGTGATGGTTCAAGGTTTAACGCTAGAATACATTACTCCTTCGAGCCAGAAGACTATCTTGTAGGCACAGCCGGCAGCGTAAAGATGGTAAGCCATCTATTACAGCAGCGTTTCTTAGTCATACAAGGAGACACATACACAGAAGTCGACCTCTCCAAATTGGTTAAAGCGCATATCGAAAGTGGTTGTGATGCAACAATCATGGTGAAAAGTGTTGAAAATCCTTGGCTCTTCGGCACAGTAGAATATGATGAAAAAGGCATCATAACAGGTTTCCAAGAAAAGCCTGAACCAGAACGGTGCCGCACAAACAAGATCAGCACTGGAGTTTATGTTTTTGAGCCTGATGTTCTAGACTTTATAACACAACCTCCATGCGACTTTGCAAGAAATGTTTTCCCCAAGATGCTAGCGTCTAGAAAGAAGATGTTAGCTTATGAGTGTGAAGGCTACTGGGTTGATGTAGGTAGCAGACAAGGGTATATTGAGGCGCAAGCACATCTCCTTAAGAAGCATATGAGAGAGTATAATGAACCTATCTGGAGATTAGGTGAAGCAGAGTTAAGTAAAGATGCAAGATTAGAACCGCCTGTGCTTATAGGATGTGATGTAAGAATTGAAGCTGATGCAACAATCGGGCCTTATACTTGCATTATGAGCGCGTCAAGAGTATCAAGTGGTTCAACGATAAGTTCAGCAACCTTATTTGAAAATGTCACAGTTGGCAGCGGCTCAAATATTTCGCATAGCATAATAGGTGAAAGAGCTATATTAAGGGAAAGAGTCGTGGTAAAAGATTCTATAGTTGGGCAAGCCGCCCTACTTAAAAACGGTGTTAACATTTACTCTGAGAGCAGAATATGGCCTAATGTTATAGTAGAAGAAGGCGAGCAAGTAAAAGGTACAATTCTATTTACCCAAGAGAAACCATTCTACTTCTTTCTAGACTACGGAAAATATACAGGCATAATAGCCTCATCTATTCCAACATTTATAGAAGCCTTAACGATTGTAGATATTAAATCAATAGAATTTCATCTTTATAGACGCGACTTTGAACGCTGGATAAGAGATGTCATACAAGCCCCTCTCCTTGCTGAAGAAATAGCTTCGGTTAGAAAGCAGATGCTGGCTGGGGAAGAGGTTAGAGCTGCGCTTCTAAAGGTAGTAAAGGCTTGGTTCAGATATGTAACTGAAGGCTCTGAAACCAGCAGCTGTAGCAGAGGTTAATAGAGTTCCCCCATTATATCTACCCACATTTTATATTTATTAGCTTAATAATAGAGCCATTTATTAAAAAGTTTTGTGTAAAACCTTAGGAGAATCACCACTATAAGGGGATATAGTTAATAACCAGCGATTAACCCACTCAACTTAAGGGTCTTAGTTTGCCGCAATTCAACATAAATGTCATCATAGAAAATAAGCCAACAATAAGAGACCCAGAAGGAGAAGTCATAATGAGAGATCTCATGGTTAAAAACGGCTACACTCAAATAAAAGGCGTAAGAACAGCTAAACTCCTCAAGATCGTTGTAGAAGCGTCGAGCAGCCAAGAAGCAAAACAGATAGTATCAAAAATGTGTGATGAACTAAGAATCTATAACCCAGTTGTAAGCATCTGCTCAATAGAAGAAACAGGTGCCTAAACAAATGCGTATAGCAGTCATAGTATACCCCGGAAGCAACTGCGATAGAGATGTACACCATGTGCTAACCAATGTGCTTAAAGTGGAGGCTGATTTGGTATGGCACACTGATGGAAATCTAAAAGAATACGATGGCGTCGTTTTGCCCGGCGGCTTCTCCTATGGCGACTATCTTAGGGCTGGTGTAATAGCCGCCTTCAGCCCAATTATGCGTGAAGTTAAGAGGATGGCAGAAGAGGGTAAGCCAGTTTTAGGGATCTGTAATGGCTTTCAAATACTTGTTGAGTCAGGTCTTCTACCAGGTGTGCTTATGAGAAATGTAGGGTTAAAGTTTGTGTGCAAGTGGGTAAATCTTAGGGTAGAGAACAATGAGACATTATTCACTAAGAGGTATACACAAGGACAGATTCTGAGCATGCCTATAGCCCACAATGAGGGTAGATATTATATTGACCCTGATGGGCTTAGTGAGTTAAAGAAGCATAACCAGATCGTCTTCCGATATGTTGACGCAGATGGAAAATTGTCAGAAAGGGCCAATCCTAACGGTTCGCTTGAGGCGATAGCTGGTGTATGCAATAGAAGGGGGAATGTTCTTGGTCTTATGCCTCATCCTGAAAGGGCTTCTGAACCCATCTTGAGCCCAACTGGCGCTACTGATGGTTTGGAGATCTTTAAGTCGATGCTGAATTTAGGTGATTAAAATTGGAGCGTGAGAAGAAGCTTCGCTTAAATCTGACCGAAGAAGAAGTGGAGAGTCTCAGAAAGGCGCTTGGTAGAGAACCAAACGACCTAGAACTAGCTATGATTGACGCCGAATGGTCTGAACACTGCAGCTACAAATCCTCTAAACCCCTTCTGAAGCTACTACCCACTCAAGGAAAGCACGTTATTCTTGGCCCGGGATATGATGCTGGCGTTCTGGATATAGGAGACGGCTATGTTCTCACCGCGCATATAGAGAGCCATAACCACCCCTCAGCCATAGATCCCTACGGTGGCGCAGCTACAGGGGTTGGTGGGATACTTAGGGATATCATCTGTATGGGTACACGCCCTATAGCACTTCTGGACGTGTTAAGATTCGGCTCTATATCAGTAAGCAGCCATTCAAGATGGCTCTTCAAGCACGTGGTTAGGGGAATAAGTGACTATGGGAACTGTGTGGGTGTGCCTACAGTTGGTGGAGAAGTTGAGTTCGACGAAACCTTCGAGAGAAACTGTCTGGTTGATGTAGTCTGCTTTGGTGTGGGGAAGAAAAGCGACCTTGTGCTTGCTGAGGCTAGGCATGTCGGTGATTCTATAATATTAATCGGCGGCTTAACTGGTCGAGATGGTCTGCACGGCTCATCATTCGCTTCAGCAGTTTTAACAGAAAGCTCTGAACAAGATAGGTCAGCGGTTCAGATACCAGATCCCTTTGCTGAAAAGATGATTATGGAGGCAACGTTAGAATCTATAGGTACTGGTAGGGTAAGAGGACTAAAGGATCTAGGAGGAGGAGGATTGAGCTGCGGCTTATCTGAGATAGCAGACAAAGGAGGTACTGGTGTTGAGATCGAGCTTACACGAGTCCCCCTAAGTGAAGAGGATATGCATCCTATAGAGATTATGATCTCAGAGTCCCAGGAGCGTATGCTCTTAGTTGTTGAAGGAGGCTATGAAGAGGAAGTAGCCAAGATATTCAGAAAATATGGTGTAAGATATTCTATCATCGGTAAAGTAACTGATGATAAACATGTGACTGTGAAGAAAGCAGGAACGGTTTTAACGAAGATAAGGGCTGAGCTCCTCGCAAACGCTCCAATCATTTACAGAAGAGCTGAGAAGCCTAAAAACATTGAATCATTGGCTAATACGCCGAGACCAGACGAACCCCACGACCTAGAAAAAACCCTCCTTCAACTTCTAAGCCTACCGAACATAGCTTCAAAGCAGTGGATCTACGAGCAATACGACCACGAAGTAGGCTTGAAGACGGTCATTAAACCCGGGCAGGCTGGAGCAGCTGTGCTACGCTTACCTAACAATAAATTCATTGCCGTCAGAGCTGATGGAAATTCTAAGCACTGCTACCTTGATCCTTACCACGGAGCCGCAGGCGTCTTCGCTGAGGCGTGTAGAAACGTTTTAGCCGTTGGTGCTAAGCCTATAGCTATGTTGGATCACCTCCAGTTCGGCGACCCTTCTAACCCAGAGGTATTCTGGGCGTTCAGCGAGTCTGTGAAGGGCATAGCTGATTACGCTAAAAACCTCAATATACCTTGCATAGGAGGGAAGGTGAGCTTCTATAACGAAGATAAGGTTAGCGGTAAAGCGATAAAACCCACACCAGTAGTAGCGGTAATAGGGTTAGCTGATGCTGTTGAGACATTGAAGAGTAACCGCTTGAGGGTGGGTTCAAGAATCCTAATATTAGGTGAAACTAAGCCTGAATTAGGTGGCTCTGAATATTATGAGGGTATACATGGTTTGGTAGGGGGAAAGGTGCCTAAAGTGGACTTTGAGTATGAGAAAAGACTTCATAGATGCGTCTTAAAGATCGTATCTCTAGGTTTAGCTAAGAGCCTTGAAGATTTATCTAAAGGCGGGCTCGCAACAGCTTTGGCTGAACTAAGTATAAAATCAGGGGTTGGAATGAAGATAGATCTTAACAAAGTTCCTAATACATGTGAGCGGTTAGATGAAATCCTATTCTCAGAAACGCACGGAAGATTTGTAGCCGAAGCGAATGTAGGAGCAGAGGATAGAATAAAGAGAATCGCAGCGTCATTCAACATCCCTTGCGAAATTATAGGTGAAGTAGAAGGCGAGTATCTGTCATTCGAGAAAGGGGTGAAGAAGATTAAAGTGCAGTTACGCGAGTTAGAAGACACATGGAGATGCACAATACCTAAATTAATGGGTGATGAGTGCTGATAAAAGAGAAATGTGGCTTAGCTGCAGCGAGTTCGCAAAAAGAAGCGAATGTGCTACCCTTAATCGTCAACATGCTAAGGGCACTACAACACAGAGGGCAAGAAGCTTGGGGTTTAGCAGTACCGGGCAAAGAACCTTGGCGAATGCTTGGTCTAGTCTCCGAAAGTTTGGGTAAAGCGGCTGCGATATGTGCTAGGTCCCCTTCACCATACGCAATAGGGCACACTAGATACTCTACTGTTGGAAGAACGGTGCTTGAAAATGTTCAACCAATGATGGTTGGTAGAGAGTTCGCCATAGCACACAACGGAACAATATCTAATACAGAAGAGATTGTTAGTAGACTCTCTAGCTACTATGATGTTCCGACGTGGGCTAGTGATACGCTGATTGTTGGTTATAGGATTCATTACCTTCTATCGAAATTTAACGGGGATTGGTTTAAAGTCTTCGAGGAGCTCGCTCCTGAGCTAAATGGGGCATACTGCTTCATAATCTTAACTAAAGCAGGCGAGGTCTACGCGGCTAGGGATGAAAGGGGTTTCAGACCTCTATGCTTAGGATGGCACGATGAAACATCATCTTATGTTGTGGCTTCAGAGTCTTGCGCTCTATCTGTTATAGGTGCTCAGTTGATTAGGGATGTTAAGCCTGGTGAGATCATTAGGATTAAGAGGGGGATTATTGAGACACATATGTTTGCAGAATCCGAGAGACCGGCTCATTGTGCATTTGAGTATACTTACTTTGCTAATCCGAGCTCTACGCTAGATGGTGTAAGTGTGTATGAAGCGCGAAAGAGACTTGGTTACGAGTTAGCAAGATTGTATAAGATTGAAGCTGATATTGTGATACCAGTCCCAGATTCAGCAAGACCAGCTGCATTAGGATTCTCTCAAGTCTCTGGTATACCGCTTGAAGAAGGGCTTATGAAAGACAGATACAGCAAGAAGGGGGGGCTCAGAAGCTTCATTGAGCCCGCTCTAAAAGATCGGCTTGAAATAAACCGTTGGGTTCTTCCTGTAGAGCAGACAGTGCGCGGTAAAAGAGTCGTCCTTATAGATGATAGTATAGTTAGAGGGACGAGTTCAAGAACCATAATTAAGGCTCTGCGTAAAGCTGGGGCTAAATCTATCTCTCTGCTCTCAACTTACCCGCCTATACGTTATCCTTGCTTTGCTGGAATAGACTTTCCAACAAAAGAAGAACTTGTAGCTCACAAAATAGGTAGTGATGTAGAAGATCTAGCTGAGATAAACAAGAGGGTAGCAGAAGAAGTAGGCGCGGACTTTGTAGGCTACAATACACTCGAAGGGCTTGCCAAAGGCATATGTAAACCGCTTACAGATCTATGCACCTCATGCCACACAGGCAACTACTCTTGCCTAAAGAAGACGCCTCAATACACTCAACGCATGAAGAAGGGAAGATGGTGAAATGCCCGGCATAATAGGATTCTACCCATTCGGCGAAGGTAGAGAAAACTGGGATGCATCAAGATTCCTCTACTATGGGTTAACGGCGCTGCAAGGAAGAGGAGAAGCTTGCACAAGCATAGCACTACTAGAAAGCGAATCTAAAAAGATAAACATCTACAAAGATAACACACATGTAGAAGAATTCTACAAACGCCTTTCAGAGAATAAAGTAAGAGGCTTCATAGGTATAGGCCAAGTCTCACCAAACGAAGACGACGGCTTAATAGAGGTTAAAGAACCCATTAGACTAGTCTTAGCTGGAGACGGTAAGCCTGGCTACCAGGGCAATAGAGTTGAAGCATTCTATAAGCTCGCACAGAGGCTTTCAACACTTCTAACCGAGAGGGAAGACCCTCTTGATGCAGCTACTCAGATCATTAAAGAGGCCGGTATAGGATTCTCTTTTGTTGCTCTAACAGAGAGAGAGGAGATGATATGCTGCAGAGACCCTTTTGGTGTTAAACCTCTTGAGGTTGGAGCAGTAGGTTTTGACCTAGGCATAGTATCTTCTGAAAGCGCGGCTTTAGATGTTGTAGGCGCTGTCCACTCCGGACCTATCCAAGCCGGCGAATGTGTAGTGTTTGACCCTTTAAGCATTAGGCGTCGAAATATACCAAATTCAGAGAGTAGAGCGTATTGCGCATTTGAATACGTTTACTTAGCTCGGGTTGATTCGTTGTTAAACGATATGCCTATTTACAATGTGAGAGAGAGGATAGGTGAGATTCTCGCAGAAGAGAAAGAGGCTGAGGGGGATGTTGTGATAGGTATACCTGAGACCGCATTGCCATTCGCTTTAGGCTATTCAAATAAGACATCAATACCTGTAAAGCTTGGGTTTATGAGAACTGGTAGGCACATCAGATCAGCACTTAAGCCCACACAGTTCGAGAGGATAATGGGTGTGCAACTAAAGTTAAACCCAATTAAAGCAGCTGTAGATGGTAAAGACATCATACTCATAGATGATAGCGTTGTTAGAGGGAATACCCTAAAGAATACTGTTTTGAATCTAAGGAGGAAGGGTGCTAAAAGAGTTCACGTGAGGGTAGGCAGCCCAGCCATCATATCACACTGTCCCTTCGGCACAGAAGTCCCACCTATAGATGAACTTATAGGAAGAGCGTTATCAGAAGAGGAGATCGCTGAGATAATAGGTGCTGATAGCTTCGCTTATCTCTCAATAGAAGGCTTGCTTAAAGCTATAGGTCTACCTAGAGACAGACTATGTTTAGGATGCTTTACAAGCGAATATCCAAACAAGGAGGTTAGAAAATGAAGATATTAGGGGTAGGTTCAGGAGCCAGAGAGCACGCAATAGCCAAGAAACTCTCCTTAAGCATATACAACCCAAAGATTTACTGGATAGGTGAAAACAAGAACCCTGGTATAGTAAGGATATGTATGAAGAGTGGAGGGGAGTTCATACAAGGCAGCACCACCGACCCTGAAGTAGTAAGCTCAACGGCAAAGAGGTTTAATGTTGACTTTGTATTCATAGGTCCAGAGGAACCTAACTTTCACGCTGTCCCAGATCACTTGGAGCGTCTAAAGATACCCTGTATAGGTGCTAACAGAAGCGTAGCCTTAATCGAGATGTCGAAGGCTGAGATGCGGCGCCTACAATGGGAGTATGATATCCCCGGTAAACTGCTCTTTCAGACATTTAAATCCGCTGAAGAAGCCTACTTGGTTTTGGAGAAATACGCTGATTCACTAACTTGGCTACAAAACGTCGCTTTAAAGCCAGCTAGGCAGGCTGGTGGAAAGGGTGTAAAGGTTGTTGAGGATAGGCAGATTTACCTCCACGAGGAGAAGCAGAAGTTCAAGTCTAAGCATGTAAGTTGGCTTGAAGGATATATGCGTGGCTACGGCGACATTGAAGATAAGATTCTGGTTGAAGAAAACGTCTGGGGGCCGGAGTATACCCTACAATGCTTTACCGATGGCACAACGGTGCTTGGTATGCCGATGGTGCAGGATAATAAGAATGCCCACGAATTTGATATCGGAACTGAGACAGGCGGTATGGGCTCCATCTCTGGGCCTGGTATGTGCTTACCTTTTCTGACTATAAGAGAATACGAAGATTCTATTCGCATAATCGGGAAGATGGTTTCAGCCATACAAGATAAGACGGGTAAGAGGTATCATGGCGTAGTTGCTGGGCAGATGATGCTCACCGAAGTTGAAGGACCAACCATCATAGAGATGTATAGCAGGCTAGGTGACCCCGAGGCGCTGAACGTGCTACATACACTTAAAACTGATCTAGTTGAAGTCTGCTTAGCGATAATTGATGAAAGGCTCAGCAAAATAAGATTAGAGTTTGAGGATAAAGCGGTGGTGGTGAAAGCTATAGCGCCCAAAGGATACCCAGATAACAGAAGCCTTGCAATAGGGCATCCTGTCGCTGTAGACGAAGCCAAGGTATCCGAGATTGGTTGCGAGTTATTCTGGGCTTCGTGTAATCTTCACGAAGACGGTAGGATTACTACCGCTGGTTCAAGGCTTGTTGAAATACTTGCAGAAGGCGAAACGTTGCCAGTAGCCTCCGCTCAAATAGAGAAAGCCATACCCTACGTAAAGCTTACAGATGGATGGGGTCTATTCCACAGAAGCGACATAGGCTCTGAAGCGCTTCTGAAGAGGAGAGAAGAACTTGCGGAAAGAGTTAGAAGGCTCTACCTCTATAGAGTGGAAAAAGGGACTGTGGGCAAAAGAGTAGATTGGCTTCCTGGTGTAGGTAAAGTAGATCCAGTAAGCATATTGAAAAATGGGTTGAGACGTTGACTATACATATAGGTGTGCTTGCTTCTGGAAGAGGCTCGAACCTCCAAGCTATAATTGATGCGATAAAATCCGGATACATAAAGAACGCTGAGATCAAAGTTGTGATAAGTGATAAAGCGGATGCATATGCTCTAGAAAGGGCTAGAGCAGCATACATACCCGCGGTTTACATAGACCCGACACCCTACAAGGGGCGTAGAGAAGAATACGATAAGTTGATTATTAATACACTCATAGAGCACGGTGTCACCCCTGATAATGGTCTTGTGCTTTTAGCTGGCTACATGAGAATACTTTCACAGCCGATTATTCAGTTATACAAGATGCGTATCCTTAACATTCACCCATCACTCTTACCAGCCTTCCCAGGCTTAAAGGCGCAGAAGCAAGCTTTAGAGTATGGTGTTAAATACAGCGGCTGCACAGTTCACTTCGCTGATGTAGAGGTGGATAAGGGTCCTATAATACTGCAGGCAGTCGTTCCAGTGTATGATGATGACACTGAAGAGTCGTTGAGCGAGAGGATATTAAGGGAGGAGCATAGAATCTACCCTGAGGCTGTAAAGCTCTTTGTAGAGGGAAGGTTAAAGATAGAGGGTAGAAGAGTAAAGATACTTTAGCTCTTCACGCTCTCTTTAAGCTTCTCTTCAATTATGCCGAGTGAGACCTTCTGCTGATCTATGTGTATAGTCATCTTTGGTGAAAGGAAGCTTATCTTTATCGAGCCTAAGCATCCTGGGTATTTCTTAGCGTAGAGGTCTTCCCACCTCAAATAATCTTCGACGCTCTTGTAGCAGCCGAAGAGCAGCATGTTGTATCTGCCTTCACTTATATGGTAGGCTAGAGTTACATGCGGATCTTGAATAATCTGATTCGACACATCAGCTACAGCGCTCCTAACCTCAACCAAAGCTAATACTAGTAGATAGTTTGGTGGGACAAAAAAGTGTGGGAATCTGCACAGAGGATTCAAGATAACACCTTTTGCCTCTAACCTATTAAGCCTATTTATCACAGACCTTCTACTTACTTTCAGCTCTTTTGCCAATAGGGATTCGTTGATTCTTACACCTTCCCCTTTTAAAAGAGCTTTTAAAACTTGAACGCCTACTTCATCAATCTTATAACCATTTACTTCAACCGAGCCTTCTGCTTGAAATTCTCTTTCGATGAGTTCAATCGATGTGCTTGGCTCATACTTGAATATCGCTTTATTTGAGAAGTAGTAGTTGTGCGAAGGAGCTCGTTTGCTTCTCTCAGGTATCTTCCCCTCTCTAACTATCTTCTCCCTCCAGAGGTGGTAGTCCCATACATCTTTATGAAACTCAAAGATGACTGTGTTGCTCTCGCCTTCCCTAATCCTATAGGCTGCAAATATGTTCCTATCATTCTTTAACCACTCAACCGTCTTCTCATCATAAGGTAAATCAGCATAAGAGATTACAAGTAAAGGATATTCTTGAAAGAGCGCCTTAAAGGGGTAAACTGGTCTATCAATCACACCATAGCTCAATAGAGCCTTAACCCTATCTCTTATTGTATTTTTATGCCTCCCTAATCTCCTTGAGAGGCCGGCGATATTCACCTCTACACCATACCCAGAGCACACTCTTTTAAGAAGCATGAGATCCATTAGATCGTAGGTGTATCCAGACATTGAGCTTTTACTCCCTATTAAATAGAAGTGGTAATTTAAAAGTAGTTAGTAGAGGAGGAATCTAATGCGCTTCGAATGTTAAGACAGCATCTGCTCAATAACTTGTTGGTCAAGCTCTTCAGGCAAGGGTATGCCCGTTGTTCTCGATGCAAATTCAGTTAGGGCTACAAGGTTGCTTCTATTTATAAGGTTAATTCTCCATTTTCTGCTACCCGCCATAAGATGCTGTAAGCCTACGCCTATGCGGTGTGTAAGGTATGTATAAAGCCCTATGGCTTCCCAAGGTATCTCATTTAGTGTGCCATTCCCGTTATATTTTGCTGAAAGTTCAGCGTAGCCTGAAAAGAATTGCTCTGGTCTATCGCCATATCTATCTTTGAAATAGTGTGGGAGCTTACCTTCTTTCGCTAACTCTGCAAAGTAAGACGACTTCATTACCGCTGTTAAAGGCGCTCTTGCCATCAAAACAGCTTTCACATAGGGTTCATCCCCAAAGTTGCTGAGCGCTATAGCTTTATAGATCTGCGATTCGTTTATGAAGCCGCCAGCCATAACTATATCTGGCACATACCTACCCTTCTTCTTCAGGATCTCAGCACATCTTAATACAATAGCCTCAAGATGAACGGTGGGCAACCCCATTTCATCCATCATCGTTACTGGGCTCATACCAGTCCCTCCACCACTGCCATCGAAGCACACATAATCTAACTTAGCTTCAGAGGCAACCTTCATCGTAAAAGCTACTGCTGACGGCCTATAGGAGCCTGTCTTTAAACCTACATGCTTCGCACCAAGCTGCCTCAGCCACTCAACATCTTCAACAAAATCCTTTTGATTAGGCATACCAACTCTACTATGCCTCTCAAATGAGTCAATAGCGCCTGACTTGAATGCTTCTTGCACACGCTTATCTTCAGGGTCTGGTATAACAAGGTATCCCCGATGCTTAAGCTCTAACGCCTTCCATAGGTCTTTTACTCTAACTTCTCCTCCTATAGCTTTAGCACCTTGACCCCATTTACGTTCGATAACATTAACCTCGTGCTTGGAGATGACATACTGGTCAACACCCATCCTCTGATCTTCAACGTTAGTTTGAACCGCTACTTCGCCGTGAACACCGTCCCAGAATCTTCTGAATGAGTTAATTCTACGCTCCATCTCCTTAGAGTATGTGACTTTGCCGTTTGTGAATGTTGCAGCCATGTCCATTCCGCAAACATTTTCCCCTATTGTAATCATTAAGCCAGATAATGCTGCTCCTATAGCCAAACCATCCCAATTTACTCTAGCAACATCTGTAGAGCCGAAGGCCCCTAACACTATTGGGAGCTTAAGTTTTATTCCACCAACTTCGCTCTCAACGTTGACGTTTGTGAACAGCGCTTCATCAGGGGAAGCTTCTATACCATCTGCACCTAACAGCTCAGAGTTTATGTTAAAATGCGACCAATCTAACCTAAAATCTTTAACCGCGGCTGCGGTGCTTTCGCCAAACCTTCTTGGCACAGGGTATAGAGCTTCTCGTCCTCTAAATGCAGATAAGCCGACTTCACATAAGAGTTGGCACTCTCTTATACAGAGGGGACACAATCCACTCTGCGGGCAAGTGTCTAATACTCTTGTCTCAGTTTCTGTTACTGATCTCGAATTTAGGTAGTATGAGTCCCTTCTAACTGGCGTCCTCAAACTAAACAAACCCTTAAATTTCACAGATTTATATCATATATACACGTTATATAAAGTCAAAAGTTCGAATTTGATATAGGTAATCTGTCTAAAATACCATTTTGGTCAATTTTCTACAGATATTTTATCCACGTTTAGACAGTGTGGATTGTTAAAATATTAGTTGAATTTCTGCTTTATTATGCAGACCGTGAATTTGTAGTGATGGTGACGGAAATTTTAGATGTTTATTCGAGACCGATAGGCTGATTTTTATCCAAGATTTGTTGAATCTCCTGCCTCAGTCTCTGAATCTTTGATTGGTCATCCTTGAACGATGGTTCAACCTTTATGTCTGCAAGCACTTTAGCCGGTTTACCGAAGACTATGATTCGGTTCCCAATTTCTATGGCTTCGTCGAGTTGATGTGTAACAAATACGGCGGTCTTTTTTGTAGAGTGAACTAGCTCCAAAAAGTCTTTACGAAGCTTGCTTGCAGTAACTTCATCAAGGTGTCCGAAGGCTTCATCAAGCAAGATTATCTTTGGATCTATGCAGAGTGCTCTGGCTAATGCTACTCTCTGCCTCATGCCTCCTGATAACTCGCTTGGGTAAGCGTTTAGGAAGTTTGCTAACCCAAGTCTGGTAAGCCACTCTGAAGCGCGTTTAATCTGCTCTTCAGGTGTATATCCTAATACTTCAAGCCCAATCTTCGTGTTATCTATGGCTCTTCGCCAAGGTAGGAGCCTATCTTGCTGGAAGACTATGCCTATCTTTCCTTTTAAGCTGTTGAAGTCTTTGTAGGGTTCTTTACCATCTACTTCTAGTTTACCTGAGGTGGGTTGCTCTAAACCCATGAGTATGTTAAGGAAGGTTGATTTACCGCATCCAGTCTGCCCAACTATCGACACTACTTCGTGCTCATTGATGTTGAAGGTTAGATTATCTATGGCTACAACTTTAGCCGATGAGATTGTTTGAACATACACCTTTCGTAAAGCTTCTACCTTTATAATGGGCATTACAGCCGCCACCTCAAAGCTTTAGATTCAACCCAAGAGACAGGCACTTGAGCAGCAAGAAGTATGAGTATCAACACAATAGTCCAAGCGAAGACTTCAGCTACTGAAAAGTTTGCTTGCGCGATGTTAAGAGCGAACCCTATACCAGACACAGCGCCTACTAGCTCAGCAATCGTAACTACTCTAATCGCTAGGCTTAGGTTGATCTTCCAGCTCGTCAAGACCGCCGGCACGATTGCTGGAAGCAGCAGCTTCCGAATATACTGCATCTTACTGGGTCTAAACGATAGTATCATATCTCTAAGGTCTTTAGGTACACCTTTGAGCGCATCGAGCACATCTATCAAGAAGACTGGGCAGCATACTATCACCAATATGAAGAATATTCGAAACTCCACAGCACTAAACCACAATACGGCAAATAAAATCCAGCAGATGACTGGCACAGCCATAACCAGCTTCACGAGGGGGGAGATGTAATTCTCAAGCTTCTTGGAGAGATACATAACAACAGCACCAAGCACACCTAAACCAAAAGAGACTACTAGAGCGAGAACAACTCTAACCACAGTAACATAGATCTGATATGGTTGAAGACGGATCATCTTATCAAAAATAACTTGCCAACCAGGCACAATATATGAAGGTGTGAATAATGAGACGATCTGCCACGCTACACCAAAGAATATTAAGGAGATTATCGCTTCTTTCCCAATTTTGAGTCTGCCTAGAGTCTTGGCTGCTATAGATTCTGGTTTAGCCCAATCTTCTGCCTCAGAAGATTTACCCAATTTTAACCGCACACTATAGGTTAGAGCGGTATTTAGGGTTAAAAGTGGTTCTAAATTTGAAAAGCTTCATTTGGTTTAGGGGCTTGAGCGTCGAATCCAAAGCTCTCTTTGACATTTTTAGCGAAAGACACGCAAGAGGGTTCTTCACCGTGCACCATAAGAACCTTTGGTCTGCCTTTAACTTTATCCAGCAGCTTCATCAACCCACTTTTACCGCTGTGTGAGGAGAAGTCAAAGCGTTTTACCTCGGCCTTCACCTTGGTTGGTCTACCATTTACAAGCGCCAAACCCTTCTCCAACAGCGTTCTACCTGGAGTTCCTTGAACCTGATATGCTACTATCGCTATAGCGTTCTTCTCTTTTTGCGCAATCTGCTGGTTGTAGAATACAGCTGCTCCTCCAACCAGCATACCTGCTGGTGAGATTATGACAGAGGGGGTGTTGATGATCTGCTTTCTCTGCTTCCAAGCTGTGACGACTTCTACGCTGTTTATCGCTCTTCTGAAGGCTCTATAGTCTCTGAGATACTCTGGGTATCTGAATAGGATCTCGTTAGTCTTCAGAGCCATACCATCCATATAAGTTGGGTATGGGAATTTATGTGAACTTAGTATGCAAGCGATCTCTTGTGCACGCCCGACTGAGAAGGCTGGCACAAATAGTGTTCCACCTCTTTCAATCACTTCTTTTGCATAAGCTACAAAACTGTTTTCAACTTCCCTCCTTGGGGGATGGTCTTCGGTAGCGTAGGTGCTTTCTATTATTAGTAGGTCAAGTTCTCCTATGTCATAGTTAGCCCCTTTTAGAAGCTGTGTGTCTTCATCGTTTATGTCTCCTGTGTATAGGATGCGTTTTCCCTCGCCTTCTAATAGTATCGAGGTTGAGCCTGGTATATGTCCAGCATCGTAAAACCTTACATCAAAGTTAGATATCTTCACCTTATCATTTGGGTTTATTGTTGTAGTCTTCTTCATCATTTCAAGCAGATCGATGTATTCGAAGGGTAAGTAGAAGCCTGAAACCCTAAGAAGGTCTTCTATGAGGAGCCTTGTAAGCTCAAGTGTAAGCGGTGTTGTGTAGATTCTTGGACCATTGCTGAGGTAAAATAGAGGGAGAGCTCCCGAGTGATCGAGGTGTGCGTGGCTCAGCAGAATCGCATCTATGTCTCTAGGCTGTACATGCACTGGGAAACCTATTTCACGCTGCATTAATACGCCGAAGTCGAGGAGTATATTTGTGTTACTGCTCTTAAGCAGCATCGCTGATCTTCCTACTTCTCTTGCTGAACCTAAGATTCTTACTTCCATTCTTGAGTTACCCTTTTATAGTAAGTTTTCTGAATAGGTGATAAGTTAAGTCTTTCGGAAGAGGAGGATAGATTGATACTCAAAGCATTCCCAGCAGATGTGCGCTTTGACGGATGCAGCTTGATCACTGGCTTCCACGGGATAGGTGCTACTGGGTACTGGACGGTAAAGCATCTAATCAACATTCTCAAACCTAAGAGGGAGGTTATCTTCGATTCTGATCTCATATCGCCTATATCTTCAACATATATGGGCAGATTGGTCACACCTTACGAGGTCTTTCGAAGAGATTTACTCGCCATATTGAAAGTAGAGGCGCCGCCTTATAAGGATTCTGAAGTTGAATTCTTTAGGGCTATCGGAGAATGGGTCATACAATCTGGATTTAAAGAAGTAGCCTTAGTTGGCGGGCTTGACTCCAGCCTAAGATACGATAACTCAACCTATCGAATAGCTTACACCTCTAAATATAAGCCAAAGAACGATTTATTAAAAGCAAAGGTCTTAGAGGATGACCACATAATAGTTGGACCTGTAGCGATTCTTCTAAACTACTTCGAGGCAAGAGACTTCCCAGCATTCGCCATATTAGCTTATGCCTCTACTGAACGCATGGATCCTAGGGCTACCGCTGAAGCGGTGAAGGTGCTTTCAAGGTATTATGGTTTTGAAGCTGATGTTTCAACGCTTATTAAGGGTGCTGAGATCATAGAATCCGAATTGCAGAAGGCTCAAACAAAGTCGATTAAGCCTGGAGAATCCATCTACACTTGAGTCTGGCTGCGTAGTATCTGCAGGATTTGTTCAGCAGCTTGGAGCTGCTTTGAGGCGCCTTGCTTACAGTAGTCGAGTAGTTTAAAGTTGAGTCTTCGCGATAGAGCATACAGTTTTGAGTGTAGATGCTTGTTTAGGCAAACGGCTATGAGCTGCTTATATCTGCCGAGCTTGAGTATTCTTTTAAGGTCTCTTTCAAGACTCTTGGTTGATAGATTTGTTGTTAAGCTGCTTGAGTAGAGTGTCTGTGAAAGTGGGTAGATTTCTGAGATCTCCGCAGGAATCAACCTATAGGGTGGAGATAGAAAGAGAAGCTGATAGTCTTTAAAGCCTTCTTTTAGCAGATGCTTACAGAAGGGTGTTGCCAACCACCGCTCTTCGCTTGTTATGGAAGCCAGTATCAGAAGCCTTCTTTCCTCGAACTTGAAGCTTTTCTTGATCTTTGCGTATGCTCTGGAGACCTCGGGCCTCCTTAAATCTTCTTTTGAATATAAGTTTACTGCTTTAGGTTTGAATAGAGGTGTGCCATCTTCAAGAATCTTACTGTGGCGAGTCATCTCTTCAAATGCTGACCAGAGCTTTGGGTGGCTTCTACACTTAAGGGCAACAGCATCCCAGAGCCTTCCTTCAAATATAGCTTGTTTAATCCGCTTAACTTCTGATTGCAGGAGGTAGAGGTTGTGTGTGGCTAGCAACTTAATGCGCTCTGCTTTATCTGACGATTTGATCTCGGCTAATGTGTACTGTGTGCAAATTGGGCAAGGGCAAGCTAGTTCGATTAGCTCATCAAGTCTGATGGTTCCATGCGGTGTGAGGTAGCGATCATCTTTAGCATATAGGATGTATGAGGCTGAGTCAAATAGATCGCATCCTAAAGCGACTGCTATAGGCATGGTTAAAGGATGCCCAGCGCCGAATAGATGGAGAGGTTTGTTGAGTGGTGTGTTCGTCTTAGCCGCTATGATCATCTTAACTAGATGTTGGAAGTTGTAGGATTTCATAACCTCCGTTGGGCTGCCTAGAGCGTGTATGTCAAATGGTAGGGTTGAGGTCTTTCTGGCACTTTCAGCGACGAGGTCTGTGAATAACCCGCCTTGAATAGGCCCAACCCAAAGCAAATCTTGCCTCTTCCTTACAGCTATGGTTTCCTCCGCTGCTTTCAGCGTTTCTTTGACTGTTTGCTCTGCGAATGCTCTGTTTCTACTGAATCCTGTTGGGCGGTCGAGGACTATGGCTATATCTGTACCTATGCTCTCCTCGAAGCTAGCCATCTCTGCTGGGGCTATATCCACATCGCCGTATTCGAGCATCTGGTAGCCGCCTGAGTCGGTCATAATTACGCCGTCAAAACCTATGATGGAGTGTATACCTCTTTTCTGAGCAGCCTCTCCGAGACGCTTAAAGGTTATGTAGGCGTTGGTCATAATAGCTTTAAAACCAATCTTCTTGATTATATCTACATCAAGCTCTTGATTTAGCGGATGTACTACTGGAAGAAGCGCGGGCGTCTCCAAAGAGCCACTTTTGGTGTAGAGCCTACCTACTCTACCTAAGAGATCCGTTGCCTTTACCTCAAAGCAGCCTCTTCCCCTATCCAACGGTAGTCAGCAGCTTCTCAAAGTTAGATTAGGGTTGTGTCTGCTTTACTTCTTTTATGAACTGCTCATAGACGGTCTTGACCTTCTCAGCCGCTAAGCCGGTGCCCTCTACACCTTCAGGTGTGACCTTGATCTTCTCCATAACTATGATGGCTCCTATGTCTTCTCTTAGCTTAACCATACCTGGGAAGACTTTGCTCAGCCTATCGGCGAGGGCCTTTAAGTCGAAGGGCTTCTCAATTAAGCTGAGTTCTTGAACAAACTTACCGTTTATAACCACTTTAAAGACTTTATCACCTACCCCACTAACGTTATTGAGTACTATGTTCAGGTTTTCGTCAATGCCTACCAAGTCTCCTTCATAGGTTTTATTGTATGTTGTTGAAACAGCAACCCGCTTACCTATTAGTAGAATAAGCTCTTCAGCAAAGCGTCTAAATGTTGTTGCAGCCAGATCTATACTCACCACTTCTACTATGCTCAGCATACTATTTGAAAATATTGGCTCTAACTATTGTAGGTCTGGAGCAAGGTGGCACTCCACATAATGCTCCTTCAGAACCTCTCTAAACTCAGGCACCACATTCACGCATACATCTTTAGCGTATCTACACCTCGGATGAAACCTACAACCAGTAGGTGGATTTATGGGAGAAGGCACCTCGCCTTTTAAGATCAACCTATCTTGCCTCAACTCAGGGTCAGGCACAGGAACAGAAGAAAGCAAGGCTTGAGTATATGGATGAAGAGGCTTAGAGAAGAGCTCATTCTTTTCAGCTAATTCAACGATTCGACCAAGATACATCACGGCAACCCTATCTGAGATATGCTTTATCACACTAAGGTCGTGCGCTATAAATAGGTAAGTGAGCTTAAACTTCTCCTGCAGATCAACCATTAGATTCAGAATCTGCGCTCTGATGCTCACATCTAGCGCCGAAATAGGCTCATCAGCAACTATAAACTCTGGGTTAACTGCGAGAGCTCTAGCTATACCTATTCTTTGCCTCTGCCCCCCAGAGAATTCATGTGGGTAGCGGTCAGCATGCTCCGCAGCTAAACCTACCGTTTCAAGAAGACCTTTTATGCGCTCCTTTTGCTCTTGCTTAGAGTGGACAAGCCTATGCACTTTGAAGGCTTCTCCAATTATGCCGCTTACGGTCAACCTAGGGTTTAGCGAAGCATAAGGGTCTTGGAAGATTATCTGCATCCTCCTCCTATATGGTCTAAACTCTTTATCAGGTATCTTGGTTATATCTACTCCATCAAATTTTATGATACCTTTAGTTGGTTTAAGAAGCTTAATAATTAATCGACCCAATGTGGATTTGCCGCAGCCTGATTCGCCCACAAGACCTAAAGTTTCGCCCTTGAAAACTTTTATGCTCACACCATCAACAGCTTTAACCGCACCCTTTACTCTCTTAAATAACCCAGACGAAAGTGGGAAATGCTTAACCAGATCGACTGTTTCCACTAATATTTCTCTACTTTGCATTCTAGATCACTATAGAGGAAACATCGAGCATATTGTCTTGATCCTACATTATAGAAAGGCGGTACTTCAACCCTACATCGATCAAAAGCCTTTTCGCATCTTGGATGAAAGCGGCACCCAGCCGGTATATTTATCATATCTGGCACAACCCCTTCAATAGAATAAAGCTTCTTGCCTAAGCCTACATTCAAACCAGGCAGTGATCTAAGTAAACCACTTGTATATGGATGCGCTGGATTCTTAAATAGGCTGTACACATCAGCATACTCCACTATCTGACCAGCATACATCACAGCAACTCTATCACACATCTCCGCAATCACACCTAGATCGTGTGTGATTAAGAGTATGCTTGTACCAATCTTAGCACGGAGATCCCTCATTAGCTCAAGAACTTGGGCTTGAATCGTGACATCTAACGCGGTGGTTGGCTCATCAGCTATCAGTAGCTTGGGGTTGCAAGCTATAGCCATCGCTATCATAATCCTCTGCCTCATCCCACCTGAAAACTCGTGAGGAAAATCTTTCATCCTCTTTTCAGGAGAAGGAATACCAACAAGCCTTAGCAACTCAAGAACACGCTGACTGACTTCACTTCTAAGCATCTTCTTATGCGCCAAAATTGCCTCAGAGATTTGAAAACCCACATTATAAACCGGGTTAAGAGAGGTCATAGGGTCTTGAAATATCATAGAGATCTCATTCCCACGAATCTCGCGTATCTCTGACTCACTAACTTTAACAAGGTCTTTGCCGTTGAAGAGGATTTCCCCTTGGACTATCTTAGCAAAACGTGGTAGAAGGCGTAGAATAGAAAGCGCGGTCATAGTCTTACCTGAGCCTGACTCACCGACCAACCCTAGCGTTTCACCTTGCTTGATAGAGAAACTCACATCATCCACAGCTCTAATAGGCTTAGGCTTTGTGAGGAAGTAGGTCTTTAGGTCTTTAACTACCAGAAGGGCTGAAGATTCCTTCAAATTAGACACCTAATTAACTGAGACACTTTTATATGCACCGATGTCTCAACTCGTCCTATCTAGGGTATGATATAAGGCTTTTAAATTTATACCGGCAGCAATTAACTGCTTTTATCATTGGTTGTTAATACTTTTTATTAATTAGAAGTCTAAAGGTTTATATATATAAATATTTAGAATATATGCTGACTACAGATATGACTAGTACAGATTCTGAAAAATCAGATAGAAGATCCTTCCTTAAGATCGTTGGAGGCACGCTTGTAGGATTAGTTGTAGGTTCTGCTGCCGGCTACTACCTTAGATCACCTGAGATCCGTGAGGTCATCAGAACAGTGACGCAAACGGAAGCAGCGCGGACAGTAACCCAAACAATTACTGCACCGGCAACCACAATCACACAGACCAGAACTATAACCCAAACAGCAACGGTAACAGTGACACAGACCGCTACTCCAGTAGCCAGACCTAGGCTCACTATAGCTCAGGGTGTTGACCCTACTACAATGGACCCTGATATGCAGAGCGAGACCCCTACGTTTGTTGTGCTCTTTCACATATACGACAGCTTTCTGCAAGTCGATAGAGAAGGTAAGCTTGTACCAGTGTTAGCAACTTCTTGGACATATCAAGATCCTAGAACCTTAGATCTTGAGCTGAGGCGTGGTGTAAAGTTCAGCAACGGCGAAGAATTCAATGCTGAGGTCGCTGCATTCAACCTGCGTAGAATGACTACACCACCACTTATTCCAGACGCTAAGCCCACAGTCTTGGCACGAGACTATCTAACGGTGCAAGACGTTGAAGTATTGGATAACTATAGGATAAGGATAAAGATGAAGCAGTCTGATCCGCTTCTCCTACGCATCCTTAGAAACAAGCTTGTAATACCGAAGAAGTATGTGGAGGAGAATGGTTTTGATATACTTGCAACGAAACCCGTAGGTACTGGACCCTATACTCTAAAGGAGTGGATAAAGGGAGACCACCTTACTCTAGTTAAGAGACCTGATTATTGGCAAGGACCAGCAGCGGTAGATGAGGTGGTTTTTAGACCCATACCTGAGGCGGCAACTAGGGTTGCGGAGCTGAGAGTTGGGAATGTGGATATTATAACTAATGTTCCTCCAGATCAAGCTGGTGCGCTTGATGCTGAGCCTAATATCGATGTGAGGACTGTTCCCAGTGTTAGAGTTGCTTTTGTGATGATGAATACTGAGACCAATGAGAAGCTTAGAGATCCTAGGGTTAGGCAGGCTTTGAACTATGCGGTTGATGTGAACTCTATTATCCAGCATATCTTCCAAGGCTATGCTAAACGGGTTTCAACACTTTGCCCATCATTCTTCGCTCCCTATGATCCAAACAATAAGTTCTATGAGTATAATCCGGCTAAAGCTAAGCAGCTCCTTGCAGATGCTGGCTACAAGGATGGGTTTGAGATAGATATGGAGGTGGCTAGGGGTAGGTGGCTTGGAGCTGAAGCTGCTGCTGAAGCCATAGCGGGTATGCTGAACGCTGTAGGCATCAAGACCACACTCTACACACCTGAATTTGGTGTTTGGGCTAAAGGAACGCAAGAGCATAAAATCAGAAGCTTGGCTTACGCTGCTTGGGGTAACAACACCTTTAATGTGCTTCAATCGATTAATGCTCTGCTACACAGCAACAGACCATTCTCATGGTATAGCAACAGTAAGTTAGATGCTCTCATAGATCAAGCATTCGACACACCGGATCCGGAAAAGCATAATGCCATCCTTAGAGAGGCTCTTGACTTGATATTTGAGGAGGCACCCTATATCTTCCTATATCAGCACGTTGACATCTACGGTGTGAACTCTAAGGTCAGTTGGCAGCCTAGACCCGATGAACTTATACTCGCGTACGAAGCAAGGTAGAAGCGCCTTAGTTTAAGCGGATGTGTTGAGGCGTGTTCTGAGCGTTGGCTAGAGCTAATATTGGACGCTACTTGGTTAAACGGCTGCTCTCAGCGTTAATAGTCGTAATTGGCGTGACCGCGGTTATCTTCGTAGTTTCAAGGCTGTCTGGAGACCCTGTCGATCTTATGCTTGGGTTAGAGGCTACTCCTGAGTCGAGAGCTGCGCTTAGACACGCATTAGGCTTAGATCAACCACTTCATATCCAATATTTCATCTTCTTATCCAACGCTATAAGAGGAGACTTCGGCGTGTCGATAAGGAATAATGTTCCCGCTATGCAGCTCGTTTTGGAGAGACTTCCGAACACAATCTTGCTCACATTGGTCACTGTTCTTTTGGCTGTGGCGGTAGCTATACCGATAGGTATCGTCTCTGCGCTCAAGCATAACACCATCTTCGACTACTTAGGCATGACTTTCACGTTTGTTGGGCAGTCGATACCGAGCTTCTGGCTCGGTATTCTGCTCATACTTTTTTTGGGTGTGCAGCTTCGCTTGCTTCCGATATCCGGTATAGGTACGCCTGCGCATCTAGTTATGCCCGCTATTACGTTGAGTTCTTTTCTTCTCGCTTCGCTAGCTAGGCTTACCCGTTCAAGTATGCTTGAGACTTTAAATAGAGACTATATTAGAACAGCGAAGGCTAAGGGGTTAAAGTACAGTAGGGTTATTATACGCCACGCCCTTAGAACAGCGCTTATACCCGTTGTTACTGTGCTGGGCCTACAGATTGCAGCTTTAATGGGTGGTGCTGTGATAACTGAGCAGATATTCGCTTACCCGGGTGTAGGTTGGCTCGCTATAACCGCGATCTACGCTAGAGACTTCCCTGTGGTTCAGGCGGTTGTCTTTGTGGTTTCCGTTATTGTTGTTCTGGCTAATCTTGTAGTCGATATTGTTTACACATATCTTGACCCTAGGATAGGGTATGAGTGATAATGCCTAGCGCACTTTTAGTTAGTATGCGGAGGACTCCTCTTTTCGTAATTGGAGCTGCTATTCTTGGAGTTATAATCTTGGCTTCGCTGTTTGCTCCTTGGCTAGCTCAAAGGGACCCTCTTCACCAGAGCCTTGCTGATAGGTTAAAGCCTCCTGTTTTTGTTGATGGTGCTTCTGAGTATTTGTTTGGTTCTGACCATCTTGGAAGAGATATCTTTAGCAGAATCCTCTATGGTATTAGGGTTTCACTGATTCTTGGTGTGTTGGCTGTCTTTATATCTGGGTTGATAGGCGTATCTTTAGGGTTGATATCTGGTTATTATGGCGGAGTGTTAGATCACATTATTATGCGTGTTACTGATATTATGCTCTCCATACCAGTTATTCTACTTGCGATAGCCGTTATAGCAGTTTTAGGCGTTGGCTTCACTAATCTTGTTTTGGTTATAGGTTTTACTCAGTGGATGGTCTACGCTAGAACCGTTAGAGGAGAAACGCTTTCACTAAAGGAGAAGGAGTTTGTAGAAGCTGCACGCGCATTAGGGGTTGGTGATCTCGGCATACTCTTTAGATGCATCTTCTTAAATGCTCTGCCGACAATAATCGTCGTCGCTACTTTGAATGTAGCTACAGTTATAGTGCTTGAAGCTGGGCTGAGCTTTCTAGGGTTAGGAATTCAGCCCCCTACACCTTCGCTCGGCTACATGCTTGCTGAGGGAAGGCTCTACTTGGAGAAAGCTTGGTGGTATGCCACTTTACCTGGACTTGTGCTTATGTTGATTGTGTTGGCGATAAACATGATGGGAGACGGGCTCAGAGATATCTTAGATCCTTATAGGAGACAGGTCTACGCCAGAACATAACCCAAATACCTCCATAACTCCATACGGCGTGATAAACGCTTCTCGATAAACCAGACGGGCTTCTTAGAAATCACAATAGAATACGAACCCCAAAAAATGGTTCTACATAGGCTCCACACTCTAATCGCCTGCACCACCTACCTACTTTACGACTGGGCAAAGAAAAAAGCCATCCTAGAACGAATAAAGAAAAAATTTAAGCAAAACTATCATCCGCAGAATAAGAAACAATTAAAGAATGACGAAGAGGTTTCTCTGTGAATCTACTAGCTCACTCTCATCTGCGGGCGTTATAGGTTTAGCATTCGCCCTATTCAAAACACTAAAAGCAATACACCTAAACATAAAATGTACTAAACGAATCACCAATACTGCTTCAAATCTTGCTGTTGTAAATTTTTCGCGCAACAACACAAAAGCGGTATGCATCAGTTTTCGCGCCTGGATAAAGATTAGGTGGTGAGCAAGAAAAGTAAACTTTGTAATGCTTTTAGATAAATCTCCTTTTTAATGGGGTTCTGTCGAAGTCCACGTCGTTTGATATTATTTCTTTTGCCCTACTCTTTAATGCGGAGGCCAAATGTATCGCGTCTTCATAGTCAAGGCTGTATTCTTTCATCAGTTTAGCTGCCTCAATTAAATCTTCCATTGTTAGAGGCATTATTCTCAAACTGGATAAGCCCTCTATCGAGTTTACTACCTCTTCGACTAATTCTTGGTTCTTTAGGTTTTTTCCCGTTAAGCCAGCTATTATCACC
The DNA here is from genome assembly GCA_029775855.1 of Nitrososphaeria archaeon. GTDB lineage: Archaea > Thermoproteota > Nitrososphaeria > Nitrososphaerales > JAAOZN01 > JAAOZN01. The sequence goes on from JARVJZ010000002.1 coordinate 147,080, forward strand.
ATTATTTGGTATAACGTTAAAGCTGATGTTACATATTTCCCTCGCGAAGCCCCTTCAATTTTCCTTACCCATTCATATGAAGTTCTGCCTAGGGTGGGATGGTTGCCAAGCCAATAAACGAAAACGTTTACGTCTATGTAGCCCTCTGAGTCCTGGTCCACCATTTTCTCATGACCTCTGTTACAAATTCGTCGAGGTCTTCCGGCCATTTCGCTATTTTGAAGGCGCCAAAGTATTCGTCGGCTATAGGCTCAAGAGGCTCTATTATGATGCCCTTCTCGTCCACCCTTATTTTAACGTAGCCCCCCTCCTTCACTCCAGCCTTTTCTCTCACGCTTTTAGGAATGATAATCCTGCCTTTCTCGTCCACCTTTACGGTTTTCAAACTTATCCCACCAAAAATATGATTCCCACAGATTTAAATATTCCCGCCACGATGCCAAGGTGGAAGACTTCTATCTATTATCTTAGATTACTGCTTCTATGCAGGTTTATTGTGGGCTTCTCTTCTTATGTTTGCTCTTGGTTTCGGATGGTTTCAGGAAAGATTTTATTTCTTCTGTGAGTTTTTCTGCTGTTATTTCGAGGAGTTTTTTGCCTTCTTCTGCTGTGGCTCCTCTTGGGTCTCCTAATACTCCTACTGGGGTCAGTCTTTTGAGCCCATAGGTGAAGCTTTCTAGCTGTGAGATCTTGAGGCGTTCAGGTTTGTAGAATTCTTCGTTTGCTAAGCCTTCTACTGCTAGGTCCATTCTTGTTGCTTGAGGTTTTACGTGGAGCATCATAGATGTTTCTGCGTATCCCGCGTGCACGCCAGCCTTTACTCTGCTTACACCTTTTTTCTCGAGGTAGTCGATGCTTGCGTTTATGTAGCGGTCTGTTGGTATGGCGAAGATCTTAGCTTTATCCATGAATACTTTTGCTATTCTTGGTGTGTAGGTTATTATGGTGTCTGAGTTGCCTCCGTGTGATGAGAGTATGATGATGTTTTTGAAGCCTGATTCAACTAGGCTTTCGCAGTAGTCGTAGAGTATGTTGACGAAGGTGTCTATTGATAGTGTTATTGTGCCTGGGAAGCCGATGTGGTGCTCAGATAACCCTGGTCTTATGACTGGTGCTACTAAGGCGTTTCCAAGTTTTTTTGCGCAGGCTTCTGCTAATGCGTAGCCTAGTGTTGTGTCGGTTGAGGTTGGTAGGTGTGGGCCGTGCTGCTCTATTGAGCCTGCTACTACTATTGCTGTGTCTTTGCCTGCTTTGATTGCTTCTTCTATCTCCTTCCAAGTCATATCCTCCATCAAAACTTTTTCAGCCAATTCTATCATTTCGTTAAGGTTTGGTCGGCTAGATAAGCTTTCGCATTAATATATAGCTTAAATTTGTAGCGTAGGTTAGGGAGAAGATTAGTTTGCGAGCTACTTTGCCTACCTAGAAGTTAGCCTTTCTTAGCTTAATCGAAGTTTTAAAGCAAGATTTTAATAGGTTATGGTAGGCGAGTTTTATTCTTTACTTTTCTATGTGGTGCTACGCTCAAGTTTCTGCTTTAGCTCTTTCACTTCTGCCTCCAGTACTGCTACTCTTTGTAGGACATCAAGCCTCTTTTCAAGGCTGTCAAAGCGGACCATAGTTTCGTTTCTGAGTGAGATGAGGCGTTCGTCGAATGCTTTGAATTTCTCATCGAAGGCTGCTAGTTTCTCGTTAAACGCCTTTAGTTTCTCGTCGAATGCTTTTAGTTTCTCATCAAATGCTTTTAGTTTTTCGTCGAATGCTTTGAATCGGTCGTCGACGTAGGTGCGGAGGTCTGCTAGTTCGGTGCGAACGAGGCTTCTGATTTCTGGTAGTAGGAATCTTGCGACCCATCTTGGAACTCTTTCGACCGCCTTTTCAACCATAGTTGGATTGATTGTTGAGGTTGCTAAAAAAGTTATAGGGGTTGCTTGGGTGAAGATCTTAGGGTGGCGTTGAGGGTGTTGCTGGATTGGCTTTTTAGGCATGAGGGTTTAGTTGTGGATGATCTTGTTAGGAGGTTTTTGTGGTTGATGGTGTTGAGGTGGAGTTGAATTTGTATGGTGAGGGTTGTCATAGTTGGGGAGGATAGGTCGAGGATCTATGGGGATGATGTGAAAAGGTTCTTTGATTCGGTCATTAGGTTGTCCAAGATCTTTAAAGAGCAGGTCTACTTGCTTATGTTCGGCTTCTATGTTCATTCGTCTGCTGAGCGTGAAGCTGAGTCTAGAGGGGTGAGGCTTATAGCCTCATATATAAGGTAAGGGTTCTTCTGTTGGCTCTAGCGGGGGTGTATTGAGCTGTTGTGTTGTTAGATGGTTAGTTTCTGTATTTGGTTGGAAATTTTTAGCACGTTATTTTTTTATGTGCGGGATGTTGGTAGCTTGGTGCTCTGTTGGTGTAAGTTTTGGTAGTGTAGGGTTGTGTTTTGATTTTCGGTTTTTAGTAAATGTTCTTTGACTCTTTTGCTAATTTCCGAAAAAAAGTCTATGTGCAGCTAGGTGGCATAGGGTAGGTGGAGGATCCAAGATGAACAAGAAGATACCCTTAGCGGTGCTGGTTGGGGTTGTGGTTGTAGCCGCAGCGGCTGCCTTCGGCTACTCCGCTGGAGTGGCTGCTGTCAAGGAGCAGTTCGGAGTCAAGGGCTGGGTTCAAGTCAAGGTGGTCAGAGACGGGCAAGTCATATACTACCACGAAGGGCATAACGTCATAACTAATGCGGGTAAGGATGGTATCGCGAAGCAGATCGGTTCAACATCACCACACACCAACGGTGCAAACTGGATAGCGCTATCGACAAACAATGGCACGCCAGATGCAACTTGGACATCGATACCAGATGAAATTACATCAGGGGGTTTAGAAAGAGCCCAAGGAACATATTCGCACACTAACGGAACCAACACATTCCAAGTTCAAAAAACTTTCACAGCAACTGCTACACATACTGGGGTTAGAATGGCTGGGCTATTCTTCGGACCTAACGGCGGCACACTACTAGCAGCAAACACATTCTCATCAGTCAACTTGATCAGCGGTGACCAGCTTACAGTGACGTGGACTATAACGATATCGTAGCGCGCATAAGCTGCTTAACCATAACCTCAGCTGAATTAGCCTCTCCTCTGCGATAGAGGGGAGGCACCCCCTCTTTTTCCCCAGGTTTGCTAGCTTACGCTATCTAAGTTGGGTTCTCCGGGTTGAGTGTTGAGTGAGTTGGGTAGGGTGGCGGTGAAGGTTTGGAGCGCGGTTGCAGCGCTCATCCTAGCTGCTACTCTAATTCAAGATGCTTACGCCGCATCCTACTACCCTTCTAGCTACAATCTTTTAGGCGGCACCACGCTTGTCTCAGGCACATTAAGCAACCTTCAAGCTGATGATGGTAGTTATATGGTGTTTAGGAGCGCTGGTAGCGCAACTAGCAACCGCATCCAGAACCCTAGCTTTGAATCCTCAGGCAGCTGGACGACTGCAACCTCTGCAGGTGGTCAAGCCCAAGTGCAAGACGGCACAGTAGCTTACAGCGGCACCTACTCAGGCAGAACCTCAACAACAGCTCCCACAGGACTCAACAGCTACGCTAGACTGACGCAGACCTTCCCCTCACTGCTTCCAGTGTCGAGCATACCGAATCAAGCTGGAAGCCTAACCCTCTACCTTAGACATATGGGTTCAGCTTTGGATGGTAATAGAACCGCTTGGGTAGCGGTTGTGAGCAGCCAAGGTAGAACGCTACGCTACATCTGGAGGCTAGACGGCTCCGCAATACCATCAGATTCATCTACCATTAGATATATCGATATGGGGACTACCTTACCATCAGGCTGGGTTCAGGTTAGCAGAAACTTCTATGAGGACTGGGTCGTTACTAAGGGCTGGCCGAGCACAGATACAATATCATCGATACAGCTGCAAAGTAACGGAAGGCGAATAGGGATAGCGCCAGAGTACACTTATTGGGGGCAGCGCATCAACTGGGACTTGATAACCCTCCTCTACTACACCGAATACACAGCTGAAGTGGAGTTCACAGGCACATCAGACACAAACAGCTGGCATAGACTAATCTGGACTGTGGATTCATCTTGGACAGCAGCCTCAGTATCAGTGACGCTGCAACTCTACAACTACCAAACAAACAGCTACCCCACTTCAGGAGACGGCTACATATCCTACACCTCCTCAGCCACACCAAATACAGATGAGACAAAAACACAGACGATAACCACAAACCCAACAAACTTCAGAGACAACTCTGGGAACTGGAAGCTGAAGATAAAAGGTGTGAAGAGCACAACATCACCTTTTGATCTACGAATTGACTTAGTTAGATACGAGCCGTCAGCCACATACACACGAACAGCATCAGACACAACAGCGCTAACAGACACATCATCTAGGCTCTCAACCTTAACCAGAACCCAGACAGAAACCTTCTCGATAACCGATGCAGTGTCAAAGATCTATACGCAAGTCAGACAGGTAGCGGAGTCGCTGAACATAGCGCCGCAAGTAGAGAGAGCAGCAACACTAACAAGAAGCATAACCCAAGACGTATCAATCACACCAGCAGTGTCAAGAGCGATAAATGTTGCAAGACACCTCTACCAAACCATCCAACTATCCGATTCCATATCTAGAATGGTGCACTTCCTAAGGCAGATAACAGAGACACAAACCATCACAGACACTGTGCAAAGAGCGGTGAAACTCTGGCGCACCCTAACAGAAACACCAGCAATAACAGACTCGATACAGCGAGTAGCCTACCTCACAAGAGCCATGACAGAAACATCATCAGTAAGCGATGCATTAGCCAGAGAGTACCAAGGCTACAGAACATTAAACGAAGCCCAAACAGTAGTCGATGCTGTAGCAAGAAACTTCGTAGGCACAAGAACCCTAACAGAAACACCAACCGTATCAGACCAGCTCTCGAGGCTAATATACGTGTTTAGAAGTATGAGTGATGGCACAGCAGTAAGCGAAACACTACAACGCATCCAATACCTCTTCAGAAACATAGGAGAAGCATCAACCTACCTAGATGAAATAAGCAGATCACTAACAGCAGCAAGAACCGCAACACTAACAGTAAGCATATCTGATGAAGTGGCTAGAGCAGCGAACATAGCGAGAATAGTCTCAGACGCAACTGGGTTAAGCGACGCTGCGCAAAGATTTATACAGACGGCTAGAGCGCTAACGGAGACAAACACCTACATAGCGAACATAGCGAGAGCGGCAACACTGACAAGAACACTAAGCGATTCACAAACATTAGTAGATACAGTATCCAGAGCGGCAACATTAGCCAGAAATCTAATCGACTCAGCACCTCTTCTGGATTCAATAAACAGAATGGTATCGTTAACAAGAAATGTAGCAGAAACACAGACACTCAGCGACTCAGTCTCAAGACTCAGCACTTTAACAAGAGCAGCGGCTGACGCGTTAACAGCATCAGATGCGGTGTCTAGGCTAGCGTATTTAGCTAAAGCAGTAAGCGATTTGACAACTCTCTCAGACACAGCCTACAGAGCAGCTGCACTAACAAGAACGGTAGCCGAATCACCTATATTATCAGACCTAGCATCTAGAGCAGCCACACTAACTAGAACACTCACAGACACAGGCGCTCTAACAGATTCAGCAACAAGGTTCATAAATTTAGCCAGAGCCTTAACCGAATCCTCAACAATAGAGGACACAATCTCCACATTCGCTTCATTAACAAGGTCTCTATCGGAAACACAACTATTTTCAGATTCTCTAAATAGGGCTACCGCATTAACACGCTCCTTAACTGATTCACAAACATTTGTAGATGCGCTCTCTAGAGCAGCGACATTAACCAGATCTTTAACCGAGGCGCCTGCCATATCCGATTTGGTAGGCAGAGTAGCTCAATTAACACTCACATTAACAGATGCCTCAACGCTATCTGATGTTGCATCAAGACTTCCAAACTTTATGAGGTTATTAACAGATGCTGCTGGCCTATCTGAGTATGTTGATAGGGCTGCTGTGTTATCAAGAGCCGTATTTGATGCGCAAGCTCTATCAGACTCTTTGAGTAGATTTAGCGCTTTAAGTAGAAGTGTTGCAGAGTCACAAAGCGTATCAGACTCTGTAGCGAGGCTTGTAGCGTTTGCTAGAAGCGTATCTGAAGCAGCATCCGTAAGCGATGCTTTATCAAGGTTAGCATACTTAACACGCAGCTTAACCGAAGACCAAACGCTACTTGACTCATTATCTAGATTTGCTACATTAACCAGAAGCCTCTTAGAAAGCCAAACTTTAACAGAGTCTGTTTCAAGGTTTCTAACCTTAAGCAGAGCCTTAACAGAATCTCCAACAATATCTGACACAGTAGATAGGCTTACATCTCTAACCAGAGCTTTAAGCGATACACAAGTTCTAACTGATTTAACGTCTAGGGCCGCTTCACTAACACGCACTTTAACCGAAACCCAAGGTTTAACAGATGCGCTCACAAGGCTGATAACTTCGGCGAGAACAGTAACAGAGACTCCAATGTTCTCAGACTTGGTGTCAAGGGCAAGCACACTGACTCGAATATTGACAGAGGCTCCTTCGCTAACAGACGCTACTCAAAGAACGCTCCAACTGCTTAGGGCAGTAACAGAATCTCAAAGCCTAAACGACTCTATATCTAGACTACTAGCCTTAAGCAGATCACTAACCGAGGCGTCAACATTAACAGAATACATCGATAGAGCAGCACAACTAGCAAGGAGCCTAACCGAAACACAACCGATCTCAGAAACCTTAGCTAGATACACATACCTTCTAAGAACCATAACAGACTCAAACACCATTCAAGATACGCTCTCAAGACTAATCAGCGGAACAAGAGTGGTAGCGGACACTACATCACTCTCAGACATATTATCTAGGGCAGCAGAGTTTGCGAGAACCGCATCAGAAACGACTACGCTATCAGATATAGCAGTTAGATTTACCGCATTAACCAGAGCGTTAAGCGAAAACCAAGCCGTAGCAGATACAATAAGCAGATTAGCGGCATTAACCAGAGCAATAACCGAAACATCAAACCTCTCAGATGAAGTGCAAAGACTTGTTAATAGGTTAAGAGAACTATCAGAAACAGCAAGCATAACAGACACACTGGCAAGAACCTTAACACTAACAAGAACCTTAACCGAAGCCCAAAGCATATCAGACACCTTAACAAGAGCTACTGAATTAAGTAGGGTAGTTAGTGAGGCGCAGAGCTTCTATGAGGAGCTCTCTAGAAGCATACACTTTGCAAGAACCTTAACTGAGAGCCAGACATTCTTAGATGATGTAAGTAGATTCGCTTCCCTTGCAAGAAACATTCTTGAAACACCTACTATATCAGACTCAATCAGCAGATTAACCACTTTAACTAGAAGCTTATCCGAGTCACAAACTATTAGCGATGCAGTCTCAAAGTTCATCACTCTCACAAGATCGATAACAGACACCACAACCCTAGCAGACACAGCCTCTAGACTTACAGCCCTAACAAGAACCTTAGCAGACAGCCAAACCTTGGTTGACTCAATCTCAAGACTCGCCGCATTAACAAGAACCTTAATTGAAAACCCTTCACTCACGGAGCAATTGGCAAGAACACTCACATTAAGTAGAGTGGTAAGCGAAACTCAGCCCCTAGCGGACTCAATAGTTAGACAGATATCCCTAACCAGAAGCTTAGAGGAGAACTCAGCGCTCACAGATATGTTAACAAGGGTTGCAACATTAACCAGAGCCGTCGAGGAGACTCCAACGATATCAGCTCTTGTAAGCAGAGTAGCATCACTAACCAGAACACTAAGTGAAACACAACTCTTCAACGACATATTAGATAGAACAGCAGCTCTCAGCAGATCCTTAAGCGAAAACCAAGCCATAACCGATACTGTAAACAGATTCGTCTCTCTGAGCAGAAGCTTAACGGAGCAACCCTCATTCTCTGATGTAGCTACCAGAATTATTTCGCTAACTAGAAGCCTAACTGAAAACCCAAGTATATCTGATTCTGCTACAAGGCTCATTACTTTCGTAAGAAGTATATCAGAAGCAGCTTCGATTACAGATCTGGTTTCAAGAGCCGCAGATCTTAGCAGAAGCATACAAGAAGGCGTGCAAGTAGCAGACCTATTAACTAGGTTGACTACGCTAGCCAGAAGCCTAACTGATTCACAAGCCTTCACCGATTCCGTAGGTAGAGTAGCGGCTTTAACAAGAACCTTAAGCGAGAACGGGGCGTTCACAGACTTGGCATCCAGATTAGCCGCATTAACCAGAACTTCAACTGAAGCATCTACTTTGTCCGACTCATTAAGTAGGTTAACCACATTAACCCGAACCTTAGCCGAATACCCAGCGCTCTCAGATCAAATTTTAAGGCTTGTAAACTTCCCCAGAAGCCTAAGCGACACACAAGTAATATCAGATTATGTTGAAAGATGGGTGATTTTAGCACGATCAATAACAGATAATCAAGCCATTACAAGCTCGGTAGATAGAGCCCTATCTCTTACCAGAGCGATCTTAGAGGCGCAGAGCATAACAGATACGGTATCCAAATTCACCGCAGTCACAAGAGCCTTAGCAGACTCAGCAACCATAAGCGACTTTGCTACAAGATTAAGCGTCGCATTCAGAAGCATATCAGAAACACAAACAATACTTGATGCGGCAACCAGACTCACTACATTAACCAGAACATTGAGCGAAACGCAAACAGTATCAGAGTCGATTTCAAGACTATTAAGCTTAAGCAGAGCCCTAAACGAATACCCAGCACTATCAGAATCCTTAACCAGATTCACAATCCTAGTAAGAAGCTTAGCAGACTATTCAACAATCTCAGACACTACAGCCAGAATCTCCTATCTGGCAAGAGAGTTAACTCAACCCACTACTTTAAGCGAAAGCATCGATAGGTTGAGCGTGTTAGCTAGAAGCGTTACTGAAAACCAAGGTTTAACCGACATACTTTCTAGACTCTTCTCACCAACAAGAACCCTAACCGAAACCTCAAGCTTATCAGAAGCAGCATCTACATTAGCAAACCTAGCTCGAACCCTAACAGAACAACCCATCTTCACAGACCTAACATCAAGAGCAGCATATCTAACCAGAACCCTAACACAAACACTAACATTTAACGACTTAGCCGCTAGAACAGCCACTTTAACCAGAAGCCTAACAGAAGACCAAACAATCTATGATCTAATCAGCAGAGTATCAGACCTAGCCAGATCTTTAACTGAGACACAAACCTTAACGGACATAGCTTCTAGAACCGTTTCCCTAACACGCGCTTTAACTGAAAACCAAGTTGTATCAGACATATTGACAAGGCTGATAAACACAGCAAGAAACCTAACAGAAACCACATCATTATCGGATATAGCGTCTAGGTTTGCTTCATTAACTAGAGCGCTAAGCGAAAACCAAGCAATCATAGAAACAGTAAACAGACTAACAACATTAACAAGAGCGATACTAGAGACACCAAGCATAACCGACACACTAGCAAGAACCATAACCCTAACAAGAACCTTAACAGAAACCCAAAGCATAACGGAAGCTCTAACAAGAGCCGTTGACTTAACTAGGGTAGTTAGCGAAGCGCAAACCGTCGCTGATACTCTCTCAAGAAGTATACAACTAGCTAGAACATTAACAGAAGCGCCCAACTTATCAGATTATGCTAATAGACTAACCTTACTAACCAGAACTGTCCTTGAAGCACCTACCCTATCGGATACAGCATCGAGAATAACCGCATTAACAAGAACTCTAACTGACTTGCAGAACTTAGGTGATTCCGTCTTTAGATTTGTCTCCATCAAAAGAACGATAACAGATCATGCAATAGTATCAGATTTAGCTTCTAGAGTCGCTTCTCTGGCAAGGAGCCTAACTGAAAGCCAAGCAGTAATTGATTCTGTGTCAAGATTCACTACGTTAACGAGAACCTTATCTGAGCCAGCATCACTTACAGACCAGTTAACAAGAGTAGCCACCTTAACTAGAGTAATAAGTGACACAGAGTCTTTCACAGACTTAATAGTGAGGTCGATATCTCTAAGCAGAAGCTTAAACGACGCACAATCCTTCTCTGATGTGATAACTAGATACGTCGACCTCACAAGAACACTAACAGCTACAAGTAGCATAGTGGATGGGGTGTCAAGGCTTACCAACCTTGCTAGGTCTGTAGTAGAGACTACTTCGTTCTCTGACATATTATCTAGAACAGCGCAGTTAGCAAGAACAGTAACAGAGACAACTACCTTAGCAGACGCCGCAAGCAGAGCAGCTGAGTTAACTAGAATAGTAAGTGAGAACCAAGCTATCACAGAAACAGCCAGCAGAGTATCTTTCCTGAGCAGAAGTTTAGTAGAGCAGCCTATCTTATCTGACGCCGCTAATCGGATGATCCAAACCATAAGAGTACTATCCGAGAGCCAAACCATAGTGGACACTGCTTCAAGACTCATCACAGCCCTAAGAAGCCTTTCAGAAGCCGCATCAACTTCAGACACGGTTGCCAGAGCGGCAGACTTTTACAGAAGCGTAGATGTACATATACAAGTAGCAGACCTGCTGTCTAGAGTGGCTACGCTAACAAGACAAGTATATGAATCTCAAACTTACATAGACTCCATCTCCAGATTCGCCGCTTTATCCAGACCTCTAACTGACAGTCAGATTTTCTTAGATATAGTATCTAGAGCCGCTGCGCTTAGCAGAAACGTGCTTGAAGTATCCTCCTTTACAGATATGGCGGCACGAATGTCTATCTTAACAAGATCCCTAACTGAGACAAATACTCTAGCAGACTCTATTCAAAGAGTTGCTGAAATGACTAGACTCTTAGCTGACTCCAAGAGCTTTAGCGACTCTATCTCTAGACTTCTACACTTTAGCAGAACTTTAACCGATTCATCTTTAATAACAGAATATATTGTGAGAGCCGCTTTGTTAGCAAGAGGGATAACTGATGCGCAGACCATCGCCGATGCTCTGACCAGATATGCCTACTTCATCAGAACACTATCAGAGACACAGACTGTAGCTGAAGGTGTGTCAAGAATACTGACACTTTCAAGATATATATCAGAATCGGTAAACACAACAGAGCTAATATCAAGAGCCGTAACCCTTGCTAGAACGTTAACTGAAACCCACATCTTAACAGACTTTGCCGAAAGGATAGCAACATTATCAAGGGCGCTACTAGAAGACTCAACATTCTTAGACCAAGCCTCTAGACTAGTCAACCTTACCAGATATCTAACCGAATCTCAACCTATAAACGATGCTGCATCCAGAATCTTAGCCCTATCTAGAATACTGACAGACATTCAAACCTTAAACGACAGCCTTCTAAGACTAACAACGCTAACAAGATCTTTAACAGAGTCTGCAGATCTGTCAGATTTAACCTATAGGCTCACTACCTTAGCAAGAAGCGTTGCAGATAGCCAAACAATCTCCGAATCAACACAGAGAGCGCTTGCAGCAATAAGGCTCCTCACAGAAACGCAGACCATATCAGATCTAGCATCAAGAGCCGGTTCATTAGCGAGAACTTTAAGCGACGCTCAAACCTTAATCGAGTCTATCTCTAGGTTCACACCTCTAACCAGAGCGGTAAGTGAACAAGCAACCCTAACCGAATTAACAAGCAGAATAGCTACATTAGCCAGATCCTTGACCGATACACAGATTCTAACAGATGTTGCTGCGAGAATTGCAGCCCTTACTAGAAGCCAAGTAGAAACAACCACAGTTGCAGATCTTGTGACTAGACTAACCACGCTCTCTAGAACGTTAGCTGAGGCGCAAAGCATAGTAGACTCAATATCTAGAATCCTAACATCTATCAGAAACCCGACAGACATATCAACAATATTGGACTACAGCAGCCGAGTTGCTGCATTATCTAGAAGCCTTATCGACCCATCAACCCTCTCAGATACACTAGGCAGACTCACAGCATTAAATAGAGAGGTTATGGATAACCCAGCGCTAACTGAAGTAGTCCAAAGCATCTACACCGCCTTAAGAGCAATAACAGAGACAGCATCATTTAGCGACACAACCACTAGAGCAGTAGAACTTACCAGAGCATTAATTGAAAACCCAGCTCTCGCAGAGACTGCACATAGACTCACATATCTAACAAGAGACCTAGCAGACACCCAACCACTCAACGAAGCCTTAACCAGATTAGCTGGATTCTATAGGGTCTTAACCGACACACAACCCTTTACAGATCTAATCAAAGCGCTCACACTAGTTGTTAAGCTGGTATCTCATTATGCTGCTCAACTTTTTGATTCGTTAAATGTCAGCGAAGACCTAGCAAGAGGTGTAGATTTGATTAGGCTCCCGATAGATTTCATAATAATACAGGACGCCTCTGCAGGAAGCCGAAACGTGCTTAGATTTGTATCAGATTTTATGAAGGTGGCGGAAGAAGCGTCAAGGATAACAGAGATCTCTAGGCAAATAGAAGAATTGGTAAGAACAGCTGAAGCAACGCAGAGGATATATTCAACCGCTGCCGCTATAGTTGAACAACTCTTAGCACAGGACAGTATTCAAAGAACCTACTCAGCGTTCAGAGCAGTAGCAGATGAATTCAGCCTACTAGATATACAGACCAGAATACTATCTATGCTCAGAAGCATAGCAGATTCGATAAACTTTATCTTCAACTACATAATACTGCAGACACCAGCCGAAGCAAAGGGCTTAATCTTAGCCCCGCAGTTCATATCGAGCAGCAACCCATTCATATTAGACGCCAAGCAGCTAAACGCCTACGTAATCATAATACAGATCGATAGAGAAGCGGAGTTAAAGATCACAAAGGCGGACGCGACAAGAATTACACCACCATCCGGCTTAAAATTCATAGCTGAGCCAGTGGATATAAGCCTAGACAAACCAGCTAACTTCATAGCTAAAGTGAGGATATTCTACAGCGAAGACAGCTTAAGAGCAACAGGATTAACACCACAAAACCTATCGCTCTATTACCTAGATGAAAATAGAAGGATATGGATACCCATCCAAAGCGCAGTCAACACAGAAGAAGGCTATGTCGAAGCAGAAACCACACACCTAAGCATCTGGACAATAATGCAAAAACCGGTGAAGGTAGCGCTCTTCGATGCATTAATAGGTTTAGGCGAAGTCTATACAAGCATCCAGAAGTGGACAATACTACCATACTCTGAGATCACCTCAGCCATCCACCTCTTGAACATGGGCGATGAGCCAAGCATGGTTCAAGTTAAGACTTGGCTAGTAGACGAATATGGAAGAGTTGTTTGGAGCCGAGTGGTAGAAGGTAGTGTAGAGCAAGGTGAACTCAAGACGATACCCTTAAGCATAGTGTTGAAGGAGGCGCACAGATACACCCTATATTCACAGATCGTGTCAGCGGGTGTAGAAAGCGAGCCCATCATGAGAACATACTACATCACACTCTTCGACATATACGGCTCAACAATACTCACGGCAATATCGCTAGCTGCGATAGCGAGCGTAATCTATCTGCAGAGGCAGAGTAGAAGCATACCTAGCCAGAAAGCCAGATTCAACTACCCGATGTAGACCCAGCCTCAGATACTAGGCTGAGGATCTTCTCCTTAATCTCAACAGAAGTAGAGACCTTAGCAACATCGATACCATAGACAGAGGCTAGAAAACTAGTCTGCTGCGACACATCTGAAGAAGTCAGAAGAACCAGCTTAGCAGGCTTCACATCCAACAGCTTAGCCAAAAGAGACAAAACCGTCTGGCTACTGGCTTCAGCGCACCACTCTAAAGCAAGCCTACACATAGGATCTGAGGGCCGCTGCAAAACCGCTGTGAATCGATGAAAGATTCCACTTGCGCCTTTAATCTCCGGCTTCTCTAAAACAACCCAGCCTAACCGCTCTAATTCACCCTCCAAAGACAAAAGTATATCAAAGAGTTGCCTCGCAGACTTTATGTTCCGAAATACAACCAAAGCGTCTTCAGCCTCATCCCATAGCCTAGTAGCTATGTGATGCATCACCTTAGCGTAAGCGGAAATATTAGACCATATGGGATAGTAGAGAAGATCGCCGTCAGAAGGCGATGGGGCGAGAAGAAGTTCCCTCTTATCAACAATCATCATCTGAAAGGGTAGGCTATCAATATGCCTAACTTCAGCAACATTCAGCAGAGGACTCACCTCATCTAAGTTATCCAGGTTAAGTGTAGTCAAAAGCTTAAGATTCACACCCTTATCAGCCAACACAGGGTAAATCTGCCACACACCATCAGGCAGAATCAGCTGCTCAGGAATATTAAATAAAGAGAAGATCTCAGAAGAGGCGGAAGCAATCATCCTATTGACTATGATCTTAGCCTCATCAAACCTTCTAAGAACCTTCAGCTCCTCAGGTTGAATACCGCTAACCAAGCTTCTAATCTTCATCTGAGCATCAAGAGCCTCTTCCCACAACGCGTTAAAGAAGACTCGAAGCCCAGAAGCAAACGGCAGAGAATCTGTCCACAACCCAACATCACCTTCCTCATCAAGCCTCGAAGGAGGTAATGGGAAAGTTGAGACAATAACCTCACATCCATCAAGAATAAATAAGCGAAATAAACTAGGAACCCTCGCGCATCTAACCACAAGCCCTTCAGAATACTCCCTAACCACATCAATCAACCTATCATCAAAATCGGTAAGCAGCCTAACCTGAACACCCCGCTTAGAAGCTTCAATCAAAGCATCCTGCACACCCCCAAGCCTTAACCAAACCAGATCATCACCTTGAGTTAAAAGAAGAGCCTCCCTAACACCCTTACCCAACATATCAACAATCTGAGAGTAAATCTGAACTCTCCCTTGTATAATTCTAAACCTAGGCTGCTGCATCTGAGGCGTAAGGATAGGAAGCCTACTCCACTCACTCAATAACGCCTTCAAACCATCTTCAGCCAACTTAACTCTATTCTTCATCTGCTGAACAAGATTATTCAAAACTTCTTGAGGCGGATGGGCTGAAAAGAGCATAGGCTTACTAAGCGAAACATCAACAATCTTCTCTTCAACGAGCTTCTGAAGTATCCGATAAGTCTTCACCCTATCAAAGCCAACACTAGCAGCAAGCGTACTAGCCTTACTAGCGCCGATCTTCACCAAGGTAAAGTACACTTTAGCCTCCTCAAGACTCAAACCGTATTTCGTAAGTTCACTCACTATATGCTCCTCAGACACACCACATATGCTTACGCAAAGAGTTTTAAACCTTGTGTGTTCAAATGTAACAAACAGATGTAGCTCTTGTCCACAACACTACATCTAAAATCCTACACCTAACATTAACATATACGATGCTAAAAGTGGTGCGAGGGCTACTATACTTGGCTCTAGCGTTATTGGTTCTAGTAGCCTTCACACCTACTAGAGAACATAGCATAGCTTCACAAGTAAGTTTAGCTCCAAGACCCTCAGAGGAAGACGCAGGAATGAAATTAAGCATAGTAGCTGTTAAGCTCGATAAAGAGTTTCAAAAAGCACCATATCCCAGCGCTACAATTAGAGTTGATGTTAAAGTTTCAAACCAAGCATTCGCTGAGAAGAAGGATCTGTTACTAACACTAGCAGTCAAAGATTTAAAAGGCGATGTGGTAGCAGCATCTAGCACACTAATATATATTCCCCTAAACAAAGAGGGGATATACACAAATTACTTGCTGCTTAGAAGCGGTGGCGCGATGGTAGTAGAAGCAACGATACACATATCAGGTAGCCTACTCGCTATAGACCACTACTACATAGATGTACACTCATTTAAACTACTCTAAAACACCATTAGTCAAAACATAGAGCACACTCTTCAGATTGGAAACTCTTACACTCAGCCTAATCCTTTACTTTTCATCTTCCCAACGGCTTCAGAGAGCATCTGGAGAGCTTGAGCCAATGCATTTCTCGTCTCGTTAAGTTCCTTCCCCAACGCTTCAAGCATCTCCCTCGTCTTCTTAGACTCCTCAATCAAAGTATTCAATATCGTGGTAAGCTTCTCAGAGATCTCACCATACCTCTCTAGAACAAATCTAAAATTTTCATCTGTTCTTTTAGCGAAGTCTCTGAACTCCTCCCTATAATCCTTGAACTCCTGCCTAAACTCTCTAAACTCTTGTCTATAGTCTTTAAACTCCTCTCTGAAATCTTTGAACTCACCTCTAAAATCTCTAAACTCCTCTCTGAAATCCTTGAATTCACCTCTAAAATCTTTAAACTCCTCTCTGAAATCTTTGAACTCACCTCTAAAATCTCTAAATTCTTGTCTAAACTCTCTGAACTCTCCCCAGTAGTCTACGAAGATTGTTTGCATCGCGCCGAAGCCCTCGCTCATCTCCTCCCAAAGTTCACCAGGCTTTATCACAAAGTATTTTATAGATGAATCTAACTCTGCTTTTTGTTCGCTAAACTCTTTTACAAAGGCTGGTGGTGGAGGGTTCTGTGCCCTTTTCACGAATTGTGTAAGATTCTCTTCGCTTCCTTGTGCAAAAACCGTGACAGACCCGTCTTTCTCGTTTACTACAAAGCCTGCTATCTGAAGATCTTGGGCAAGGTCGAGGATGTATCTTCTAAAACCTACTCTTTGAACCCTACCTTTAAATCTCAGCGTCAGAGCTTGCAACCCACCACTTTACGGCAAACTTGCTATTAAGCATATAGTATCATTTAACGATGAAGATTGCCCCTACCAAGCTTTTCTAGCAGCTAGCACCTTCTCCACCTCTGCAGTAATAGGAATGTTCTTAGCCTCCAAAGCTCTCACTAATGCAGCGTGCACCTCCTGGCGAATAATATAGCCAGCTTTATGCAGAATAGTATCCCCAATTTCAGGGTCAACATCCATGCTTGCTGTGCACGGGTAGCCGTGGTGAGCATTAGAAGTGTTTTGATTAAGATCCTTAACGTGGGTGAATCTGAGTTTCTGAGCAACATACCATGTGTCGCCACAAGGTGCGCTTCGCTTAACCACAATGTTCTTGATCAAGTATCCCTCTAGTTCCATTTCGAGTTTTGGTCTGCCGATTGAGTATCTGCGTATGAATTCATTTATAACTTCGCTTCCGCTTTCCTCAAGTTCGCAGAAGGGTTTAGGGAATGCGTGTTCAATACCTAACTCGCTTAGTTCATCTTGCAGCCTAGATCTTAGTGCTGGCGGGCACCAGCTTCTGTTTTCGATTGGCACTATGACAGCCTTCGCTTCTGCCTTTGAGGCTACAGAGGGGATCTCCGCTAATATATCTGGGTGGATGCCTATTGGGATAACTATGTCAGATTTAGGTGGGGATTTTGGTAGATATTCGCTTGGGTTGTCGATGAAAGGAGGCAGATTGGGTGGTATAGGGTGCAAGCCGACGATATCTCGAACATAAGAGCCGTAGGATATTCTACAGTAGCCGCAAGCAAGGTCACAAGACTTACAGAAGGTGGGTAGGTTAACTAGGTTCCCTACAACCTTCTCCCCGAATTCGTGCCCTACTATAAAGTATAGCTTCAACGCTTCCATAAATAATGTGTTTTTGGTTGTATAAATAGAGAGTGCCTAAACATTTAGTATTTCGGTTTGGTTAGCTTCGCCCAAGCTGCTACTGCTGAGACTGTGATAATCGAGCTCGCTAGCCCAGTTATGGTTGCGCCCACTAGTCTAGAGTCTATGCTCATTAGGAATGGTATAAGGGCTGCTAAAGCGTCTGCTAACGCTGGGTATGCTAAGTATGCTATGAATCCGAGGGCATATCCTATTAACCATATTCCGAGGATTGCTTTTACTCTACCCATGGTCGGTCAATCAAACTGTCTTTATGGAGCGATTTATTAGAGTAAAACAATATTAGTTAACTTAGCAGTTAAGATTCTTATAACTATAATCCGAGCTTGCGGAGACCCAGCTTTTCAGCCAAGCTTCTAGCTCTATTAATGATCTCCCAAGCCCGTATTCTTTCACCAACCAAGTCGACTCTCTGTAAAATCATTATATCGTTAGTGGCTATTACAATCATCTTGGTTCCAGTCTTTAACCCAAGCTTATCTCTTACATCTTTTGGTATAACGATCTGACCCTTCTCCGAAACCCTTGTCGTATCAATGGTTACATCAGACAACCTTGTTCCACTTAATATGTTACTAAATGCTATATAAGACTAGTTCTCAATCAAGTAGGGAAACGATGAGCCAGATACTTAAGGCGATAAAATCCATATCAATAAGGGAACTTATTTTGCTCTGGCTCGCCATTCATCTTCTCCTAATAACACAGCCTAATGCAGCGGTCTTTGACGAAGCCTACTATACTAAAGCGGCTAGAGATCTGATTCAAGGTGTAGCGAGCAATATCGAGCATCCGTTCTTAGGTAAAGCTTGGGGTGCAATTGGTATTCTGATCTTTGGGGACAACGCATTTGGCTGGAGAATAGTGATAGTAGTCTTCGGCGCGCTACTACTCTACACCTTCTATCAGCTGGCTTGTAGGTATGTTTCTGAGCGTATGGCGCTGCTTGCAACAGCCTACCTTGGTTTTGACCATATGTTCTTTGCTCACTCAAGCCTATTTCTCCTCGAGATACCTGCGCTCTTCTTCGCAGTAGTTTCTTTCTCATACTACCTTAAGCGTAGAATCGTTTTATCAGCAGTCTTCATGGGGATATCTATCCTAAGTAAAGAGACGAGCCTATTTCTACTCTTCACAATGATACTAATACACTTAGCGAATATGAAGATGCCTTCGAAGCAGGATGTTCTTAAGGCTTTGAAGTTTACGCTCGTGCTTCTGGCTACTGTTGCAGTACCTATGCAGCTCTACATATCAGCCTATAGACCTTCAGCCTCAGAGAAGATTGTGCAGGTAGTGAGCCCAGTGGTTGTAGTGGCGCCAGACGGTTCAGTGCTATCTACAACAACTACTACGACTTGGAGTAGTCAAAAAGAGTATATTAGTAATGTGTTTGAGCATTGGCGCTATATAGTGTCTTATGCGTCGAGTCTCACAACGAAGGGTTCAAACATCGGGCCTGAAAACTTTCCTTGGAATTGGTTTATACCGACTCAGCAGAGGGAGATGATCTACTATAGGTCAGAGGTTGTTAAGAATATAACCTATTATAGTGATGGGGTGTATGTTGGCTCTAGGCTTGAGAAGTTGTATCCGATAAACTGGCGTGGCGTCTCTAATCTACCTTTGTGGTATTCTATTTGGGTTGTTGTGCCTCTCTCCATATATCTTGCTGTAAAAAGAAGGTTAGACGAAGGGTTGGTACTATCGTTCCTATGGATAGTAGGCACATATGTTCCTCTTTTAGCAATGTCTCTAGCCTTAAATCGAATTCAGTACCCGTTTTACTTCATAAACACGCTACCGGCTTTGGCGCTGGGTTTACCCATCGTATTCTCGAAGCTAAATGTAGATAAGGTGGTGAGGGACTGTGTGCTCGCGATCTTCTTAGGCTGGACTATTGCTTCATTCCTAATATACTTCCCCCTTAACATCTGGGCTTTAAGTTAGCAGATATGGTGCTACAGCCTTACCGTTTTTAACAAGATTGAGGTGGTGAATATTAGGTGCTGATGGATATTAGGCTCGTGTTGTGTGGCGTTATGCTCTTTGTATCAGCATACTTTGACCTAAAGAGCAGAGAAGTAGAGGATAGACTATGGTGGATTTTTGGCGCACTAGGTTTAGCGTTAACAGCAGCGGAGGCTCTTTTAGGCTTCAACCCCAACCAGCTTTTGATGTATCTTGCATCGACAGCAGTCTCAGGCGCTGTGGCGTTTACACTATATTACTTAGGCTTCTATGGGGGCGCTGATGCTAAAGCGCTTTTGGTCTGCGCCTTAATCACACCAATATTTGATAGACACCTTACCATACATCCATTCACACCTCTGATAATCTTGGTAAACTCAACGATTCTAACCGCATCACTAGCAATCTACTATGGTCTCAGCAACCTTATACGCATACTTAGCGGGGAGAAGATCTTTGAAGGGCTAGAGCATGAACCAATCTACAGAAAAGCCTTAGCCAGCATATTTGGCTTCAGGGTTAAGAGTAAAGTAGGCTCATTCTATTTTCTGATGGAGAAGGAGGAATGTGGTAAAAGAAGATTCAACTTTAACCTACTCAGAGTGGACGAAGACTTCACATCCAAAGAAGATGTTTGGGTTACTCCAGGCATACCTCTACTAGCATTTATGGCAGCTGGTTTTGTAGTTGCGGTATTCTTTGGTGATCTACTTGCATATATCTTAAAGGCGTTAGTGATGCTCGCTACACTATTGTAGCAGAGGGTGGAGGAAGCCTCTTATGCTCCGTTGCTCTGCACCTACTTAAGACGGAGTTAATTTTGTCAAGAGGTATGTTGAGGATGTTAGAAGCCTCCTCAGGCTTCATCTTTAAATCAAATATCGAATAGAGGATTTGGTCGATATCTTCGTAGGACATTCCTAACTCGTCTTCAGCCATCTGCCCAGCCCAAAGCCTGGGGCTACTTTTCTTAGCAACTATCCGCTTAGGCACATTAAGGTAGGAGGCGAGAAACCTAACCTGAGTCTTATATAGTTCGGCGAGAGGCAGAAGATCCACACCCCCATCACCATATTTCGTAAAGTATCCGATTAGCAGCTCACTTCTATCGCCCGTGCCTAGAACGAGTCTGTTTAATAGGTTTGCGTAGTAGTAGAGTATGCTCATTCTTATTCTAGCCCTAAGATTGCCTTCAGCGAGTCTGTGGGGCTGCAGATAATTCATATATGCTCTATGTATATTTGAGATGTCGATGGTTATGGTTTTGATCTGAAGCTCATCAGCCACAGCCTTAGCGTCTTCAACATCGTTTGATGGTGTAACTCTCGAATCTGGAAGCAGCAAACCCAGCACAGAATCTTTACCTAACGCTCTAACCGCCAGATAGGCTGCGGTTGAGGAATCTAAGCCTCCGCTCAGACCTAAAACCACGCCCGATGAGTTGGCTTCGAGAACCTTACTCTTTATGAAATCTTCGATGCCCTTACTAATCCGCTTAAAGTCTAGTTTAGTCATCTTCTCCAGCAGATCCAACATCTTCTACTCTCTAACCGCGCCTCTAAAAGCTTAACTTTTATCTTAGCTGCTTCAACACTTATAAGGATATGGCTGCGCGGAGAGACCTAGCTGACAGAACATTCTGGCTGGCAAAAGAAGAAGAGATAAAGAACGCTGAGACAACAGACATATACTTCATCAACGCAGTCAAAGCGCTTCAAGCAAAAGGTTTGAATCCAAAGGTTGTAATGGAGGTTTACTCCAGAAGCCTACCTTACACTGAGCAGTGGGCAGTGGTAGGTGGAATCTATGAAGCAGCAAAACTCCTCGAAGGACTACCTATAGATGTATACGCTATGGAAGAAGCCGAAATCTTTCTATCAGACCCTTCTACTACACTCTACGAGCCAATTCTAAGAATAGAGGGTAGATACACCGACTTCGCACCATACGAAAACCCCCTTCTAGGCCTAATATGCACAAACACATCAATCTTAACCAAAGCAGCTAGGATAAAGCAAGCAGCTGGAGAAAAGATGGTTCTAAGCTTCGGCACAAGAAGGACACACCCAGCCTTAGCACCAACAGTGGAAAGAGCATCTTACATCGCTGGGCTAGATGGGTTATCAAATGTACTCGGCTCTAAACTTCTTGGGGTTAAACCAGCTGGAACTATGCCCCACGCCATGATACTCTGCTTTGGAAACCAAAAGGATGCTTGGCTAGCTTTCGACGAGACAGCTCCCAAAGATACGCCCAGAATAGCCTTGATAGATACTCTTTGGGATGAGAAAGCTGAAGCAATCTTAGCGCTTGAAACCCTAAAGGATAAGCTATGGGGTGTAAGATTAGATACACCAACATCAAGAAGAGGAAACATAAGAAAGATCGTCGAAGAAGTTAGGTGGGAACTCAACCTAAGAGGAGGCAAGAACATAAAGATCATAGTTTCAGGAGGTCTAGACGAAGATAACATTAGAACACTAAAAGATATTGTAGACGGCTTTGGTGTCGGCACAGCAATAACCGCAGCGCCGATAATAGACTTTAACGCAAAAATTGTCGAGGTAGAAGAAGAAGGCATACTAAAACCAAGGGCAAAGCGTGGAGACCTATCTGGAGCAAAGGATGTCTACAGATTCGAAGGCACATTCAGAGACAGAGTAGTGCCTAGAGGGCAGACTATAACGGGTCCTTGGAGACCTATGTTAACGCCTCTAATAAAAAAAGGTGAAGTGGTGAGAGAATTTAAATCCCCAAGTGAGCTTAGAGCAGCGTTAAAGATGAAGATGAGTAGGCTTACTGAGGCGGAAGTTTCTCTCAGCACGCACCCTTTTTAACCCTTCCACAGACCTATGAGTAGACCGATTATAAACGAGATAGATGTGTATGGTATGAAGTTAATCAGCGGGCCAGCTTCGCTCTGTATCAAAGGTAAGTAAGCTAGGGCTGTCTTCATCAACTCCTCCATCGAAGGCATCTGCAGATAACCTATAGCAACGAGAACCACGAAGAGCACAACAATAGCCAAGATGAGCTTAATCGCCCTCTTAATTATAACGCCAACAATCAACCCAATTATGAAGGGTAATACAGTTGGGATTACCCAAGCTATCTCCTCTGGCACCATGCTCATTTACGCATCTGGCTCTTTACCTTAACTCTCTTATAAAAAGGTTTACAAATATATGGCTGCAAACATAGAGACTGCTAATGCGCCTATCCTTCACAGAAGAAAAGATAATGTCAGCGAAGACAGCGTTAGAAGTCATCTTCCCAAACAAAAAGACTCAAGCAGCAGCACACCTATTCATCCAATTCATAAAAGAAAACAAGGGAAAGGTGAGCAAGAGCCAAGTCAGCAGATTCGCAGATAAACTACAAAAGGGCGAACTACTCTACGAAAACAAACCCCTTAAGTATAGCAGAAGAAACTTCTACCTAACGATACTGAGAAATTTAATAGGCATGGGATTCCTGCAGAGAAATGTGCCCACTTGGGACGCCAGCAGAAGAGCAACAAACTATGTCTATGCAGTAAACCTCTTCGACATCCCAAAGAAGCCTCCCTCAGTTGGCTTCTGGAGGCTAGCATACTATGTATGTAAGAAGTGGAATATGCTCTTCGAAGAAAACTTGCCTTCAGAAGAATAGGCTACTAAAGTGGGTCTCCTATACATTGAACTTCACCTTTAAATCGGCGTTGAAAGTTTTTGCAAGCGAAGCATTCTAGAAAGGGGACTCGCTTATTGAGAACTGGGCAGTCAACAGCCTCCTTCTTCATCTTAGCAAGCATCTTTCCGCTGGCAACACCCTTTAGACTCTCCTGTGCCTCTTTGGAGACCTTCATCGGTTTATCAAGCTCGATGACTTTAACTACATATCTATAATCTTCTGGCATACAAGATTAGATGCTTATGATGCTTAAAAGGTTGCGGGTAAACCCTTTATCCCACCTTCTTTCTACTTATCTTAGATTTGAATAAAACCACAGCGTTAGCTCTTTCATTAGCTGCCATAAGTTCGGTTGTTGTAGTTGAGGGAATAGGGGGACTGTTAACCAACAGCCTAGCTCTGCTTTCCGATGCTCTACATGCACTATTTGACACCTTAGCCACCCTTACACTACTCGCTGCAACATACATATCTTTAAAGCCTCCAGATGAAACCCACACATACGGACATGGGAAGATCGAATCCATAGGAGGATTTGTAGGCGGGCTACTACTCTTCGCCTTAGGAATAAACATAGTATTTTCAGCCTCCAACAGACTCATCGAAGGGACACACGCTGTGGAAGCAAGCTTAGTTGGCTTCTTAGCGATTTTATACACGCTATCTGTGGATGTATTCAGAATCTTTGTGCTTCACACTTCTTTGAAGGTTGGTGAAAGCGCTACCGTTAGAGTAGACTTATTCCACGCCTTTTCAGACCTCTCCTCCACACTTATAGCTTTAGCCGGTCTGTTTAGCGCTTCAATAAATTTTGGTGTTGGCGACACCATAGCCGCACTTGTATTATGTTCACTGATCTTCTATCTAAGTCTAAAGACAATCTACAGAACAGGTTTAGAGCTGAGCGACGCTATCCCCCCAAGCCTATTTAATAAGGTTAAAACGGTATTCCAAACACACCCAAAAGTGGAGAAGTTCAGTAACCTAAAGATGCGTAGGGTAGGTGATAAAGTCTTTGTTGAAGTCGAGGTAACAATACCTCAAGACCTAAGCATCAGAGATGCAGACATTCTGGTAGAAGACCTTCAAAAGAGGGTTCAGGATACAGTGGGTAAGAGTGAGCTCTCTGTTAAACTAAAGCCTTCGCTCAGCAGATTAACACCTATCCAGCGTATACATCTAGCATCCGGAAAGGTGGAGGGTGTGAAAGGGGTTCATAAAGTTGCCTTGACTAATGTTAGCGGCACACTCCACATAACTTTACACATAGAAGTTGACCCTAATTTATCAAGTGAAAAGGCGCATAAAATAGCTGAAGAATTCGAAAGAGTCTTCAGCGAGGAAATAGGCGAAGTAGGCTCTGTTACCTTACATATTGAACCCGCTAAAGAGCAAAACACCGCATTTGAAGTCAAAGATAGTAAACTAATAGAGGGTATAAGAGATATTATAATAACAAATAGCTCGGTAAAAGAAGTGAAGATGATTAGAATATACAGCGACGAAAAAAACAGATACGCAACTATCAGATGCACACTTAAAGATAACCCCACAGTAGAAGAGGCGCATAACCTAGCAACCGAGCTTGAAAAGAAAATTAGCGAAGCATACAGAAACCTAAATGTAACGCTGCAGATAGAAGCAGAAGAGCAGTGAATAATTCTTAGAACGATGTGGTTTTAAATTGATTATCCACAAAATAATTTAAATACTTGTCATACCTTATATTTGTGAAGCCAAAGATGGCAAAGAAAAAGAAGAAAGCTAAAGAAAAAACAGCTGAACAAAAGAAGAAGTAAAACTATGCCCAAAGATAGGGCTTCCCCTCATTTTTTAATATAAACCGCACGCAGGCGTGGGGCATCCTCCAGCGTACTCTGAACTAGCACCAACATATTGCTCTATTGTCCTAACATCTGGTCTTTCAAGCGAGCCCAAGTAAAGCACCTGTTCGCTTTTGCTGCCATATCTGTAGACTGTTATCCCCTTGCAGCCAAGCTTATAGGCTAGCAGATAGATTTTACGCACATCATCTGGGGTAGCCTCATTTGGAAGATTCACAGTCTTAGATACAGCGTTATCAGTATACCTTTGAAAAGCAGCCTGCATCTTCACGTGCCACTCAGGGGGCACGTCAAAAGCCGTTTGAAAGAGCTCCTTTATCTTTTCAGGTATTCCGTTTACGTTCTTTAAAGTTCCTGTCTTAGCTATTTGCAGCATAAGTTGTTCGCTGTAGAAGCCTTCTCTCTTGGCTGCTTCTTCGAAGAAGCGGTTGACTTCTAGCAGTCTAGTTCCTTCAAGCACGTTCCTCACATAGCTTACGGCAAAGATTGGTTCTATCCCGCTTGAGCAGCCCGCTATAATTGAGATGGTTCCGGTGGGTGCGATTGTAGTTACAGTAGCGTTTCTCATAGCGCTGTAGCCTTTCTTCTCCCACACGCTTCCTTTAAAGTTTGGGAAACTTCCTCTTTCTTCACCTAATTCTCGGGAACGCTCTCTACATACATCTGATATGAACTTCATGATGTCGGAGGCGACTTGTAGGGCTTTGTCTGAAGCGTAGGGGATTCCGAGCTGTATCAACATTTCTGCGAAGCCCATTACCCCTACACCTATCTTCCTATTTGACTTCGTTACCCGCTCAATCTTCTTCAAAGGGTATTTGTTGGCGTCTATAACATCGTCAAGAAATAGCACAGCGAGTCTAGCGACCTCCTTCAATCTACTCCAATCTATTTTGCCATCCTTAACCATCTTCGCAAGGTTTATTGAGCCAAGGTTGCACGACTCATATGGTAAGAGCGGCTGCTCACCGCAAGGGTTTGTGCTTTCTATCCTTCCAATATGCGGAGTAGGGTTACTTTCATTTATCCTATCTATGAATATAAGACCGGGGTCTCCAGTAGCCCAAGCCATAGTTACTATGTAGTCGAAGACGCTTCGAGCAGGCATCTTTTTGACTTCTTGGCCAGTTCTAGGGTTTATGAGGCTGTATTCTTCTCCAGCTTCTACTCTCTTCATGAAGTCGTCTGACACTGCTACCGATATGTTGAAGTTGGTTAATGTGTTTCCAGTGCTCTTACTTCCTATAAACTCCATTATATCTGGGTGTGTGACATCTAACACACCCATGTTAGCGCCTCTCCTTCTACCGCCTTGCTTTATTACATCAGCAGCAGCGTCAAACACACGCATGAAAGAGACAGGTCCAGAAGCTACCCCGTGTGTAGATCTTACTATATCGCCCTTCGGTCTTAGCTTTGAGAATGAGAAGCCCGTTCCTCCGCCTGACTGGTGTATGAGAGCCATATATTTTATGGCATCGAAGATACCGCGTATCGAATCTTCCACTGGTAATACGAAGCATGCTGATAGCTGCCCCATAGGAGTGCCGGCGTTCATTAGAGTAGGTGAATTGGGGAGAAATTCTAAAGAAGCCATAATGTTATAGAAGTCTTTCTCAGCCCTATTTGTGTCTCCACCGTATCTACTCTCAACCTTGGCTATACAGTGTGCTACTCGCTTGAACATCTCTGATGGTGTTTCTATAACTCTGCCCGTATCATCTCTTCTCAGATACCTTTTTTGGAGAACTATTGCTGCGTTAACTGAGAGTTTAAGGTCGTCCACTACGCCGAAGAAGCTCTTAGCAGCCCTTACTTCAGCCCTCTTCTTCCTATATAGGATGTATGCTTTAGCCGCTTCAGCTAAGCCTTCTTCTATTAAGGCTTTTTCAACTAAATCTTGCACCTCTTCTACCTTGGGTATCCTTCTGCCTAGGCTTTCCCTTAGCATAGAAATGACTTTATCAGCGATCTTTTCTGCAGTTTTACCGTCTCCTTGCTTTGTTGCTGTGAGGGCTTTTAAGACTGCGTTGACTATCTTTTCCCGTTTAAAGGCTTCTACTCTGCCATCTCGCTTTACAATCTGCTTCGGCCAAGAGTTGCTGTCCACATTTAATTAGTTGTTATGCACTTGCTTATCAACTTAAGGTGTGGCTGATAAGGTTATTACATCTCCAGCCGTTAAGGTGTTTAACAGTTCAAATCCTTTGGTGATTTGGCCTAAGTGGCTCATGCGTTGGCTTACTTGGCAGTCTTTTAGAAAGAAGCAGATGGCGCCGTTCATAGGCAAGAAGGCGATATCACCCTTCTTAAATGTTTGAGTGGGCTTCTCTAAGCCTGCTACTATATTTGTAGTGAAGTATATAAATTCGTCTCTGTATCTTACTGCTCTTCCGCTGATGGGGAGGCTTCGCAGTATAATCCCGATGGTCATAGGTGCTTTATGCCTATGGAATTCACCTTCAGAAGCGCCTTTGCCTGCGACCTCTATTCTTATTAGTCTACGTGTGGCAGATGTCTGCATATATTATCGACTCATGCAAGTTTTTATTCGCAAGATTTATTTCTTACCACATCTTTGCTATTGTGTTTATCGATAAAGTCTCTCTTATCCTTGTAGGCTGAATGGGGTAAGCCGTTTTACAGTTATTGCTGATTAGTGGGGTGAGGGTTGAATAGGTTATCTTTCCGCTGCTTTCCTCGTATCGCCATCTGGCATCGGAGTCCTAACTTCTTATCTTGTGGCGTAGGTGTCTATTAGACTAACTTACTTTAGGGTAGGTTTTCCGCTACCCCTTTATATAGTGTGGTGCAAGATGGGGGGTAGCACCACAACCAACAGCAGAAAGCCTTAAATCAAACCCAAAACCATATAATGGAGCGAGAAAAAGAGTCGGAATCTCACATAGAGAATTGAAAGTTGAACCGTATTTCAACCGTTGCGCCTATGTCGACTCTTGTG
Organism: Nitrososphaeria archaeon; assembly: GCA_029775855.1. Lineage (GTDB taxonomy): Archaea > Thermoproteota > Nitrososphaeria > Nitrososphaerales > JAAOZN01 > JAAOZN01. The sequence continues at coordinate 175,183 of JARVJZ010000002.1, forward strand.
AATCTCACATAGAGAATTGAAAGTTCAGGTAGTATAGCTTGTAATTAAGCTTCGAATGTTTTGAATCTCACATAGAGAATTGAAAGCATACAAGGTCTCAACCAACGCCTTATCCCTAATATTCGAATCTCACATAGAGAATTGAAAGACCGCTTTCTTCAGCGGTTCACCGTCGCCGTCAACATCGAATCTCACATAGAGAATTGAAAGTACCTAGTTCTGGGTCTACCAAGCCTCAAGTAAGCTTTGAATCTCACATAGAGAATTGAAAGTAACTGCTTACGGGTATGAGGAAGATGAAGCTGGGGTTGAATCTCACATAGAGAATTGAAAGACAATCACAAGTATCAGGCTCCCAAATCACTCCCTCAACAGAATCTCACATAGAGAATTGAAAGACATAACCCTGTTTTAGCGGTTATTATGGCTTTAATGTTTGAATCTCACATAGAGAATTGAAAGTTAGGAGCGATTTCTATAGGTGTCGTGCCAACAGGAATCTCACATAGAGAATTGAAAGATCCCAAATCCTCGGAGCATCAAGCCCCTTAGATCTGGCAGAATCTCACATAGAGAATTGAAAGAAGAAACGTTAATTACTGGTTTGTTCAGCGATTTCATCAAGAATCTCACATAGAGAATTGAAAGTCCACCTAAATTGTCTTTAGGCGTAACCTTAATCTTGTTGAATCTCACATAGAGAATTGAAAGACTAGTTGAAGAACCGCTTTACACCAGCAGACTACCTGAGAATCTCACATAGAGAATTGAAAGCGAAGAAGTTGTGGTGAATGTTTATTTCCTCACAATAATCTAGAATCTCACATAGAGAATTGAAAGCCACAGTCTAAGCATCTTTTGTATATTTTGCCGTTCTTCTCCTGAATCTCACATAGAGAATTGAAAGTCAGCAGTCACAATAGGAGTGACGATGCGATGATGAGTGGGAATCTCACATAGAGAATTGAAAGTATACTGTAAAATCTGCTGTAGTATAAATCTCTAGCTAGAATCTCACATAGAGAATTGAAAGTTATTGTCCAAAGCCCCGTTGTTGATGAGGAATATAGAATCTCACATAGAGAATTGAAAGATGTTAACTCACTAAACCGATGATGCTCATATTCTTCAACGAATCTCACATAGAGAATTGAAAGTAGGTAGAAATATAATATGCAACAATAACCTACTTGGAAGAATCTCACATAGAGAATTGAAAGTCAGGAGCGCCATCCTGCTGTCCGATTGTCGGCATTTTGAATCTCACATAGAGAATTGAAAGACTAGTTGAAGAACCGCTTTACACCAGCAGACTACCTGAGAATCTCACATAGAGAATTGAAAGTGCTCTTTTTCGCGCTACTTTACCCGTCTTTAACAGATGAGAATCTCACATAGAGAATTGAAAGTCACAATAATCTGTGTGTAAAGCGCGAGCTCGACCAAAGTGAATCTCACATAGAGAATTGAAAGTATTTGTCGTATAGATGGTTGAATTTAAGAGTAAGCAGAATCTCACATAGAGAATTGAAAGAGATCTTCCTCTTCAAGCCACGGGTAGCTATACCGCTTATGAATCTCACATAGAGAATTGAAAGGTTATCTGTAGGGTCTGGTCTCACATCGACATATCCTAGCTCGAATCTCACATAGAGAATTGAAAGATAGTGCTGGAGATCACACCGGAGAGCTTATGCTTTCAAGAATCTCACATAGAGAATTGAAAGACGGCACCACTCACCACCTCATACCTAACCCCATCTACATGAATCTCACATAGAGAATTGAAAGTAAACCCACACTTGACCTCCTTCTGCAGTAGTCCCTCCAGAATCTCACATAGAGAATTGAAAGGAAGCTGACCAAAATCGTTAACAAAAAATATATCACTGAATCTCACATAGAGAATTGAAAGTAGAAATCACAGTAGTTTTGCTTGGGTTCAATATGCATCCAGAATCTCACATAGAGAATTGAAAGCAATATGGGTAAATGGTAAGAAGCAGTCAGCAAATCTTTTGAATCTCACATAGAGAATTGAAAGTGCTCATCAACCGAATTCTGATGCAAAGCACACTTCTTAGAATCTCACATAGAGAATTGAAAGTTTATTTCCTCCTTTGGTTTGAGTTTTGATAGTGTGAAGAATCTCACATAGAGAATTGAAAGCCTGTTCTAAATTTTTCTAGCATCTCTTCTCTTTCTCTTGAATCTCACATAGAGAATTGAAAGACCCTAGACTATATCCTGCTCCTAAGGTGAAGTAGGAATCTCACATAGAGAATTGAAAGAAATACTCGTGCTACCTTAGTATCACTTATGAAGTGGCAGAATCTCACATAGAGAATTGAAAGATTCCTCTCCTTGAATAACTAAAGTCTCTATTAGGTAAGAATCTCACATAGAGAATTGAAAGACAGTGTGGTGTTTTTGGCTCATGTCCCCATGCCCCTGCTGAATCTCACATAGAGAATTGAAAGCTTTGCTACTCCTTGCAGGAATAGTATAATCTGTCCGAATCTCACATAGAGAATTGAAAGTCTGCTCTCCAGCTGCGAATGTGAGAGGCGGTATGGAATCTCACATAGAGAATTGAAAGATGAACACGACTGGCAGCACCGTAAAACCACCGTAAGGGGAATCTCACATAGAGAATTGAAAGTAGCCGTGATAGAGAACGAGCAGTCTCCACCCCATCTCATGAATCTCACATAGAGAATTGAAAGTTTCGACAAGCCGCAGCACAGCCTCTTTGTGAGACAGAATCTCACATAGAGAATTGAAAGCATTTGAGACGCATTAAATCGTCGAAGGAGATGCCGACCAGAATCTCACATAGAGAATTGAAAGAAAAAATAAAGTCGAAAGCCACAATATCTGAGCCAGAAGGTATGAATCTCACATAGAGAGTTGGGTGAGGAAATGTTGACGGCTTAGCGTAAGCTTTCTTTGAATCTTAGATAAGGGAGGGGTTATTTCTCCACTTTTGTGGTTGAGGCTATTTGAAAAGATCTTCTTTCAGCGGTCTGATAAGAGCCTTAGCCTTACCGGCATCAACCTCATATTCATAGCCTCTCACAACAGCCGCTGGGCAGCTCCTTGTCTTACCCATCACGAGCTCGGCTGCTGAAGCGATTTCATCAGCAACAGCTATCTCAGTAACCTTCAACACCCTACCATATGTATCAAGCTTACCTCTATAGTCCAAAATCGGCTTAAGCCCATACACACCTATTGCAAACTGAACCTGACCCCTACGCCAAGGTCTACCGTAAGTGTCAGAGACTATGACAGCGGGCTTAACCCCACACACACCCTCTATCTGCTTAGCGATAACCTCAGCAGAACGGTCTGGATCCTTAGGCAATAGGGCAGCATAACCCTCAGGCAAATTGGACTGATCTACACCAGAGTTAGCGCAAACAATCCCATGCTTGGTCTGAGTGATGATTATACCCCTCTCCACCCTCAGAATCCTCTTACTCTCCTTTAAAATCAACTCAACAACCCTCGCATCTTTATTAAGAGCTTTAGCGAGCCTAACCGCCTTAGCAGAAGGGTTAACTTCACTAAGTTTCACAAGCCTACCCTCAGCCTTAGAGACAGCCTTAGATGTTACTACAACAATATCTCCCTTCAACAGAGTTAAACCACCTTTAGACAAAGCGTCTACAATAACCTCTCCGAGCCTAACACCCTCCTCAACTTCACCTAACCCAGACACAGGGTAAATACAGATGACCAAACCTATCTAAATGACAGAGTCTGAAGATCCTTCATAGTTCTAAGTCCAGGTCTACACTTCATCAGCGGCCAAATAGAGTTAACAACTACAGCAGCAGTCGCCCTATCTCCTTGAATGGCTGGCTTAATAGTCTGATGCACCTCAGGGTTACCCAAAATATGTATGCGGTCATATTCATCCTCAGCCCCAACATACGCCTTAAAGACAAGAGTTATACGCTCCTTACCATCCACAAACCCCCTCGCAGTCTGCTGAAGCCCAGCCACCCTACCAGCTGATATAGTGTAGTAGGGGCTGCTCACCTCCTTAGATGCGATTATAGGCTCAGGCTGCTCAGCCTCTATACGCTCAACCACCCAACCCATCGCATCACCTATCAAAGCTATAGACTCTTCCAACCCAACATGACCAGAAATCTCCTTAGCAGCCATCTTCCCCTTAAACTCAGCCTCAGTCAAAGCAGCACCAATCTTCCTCTGAAAAGCCTCTCGCCTATGCGAAGCATCGATTACACGCTCCACAACTATACTATAAACCTCTTGACAGACCGCCGTAAGAAGCAAAACTAATGTGTCCATCAGAAAACCTGGATTCACCCCTGTGCCTAATACACGCACTCTATACTCTTTAGCCAAATGATCCAAGTTTTTAGCTAAAGATGGATGCTTACGGTAGGGGTAGGAGAGCTCCTCACATGTTGAGATAACATTGGCTCCAGCTTTCACACAATCCACTATCTGCTCATAAACATCTTGTAGATATGAGGAGGTTGCGTGAAGAACTAGATCTGGTTTTACCTCCTTAAGCACCCTACGGTAGTCTGAAGAAACTTTAACACCAGTCTTCCCCACGCCCAAGACTTCCCCGAAATCTTCGCCAACATACTTAACCAAATCAGACGCACCGACTGTCCTTAAACCGCTCTTCTTTGACACAAGTTTAGCTACCTCTAAACCTATTGCACCGAGCCCTATATGGAGAACCCTCAGCTCCTTCAACCCAACCTTAGCCCTCTTCCACTCTCTATTTAGACCTATCCCCTTCTAACCCTCAAAGCATAGAGTTCATATAAATAGACGGGTAACCAACTTTATATAGATGCAGCTAAAATTAGGCGACATTCTACCTCGACTCATACCAACCTACAGAAGCATAGACCTTAGATGCGCCATAGGGTTCCACGAAAATGAGTGGGTTAACCTAAGTACAGTAATAAGGTTCACAAACCAAAGCATCTATGAAGTAGAAAATATCCACAGCAACCAAGCAAAACTATTCCCAACGATTAAAACACCCAGAATTGCAATAGTCTGCAAAGCGCTACCAATAAGCACTTGGCGCACATTAAAAGAGCAGATATCCTTTGGGCACATTACCTTAAACGGCTTAAGATTCAAGATATCAGCGCTCGACATCGACTCACTTCCATCCATAGTAGCGAAGAATCCTAGGCACATAGTGAGCGAAGGCTGGAATATCACTGAAGCATCTTCACCAAACTATACTTCAACACCCCTTGAGCGGTATGAAAGCGATCTTATGAAACTCGGCTACCCAACCACATATAATGCCTTGAATATTTGGCTTCAAACCAAAATAACCACACCTTTAGTTCCAGAACTCGTTGTAGCAGCACCCATATATGCAAAGATCTTAAGGAACGAACGCAGAACCGAAAAAACGCTAAGGATTGTGGTTGAAAAGAGGAGAACCCTCAAGAACCTCAACATAGTAGTGGAGGTTCTAAGAGAAAGCGTCGAGCAAGCTGGTTTTCAAGAAACACTTCAACTACACAGCATACCTCTTGAAGCTCAAAAAGAGGTAGCAATAATAGATTTACGCTTACCAGCAGCGTTAAACGCTGACCAAATAAGAACTTCGCTTCTAAGTGTAAAACCAAACCCTATAACGCTCGATTGGAGTGAAGTAAGCCTGCAAAAGCAAAGCAAGCACCCCTTGATGCCTAAAAACCCTTTACTAACACTCTTCGCCAAACTTAGGGACATCAGTCACATACAAGATGACCTACAGAAGGATGAGTGGGTTCAGGTAGATACATTTTATAACGCGGTCATCTGGATGCTTTCGCTCTGCGGCTTTAGCGTCATCTATCTTGGTGATAGAGCGAAAAAGAGAAGAGGATATATTAGGCACATCGAAGTAATAGGTGCAGACCAACTATCAAACAGCATAATCTTAGGCTTAAAGCCAAGTAGCGAAAACCAAATCGAAAAATGCGTAGAGGTGCTGGAAAAGATCAGAGACGCTATGTCAGATGAAGTAGGCGCAGAAACCCAGATCATACCTATAATCTTCTATAGGAGGATAGCAGCAGAGGCAACTAAGAGGATGAGTGTAAGCAGAGGAATAATCCTCTTAGATAGCCTAGATCTCAATAGAATCATTGACCTACTGAAGAATGATAATATTAGAGAAGCTAGGCGTAGACTGGGCGCTCCTACACCATCACGCAGCCTTTCTTAACTTAAGTTCATTTGTCGTAAAGTCTCTACTACCTAAATGCATTATCAACTGAATCTTTTCTGGGTTAAAGACTCTTTTAAAGAGTCCTTCGTTAACTCTTGCGGCGAGCACCTCTCCTACAAACAGAGTATGGTCTCCTACATGGATACGCTGAACCACTTTACATTCAAGATGAGCAACGCACTCTAAGATAGATGGGGCTCTTACCTTTAACGAGGGGAGAGGAGTTAGGTTTGCTTCTTTAAATTTATCGACTTCACGCCCAGATCTTTCGCCACATAATATTGTCTGTTTAATTAGGTCTATTGTAGGTATGTTTACTACGAATTCCCCTGATTTATCTATCAATTCATGGCTGTAGCGTTCTAAACCAACAGATATTCCTAAGAGAGGGGGACAATGAGATAGTGGTGTGGACCAAGCTAAAGTTATGATGTTAGGCTTACCGTCCAAAGCGCAGGAGACAAGCACAGTAGGTCTTGGATACATAAGGCGGAGAGCAAAGTTGAGAGAAACATTTTCCTTCAATTCAACCATACAGTAACCTAAACAGATTAGGAATAAAAGAATTAATCGAGGAAATACAAATTAACATTGAAGGTTGACTAACAGAAAGATCTTAGAAGAGCTGCCGAAGTTCAAACCTAAGAATGCACCTTATTCAACTCTAGACAACTTCACCTTGAGAATCAGTGGCGCTGTAGTTAAACCTCAAATATTGAGGATTGAGGATATACTTAGATTGCCCGAAGTTAAACTTACAGCAGACTTCGTATGTTTAGAGGGTTGGTGTGTAGAGAAGATTGCTTGGAGCGGTGTGAGCGTCAAGACCGTTCTCGAGTCGGCTCAGCCGAAACCATCAGCTAACTATGTATTATTTAAGGCTGGTGAATATACCATTTTACTTGAGATGGATAGAGCATTAAGAGAAGATACGATACTCGCATACAAGTATAAAGGTAAAATGCTTACATACGAACACGGAGCACCTCTGAGGCTAATCTACCCTTCACAGCAGTGCTACGAAAGCGTGAAGTGGATCAGCGAAATAGAGGTTTTAGAGCAAGCCGCTGACTATACGGGCAAAAGAATAGCGCTTTCAAGGTTGCAGACAACAAGGTAGAGCAATAATGAGCCATATATTTAAATTCCTAGTAGGGATACTAGAGGTTTGAAGTTCGAGAAGGAAGGTTGGCTTTCATAAAGAGGCTTGAGATCAAAGGCTTCAAATCATTCGGCGAGAAGACTGTATCTTTAAAATTTGAGCCGGGGTTTACAGCGATAACTGGGCCTAATGGCGGTGGAAAGAGCAACATAATGGATGCCATACTTTTTGCATTAGGGGAAAATAATCCAAAGGCTCTTAGAGTCAATAAATTATCTTCGCTTATCTATGAAAGCGGAGAAAGTCGGTTGCCTTCAACGAGAGTAAGCATCGTTTTCGACAACACGGATAAGACTATTCCAGTAGACTCTGAAACCGTTACAGTTACTCGAGAGATGGATGACAAAGGTGAAAGCACATATTATTTGAACGGTAAAAAGACTACTCGAAATGTAGTAGTAGAAATAATGAGCTTAGCGCTCATTACGCGTGAGGGTTTCAATGTAGTTCCTCAAGGCATGGTTATGCACATCTCAGAGATGCATCCAGACGATAAGAGGAGGTTAATAGAGGATATAGCTGGGGTATCGCCTTTTGACGCTAAGAAGGCTGAGGCGCTTAAGCAGCTTCAAGAAGCTGACATGAGGCTTCAGGTAGCTATGGCTCGCATAGGTGAGATAGAGCAGAGAGTATATGCTCTTGAAGGAGAGAGGAATGACCAGCTTAGGCTAAGGCATCTGGAAGATGAAGTAAGGTGGGCTAAAGCACTCATAGCCTCCAGAAACATAGCATTAGCCAGAAGACGGAGACAAGAAGAGGAAGTGAGAGCAAAAGAGAACTCAGCTAGGCTGCAGGAGTTGAACAATAGGCTAAACGATCTTAAAACAGAGATCGCGAATGTTGAAGAAGAGAAAAAGAACTTTCTATCAAATGTGGTTGACAGCTCAGCTGGAAGACTGGTTGATCTACAGTCTAAGATAGGTAAACTTCTTTATGAAGATGAGAAGCTTAGAAGCGAGAAGTCAAATGCGTCGCTGAGACTCTTCGAGTTAAGAGAGGAGACACCGAAGTTAAAAGAGAGACTTCAGACATTATTGGTTGAAAGGAAGAATTTTGAGGAACAGCTCAAGGAAGATAACCAGAAACTTAAGGTGTTGGAGGATGAGAAGGCACGCTTAGAGAAAGATATATTCAATTTACAGAAGGAAAAAGCTAGGCTGCAAAAGATAATCCTCAACCTAAACAATAGGGTTGAGAGGCTAAAGATTGGACAAAGCAAACTTACAGCCCGCTTAACTGAACTTAGATCAAAGGTAGAATTGGATAAGCAGAGGAAGAATATGCTTGAAGAGAGCCTTAACAATATAAAGGAGAGGTCAGCTACTTTCCTAGAAACACTTAATACGCTTGAGCAGCACTTAAACCAGATACGCCAGTTTAAAGAATCTGAGCAAAACTCATTAAACAAGCTGAAGGAAGATGCGGATTCTTTAACAAAACGAATAGAGGCTGTCAATAAGGAGCTCACTTTATCACTAGGGGTGCTGGATAAAGCTAGCAGAAAACTACTACAGATAGATGCACAACAGTCAACAATAGAAAGCGTTGCCCCCGAAGAAGTATCGGTTAATCTGCTGATTCAAGCTGCAAAAGATGGGGCGGTAGAGGGGGTAATTGGTAGATTTGGAGATTTGATTTCATTTAAGGATGAATATAAAGCAGCGGTCTTGGCGGCTGCAGATGAGTGGGCTGATGCGCTTGTAGTTGCTGATGTTAAGGCTATGCTTAGGGTTGCTGAGACTGCGAAGAGGCTTAAAGTAAAGAAGCTTAAAATTATACCGCTTTCTGAAGTTGCTGAAGTTGAGTTTGTGAGAAAACCTTTGCAAGCCGGTCTCTTAGGTTCCTTGGCTGATTATGTTGATTGTGGTTCGAATTTTAGAGGATTAGTAAATTTTATAATTGGAGATACGGTGTTAGCGGAGACACCTAGAGACGCCTACTTAGCATCACGACAAGGCTTGAGAGCCGTAACCTTGCAGGGATACCTTTTTGAGCCGGAGAGTAAAGGATTTAGGATGGGGTTTTCAGAGAAACTGAGAAACTTATCAAATATTTTAACTGAGAGCTCGGCTAAGGAGGATGTTGCTAAAGCCCTTAAAGCGCTTGAAGACATGATTAGAAAGCGTAAATCAGAGTTAGCTTCTCTAAACAAGGAGTTAACTCGGCTTAAAGACGAGCAGATAAAGAAGACGGTCAGCGTTGAGAAGATAGAAGCTGAAGCGGCAACCATATCAAAAGCTGTAGAGAGATACAGTAGGCTCGGAAATAAGGTGAAAAGGAGAATTGCGGCAGAAGCACAGAAGATTGAGGCGATAGAGAGAAGAATAGATAGAACACTCACCAAAATAACCAATATAGAATCTATGTTAAAGACTATAGAGGAGCGGATAAAAGACCTCTCAGCAAAAATACCTATAGAAGAAGAGCAGAGAATCGCAGAAGAAATAGCCTCAAAGCAGAAGACCCTAGAAGAATTGGCTAATCAAATTAGAGAGCAGATCACAACAATCGCTAAGAGGAAAAGCGAGCTTGACTACCGACTTATACCAAATATTCAAGAAGTAGAAAAGGTGATAACTGAATATGACACAGAAGTAAAAGAGTTAGAGGCGTTCCTAAACTCTTCTGAAGAAAAAAGGAATACAATAGCCAAAGAACTCGAAACACTCAAGGAAGAAGAAAGTATACTCCTCAGTAAATCCAAGCAGAGCAGATCTCTAATAGAAGAATATGAAAGTAAACTCAAGCACCTTAGATCGCAAGAGGAGGCTCTAAGGCGCTCTATAAGCGTGGTTGAAAAAGAACTTCTACTTAACAACAAAAACCTAGAGATGCTTGCTGATGCTGAACATAGGTATCTAAGTGAACTCTCAATCTACGGCTACACTGAACCTATAGAATATTTTGATGGTGTTGATGAATTAATTAAGAAGCTGAGCGAAGAATACGACGAGCTCAGAAGACAAGTTAATCTACTCGCAGATGCACAATATAAAGAGACATACATAGGCTACAAGAACCTTTCGACAAGAAGAAATCAGCTCGAAGCAGAGAAAGAAAAGATCATTGAATTCATAGAAAAAATAGAGGCTGAAAAGAAGAAGGTCTTTATGGAGACATTTGAGAAGATAGATAAAGAGCTGCGCGTGGTTTTTTCAAAGATTACAGGCGGTTCAGCGTGGCTTGAAATTGAGAACCCAGATGATATATTTGGTAGCGGCGTATTCTTAATGACTCAATTCCCTAACAAATTACCTAGGGAGTCGAGCTCAGTAAGCGGCGGCGAAAAGACGGTTGCAGCTGTGTCTTTTATACTTGCGATACAAGCGGTTTACCCTTCACCCTTCTACCTATTTGATGAGGTTGATGCGCACCTTGATGCAGTCAATGTGGAGAGAGTCGCGGCTCTACTAAAAGAAAGGTCAGAGAAGGCTCAGATAATAGCTATATCGCTTAGGGATGCCTTCATAGCTAACGCTACTACGGTGTATGGCGTATACATGGTTAAAGGTGTGTCGAATATAGTGAGGTATAAACCTAGCATAGAGGTGGCTGCACGGAAAGTTGAATAAAGAAGCCATAGCCAAAGAGCCTCTTAACATACTTGTCAACCCAGACCTCATAAAAAAACAGAAGCCTTGGAAGATCGATATAGCTTACCTATTGAACCTATTTCTAAGCTTCATATCTAAGCTGGAGCGTTTAGATCTTCGGCTCTGTGGCTCAGCAGCCCTCTCCTCAGCCCTAATCTACCGCCTTAAAGTTGAATCTCTATTCTTAACCGAAAGATTAAGTGAAGAAAAGAGACCAGTCAATATAGAGGATATACCTTTCATACTCCCCATGCCTATAAGATATGAACTTCATTCATCAACGGTTGAAGACTTGATAATAGCTTTACAGAAGATCATCGATGAAATCACCTCTAGGAGTGATGCTAAACGAACTCAGCCAAAAACTGTAGAGTATACAGTTGAAATCGATCAATTTATAAACAAACTTAAAGAAAACCTTGAACCATTTAAAGAAAACCTACTTATGATGCTAAAGAAAGGCCCCATCCTATTCTCTACGCTGACCAAAGGTAAAAATATAGTAGAGGCAGCAAGGGCATTCATCTTTCTACTCTTCTTAGCAACCGACGGCATAGTCCTTTTAGAGCAGATCGACGAAGACTTGCTGATAACTGGTGCAGTTGAGCTTTGACCAATGATGTTGAATCTAAGGCTAAGATAGAAGCTGCGCTTTATGTTTCAGGCAGACCGCTGACCGCTGAGGAGCTCGCTAAAGCTGCTGAGCTGACCTCTAAAAGAAAGGCTGTTGCATTAGCGCGTTCACTTATGCAATTCTATAATTCACCTGAGCGTGCAATACAGATAGTTGAATACTCTGGCAGTAGATTTGCGATGCAGCTTAAACCTCAATACTCTAAGGTTGCAAAACGCTTTTCTATGAAGCCACTATTATCACAATCAACTTTAAAGACACTATCCTATATAGCCTTCTTTCAACCTATCACATCACAAGATTTGGTGGAGAAAAGGGGGCCTCAAGCCTATCAGCATATAAGGCAGCTTGAGCAGATGGGGTTCATAGAAGGGGAACCATCAGGCAAAACAAAGGTGTATAGAACTACAACAACATTCTCAGAATACTTTGGTCTAAGCTCAGACCCTGAGCAGCTAAAAAAAGAACTCCAATCGAAGGGCGTGAAACTGCTTTAGCATACAACCTTTTATATCTTAAGTTAGAGTGCTATTCGGTTGTGACTAACGATGACTAAAGCCGTAGAGAATCTGCGTAAGAGGAAGATCACAGGAGGAAGAAGAAAGGTAGCACGCTCCAGAAGGGCTTACGAAAGAGACCGATACCCTATAGAGACTATATTAGGCGAGGAAAGGTCAGTAGCGAAACGGGTTAGAGGAGGGAATATAAAAATTGCCGCAAAAGAGGTTCAGTACGCTAATGTTGTTGATGAGTCAAATAAAGTTAGGCGCGTAAAGATACTTGGCGTAGTAAAAAACCCAGCAAACAAAGAATATGAACGCAGACAAGTAATAACCAAAGGAGCAATCCTCAAAACTGAATTAGGTTTAGTGAAAGTCACATCTAGACCCGGACAACACGGCGTAGTAAATGCAGTGCTTGTGAAAAGTTGAAAGAATACGACCATCTAATTATTTGGCTGGACTATTTTAACTCAACCTTATCAAGGTCTGAAGGTAGAAGAATACCTTTGAATAGAGCTATTAGATCTCCTACGCTGGATGAACTTTGCCAAGCAGCTTCAATTTTAGGCTATAAGCCTCAACCATTTCAAGCACGCTACCCAAAGAGGAGCCACATTCAATCTGGCTACATAGCTGTAGAAAAGAAGGGAAGTAAAACAAAGCTGCTTTATGAGTTAGCTGAAGCTCTTCGTAAAGTTAGGGGGAAGGTAACGACCTAAAGCTTGAAATAGGAAATTAAAGGCTGAGGCTTGGTGTTCAAAATAGATATAGTGGAAGTTAAAGAGGAGGATACAATAATTTTAGCCCCTAAAAGCAGCGTTTTTGATAAGATACCACCTAAATCCCCAGCATTTTACAACCCCGCAGCTAAGCTAAATAGAGATGTCTCACTTAGAATCTATAGTGCGTATGCTCGTTTAACTTGTTCAAACATAACCTTTGGCGACGCTCTTGCTGGTGTAGGCGCTAGAGGACTTAGAGTAGCCAAGGAGTGCAAAGGTGTCGCCCAAGTCTACTTGAATGATTTAAACCCTAAAGCTATTGAACTTGCCAGATATGCAGCGGAGTTAAATGGTGTATCAGAAAAATGTGTGTTCACTACAAAAGATGCCATCCTATTTCTAGCTGAGCACTCACAACCAGCGAGACGATTTGACATATTGGATATAGATCCCTTTGGTTCACCCACGCCTTTCCTTGCTGCTGCGTTAAGAGCGGTTAAGCGAGGAGGTTTAATTTCTCTCACAGCTACCGATACAGCGGTGCTGTGCGGTGTATATCCAAAGGTTGCATTAAGGAGGTATGGTGGGTTATCTATAAGATGTGAGTATGGAAATGAGGTTGGTGTAAGACTACTATTTGGCGCTGCATCTAAGCTGGCTATGAGCATGGATGCTGGCATAATTCCTGTATTTGCCCAAGCAAGCAGACATTATATTAGAGTCTATTTTACTTTGGAGAAGCGCGCCTCAAAAGCAGAGGAGAACCTTACAAATATAGGCTACTTAAACCACTGTATAGAATGCGGCTACAGAGAAGTTGGAGCATCATTATTAAACACTTGCCCAAAATGTAAAGCGAAGATGTTGAACGCTGGTCCTCTCTGGATTGGGGAGATTAATTCAAAAAGTATTCTTGAAAACGCTGTTAAACTTAACTCTGATACTACCAGCGCTGTAGGTAAGATCGTTTCTTTAGCCCTTGGTGAATGTGGGCTTCCACCTACTTACTATATTGTAGATAAGATAGCTGACCGACTAGATGTGTTGACACCACGCACCGAGGAGGTTATAACTCGCCTTAAGACGATGGGTTTTAGAGCCGCAAGAACTATATTTAACCCAAAAGGGATTAGGACAGACGCATCTAAGGAGGATGTTGAAGCGGCTGTTTTAGGTTTGAAGAAGTAAGTCCTGCTCCGGCTTGTAGTTTTTGCATACAAAGTATAATTCGCTACTTTGACCTCTACTAGCTAATGGTTTGGTTATATCTACCTTCTCAAACATCTTCCTTAACTGTGATTTGATCACTGGAAGGTCTTCTCCATCAAAGACCTTCAACACAGCCGAACCAGATGGTTTAAGAAGATGTGGCATAACTGAGAGCACCCTCCTCGTCAAATCTATCTGCCTACTGTGATCTAGCTCCCAAACGCCAGATACATTAGGCGAAAGATCTGAGAGGATGACATCAACCTTTCCGTTTGTGGAAGATGCAACTGCTTCAACTAGATCGCTGCTAAACACATCCATCCTTATAGTTGAGACGTTTTTGGCAACATATTGAATCTCCTTTATGTCCACGCCTACAACAAGCCCTTCTGAACCCACTCTCTTAGATGCTACTTGGAGCCAACCTCCGGGTGCGGCGCCAAGATCTAAGACTTTATCCCCTTTTTTGAAGATGTTGTAGCGTTCATCTATCTGTATAAGTTTAAAGGCTGCTCGACTTCGGTATCCTTGTGCAGCGGCTAATCTTCGATAGAGGTCTCGTTTGGCTTCCCTTAGCCTCAATACTTTTGGCTCACCTTAGGTGGCTGCGGTGTCGCCTTGATTATAGGATGCAAATTCTTGCTTAACCCATTCTACTATCTTATTGCAGGTGTATGGCGTAACTACGCCGTTTGGTGCGCACTTACTTTCCACTTCACAGGTTATGCAGGGTGCTTGCTCTATTGATTTAATTTGAATGGGGAGGCGTAGTGGTGTGAGCTTGTATGTCCATCTGCCGTTGTCAAGGACGCGCTCTCTTTTAACTAGTCCTCTTTTCTCAAGGCGTATAGCTAGTCTTGAACCATCTCTGCTTGTTAGGTTAAGTTTCTTCCAAAGTTCACTTTGAAGGACGCCTTCTTTTCCGTGCTCTACAACTAGCTTATAGACTCTGGATGTTAAATCGAGTACTCCGTTTTGTTTGCTGTTTTGCTGCATAACGCTTCCCCCTTTTTTTACCGTTATTATTTTATATTAGGGGTAGGTTTTATATCAACTTTTTTGTAGCAATATCTTTTATTACCTCTAAGGTTTGAATTATATCTTCTTTATCTATGCCTCTGTGTGTAACCATACGAATTAAGTTTCCTTTTACTGTAAGAGCCTTTATACCATATTTTGACAAGGCGGATATGAAGGCGCTTCCAGATACACCCAGATTTGAGACATCAAACATAACTATGTTGGTCTGAACTCTTCTAACATCTATCTTTATCCCATCTATCTTCGCCAAGCCCTCAGCTAAAAGCCGTGCATTGATGTGGTCTTCCTTAAGCCTATCAACCATTTTTTCGAGAGCAACTAAACCAGCTGCAGCTATAATGCCAGCTTGTCTCATGCCTCCGCCAAGCATCTTTCTCATCCTACGCGCCCTTTCTATAAACGAACTCGAGCCGACTACGACTGAACCTATAGGTGCACTAAGGCCTTTTGAAAGGCAGAACATAACCGAATCCGCTGGCGAAACAAGATGCTTAACATCCACATCAAGCGCTACTGCAGCATTAAATATGCGCGCACCATCTATATGCACGGCAAGCCCGTGCTTCGCTGCAACCTCGCTGACCTTACGCGTCTGCAACGGAGTCATACAGATGCCGCCTGCTAAATTATGGGTATTTTCTAGACAGAGTAGTGTGGTTCTTGGAAAATGTGGGTTAGGTGGTCGAATGGCTTCTTCGACCGCTTCGGGTGCTAAAATACCCATTTTACCTTTTATTGGTCTTGGTAGAACACCGGCGATTGCTGAGAGTCCTCCGAGTTCGTAGTGGTAGATGTGTGCATCTGCCTCTAAAATGACCTCGTCGCCTCGTTTGGTGTGGGATAGAATTGACACGAGGTTTCCTTGTGTGCCGCTGGTAACGAGGAGGGCTGCTTCTTTACCCATCTTCTTCGCAGCTACATCTTCTAACGCGTTAACTGTTGGATCTTCTCCGAAGACATCGTCTCCAAGTTTTGCGTTTTTTATTGCCTCAAGCATTTCTTCTGTAGGTAGGGTTACTGTGTCGCTTCTTAGATCAATTATCTTATTTACCAAATTTAGTTTGCATCTCGATTGTTAACCGATCTTTGCGGTTTAAGCTTTTGTCTTATAACATAATTATCTAAAATTTCTTTGTATCTATGTCTGACCGTTACCTCGGTGATATCGGCTGCAAGTGCTACTTCACGCTGAGGGAGGTTTTCGCTGTTTATGACAGAAGCAATATAGATGCAGGCTGCTGCTAAGCCGTTTGGGGACTTACCGTCGTGTATGCTTATACTTTTTGTTGCTTTGAATATTTGTAGGGCGAGTCTCTCAGTCTTTGGGCTTAGCTTCATAATATTTGCTAACCTAGCTATATGTTTTTCTACTGTAGGGAGAGGAAGATGATCCACCGAAGCTTCAGAAGCGATCATGCGGTAGTATTTGTTAAGCGCTTTCACCTCTATTCCCGCTGCTTCAGAGACCTCTTTGGCGCTTCTTTCAACCTCGTGGATCTTGGCTGAGAGGTAGACTATTGCTGCTGTTACTTTAGAGACGGATCTGCTTTTCACAATCCCTTTCTTTTGAAGCTGCCGATATATGCGTGAAGCGGTTTCGGCTACTACTGAGGGCATCTTCAGGCTGCTACATAGGTTGTTTATCGTTGATAGAGCGTAGGCTAAACTCCTTTCAGCCGGTGAGGATGTTCTTAGACGCTTCTGCCATATCCTAAGCGCGTCGTATTTATTACCTACAGATTCGGTTGAGTCTTGTGTGTAATCTATTTCACTGCCTATACCATAGTCATGGAGTGTTGGTGTAATGGGTGAGCCCACCCTTACTCTCTTCTCCTTATCTTCGATATCGAAAGCCTTCCACTCCGGGCCTGGGTCGATGATGTGTTCGTCTAAAATATATCCACAGGCTTCGCAGAAGGCTTCGCCGCGCTCTGGGTCGCCTATTAACCTTCCACCACAAATTTTGCATATTAAAGATTCATCTATATCTTTATCCACTTTTATCGCCCTCAGTAGAGGTGTATACTTCTTTCCCTTCGAGCTTCTTAACTCTATCGCTTAATGGAATACAAGATAGGTATGGTGCTTTAACTTGCCCAAAGACTTCAGCAACCTTAGCGACCTTTCTTCCGTTAGCGTCGATAATTATAGCGCCTACCTTAATGTTTGAAGTGGTGGCTTTGACTATGAGTCTGCCGCTCTTTGCTAGGTGTAAAACTAGGCCTACTTTTTCAACCAAAGTTCAAGCCTTGCCCGCAACATGTGATTCTACTTGTATTCGTAGAAGCCCCTCTTGGTCTTTCTACCGAGTCTACCGGCTGCAACCATCTTTCTAAGTATGTGGATGGGTTTGGGCATCGTGTTCCCACCTTGCATACTCTTGATGCTCTGATCCATATGGTAGAGCACATCTATGCCTATCAAATCTGCTAATTCAAATGGCCCCATAGGCATGCCAGCGCCGCTCTTCATAGCTAGGTCGATATCCTTCATATCTGCAACACCTTCTTCATAGAGAGCAAAGGCTTCATTGAGCATAGCCATAAGCACACGGTTCACTAGGAATCCTGGTATGTCTTTTACCACTATAGGTTGCATCGTTGCTCTATGGTTCTTAATGGATTTGCAGAAGTTTATGACGGTGTCCACTGTAGTTTGACTTGTTTCTAACCCTGGAATTACTTCTATTAATGGCAGTAGAGTTGGCGGGTTAAAGAAGTGGATACCTATTACTTTGTCCGGTCTTTTTGTTGCCGCTGCTATTTCACTTATCATTATAGTTGAGGTGTTGGATGCTAATATAGTGTGGCTTGGGGCAACTTCGTCGAGCTTCTTGAAGATCTCCTTCTTAACATCGATCTCTTCAACGACCGATTCTATGATTAAGTCTACATCGTTGAAGTCTTCTAGGTTGAGGGTGGGGTGTATGCGTTGATAGATCTGATTTATTGTTGACTCGTCGAGTTGCGGCTTTAGCTTATCTTTTATAATCGCTTTTTGTTCTTCTGTGAACTGGATTCCTAGTGTCTGCTCCGCTTTCTTGATCTCTCGCTCCGCTCTGGTTTTATTGTATTCAAGTAGATCGTTCAGCGTCTTCTTTATGTCTGATAAAGCCCTTTGTTTTGATTCTTCTGTTCTATGCCGAGTCTTAACCTCATAGCCGTTAAAAGCCATAACCTCTGCTATCTGAGCACCCATTACACCAGCGCCAACAACACCAATCTTCTTAATATTTGAGGACAATCTACTCACCTTCTTAAGCATCTAGCTAGTAAAAGATGTTTACGGTCTCTCTATTACCATAGCCATTCCTTGACCGCCACCTATACACATAGTCACCAAACCTCGTCTAACACCTAGCTGCTTCATCTCATGAAGCAGTGTAACCACTTGCCTAGTTCCAGTAGCGCCGATCGGATGACCCAAGGCTATGCCACTTCCACGTGGATTGGTCTTCTCAAGATCGAATCCAAGTTCTCTAATGCAAGCTATAGCTTGTGCGGCGAATGCTTCATTCAACTCCACTATATCAAGATCCTTAACTTCGAGTCCAGCTTTGGCTAAAGCCTTTCTCACAGCTGGTATCGGGCCTAAGCCCATGTATGCTGGATCTACTCCTCCTGAAGCGTAGGATTTGACGACGCCTAAGATCTTTTGGCCTAGCTCTTCAGCCTTCTCTCTGCTCATCAGCACAACGGCTGCTGCGGCGTCGTTTATTCCAGATGAGTTGCCAGCTGTGACTGTGCCATCTTTCTTGAATACTGGGGGTAGTGCAGCCATCTTCTCTAAGCTTGTTTCCATGGGGCGTTCGTCTGTGTCGAATATTATTGGTGGACCTTTTCTTTGAGGTATTTCTACTGGGACGATTTCTTCTTTAAACAACCCTTCTTTTATCGCTGCTCTAGCTCTTTGGTGGCTTAGAAAGCCGATCTTATCCTGCTCCTCTCTCGTTATGCCATATTTTGCAACTATATTTTCTGCCGTATACCCCATGTGGTATCCGTAGAAGATTTCCCATAAACCGTCGTAGACCATAACATCTATGATCTGACCGTAAGCATTCACATCCATCCTATACCCCCATCTAGCCTTAGGGAGGGCGTAGGGTGCGTTGCTCATGCTTTCGAATCCCCCAGCTACCACTACTTCTGCTTCACCAGCTGCGATAGCTTGGGCTGCTAACGCGATGGACTTTAAGCCTGAACCGCAGACTTTATTCACGGTGAAAGCTGGTGTTTCTTTAGGTATTCCAGCGTAGATCATGGCTTGTCTAGCTGGATTCTGACCTTGGCACGCCTGTATTACATTCCCCATGATCACTTCATCTATTTGAATTGGTGTTGCGTCTTCGCTCCAGTTGTAATACTGTTTTTCAAGCTCTATTAACCCAACACCTTTAAAGACGCTTGGAGCTAAACCTTGAGTGCTTTCGCTTACTATAGGCTTAAGGTGAGCACGCTCTAAGGCGGTGTGTATAACTATAGCGCCGAGCTTGCTTAGGGGTACATCCTTTAAAGAACCGCCGAAGTTTCCTATAGCTGTCCTTGCAGCTCCGGTGATAACTACTTCAGTCAAACTATTCACCTAAGCTGGCTTTGATAGTTGTTGTATAAAAGCCAAACGGATGAACCTCTAAGCTTGGGGCAATCCTTAAATCTTTTGAACCATTATCAGGCATAGTTGTTTGATATAATTATAAAGAATGGAATTATAGTGGATGGCTCTGGTAATCCTTGGTTTAAATCCGATTTAGCGTTAAAGGGCGGGCGGATAGCATCTATAAGCAGAGCCTTCACAGAAAAGGCGGATAAGGTAATAGATGCGGATGGGCTTATAGTGGCGCCAGGCTTCATAGATATTCATTCGCATTCAGATTCTTGCTTGATATTTGACGGAAGCGCTCAGAGCAAGGTTAGGCAAGGTGTCACTACAGAAGTTGTTGGGAATTGCGGTATGTCAGCAGCGCCGCTTTCAAAAGAGCAGAAAGATGAAATTAAAAGACAACCTTCTTTCCTCTTACCTCCTGGCTTGACCATTGATTTCTCTTGGAGCAGTATATCTGAATATTTGGAGACCTTGGAGAAGAAGGGTATAAGTGTGAATGTAGCAATACTCGCAGGACACAGCAACCTTAGAATCTGGTGCATGGGGTATAGTGATGATAAACCAACTAGAAGCCAGATGCAAGAAATGAAAGATCTGCTGGAGCAGTCGATAAAAGAAGGAGCCTTCGGCTTCTCAACAGGGTTAGTCTACCCTCCGAGCGGATACGCCTCTACAGATGAATTAGTTGAGTTGGCTAAGAGTGCCGCTAAATGTGGAGGCATACATACTTCACATATTAGAAACGAGGGTGCAGCTGTGCTAGATGCTGTAAAAGAGATCATAGAGATCTCTAGGGCAAGCGGGGTGGCTGCAGAGATTTCACACATAAAGTCTCAGCCGCCAGAATTCTGGGGTCATGTTGCTGGTATACTTGGGTTAATAGAAGGAGCGAGAAGGTCTGGTCTTGATATAACTTGTGATGTATACCCGTATACAGCTGGAAGCACCTACCTCAGCGCAGTCGTTGTACCCCTTTGGGCTATGGAAGGTGGGGTTAAAATGTTGGTTGAGAGACTTAAAGACAGCACGCTTAAAGATAAGATAAAGGAGGACTCTCTTAGAAGACGCTACTACCGAAAAGAAGACTGTGACAGAATATACATATCAGCATCGACCGTGTTTAAAGAATATGAAGGCAGAAGCATAGGCGAATTGGCCAGAGTCGCTGGCGAAGACCCAATGGATTTTATGCTGAACCTCTTAGAAGAAGACCCTACAATCCATGTTGTTTTAGACTTCATGGATGAAAACGAAGTTAAATACGCTATTAAGCATCCTTTAACGATGGTGGGCTCAGACGGCTACGCTCTAAACGCAGAAGGACCTTTAAGCGTCGGTAAGCCCCATCCAAGAAACTATGGCACATTCCCAAGGGTGCTGCGGAAATATGTTAGGGAGGAGGCGTTGATAAGGCTAGAAGAGGGCATAAGGAAGATGACCTCATACCCGGCGCAAAGGCTTGGGTTGCGGGATAGAGGTAAGATAGCGGTGGGCTTCTGGGCTGACTTGACAATATTCAACTTTGCGCGAGTCGAAGATAAAGCCACATACGCAAACCCGCATCAATACCCTAAAGGTATAGAGTATGTGTTGGTTAATGGTGTGCCTGTAATAGAAGAGGGTGAGCATACTGGCGCTAGAGCTGGAAAAGCGCTTAGACATAACCCCTAAAAAATAAAAGATGAAGGGCGAAAGCCCGTAAATCTATCATCTATCTAAGACCTTTCTCTCTGCTCCAAAGAACCCATTGCTTTAAGGCTTCGTTCACGATTTGGCTGAACGAGGGTATCCTCTCACCTTTCTCATTAGCTTCTTTAACCCTGCTACGCCAAATTTCTTCAAGAATCTCCGCAACATCGCTGTCAACACTAAATGGACCGATTTTACTCTTAGTGGGGGGCGTGTCCACACACCCCTTCGGTTAGGCTGAGGTTATCTTTCCGATGGCAAGTGGGTCTATGGTAGCGTAGTTCCATCTCGCAGTCGCCGGCACATGCACAAGATCATTTATAGGGTCATCAACTTCTTCAATGGTGTAGTCCCTACGCACAAAGAGAGCTCCAGCAAACCTTGTGGAGACCATAAGCGCTGTTCCTTGGGGAACAAGAGACGAGACTATGATCTTTAATCCTGGTAGGTAGGCTATTGGGTTGCCTGGTTTAAATTCTTGGGCTGAGAATGCGATAAGGTTCTGTATTGCTGTATCTTTTAGAAGATCGCTGTATTCGGAAGGGTTGACTGCTAGTACATCTGGTTCTCTGTCGTTCGCAGCCATTGTGCTCCACATAGATGCTATATCGTTGAATTTGAGTTGTCCGCTTGTCTGAGCATTGGCTTGGTTTTCGGCATCTTCAATAAGTTTTGTTATTATGTATTTGCTTTCGAATTTTGCTAGGGCTCTACCTAGTTCAGCCAGTTGTCTGTCTACTACATCCCACTCTGCGTCTTCTACCATATCTCTGCTTATAACAGCTCGACCTCCACTCTTCCTAGCGGTTATGGTGACAAAGCTGTATTGCTCTTCGGTTATAGGCAGCTCACCAGATTCTGCGACCCAATCTACTGAAGCAGCTGCTGCTTTGGGTATCTTTATGCTAGGAGCATCTTTAGTCAAAACTACGCATAGCTGCCTTCCTATTAAGTTTGGTATAGCTGCATCCCAGACTTGCGCAAGCACGCTTGCTACTATTGCTGTGTCGCTTGAAAGGACGGTTTCGCTAAGTTTTAGCACACCTATCCTCTCTTTTAGGTCTCTTAACATTTCGGTGCATAGCCTTCCTCCTCTTACTATCGGTTTGTCTGCGCCTAAGGTTTCATTCAATCTATGTAAGGCTGGTGATTCTATGTCTTTACCCTTCAACCAAGAAACCTTCTCCAACCACCTTCACCTCAGCAAGATGAGTATCTTGTCGCCTTCTTCTGCTGATTGTAAGGCTATGCCAGCGCGCTTAGCGTAGTAGATAGTGTATGTTGCTGTGCCTCCTTCATTTACTGCTTGATCCCCTAACGCTACTGCTTTCCCGTTGTTGTCAGAGCAGACTGCTTGCCCAGCAACTATTGTGCCTCCAGCTTCAACCTTCACGATACCAGCTATAGCCACTGGCACCATGCTTCCTTCTTCTGCATCGCTAAGAGCGACACCTATCACACCGTAGTCTACTGCTGTGGCTTGTCTTACTAGCGGTGGAGGGCCGTCTGCTGCTAGTTTAACAAAGAGGTTCTTTGATATAGGTGCTGCTGCTTTGAATATTGACGCAACGGCAGAGCCGCCGAAGTCGTGAACGATTCCGCTGCTGCCAAGCCATTTGTCTACCAACCATAAGTTCACCTCGCAAACCTTCCCTCCTTACATACTTCATCAGTCTCCGAGGAGGGTGCGGAGACTTGGTATGCCGGAGATTTGTTTGCTCTGTGCCTCCCTGGGTGAGGCTACTATGCCTTTCCCTTGATGCGCATTTGACTCATTACCTTCACTTAGTTTGCGTTCAAGTTTCTCTACACGCTTTAGAATGTCTTTAAGCTGCTGCTCCCAGCTTTCAGCCTCTTTTGCTTCTTGCAATCCAGCTACTCCGGTTTTGCTGGATTGTTTATTTTTCGTCTTAATTTCTTCTTGCTTTATCACCTCTTTGCTGCTTAACCCCCCAAGGTCTAGTCGGCCTTGGGTCTGGGTTGGCACACTTTCGTTTAGTCTTTCGAGTATTGCTACTGAAGTGTTTGGGTCTCCTGGTTGAGCGTCTTTTGTTAGTAGTAGTATTCCTTCGAAGATTAAGCCTCTTGGTTTTAGTAGGTTGTCTTGGTTTTCGGTATATAGGTAGCTTGCTTCTATGCTTGCGTGTTGGATTTCTCCTTTTTTGACTAGATTGTAGGTTTCTTCGTTTACTGAGGCTATGCATTCTACTCTTTCATCTTCGTATTCCGCCCATTCAACTGAGCCTACATGAATCTTGGATGCAGTGTCGTGCGATGAGCCATACCAAACGGGTTTACCTATCAGAGTTCTTGCAGCCTTGATAAGCTCCTCTTCCAAGTAGAAGTTTTTGTTGAGGGTTGTGCCGGCGTTTAGGGCGACTATCTTTATG
The DNA here is from genome assembly GCA_029775855.1 of Nitrososphaeria archaeon. GTDB lineage: Archaea > Thermoproteota > Nitrososphaeria > Nitrososphaerales > JAAOZN01 > JAAOZN01. The sequence continues at coordinate 198,963 of JARVJZ010000002.1, forward strand.
TAGCTTTGATTGTCTATGTGCTCTAAGGATTGAAGCCAGCTGAATGATTCCTTGAGGAAACCTCTTAGGCTGCGTTTATGCCGCTCTTTGACCCATGCTTCCGCTTCACTGATGAGCCAGCCTTTACTTAAATCAAATAAGTATGATGATAATTTTAGCTTGCCTGAGCTTCCATCTATATATGCTAGTGCTTTGACACCTAGTTTACTGTCTACATCAAGAATCTTGTTGGCTGCAGTAGATCTAGCATCGACATCAACCCTAAGATAACCTTCGCTCATTTAGACTGTGCCTCCTCTGTAAGTTGAAAACCAATTTTTGCAAGTATGCGCCTGACTTCATCGACTCTGATGAAACCGAGTTCTCCAGCACGCAGCAGATGCTCAAACTCCACTTTAGGCGGCTCAACTTGACCCCAATTAAGGCGCACAGAAGCCGCAACTGGGTCGTAGCCTTCTTGCATTACTATTAGTGAGAAGATCTTACGCTCTACTACCCTCTTAATGTATCTCTGGAGTGAGCGGATAAGCCTCTCGAACTGCTCCTGCACTACACGAGCGGATGCTTCAGTGTATCCTGGGGTTGTAAAGAGCTTTATTATAGGTGTCTGAAGAGCCTTGATGTATGCGTTTTCAAAGTATTGCAATATAAAGTCTAGCTTCCCTCTTAGATCTAGAGTTTCTTCTACGATCTTGACATCTTTGTTTACTGCTATGCGCTCACCAGCATCTAGCTTACCGATAAGGTTGGCTTGAGTCTGTATCCAACTATCGCTTGCATCTATGAAGACCCAAGCTGATTTGGGTATATAGTGGTGAAGGAGTTTACGGAGGTCATCCCTTAACATAGCCTTTATCTTATAGAGTGAAGGAACTACTCTTGTTGTAGAGGAGCCGTCGCTAAATTTGAGGGTGTAGGTTAAGGTTTCAGAAAGAGAATGAAGCAGCCCTCTACCGAATGCTTCGCCGTTAACAGGACTCCAACGCCAGTGTATAATCTCTTCTGGTCTGAATTCTACTTTATTTGGTGGTTTATGCTGCTCTATCTTTAAAACATTGCCATCTAAGCTACGGTAGATTTGCCAAGTGCATCCGATTGGGAGGATCTTCAGATCTTTTAGGTTAGAGGGTGATATTAACTCGGTAAAGGAGTTTCCATACGCTACAATCTCTTTTGCGACTTCCAGCAGATAGATGTCTAAGCCTACAGATTCAGCAAATTGATCAACGGCTCTTTTTGCTTCTTCATAACCTTCTGCACAAGTTGTGTGGAACCCTTGTCCTACTATGGCTTGGGCGTAGAAGTCTACTGCTGCTTTTGCGTCTTCGTCTTTTTTGTATATTTCGACTAGAGTTGTGAAGGCTGGCTCTGGTGTTTCTGGTGTGGTTGGTGTGGGTATAGTCTTGACTACCCCTTTTTCTTTCAGTAGGTTGTTGATCTTATTTTTTATGACCGCTATTTGACTGCTCATCTACGGTCGCTTGATGGTAGGTTTACCAGCTATTTAAGAGTTGCTCTTAAACCTCTTTCAACTGGTCAATAGACTGGTGTTAAACTAAAAAAGATAAGGTATATATTTAGTTAAACAAGCATCTACATTTGGTCAATATGCCGGCAAAAGGTAGGAAGGGCATAACCATCTACGAAGAAACATTTGAACTATTCAACAGATTCTACGAAGAGCATAGAGAAGAACTAAGGGCAAGAAACATAGCCTCAGTAAGCTCACTTATAATAGAATGTGCAATAAATGGCTTAGATAAGCTTAGGGATATGCTTGAAGGAGAGAAGAAGGCAAAAGCAGCTAAATCGTAGCCCTCACTTATCTTGCACATCCTTTTTCTCTGGAATGCCGAGGCTTAGGCAGATTAGGCTCCTTACTTCGTCTTCGCTTAAACCCGTCTGTTGGCTTATCACTTTAACGATTATCTTGGCGGCAGCGTCTTCTAGCCTCTTGACTCGCGCATGTAGCATTTTAAGTTCTTCGTTCATCTCTCTTAATCTAATTTCTACTAAATCCCTGAGTGTTAGTAGTTCTCCGTTTATTCTCCTTAACTCTTCTTCTAACGCTTCTGGATACATAAGAGTAGTTATGTGATGAGGTTAAAGAAAAGATTAGCGGTCTGTAAAGTATGGTTTTATTCTCTTACAGAGCGCCTCAGGCGCCTCAAAGACTTCGCTAGAGTTTAACATAAAGGGCAAGCTCCAAACATCATTCAGATAGAGGGGTTTAAGACCGGGTCTGGAAGCTATCTCCAAACCGCACCAAAAGTGGTTTGAATCTTCTTGGGCTGAATATAGGCAAGCGTTGAAGGCTCCTATACCTTCGCTGCTATAGAATTTTAGCGTATTTTCCAATCCTTTCGCTATATGTTGAGTGTCTTCTTCACTTAGATCGCTTATACTTGATTTCCAAGATACAGTTGCTCTAACTTCGTTCTGCCTGAGAGGTGCATAGGGTAGATACCATTCGACCGAGCCTAGTTTGGCGAGGTATCTTTCGCCAAGATTCTTCTCAATCTCTGTAAGTGTTTGCCAGAAGCATTTACCTTGCTCCTCAAAGTATCTTCTGCTGCTTGAGATCAGCAGTTTTAGGCGGTTGAAAGGTGTGGTTGAAGCTAAGAGCTGCGCATGCGGATGGGCTACTGAGGAGCCAGCGGTCGGAAGGTAGTTAATTACGAAGGCGGAATATTTTACATCTGGATTAACCTTAGATATCTTTTGAAGCATTATCTTTGCAGCAGATATGGCTTGGCTTAGAATGGAGCTGTTAAACTCACCTAATTTAAGGTCGTGCTTCTTACCTAAAACAATCACAGCATTATACTCAGCGTGAGCAAATAGGCTTGGGAAAGCGGCTACATCACCTAACCTAAGCAAACCTTCTTCAACAACATCCGCCGGAAAGCGAGCAGCACGAGCTTCTAAATTTTCTTCACAGAAGGGGCAGCCTACTTTACTTTCCTCAAAGAAGCGGTTTAATGTATTATCGTCACCGAGAAAGAACTTTTTCACATACTCTGCTCTACCAGGTGTGATTAGGGTTGATTCTTCTGTTAGCGGGTCGAATCTGTATTCTATGTGCTGCTCTTCTAGTTCGAAGTTCTTCAAGGGGTTATGTAGCCTAGCTTTTTTAGTAAATGATTTGAAGCGCATCGTTTAAACTTCTTCTTACTTCTGCTTTAAGTATTCTGCTCAACAGTAAGTTTAATTCTCTTAGGGCATATGATGGGGTGATAATAGGTTGGTTTTAGAGACCTTCCTTGGCTCCGCGCTCGCCCTTTTAACAGCCTTCGGCTGGGCGCTTACTTCTGTTCTTCTAAGGCGGGTTAGAGGTGTCGTTATGCCCTTTCAAAGCGCATTTATTTCATCAATTATAGGGGTTGTTGTCATTTTAACCTCATCTATGGTGTTAGGTGACGCGCAAAATCTGCTCAGTATTACACCTACAGCAGCCTCATACTGCGTTGCAGCGGGTCTAGCAAACTTCGCCTTAGGTAGGTTCCTCTGGTATAGCGGGATAAACATGATCGGAGCGTCGCGTTCAAACTCTATTGTCGCATTAGAGATCTTGTTCGCACCACTCTTGGCTGTTCTGCTTCTTAAAGAAGTAGCTGAAGTAGCTATCGCAGCAGCCATATTAGTCATTTTGGTGGGTGTGCTTTTGATCTCTAAAAGCTACAGCTCTTCTGACACATTTGTGGGGCGCCGAGAATTTTACATCGGTATTTTGATTTCTTTAGGCGCTGCGGTAGTCTTCTCCTTTGGCGCTCTTTTAACTAAGTTAGCCGTAGTTTCTGTTGGTTCACCTCTTATAGCATTTGTTGTTGGCAGCTTGGCTTCGAGTGTCGTTTTAGCGCCTGCGGTAAAGGGGCTTGGTGCTGGCTATGGGCGGAGAGACTGGTTTATTCTTATCTCGGCTGGATTCTCGCACGCGGTTGCTGGTTTAGCGTATTGGAGTGCATTAAAGTTTGCGACAGTAGTTTTAGTTACGCCTTTGACTCAAGCATATCCACTTTTCACCCTACTCCTCTCATACCTCTACATAAAAAGACTTGAGAATCTTAACCTACGGGTGGTCTTAGGCGCAACACTCGTAACAATAGGCGTAGTAGCAGCGACTTTAAGTTAAAAAGAGCAAGCAGACTAATAATATTTGTAAGATGACTGGTAGAATAGAGCACACATATACTCTTAAAGCTCCAAATAAAGGAGTGTTCGAAGCGCACATAGACCCGCAGACTCTAGCCGAAGCGCTCTCACCCTACAACTTTAAGATGTTAAGAGCTTCTGAAATTGTATTTGGTGCCAAGCTGCATATCCAGACAACTTTACTTGGGCAGAAGTTTGAGTGGTTAATTGAAGTAGATGAAGCGCATGAGAATGTTCTCTCATACAAAGTTAACGCTACTGAAGGGTCTTGGCTTAAACTCCGCATCACTGAAAGATTTCAACCTAAGATCGACGGAGTTGAAGTTAGATATTTAGTTGAATATGAGGCACCTCTAATGTTCACCCCTATCATAAAAAAGATGTTAACACATATGCTCCAAGCAAAGGAAGACGCTGTTAAAAGGAGATTTAATCAGCTTACTGAAGTTAAGGAGAGGAAGCCTCTCACCTATCCACTCCACCTCTTTAACACGCTACAAATCATCGGTTTAATATTAGCAAGTGGGTTATTGATTACAGCCTCATCTTTAACCCCGCCACTAAGCTATATACTGGCATTGCTCTCTTGGATACTCTACTGGTTCACTCCACATGGCTTAGCCCACTACCTTGTGGGTAAAGTGTTAGGTATACGGTTTTCACATTATTTCATAGGGTTATCCAACCTCTACAGACTAAAATTTATTCCTACACAGCTCAAGTTGATGCTCTTCACCTTAGGTATAAAGACGGAGAGCAAAAGCCTTTCAGCAGCTTCGCCTCGTGCAAAGGCTACTATGTATGCTGCTGGTGCTGTTGCGTCTATGGCTCTGCCCTTTACTACACCCATTTACTTACTCTATGTAGGCTTGTTTAACGAAGGAGTTCTTTTCCTCACCCTTTCTATTTTGAGTGCAGTCTTTTCAATCTACTTCAGCTTTAGAGCTGGAGACCTATGGAAGGCTACTCGCGCTCTAAGAAAAGGAGCGCTTTAAAGTGCTTTGAAGATCTCTAAGGCGAAGTCGTGTATTGAGAGAATCGCCCCACAGTGCTTGCATCTAAACTTTCCATCTTTTGAATTTAAGATTTCCTTAGTAGGTTTTAATTCAAACCCTGAATATAGGCTTGCGCCACATACACTACATACTATTTCAATAACCAAGTATAATCAGAGAAGTTGTTTCATAAGTTAAATATAAACTATTGTTTCACAGCTGATAACCCCCTAATGAATATACACCTACTATCCTCAATTACAAGATCCTCAAGATCAACGGGCTTGTCGATTATAGTCAAGCCACTGTTTCTAACGATAACAATGGGTATGCTCTCACTGGTTTCACCCATCACCAAGCTAGCACCAGCACTTATGTCATCAGCAAGAGCCCGCTTTGTAACCCTCATAATGTTCCCAAAGAGGTCTGGTTTGCCTCTCTCATCACTAACAGCCTCAAAGCCCGCAGCCGCCAAGGCTATTCCTATAGTGCCGATTCTTGTAGGCATAAGCCTACTATCAGTAACCACAACCCCAACTCTCTTACCTAAATCTGTCAGAATCTGAAGGCGAAGCCTCTCAGCACTAGCAGCAGGGTTCCTTGGATAAAGTATGGCTAAGCCGCGCTTTACATTTGACCTATCTATGCCAGCATTAGGCACAACTACACCATATTTAATGGTTAAGACGAACCCTGGTAGAGCTGCGTAGATTTTATCAGCTTCCCTTAAGATTAGTTCGGCTAAGCTGCTCGGTATGTGGGCTACACTAGAGAGTCTGATAGCCTCTTGACTCACTTTAACCGAGTCGAGTTTAACTATTCTGCCTTCTGATAAGGCTATAAATTTACTTGAGATAGCCAATATATCGTTATCTAAAATATCTTCGCGTTGATCTTCTACAGCTTTCTTTATGGTTTCGTAGAGGTTGAAAACACCATCCATAGCAGGGGCTTTTATCGGTATGTATTCTACGCGCCTCAACACCGCTAGGAAAGCGTATAAGGTTATTTAACCAAATGTCTAACGGTTTGAAGAAGACGCAACTATTTTCTTATCACATTGAACACGGTAAGATGGTTGATTTCGCCGGCTTCAACCTACCTTTATACTACAGCAGCATAGTAGATGAACACAACTCTGTAAGAGAGAAGGCAGGCATCTTTGACATCTCACATATGGGTAGGATAAAAGTAGTCGGTAAGGATGCCACATCAGTCTTGGATCACTTAGTTCCAAGCGATATAGCCAACCTAAAAGAAGGCAAAGCAAAGTATACAGTCCTATGCAACGAATCTGGGGGAATAGTTGATGACATTATCATCTTAAAGGTCACGGCTGAAGAATTTATCGTAGTCGTCAACGCCGTAAATAGGGAAAAAGACCTCACATGGATGCAAAAGCAAAGCCTAGGATTCGACGCCAAGATAGAGGACATCTCAGATAACACGGCACTCATATCTGTCCAAGGACCTATGTCTGCGGAGGTTGTGAGGAAGATAAGTGATTTAAATCTGGATGGGTTACAACGCTTCAACCATACTAAAGCTAAACTCTTATCTTACGAAGCCTTAATTTCGCGGACTGGCTACACTGGTGAAGACGGCTTTGAGATCTTTTTACCCGATTGTAGCGTCGACGCTCCTGAAAGAGCTCTTCAAGTTTGGGGTAGGCTTATAGAGGAGGGTGCTAAACCCTGCGGCTTGGGTGCAAGGGATACTCTAAGGCTTGAGGCTGGAATGTGCCTCTATGCTCAAGACATTGATGAGAGCACTACACCTTTGGAGGCGGCTCTATCTTGGTTGATTAAAGTTGATAAAAGAGGCTACATAGGATACGAATCTTTAGCCACGCAGATGCAAAAAGGTATACGCAGACTCAGGGTCTGCTTCATCTTACAGGAAGGCATCGCCAGAAGGGGCTACAACATCTTCTCTGAGAGTAAAGAAAAGGTTGGCGTGGTTACAAGTGGAACCTATTCGCCTACACTAAGGAAAGGGGTTGGTATGGGTTATGTGGAGGTAGAATATGCTAAACCTGAGACCAAGTTGCTTATAGATGTCAGAGGTAAGCTGTGTTGCGCTGTGGTTAAGAAACCGCCGCTTTACGATACTACAAAATATGGATGGAGTAGACAACACCAACCCGTTTAAATAGTATGTTGGTTTATTGTGGTCAGATTTGGCGAGGGTTATACTCTTCTCTTATACACCTGATTTAGAGAGGGTCTGCGCCGCTGCTATGCGCTCCTGCTACTCACCTCATCCAGCATACGCGATTTATACTAACACGCCAGACGCTGGCTCTATTTTAGAAGGTGAGAAAACTTTCTTTGACGATGAGAGGGTAAGATACTTCATAAGAAAAGCTAAGGAGATGGGGCATATGGATGTATTAGAGCACGGCTCACTGACCTACGACCTTCAAGGTGTAAGCAGAACCTTAACACACCAATTAGTAAGACATAGGCTTGCATCTTTCTCTCAGCAGAGCCAAAGATATGTCAAGATCACAAGAAGTTTTGGCTATATCAAGCCTCCTAAGATAGGGGATGCAAAAGTAGAGGTGAATATACATAACATTAAGCTTAATCTAAGTTTTGAGGATATTGTTGATATAACGAGACAGGCTGAAGAAGGCTACCTTGCTCTGAAGCATAGCGCAGAAGATGCGAGATTCATAAGAATAGGCGGAGCATCAACTAACATAGTTATAACAGCCAACCCAAGAGAATATCTTCACATCTTCAGCCTAAGGTGCTCTAAGGATGCACAGTGGGAGATTCAAGATGCGTGCTACGCCATGTTAGCTTTGGCAAAGCTGCTAGCACCCACAATCTTCGAAACCTTACCTGAAAGCGGTCAAGACACATATATTAGAGAGAGGTTGGAGAAGATTGATAAGATCTTAGAGCCCATAAGAACTAAATTTAACGAAGCTAAGCGTGGCGAATTAATCGAAGTACCCTTAAACGAACTACCCTTACACCATCAAGTTGAAGCATATATTAGGAAGATCTGGTGAATGACATGAGCGTAAAACAGCCTCAGATTAGAAAGATAAACACGCTCTGTGGCATCTGTCCATCAGGCTGCAATGTAACTGTAATAGTCAAAGAGGGGAGAATCGAGCGAATACTGCCCGCTTCCGACAACACAACACCTTCTTCTATATGCGTTAGAGGTGCTGCGTCTAAAGAGATTGTATATTCACCTCAGAGGCTGCTGAAGCCGCTTAGAAGAGTTGGAAGGAAAGGCGAAAAAGCATTCGAACCAGTAGGATGGGATGAAGCGTTAAGCTCGATAGCTAAAAGACTGCTTGAAATACGTGAGAGATATGGTGCAGCCGCTGTAGCAATCTATGCTGGGCGTGGGGGATACTTTGAAGACGGTGTAAAGGATGTTTTCGCTGTTGAATGTAGTGGCGAGGTTTCAAGCAACCTACTCTACCCCTTCGGCTCACCTAACACAGCGAGCTGCAGCTCAGTATGCTACATTTCACACGGCTACATAGCGCCCATGACAACCCTAGGGCTACATTTAGAGCAGCTCAAACCAGACCTAAGCAACACAAGCCTCCTAGTTATCTGGGGCGCAAACCCCCTAGCTTCAACACCGCCATCTACCTACCAGAAGATCTTAGCAGCCAAAAAGAAGGGCGTCAAAATAGTAGCTATAGACCCTAGGAGAAGCGGCGCAGCATCAATAGCAGACTACTGGATTCCTCTGAGACCTGGAACAGATGGAGCCTTGGCGTTAAGCATACTCAACACCCTTATATCAGAAGATTTGATTGACGCTGAGTTTGCAGAGAACTGGTGCCGAGGCTACAGCGAGTTAAAAGAATATGCTAAAGGTTTCGAGCCCGAAGTTGTTGAAAAGATCACTTGGGTTCCAGCGTCAAAAATCGAGGAACTTGCTAAGCTTATAGGGAGGGAGAAGCCTTCAACACTCATACTCTCTACAGGCATTGAATACTCTAACTGTGGGGTTCAAACCGCAAGAGCCATCTACACAATAACCGCATTAACAGGAAACTTCGACGTAAAAGGTGGGTTAGTAGCTAAGATGCCTCCTCGACTAAAAAGAAACAGAATAATCTTGAAGCCACCTAGCCAAGTTAAACCTGTTGGTGCTGAAAGGTACCCTGTCTTCTACAAGTATAGTAGGTGTATGCAGGCTATGGAGCTACCTAAGGCGGTGCTGAAGGGTGAGCCCTACCCTGTCAAAGCGCTGATAGTGCACGGCGCATCCATGCTCACAAGTCTACCTGGCACCGAGCTTTGGAGAAGAGTGTTTGAAGAGCTTGAGTTTATGGTTGTGATAGATAGGTTTCTAACATCTGACTGCCTCTACGCAGACTACATACTCCCAGCTTCAACCTACTATGAGATAGAGTCTTACAAAAGGGGCGAAAACAGAATTCAACTCAGAAGAAGGGTGATAGAGCCTTTAGGTGAAAGTAGAAGCGACTACAGCATATGCTATTCCTTAGCTGAAAGGCTTGGATACAACCACCTCTATCCACGTGAAGAAGAGTTGATCGACTTCGCCCTAAAAGATACTGGCGTAGATAAGGCCTCGCTTGAATCTGAACCTTTTGGTGTAGTGGTAGAGGGCATACCTATGAAGTATAAGAAGTATGAACTTGGGCTCTTAAGAAGAGATGGTAAGCAGGGGTTCGAAACTCCAAGCGGAAGATTTGAAATCGCTTCAACTGTCCTTGAAGAGAACGGCTACGACCCTCTACCAGTCTACATAGAGCCTAAAGAGGGGCCAATCTCAACACCGCATATATACAGAGATTACCCGCTTGTCTTCACCTGCGGCGCGAGGCTCCCTCATCTGTTCAGAAGCCAGCACCTCAACATACCATCACTACTTAGGCTTCAGCCTAAACCGCAGGTCATAATGCACGTTGAAGACGCTTCATCTAGAGGTATTGAGGATGGTGATGAGGTCTATGTAGCGACACCGAGAGGCAGAATAAAACTTTGGGCTAAGGTTACTGACGGCATACTTAAAGGGGTTGTAGAGGTGAATTCAGGTGGAGGAGGCTTAGACCAACCTGAGGCTTGGCGTAAAGCGAACGTAAATCTACTTACAGACCCAGACAACAGAGACCCCATCTCAGGCTTCCCCGTCTATAAAGCGCTGCTCTGCCAAGTGGAGAAGGCTTAGAGCGCCATAAAAGAGGCTGAACTAAAGTATCACCGTAATGCAAACAGCATACAATAAGAGAAATTTTTAGTAAACACTAATTTATATAGTGGTAGTTACATCAAAAATTTACCGACAAACTATGGGGCATATAATAGTTAAGATAAAGATAGGCGACCCTGATAGGTCTAAGGTTTTAGAGGTTGAGGGCTTAGTTGATACCGGTGCAACCCTAACCGTAGTGCCTTACATAGTGGCGGAAGAGCTTGGGCTTAAGCCTACGGGGAGTAGTATCGTTGATAGTGGTGCTGGGAGACTTGAGTTAAAGCGCACGAGGATCTGGGTGGAAATAGAGGGTAAGAGTGAGGTAGTCCCTGCGCTAATCTCAGATGTGATAGGTAGAGTGCTGATAGGGGTCACTACACTAGAGGTTCTGGGACTTCAAGCAGACCCGCTGGCAGGAAGACTTAGAGAGTGGACTTTACTTCTCTACTAACGTATATCACTCTTCAAATAGGCTGCCTTTAGATTCGTTTAAATCGTTGCTTGTTTGCCGCATTTGAGTTGCTAATTTTTAACCCCAGATTTCCTTTGCTACATCTGTGAGACCTAGCTTTATCAGAGTCTCCTTTGTGGGTTTGCTCGTGTTTTTATCCCAACCTCTTGCTTCATAGTATTCATCAAGTGTCTTAGATAAGTCTACTACTTTTCCAGTCCTGCCCTTCTCCTCCAGAAGCCTCTTAGGCAGCTTATCATCCGCTCTCGTGGCGCCGTGCTTAACGTTGAAAGCCTTTCTAATGTTGATTATCCTTTCGCCAGCGAGCAGGGCGTCCTTTAGGGTTAGGTTTAAGCCTGTGACCGCGTTAAAGGTTTTAACGAAGTTTTCTTCAACCATGTATGCTGCGTTAATGTCCGCGAACCAGCACCAACCAGCAGATGAGATAAATGCTGTCCAATCTTCTATAACCTTCGCAGCAACCCCCTTACCCTCTGGTGAGTCAGTAGGCTTGGGTAAGCCTAAGCTATCTCTAGGCCTACCTAAGATCTCCCAGTCTATAGTAATCCCTTCAGTATGCCTACCACCTGTTATTGCGCAGGCATAGTGCGGCCCTCCTCCTTGGAATACTCTTGGGTCGTGGGCTGCCAGTTCTACGCCCTTCACTTGTATTGCGTATTCTTCGGCGCCTTTGCCTATGATCTTGGCTGCTCTTCTAGAGCCTTCTGCAAGTATATCTCCAAATCCATCTCTGAAGGCGATCTTCTCTATCATCTTGATCATCGCTTCTGCGTTGCCGAATCTTAGGTCAACCCCGTCTGTGTCTTCTTTTGTCAGCAACCCTTTTTCGAAGCACTCCATAGCGAACGCTATGGTTCCACCTGTAGATATTGTGTCTAAGCCGAAGAGGTTGCATAGGTCGTTCGCTTTGGCTACGGCTTTAGCATCTGTTACACCGCAATTTGAGCCGAGCATGCTTACTGTCTCATATTCAGGTCCTTCAACGTTAGGTTCGAATGAATATGCTCCTTCTTTCACGGTTGATATTCTTCTGCAGCCTATTGGGCATAGGTAGCAGCTTCTGGTTCCAGATAGTATTGCGTCGTATCCTCCTGGCCAAGATAGTCCTTCTGGGTTGAGTTGTTTTGCTGTGTAGTTGAAGCCTGGTGTGTCTCCTAGCTGCCAGAGTGGCCCGAAGTATAGTGGTGTGCCTCCTTTGGAGAACATTTGAACATTTTTGTCTTCTTTTACAAATTTTATGACTTCTCCGCTAATTTTCCTCAGTTCTTCTGGGTGTGCTATTGGAACTTTACCCTCTCCTCTTACCGCCACAGCTTTAAGCTTCATAAACCCCATAACTGCACCTAAGCCACACCTACCAGCTATCCTATTCGCCTCATCTGTCAATATACCAGCGAACCTAACAAGATTTTCACCAGCCTGCCCTATATTCGAAACCTGAATCTTAGCATCACCAAGATCCCTTTTTAGGCTTCGATCTGACGCTCTAGCATCCATACCCCAGTAGGGTGAAGCATCACCAAACCTAACCTCTCCATCCCTAATGAATACATATGTGGGTTTAGGCGCTCTACCAGTTATGACCACAAGATCATAACCAGCAGCCTTAAGCTCAGCACCCCAGAACCCACCAGCATTCGCATCCCCAAAAAAACCTGTTAGAGGAGACTTCGAGACAACGCTATGTCTACCCGCTACAGGGGTTGGTGTGCCGTTTACTGGCCCTGTAGCAAAGATGAGGAGGTTTTGCGGGTCGAAGGCTCCAACCCATGGTGGAACTTCGTCGTAGAGTATTCTACCCCCAACACCGTAACCTCCTATGTAGTTGTATGCTAGTTCTGGTGGTAAGGGTTGAGTTAAATGCTTCTTTCTGGTTAGGTCTATCCGTAGAATTTTACCTAAGTATCCTCCTCTAAATCCGCTCATAGAGCAAGTTATGTTTAAGCGAATATTTTAATATTGTCTATTAAGTTGGAGTCAATTTCTACGCTGAAGTTAAAAGATGCTAAAACATCTAAGTTTCAGATAATATTTGTCAGAGGTTTATGACATTAATTTTCGAGTTAGGTTGATTCTTAATCTAATTTTGACATTTGGTTTAGTGATTGAATCATATATTAAAATGTGATAGTGCTGCAGTTATGTTTATTTAAGCCTGCGTTCACCACGGTGAACAGTAATCTTGAGTGTGTGGAATGAATTTAAGCTGATTCCGCTCGATAAGATTGAATCAAATCCTTACGCTGCTAGGTTAGATCAAAATGTCGGGGTTGATAAGCTTGCTGAGTCTATGAGTAGGCATGGGCAACTCGCTGATGTGCTTGTTAGGGTTCATCCCGCATCTAAAGATAGGTTTCAGCTGATTTATGGGCATAGGAGAGTTGCTGCGGCTAGGCTTCTCGGTTGGCAGAATGTTAAGGCTAAGGTTGTTGAAGCTTCAGAAGAAGAGATGCTTATAATGGCGCTCATAGAGAACATCGAGAGAAAAGATTTTACAGCATATGAGAAAGCAAGAATCTTCCTAAGGCTAAATAAAGAATTCAAACGGAGTTATGAGGAGATTGCTAGGCTCATAGGGCGGAGTAAAGCGTATGTAGCGCAGCACATCGCTATGCTTGAACTATTCACAGAGGAGCAGATGAAGGATCCTGAAGTTATAAATCTGCTTCAATCGTTAACCGAAAGGCAAGCAAGAATACTTCTTAGGATAAAAGATCCGAATGAAAGGCTGGCTACCGCTAAAATAGTAGTGAATGAGAATCTCTGTGTAAAAGAAGTTGAGAAGCTCGTCGGTAGGCCCAGAGAGAACGCAAACATCACAAAAGACAGACATAAAAAGAAAACTATGGAGACTATTTCAGATGTAGAAAAGATCAAAAGGAAGGTTCTTGAACTTTTCGAGTGGGTAGAGCACAAGAACCTTCAACCGTTGATAACCTTAAGGCTTGAAAGAGAGTTTACAGCGTTTGATGACTTTCCACCTTATACTAGACTTGGATATAGAGATGCTCTTGTCCAAAACTTCCATCTTATTGAGTCTTGGAAGGGTGAGTTCAAGCTTCGCTGTGAGGGGTTGAAGGTTAGGGTCTTCGGGGAAACAGGTTTGGCTACATTTTACATACACTATGATGTGCTCTACAACGGGAGACCGTTCAGATCTACTTCAAGAGTAACCTTCGTCTTTCTAAAGCGTGGAGATAACTGGTATATCATACACGAGCATTGGTCTCCACTAAAAGTGTCAGAGTTAGTAGAGATTGGCGGTAAAGATGATAAGGGTTAACTGCCGCATTCGGCGTCGAGTGCTGTAAGAGCATAGTCGATAGCATCTATTGCTCTATCGATCTCTTCTTCTGTAACTGTTAAAGCTGGTCCTATTCTTAGGCAGTTTGGTGTGAAGCCTCCTACTAGAACGCCTTTTTCAAGCGCTTTAGCTTGAACTATGTTTACAGCCCACTTGCTTACATCCCCAGTGCCTTTTGTGAATCTATCCTCTGGGAAGAATGGTTCTTTCTTCTTTTTGTTTCTAACCAGCTCTATTCCCCAGAATAGTCCTAATCCTGAGACTTGCCCTACGCATTCATGTTTTGACTCTAATTCGTTAAGTCTTCTTCCAAGATATTCTCCCATCTTAGCAGCTCTAGCTGGCAGATTCTCCTCCATCATCAGCTTAATGTTTTCGCATACCGCAGCCATAACTACTGGATGAGATGAGAAGGTAGCGGCATGCCACCACCTATAATCGTCGAGAAACTTAGCTATCTCCTTACTCACAACGACACCAGCTGCTGGTAGCTGTGAGCTTACAATACCCTTAGCCATAGTCATAATGTCCGGCGTCACATCATAATGCTGATAGCAGAACCAGCTCCCAGTTCTACCGAAACCCGTCATAACCTCATCATCTATCCAAAGGATACCATATTTTCTAGTCAAATCTCGGAGACCCTTAATCCACTCAGGAGGCGAAATCACAAGCCCGCCACCACTTATAATCTCAGTTATGACTGCAGCAACATTTTGAGGACCAAGGTTCTGAATCATATACTCCATATCCTTTAAGCACGCAACATAGCCTCCTGACTGGCATTCACGAGGTGAATCATACCCATAGGGGCACCTGTAGCAGAAAGGTGCTCTTGCTACATAGAAGCCTTGGGCTGGGAAGCCTTGAACCTCTTTGTATTCGCCTCGAGCATTTGCTATGGTGTTGCGCCACCATCTGAATGTTGAGCACGAGCCTGCTCCAAGTGTCCAGCCGTGGTAAGAGAATTCCCTACTTATGATGAATGGTCTTCCTGTGTAGAGTTTGGCTAATATGAGGGCTTCTTCGTTCGCTTCGCTTCCGGAGCTGACAAACCTTACTTTGCCAGCCCAGCCGTCTTTACCAAGTATGTCTTCTACGATTAGTTTTGCTGCTAGCGATTTGTAGGGTGTCTGCATAATCTCCCATACATATCCATATCTGTCAAGAGACTGCTTTATCGCTTCTATAACCTTAGGCTGCCTCTGCCCAGCATTTACCGAAATTAACCCAGAGAGGAAGTCAAGGATCTTTGAGCCATCAGGTGTGATTATGTAGCTTCCCTCGACTCGCTCTACAGGGATAGGCATCCATTCTTCTGCAGACTGCTTTATCCTCAGATAATACTTTTTATCCCATTCTATTACTTTATCCCAATCCACATTCAAAACCTACACCGCAAGATTCTTCTATAACTGCGGTGCGATTTAAAGATTAAAAGTCAAAAGAATGGTCATCTATTTATAACATTAAGGTCCCAAGGATATTTAGTTAGAACTTCGCATCCATCTTCAGTAACTAACACCACATTTTCAAGACGAGCTGCACCTAGACCCACTTGCATTATAAGCGGCTCAACCGCCATAACCATGCCAGCTTCAAGAGGCTTTTTATTACCTTGCTGTATGAAAGCTGCTTCAGTAGTTTCGTGGCATACTAAACCTATAGAGTGCCCTACATAGCAGGTATTCTCCTGAACCTGTGGTTCCATAAAGAGCTTTTGGGATGAGTCTATTCTACTCCAGCCAGACTTTAGGAAGACACGCTCAGATATTTTATAGAGTTCATCGCCAGTAACCCCAGGTTTTATCGCTTCGATTACCTTCTTATTCATCTCGTATGTAATTTTAAAGATCTTAGTTAACCAGCGAGGCGGCTCTCCTATTACAGCGGTTCTTGTTATATCTGATATATATCCTCGGTAGTTTGCTCCTAGATCTAGGCATATCGGTTCACCTCTTCTGATTCTGTAGTCAGTGACCTTCTCTTCAGCGTATGTTATCTGCTGCCCAGCCTTTATTAGTAGTGGATGACCCCAGTGGTCCCAAGCGCCAGCCTTCAGCATAGCCCTATATATTTCTCCAGCGACTTCAGCCTCTGTTACACCTGGAGCAAGCGCCTTCATACCGGCGTCCATACCTATGTCTGCTATCTCGCAAGATCTTCTGAGTAGTCGAATTTCTAGTGGTGTTTTGATGGCTCTGATGCGCCAAAGGAGCCTTGAAGCATAAACGAATTTGGCTTTTGGTAGCAGCTTCTTGAATTTGTTGTAGGCTGCGAGGTTAAGGTCGTCCTCTTCAACGCCTATAGTCTTATCTCCTAAGCCTAACTCATCTACAGCTTCTTTAATTATGACCTCAGCTGGTTTACCATTATGTGGTCTTATACTTTCTAAGCGGAAGTAGGGGAGCATAGAGATAGCACCAAGATAGTTATATGAAACCATCGTTATCACTGGGTCTCTTTCTTCTCTTGTTATGAGTGCATATTGTTCGCTTCCCGGTCTATCATACCACCCTGGATAGTAACCCGTGAGGTAAAATATGCTATGGTAATTCGAGAGTATTGCCGCATCTATTCCAGCAGCCTCTAACGCCTTCCTATATTTTCTAAGACGCTCCCTTACTTCCACTTCCTGCTCCTTAACATTAAAGCCTATAGTAAGATTTGGGTAGCCTTCGCTGCTTGCCATAACCTTTCTTACATCTTGCATTATAAGATCTGGGTTTTTAATCCCCCATTTCTGCCACTCTTTCAAGCCGATTCGAGTTGGCAGAAGATAGATTAAAAAGTTACCCCTAATCTTAATATATTCTGTGCATCGGGCGCAGGGGATAAGATGGGTGAGTTAAGGATCTTCTTTACAACTGATCTGCACGGCTCGGATAAGTGCTTTAAAAAGTTCATCTCTGCATCACAGTTCTACAAGGCTTCTGTCATAATAGTCGGTGGAGACATAACGGGTAAGATGATAGTTCCAATAATAGAAAAGAATGGAGCGTATATATCCAAATATCAAGGTGTTGAAAGAGTCATGAAAAGCGAAAAAGAGGTTGTGGAGTTTGAGAGCATTGTAGGAGACAGCGGCGGCTACCCCTACCGAACCAATGAAGAAGAGATGCAGAAAATCGCAGCTGATGATGCGTATAAAGATCAACTCTTTAAGAAGCTAATTTTACAAAGAGTTGAAGAGTGGCTTACATTAGCTGAAGAGCGCCTCAAGGGTAAAGGCGTAGAGTGCTTTATTATGCCTGGAAATGATGACATCTTTGATATAGATCAAGCTTTTGCTAAGGCTGGCGTTGTAGAGAACCCTGAAGGTAAGGTTATAGAACTGCCGATGGGTTATCAGCTACTTTCATCTGGTTTCAGCAACCTGACGCCTTGGCGCTGCCCACGCGATTTACCAGAAGAAGAACTTCAGGCTAGACTGAATGATATAACATCTGGGGTGAGGGACTTTAAGAAGTGCATATTCAACCTACACTGCCCGCCTTATGATACTGTTTTAGACGAAGCTCCTAAGCTTGACAAAGATCTAAAGCCAGTTTTAGGTCTAGGTGGAACTCCTATAATGGTTCACGTTGGTAGTGTATCGGTTCGTTCACTTATAGAGAAGAAAGCACCACTACTCAGCCTACACGGGCATATACATGAGTCGAGAGGAGCAATAAGATTAGGTAAAACATTATCCATAAACCCCGGAAGCGAATATAGTGAAGGAGTGCTCAGAGGAGCTATCATAAACCTAAAGGATGACTCTGTAAAGGGTTATCTGCTTACTTCAGGCTAGCGGATAAGGTCCTCTACCTCATTATACCATTTCACACTAGGTCCGATTTTAGCTCTAAGCTTCCATTTAGCTGATTTGGGCTTTGACTCTATGGCTGCTAAAATGGTGTCTATGCGTTCTTTAACGAGCTTAATCTCATCCTCTTTTAATCTATCTGAATATTTTTGCAGAAAATCCTTCACTTTGTTTAGGTTGATGGTTGTGGTGTAGTAGAAACCCCAGTCCCAAGACATTCTATCAGCAATATACTTTACATTTATACCACGCTCATCTCCGGTTAAATCAACACATCTTAAAAGGACGATAATATCTTTGATATCTTTTTCAGAGATCTTTACTATCTGAATCTTTTCGAGAAACAAGTCGGTCGGTGTTATAGTCTTAGGATGCAGCTCAAGCCTACCACTAAAGTCTATTTCGTGACACATCTTCAACTTGTCAAAGAAGACATCAAGTTTGATACCTAAATCTTTGTGCGTGTAGAAGTTTCTTTGAACTTCGTGGAAGGCTACTATTCTCCGGTCTTGAAAATAGCCTAAACCATTCAACAGAGATTCAAGCTGCCCACTAACCTTCCAATACGCCATCAAGTCTATATCTGAAAGAGGGCGCTCAAGCCTAGCATACATCTCTGCAGCGCTGCTACACATTAGCCTAATTGCAACAGCGCCCATAACTCTAGCTGGAAGACTGGCTTGATTCACAGCCTCGATTATCCTCGTGGACTCTCCTAGTATCTGCTCATCTGCAAGCATAGCTTAAACCTCCTGAGACAGTAATTTTTATTCTTTTTCTAAGCTCTAAATATTAGCTTCGACTTATAGATATTAAAAAGATAAGATAGACTTAAATTTAAGCGGTCTACTAACATTTTTTCGAAATACCTTGAGTAAAGAACCATCCACTATCTTTATCCGAACATCCTCAGGCATGGTTCGTGAAATCTCTCCGCTTGTCGCTTTAGCCATATGCATAAGCGGTGTAGCAATAGGTATACCAGCCAACTTTGCAGTGACGTGGACAGCGGGCATATATCCTGGCGCAGACTTTATAGGTTCTATAACAATAGCCCTAATTCCTTCAATCTTCTTTGGTTTGCTCTATGTACTCTTCACAATATCTATGCCGAGGTCTGGAGGAGACTACGTCTACGCAAGCAGAACACTACATCCAGTAGCAGGCTTTACTATGAACTTCATGTTTACTGTGTGGACGATGTTCTTTATGGCGTTGAACGCCTCGGTCTTCGTAGATCAGATGCTTGCCCCTGTATTAGCGAGCTATGGCTTAGCAGCTGGAAACACTGCTCTTATAGATTTAGCAACCGTCTTAGCAACTGATTTGAACATAAGATTCTTGGTTGCGCTGATAAGCATAATCATAGTGTTCGTCGTTATACTCTTCGGCGCAAAGTATACGGGCAGATGGCTTCTGGTGCTCTTCTTCATAGGGTTAGCTGGCATAATAGCTAATATAATCATATACTTAGCTCCAAGCAGACCTTTCCCTGATGCTTACCTTGCTGCATTCGGCGAAAGTATGGAGGATACGCTAGCTCGAGCTGAAGCTGCAGGCTGGTCATATGTTCCAAGTACAATTGAGCTTACATTAACAGCTTTACCGTTCGCATTCGTCTGGTACATGGGCTTCCAATATTCAGCATATGTGGCTGGAGAAGTAAAGGAGGTAAAGAAGAGCATGTGGATCTCCATCTTAGGTGCACTATTCTTCGGATGGATAATGTACTCAATAATAGGTGCACTCTTTCTCAGAGCATCGCCTGAAAAATTCACTCAAGCGATCTCATTCCTCTTCTTCGCCGCACCAGAGCAATATACCTTACCAACTATACCCGGCGCATACTTGTTCGCTGGTGTGATATCACCACATCCGATTCTTAACTTTATAATTCTGATAGCGCAGATCTGCTGGAGCTTTGCTTTCATGACAGTGTTGTTAATGGTCATTGTTAGAAATATATTCGCTTGGGCCTTTGATAGAATCGTCCCAACCAAGTTAGCTGACATTAATAGGAGGTTCAGCAGCCCTATCAAAGCATCGATAGTAGCATTTATAGTTGTAGTAATCTTCCTCTACCTCTACATCTATACTGAAGTTTTCATGCTGACTGTAAACTATGTTATGGCTATGGCGCTGGCACTAATAGTGCCTAGTGTAGCTGGTATACTCTTCCCGTATAGGAGAAAAGAAGTCTACCAAAAGTCTCCAGCCTCAGCATATAAAGTCGGCGGCGTGCCCTTAATTTCTATAGCCGGCGTGGTCTCACTAATCTTCTTCATATACCTAGTATACGCGGCTTACACTACACCAGGAGTATTTGGGCCAGTAGGTCTACCAGCGCTTTCACTCATACTATTCACGATAATCTTCCCCATAGTGGTTTACTATGTGTCTAAAGCATACCACCAAAAGAAAGAGGGCATAGATATTAGCCTCGCCTTTACCGAGATACCTCCAGGCTAAAAGGGGCGTGTCCAAAAACATTCACGCCTCCTTCCTAATATTTTTAACTTAAAAGGCGTAGTGTTGAAAAATGGTTTCTATAATTTAGTTAACTACTATCTTTACTGCCTAGAGAAGAAGGTTCTACTCTGTTTTTATTATTTAAACACCATTAAGTCAATCCCCTCAGCCACCCTACTTGGGTGAAAAGAAGGGTAGCGCTAGACGAAATCTTAATAGCTCTATTCGCTGGTTGAAAGGAGCTCTGCTTCTTTAAGCTGTAAAACGATCTGTTCGATCGGTTCTCTTACTTCACTTGGATCACGCCCGATTACCGCAGCGACTTCTTGCACAACCTCTTCTGTTGTGTTGCCTACAAAGGAACTCCATATAGCAATTACCGGGTCGCTTACTAAGTAAGCAGTACCTTTATCATTGATCAGCAGTTTTTCACCTTGAGGGGTTTCACCCACTTGCCCCCTTTTAAATAGCTTTTCTGCAGCCATGGTTTAAGTGGCTTTTTCGTGTTATATATTACTTACGCTTTGTTTAGAATGCATGATCTAGAATGTATAGACTATAAGAATATTAGACAATGCTAATAATCTAATAATGATGGATATGAGCGAAAAAATGAGTATAATAGTATTCTCAGGCACAGTGGATAAACTGTATCCAGTCGGCATACTAGCTTCAGGCGCAGTAGCCATGGGTATGGATGTAGATATTTTCATAACATTCTGGGGACTCAATGCGTTTCGAAAAGATCAGATCACACAAAACACAAAGATCAGCAGAGATTTCGAAGAGATGGGCGCAGCAATGATGCAAATGATGCAATCTAAGAAAGTCCCATCGTGGTATGAGATATTAAAACGTGCGAAAGAAGTAGGTAATGTTAAGATACACGCTTGCTCTATGACTATGGATCTTATGGGAATGACGAAAGATCATCTTGCCGACATTGTAGATGATGTAGTTGGTGTAGGCAGCTTCATAGACCTCGCAAAAGACTCCAAGATAACCCTCTTCATCTAAGAAGGTGCATTAAATGTCAGAGATAAAAATAAGCAGAACCATAGATGCAAGAGGAAGCTTCTGTCCAGGCCCGTTGATGGAGCTAATTAGAGCAGTAAAAGAAGCGCAAGTTGGTGAGGTAATTGAAGTCCTATCATCTGATCAGGGATCCAAGCATGACATTCCTCTTTGGGTATCTAAAGCTGGGCATACATTGTTAAGCATCAACGACAAAGAAGGATACACCTCATTTATAGTGAAGAAAGCTAGGTAGCTCCAACACTAAAGTGGCTAAACATTGAAGAATGTTGTAATCTTAGGCGGCGGCGTCGGCGGCACCATAGTAGCCAACATAACCTCACGCAAATTAAAGAAGGATGCTAATGTTACGCTCATAGATAAATCTGGAAAGCACATCTACCAACCAGGATTTGTATATGTTGCTTTCGGCGACGAACAAATACGCAATATCGTGAGAGATGAACACAGCCTTTTAAACAATAATGTTAATTTGATTACCAAAGAGGCGACTAAGATAGACCCTAAAAATCGTAAAGTGCTTCTAGATGACGGGGAAAGTTTGGACTACGACTACTTGGTTATTGCTACTGGTTCACGGATAGTTCCCGAGGAGGTTAAGGGTTTAAAAGAGGGCGCATATCACTTTTACGAAGCAGAAGCTGCAGAGAAGCTGCGTCAAGCGCTCAAATCCTTCACAGGGGGCAAGATCGTTGTTGGCGTAGGAGGGTTACCCTACAAATGCCCACCAGCGCCTGCTGAAGCAGCGTGTCAACTGGACTACTATTTTGAGAAGCGTGGGATAAGAGATAAGGTGCAGATAGAGTTTCTTTCCCCCTTACCTAGGGTCTTCCCTTTGGAAGCGGTTAACCCATTCGTAACTAAGATATTTGAAGAGAAGAAGATAGCTTACCACACATTCTTCAATGTCGATTATGTAGATCCAGAGGTTAAGAAGGTCTACTCTTTGGAAGGTGAGGCTATGGATTATGACCTATTGATTTTGGTGCCTCCACATAGAGGTGCAAAGGTAATTGAAGAATCTGGTTTAGGAGATAGAGGAGGGTGGGTTCCAACTGATAAGTATACTCTGAAAGCCAAAGGTTTTGACGATATTTACGTTGTTGGAGACGCAACTGATATTCCTATCTCAAAGGCTGGTGCAACAGCGCACTATGAGGCTAAGATAGTGGCTGACAATATTATAAACCAGATAACTGGTATTGGAGACTTAAAACATTATGACGGTAAAGTTAGATGCTTCTGTGATGCCGGGTTTAATAGAGGAATATCCTTATCTTTCGACTATACACACCCTCCTAAGCCTCCCTCGAAGTTAACCTTCAGCGCATATTTAGGGAAGGTAATCCTTAACAAAATGTATTGGTGGACCATACCTTCGGGTAGATTCTAAGATGAGCAGCATAGACAAACGCATCTACCAAATGCAAGCAGAGATATGCAAGTCCCTAGCAAACCCTCTCCGAATCGAAATCATCAACACACTCAAGGAAGGGGCGAAGACTGTCACAGAGTTAATGGAAATCATTGGGGTCAATCAAGCTAATTTATCTCAGCACTTAGCTATCCTTAGAAGCAAAAAGATTGTTGAAGCGAGACGAAAAGGCAACAGCGTCTACTACTCTCTAGCCAACCCAAAAATAATCGAGGCATGCAACCTACTTCGGCAAATCCTACGCGAACAACTCGAAGCAGAACAAAAACTAGTCGCAACAAAATAGCAGCATAAAAGAAAACAAATCCACTAATATTCAATTAAAAGTGCCGAGGGCAGGATTTGAACCTGCGACAGCCCGGTCTTCAGCCGGGTGCTAGAGGACCTTTAGCCACTCTCCTTAGCCCGCCTTGTCAGGCTGAGCTACCTCGGCTCAACCTAAGGTTCTTATCTTAATATCTATAAGACTTTCTGAAAGCTCTAAGTAATAAGGTTTATAGACTTAGTTTAAGGGTTTAAGAGTGGTGGAGAGTAGTGGGTGGAGCGAAGAAGAAGCCACTTGCAAGTATGGAGAAGGAGCAGCAAAAAGAGAGCTTAGAGCAGCAGCCAAAACGTAAAGAAGTTAAAAGAGAGCAGCAAAGCAAACAAGCAACTACGATATATTTGAAGATGAGCGACGAACAGATCTTGAACACCTTGGCGCCCTTAAAGGCTATAACCGTTTACGCAGCTGCTAGAGTGCTTGGTGTTAAGGCGTCTGTAGCTTTAGCTACGCTGAGAAGTTTGCATCAGAAAGGTTTCTTAAAGAAGGAAGGAGGCTTCAGCGGACACCCTATTTACACAATCAACACAAAGTAATTAAATTAGCTGTGAGGAGTCAGTAAGTTTACTGCCAAGCAGAAGTCGAGATAAAGTATCTAACTGAACATAACATTTTAGATACTCTATTGCCATCTGATTTATGACATTTTCACCTTTTTTAGTAAGTGTGTAAAGCTTCTTTCTTGAGTCTGCAAAGCTAGAAACTAGACCTTGCTCTTCTAAGGTGTTTAGTGTTGGGTAGACTGTGCCGGGGCTTAGTAGTATCTGGAATCTGTCGTAGATGTAAGTTATTACATCATAGCCTGAGATAGGTTTTTTCCTTATGAGCCCTAGTATTATGAAGTCTAAGAAGCTCCTTACACATTTGTATCTTATTTCTCTACTTACATTGATTATTAGGTTTTGCATAAGCTTTTTTCACCACCCTCTACTATCTGTTTTTTACTGTTTTTTACCATCTCTTTCGGCTTAGTATACTGTTTAACAGTATATTAACTTTGCTAAAATATCTGAATATCGGTATTTCGGTAGCGTTATAAGCGGCTTAAAGGTAAGTATAGTGGTGTGCTGAGGACTGGGTTCAACATATTAGATGTTCATTCTGCTGGACCTTTATATGGTAGATTAAACCTTTTGTTAGCTGATACGCCGTTTAATAAAACATATTTTATTGCTAATGTTGTGAAGGTTATGCTTGAGAGCGGGTGGCTTATTCAATATTTAGATCTGGATACCTTTTTTACAGCTTATACACGTGTAAACTTGCTCAGTCTACCTTGCTCTGAAAACCTGCGTGTTTACAACCCTGATTTTGACACCTTGAATCAACATATATCTTTAGTTTGTTCAACTTTTTCTAAGGAGTCTCAACTTATAGTCTTGGATTCCATATCTACTGTCTATCATATCTTTGCGGGTAGAAGTAAGCCTTCT
Organism: Nitrososphaeria archaeon; assembly: GCA_029775855.1. Classification (GTDB taxonomy): domain Archaea; phylum Thermoproteota; class Nitrososphaeria; order Nitrososphaerales; family JAAOZN01; genus JAAOZN01. Next base: position 223,590 of record JARVJZ010000002.1, read on the forward strand.
GAAGTAAACTGGCGAGTTGGTTTGTATGTAGCAGTCTTGTTGCAGCATATAAGAGAAAATGGAGGAGCTATTTTAGCATCTAGCCTACTTAGATCAAGGAAGATTAAGGAAGGGATGTGGGTATCCTCTTACCCCGGAGGTATGCTTATGAATCTTAGGAGCGCAACGATATATGAATTGAAGAATGTTGGTGAAAAAATTGAGGTCAAGGTCGTTAAACATGAAAGGAAGAGTATTGAAGGGAGAGCGTGGTCTTTACCTATTGTTTTTTGAGCTGTTTTGCTAATTTAGCAGCTGCTTCGGCTACTCTATCAGCAGCTTCTACTGTGCTCTCAGTTAACCCAAGAGTGAATCTGAAGTAGCCTTCAGCGTGGTAGGAGTTTCCTGGAGCTACTGCAACTTTCCCTTCTTTGAGTATGTATTTAGCGAAATCCATTGAGGAGATTTTGAGCCTTTCTATGCTGGTTAGAACTAAGTTTGTGCCTTCTGGTTTTATGCAGAATAATCCAGGAACTTCGTTGAATCTTTTGATCACATAGTCTCTGTTCTTCTGCAGTTTTGAGGTTGTTTGCTTTAGATGTCTTTTCTCCCATTCTTCTTCTAGGGCTGCTGCTGCGCCGTATTGTATGAAGTTTGGCACGCCCATTGAACTATAGGTTAGTGGTAAGACCATTCTTTCGATTATCTCTTTGTTGGCTATGGCGTAGCCAAGTCTGAAGTTCAGCATAAAGTATAGTTTTGAGAAGCTGTGTATTGATATGACTTTATCTCTTATTTCTTTGAAGGTTAATAATGAGGTGTGTTTTCTACCGTCAAATGTAAACCCATCATAGACTTCATCGTGTAGAATTAGAAGGTCGTGTTCTTTGGCTAACTTAGCTATGCCTTTTAACTCATCTTCGGTTAAGACTCTGCCGGTTGGGTTATGAGGAGAGCAGATGACTATCATCTTAGTCTTTGAAGTTATCTTCTCCTCAAATTTCTCAGAAGCGTGCTTAAAGTTATCTTCATAAGATAATGGTATAAAGACATTCTTGCCTGAAGCGAGCTCGACAGGTATGTCAAAGAAGAAGTTAGGTGTAACCATAATTACCTCGTCGCCTGGGTTTATGAGTGCTTGCATAGCGAAGTAGATCGCTTGCATACTCCCAGCTGTAACCAGCACTTCTGATTCAGGGTCAACTTCGACTCCTGTGAACCATTTAGCTCTTTTAGATATGGCTTCTCTTAGTTTGCTTTCGCCAAGGAAGTGTGCAACCGCTCCGCTGGCTCTACTCTTTAGAGCCTTCAGCTGTTCATCCATAAGGTGCTTTGGTGGTTTTGTTGATGATACGCTTTCAGCGTGTAGAAGTATTTTTTCGCCTTTTGCTAGCATGTTTGCAGCCATTTCCATAATGACTTCTGTGCCGAAGGGTTCTCCAGTCTCCTTAACGCTTTGAGTCCGCTTCCATAGATCGTGAATTCTTGTTGCAAAATAGTGATGCATATTTTAAGCCTCCAGCTTTGTGTTATTTATAATTTTAAGATTTGAAAGGTAAAGTTGGGTTAGAAAGGTTTATACAAAAAGATGGGACGATGGTGCTTAGGTTAAAGGAGGGATGAAAGAAATGAACGGAGGCGAAGCGACTCAGCAGAAGGTTGAGAAAGAATCTCAAGAGCAGAGTGAAGAGGAGGTTCTTAGAGCCAAGGTCTCTCTTCTTGAAGAAAAGATTAAAGAATGTGAAAAGAAGTCAGAAATTTATCTTACTCAACTTAAATACCTTCAAGCCGATTTTGAAAACTATCGTAAAAGATTTGAGGTTGAATTAGAGCGTAAAGTAGCACTTTTCAAAGAGGCTCTAATGCTTAACCTTATCCCTATAAAAGAGGATTTAGAACGAGCTATAGCGGCTCTGAGTGACAAGAATTCCTCACTGTTGGAGGGGGTGAAGGTGGTTGCTGAGAATCTTAAAGCTGTGCTCTCTAAGGAGGGGTTAGAGGAGATAGAGGCGTTAGGTGCCAAGTTTGACCCTAACCTACACGAAGCCTACTCTTATGTAAGCAAAGAAGACTGTGAAGATGGTGTTATAACTTCTGTGATAAGAAAAGGTTATAAACTGAACGGTAAAGTTATAAGAGCGAGCTTAGTAGAAGTTAATAAAAGAGAAGAAGCAGCGCAGAATTAATAATTTAATAGAATAAAATATAGATAGTAAGAAGTAGAGAGGGTGGTGGTTATGGCAAAGATAATCGGAATAGACTTAGGCACCAGCAACTCAGCAGCAGCAGTACTGCTAGGAGGCAGACCAACAATTATACCCAGCGCAGAAGGGACTACTCTTGGAGGCAAAGCCTTCCCCTCAGTAGTAGCCTTCACTAAAGATGGGCAACTCTTAGTAGGTGAACCGGCTCGTAGACAAGCTATAACTAACCCTGAAGGCACGGTCTTTGCAATCAAGAGAAAGATGGGCACGGACTATAAGGTGAGGATTTTTGGCAAAGAGTATACTCCTCAGCAGATTTCTGCGTTCATACTTCAGAAGATAAAGCGTGATGCAGAAGCCTTCTTAGGTGAGAAAGTGGAGAAGGCGGTGATAACGGTTCCAGCCTACTTTAACGATAATCAGAGGCAAGCTACCAAGGATGCTGGTGAAATCGCTGGTCTTGAGGTTGTTAGGATCATAAACGAACCTACTGCAGCCTCCTTAGCGTATGGGTTAGATAAAGCGGGCAAAGAGCTGAAGATTATGGTCTTTGACCTCGGTGGTGGTACGCTCGATGTGACTATTATGGAGTTCGGCGGTGGCGTCTTTGAGGTTAAGTCAACAAGCGGGGATACACAGCTAGGCGGCACAGATATGGATAATGTGCTTACACAATACCTCATAGAGCAGTTTAGAAGGGAGACTGGTATAGACATCTCAAATGACCGCGTTGCCGTTCAGAGGGTTAGGGAGGCAGCTGAAAAGGCTAAGATTGAGCTCTCGACACTGCTTACAACCGAGATAAATATACCGTTTCTGGCCAGCGATGCAAGCGGCCCTAAGCATTTAACGACTACTCTCACGAGGGCTAAGCTCGAAGAGCTCGTTAGACCTATTGTGGAGAAGTGTAGAGGACCAATGATGCAGGCTTTGGCTGATGCTAAACTTAGACCTGAGGATATAGATAAGATAATTCTTGTAGGTGGTCCTACCAGAATGCCTATTGTGAGAGAGTTCGTGAAGCAGGTTATGGGGAAGGAGCCAGAGCGGGGCATAGACCCTATGGAATGTGTGGCTATGGGTGCAGCTATTCAAGGAGGGATAATAGCTGGTGAGATAACTGACATAGTCCTCTTAGATGTTACTCCGCTTTCTCTTGGTGTTGAAACGCTCGGCGGCATATTTACGAAGATCATTGAGCGAAACACAACTATACCGACGAGGCGTAGCCAGATCTTTACTACAGCAGCAGACTTCCAGACTACAGTGACTATCCATGTGCTTCAAGGCGAGAGACCTATGGCTGCGGATAACATTTCACTAGGAATGTTCCACCTTACTGGCATACCACCAGCCCCAAGGGGTGTGCCTCAGATAGAGGTCACCTTTGATATAGATGCAAACGGTATCTTGAATGTTTCAGCAAAGGATTTAGCGACTGGTAAAGAGCAGAAGGTCACTATTACTGCGGCGACAAAACTTTCGAAGGAAGAGAAGGAGAGGCTTATAAAAGAAGCTGAAAGGTTTGCTGAGGAGGACAAGAAGAAGAGGGAACTAGCTGAGGCTCAAAACGCTGCTGACTCCGTTTTATATACCGCTGAGAAGACTAAAGCAGATTTGGCATCAAAGCTTACGCAAGAGCAAGTATCTAAAATAGACCAAGCGGTCAAAAGCCTCAAAGACGCTCTACAGAGCAAAGATATACAGAAGATCAAGAGTAAGACAGATGAACTCGCAAAAGTTCTGCAGGAGATAGGCAGCTATGTCTATCAGCAGACTGCTCAGCAGCAAACTGCTCAAGCTACAAAGCCCGAAGGAGATAAGAAGGTGGTCGACGCAGATTATAAGGTAGTCGATGAAGAGAAGCGTTGAGCATAGTTGAGCGGCAAAAAAGACTACTATGAGATACTTGGAGTTCCTAGGAATGCGACTAAGGAGGAGATAAAGGCAGCTTATAGAAAGCTCGCGTTACAATATCATCCAGACAGAAATAAGTCGCCTGAAGCCGAAGAGAAGTTTAAAGAGATCTCTGAGGCTTATGCGGTGCTTTCCGACGATGAGAAGAGGGCTCAGTATGATCAATTTGGGCATATGGGTATAGGTAGCAGATACACTGCTGAAGACATCTTTAGAAACGCAGACTTTGAGAGCATATTCAGAGATTTAGGTTTTGACTTCGGCTTTGACGATCTCTTTTCTAGATTCTTCGGTGGTAGGCGTGTATATGAAGAAGAGAAGGGGAGAGATATTGCTATACCTCTGACGATAACACTTGAAGAAGCTGCATTTGGGGCTACAAAAGAGGTTCAAGTCCCTAGAACAGAGAGGTGTAATTCTTGCGGTGGAAGCGGAGCGAGACGGGGAACTTCGCCGACTCTATGCCCACAGTGTCATGGTAGGGGACAAGTGCAGTATACGCGTATGATGGGATTTGCGCAAATAATTACAACCACTACTTGCAGTGCTTGTGGTGGGCGCGGCTCTATAATTCAAAACCCCTGCCCAGAGTGTAAGGGTAGCGGTCTTGTTGATGTCTTCAGAAAGGTGAAGGTTGATGTGCCGGCTGGCGTTGATGAAGGCTTCAGCTTAAGGCTTAGAGGTGAAGGAGATGTGCATCCTCAAACTAAGAAGGCTGGAGACCTATACCTAACCATTCACATAGCTCCTCATAAATACTTCAAGAGGGAAGGAGATGATTTAATCTTTGAGACGCAAATAAGCTTTCCTCAAGCAGCTCTAGGCAGTGAAATAGCCATACCAACCCTAAACGGGCACACTTGGCTTAAAATACCTCCGGGCACACAAAGCGGCACCATCATCAGACTAAGAGGTAAGGGTATGCCCAAGCTTAGAAACAAATTTAGTCGTGGAGACCTTTTGGTTAAAGTTAATGTGAAGGTTCCAACCAAGCTCACCGAGAAGCAGAAGGTTCTCCTAAAGGAACTCGAAAAAGAGCTTGAGAAGAGTGATTAGTAGTTAAGTTTATTTGTGCCCTAAGCATAATATCTACATGTCTCGTGATGAACAATGGCTAACCAATACTTTACATCTAGAAGGATAAGTCTGATACTTAGAATCAGTAGGCAAAGTTGTGCAAGATGCTTCTTCTGCTACTCACACTGCCCTAGGAATAGATTCAAGCACAAGAGTATAAATTTGAACCGCTAACTCAGCTTATTTGATGGTTTGTTGTAGTTTATTCTTTAATATAGCTACTGCTGCCTCCAAAGCTTCGATGCCCTCTTTTGTCAGAGGTAGTTTTAAGTAAATTTCTCCCGCGGAGAGCTCTATGTAGCCGCTCTCTTTTTTAACTTCGTGTTTGGGTTGCGTTTCCTCCTTTAAGCTCGGTTTAGATTTTAGGTGTAGTATGTCATTTTGATAGGCGCTTCTTATCCACGCCTCTTTCGCTTTTGCTTCTTCTATACTTGCACCCGTTATCTTTGCCAGCTCTTCAGCAAAGCCTTGCTGTGGAAGTTCTAGCCCAAACCTTAGATAGAGTTCATGCCATAATGGTATGTTTGTTATTGCTTTTTCGAAAGCTCTTTCTTCTTCGCTTCTATCTTTCGGATAGGCTAAAGTAGAACCTAACTCTGTAATATAGATCTTACCTCGCCCATCTACTAACCCGTAAGCCCTTAAAGCTGTAAGCTTTAATAAGAATGCTCCGCTTCTAGCTGATGTATGGTTTAATGCAATAGCTACCGCGTTAAGGTCGTCGATCTCATTTTCTTGAAACCTATTATATAATCTTCTAACAGCATCTATGAGTGTGGGGTAAATTCGAATAGTAGGCACAGTATATCTGCCGATGCGCAAGCCTTCTAAATCCTCTTTACAGAAAAGAAAAACTCGAACAAATATTAACATTACTTCTACTCGGTAACCCTTATTTAAGCCTTTGACAAATAGTAGAAGGATGTCTACACAAACACTACTCACAGTAAAGAATGTTACTAAGAGATTCGGTGGGCTAGTAGCTTTAAACGATGTAAGCTTCGAAATCAAAGAGAAAGAGATCGTTGGAATAATCGGACCAAACGGAGCCGGCAAGACCACACTCTTTAACGTCATAACAGGCTTCTACCATCCAGACGCTGGACGCATAATATTCAATGGCGTAGACATAACAAAGTTTAGACCAGACCAGATCTGTAGTTTAGGTTTGACACGCACCTTTCAACTCGTTAAACCCTTTAAAGATCTAACCGTATTTGAAAACATCTTGATTGGCGCTCTGCTTAAAAGAAGTAAAGCGGCAGCGGTAGAAAAGGCTGAGAAGGTGTTAAAAGATTTAGACTTAGAGAAGATGCGTAATATTCCGGTTAAAAATATACCTATTGCTGAAAGGAAGATCGTAGAGGCAGCAAGGGCGTTGGCAACCGAGCCTAAGATGCTTCTTTTGGATGAGGTTGCTGCTGGTCTAAACCCTACAGAGACCGTAAAGATTTTAGAAACTTTGAAGAAGGTAAGAGAGCAAGGTGTTACACTTTGCTTAGTTGAACATGTTATGCGGTTCATTATGGGCATTTCCGAGCGGATATTAGTTTTGGATAGAGGTGTAAAGATAGCTGAAGGCCCACCCTCAGAAATAGCGGCTAATGAGTCGGTGATACAAGCTTATCTAGGTGTTAAATATGCTTGAAGTAAATGCGCTAAACGTCTCATACGGAGAGATTCAAGTGCTTTGGGATGTCTCCCTAAAAGTGGAGCAAGGAGAGATCATTGCACTCATAGGCTCTAACGGCGCTGGTAAAACAACCCTACTCAAGACCATAGCTGGGCTTCTTAAACCAACATCCGGTTCTATAAATTATTTCAACGAGCGGTTAGATAAACTGCCGCCACACAAAATAGTGGAAAAAGGCGTAGCATTAGTGCCTGAGGGTAGAGGGCTTTTCCCGCATATGACAGTATACGAAAATCTGCTCATGGGCGCTTACACACAGCGTCAAAACAGCAAAGAAATACTAAGCTGGGTCTATGAGATATTCCCTATATTAAAAGAGAGGGCAAACCAGCAAGCATCCACACTAAGCGGTGGAGAGCAACAGATGCTAGCAATAGGACGGAGCTTAATGAGCAACCCAAAGTTCCTTATGTTAGATGAACCTTCACAAGGCTTAGGTCCTAAAATAGTTCTTAAGATACTTGATACGGTTAAGCAGATCAACAGTAGGGGTGTCACGATAATGTTGGTTGAGCAGAGCGTGCCTTTCGCTCTTGAGTTAGCTAATAGAGTCTACGTGCTTGAGAACGGTAAAATTGTTCACAGCGGCAGAAGTGAGGAAATAAGAAATCTTGAAGATGTTAAGAAGGCATATTTAGGCATATGAGATGTTGTTGGATAGTGAAGCATAAATAACACATAAGGGTTACAAATATTATTGGTTAGTTTGTGGACTCCGGTGGAAAGATTTGATGTAGTAATAGCTGGCGTTGGTGGTCAAGGCACAATTTTAGCCTCACGAATAATAGGCAGAGCAGCAGTTATAGCTGGGCTTAAAGTGAGGGGCTCTGAGCTTTTAGGTATGTCCCAAAGAGGAGGAGCAGTTTATAGCCACGTAAGATTTGGCACTAAAGTCGAGGCGCCGATAATACCTGAAGGTGCTGCTCATATACTTCTAAGTTTTGAACCTGCAGAAGGGCTTAGATACCTGCACTACCTCTCAAAGAACAGCCTAATACTGGTAAACACAAAACCCATAATACCTCAAACGGTTTCATCTGGATTAAGTAAATACCCTGAGTTAGAACATATACTACAGCACTATCGAAGCTACGCTACAACGATAACGCTAGACGCAACAGCACTAGCGATTCAAGCAGGAAACCCCATAGCTACTAACAGTGCTATGATAGGTGCAATGGTCGGCTCTGGGAGATTCCCTTTACCCGCTGAAGTAATGCTTCAAGCAATAGAAGAGTCGGTAAGAAAGAGCCTCTTTGATGTAAATAAGAAAGCTTTCTACTTAGGTTTCGAGAAAGCTAAGCAGCTCTTGGAATCTGAGAGTAAAGAGGCAGTCGCAGTATAAATAATGGTTGGTGAAAAAAGATGAGTTTAAGATCTTTAAGTGGGAGAAAAGAAGGTGAAAAGGTTCTCTTAATGGGGAACGAAGCTATAGCTTGGGGCGCTGTAGAAGGCGGGGTAGCGGTAGCAGCTGGTTATCCAGGCACACCATCCTCAGAAATAATAGACAGTTTGGCTGAGGTCGCAGGAGAGCACAACATCTACGTTGAATGGTCTACGAATGAGAAGGTCGCTCTTGAGGTAGCGTTGGCCGCTTCATACTGCAAGCTTAGAAGCATGACATCTATGAAGCACGTTGGGTTAAATGTGGCACATGACTCATTTATGACCGCAGCGCACATAGGCGCAAGGGGAGGGTTTGTAGTAGTTTCTTGTGACGACCCTGGTGCTTGGAGCTCGCAGAATGAACAGGATAATAGGTATATAGCGATGCAAGCGTATGTTCCAGTCTTTGAGCCTTATACTCCAGATGAAGCGAAGAAGATGATGGTTTACGCATTCCAATATTCTGAGGATTATGGGCAGCCAGTCATGTTAAGAAGCACAACCAGAGTTAGCCACGCCACCTCTGAAGTCGAGTTAGGTGTTGTGCAGAAGCTTGAACGTAAACCTGTATGGGAGAAGAGACCAGATCTGCTAGTATATGACTCTGCTGGCGCTAGGAGAAACAGAGTTGAGATGGTAAAGCGGTTCGAGAGAATTGTAAGGGAAGTCGATAAGGTGCCTTTCAATAAACTGATGCTGGTTGATGGGTCTAAGAAGGGCATTGTAGCTTCTGGGTTAGCGTATGGTTATGTTAAAGAAGCTTTAAACTTACTTAACTTAGACGATAAAGTTTCTCTGCTTAAGTTGGGTATGACATACCCAATACCTAAAGGGTTGATTAAGAATCTTTTAGATAGCGTTGAGGAGCTGCTTGTAGTTGAGGAGTTAGAGCCGATAGCTGAAAACTTAATCAAAGCTTACGCAGCGGATCAAGGTTACAAGATACGCTTCCACGGCAAAGATCTCATACCTCTAATAGGTGAACTAACGACAAAACCAGTAGTGCAGGCGCTTACAAAATTCTTAGGTGTTGAATCTCCGATAGACTATGATGAGGTAAGTAGGCTATCAGAAGCTGCTGCTCGACTCCCACCAACACGCCCACCTGTGCTCTGCCCCGGCTGCCCACATAGGGCATCATACTTCTCACTTAAGAAGGTCTCTACTAGAGTGGCAAATAACCCTAAGCGCTTCGGTTTAGAGCAAGTCTTCGGCGAATCTACTTCACCTATTTACCCAGGGGATATAGGTTGCTATGGTTTAGCATACTTGCCACCATTCAAGGCGATAGACCTCGCTATAAGTATGGGTGGAGGGCTAGGCTTCGCTAACGGATTAGCTCACATAGTAAAAGCGCCTATAGTCGTAAGCATAGGTGACTCAACATTCTTCCACGCGGGCATACCAGCACTAATAAACGCTGTACACCACAAAGCAAGAATGGTTATAGTCATACTGGATAACGACGTGACTGCGATGACAGGCGAACAACCTACACCAGGCTCTGCTGTTAATGCTTTAGGTCAACCCGCACCTCGAGTTATGCTTGAAGACCTTGCTAGAGGCTGCGGCGTAAGCTATGTGCAGGTGGTAGACCCAAGTGACTTTAAAAGAAGCCAAGAGGTGCTGGAAGAAGCGATGAAAGTGGATGGTCCAGCGGTGGTAATCTTTAGGAGACCTTGTGAGCTTGTGAGGACAAGGGAGCAGAGGAGGCAAGGGATCCTACCAGAACCTTATATGGTGAATCAAGCTAAGTGTACTAAATGCATGGTTTGCATAACGAGTTTTGGATGCCCAGCTATCTATAAGCAAGGCAATTTAATACAGATAGACCCTACGCTATGTACAGGTTGCGGGGACTGCGCTCAGATCTGTCCTCACGATGCTTTCGTGCAAGCTAAAGCTTTAGTTAAGACGACTTAGGTTAAACTAGCTTCTGAATCAAGCGGTCGGCTTTTATTCTGTGGAAGGCTAGACCCATTTCTTCCACAGTGAAGCCCATGGCTAACCCGAGTAGCTGAGTGTAGTAGAAGACTGGTATATTGTGGTTCTTCTTAGCTTTAAGGTTCACTTCAACTTGTCCTGCATCATATTGTAGGAAGCATGTTGGGCATATTGTGACCAAACCATCTACACCAAGTTCGCCTAATTCAGTAAGTTTTTCGTCTAACGCTGCCAGCATCTTGCTTTCATCTATGAATCTTGAGAATGATGCGCAACACAACCTCTCTGTCCTATATCTGATGGGCTCAGCGCCCAAAGCTCTGATGATTTCGTTAAATGAGATAGGGTCGGATGGATCATCATATTCCTCGAGATCGTGGATAATGTGGCAGCCTAAATGTGGTGCAACTCTTAAGCCATTTAAAGGCTTAATAATTTGCTTCCGCAACTCTTCGACGCCTATCTTCTTGTAGAGCAGCCAGAGTATGCTCCTAACTTCAGTAGTACCTCTGTATCTTCGCCCGACGCTATTTAATACGCTATTGACCATATCTCTGAGCTTCTGATTACGCTTCAAGTCTTTATCTACAGCGCTTAAGGTTAGGTTGCAGCCTGAGCAGATAGTGAGTAGTTCCTTATTCTGCTCTTCAGCTAAAGTTATATTTCTTGCGGCAAGAGCGTACCAAGCGGACTTATCAGCGAAGACCGTTGAGGTTGGGTCAGGGCAGCAGCTCGCATCGATAAGTGGAGTAACCTTAACACCGAGTCGGTCAAACACCTTTAGAGTGGCAGCCTCGACATGTGGTAGGCGTGCGGGTATGAAGCAGCCTGTAAATAAAGCGTATTGGAGATCAGCCAAAGCTCAACTCCCCTTTTTTGGAGGATAGTGTCTTAAGTATGGTCTGCACTTCCTCTTTTGGTCTCCTTACTTCGCTTAGACCTAGTGAGCGTCTCCTCTTTAAAACAGTTTCAGAGAGAGTCGCTAAAGTAGCTTCTTTAGATATGGCTGAGAGATTCCCAGCACAGTAGTCTAGAAACTTGCGTAGACCCTCAGACTTGGCTGATACTAATTGGCTAAAGAATAATGGGTCGCCAACAACACCCTTAGATAAAGTTAATCCTCTGTTTGTCGTTAACACACCTGCTCTAGTCGAGGATGATATTAGTAAAGCTACTCTATTCTTTTTGAGTGTAGATAGATCTTCTGCAAAACCGTATCTTAAGGCGCCTCTCTCACAAACCTTCACACACAGCGGGTCTCCATTACAAAGATCGCACTTAACCGCCTTACCTGCACCGTCAAATACGACACCTTCAACGGGGCAGATCAGAAAGCAGCTTCTACACCCAACACAAGTTTCACTTCGAATAAAAGTGACATCTCTAATCTCGTCTAATAGTATAGACCCTGTAGGGCAAATAACTCTACAAAAAGGCTCATCGCATTGAAGACAAAAGGAGAGGGAAAACTTGTGACCGTCTCCACTTTTAATTAGTTTTATTGCTGGTGTGCTTTGAGAGGTGCCGAACCTTTTTACGCATGCTTCTATACACTTCTCACAGCCATCGCAGAGCCTTGGGTCGAAGATTAAGACTTGTTTTTGTATAGGCATCTTCTACTAAATTATGCTCATAAGTAACCTATAAACTTCATTGGAAAAATAGTAGGTTAAACTTAAAACTGCAGTAGGGTTATATTATAGCGTGCGCAGCTACGAAGGCACAACCATTAGAGTAAGATTTCACGACACAGATCATAGTGGAAGAGTTTACTTCTCTAACTATGTAAATTGGATGGATGACGATATCACAGAATTCTTTCGCTCAAAAGGAATAGTGTTTGCAGACATACAAAAAACGATAGTTGATTCAGAAAGTGTAGAGGGTACATTTGTAATAGGGGAATTTAGCTGTAGGATTCACGCCCCTTCAAAGTTCGACGACATACTAAAGATTAAATCAAAAGTTGCTGAGCTGCGTGCTAAAGTTATAAGGTTTGAGTCAGAGGTGTTAGATGCTAACACAGATGCTAGGCTTGCTACAGGAAGCATAACATACATCTGGGTCATAGGCAAATCATCAGCACCTATACCTGAGCAGATAGTGAAGCGCTTACAAAGTTAAAGGGGGTTAAAGTACCCCTAGTTCAGTACACAACTTAGCTAGGTTCGGTTTTACATACATTCCAGACTCTTCGATGATCTCTCCATCAACTTCAATAGTAGGATTCAACACCACACCATCTGTGTGATTCTTAGCCGGACGACCTCGATAATGTCCTACCCCAATAACTACACAACCAAAGTACCGTTCATCTACAGCTATTCTCCCAGTAAGCTTTCTAACACCTGGGTTGAATCCTGGGCTTACATGTGCAAAGTTGAACATGTTAGGGTCGTTATAGCTTTTAAGCCACTTCTCGAAGATCTTCGCTTCCCAGCCTCCTTTCACCGCAGTTATCCTACCGCTCTCAACCTCCAACCTAACTGGAGACTTTAGAAGACCGAGCTCATTAGGCGGCCAAAGCGTCCCATCAAACACTATAGAACCATTCACATCCTCTAGATCTGTTGAAAAGGTAACCTGCCCAGCTAGCATCGCAACATCACCCGGCTTAGTAGCCTTCGAGCCTGATTGGTGAATCTCGCTAGTGGGTTTAAGTCTGCAAGTTAGATCCATCCCAAGTTCTGAAGTTATCCTAACAGTCTTTCCACGCTTGAACACATCTACCAGTGCCTCACCTAGTTCAAGAAGTTTAGGCAGATCAACCTTACCAACACACTTGACAAGCAGATCGCTGTCTACAAAGGATAGGCATATGAATCTAGCACCAGCTTCAACAGCCTCTTTCTGAGCCTTGGTGTAGAGGGTAACTGCGTAGTCTATAAGAACATCAGAGCTTTTCATGGCTGCGGCAACTTGCTCTGGAGGCTCAACCATAATATTTGGTAGAATCGTCTCATACCACATCACGCTAACCTTCGCATCTCTATTTCTAGCTGCAGCAGCCGTAGCCAAAACCGCTTGCATATCACTGGCAGTATCAGCTAGAATAAGCACCTTCTCTCCAGCTTTTATACCTAGAACATCGTCACAAAGTTTAGCAGCCGCTTTAAAAACCTCAAGCTCTAACAACCCATATCACAATCCGATCTCACCTACTTGCTGTATGTAAGCTTTTTGTGAAAAAGATGTTTAATATTCATCTAATTACAAATTAAAAACTCGTCTTTCTCAATAAAATATTACAATAATACATAAACGCTTGCTAAGTCCCCACTACTATTAGAATAAATAATAGCCAAAAGAAAGGTCTGTAAGATGCTAAGATACATCATACGCAGACTCCTACTTGTAATCCCCGTATTCATAGGAGTCTCCCTCATAGCCTTCCTTATAATGAAGCTCACACCAGGAGACCCCATCTTAAATGTGCTCGGCATGCAGCCTACAGGAGATCCAAGTTTTATAGCAGCTATGAGGGCTGAATTAGGTCTTGATGATCCCATCTACATACAATATGGTAAGTTTCTTTGGCGGATCCTCCAAGGAGACCTTGGAAGAAGCATAGGCTCTAATAAACCCGTCATTATACTTGTCTCAGAAGCGCTACCTAGAACACTTTTGCTAGTAGTCAGCTCCATGATTGTGGCTATAGCGATAGGCATACCAGTTGGTGTGGTATCATCGGTAAGACAACATTCAGCACTAGATCACGCCACGAGGGTAGGCTCGATCTTCGCGGCATCGCTCCCAGACTTCTGGTTGGGGCTTATGCTGATGATGGTCTTCTCCTACTACCTCGGCTTAACACCAATATCCGGCTACGGCAAACCAGAGCACATTATACTCCCAGCTACAACATTAGGCATAGGTTTAGCAGGACTAATAACAAGGCTAACACGCTCAAGCATGCTTGAAGTCATCAGACAAGACTACATCAGAGCAGCAAAAGCAAAAGGAATGAGTGAGAGAGGCGTGATCTTTAAACACGCATTAAGAAACGCGCTTATACCCATAGTCACGGTGCTGGGGCTGCAGTTTGGTTTCCTACTAGCTGGAGCGTTCTTCGTTGAATGGGTCTTCGCTTGGCCGGGAATAGGTAGGCTTGCTGTCCAAGCAATACAGCAGAGAGATTACCCCGTTGTTTTAGGCGCTCTACTAGTGACCTCGATAGCATATGTTGTGATAAATATTATTGTAGATATCATATACGCTTACATTGACCCTAGGGTGCAATATGAGTAGAAGGTGAAAGAAGGATGCGCCCTCTTAAAGATTTGAAAAAACTACTTTTCGGCGAGTCAAGCGAACTCTCCATCATAATAGAGCATCTTAAAAGCGATAAACCAGCCCTATTTGGGCTGGCAGTGATTATTTTGCTTGTGTTAATGGCTGTCTTTGCAGACTTTATCTCACCTTACGACCCTAATCTTCAAGATCTGAGTAGAAGGCTTGAACCTCCTAGCTGGGAGCACCCATTTGGGAGAGACGAGTTCGGAAGGGACATACTGTCAAGAATCATATATGGGTCAAGAATATCACTAACAGTAGGAGTTGTAGTCATAACAATCTCACTGCTCATAGGAACAGCATTAGGAGCTCTCTCAGGCTACATAGGTGGATGGATAGACTTGGTTATAATGAGAGTTGCAGACATATTCTTAGCATTTCCAGGCTTGCTGCTTGCAATAGGCTTGACAGCAGTCTTAGGGCAAAGCATATTCAATGTAATGGCAGCGTTAGCTATAGTTAACTGGCCCGGGTATGCAAGAGTCATAAGAAGTCAAATTCTATACATAAAGGGGTTAGATTATGTTGAAGCAGCTCGAATAATGGGGGCGTCAAACGCAAGAATACTTGCATCTCATGTGCTACCTAACTCATTTGCTCCGATAATTGTATTGGCTACGATAGGAATGGGGTGGGCGATACTTGCGGAGGCTGGCTTGAGTTTCTTAGGATTGGGTGTGCAGCCTCCCACACCGAGCTGGGGATCGATAATTGCTACTGGAAGAGACTTTATATTTAGAGCACCCCATATAACTACTATACCGGGTATAGTTTTGGCGCTTTCGATTCTCGCATTTAACCTCTTTGGGGATGGACTTAGAGACGCGCTTGACCCTAGACTTAGAATATAGTGAAAAAGGTATGCAACACAATCATCTACTTGAGATAGTAGATCTAAAGACATATTTCTTCACTAAACGTGGTGCAGTAAAAGCAGTAGATGGTATCTCATTCACCATAGATGCAGGAGACGTATTTGGGTTAGTAGGGGAGTCTGGATGTGGAAAATCTGTTACCGCTCTTTCTATATTAAGACTTGTCCCAGACCCTCCGGGTAAAATCGTTAGTGGGCAAGTAATCTTCGAAGGAGAAGATCTGTTACAGAAGAGCGAGGAGGAAATGAGAAGCATAAGAGGCGCTAAGATCTCTATGATCTTTCAAGACCCGCTTACTTCACTAGATCCTATAGTCAGAGTCGGAGAGCAAATAGTCGAAGCAATTAGGACGCATACCAACATGAACCCACAAAAAGCTTGGGAGAAGGCTGTTAAGATCCTTACTGAAGTTGGAATACCTGATGCTGAGATTAGGGCAAAGCAGTATCCATTTCAGCTCAGCGGCGGAATGAGGCAGAGGGTTATGATAGCAATAGCCTTAGTAACAGAACCACGTCTGCTTATAGCAGATGAGCCTACTACTAATCTTGATGTGACTATACAAGCTCAGATTCTAACATTATTAAAGGAGATTAAAGCTAAGACTCAAACATCAATATTATTCATAACGCATAACTTAGGTATCGTTGCTTGGCTATGCAACAAATTAGCTGTCATGTACGCTGGCAAAATTGTGGAGTATGGCGCTACTAAAAGCGTATTCAGCAACCCTTTGCACCCATATACGACACTTCTATTGAAGGCTGTGCCAAGGCTTGATATTAAAAAAGAGATGCTTGAGTCAATAGAAGGTGATGTTCCAGATCTTGTAAATCCACCTTCAGGCTGCAGATTCCACCCAAGATGCCCATACGCTAAGAAGATATGCAGTATTATACAGCCTCCTATGATTGAAGTAGAAGAGGGGCATTATGCTTCTTGCCTAATTTATGATAAGGAGAAGTGGAGAAGCGTTTGAGCATTATTCTGCAGATAAAAGACCTTAAAAAATACTTTCCTATTACAAAAGGTGTGATCTTAAAGAAGACTTTAGGTTATGTTAAGGCTGTCGATGGTGTCAGCTTCTCTATCGAGCGAGGGGAAACATTTGGTTTAGTAGGAGAAAGCGGTTCAGGAAAAAGCACGATTGGTAGACTAATAGTCGGATTATTGCAGCCAACATCAGGAAGCATATTCTTTGACAAAGTAGACTTGACCAAGATAAATAAAAAAGAGTTTCAAAATATCAGAAGAAGGATGAGTATGATCTTTCAAGATCCCTTTACATCTCTAGATCCACGCAAAAATGTTATGCAGATTATAGCTGAACCTTTAATCATACATACTGATATGGAAAGGAAAAAAAGGGAGGAGATTGTTTATCAACTTTTAGAGCGAGTGGGGCTACGCCAAGAAGACGCATTCAAGTACCCTCATCAATTTAGCGGAGGGCAGAGGCAAAGAATAGCAATCGCAAGAGCTTTAACCCTATCACCAGATTTAATTATAGCAGATGAGGCTGTCTCAGCGCTTGACGTTTCTGTTCAAGCCAAGATCATTAACATTCTTATGAGTCTGCAAAAAGATCTAAACCTAACCTACTTATTCATAGCACACGATCTAAGCGTTGTATGTCATATCTCACATAAAGTAGGTGTAATGTATCTAGGTAAACTTGTCGAAGTAGGCAGCAAATCAGCCATCTTCCAAGACCCGTTACACCCATATACACAAGCTCTACTTGAAGCAGTTCCAGTGCCAGACCCAAACATCATGGTGGCAAAGGGCTTGATGGTGTTGAAAGGGGAAATCCCCTCGCCTATAAATCCACCTTCAGGCTGCAGATTCCACCCAAGATGCCCATATGCAACAAAGAGATGCACCGAAGAGGAGCCAACCTTAATTGATAACGGTGAAAATCATTTAGCGGCTTGCCATTATACAGACGAAATTAAATCAAAGCGAAAGATCATAAAGCAACCTCTAAAAGATTCAGCTTAGAGTCATTTAAGAGGAACTCGAGTGTACTTCTCTCTTTACAACTTAAACCAGAACCCTTATCATCTAAAATTACTTTACCCTTGTAGGCTGTAGCTATAAACGTGCTAACCCTAAGGATTAGCTGAGTAATTAGACCTATCTTGCCAGCTTGCAGGTAGATTGTGAGATCATCGACAAAGAGAATTTCAGGCGATAAGGAAAAAAGGTTTACAAGATAAGGTTCTATAATTGAAGCGTTACGAGAAGCAAGGTCTAAGACTTCTTGCTTACTTTTACCTTGGAGCCTAGGTGCAAAGATAGGATGCGGCTTAAGATACTTTACTTTAGAAAGACTCTTAGAATAAGCTCTAATAGAAACACCTACGATATTAGAGCCGATACGAAACTCTGGCGCAAGATCTAAAACGACGATATTCAAATTAGGCTCTAAAGCAGCCTCATCAAGAAGACTAGCTAATAGCTTGGTTTTGCCAGCACCAACTTCACCAGTTATAATAGCTTTCTTACCAAAGAGATCTTTAAAATGTAAGCTTTGCAAGCAAGCCTCGCTTCTCCAGAGCAAGAACTACAATAAACCCTAAAATTGCTCCAGGCACACTACTAGCCCAAAAAGCAGCCAAAAATAGCTGCCACTGAGCGGTCAAACCCAACCAAGCCCAAGCAGCTGCTGGAATAGGCGGCGCGTGAATGATAGGTGCAACAATAAATGCGCTGACCAAAGCGCCAATACCAGTACCTAAGGGTTCAGTTAGGGGTACCCATCTACTTTTAGACATATATCTGTATAATATTCCTACTACAATTGCGCCTGGTATGCCGCCTGGAAGCGCAAAGATCGTCCCTGTGCCTATTGATATTCTGAGGACACCTATTACTAGAGCCGCAACTGCAGCATACCAAGGCCCTAAGATTACACCTAATATGCCGTTTATCATGTGTTGGAATGGGAAGACTTTGGTTGGGCCTACTGGTATGCTTCCTGGGTAGATTGAGAGTGCTACACCTAAGGCTATAAAGACTGCGAGTAAGGCTACCTTCTTTGCTCTTACTGCTTTTTTAACGTTTTGCTGGGAAGAGGCTGCAACTTTATTCTGCATTACGATATATTTTACCTGATTTTATTTTATAAGCTTATATATAAGTCGCTTATAGTGAAGGGGTGCCGCCGCAGAACCTTATAACATAATTTACAGCAGTCTCAGCGGCTTGAAGAAGCCTATCCCTGCTTATGTTTGGAGCGCCGCAGGCTACTAGAGCAACGTTTTTCGTTGACTCTGTAACCTTAGATCTTTCAGCGTCTCGGTATGGGTAGATGGCTATTAGGTTATTGGCATCATCTAACACGACTTCACCGCCCTCTAATTTTATGGGCTCTTTCATACCTATTCCGTGGAAAGTTTCGCCTTTCTTAGCTAGCCGCATAACAATTTCTTTGCTCTGCAGTTTATCGGTGTCGAAGGCTGCTAAAGCTACCTCACTAACTACTGAGGCTAGGTTATAGGCGTCAACTAAGGTGTTAATCGTTGGAAGACCTTTGCCGGCCAGAATTCTCCGTATAAGCGCTTCCGAGGCTGGCCTATTCTTGGTTGGGTCTATGTTTAGACGCCAAAAGAAGTCTCTATATGCTCTAAAGATAGCTACATTCTTAACGCTTTCAAGCGTGTATTTGCCCCTAACTTCAGAACATACTTCACTTTTAAATTTCTCGAGCTCTTCATCAAGAGGCTTAACAACAACACCCCTAACACACCTAACCAACACATCC
The DNA here is from genome assembly GCA_029775855.1 of Nitrososphaeria archaeon. Classification (GTDB taxonomy): domain Archaea; phylum Thermoproteota; class Nitrososphaeria; order Nitrososphaerales; family JAAOZN01; genus JAAOZN01. Next base: position 242,724 of record JARVJZ010000002.1, read on the forward strand.
AACTCAGGAAACTTATCAGAAACTTCCCTATCGATAACTATCTTCAAACCGCATTTATCCAGAAAAGACAGACATATAATCCTTAAAACCTTAACCTACAGAACCCAATACCAGCGCCCCAGTAGCTCAGCCTGGTTAGAGCGTCGCTCTGGTAAGGCGGAGGTCCCGGGTTCAAAGCCCGGCTGGGGCTCATTCGTTTGCTTAGATAATTGGTGTGCCTGGTTATTACCTTCAATACAAAGGATGATGCTTGCATACCGATGTCGAAAAAGGTGTATGTTCTTTCGAAGGTTTTACCACGTTGAGTTGCTAGAGGCATCTTTCACAACATTGGAGAAGAGGGGCAGATAATAAATTTGTTATTGTGCTGGTTTTGACATGTTATTTTAGCGTAAATAACAATTAATGCCAAAACTATCAAATTTTTTGTACACCATTTTTATATCCTCGAATAAAGGAGGAGTTCTGCTATGCACGGCAAACATCTGAGACACAGAAGGTGATTTATTGTTCCAGGCAGCTCAGCAAAGTTTAATCGATCACTACATTAACCTTCCGAAGCAGACATTAAGAGAGTTTTGGACTACAGCTAAGATTAGGCATATTAGAAGACTTGCAGAAAGCGGTAGGGCTAATAGAGTCTGGACTCCAGAGGATGAACTCTCTAAAAGACCGCTTGACAGGCTGAGATTTAAGCCCATCAATGAGTCTAACATTAGGTTAGAAGTTGATACCACAACAGATATTGGTGGAGGTATAACTCTTTCAACACCTCTATACCTAGGTGACATGTCTTTTGGAAGCTTATCAGGTACAGCCAACATCGCCATAGCTATGGCTGCAGAGTTAACCGAAACTTTGGCTGGTACAGGAGAAGGAGGGTTACATCCTGAGGTTGCTAAGGTGAGGAGAATAGCGGTTCAATGGGCTTCAGCCAGATTTGGTGTAGATGCTAAGGTGCTTAATAGAGGATTAGCTGTAGTTATCAAGATAGGTCAAGGCGCTAAGCCTGGCATAGGGGGGCATCTGCCAGCTGCCAAAGTGACTGAACCTATATCTATGACTAGAAGGATTCCACTCTATAAAGATGCTATTTCACCAGCACCACACCACGACATATATTCAATAGAAGATTTGGGTCAAAGGATTGAGGCCATAAAAGAGTTAACAGGTAAGCCAGTCTTCGTCAAAGTAGGTGCAACGAATTATGTACAGTATATAGCTACGGGCATCGCTAGAATGGGTGGAGACGGTATAATCTTAGATGGGGCTGGTGCTGGAACAGGAGCCGCACCTACTGTAGTACGTGACAACATAGGTATACCAATAGAGATTGCTGTTGCCTCTGTTGATAGAATACTACGCAGAGAAGGGCTTAGAGAAAACTTTACAGTCATTGCGGGCGGACGCGTAAGTAACCCTGAAGACGCAGCCAAGCTGATGGCGCTTGGAGCTGATTGTGTGAGCGTAGGTACAGCGGCTCTTATAGCTTTAGGATGCGTTATGTGTCATAAATGCCATTTAGGATACTGCCCAGCTCTTCTCACAAATAAAGCTTTACCAAACCCACCTAGAATGTTATCGCTTGATTGGGCTGTACAGAGACTTGTTAACTTTGTAAAGGGGTGGAATGAAGAACTTAAACTTATAGTTGGGACGCTTGGCTTAAGAAGAGTTAGAGAACTTGTTGGTAGAAGAGATCTCTTAGAAGCTTACAGTATGTGGGAAGAGACAGCTTCCATTCTAGGAGTCAATCTTGTAAGCGGCTGTTCAACACCACTTGTTGCTGGAGAAGGAGGCTACTGGTCTGAAAGAAGGAGAACACATCTTACGGCTTTGGCTGAAAATGGTGTACCTGAAATAGGTAGCATGGGTTCTTGTGGTCCACCTTTTGTTGAGCCTCCAAAGGCTGTATGTGACTACCTTGTTTCGGATGGCGCGCAGGTAACTAGACCAAGCATAGATCCTTACAGAGAGGAAATAGAGATAGCATCATATCTTAGTGGCATCAGACTCTCTGCGCCTATATTCTTTTCTCATTTTAAGAGCTTACCTAAAGGGCTTGTAGAGCTTTTCGCAAAAGTAGCTAAGGCGCATGGTTTAATGATGTATACTACGCTTGACGAGTATGATGATCACTTAGCAAAATATGCCGGAAATCTTATGCTTGCTGTAGACGATCCTATGAGCATACCAGAAAATGTTGGAGTAGTTGTGATAGATGCATGGCGTGAAAGTAAACCGTTTAGAGAGAATGTTCCAGATAAGCCATTATATGTTAGGATTCATTCGTCTGAGCAGAGCCTAACCTCTATACAAGAGCTGGCACGAAGAGGGTTCGATGGGATAATAATTGACACAGATCTAACCTATTCACCAGCAACGCTTGATGTAGCTGTTATGACTGCTGAAGCGGATTGGAGTCTTAGGGAAGTATTTTATGGCGGAAGTCCTGTTAGGAACCAACTTAACTTGTTATGTGGCGGTAGCGCTATAAGAGGGGCTGATGACATATTCAAGCTACTATGCCTTGGTGCTGATGCGGTTGGATTAAACAGAGCTGCGCTAGTTGCTATTGGATACGAAGAAGGTAAAGATATGAATTTACATGAAGCGCGTGTAAAGCTCGAAAACTTCATACTTGGACTTAAAGGGGAGATAAGACTTCTGGCTGGAGCGGCGGGTGTTAGCAGCATATACACTTCGCTTGTAGGGAACCGTGAACTGTTAAGAAGTGTGGATCTAGACCCAGCGATAAGGAGCAGACTTAAGGTGAAGGCTGCTGGCACTTAATTGCTATACACCGATAGTGAAGGATGGATGCGGCGTTTTCGGCATATTGAGGAAGAAGTCTGCTACTAAGATCAGCAACCTTGCTCCACTTAAGGCTATTGACTGTGTGAAGTTTAGGGGGAGCAAACTTGGCGCAGGCTTTGCTTCCTTTGATATACCAGGAGGTGGAAGACCGCCTATAAGAGTTAAGATATTTGTTGATAATGCTGAGACACTATCGTTTGTAAGGCGCATATTTGCTGGACATGTTAAAAGTCTTAGGTTAAATATGTTAGGTGAGAAGGTACCTGAATTTGATGGTGAGGGATTTAAAGTTTATGAGGTGTTTATTGAAGCATCTCCTTCTACACTACAATCCATAGTAGACCAACTCAATGTAAGGTTGATGGATGAAAACGGTATAAAAGGAAGATGTTATTCTTATGGTAGATATGTAAATGTTTTCAAAGATGTGGGTTATCCTTTAGATGTAGCAGCAAAATACGGCTTAGATTGCGATATGATGAGAAGTGATGCTTGGCTTGCGCATACAAGGCAGCCTACAAACTCGCCTGGCACAACTCCAGTTTGGTCACATCCCTTCTCAGCGCATGAGGTAGCGGTTGTGCATAACGGGGACATAAGCTCTTATGGTTCTAATCAACAGATGCTCAGATTAGCTGGTTATAGGAGCTTTGTGGGCACAGATAGCGAGGTTATAGCGTTTATGCTAGACTATCTAGTTAGAGTAAGGGGTTATACGCTAGAACAGGCTTTGATAATACTGCAGAATCCGTATGAGCGTGTGTTAAATGCTTCACCGTTAAGAAGTGAAGTCATGAGGTTGATGGCTGAGGCGAGAGGATGTCAGCTTGATGGCCCATTTACTGTGATAGCAGGTTATTGTGATGGAGAAGACATTTACCTTATGGCGCTTGTTGACAGATCTAAATTTAGACCTATTGTATTTGGCGAAGATCAGAATGCTATATATGTTGCAAGTGAGGAGTGCCAGATTAGGTGCCTCTCACCCTCGGCAGAGGTTTGGACTCCTGAGCCTGGAGAGATCTTCCTAGCATCGCTTAGCAAAGGTGTGATTTATCGTGGTAGACCCTAACATCATTCATAAAATTCAAGTAAGCTCATCTGATTCAACATCTGATGCACATATTGTAGATGCATCAAACCTTTCAACTCAAGAGTTAAATCAAACTATTTTCGAAATGGTTAAGAATGGTATTAAAAGATTGAAAGTTTTAAATGTGAATGGTCAGCGTTATATAGGGTCAAACCTTGCTTGTTTAGAGTGCAAAGATGTGGAGGTAACTCTTGTAGGGTATGTTGGTAACTGTCTTGCTAATCTTAACAGTGGTGTAAGTTTTATAATTTATGGGAATTGCGGTGATGATTTAGCCGATACTATGCAGTCTGGTAAGGTTGTAGTCCATGGTGAGGCAAGAGATGTGGTAGCTCAAGCATTACAAGGTGGGGTGGTGTATGTGAAGGGTAATGTTGGTAATAGAGCTGGGATACAGATGAGAGAATATCTGCAGAAGAGACCTTACTTGGTGATAGGCGGTTCTGCGGACGACTATTTAGGTGAATATATGGCTGGCGGTGTCATCATTGTACTTGGCTTGGGAAAAGTAGGCAGAGGTAAAGTCGTTGGGAATTATGTTGGCAGCGGCATGGTCGGAGGAAGAATTTACATAAGAGGGTTTATAGAAGCATCTAAGATAGGTGTCCAGCCACCTAAAACCGACATAGAAACATACTTAGCATCACTAGTAGAGGAAGGATTGTTAGATGATGCATTGTATGTCAGCATGAAAGATTTATCATATTATACGCTTAAAGCAAAATTGCCTGATGAGATATTTGAACGTATTAGAAGGTACTATCTTTCAACACACGTAGAACCGCCTGTCTGTGAATATAGAGAGCTAAACACTTACGAAGCAAAAGAAATTGAACCTGTCCTAGGAGACTATATATTATCCCTTAATTTACCTCAAAAACTAGTGCAAGAGGTTCTTAGCTCAAAATTTACGATACTTTCGCATTAATGAATGACTTTAGAGAACATCATTCTTTGAAGAAGCTATAGTAGCTCGATCCAAAGAAATTTAAGAGAAATTGAGACTATCCTTATTGTTAACTAACAAGCTTATTCTTCACCTAAGGGGAGCACTTTTGGTTATGATAAAGGTTATGTATGACTTTTAAGTAGAATTTGGGTTGTGATAGTTGATGAAGGGTAGAGTTGCTGTAGTAGGGTATGGTGAGACTCCTTACGATAGGGCTAGAGTTGAAAGGGGTCAGCCTAGGTTGACCGCTGAAGAGTATGCTAGTTGGGCTATGGATCTAGCATTAAAAAGCGCGGGGCTTTCGAAATCTGATTTTGATGGACAGGGTTTAGGTGTAGCTGGCACAATATATCCTCACGCTGAGATCTGGTCTGCTGAAGTAGCGCAGAACCTCGGCATAACACCTAAGATGATTATAAGAGCAGACCAAGGGGGCGCCGCGGCTGCAGCCCTGCTTACCCAAGGCGCCTTAGCTATAAACGCTGGCATTGTGGATATGTTTCTATGTATTGTAGCAGACGCACCTCTTTCAATACCTACCGCTAGCGCTTCTGGTGCTAGAACCTGGAGATATGAGAATGACTATATGCTTCCCTTTGGTATGATGGGACCTAACAGCATATTTGCCTTCATAATGAGGAGGCATATGCATCAGTATGGGACAAAGAGGGAGCATACGGGTAAGATAGCTATAACGCAAAGGTATCATGCTTCGATGAATCCTGTTGCGTATCTTAAGGCGCCTATGACTATGGATGAGTATTTGAGTTCGAGGGTTATCGCTGACCCTATACATCTGCTTGACTGCTGCATTTCCGTGAACGGTGGCTTAGCATTTATTTTAGCATCAAAAGAGAAGGCGAAGGAGATCACAGATAAACCTGTTTATCTGCTTGGCTTCGGCGAATGCAACAACTATACCCACGGCTCAAAGAATAGACCAGACGTGACCTACTTGGGGATAGTAAAGGCAGCGCCAGATGCATACAAAATGGCTGGGATCAAGCCTCAAGACGCCTCTTTCGTAGAGATCTACGACGATTATACAATAGCGGTGCTTATGCAGCTAGAAGATCTAGGCTTCTGCAAAAAAGGTGAAGGAGGAAAGTTTGTTGAGCAGACTGACATCTCTATAAACGGGCAGCTACCAGTCAACACACACGGCGGACAACTATCAGCAGGTCAAGCGGGAATAGGTGGTGGATGCTCACATATTGTAGAGGCGGTTAGACAGTTGAGGGAGGAAGCTGGGCAACGCCAAGTTAAAGACCCAAAAATCGGCATAGTCACCGCTATAGGTGGATTAGCTTACGGGGTTAACTTGGTGCATAATGTAGTTATGGTCTTCGGTAGGGAGGTGTAAAGAAGTATGTCAGCATCTTCAGAAACAGCTGAACAGTATTGGTCTTGGACTAAGCCTGAGATTACTTCACTAAATAAGCCGTTCTGGGATGGGTTAAGAAGGCGTGAACTACTAATACAGAGATGCAAAAAGTGTGGTGAGTATCAATGGTATGCTAGAGCCAACTGCATCCACTGCGGCTCAAGAGAACTAGAGTGGGTCAAGTCAAGCGGTAAAGGCAAGATCTACTCCTACACCATCATAAACATGGTTGTAGGAAATTCACCCATCTTCAACAAAGAGCTACCTTATGCAGTGGCTTTAGTCGAGCTGGATGAAGGGCCAAGAATGTATGCGATGATGACTGACTGCTATCTAAGCGACGTTAAGATAGATGCTCCTGTGGAAGTGGTCTTCAAGGATGTAGCCCCAGATCTAACCATACCTATGTTCAGACCAGTAAAGAGTCAAGAATAAGGGGCGCTCCTTACCCTCCTGCTATAAGGGGTGCTATAGAGACTTCATCCCCATCGTTTAGAAGATAAGCTAAGTCGTCGGCAGCTTTGCCGTTAATTAGGAGCATAACGAGTGGTTTAAACTCACCATCTCTATCATAGAATAGATTACGTAGTGAAGCGTTATACTTTAACAGTAAGAAGTCAATTAGATTTTTTAATGTAGCGGTGTCTTCTAAAGATATAACCTCAGATTTTTTGCGTGTAGCAGAGGAGGATGAGCCGAAATATCTTACAGTAACGCTCTTCATCACATCATCCTATGACAATACATGTTAAAGGATGTTTTATCCATTACTGTTCTAATAAGATTTAGTAAACTGCTTCTGTTTGCTTCAGCAAAAGGTAATAATAGGGGTTAGGTATATATCGTAACAGAGACGGGTGCAAAATTAAATGAAGATTTTAGATGTTTTCCCTGAGAGATGTACAGGATGCCAAGCTTGTATGCTAGCTTGCAGCTTCGCTACTGTAGGTGCCTTCTCCTTAACAAAAGCGAGGATCAGGGTTGCAAAATTTGAGGAGGATGGTGTAGATGTCCCTATGCCTTGTTTTCACTGTGAGAAGGCTCCTTGCTTAGCGGTATGTCCGACGAGAGCGCTCTACCGTGATAGGGATACTGATGCGGTGATGCTAGATCAAAACAAGTGTATAGGTTGTAGGCTTTGTATGATCGCTTGCCCCTTTGGCGCTATACATTATGATGGCGTCAATAAGATTGTGTATAAATGTGACTTGTGTTATGGGGACCCTGCTTGCGTGAAGTTCTGCGAAACAAAAGCAATAGTTTACGATACGCCAGAAAGGCTTGCCCAGCTAAGGTGGGAGGGCAAAGCGCATGAAGTTGCTGCAGCGGTCAAGGAGAAGGCTTTAGTAAGGAGGTGAAGAATGTGAATAAATTCAAATATGGCGGTTATGCAGGACAGCAGCTTAGAATAGACTTAACCAAGGGTCAGATAAAGAAGGTACCTCAATCGGAAGATGAATGTGCTCTTTACCTAGGTGGTAGAGGGTTAGATGCCAAAATCCTTTACAACGAGCTGCCAGTAGATGCAGATCCACTCGGTCCGGATAACATACTTTGTTTCTCAGCTGGACCTATCGTTGGGTTGCTTGGTCCTACTACAGGTAGGATGAATGTTGCAGCCAAGTCTCCTCTTACTGGGATTTATGGTAACTCGAATGTTGGAGCGTACTTAGGTGCTGAGTTGAAGATGTCTGGTTACGATGATGTTATCTTAAAGGGTAGGGCTGAGAAACCGTCTTATATTTATGTGCATGATGATGTGGTTGAGATCAGAGATGCTTCACATCTATGGGGGAAGAATGTTATTGAGACAACTAGAATCCTACAAGAGGATTTGGGTGAAGAATTTAGAGTGGCAGCTGTAGGGCAAGCAGCTGAGAATGGTGTACTCTTCGCCAACATAATGTTTGATTATTGGGAGGCTGCTGGAAGAACTGGTTTAGGCGCTGTTATGGCCTCTAAAAACATCAAAGCTATTGCTGCTAAAGGTACTGGAGAACTTTCTGTGCATGACCCTAAACGGTATCTGGAAGTAGCTACTGAAGCTTGGAAGGCGGTAGAAGAAGATCCAGGTTTTCAAACAGGTGAACATTCAGCGCTAGGCACTTCGGTTGTGCTTATGTTGGGCAATGTTCAGGGTTGGCTTCCAGTCAGAAACTTTTTGGAGAACTACTTCGAATACGCTGAGAATATAAGCGCTGAAGAGTTTAGAGATAGGTTCTCTACTAAGAAAACCCCAATTCCGGGTGGTAGGGCTTGCATGTCTTGTCCTAATAGGTGTAAGAGGTATGGTGTTATAGAATCTGGTAAGTATATTGGCACTAAAGGTGGTTTAGAGTTTGAGGCTACTGGCGGATTTGGCTCTAAGTGTGGTGTAGGAGAGCTGGAAGCAGTATTTCACGCAGCTATGCTTGCTAATGACTATGGGATGGATGCTATCTCTCTAAGTAGCACGATAGCTTTTCTCATGGAGATGAGAGAAAAGGGGCTGGTATCAAAAGAGGACCTTGATGGTGTGGATCTGCGGTTCGGTAACGCTGATGCGATGATAGATGCAATACATAAGATCGGTAAAGTGGAGGGAAATCTTGGTAAGCTTGGCTCTATGGGTGTAGATAGGGCTGCTAAGGCTATAGGAAACGGTGCTGAACGATGGGTTACAACCGTTAAAGGGCTTGAGACCATATCAACTGATCCAAGAGTCTCGACAGGCTTCGGTTTTGGATATGCTGTTGCAAGTAGAGGGTCAGACCACCTTAGAGCACATCCAGTAATAGAGATGGTTACACCTTACAGGAAGGTTGCTGAAGAGCTCTTTGGTTCCCCAGAAGTCTGCACATTAGCTAAATATGGTGGTCGAGCTAAGATGGTATATTGGCATGAAAATATGGCTGCGATAACTGACTCCATAGGCTCCTGTAGGTTTATGCACGCATCTTACTATGCCCTCTACCCTATACCAGAAATGATGGCTAAATACGGTTTAAGACGCGGAAAAGAAGTGCATTCCATAAAATACCACGAGTGGATCTCAGCAGCAACTGGTATACCACTAACATATGAGGATCTTGTGGCAACAGGAGAACGCATAGTCACATTAGAGAGAGCGTTAAACACAAAATTTGGCATAAGAAGGCAGCACGACACACTACCAAGACGATTCCTCGAAGAACCCGTAGCTAATGGTCCATACAAGGGCGCTGTATTCAAAAAAGAGGCACTCGAAGCCCTACTTGACGAATACTATGATCTAAGAGGATGGGACAAAACTACTGGCTTAATAAAAGAAGGAACACTTAAGAGATTACGCATGCTCGATATTTATGAAGATCTTAAGAAGCTTGGGCTATTAGCAGGAGGCTGAGTAGAATGCCTATATGCAGAATCTGCAACACGCGCATAGATCTTACACAGAAGGGGGTAAGAGCATACAAGTGTAGAGTATGCGGTAAGACAGTTTGTCCTCGTCATATTGACGTTGCTAGGATGATGTGCACAGAATGCGTGGCGATGTTAGCGAAGCCAAAAATTTGAGTTCAGCTCATAAGATATACAGAATTTTTGGTTAGCTTCGCTAATTTTTTTAGACTATATTTTTTAAACGCTATGTTAATATTTATTAAGGGGTTTTCAGTGATTAAAGTTCGATGAATATGAATAGGAAGAGTTCATCAGCAGTAACGAAACTAGAAACTGGATTAGTGGTTGTCGTCATAATCTTGGCTATAGTGGCTGGCGTAGGATATTGGCAAGCATCTACAATAGCACCAGTCACGACAACAATAACTTCAACAACAACAAGAACACAGACAGTAACGCAGACATCAACTGCCACACAAACTGTGACTACAACGTTGGCTCCTGGTGCTGCAGCCACAGTCACACAGACCATCACGCAGCCACCAACGACAGTAACGGCTACAGTAACAGAACGCGCAACTGCTACAGTTACACTCACACAGCCTGTAACTACAACACTAACAACGACAGTGACTGCTGCAGCAAAGCCGCCTGAACCCATCAAAATAGGAGTCCTCTTCCCACTCACAGGAGCAGCTGCGCCGATGGGCGAAGGGCACGTCAAAGGAATACAACTCGCTGCAGACATCGTAAACAATGTTTGGGGTGGAATACCTACCTTAGGGGGAGCTAAGATAGAGCTCGTGATAGCAGACACTACTACAGATCCTAAGGTAGCCGCATCTGAAGCTGAGCGGTTAATAACCAAGGAGAAGGTTGTAGGAATATTAGGTGCTTACAGAAGCGCTGATACACTACCAGCGACTGAAGTTGCAGAGAGGTATGGTATACCCTTTGTTGTCAGCGCAGGGCATCCTTTGATAACTGCGCGGGGCTTCAAATATGTCTTCAGAGCCCACCCGCCGGTAGTTCCTACAACCAACTGGGCTGTAGATCTGGTGAAGAATGTGATGGGGTATCAAACCGCAGCTATTCTTTGTGAAAACTCAGCTATGGGTCAATCTATGTATAACATGTCGTTAAGTAGAGCGAAGGCGATTGGGCTACAAGTTGTGCATAGCGAGCTATATAGCTCTGCTGCTCCAGACCTTTCACCAATGCTTCTAAAAGTTAAAGCCGCCAACCCTGATGCTATAATAGCTGGTTCCTATCTTACAGATGCTGTGCTGATGGTGAAGCAGCTGCATGAATATGACGTGAACGTCAAGGCGGTTGTATTTATAGGTGGTGGCGTGCCACCTGAGAAGTTTCTGGAGTTGGCTGGAAAAGATGCCGAATATGTATTACTTACTGGTTTATGGAACCATGATTCTAAGCGTCCATCGAGCGTAGAGTTCATTAAAGCGTGGCAAGCAAAGTATGGTGCAGGCAGCTTACCAGATCAAATGGCATCCGAAGGATATGAGTCTGCTGTAGTGCTATTCGATGCAATAATGCGTGCACGCTCAACCAACCCTGAAGCTATACGCGATGCGCTTACGAAGACCCAGCTCATAAGCATCTCAGGACCTATTGAGTTCGATGTAAGAGGAGAGAACAAGTATGGCTATGCTAACACACATATTTTACAAGTTCAAGGTGGTAAATGGGTTACTGTCTTGCCAGCTGAAGCAGCCACAGCGACACTCGTAACACCTATGCCGCCGTGGAGCGCTAGATAAACTAAATGCATACTCCTTAGGTGATTTGATGTCGTCGGAGCTGACTGCGCAGATCCTTGTTCAAGGGCTGATGATAGGCGGCATCTACGCCTTGGCTGCTACTGGGCTAACGTTGATAGCTGGTGTGATGAACATAATCAACATAGCGCATGGTGAGCTTATGATGCTCGCCATGTACACAACCTATTTTTTGTATACAATCTTTGGTGTTGACCCTCTTTTAAGCGTCTTTGTGACTTTACCTTTATTCTTTGTGATAGGCTGCTTTCTGCAGAGGTTTTGTATAGAGCGTCTGCTTACTGGGCCTCCTATGAGCGTTATCATTTTTGCAGCTGGTCTTCTCTTCTTCGCCCAAAATTTTGCGGCATTTTGGTGGACTCAGGATTTTAAGGTTTTAAGAGGATACGCTACTCTAACTTTTGATTTTATGGGGCTTAAGTTTACTACAACTAGACTTGCTATCTTGTTTGCAGCTATTCTAGTGACTGTTTTACTTTACATATTTTTATCTAAGACTAGGATGGGGCGAGCTATTAGAGCTACATCTCAAAATATTGAGTCTGCTGCTTTAATGGGTGTTAATGTAAAGAGGGTTAGGGTTATTGCGTTTGGATTGGGGGTAGCACTAGCTGGGCTAGCAGGTTCCCTTCTCATACCCGTCTACTATCTTTACCCCGCAGTAGGTACACCTTTTAGCGTAATGGCTTTAATAGTTGTGTTTTTAGGGGGCATGGGTAGCGTATTCGGCGCACTTATAGGTGGGCTTGCCCTTGGGATAATAGAAGCGTTTACAGGTTTCTATCTTGCACTTGAGTTGAAGGATATAGCTGCGTTCATAGCCTTCATCATAATACTGCTTGTTAGACCATGGGGGTTATTTGGGAGGAAGGAGTAAATGACTTCGAAAAGAATTAAGATTCTGCTTCTACTAGTAGGCTTAGCGGTGTTGTGCGCTGTACCGTTGTTCATAAATGACCCAACAATACTGCACATCTTTATCTACACATTTTTCTTCGCATACTTTGCTGCTGCCTGGAATGTTGTCGGAAGCTATGCTGGTCAACCATCACTTGGGCACGCGATATTTTTTGGTATAGGTGGATATACTTCAACAATCTTGTTCATCAACTACGGTATCACACCTTGGCTCGGTATGTTTGTGGGTGCAATATTAGCGGCTTTAGCTGCTTTGGCATTAGGGTTTCCCACATTCAGAGTTAGGGGACCCTTCTTTGCATTCATAACTTTAGCATTCACGCTACTCATTAGCTTACTCTTCATCTACTTTCATGAATACACTGGCGGAGCTACAGGCTTACCTGTTCCTCTAAAGGGAGATGAGCCTCTTCTCTTTCAGTTTAACAGCAAAGCGCCTTACTATTATACAATTTTAGCGTTTTTTATAGTGATAATGTTTGTTACATATAAGGTTGAGAAGTCTAAGTTTGGCTACTATCTGCTTGCTATACGTGAGGATGAGGATGCTGCTAAAGCAGTTGGTATACATGTCTTTAAGTATAAGATGATTGCTGCTGCCTTGAGCGCGTTTTTAACAGCGTTTTTAGGTACATTTTATGCTCAATATACGCGTTTTATTGATCCTCATGAGGCGTTTGGTTTGTGGCGAACCTTTCAACCTATGTTGATATCTGTCTTGGGGGGTTATGGGTTATGGGGTCCTCTTGTTGGTGCAGCGATATTAACTCCAATAAATGAGAGCATAATCATCATCTTTGGTGGAAGATATGCTACTTTTGGTATGATGTTGTATGGGCTTGCGGTTATGCTGATAATGCTCTTTATGCCTAAAGGTATAGTGGGGATATTAAAGCGGGTCTACACACATTTTAGAAGCTAATGGTGTTTACTGAGCATACGGTAAGCGTATAAAGCATACACCTTTGCTGCGTCTAAAAGATCTGACACTTTAGCGTATTCGTCTGCTATATGTGCTTTGGAGGAATCCCCTCCACCATAAGTTAGTGTAGGGATGGTTGCGGAGATGAAGTGCCTCATGTCTAAGCCTCCTTGGCATATTTTGAAAGATGGTTTTAACGAAAGAGCGTCTTCAACAACTTCAGCGAATTCTGTTTTCAGTTTCTCGTTTTGCAATACACAAGGCTCGCCGGCTAAAATGGTCTTCACCTCCAAATCGCTTCTATCTACACCAAGCTTATCTGCACAAGCGTAGAGGGCGTTAACGAATTCGCTTTTTGCTTCTTCAAATGTCTCACCTGGCACAGTGCGTCTATCTACTGTGAAAGAGATGTTGTCAGGCACTATATTGATCTTACCACCACCTCTAACTACCCCTCCTAATGTGACTACTGGTATTGCGTCAGCATAGGGAACTAATTTATTGAACTGCTTTGACGGCAGCTGCTTGACATAGTTATCAGCTAAGCAGACGACAAGTCTACTAGCCCTCTCAAAGGCGTTAACACCAAGCCAAGGTGTTGAAGCGTGTGCTGCTTTGCCTTTTACGGTAACTTCAAGCCAAGCTTGCCCTTTATGCGAGTCCCATATGGTCTCTACTCCACTTGGTTCAGCTATTATGCAAACATCAGCAAATGTCTTCTTCTTTTCGACAAGGTATCTTGCACCTGCTTCTCCCCCTATTTCTTCATCAGGTACCGCTGAAAATGAAGCCACACCATTTAACTCATTCTTATATTCAGCTAGAGCCTTTAAAGCTACAAGGATAGAGGCTAAGGGTCCTTTCATGTCGCTTGCTCCCCTACCATAGATCTTTCCATCTTTTAGGATAGGAGTGAATGGGTCTGTTACTTTCCATGTTCCTGTGGCGGGTACCACATCGTAGTGACCGTTGAAGTGTATATGGGGCCTTTTTTCCTTTGCACCTAAGTAAGCAAGTATGATCTTTCGAGGTTGGTGTTGGCTCTCTGGGGAGCGCTCCGCTACCACTTTATCTGGGACATCTATAATTTCTACATCTAACCCAAGCCTTCTACACCACATATCTATCTGATTAACCATTTTAACATAATTTGAGCCTGGAGGGTTGACTGTAGGGATAGAGATGAAGTCTTTGGTCATTTCTACAAGTAGATCTTCTGAGCTTTTGACAGTCTTTAACAAATTTTCTTCTGCATCACTTAACTTGGCCATATATCACAATAAACTAGCTAAATGATACTATTAGAACATTTACTTTGCAGAACGGTTGTTGGGCTGCTGCTCTGAAAACTGGGAGACCTTTTCTTTTAGCCAAAGCGCGACTTGCCTAAAGGTTTCGTTAGGTGTAATGTCTATGATCGGGACTTCTATAGCTCCAATTTTTATGGTTTGTTGGTAGTTCGGCATAAGTGTGAATATAACTGATGACCAGATGATTTTCCCAGCCAAATATTCTTTTGCAACTATATCTGTATCTGGTGGCAGCATCATAGGTATAAAGGCTACACCTTCACACCACAATATTACTGCCGGTTGACCCATTTGTATACATTGGGTTAATGTTGCCGCTAGTGTCTCTGGCTTCGGGTAGTAGGTATATTCTTTGATTACAACTTCGCTGTAGGGTTCGTATGATATCTTCACCAATCTAATAGAGATTAGGGTTCGATGAATATATTTGTGTTGTCTTCAGCAAAAGAGATATTATTCTTTGTTGTATGAGGATACTTTAGAGGAAGGCTGTGCTTAGATGACGGATGAGCGTGTAGTTGTGATGGTTTTAGGCGCTGATAGAGTTGGTATAGTAGCTGGAATTTCAAAGGTACTCGCTGAAAATAATGTGAATATTCTTGACCTTACCTCAAGCAAAATTAGAGATCTATTCGTGATGATAATGTTAGTTGATATAAGCGGTAGTCGAGTGAGTTTAGAGGAGCTTAAAGAGATGCTAAATAAAGAAGCTGTGAAGATTGGTGTGCAGGTTTCTGTTCAGCACGAAAACCTCTTCCGCTACATGCATAGAGTTTAGGTGATGTTGTTGTATACGCCTGAGGAAGTTGTTGAGACATATGAAATGCTTTCTCTTCAACATCTTAACATAAGAACGATTACAGTTGGGATAAACCTTCTAAACTGTCTGGACAAAGATCTCAGTAAAATGAAGAGCAGAATCTACAGTAAGATCGTTGATACAGCATTTAAATTGAATGAATCTGTTAAAGAGATTAAAACTAAGTATGGTGTTGAGATAGTAAACAAGCGTGTTGCTGTTACTCCTATAGCCATACTGCTTGAACCTTTTGCTGAAGGAGATGCTTACGAAGCTGGGTTAGAGTTGGCTGCTGTTTTAGATAAGGCTGCTGAAAAGTCTGGCATAGACTATATAGGTGGTTATTCTGCTTTAGTTCATAAAGGGTTTACGAAAGGTGATTTAGCTCTAGTCGAAAGCATACCAAAGGCGCTATCTACTACAAAGAGGGTCTGTAGCTGCGTTAACATAGCTTCCACAAGAAGCGGGATAAATGTAAACGCGGCGCTAAAGATGGGCGAAGTGATAAAGGAGACTGCAAAGTTAACCTCTGAGCATAACGGAGTAGGCTGTGCAAAATTAGTTACATTCGCAAATGCACCGGAAGATAACCCATTTATGCCAGGAGCATTCCACGGTTTAGGTGAACCTGAAATATCGATTAACATAGGTATAAGTGGGCCGGCGGTCATAAAAGCGATCGTAGAAAGAAGTCAAGGTATAGACCTTAGACAGCTCGCTGATCTCGTTAAACGGACTGCGTTCAAAGTTACTAGGGTAGGTGAGTTGCTTGGTAAAGAGATTGCTAAGCTTATGAATGTTCAATTTAGTACGGTAGATCTGTCTTTAGCACCAACACCTAAGCAAGGCGAAAGTGTAGCGAACATCCTTGAAGCGATGGGGCTTGAAAGATGCGGTGCTCATGGAACGACAGCAGCGTTAATGCTTCTAACTGATGCTGTGAAAAAGGGCGGCAGCATGGCTACAACCTTTGTAGGAGGCTTGAGTGGAGCATTTATCCCCGTAAGTGAAGATGCAGGGATGGTTGATGCGGTTAAAGTTGGCGCACTTAGTTTGGAGAAGCTTGAAGCCATGACTGCGGTATGCTCAGCTGGGTTAGACATGATAGCGGTTCCAGGTGATACACCGGTTGAATCTATAGCTGGGATCATTTTGGATGAAGCAGCCATTTGTGTAGTGAATGATAAGCCGGGTGGTGTTAGAATAATTCCCGTTCCTCAAGCTAAAGTTGGAGACTATGTTGAGTTCGGAGGGCTGTTAGGTGGTACCGTTGTTATGGCTGTTAACAGATTTAGCTCTGAAAAATTTGTTAGGCGTGGTGGGCAGATACCTGCATCAATACAAAGTTTTAGAGGCTAGGCTTGGTTGAGCAAACTACTAATGTAGCCAGATTCAAGCATCCAATACTCATCTTCCAATGTAGTTGGATAGCCGTGCCCTGGGTAAACCTTTATGTGGCGTGGTAGGGTGAAAAGACGCTTTAAACTTTCGAGCATCTTTGTGGGATCAGAGCCTTCTAGGTCTACTCTTCCAATATTGCCAGCGAATAATGTGTCACCCGTGAATACCACATCTTCGTTTGGCAGATAAAAGCAACATCCGCCTTCAGTGTGTCCTGGTGTGTGTAGAACATTTACCTCTAGTGAGCCGATTGAGAATGTTTCACCCCCTTTGAAGAGTATGTCTACTGTTGGTGGTAGTGGGTTATTGGAGAATGGATTGTAGAGTAGTCTATATGCGTCTAATTCGTGTATGCAGAGCTTAGCTCCTGTTTTTTCTTTAATTTTGCTGTTGTCACAGATGTGATCTGGATGTCCATGTGTGTTTAATATGTAAATTATCTGCGCTCTTAACTCCTCAGCCCTACTTAAGATTTGATCCGCACCTAACGCTGGATCTATAACCGCAGCTTTAAGAGTTGCATCATCAAAAAGTAGGTAAGCATTGTTATCAAGAGGGGGAACTACAAACCTTTCTACAAGCAAGCGTCTCCACCAAACCTTAGCAACATATCGATTTAAGTGTATGTGCAAGGAGAGGGTAGATAGGGTAGAATATGGTTGCTAAAAGCAGAGTTGTCATCTTAGGCGCAGGACCAGCAGGATTAACAGCGTCAATCTACCTTTCAAGAGATGGACTATCGCCGATAGTTATAACTGGAGATCTACTTGGTGGGCAGCTTATGCTGACTTCTATTGTTGAGAACTTTCCAGGTTTTCCTGAGGGTATCTTAGGTCCAGAGCTTATGGATCTTTTTAAGAATCAAGCTGAGAGGTTTGGTGCGCGGCTAGTTTATGATAGAGTGGTTAAGGTTGATTTTATAGTTAGGCCGTTTAAGATCTATACTAGTAATGATGTGTTTGAGGCTGAGGCGGTTATAGTGGCTACAGGTGCTTCTGCTAGGTTGCTTGGTTTGGAGGCTGAGCGTAGGCTTATGGGTAGAGGTGTTTCTGTGTGTGCAACATGTGATGGAGCTTTCTTTAAGGGTAAAGATGTGGCTGTTGTAGGTGGGGGTGATGCGGCGATGGAGGATGCGCTCTTTTTGACTCAATTTGCTAATAAAGTTATGATTATACACAGAAGGGACAGACTTAGAGCAAGTCCTATAATGCAGCAGCGTGTATTCTCTAACCCAAAAATATCATTCAAATGGAATAGTGTGGTTAAAGATATATTAGGTGAAAAGAGCGTTGAAGGTGTGTTAATTAATGATGTTAATAGTGGTGCAGAGGAGATCTTAAATGTTCAAGGATTGTTTGTTGCTATAGGTCACTTGCCTAACACTGAGATCTTTAAAGGGCAGCTTGAATTAGATGAGCGAGGCTACATAGTGCTCAAAGAAGGAAGCAAGACTAGTGTAGAAGGAGTCTTCGCAGCTGGTGATGTGCATGACCATAAATATAGACAGGCGATAACAGCCGCTGGGTTCGGTTGTATGGCTGCGCTTGATGTTGAGAAGTATCTTGGGTTAAGGTAAACCTCTTTACTCTACAGTGAAGTCGCCGTTTGGTAGAATCTTGACTATAATCTGACGGATTACTCTACTTCTCTTAACTTTATCGCTGGCTTTGAACCTTATCTCATCGAAGATTCTTGTAAAGTTTGCCCTAACCTTTATGTTTGCCTCATCAGCCTTATCTAAAATCAGGCGAGGAATGTCTACTAAATGTGTTCCAGGCTTTATTACTACACTCGTTGAGATACCGAAAGTCTTTAAGGCGGCAAGAGTCTCTCTGGCTAGCTTTATGTTTTGGTATGCTCTTTTTTCAAGTATGGTTACATTTTCTCGTGAGGTTTGGAGCTTTTTTGCTACTTCTTCTTGTGTTAAGCCTTGTGCTCTTAGTTTCAGCACTTCGATTTGCCTCTCAGTTAAAAGCCCCATCTTCTTTACAACCATCAAAGAATATATTTTTGGTTTA
This sequence comes from Nitrososphaeria archaeon, assembly GCA_029775855.1. Classification (GTDB taxonomy): domain Archaea; phylum Thermoproteota; class Nitrososphaeria; order Nitrososphaerales; family JAAOZN01; genus JAAOZN01. The sequence continues at coordinate 261,494 of JARVJZ010000002.1, forward strand.
CTCTTTATATATAAAGCGGTTAAGCATCAGATAGGCTGCTGAAGCTACCATCAAAGATACTACTAAACTCGCAATATATATTGGTGGCTGCTGCCAAATCTGTTCTGCTGTTAAATCTTGAGATACTGCTTTAAGAGGTTTTTCGCTCTGAATACCTAAGGTGTCGATTGGCTGGCTTAGGTTTATTTTCTGGTTTAAACCTATGAAGTTTAAGCTTGCAGCTAGAGTTAATGCTAAGATTACTCCTGTCAGAATAGGGAACAACTGTTTATTTGGTTTCAACTTCATAGTTAGTTACTTCCTCCACCTATTATTTCTAAAGTTTAGAACGGTTTCTTCAACCAAGTTCTAAGGGCTTCATACCAGAAGGCAAGAGTGGCAGCTGAACCGAACATAAGTGCATATAGATCTAAAGCATTTAGGTTTTGAATTACATATAGCGCTGTAAGTGTTGTAAAGAAGGCTGCGTAGAAGCTGAGTCTAGGTAGCATAAACTTGCCCACTTTAGTAAATGGCTGCAGAATTGCGACATCGACACTTTTTACTATGCGGTATCTACCGTAGTTGTCTTTTTCGACTAGACCCATGTTTAGAAGTTTCTCTATGTGGTGGAAAGCTACGCTTGGACTTGAGAAGCCTAATATGCGTTGAACCTCTCTTACACCTACTGGTTCATTTCTGCTTAAAAGATGTAAGTAGACTTTAAGTGTTTTGCCTCTTAGGTTATAAAGTGCGTCTTCTTTCTGTTTTTCAGCCAACTATAGTTTAGGAATAAAAGTGGTTAGATAAAAATTCTTATTCGCATCTTTACCTTAGTGCTGGATGTTTGTCTGTTAGAGTGGAAAAGAGGGGCATAAGGGCGCTTGGTATAGCTGAGAGTTTCCGTGTCGGCGTTCTTGAGCGTTCTTGCTTAGCGGGCGTAGTTATGCGTGCTGATCTCGTCGTTGATGGATTTGTTTTCGGCTCAGCTACTATAGGTGGTGATGATGCTACTGATGCTGTAGTAGGTATGTTTTATCGTCTTGAACGAAATGATATAAATGTAATCATCCTTAGAGGCGTTATAATAAGCTTCTTCAACATTATCGACCTAGAGAGAGTTTATCTAAATACTAATGTTCCCGTTATAGGCTTAACATTTGAAGAATCAGAAGGGTTAGATGAACACATAAAACACCACTTTCCACAAAACTGGCAGCACAAAATTCAGCAATACCATAAAGTAGGAGAGCGAAAGAAAGTGCAACTAAAGACAGGTTCAGCATTATTTATACGGGCAGTAGGCTTAAACGAAAAACAAGCCACACAAATACTCAATAAATTTACGCTTCAAGGCGCTATACCAGAACCAGTGAGATTAGCGCATCTTCTGGCACGCACTAAATATCAATGGGATTTAGAGCGTATTAAATTAGGCTCACAATGATTACAATTGCTAGTAGCTCGATGAGAAGAATTTTACCTCCGTTTTTAGTTGCTTTGAACGCTTTATCAAATATTTTAGAGAATTCATTCAGAATGTTGCTACCCATCACTTTTACTTGGGCATGAGTGACTTTAGTAGCAACAGTTGCTTCTGCTAATCTTTCGTTAGCCTTTTTTGCAAGCGTCCTTATAACATCCATTATCTCTTTTATTTCTGTAAGTTCTCCTAATGGTGAATAACCCAATGGTGTGCGGGCTTTACCTGATGCGAAGTGTGTATCGCTTGTGCAGATTTCTACAACATTTACATCATCAAGCCCAAGACCGTTCACCACCTTATCTCTTAACCCTTTAACGGCATTATTAGCATCCACGCTAACCAGCAGAAACTTCTTACCGCCAACCTCCAGAAGCAAAACACCAATCCCACCAGCACCAACATCTTGCTTGAATTTAAAGTCAAATTCAGATGAGTGGCTGAAACCAACCTTGAAAGGATACTTTGGCGAAACGCTTAACTTCTGCAGCAATCTTCTTGAAGCTTCAACTATATCGTTGAGTTCATCATCACTATTGCTCTCACCTTGAGAGTTGTGTGCATCGACGACAATCAACTCTTGAAAGCCTAGTTCAGATGCAGCATCTTTAATCCTATTGCCTACTTGAGGGGGAAAATCCTCCATGCCTTCTGGCGCAAGAGTTATTGTGAGCAAAGCGGTTTTATTGAAGGCTATGCCATTGACAGTAGCTTTACCATAACTAGTTGTAAGAAACTCTGTGCAGACATTAGAGCTACTTAAAGTCTCAAATTTATCGAGACTCTTTAGAAGAAGATTCACATTTCTTTTTGAAGGAAGATTTAGATCGTGGCTTGAGAAGCTATGCAAAATTAAAGGGGCATATCTATCTGATAACCACTTCTGCATTTCATAAGGTATATTGCTGCTACCTACATTTGCAAAGGGGCCGGGATGAACATCTGACACCACAATCGCTATATTGACATGGCTATTATTAAATGAGAGTAGATAAGTCTTAATCTGCGTTTCTTCACTTCTCTCCTCGATTATACGCTCTAAAAGATCGGGTTTATCAGCCGCCCAAGCTTCTAAAAAAGCGCGCAATATTTTCAACGAGCGCATACTACTGTTTCCTGTCGCCCGATCTACAAAGAATAGATAGGCGCCTACAGAGGCTGCAAAAAGAAAACCAATTAGAAAGGATGCTGAATTAGAATAAAATATTGGTGGTGTGTAAGACGCAATTAATAGGAAGAGGAGGAGAGGTTGCAAAACCGCCGCAATTACTCCTGTGAAGGCGCCACCACATACAGCAGCAACAATAATTAATATACGGAAAGCTACTGAGACAAAGAAACCTAATATTAGAAATGAGGTGAAAGCGTTAGGTAACCAAAAAGACAAAACTAACCCTAACATAGATAATCCAAGCCAACATCCATTAGCTACATACGAGATTGCCATAAGCCTTCTAACAGTAGCAAGAGGGAAAACAGCGAGTAAAGCTCTCTCCAGCAAAAAGCTTACCAAAAGAACAAGCACACTGAAAGCCACCAAATAAATTGATTCAAAGCCTAAAGAGAGTTTTATACTAACTAAAAAAGCAAGTAAAGCAGCTACTAAGCTGCTTATAGTAGCCGACGCTCTTGTGGAAGGTAGCCTAAAAAGTAGCTTATACCTCCGCTGCAAATTGGAGGTAGCGTTCAACAAAGGCCCCTTTTATTAAGATGGTAGAAGAAATCGTATCAAGAGAGAAATAACGATTAGAGCAGCTGCCATCGCAATTACCAACTCTGGTCTAACCTTAATACCTTTAGTTTCATCTTCAAAGAACCTTAGCAACCCTGCGCTTGATGCGGGAAGAGGGGCTTGCTTCTTTTTACTTTGGCTCATGCTTAACACCTAGACTAGAACCAACACCAAAAGTAGCGCTTAAAATATCTTTCTACTAAACGCCTAAAGCCGCAGGTAGACAGCATAATTTACTCATACTACAGCGGGTAAAAACCATCCAAAACTTGAAGACAAAGACTAAAAACTTAAAACTGATAATATAAGTAGTGGTACCTGAATTGTCCAACACACCTCACTACTATTATAATGAGGTTCTCAGACTACTTAAAGAACATCAAACATGGTTTTCAGAAAGCATACCCCTAATCGCAAGCGAGAATATACCTTCCCCCGCAGTAAGAGAAGCAATCGTAAGCGATTTTGGTAATAGATACGCCGAAGGCTGGCCTGGAGAAAGAGTTTATGCTGGTTGCATCTACATAGATCAAGTTGAGAATATTTGTATAGAATTAGCAAAACAGCTCTTTAGATCGGAGTTCGCTGATGTTCGCCCCGTCTCTGGGGTTTGCGCTAACCTTTCAGTATATTCAGCGTTTACAGAACCTAACGACATTATGCTCACCTTAGCCATACCCAATGGAGGACACATATCCATGGGCCGCAAGGAACTTTTTGGTACAGCAGGCTTAGTTCACGGGCTAAGGGTTACTTACTATCCTTTTAATAAAGATGAGATGAACATAGATGTGGATGAAACCAAAAAGAACATTGAAGAGATGATTAAAAAAGGCGAAAAACCTAAATTAGCTATGTTAGGCGGAAGCCTAATTCTCTTTCCTCAACCAGTAAGAGAGTTATCAACCATTCTACATCAATATGACATATTAGTTTGCTATGACGCTGCACACGTTGCTGGACTCATAGCAGGAGGACAGTTCCAAGATCCACTCAGAGAAGGAGCAGACATAATGACCCTAAGCACACACAAAACTCTTTTTGGGCCACAAGGCGGAGCTATAGTTTCATTCTTAAAATTTGCTGAAAAGATCAAAAAGGCTGTGTTTCCAGGGAATACAAGTAACCATCATCTTCACCATGTGGCTGGAAAAGCAATAGCCTTTGCTGAAATGCTTGAGTTTGGTTCAGCATACGCGTCGCAAGTAGTTAAGAACGCGAAGGCGTTGGCTCAAGCACTTTACGATAAAGGTTTAGATGTTTTAGGAGCAGAAAAGGGTTTCACTAAATCACATCAAATAGCTCTAGATGTAACCAAACACGGAGATGGGGGCACCCTAGAGAAACAACTCGAAGCATGCAACATAATAGTCAACCGGCAGCTAATCCCGGGAGATATCAAAGCTGGCAGAAACTATATGCATCCAGGTGGCCTCAGATTGGGTGTATCTGAGGTTACTAGGCTTGGCATGCGGGAAGGAGAAATGCAGGAGATCGCTGAGTTCATAAAGATGGTGGTAGTGGATAAGGCAGACTTGCATTTAGTCCGTGAAAAAGTTAGGGAGTTTAGAAGAAACTACCAACGTGTTCACTATGCATTTGAAAGCGAAAGAGAAGCTTATGCTTACATCAAGATAAGGTAGAGATTATTCAGAGTTTATGTAATCGAGAAGATCGGATTGTATGTAGTTGTGTTTGGTGCCAAAGAGGTCTTCTAACTCCTTGATTAATATATTGAATCGCATCTTCAAGTACTCTTCGACATCAAATTTATTAAGCATCTTTGCTGCTATATCAACATACTTTTCGATAGAGTTTTGACTTACTGTAGATAAGAGCGAATCGCCACAGATTAGACAAGAACCTCTTAAGGGTATACGCCGAAAACTTTCGCCACATCTTCTGCACCTAAATTTTTGAGTGGTGTATGCGTTTAAGTTTCCTTGAATATCTCGTAGTATGTGAGTTTTAAGTACTGAAGCGATCACAGTAGATGGGTCTACGGCTTTAATTAAGGTGGCTAACTCAACTTGCTTCTCTAGCTTTTCGACTATGCTTTTAAGAGTAGAGTATGAACTTCTAGCTCTTTTTATAACAAGGTGTTGTGTACTATGAGTAAATTGAAAACCTTCGTACTGCTCTTTTTTATTTAACCTATTTTTTACGATATCTATTATATTCGCAATAGCTTGAGGCATTTCTCTTCTAAGTGTAGCTTCGTAAAACGCTAGTGGATATTGCGCTGCGCAATCAAAGTTATGAGCTTGTCTTTGAATCTCTCGAGGCAGTATTATAGGTTGTAGAAGTAAAGGTGCATCCATTAACCCACCGATTTGCTCTGGTAGAAACTCTTTTGAGAAGTTTATAAGTAGATCAAGTAAAAGCATTATGCTGTCTCCGTCTCCATCACAATCACGCCTCTTTGCAGAATGCCAAAATGGGTGAGCGTAGCAGACTTGCGTTTTAGTAAAACCTATTACTCTACCTAGAACCCCAACAGAGGTATGAGGGGCGAGTCCAACAATTAAGCATCCTATAAGATCCTCTTTATCTTTAAAGTTATAGACTGGGTTTAATCCATATAGTTTGATAAGCATTTCATCAACAAATTTTGATACAGATAATAGATGATCCGCAGCGTCTATAGGTATAACAACATCTTGCACAAATAGTTCTAATATCTGCTCACCATCCTCAAGAGGGCGCCCGTGAATATCAGTTGCATACCCAAGCTCCTTTAACTTTTCGACTGAAGCGCCTATTTGATTAGGTTTAAAGTGCGTTAATGAAGCGTTTGTCGCATCGAACCGAATTGTACCATCTTTATACACAGATAGATTATACTTCTGCCTGAGAATACCTTTCCTTATGTCTTCTGGAACTCTTGTAAAGTTCATAAGCGATTTAACACCCTTTAAAGGCGAGTTTGCTTTACACATAAGACTCTCTTCTGCTCTCTTTAACTCTTCTTTAATAGGGTAGGCTGTAGTTTTGTAAGGCACACCACTTAACCTACAGATTGGACACACTTCACCTTGGAAGAAGCGTCCACAATTAGGGCAGGTTCTAATAATCTTAACAGCAACACCACATACTCGGCAAAGTGCTGAAAGTGATGGTTGACCACAGTTTTCACATACAGCATTTATCAGTTCTATATACAGAGTATCTTTACTCGCAGCTTCAACTATATCCCTTTTAGTTCCTCCTTGCTCGCCAACGGGAAACAGTACATGAACAGGGGGTTTCATCTTTCTCATAATAGCCTTCTCCGGTCTACCTACTCTAACGCCCACAAACCATGAAGACTTTTGCCTAATTTTAACACCTGCACATTTAGATAGAAAGGATAGTGTGTCTTCCCAGCCTGTAAGATCTATCTGCTTATCTAACCTTAAAGTACGCTTAAGCGCTTCGGCGTCTTCACCCTTGACCACCCAACCTTTCTCACTAAATTCATGAGGAACTCCAAGGGTCTCTAGAATTTGCTTTACTTCTTTGTCTTCTAATTTAAAATAACAAGATTCGTCATCAAAATTTAATGCGCTTCTCAGTTTAAAAACATCTTTAAGTTGAATAAGGTCCCAAAAATACAAATACTTTGGGTGGAGAGGTATGTCGAGTTGCTCACTAAGCTTAAAAGCAGTCTTACAAGTTATTCTCGTTTCTAAAGGCTTATTTATAAGTGCGTTTAGAAACTGCTCATCTAATCCAATCATTCTACTGCATTCAGAAATTTTCCCAAACCTTTCCATAATTTGCTTCTTTAACTCCTGAGCCCACCACTCCTCAACATAACAAGAAGGGATTAAACGCGCATTGTTTTCCAAAAAGTCGCCGAAGCTTATCAATATGTCACCAAGATAAAGAATGGAGCGGAGGCTACTTCTAATTTGATTAGCAGACTCAACACTCTCAACTCTAACAACAGAGCCATCGTTAAGTTTCACTATAGGAGGCTCTAACTGATCCACAAAAGCTACAGTAGCAGCCTTACCAGGCACATCCAGCTTAACTTGAGTCCCTACAACTACTGCATAATCTACTAATACTGGAACTGCAGGATGCATACCTACTACAGAGAAACCTGTGTTGTAGCATCGGCCATACCTAAGCCTGAATCCTCCAACTTTATTGGGGAATGAAAGGGCAGGTCTACCAGCTATTATTTCGTGGAAGTGTGAGGATTCTGCTCGGGATTCTTCAACATCGCGTTGTACACCACCCTTCAACTTACTTAACCAATCCCATCCTGGTATAGCTAGCGTATTGACTAATTTGGCTAGCTTCCTTCCACGCCCTATGATGCCGTCGTTAAGTACTCTAAGTGCACCGCCTCTGACTCTATCTGTTTCTATGCGTCTCATTCCACGATGTACAACGACTTCAACTGGATCGGTTTCAACGCCGTTAATTTCAACAGGTAGATTGCTGATCGCTAATTGTATATCTTCATCACTAACTTTGAACTGAAAGTTTCCAACTTCACGCTCATATATTCTAAGCTCCTCTATAAATCGCCCTACTTCATCCTCGCCCCAACAGTTGCATCTATAGCGATCTAAACCAAGCTTTATCCTTAACCTGTCAGCTAAAACAACAGTAAATGCAGCTTCAGTGCCGCCAGCTGAACGAATGGGGCCTGCGAAGTAAATTGAAGCATAGTTTGATCCATCTTCATTCTTTTTTATCTTCACCGAAGAGATCCCCTGTAAGGGTGCTACAGTCACACCCTCTGTAACAACGGCTAAGCCTACTCTAACACCCCAATCTAACGCCTCTTCTTTCTCAAAAAATCCAAATTTACCTAGAGCAACCTCTTCAGCCAAAATAAGCGCAGCTCTATCACTACTACCTTCTGACTCAAGCAGTTCCCTAAGCCTCTCACTAACCTTAATTCCTAAAAGAAGTTCAACGCGATCCGCTAAGTCATAAGCCAAAATAGACTCGACAGAAGTTGAAGGATCAAACCCTTTTGCTCTAGCCTTTAAAGCCACTTCATTTAGCTTCTTAAATTCAATTAACAACTGCTCCTGAAATTTCTTTTGCCTATCAGACATGGCGCCTCTAACATATTCTTTATTGAGCACATCTTCTTGTGACATCATGTGATATCACAATGCCTTAGCAGATTCGGCAGCGTTCACAATTTTGCTTAAAAGTTTCCTACCATCCTTTGACTCAAGCAGAGTGCCAATAACTAAGATATCGGCTCCGCATTTAACTAACTCTTCAGCAATTTCAGGCTTTGTTATTCCACCGCCAACGATTAGTACGCCGTCGTAGACTTTTCTAACAGCTTGAACCATTTGTGATGATACATGTGATATCACACCTGAACCAGCTTCAAGATATAGAAAGCGCATACCCAAATATTGACTAGCTAAAGCGTACATGGCTGCTATTTCTGGCTTTGAATTCGGAATACCTCTAGCTTTACCTATAAACCCAGCTGCGCCTCCTTCGCCAACTATAAGATAAGCCATCGGAATAGCTTCTAATCCGTACTTTTTAACTAGTAACGCGCCTAAAGCTTGAGCTTCGGTTATAAAGTAGGTATTCTCAGAGTTCAGGAGCGAGCTAAATAAAATAGCATCTGCACTAGGCACGACACTATTAACATTACTTGGAAAGATTATAACAGGCTTTGCTACAGCTTTCTTTATCGCTCTTACGACCTTATCTAATTCTAGCTGATCCATTGCTGTAGAGCCGCCTACAAGTATCGCAGCCACGCCAGCTTTGTCTGCTTCCTTAGCCATCTTAGCAGCTTCTTGTTCGGTAAGACCTTCTGAGTCTATTAATCCGAAGCAGATAGCACCTCTCTTCTTAATTTCGTTTTTAATAAGTTGCTCAACACTATACTTATTGGTCACTTTTGATCTTCCCCGCCATAAATTGATCTACAAATTCGTTGTAGATGTCTATTACTTCTTTTCGCCCAGTAAATTCATAGTCGCGCGTTAGCCTACAGTTCCCGCAGGAGATTAAAGCAAGGTGTTCACCTTTGAGTTTAACCCTGACGCCTGATACTCCACAGTTTGGGCAGGTAAATACTTTAGGCAGAGTTCTTCTTACTACCCTAATCACTTTTCTTCTTCGTCTACCCAAGTTGACCACTTAGTATAGGGCTTGCTATTTAAAAAGGTCACTTTTCCACTTGCAAACCATATCAATAAATATGTTTTGGTTAACGAAACATATTATTTCAGCAGTTTTCCTAAATGGAAAGGGGATGAGGAAAAAGAATAATTATACCATTCTGTATTAATGGGTTGTGCTTAAAATAATGCAACAAGAAAATAAGCTACTACTCAGCCTAATTGAAGGTTCTACTCTCACAAATGCCCAAGTAGACACATTACTATGTGAAATAGAAGGTAAAGGTGCAGCAAAACAATTGAGAGAAAGGGCTGCCATGAGAGACAAAGAAAACATTACACTAGGCGCTTACTCAAGAACAAGAAAACAAGCATACATGAGAATCAGGAAGGTTCTAAAAACAGTACTTTTACTATCGTATTTGGGCATCTTTTCACAAGACGGATTAAACACATTAGTAAAAGCAGCAGAATTAATAAGCAGAGTCAAAACAGCTAATCTAACTGATGAAGACATAATAAAATTAAACAAACTTATAGACGAAACATTAAGCAATCTAATTGTGATATCACAGTAAAGGTCATATACAAGCATCACATATCACAAAATGATGTTAGAACTAATAATAGCAAGCATAGCTTTACTATTAGCTATCGTCGCCCTATTTATCAACATAAAACGAAACCACAAGCAAAATAACGCAAACTATGATGTGGTCTTGGCCCTTTCCGAGGAATATTCGCGAAGAATGAATAAGTTGGAAACTAGACTGGTTGATCTTCAAGTTAGATTGGATATTATAGAAACTAGGATAGAGAAACCCACTCTTCATAGTGATGTAGAAGAAGTAAAGAAGATTAAAGGTTTCAATAATGTGATATCACAAAAGCCGCAAATTGATATCACAAAGTTTTCCAAGGGATTAAGTGAGTTTGAGTTGGCAGTACTTAGATGTGTTGCTGAAGGTGCGAAGACACCGAGTGAGGTTAAGGCTGTTGTTGGACATACCAGAGAGCATGTTGCTAGAGCGCTTAAAGATCTTTATGAGGAAGGTTTTCTTTTTAGGCAGGGTGGTAGACCATTTATTTATTCATTGTCTGATAAGGGTAGAGCTGTTCTTAGTGGGGATTCTCGTGCTTAATGTGGTCTTTCTGTAAATATATCCTGTTCCTATTCTTACTCTTTTTAGCATTCTTTGGTCGACTAATCTGTTTAGGTAGGTGGATAATGTTGTGAGCTTTATAGGTTGTTGATATTTGCTTTCGTAGGCTTCTTGTAAGTTTGCTGTTGTGAAGTTAGAGGCTGGAAATTCTTCATCTATTAATGCGCATACTTTTGAGAAGATTGTGTCTACTTCAGTTTTTTCCTCTTCCCTTTCGCCGCCTAGAAACTCATATACTTCTATCAATTTATGCATCTTCTCTTTCGATAGAGGGCCTTCTATTGTAAGAGAATATTTACTACCCTCCTCGTCTGTAAATTCAATCTTCATCCTTTTTGGCATATTTTGCCACAATAAGATATCAAGTTCAACTTATACATTGAAGGTGTGAAAAAGTGAACAAGTTTGTCAAACCATCATTTACTGAGCCAAATGTAATGTTATTAACTACTCTATTACATTATTCACTATTTTACAATTATCAAACTTTTCGCTAACAATCAAGAATATGATTTGCAGTGGAAATGGAGGGGTGTGCCAAAACACCTTTTAACTATTAAATAGGGCATATTTTTGGCTCCAGTGGAAATAAAGGGGTGCCTGTGAACGGTAAGTGCAAGTATATTCACAAATACTAGATAAGAAGGGGTACCCCTTTGTTTCAGCTGGAGATTTCAATTAGGCTTCTTCTTGCTCTTTGTGTGACCGAATTGACATAACAGTCATTATTTTTGCCCAAAACAGAGATATAATTTAGATAAAGAAACAAGTACGGGATAGACCAAACAATTCCTCATAATTAACTATTTAGGGGATACTTCCTATGGAAGCGATGGGGTGTGCGGCTAAACTTGGGTAGTGAAGCAGATCAAAAAAAGATAATTAACTCAATATTTACCAAAGCAGCTGAAGGGTCAAGAATAATAAAGGATGCTGAACCCTTAAGACCTGATTATGTGCCACCTAAACTTCTTTTCAGAGATGAACAAATTACTGCTGTAGCTCAAATCGTTGCACCTATTCTTAGGAAGCAGCGCTGCTCTAATGTGCTACTTTACGGTAAAACAGGTACTGGGAAGACTGCTACGGCTCGTCTGGTTCTTAATGAGCTTAGGTTGAAGGCTCAAGAGTTTAAGATTCCTGTTTGTTTATGTTACACTAATTGTAGACTTGCTGGGACTGAGTACAGGGTTGTTCTAGATCTTGCGGAAAGTGTTGGTGTTAAGATACCCTTCACAGGTTTATCCTTAGGTGAAGCGTATAGTAGGGTTGCTGCTCAAATATCAGATAATAACTTAAATTTTCTAGTAGTTTTGGATGAGATTGATTATTTGGCTAAAAATTCAACAGGTAACCTTCTCTATGAGTTAACACGCTCACATGAGAAGTTAACCCCTGGTGGTATATCGTTAATCGGGATCTCCAATGATCTTCGTTTTAAGGAGATGCTTGATCCGCGTGTTTTGAGCAGTTTAGGTGAAGAAGAGATGGTTTTTCCACCTTATTCAGTCGAAGAGCTTAGACTAATTTTAAAGGAGCGTGTTAAGCTAGCTTTCAATGATGGCTGTATAACTGAGGGTGCAGTAAACTTATGTGCAGCATTAGCCGGTTCTGAACACGGTGATGCAAGAAGAGCTGTCGATTTACTTAGGGTGTCTGCTGAAGTCGCTGAGCGTGAAGGAAAGGCTAGGGTAGAAGAACATCATATTAAGATTGCTCTGCAGAAGATGGAGCAAGACCGATTGATAGAAGCTTTAAGAGTTTTACCGCTTCAAGCTAAGTTGATTCTCTTATCAGTCATAAAATCAGAAGACTCCTCCTCTACAGGCTCTATTTACCAAACATACCTTAGATTAAGTTCTAGAGTTGGTGTTGAAACACTCACTGCAAGAAGGGTGAGCGGTATACTTTCCGAATTAGATATGCAGGGTTTAATTTCGGCTAATGTTTTAAGCAAGGGTAGGTATGGTAGATCTAAACGGGTCTCTTTACTTGTATCTAAGCATCTTGTTCTAGATGTTTTAACTCAAGATCCGATTATTGCTGCTGTAATTTAGTGAAGTCTAAGGTAATGACCTGTAAGGTTGATAGGTCTACTATGGGTAGAATTGCTGGTGTAGGGTTTATACCCATGTCAAGTTGATAACTTGTCTGGCTCTGCCATGTGCCTGAGTTAATTAGTAAGCATCCACGGTAGCGCTCAGTGTCGAGTATATGTATATGTCCTGTGTGAAATATGTCTGGTATCTGGTCTATAACCAACAAGTCTTCATAAGTTGGTAAGATCGGTGTCCTTCTGCCGTAAATTGGAGCTAAATGTCTTGCCTTTAATAGGTTCTTCATAGCTAAAGCAGGGCGCTCCACTTTCAAACCCGGTGTTGTCGCCACAACATCTTCTAAACTTTTACCGTGATACATCAAAACTTTAACTCCTTCTAGCTCAAGCCATACTGGATTGCTTACTAAAACTACATTCGAAAGTTCGCTTAGAGAAGACGCGTACTCTTTAGGTATAGGCGGCTGTGGGATGGATTGCCTAACTGGCTCGTGATTGCCTGGGCTGATGAAGATTTGTATGTTCTGTGGTATGTTTTTTAAAAGAGCAGCCACTTCATTGAATTGTTGTTTAACATCCGCTGTAATAAGTTCTTTTTCTTGGTTAGGGTAAACACCAACGCCATCTATGATATCACCACAAATTAGAAGGTAGCGTATTCGTAATGCGATTTCATTGTCTTTTTTGTTAAGCCAATCAATAAAGGTTTTAAATGCTTGCTTTAAAAAATATTTGTTCCCAATATGTAGATCTGATGTTAGAACCGCGTATAATCTCTTTTTGGAGAGGTTTGGCACATGTTCAGGTATGTCTGGAAGCGTTATAGAGTCAATTGTGTAAATTTTCTTTCTGATGGGGGTTATTGAAGCGACTACTAGCGCATCTAATGGCGCTTCTTGTATATTTTTTATTATCGAAACTTCAAATGTTGTGGCTTCTATTTTGTTAGTCAGATCTTCTAAGATTATGGTTGCAGATCCTTTTTTGATTGTCTTCGAGTAGATTAGACCAGCTACCTTCATAGGTAATTTACTATCTTCTAATCTTGTGATACTTTCTATGTTTCCACTATCTCGCCGCTTTTTTGCCAAGGCTAACAATTTTTGGTATCTGCTTAGGAAGAGTTGTCTGAAGCCTTCTACTCCGTCAGCGGCCTTCACTTTTTCATAATTTTGTAAAACTTTAAAGTTTAGAGGTTCGTTTAGTTCTGTTTCATCTATCTTCATTTCGGTATCCTTTTTTGTGGTGAAGCGTTGTATGTCTTCAGCCTTTATCGTTCTGTCCCCTTCTTCGCCTTTTAATTTAATTACTTCTTCTATAAGCGCACCCACATTAGTTTCTTTTGACATCTGCAGCAGCAGGTTGAATGCTTTAGGCTCAATTTGGTATCCCTTCGCAACGACTTCCCGTATGAGTTGTGCTGCGTTGTCGGACATCGGCTTGCCGCATCCGGTAATATCATAGTTAGGAATAAGATAGATAAAGAATCTTATGGTGTTTAATATTTAAGTTTAGATGAGCAGTATCTATGGTGTGAGCGACGCCATAAAGACACTATCTTCAGAATTAGTTTATAACGGGCGTGTAGTCAGTCTCGTCAAAGATGTGGTGCTTTTACCTTCTGGGCGTAAAACAATAAGAGAAAAAATTATACATCCCGGCGCTGTAGGCATTTTACCTGTATTAAAAGGAGAGAACCTTATTTTGGTTGAGCAGTTTCGTTATGTAATAAACTCCACCTTGTTGGAGATACCTGCTGGAACGATTGAGGAAAATGAAGCACCTGAGGAGTGTGCCGCTCGTGAACTTCGTGAAGAAACAGGCTATCAAGCCAGTAAGTTAGAGCTTCTATCAACCTTTTACTTAGCGCCAGGATATAGTACCGAGTTTTTCTGGCTCTTCAAAGCTAGTGGTCTTAAGCGAGGTAAGGTGAAACCTATGCTTGATGAAACGATTAAAGTTAAGAAGGTTAAACTTGCTGAGGCTTACGACTTGATTAGAAGAGGTGTAATCAGAGACGCTAAGAGCATATGCGCCATACTACTTTATATTAGAATGAAAAGAAGCAAGGGTGACGCTCAAGATTGAGATGTGAAAAAATACCTCCTTGGATCCGTGTTAAGATACCAGCAGCCGGGCCAATAAAGCGCGTTGAATCTACACTGCGAAGTTTAAATCTGAATACAGTCTGTGAAAGCGCTTTATGCCCAAATCGAGGCTCGTGCTTCGAAAAAGGAACTGCAACATTCATGATCTTGGGTTCAGTTTGCACCCGTAATTGTCCGTTTTGTGCAGTCGCTAAGGGAAAGCCTGAGCCCGTTGATGAATCCGAGCCCTTTAGGGTTGCTGAGGCGGTTAAGATTCTCGGGTTAAAACATGTTGTAATTACTTCTGTTGATAGAGATGATCTTCCTGACAAAGGTGCTGGGCATTTTGCGGCGACAGTGAAAGCGATTAGAAGCGTTAAGAGCGATGTGTCGATAGAGCTTCTTGTGCCAGACTTTGGCGGCTCTAAAGAGGCGGTTGATATTGTGCTTGATGCTGAACCAACAATCTTAAATCATAATTTGGAGACTGTGCGCCGCCTTCATCAAGTTATAAAGCCTAAATCAAGTTACCAGCGTTCTCTATGGTTGCTTAAGTATGTAAAAGATAAAGCGCCGAATATTCTCACCAAATCCGGGCTTATGGTTGGTTTAGGAGAGACTGACGATGAAGTCTTAGACACTATTCGCGACATTAGATCTGCTGGCTGCGACATTTTAACTATAGGGCAGTATCTTAAACCGCCGAACAGTAGGCTTGAAGTTAAAAGGTATGTTGAGCCAAGAACCTTCGAATATTATAAAGAGGTTGCTAAGCAGATGGGTTTCATCTTTGTAGCATCAGCGCCGCTAGTCCGCAGTTCCTATAGTGCTTTAGAAGTCTTTGAGCAAGTGAGGTCTAAGTGTTGCTGATTAATATTAGAGGTAAAGCGCCGAAACTAGGTCAACGCGTGTTTGTTGCTGAAAGCGCACATATAATAGGTGATGTGGAAATTGGTGATGACTCAAGTGTGTGGTTTAATGCCGTAATTAGAGCAGAAGCCGAATATATTATAGTCGGCAGCGGAACAAGTATACAAGACTGCAGCGTGCTACACACAGATAATGAACATAAAGTTATCATAGGAGACAGAGTCACTATAGGTCATGGTGCGATAGTTCATGGCTGCCAAGTCTCTTCTAATTGCATAATTGGAATAGGTGCACGCATTCTTAACGGCGCCAAGATTGGCGAATGGTGTATCATCGGCTCAGGCGCTGTAGTCACTGAAAACACAGAGATCCCACCATATTCTTTAGCTTTGGGTGTTCCTGCGCGTGTAGTTCGCAGCGTAACTGAAAGTGACCAAAAGAGGATAGTGAACAGTGCGCTCGAATATATTAAGCTGAAGAATCTTTATCTGAATCAGAGTCAGATATAACTGGAAGTGTGTAGGTGTGTCTAACACCATTTATTTGCCTTATACTCTTAGTAACCTTACTTTTAAGGTCAGCTTTCGAAGCATTTCTTATTATCGCTATTATATCATATGAACCCATTATGAAATATGCTTCAGAAACCCCCTCTGTTTTCCTTACTGCCTCTAAAACCCTTTTGTCTAAACCTGGTTCCACTTCGATGAGCACATATGCGGACAGCATCTGGAATAAACGGCTAAAAAAGGGGTAGTAAAAGTTTTCTGATGCAAGCTTCAAATAGAGTTAGAAGATAAGGGGTAGGTTTGAAGCATACTTCTGCTTGCTCTTATCTTTGTAGCCAAGCTCTCTATAGAGTGATTTAAAACCTCCTCTTTTATTCTGGTCTGACCTCTTCTTCTATATGGGTCGTTTACATAAAACCAGTCTTCTTCATAACCACTGACTACTATCCAATGTGGCACATTGTATCTATGCAAGTCATACATGTTCACTAAAACGATTGGAGCCGCTCCGGCATTAAGTGCTTCTTTGATGTCCGCAACTTTAGGTTTTCTAAATAAGATTTTTGCGCCAAGATTCTTTGACTTCTCGTAAGACAATGCCATGGCGTACTTTGCAATTTGCCCTCTGTTTTCGCCCCACCTACGCACTATTCGTTTTATCGGTATCGTTTCCTTTCTTTCTGTGACTATTTTGACTCCTATACCTCTCTTTAATAGTGGAATCGATAGACCAAAAGCGTCCGAACCCAAAGAGCCTATCATATTACATTCTCTCCAGATTTCAAACTCTTGCCTCTTATTCATCTCAATCTCCTTACCAAATAACTTCAAAACCATCATAACACAAGCAGGTCCACAAGTAAATTCTGTGCTTTGCCTATAATGTGGGACATCAAGCCTCATTAAACCCATTTACTCCCCTAAGATCTGTAGTATAATATTCCTTGCGCGTGCCCTTATATCAAGCTCAATTAACACTATCTGCTGCCAAGTGCCCAAGCAGAGCCTCTGATTTCTGAATGGAATGACTAAACTCGGCCCTAAAAGTGAAGCGCGGACATGAGAATGCCCGTTTCCGTCATGCCACATCTCCTCATGCCTATATTCAATATTTTTCGGCGCTACTCTCTCTAACATCGCTGGTAAGTCTTTTAGTAAGCCTGGTTCATACTCTATTGTAGTTACAGCTGCCGTCGAGCCGACAACAAAGATCGTTAGTAACCCGTTTTCTAAACCTGAGGATTTTATTGCTTCCTGTGCTCTATCTGTTAGATCGACTATATCACATTCTCCTTTGGTTTGTATATGGATTTCTTTAGTAACTATCTGCATATTGTCCTCAGCCTACCATTAAGTTGGGTGATGTAAATATGCTGTGTCTTATGTTGGTAGTGGTGTCCATCTTTTCAAGAGGTTTATAAGTAGTCTAACACCCACACCAGTTGCACCCTTCGGTGTATATGGCTTTACCTTCGTCCCATCCTCAGGGGTGTATGCTGTACCAGCTATGTCCAGATGCGCCCAAGGAGTTGTATTTACAAAGTTGCTTAGAAAGGCTGCTGCTGTTATTGCTCCAGCAGATCTACCGCCTGAATTCTTTATATCTGCGACTTCACTCTTGATCTGGTCAAAATATTCCTTCCAAAGAGGAAGGGGCCAAACCCTTTCACCACTTACATCAGCTGCCTCCTTGACTTTATTCAGAAGCGCTTCATTATTACTAAAAAGCCCAGAAGCTTGCGAACCTAAGGCTACTACACACGCGCCAGTTAAAGTCGCTAAGTCAATTATCGCTTGAGGTTTTTCCCTCTCCACAGCATAAGCAAGCACATCTGCAAGAATAAGACGCCCCTCAGCGTCAGTATTCACAACCTCAGATGTCTTACCACCATAATGCTTTATCACATCACCAGGCTTATAGGCTGAACCGCTGGGTAGATTCTCCACGAGAGGAGCTATTGCTACAAGATTTAATGGTAGGTGAAGGTCAGCTGCAGACTGTATAGCTCCTATTACGGCTGCTGCTCCAGATTTATCGTATTTCATTTCCTCCATCTTTTCTGAAGGTTTAAGTGATATGCCTCCGCTGTCGAAAGTTACTCCTTTGCCTACCAGTACTATGGGCTTCTCATCTGCTTTCCCCCCTCTGTATCTAAGTATAACCACCTTAGGTTCCTCTTTACTTCCTTTTGAAACATTAAGTATACCACCCATACCCAGATTTTTGATCTCTTCTAAACCGAGCACAACACACTCTAAGCCAAACTTCTCAGCTACTTTTTTAGCCTCTTCTAAAACTAAACTTGGTGTCATGTCACTGCTAGGCATATTAGCTATATCCCGAGCCCACTTAACGCCTTCACATACCTTCTGAGTCTCTTCTACAACTGGTTTTAACTGCGCAGCCTTCCAATCTTGGTCTACAATTAAAATCAATTCTTCAACACTTTTCTTTTCAGAGCGACTCTTATAGCGATTGAAGCTATATAGCGCTAACTCAGCACCTTCAACCACAGACTCTACCATCTTACGCTCATCGAAGCCAGAGAGACTTGAATCAAACAAAGCATATCTTTGAAACCCAAGACTTGATACCCTTTGAGCAGCTTCAGCAGAAGCTATTCTAAAGGATTCACTCGTCAAATCCTGCTTTGGCCCTAATCCTACAAGTAGTAAGTAGTCTGGTTTAATTTTACCAGCTGTATATATCAAAAAACTAGTGTAGAGCTTACCTTTAAAGACCTCTGTGTTTAACGCTTTCATCACACCATTACCCAGCAGCTCATTAATTTCTTGCAGCGGTTGGCTAAGATACGTTGTGTCTTCAAGTAGAAAGGAAACAAGGACTGTTGCGTCAACATCCTTTGGTTTTACTGATGTAATAGATACTTTCAACATTTGTCATCGATATATGCTTCGACTCAGATGCTTATATCGTTGATGGCTCAACAGCTTTGTAAAAGAACGTTTGCGTAGACGGTTTACTGACGTTTACACGCGCTTACCCCTTATCAGCTCAAGCTCTAAGACAACAACTTTAAAAGGTAACCCGTCTCTGCCAACTACTGTGTCGCGGTCGATATTTGCGACACGTATTTCGACGTCTCTCATGAATCTGCTTTGAAGGAGTTGAACAACTTCTACAGCCACATTAATGGCACGCCCTCTGGCGCGAATTTTTATCCTTTTTTCGCCATTGTTAAAGAGGGTTATGCAAGCTGTGACATAGTTAAGGACAGGTTTAGATGTGCCAACTATCACGAGCTTGGGTTGGTTCAACTCCTCCCCTCTTATTAACGCTACAAACCACGCTTATATTAGCAGTGAGGTATAAGTCTCTTAGAATACTGAAGGCTTAAAAATATGATGTATGTTAATATCTTGCGATGGTTGAAGACAGATTAGAGCGTGAGGACAAACCCCTTCTCTACATGCATAATCTTGGCATAGTTAATGTTAAGCGTGCCAAGAAGATCGAAGAATTGGCCTCCATACTATCTATAGGAATAGAAGAGTTAAAGAGGCTGCTCGGGCACAACGAAGCTCAAGGTTACATCGAAAGCACTGTGGTTGAAAATGGGGAGAAAGCCTACTATTTGAGCCCAAAGGGTATAGTAAAAGTCTGCTCTTGTTTTAGCTAATGCTTCATAGCGTCAGTTAGGATGGTTCTATTGAAGGTGTTGATCTTAAGCTGGGAATACCCTCCTCACATCGTGGGTGAGATGGCTTGGCACGTGCGTGAATTGGCAAGGCGTCTTAAAGCAAAAGGTTTAGATGTTTATGTAGCAACATACTCATCTTCGAACGAGCGTGTAGATGTTGATGAAGGTGTTGTTGTATCACGGGTCAAACCTCCTATTAGCGTTACATCAAATATTGTTGTATGGTCTTTGCTTTTCACTTCAAAACTGCAAGCCGCGGCTGCTGAGATGATCTATAAAAATGGTCCTTTTGATATAGTTGATGCGCATGAATGGATTACCGTTGACGCGGCATTAGCTCTTAAAGACCGTTTTGAAATACCCTTCGTCTACACTCTCCACAGTTTAGAGAAGCATCGTTCTGCAAACTCATCTACACCACTCAATATAGCTATCGAAGGTATAGAGGAGTTGGGGTGTAGAGAAGCAAAGTGTATAATAGTTAACTCCGAGTGGATGAGAAAAGAAGTAGTCACTAAGATTAGTGGAGTAGAAGAAAAGATAAATGTGGCTCAACCTTACACAGAAAGTTGGATAGATAAAGTTTTAGAGTCCTACCAGCGGTGAACGAAACCCTTTGGATATAAGTGTTATTATGCTGACTTGGGAGTTTCCACCTAGAATCATAGGTGGTATAGCACCGCACGTCTATAACCTGTCCACACAATTAGTCAAGCTTGGTGTAGATGTGCAAGTTGTGACTTGTGACTTCCCTAACACGCCTGAGTATGAGGTCGTTGAAGGTGTTGCTGTGCACAGATTCGATTCATATAAGCATCCAACGCCAGACTTCGCTGCTTGGATTCAATTGATGAATCTGAATATGCAAAGAGCTGCTACGCAAATAATCAAGGCAAAAAAAGGTAGAGCAATAATACTGCATGCACATGACTGGCTAACCGCGAAGGCTGGTATAGGTTTAAAACATCTAAATAGGCTGCCGCTCGTCACAACAATCCACGCTACTGAATATGGGCGTAGAGGTGGAGTATTTACAGAATATAATCAGATGATCCATGAGATCGAAGTTTGGCTTGGCCACGAGTCTAAGAAGGTTATATGTTGCAGCCGCTTTATGGCTGAGCAAGTAAATAAAGTTCTTGGGGTACCTTATGAGAAGATACAAGTTATACCTAATGGAATAGATCCAAAGATCTTTTCGGGGTTAAAAGATGTGGATGCGGTGCGAAGTAGGTTTGTCGACAAAAATGGAGTTCTTATTCTTTTTGTCGGTAGGTTGGTTGTGGAGAAAGGTGTGCGTGTTCTTTTAGATGCTATCCCTAAAGTGCTTCGAAAGGTTGATGCGCGCTTTGTTATAGCTGGAGACGGCTACATGAAGAATGAAGTTCTAAGCCGAATTTCGCAAGATGGGCTTAAGGATAAGGTTGCTGTCACAGGATATCTCGACACTGAGATGATAAGAAAACTTTTTTTGGCTGCTGATGTATGCGTAGTACCATCCATCTACGAACCGTTTGGAATAGTTGCGTTAGAAGCTATGGCAGCAGGCTGCCCAGTAGTTGCATCAGACACAGGTGGGCTTTCAGAGATCATAGAGCACGAGAAGACAGGCATTAAAGTCTACCCTAACAACGCTGATTCTCTTGCTTGGGGGATTTTAAGGGTGCTGGAGTCAAAAGAGCTTGTTGAGCAGATTCGGAAAAATATGCGTGAGAAGGTTGAACGTGAATATAAGTGGAGTGCTATCGCTGAAGCAACAAAAAATGTTTACGAGAAGGTCGTTGCTAATTAAAGGTAGTCTTTCATGCTCTTCTGATGCAAAGCTTCTCTTAGGATTACACTATGCTCTATCCAAGACCGTAAAGGCACATTAAGTAGACCTTTAACAAACTTCAACACATCGTCTAACGTATCAAATATCAGCGGCTTGCTCTTGAAGGCTGCGCGAACGCTTTCCCTAACATTCCAAACACCAACAGGAAGTATGTACTCTGGATATATCTCGCGTAAAACGAGCGCTGTTGCTTGACGCCCATATCTGTTAAGAGCCTCAGCAACCGCTAGTCGTGTAGAATAGTAGCATCCACCTATAGCGGGGTAAGTCTTACGACCCCAGTATCCTTCATAATCGCCCATCAATGCAGGCTTAGATGAAGCCCCTTCAGGGTTCCAAGGTGTGCCTGGGAACCAAGCTTCTATCCACTCGAAGCTCCAAGTTTTTGGCATTAGTACGGCTATGTAGAGGTTTCCTATGTTCTTAAGGTAGTAGACTAAGTATTTATCCACTGTAGGTTTGTTTCTTACCTCTTTTACGAGTAATTCTGAAATTATGCTGTCTACTGCTGTTATGCTCCACCTTGTTGGAACAAGCCTCCGTCTTTTTCCTTCTCCGAACATTCCTAAGCTGAAGGCGCGCTGTATTCTTGTAACCATAACTCCTTTCCTATATAGGTCAGCTACAGCTTCTGCAGCCTTCAGATCTTTATCGTAATACGCCTTCTCTATTCTTTTATCAACACTACTATCTGCTGCCTTGAACGATCTTAAGGGTGCTGATGGGCCGAAGGGTTGAGTTATATCTGATAAGATGAGCATCTTTGTAGGCTTCTTTTCAAAGACCGCTTCTGCATCTACCGATCTTGTGCTTAACGCTAACTCTTGTAGTGTATCTAGAAGTCTATGCCCAGTTGAAGCGGCTTTAACATCAACTCTACTTTTGCCTCTAATAAGATTGTATCTGAAACTTACTATCTCTTCTATTCCTCTACCCAGCCACCACTCGGGTGTATCTAAAAGAACGGTATCACCGTAAAAATGGGGTATAAGAGGGCCGACATACACTTTTGGGTAGCCTAAGCGTCCTACGAAAGCTGCTGGGGGTGTTGAACCAGCAAGTTGTTCACGGTCTATCTCACCTTTAATTTTAACTAAAGCTTCGGCTTTTAATAAGATGGGGCATCGTGCTTTACCGCAGAGCATCTTAGCTCCTCTACATGCTAAGCATAGGGTGGGGTAGACTCTGCCTGAAACCCTTATGCCTTCTCCAAGCGCTTCAACTATACTGTGTGGTAAAATATCTTCTATCCCCACCCTTTGAGCACCATCGTTTACTATAGTGTTCTGGCTCTTGATTAACCTAACTTTAGATGGTTAGTGTTAGCGATATTTCATCGATGTTTTTAGCCGCTTTGCTTCTCTTATTTTTAGAGAGTTTTAACATTAGTTCGTAAGCTGATTTAAACTCTTGTAGAGGTTTAGCTTCAATAACTTTATCTGCAAGCATCCCTTCAATTGCTTCTTCACCTAATTTGCTCCTTATCAGAACAGCGGACCAACCATCTAACCCCACTCCTCCAGCAGAAACATCTGCATCTACGGCTGTGAAGTCGTCACAGAATTCACAAGCCTTTCTTACATAACTCTTCACATCCTTTAGTGGTATTTCATGCTGCCGTCCGTCTTTCAGATAGATGAAGAACTTTCCTTTAATGTTAGTTTTAGCTATCTGCTCTAAAGGTATCTTCATCTCCCCCTCAATTTTTTGCTTCATTAACCCAACATAGTCAAAGCTCTCGCTGCAAAACAGCCCAATTGAAATCTTAATGCGTTCAAAAGGTTTAATGTTATTTCGCTGAGCCTTTTTAAGTGAATGAATCTGACACGGAACACCTACAAACGCAATCTTACCTGAAGAGTAAGGTGCTAACTTAGGTATTTCATCTAATAAAGAAAGTATGTTTGGTGAATAAGTGTATCTTGTCCCAGCTGACGAAAGTATTTCTTCAGCGGTCTTTGCTAAGCGTGGTTCAGCTAGCTGAGGCTGTTCGCCTACACCAGAAAGTAGGGCAGCGTCTATCATGCCATTTTCGTAAGCCCAAAGGAGAAGTGTGGTCACAAACCCTCCGTCTTGGCATACTCGGCGCACATCCTCTCTCGTCGTTCTCACAGCGTAAGCAGCCCTAACCTCACCTACACCTTCAACTGCCTCACGGCTGATAAACCCAAGCTTCTCCATAAGTATATCAGCTCTAGCGCACGAATGTAGACAGATTCCGCAATCTATACATCTGGATTCTTCTCTTAGAGGTTTGCCAGCATAATCTAAACAATCCCTACTGTTAACTTTACAAGCCACTATACAAGTGCCACACTTTGAGCATAATTCTGTAGCAACAACCTTATCTAATATATTAGTATATTTTAAACCCTTCAACCATCTAAGGCTCATTCTGCGATTAATCCTAACATAACTTAAATTTAAAGTCTAATGTTTATAGCCAAATAAGTAGAATTCGATTGCTAAAGCGATTAGCAGCCCCATCGCACCAGCAAATAAGTAAAAGTTTGTTAAACGCCTACTTGAGAGAAATCTGCTTCCACGGTAAATAAAGTAGATACTTGCTGTCCCAAGAATTAGGGTGAAGATGTTTATTATCGTCTCCCCTATGCTTTGAACGGTTGAAGATACAAAGATAATAGCTTGAGGGGCTCTAATTCTCAAGCCTTCAAGTGCGGCATTCACGCTTCCGCCTAAAAGGATGAGAAGCGCTAGTAGATATAATCCTTCTATTAGCTTATTGAAAGATGGTGTGAGTAGGCTTTTTACTCTTCTTATTATTCGGCTTCTCTCTAATCTTTTGATTATGCTAAAAGATAGGTTGTCAAGAGTCCTCTTTAACACCATTATCAACTCCTCTCCTTTATGCGCTTAAGCTCCATCTTTGCAACCTCTTTAATCCATTCTCCACATTCGGGCAACTCCAGTAGTCTCTCCAAATACTTCACTTCACTTATGTTGTCGTACGCCCTACACCAACGCTGATACCCTTCTTTAAGGCTTCTGTATGCTTCATCGTGGTAAAAGCAGAGACCGTATTTAGATTTGCTTTCTCTCCAGCAGAGTAGACACTTCAAAGCTTACCCTCCTCCTTCTTAGTAGGGCAGCTTGGGTTTACGCAAATCCTCCAAGGATATCTAGTTAGTATGACAGCCACCATAGGCCAACCACATAACTTACATCTTCTATTAAGGCTTTTTATCCTACCCTTTTGCGGCAGCGGCGCCGAGGTTCTGCAGCCTCCATCATAATTTGTGCAACCCACAAACCGTTTCCCGCTCTTCTTAGAGCGTATGATCTTAAGATAACCCTCCTTACATACTGGGCATTCTCCTATGATGTCTGCTGCAGCCAAGCTGGCTCGTGTTGCTTCCCTAACTTTTGAACTGAGCTCCTCTTCAGCCACTTTAAGTTCTTGTAGTGAAGTAAGTAAATGTGTTGCCGCCTTCTCTATGACATCTGAAACACTTAACACACCTCTTTCAATGCTCTCTAATGCTCTTTCGACTTCTCTCGTCATTTCTGTTGAAATTATGCTTGGGCTGTATTCTTTCATAACTTCGATTACAGAGAAGGCTATGTCTGTCGCCCTTATGCTGCTGCCAACAATATACCCTCTTTGGTAAAGAGTGTCGATGATTTCAGCCCTCGTCGCTTTAGTGCCGATTCCTTCCTTCTCCATTTTAGCTAGAAGGCTGCTCTGGTTATATCGTGGCGGGGGCTGCTCAAACCGCTCAGCAACATCAAGCGAAATAACTTTAAGCCGATTCCCCTCCTCTAAGAGTGGAAGCGGATTATCCTCAGCACTAACATAACTTCTGTAGTATTTCATCCAACCCTCTTCTATCGTCCTCCGCCCACTTACTCTAAAAAGGTAGGAGCCTATCTCTACATCAGCAGATACTCTCTCTCTTACAGCATATTCACCAAAGACCGCTAAGAACCTCCTAACTATAAGATCATACAATCTACTCTGCCTATCATCCAAACCTTGAGGCAGTTCTCCTGTGGGATATATAGCTGGATGCGCTGGGTCATCCTCTTCTCCTTCAAACGGCTTAAGAGGTTTAGTAAGCAAATCGTTAACATCAACCCTATACTGCTCTAGCTTCTGCAGACCACTGAAGATCTTATGATACCCTATAGAAGGTGGGAGCTTTTGACTCGAAGTGCGGGGATAAGAGATGAGTGCTTTCAAATATAGGCTCTCAGCAACCCTAAGAGTTAAAGAAGGTGAAAAACCAAACACTCTGTAAGCTTCATGCTGTAGATCTCCTAAGTTAAAAGGTGTGGGTGGATGCTGGCGTATAATCTGCTTACTAACCTTTTTAACTACCCCCTCCTTCCCTCTACAGCCAGCTTCAATAGCTTGAGCTTCAGCCAGCCGCTCAACCTTATCAACAACATACAGAGCTTTAAACATAAAACCATCCTTTTCCAACAACGCACTTACACTCCAAAACGGCGTTGGAACAAACCACCTAATCTCACATTCCCTCTCCACAACAAACGCCAATGTAGGCCCCTGAACCCTACCTACGCTGAGTGTGCGATAGCCGCCTTTAGACGAATAGGCTTGAGTAAGGGCTCGGGTAAGATTCACACCCCAAAGAAAATCCACAACATGCCTAGCTCTACCAGCCTCGGCCAACCTATTTATAGAGTTAGGGGACATCTTAGCAAAAGCTTCTCTCAACTCCTCTAAGGTTAAGGTTGAAAACTTCGCCCTTAGAGCTACAGACTCTTTTCCACCACAAACATACCTCAAAATATTATATCCTATAGTTTCACCTTCTATATCATAATCACAAGCATTAACAAACCCTTTTGCGCCTTTAGACAAACTACTAATCACTTTAATCAAATTACCAACACGCCTCTTCCCCTTATCAACCAAATTCAAAGGATACCAGCTTACATCAAACACAGGATAGCTGCTCTTCTTCTCCGCAACATCCCAAACAGTATAAAGATGACCTAACGCTGCGCAAACCACATACCTACCCCTCTCTCCACTAACCTTATACACAACAACATCGTCAAACCTCTCAGACTCCACAGAGCCTAAAGCTGATGCAATACGCTTAGCAGCATCAGGCTTCTCACATACAACAAGTAGATACTCCGAATCAAACATAACCTAAGCAAGCAACAAGCACTTATATAAGTGCAAATAACAACAACACTTGAATTCAGAGCCATGTGCCATAAAGAAATTTTAAGAGCGAGGAAGAATAATTGCGACACTCCACTGCAGCACTAATAATCACATTAACAGTAGTTTGTGCCTTCTTAGCAACTCAGAGCTATATGCATCCCCAACCCACTCTTACAACTGAAACAAAAGTATTAACCGAATATCTTACTCAGACAGAAAGATACACAACCACAAGCACATCTACCTTTTACATAACCATAACAGAAACAGCCACAGCACCGCCAATAAATAAAACCATAACCTTACCGCCGATAACTACCACAACAACTACAACTGTAAAAACAACCGAGTTCATCACATCCTCAACCACAGTAACTCTAACAGCAACCGAAACCTCAATCACAACCCTAACAGAAACCACGACAACCCAAACGACAGTAACCAAGACGGTGCAAAACAGAACCTTAAGAAACCCAACTTGGCAAGAACTCGTCGACTTCCTTAAAGAAGATGAAACCAACACTCTCATCTATATTGCTAAAGAATTTGACTGCAGCGGCTTCGCAATAACACTCCGAGACCACGCAATAGCAAAAGGCTTCAGAGCCGCCTACGTCGAAATAGAGTTCACAGATGGAAATTCACACGCTTTAGTAGCCTTCCAAACAGTTGACAAAGGGTTAGTATACGTCGATGAGACTGGCTCTGAAGGAGGAAGAGGTAGCGATAAGATAGCGTATATAGAAGTCGGCAAGGAATATGGAGTAATCGCCCTCGATGCTGTAAGGTGGCGGTATATTTCAACTTCAAACTACACAGCCAGCGAATTTTGGAGGCCCTTAATCTACACAACCCATTCAGAAAACAGCACCTACCCTCTAACCTACAACTACTACATCGAATACACCTCTAAAATCAGATTCTATTATGAAACTACAGAAGCATACAGCAAAGCTGTAGCTGAATACAACCAGGGAAGCACAAAATACACCTATATACAGCTTTCAAATTGGCTCTCTAACATAAACAGTCTAGAGAATGAGATAGGCACGTGGTGGCTGCCGATGGGTGTCGTTAGAAATATAGAGATTTACTGGAGTGATTAACAAAGCTGTGTAAGTCGATCTAAGATATTCTTAAATATCACTAGCGATATCACTAATGATATGAGCAGAAGCGCTATACCAAGAGGATTCTCAAGACTATACATCCTAACGCTACTCTTAGAAAAACCTATGACTGGCAAGCAAATCATAGAAGAAACTGAAAAGAGGACACAAGGCGCTTGGAAACCCTCTCCAGGCTTAGTTTATCCACTACTAGCCAAGCTCCTCACAGAAGGCTTAATAGAAGAGGTCGAGGGCGGATACCGAACCACAGAAAAAGGTAAGAAAACGCTCGAAGAATATAAACAAACATACACAGAGTTTGAAAGAGGATTCAACGCTCTCTTAAAGATAGGCTTATTCAGTAAAATAATCGCACAAGATCTGATAGACAGAATAATAGGTATCATCTCACTTCTGCGTGAAGACATAGCCAACTTAGGAAAGGCTCAAAGAGAAAAATACAAAGCATTTCTACGAGCAGAACTCAAAAGACTAGAAGAAGAGGAGCAACAAAGCTAAAAGAAAGGGGTGCGTTCTGGCCGTAACCCTCCTTCTGTTTTAGGTAGGATTCCGCTAAGCAGCCTACCCGAGGTTCATGCAGCCCTCATCACCTCATGTTTGGCCTTGCTCCCCGCGGGTCAACCGTTTCACTCTGAAGCTGGGAACCTCAGAGTTCCCCCATCACTGTGCCCCAGCTCAGATGTCGTTTCTGTTTTGTAGCCATCGGTCTCCCGATGCGCCTCGCGGCGCCGCGGTGCTGCAAGGAGGGAGGAGTTTCCTCAGGATACCCCGAAACCTACCCGCCAGCTCACACCCCAATAAATTAATGTAGGGAGTAGGTAAAACCTTTTTCTCTACGCGATATAAAGTATGCTTGATGGTTAAAATAATCGTAGACACTAGAGAGCCTGCTATCATACCCCTCCTTTTGCTTAAGTTAGGTATAGATGTCGAAAGGCAGCCTGTGACGCCTGGAGACTATATTCTAGCATCTGATTGTGCTGTTGAGAGGAAGACTATTCAAGACTTCTTTAATTCACTATACAGTGGTAGGTTGTTTGAGCAGACAGAGCGCCTTAGAGCCTCGTATGCAAAACCCATTCTGGTTATAGAAGGTGATGTAAAAGAAGAGCTTCTTAGTAGGCAGAATCCAAGAGCCTTCTGGGGCGCTCTACTTAAGCTGCAGATGGGATACAACCTTCCTACAATAAACACACATGACCCACTTGAAACAGCAGACTTACTGGTCACTTTAGCAAAGCAACTACAAACACGCTCTAAAGAAGAACATATACATCCAAAGCATAAACCAAAACTTTTAACCGAAAAGGAGATGCAGATATATGCCGTCTGCAGTCTGCCCGGTGTAGGTGAGAACTTAGCGGTTAGACTTCTTAAGCACTTTGGATCAGTTAGAAGAGTCTACTCCGCCTCTAAAACCGAGCTTACAAAAGTTGAAGGCATAGGTGAAGTAAAAGCTGAGCAGATAACTAGGCTCTTAGACAAACCCTTCACAGAAGACAAAAACGAACAAAACATATTTAATAAATCAACATTTGCCTTAGATCGGTAGATTAAAGTCTTCTTTAGCGGTGCTTAAAACAACATGGGTATTCGTTCGCTCAATATAGGGCATCTTTAGAAGGCTCTTAGTGAAGTTGCTTAGGCTCTCGCGGTCTTTAAACTTCGCTATAACTATCGCATCAGTTTCACCAGTAACATCATATACTGCACAAACACCTGGCATCTCAGCCACACTCTTCTCAACCTCAATCAACTTACCCTTAGAGACCACAATCTCAGTCACGACAGTTATATCGTAACCAAGCTTACTATAATCTATAATAGCTGAATACCCTTTTATCACTCCAGACGCTTCAAGCTTTCTTATCCTAGCAAGTACCGTTCCAACTGCTACACCAACCTTTTTAGCGACTTCCCTATAAGAGCATCGGGCATCTTTAAGATATTCATTAACTATCCTTTTATCAACATCATCCAGCTGCAAACTAAAAGAAGAAAAACACAGCTTACTTATAAGTATGCTTAGAAAAAGAGATTGGACAAATGTTCAGTAAGAAAAGCGCTAAGTATATATATGTCATCAATTCGACCACCAGCTATATTCAAATGGAGAGTCCAAAAATGAAGAGCAAACCCCCAAATTCTTTAACACCAGCAGACATACTCTCCCTAATTAAAGAAGATAACATCAGATTTATAGATCTTCAATTTACAGACCTACCAGGTAAACTGCAGCACGTGACCATACCTTCAAGAGAACTTAACGAAGACTCCTTTAGCGCTGGCGTACCTAAATTAGATGGTTCCTCAATAAGAGGCTTCGTTGAAATCCACGAATCAGACCTCTTACTTGTACCAGATCCAACCACCTACGCAGTCCTTCCATGGTATAGTGAAGAAATCAAGACTGCTAGGCTTCTTTGTGACGTTTACCGAGGGTTTGGCACTGGTCGACTACTATGGGATCCTAGAGCAATAGCTCAAAAGGCTGAAGCCGAGCTCAATAAACTAGGTTATACCACCTCGTATTGGGGACCAGAGGTTGAGTTCTTTGTCTTTGACAAAGTCGCATGGGATACGTTGGCACCTTACCGTGGTCAGAGCTATTCTATTGAGTCAAGGGAGGCTGCTTGGAGCTGCTCAGGCTACCCTATACGCTTCAAAGAAGGCTACTACCCAGCCCCGCCTCAAGACACGCTTATGGTGTTCAGAAGCGAATGTGTAAGAGTTTTAGAGGACTATTTTGGTGTTAAATGTGATGCCCACCATCACGAAGTAGCCACAGCCGGACAATGCGAGATCGACATACTCTACAACACGTTAACCAAAACAGCCGACAACGTAGTAACATACAAGTATGTTATCAAAAATGTAGCTGTGCAGCATAACATGGTAGCAACCATGATGCCTAAACCCATCTTTTCAGACAACGCTTCAGGCATGCATGTGCATATGAGCATATGGAGAGATGGAGTAAACCTCTTTTATGATGAAAAAGACGAATACGCTGAGCTAAGTCAACTTGCAAGATATTATATTGGAGGGTTGCTGGAGCACGCAGAAGCACTATCAGCAATCACTGCACCAACAACAAACTCATACCGAAGGCTTGTCCCAGGATATGAAGCGCCAGTTTATGTGGGTTGGAGTAAAAGCAACAGATCAGCAGCAGTAAGGATACCCATCTATGAGAAGGGTTCTAAAAGCGCTGCTAAAAAACGAATCGAATATAGACCACCAGACCCCTCAGCCAACCCCTACCTCTGCTTCGCAGCACTATTAGCAGCCGGAATCGATGGTATAAAGAAGAAGATCGAAATAGGCGACCCACTAGACGAAAACATCTATAAGCTAACACCAGAGAGAAGGCGTGAACTCGGTGTAAGAGAGCTGCCAGGAAACCTAAAGGAGGCTATTGAAGCGCTTAAAAGCGACTCAGAATTTCTGAAGCCCATATTCCCAGAGGAAGCTATTGAACGCATAATAGAAATTGAATTAAAAGAATATTTTGAAGTATCTATGAGACCACATCCCCACGAATTCTACCTCTACTTCGACATCTAACACCATTTACACAATAGATTACTTCAATAAGTTTGATGGTTTGCTAAACCCTTCAGCTTTTAGTTGCTTCAAGCATACTTTTATTCTTCTTATACAGAGTAGTGTTCTGGTAAAGACACTTGGAGGATGAAGCTTCATACTTCTTCGCTATGCTTGGGCATCCTTTAAGAAGGCGAATCATTAAGTATTTGGGTGAAAAAGGCTATGCTGGATTTAGTGACCTTAAAGCCAACCTTAATGTAAGTATAGGTACCCTCTACTACCAGCTCGACCAACTTAAGGGGCTTTTGGATCAGAATGAGTCAAAGAAATATGCTTTAAATGAGAAAGGTAAATTCGCCTACCAGCTCTTGTTAGAAAGCGAAGAAAGGATATCCTCCAGCCGATATGTGAAACATAAGCTAAGTGCAGCGCTTTACTTAACGCGATGGCTCTTAGGTTGGCCCATCATCTTATACTTATATGGTAAGACGAAGTATGCTTCTATATTTGCAGCTACCATAATAATATACGGTGCTTACTCAGCGTATAAATCAAATCTCTACCCAATCCTATTTATCTACTTAAATCATCTACCTCTATCTAAATTGTATATACCAATTCTCTTCGTAGCAGAGTACCTAGTAGTTAATGCAATAGCTAACCTTATCCCTCTGATCTTATATAGAGTAAAAGAGGGAGTGAAGCCTCTGCTGATAGGCTCAGCCTTCTCTTTTCTCCCTTCTCTTTTACTGCCTACAGCATCCATCTTCACATACCCTACCTTAACACAAGCCCAGATCCTGATGCTCATTGGCATAGGGTTTTCGTTATGTTTCCTAACATCCGCAATCTCTCTTTCTAAAGGTTTAGCTGTTGAGAAGGCTGCTTTGGTGTCTTCAATAATTCTTTACTTATCTGTCGCTTTAACTCTATTACTAGTTTCAGTATAATGTATTTGTTTGCCTCGACTTTTTCGAACCTTTAAGGCATAAGGTTGTTCGGAAAATCCGAAACAAAAGGGTTAAAGTCGTCAACGTTTTCTATCATTAGGGTTTGCTGTGGAGGGAAATGCTGCTGATACTTTTGGGCTCAATGCTAGGCACATCAATAATAATAGATTATGTAACATTAAACACAGCATATGCTCAAAGAAGTTTTGAGTTTAAGGGTGGAGGAGTAATCTCCTCTATAACACCTTCTTTAACAAGCACTCAAGCTGGCTATCAAGGCTCAAGGTACACAGGTTACACTTTAACAGTTGCCTCCGAGGATAATGGGCAGGTCCGTGCGATATTGGCTTGGCAAGTCATGCCACCCCACTCTCCAAGGGTATACGACAGCTATCTTACACTTCAAATAATCAAGACATTTGAAGACGGTTCTCTTGATCACGCTTTAACCTATATCCCCCTCTACTTGGTACAATATGAAGATCAAGATAATGACGGCCTTCTCACTTTACAATTTGAACGGCAAAGTTTTGCGCCTATAGATGAAGCTGTAGGTTGGAGACCTTCTCAAGACAAGATTCTTAAGGTGTATCCTCTTCTACCATTTGATCATTCGTCAACTGCCATGCGTTGGCGTATCAGCAAAAGTCTACTCCAAGAAGATTATCTATATAATTGGAATGCATCATTAACTATCAGAGGCTTCGAGATAACCAACGGTTCTTTGAATCCTGACACCATTGACAGCACACTACAAGTAGGTTATCACCTGAGGATGCAGAGTAGTGGTTTGAAAGTGAAAGTGAGCTATAAGGTAGAAGATGTTAACTGGTCCTCTGGATCTGGTATTAGGCTTGCTTTAATATCGACATTACTCTATCAAAGTAAAGAGCAGATTTCACTAAGGGAAGTGGGAGTGTATAAGACCTCAAAAGATGCGTATAAGATGCAAAACATCGATCTAGTAACCGCTAATGAACGCATTAAATCGTCTATATTTACCAGCGCAGATGCGTATATAGATGGCAGTTTACAGCGTGATATAGTTTCAGTCTCATTACAGCCTTTGTTTATTTTCAAGGAAGCGCCTCAGCCAGTCAAAATCAGAGACATAAAACCTATGTTCGAAGAACGCATGTTAGGAGGTTACAGTATTGCGTTTGCACACCAAATTTCCTTTCCCCGTTTTAATAGAAGCGTCTTCCAAGACCCAGAGATCTACTTCTCAGCCCCTATACCTTTACCTTCTACTGCATCTTACATCAATTTAGGTTGGATAATAGCAGCTGCACTAACTATAACAGTTATTCTCCTTCTAATTAAGGTAGTCTTCGAAAACCGTTGTTTTCGAAATTTTTGGCGGTTCCCCGAATCTGCTTTAAGGTGTTTCGATTCAAAGGGAGGGAAGGCAGATGCGTAAACTTATTGTAGCATTGGGCTTCGTCTTAGTGGCAGCTTCATTAACCACACTTATGGTTCTTGACCGTGAAGTCAATCTAATAATCTTTGGCATAACGACTACAACTCAACCTTCTACCATAGGAAGCGGATTTATACGCCAGCCTCAAACGCAAACCTTTCAACTTCTGCAGACAACCACCTACATCAAACTTGCTTCATATCTGATCGGAGTATCTGGGCTTCTTCTGATACTATTAGGCATCCTTTTAGAGCCAAAGAAGGGGGGAGGTAAAACAACTGAAGTTAAAGAGCCTTGTAGCAAAGAAGCTGAATCCAACATAAGCAAAGCTACGCTCATAAACTTAACACTGCCTTATATTCCTCAACCTCTTGCGAGACCGGAAAGCGAAAGAGACGTAATCATACGCCTCTCCTCTGTAACTAAGACTTACTCAGGTAATGGTGTAGAAACACCTGCGCTTCGAGGTGTATCACTTGAAATCTTCAAAGGCGAATTTGTAGCGATAGTAGGGCCATCAGGTAGTGGGAAATCAACATTGTTGAATATGATGGGTTGTTTAGATACACCCAGCAAGGGTAGAATCTACATAGATGGAGTAGACACATCAAAGCTTAGTAGTAAAGATCTAGCCGAGCTTAGGAATAAGAAGATAGGCTTCATCTTCCAATCCTTCAACTTAATTCAGCGGATGACCGCGTTAGCCAACGTGGAGTACCCTCTAGCTGCAGCAGGGGTTCCGCCAAAGATACGTAGGCAGAAGGCTCTACAATGCTTACAGATAGTAGGTTTAAGTGATAAAAGTAATCGTCCCCCTTCGAAGCTGAGCGGTGGGGAGCAGCAGCGTGTCGCTATAGCTAGAGCACTTGTAACCGATGCGCCGCTACTACTTTGTGACGAACCTACTGGTAACCTTGATACGCAGAACACTCAGAGCATCATCAACCTCTTACATCGTTTAAATAAAGAATTCGGCAAAACACTAGTCGTCATCACACATAACATGGATTTAGCAAAGACCGCTGACAGAATTCTCTTCATTAGAGATGGGTTAATCGAAAAAGAAGAGCGACTAAGAGGTTTGACAATATGAATCAAACAAAATCTGAACACTTTAAACACAAAACCATCGCCTTGCTCTTCATGTTGTTATTCGCAACTTTACTAGCACCTCTTTCCTACCTTTCAGCATCGTCAGCAACCACCTTCACAATAGTAAGCGCTGTATGGGGTACACCTGCTAACCCAACTATAGTCTATCCAGGAGATCAAAAGGTGAAGCTCAGCGTCGTAGTGCAGAATACAGGAGGCGAGACCTATAATACAATAACGCCACTACTCTATCCATTAGGTCCACCTTTCAGCAGCGAAAGTGGTTCCTACGACCAAGCTGTAGGAACTACATCCAAGTCTACACTCACAAGCGGAGATTATGCTACATTCGAATTCACTTTAAACATTGACCGAACAGCAACTCCGGGCACATATCTAAGACACCTATTAATCAACTACCGTGCCGCAGGAACCCAATATTCCACAACACTAAGCTTTAGTGTTCAGATCTCACCTATTATCAAATTCAAAGTGCTCCAAACCGTTTGGGGTTCTCCTTCATCTCCTGCAGTGGTTGAGCCAGGAGATAAAGGAGCAACTTTAAGCGTTGTTCTCCAGAATACTGCTCCACACGCAGTATATGCTCTTAGTGGCTCTCTGTATCTTAACTATCCCTTCAACCACACCAGCAAAATAGATACTACAAGCTTTGTTGCAGCAACCCTACTCTCAGGTGCAACAGCAACAGCAACATTTACCCTAGATATTGCCAAAGACGCACCTACAGGTACCTATTGGGCAACGTTAACCATCAACTACCTAGATCACTGGAATACTTCTCTCTCCCAAAACATCACATTTCAGATTTACCTACCAGGTAAAAGCACCTTTATTTTAACACCTATTAGCACTGCACTTACCTTAGGTGAAGAAGGTAAGCTCACTTTCTTAATCAAGAATAATGGAAGCGCAGCAGCATATAAGCTCTCAATAACTTTAACCACACCGACAGGCATAAACCTAGACCCTTCTCAATCCACGCAATACCTCTACGAGATACCAGCAAAGGCGAGCTACCTCTTTGATGTAGATGTTAAAGTAGCGGAGAATGTAGTACCAGGAGTCTATCAAGCTCAGATTACTCTCTCTTACACAGACGCTTACGGCTCTCCAGTTTCAAAGACTTATAGCATAGGTATCGTTGTCAACGCTTCCCCATCGCCTAAAGTTGATGTTGTAAGCTACTCATGGGGTGCCTCATTAACACTTCCAGCACACCCAGGCGACAGAAATGTACCGCTCCAGATAGTTATCCAGAATCTCAACCCCTACACCATCACCAACATAAACACTAAGCTGCTGCTTACCCACCCCTTCTACAACTCAACAAGAGGCTCTGTATGTGTGGCACCATATCCTTCTCTACAACCTGGGCAAGCCGCAACTCTATCCTTCTATATAAATATCGCTGAAGACGTTGAACCATCTCTCTACACTTCAAATCTGAGCATAACCTATAGAGACCCCTCTGCTACTGAACACACCGTAAAAAGAATCTTACAGCTACCTATTACAAATCCTCAACAATTCTACCTATTAAACAGTCTATGGGGCTCACCGTCTAACCCCGAGCCCGCAGCACCGGGCGATAAATCTGCGCTATTAACGCTAATTCTGCGTAATACCCAAACATATCAGATCTCATCAATTAACGCAACCCTACACTTGAAGAAACCTTTCACCAACACTACAGGCGGCTCAGTTGCAGTAAGCTATAGCGACGCTACTGTAGCAGCAGGCGCTACTTTTACACTACAGTACCTTCTCAATATAGATGAAGATACCTCTGTAGGGAACTACACTCTTACTCTAAGACTTTCGTATATAGATCTTTGGTCAACAAGGCAGCAGCAGATAATACCTGTTAACGTCGTTTTAACTGGACGAGGTAAAATAACAGTCACTCCTCTTTCTACAGAATTTTACATAGGTTCAACAAATAGGTTAGCGTTAGAGATAACTAATGTAGGTTCAGCTTCTGTTTTAAATCCATCTATCACCTTAACACCGCCAAGCAGCCTACCAATTGTAGTAGATCCTTTGGGAGCTACTCAATACTTTAATGAGATCGCACCCAATAAAGCAGTAATCTACAAGGTTAACGCTTCTCTTCCTAACACAGCAACAGCAGGACTCTACCAAGCTACATTGACCATCTCATATAAGGATGTATATGGTAAGGCACATACTGATGTAAAGTCGATAGGGTTAACAGTGCAGTCTAAACCCGCATCTTTCCGTGTTGTAGATGCTGTATGGGGCTCACCTGACTTACCAATTCTAGCAGCACCAGGCGATAAATCCATCACTTTAAGTGTAACGATTCAGAATTGTGAAAGCTACACCATTTCTGGGCTATCTTCCAAACTTTATCTTCCAGACTCGTTTACCAATACTACAGGCGGTAGTATCGCTTCAGCGTATTACCCAAGCACCATACCGCCATCACAATACGCTACCCTCAAATTTACGTTAAATGTGAATGCAAACGCTACCTTAGGTTTCCATAAATTTGTGCTTATCCCACAATATGTCGAGCAAGGCTCGTTGAAGCAGGCTCAAAACGTGAGTGTAATAGTCCTTCTGCCTGGAAGAGCAGAATTAGAGGTTGAGGCTGATAAACAGCGCCTCATCTTAGGCGCTGAAAATACTATCATCTTTAGGATCAAAAATAGTGGCACAGCCGCAGCAAAAGACCTTCAAATAACTTTAACTCCTCCCTCCAATATTATTCTGCTCAGTACCGAAGACGCCACAAAAGCTCTTGAGGTAGGTGAAGTGACTACTCTACGTGCCCGCATATTTGTTCCACAGAACATAGCTTCAGGTTCAGGCGTAGTGTTTACGCTTAGATTAAGCTATCTCTGCGCAAACCTTATCAGATCGGAAGAGAAGGTTTTATCCTTCATCACCTCATCATCTTCATCATCCTCGGGTTTACTGAACGTTAGAACAGCATCTTCATCGCTTGTAAGCGGTAGTGTAAACGATGTTGATGTGCAAATTACGAATAATCTAAGTAGACCTATTCAAAACATCACTGCTACACTTTCATCGCCATCTGCTTCTATGCTAGTAGATAAAGCACAATATAGCGAAGTAATCCAGCCTAAACAGACTATACGCCTAAAGTTTAGTGTAACTGTGCCCAAGAGCGTAGGAGATAGCAACATACTATTCCAACTTTCTTTAAACTATCTAGATGAGCAATGGAACACGTATAACGACATCTACACCTTCACACTTCCAGTAAAAGAGTGGTCTTCCCCAATCACTTTATCGGCTAACTCCACTGTCTTAAAATCTGGCAGCACAAACAACCCCCTTATTTTAATAAAGAACATTGGCTCACAACCATTATCATCAGTTGAAGTCTCCTTTACCTCAGCCTCAACAACTCTCTCTATCCTTCCTGAGAGCGCCAAGTGGTTCTTCCCTTCCATTGATGCACAAGCAGCAGTGCAGGCTAAGCCTAAGATCTTCGCCTCACTACTCACAACAGACTCTCTAGAAAGTGTAGTAGCATCTCTGAGCTACTTTGATTGGATGGGCAACTGGCGCAAAGAATCATACACCATCATCTTTAGCGTGCAGGGCTCCATAATAATTTCCTTCCAAAATATGCAAAGCACACCATCCTCGACGCAACCCGGTGGAAACATCACCATAACTGGAAACGTTCTCAATAAGGGTAACCGTCAAGCCTACTACGCTACAGTCTCTCTTAAAGCGAGCCAACCTTTCCAACCTATTCTCAGAAGTCAGTATATAGGTGACATTTCTGTGAATACACCCATCCCATTCAGCCTTACTGCAACTGTAGGCAGAAACGTTGCAAACGGCACCTACCCTATTACCGTAGTATTAGAGTATGAAGACAGCTATGGAAGCAAGTACTCTTCAGAATACA
The DNA here is from genome assembly GCA_029775855.1 of Nitrososphaeria archaeon. GTDB lineage: Archaea > Thermoproteota > Nitrososphaeria > Nitrososphaerales > JAAOZN01 > JAAOZN01. Next base: position 300,203 of record JARVJZ010000002.1, read on the forward strand.
CACTCCAAGTAACTGTAACCAGAATCACACCACAAACTACACAACCTATCGCATCCCAAACGCAAGAACTACTTACTACCTTAAGAACCGTCTTCCTTACAGCCTTAGCAGTAATAGTAGCAGGAGGCGTCTTTAGCATAATTAGAGCATATAGGAGAAGAAGGCATGCTTCTGCGTGACATCCTCAAGTTTTCATTTGACGCTCTACGAGAGAGAAAGCTGAGGGCTGCATTAACTATACTTGGGATAGCAATCGGACCCGCTGCGATTGTAGCGCTTATTGGTGCAACAGAAGGTCTTAGCCATAGTGTTTCAGCGCAGTTTGATAAGATGGGTGTAACGACAATCCAAGTTATGCCGGTAGGCAGAGGCTTCACGTTTACTGATGTTGAGGTTAATACGATTCGAAATATAAAGGGTGTTAAAGAAATCTTGCCTTACTATCGGGTGAACTCTATATTACAGTACGGAGGTACAAACATTCAAGCTGCGGTAGTATCAATCAACCTCGAAAAACTAAGTATATTATTCCCAGATATCACAATAATTGAGGGTTCTATGCCACAAAGCTCAGATATGACCGCAGCCCTAATAGGATACAGGCTGGCTAAACCGCCAGACACAGAAACGCCTCCCATCTCCCTATATCAAGTTATCACCGCTTCAATACAATCTGGCTCAACTCTCCAAGGCATAGGCGGCTCTGCTTTGCAAGCTGCTTCACTTCAGCAGCAAAGTAGGACTACTTCCAGATCACTGTTGGTTAAAGGTGTACTCTCAGAATTCGGTCAAGGCTTATTCATTAATCCCGATGATACAGTATTCGTACCTCTCGAAAGCGGTAGGTTGCTAACAGGCAGAAACCAGTACACGGGCGCCTACGTTATAGCGTCGAGTAGAGAAGTTGTCAACGATGTTACAGCCGCTATCTCTGAAATATTTGGAAATAATGTTAGAGTTATGACTGTATCATCTATACTCTCAACAATCCAAAATATCACGGGCACCATGAGTACCATTCTCGCCTCTATAGCCTCAATCTCTGTCGTTGTAGCATTCATGGGTATAATGACAACTTCGTTTACATCGGTTTACGAGAGGACTCGAGAGATCGGAGTTGCAAAAGCCGTAGGATACACAAACACAGCTATCTTACTCTTCTTCCTATCAGAAGCTGTGCTTACAGGGTTTATAGGAGGTGTAATCGGCTCTCTCTCAGGCGGTATAATCTCAAACTTCGTAATCTCATTATTCGGTGGTAGAATAGGCTTTGGCGCCGGCCCAATTATGGCTGGTGGGGCTAGAGCTCAGACCCAAGCTTCCACACTTCAAATAGTACCAATCATTACACCTCAACTCATCCTTATTGCAATCCTTATGGCTACAGTAGTAGGCGCTTTGGCGGGTTTACTTCCAGCTTGGAGAGCTTCTCGCCTTACTCCAGTTGAATGCCTAAGGCACGAGTAATAGTAATTTTCTAACCTTAATTTTATAATAGTAGCAACATTCTAGTTGTCTTCAGACTCTTGTTTTCTCTCAATTTCAGCTACAAGTCTTTCACATAAGTGATATGTTTTATCAGCCCTTTTGACCGCATCCTCTGCATCTCTAGCGTTGATTACCTCCTCAGGTGTGAGGAAAGATTCTTCTCCCCCATAGAGGCTTATTTCCCTCTTTTTAACTAGAATCTTGCTTGACTCAATTAGAAACCCTATTTCCTCTCTGAACCAGCTCGGAAACCTATCTTCAACTAGAAGCATTACGTCTGAGACATCATGGATCTTAGGATATTCTATACCAACAGCTTTCAGCACAGCCTTTAAAGACAGTTCAACACATTCTTGGCTTAGCCTTACAGTGTAGGGGTAATTACGCTTCGGAAAAGCTTCCTTGGCGTCTTCAAGCCTAGCTTCGGCTTGGCGAAGATATGCTCTCGCAACCTTATACAACTTCAATTCTTTCACCAAATCTGTAGTTTGGCTTTAAGTCCCAGTACCAGTGCTTCTTGTTTACTACGTGCTTCTTAGCACCATACTTAAGTAGCTTCGCTTTAAGCTCGAGTAGTAAAGATTCAAGGAACCCATCCCTGTCATAAAGGATTACGGCTTCCTCTGTTAAATCTAAGAACAGAAGTGGTAGCCTTAACGCCTCGCTTCTTTTAAGAGGGTAGAAGCTTAAGGACGTGTATATTCCATGCTCCCTAAGCCACATAAGCTCTTCACTCAGATTATTCTCTATTTGTATGAGTTTCTCAACTCTGGAGCTAAGGCTTCCCTGCAGTGAATCTGAGATTAAGAGTATATCAATGTCGCTACAGTCAGATGCATCTCCACGCGCCACGGAGCCGTAGACAGCAAACGAATCTAGCTTCACCGTTTTCATAAGAGTTAGAAGGCAACCCAATATGAGATTAAGGTACCTCTCTTGGACGATTCTATCGAAGTTTTTGATAAACCCTGAAGCTAAAAAGGCAAAGTTTTCAGGATTCAAAAGTCTATAAGATCTAGGTCTCCTTCGGTTAAAAACCAGCAACATCCTTGAGGAGTGGAGCTTACTGAAGGCTACAGAAAGCCTATTTTCATCAAACGATAGAGCTTCTTTAGCTTCGCTGAACGTAAACAGTTCCTGACCAAACTTGATGTAAAGTTTAGAGTAGCATTCACCAAGCCGCTTCGAAACCCACATCTTAACTAACTGATAATCTTAACAATTTATTAACATTTCTGATTAAAAAAAAAGCGGGAATATGATGACCTGTCTCCAATCAGATTTTAGATTGTGTGAATGGTGGTCTCGCTAAGAAGGTGTAAAAAATTTTAGAAAGCTTATATGCTTGTCTTTAAAGAGATAAAGATGTTATACAACTCTCAATATATTTATGCGAACAAAGATGTGAAGCGGAAATTATTGTTCAATTTTTAAATATATGTGTCTGCAAAAACATTATTATACTGAATAAAGATAGATGTTAAGATGCTCCGAAGGAGAGTTCCTGCAGCTAAACCAGCAATCAAAGTTGACCACTTTTTAGCTTCACTATTTGTTGCGTCTATAGCCTTCTACCTTTATTCTTCTCAGCAGTTGTTGCTTGGAGCTATTATAGCGCCTATAAGTGGGGTCTTTACTTTCTTGGCGGTTGTACGCGGCAAAACCTCGCGTATGAGAAGCATATTTGTGGCAGTTCTTACTTTATTTGTGTGGATAACTTTCGCTGCTTTCTTGTATCAGCTGGGGAACTATCTTGATCTGTGGATTTCAAGGCATGAGCGTATATCTATTTTGCCATCCGCTCTTTCTGGCTCTGGATATATCTCAATAATCTGTCCTTTTCTTATACCAGCAAGTGTAGGAAACCAGATTTATATTTCTGTTCCTATCTATATGAAGTTCTTTGCTGAGTTCCCACTTAGCTTGAGCACCTTTCTACTTGTATTTGCTTTCTTTATGGTAAGTGCTTTTCTACTTGGTAAGGGTTGGTGCGGTTGGCTCTGCCCTTTCGGTGGGTTAGGCGAAGTAGCTAGACACGCAAAAGTCTTCACTAAGATATATAATGCTCTGAGGCGTCCACTTCTGAAGCTAACGACTATCAAATTTTCAGACGCTACACCTGCGAAGGCTACGCAACTATTTTTTGACTTGAAATATGCAATATTGTTTGTAACCGTCTTACTCTCTTTACTCTTTGCTGTGCAGTGGCTCTGTGTTTTTTGCTGGGCTGGTATACTATCTTGGGTATCTCCATCTCTAAACCTATCTATAGCAGTAGCAATTCTCTTAATATTTTTTGTCGCTCTACCCCTTCTTAGCAGAAGAAAGTGGTGCCACTTCATCTGCCCGCTAGGTGCGGCTTTAAGCCTAATCGACAAAGCCGCGCCGTTTAAGATTAGGGTTAAGGATGATCATTGTACCGATTGTGGTGTATGTTCAACTCTCTGTCCAACGTTTGCGATCCAACATAGTGAAGGTGGAGGTGTTAAGATAACGGACACTTGTGATAAATGTTTAGTATGTGTGGAGAGGTGTCCTCAAAAAGCTATAGAGCTGAAGACCTTTAATTTGAATATCGAGCCTAAGATATATTTGGTTACATTGAGCGTTGCTGTTGGTTTAATTTGGTTTTACTGGTTTATTGTTGTAGTGTATGAGTTAGCTCTGATCTTGATATGATGGAAGCAGTTTTAGCTGGGTTTATTCTCGGCGTGTCAAATAGTGTGCGTTGCACATCTATCTGTCTACCTATTCTTTCTGTTCAACTAATTACTGGCAAAAAGACTGTTGGCAACTCGCTCTTTATTGTCGCTCTATTCTCATTAGGTAGGTTGATGAGCTACTTAGCCATATCTACAATCTTCTATCTCGCAGCGGCGCAGATTAACGTCTTTGAAACTCCGCTTGTCAAAGGATTAACCTCACTTAGCCTTGGCTTCGTTATGATTTATCATTGTTATAAGTCGCTGGTTAAAAGTGAGCAAGCTTCTTGTAAGACCTTCTCTCAAGGTCGAATTCCCTTCCTACTTGGTTATCTCACAAGTTTTTCGGCCTGTCTTCCATTGCTTTCAGTTTTGTCTATGTATTCTGCTTCAAATCTATCTTTTGCTTACGCCGCTGTAGGTATGTTTTGGATAGGCTCCTCTGTTCTACCGTTAGCAGCTACCTTACCTTTTTTTGGTCTATTTAGGTTGAAAGATACCTCTGCTATTCAACGAATCACTTCTATAGGTGCTTTAGCTGGCGGCATACTTGGTTTAACCTTTATAGTAAACAGTGCTCAAATACTAATTGGTTGAGTTTGCCTCTTTTTTGCGGCTGCCTCCGTCTTAGCTACTCTTATGTTTCTCGATGAGCCCAGGTAAGTTGCCACTAGATCCGCCGCTAAAGCTCCCGCTAATATGAGGTAGGTGTTCACAACAATTATCCAATGTAGTTTGGTGATAATGATTGTGTAGAATTGTGATGTTAGGTAAATGGTTAATCCAATTATCAGCCAAGAGATTATTGTAGAGTACAGTGGTCTAATTCGACTAGATAGCCCTCCAGCAAGCAAGCCGAGTAAAGCGTAGAATATCATCACATCATATTCAATGTATATAGGTTGGGTTTGTAGAGCGCCGATTAATCCGGTAATCGCTCCTACTATAGGTCCACCTGAGCAAGCTGCTATAAAGATACCGATTTGTGAAAGGTTCAGCTCAACGTTATAGGGGTAGGTTAGTTTGATTAATGATAGTATGTAGGAGAGGATAAAGCCGACTAACGATATGGAGATCTGTCTGCGTGTATAAGGTAAAAGGATTTTCACCGCTTTTGTTTGGCTCATTTTCGTTTAATGTGGTGTTATTCCAATTTGGTAGAGCATGTATTCTAACAATGACACTTGTTTTGTTTTGGGCTCTTCGTAAGCAAGCTCTTCAGCGGTTGGAAAGGTTATTTTAATTAAGAAGGCAGTGTTAGATTCAAGTGTAACGACAGAAAACTTCATAATTTTGTTGACTGGCTCCCTAGGTATAAAATTCACTAATAATAGTCTGGAGTCATAAACGAATCCAGTCTCATAGTTACATATCTCTACTTTTACTGTCCCAACAACCCGTTCAAGTATTGTGTGTGTGATTGTGAAGTTTATCTGCAAATTATTGATATATTCTGAGGAGCAGCCTTGCGTATTCACTGCTGAAGGTCTTAGGACAGCCCCCTCACTTATCTTCCACATCTCATATTCACTCATTAACTGCCCCACATCTCCGTGTTCATCCACTGCAAGTATCGCTTGTACTGCTCCATTGATGGTTTCCACTGTTACCGCGTCCCTATACTCATCCGGTAGTGGGACGAACCCCTCAGCCAAAGCCTTCTGAGGTAGCCTAATTTGAGTTAAGGCTGCTAAAAGCAAAAGCACAGCAATAAAGCTAGAGATCTTAAGGTACGTCTGTTTGTTCTTTGCTCCCTTCATACCATTTATATTTTTAGACGTCCTCTATATATGTGTTTTAGAAACATACAATTTGGAGAAATACGCTTTAAGATGCGGCTAATTTGTGGTAGATAGAAAAATTCTTAAATAATGCTTATCTTCACGCTTTTTTCTTGGGCAAAAGTTTAGGCGTGCAGATAAGGTACGCGTTAGTTCCTTCGAACAACGCTTCAAAGGTGTAGTATGTAGTAATATACGTTACTGCATCCTCAATATTTCGAACTCTGAACCATTTTACCATAATTTTGTTGTCAAAGAGTAGTATTGTCTGCATCGCCTTATCCATTGGTTTGTTTGGGGAGATCACAAGCCCCTCATATAGCCTACTTGCCACACATAGGTTATAGAAGTCGTCGATCTCTTTGTCGGTAAGCGGTTCATCCCTTATTTTCACCGCAAATGGTCCTAACATCGTATTCCCCATGATCTCTACAACCTCTTCCCCTAATTTTTGGTTAAACGATAGTTCGCCTTGCAGAGAACTGCCGCTTCTCTCAAAATGGTCTACTACATACCGAGCCAGCATCCAATCGCGGCTCTCTTTTCCTAAGGCTATCTTAGGGAACAATGATCTTGTGACCCTTTTGATAGTTTTATCTTATAAGCCCTTCGATAAGTTTCCTTAGTCCCACCGTTGACCACAAGGTCCTATTACAGGTAAAGGTTTATCGACTTTTTTGAATGGAGTTTTCTTAACTTTGAGGTGGAAATCATTACCTTCATATCTTGATTCAAGGATTTCTTGCCCATTATTCCAGCAGTAGCGGAGAACATTCTCTTTTGAAGTTTTGTCATTGACGATTATCTCTAGAATTTCACCTATTTGCGCGCTCTCCAACGCCCTTTTTGCCATCAAAATCGGCTTTGGGCAAGGCTGGTTTCTTGCATCGATAACTTTAGCAGACATACAAGCTAACATCCTTCATTCACATATATATGTTTTTCCAGAGGATTTCAATAAATATTATAGAATATTTAGAGTTAAATATGATAAAAAATAAATACTTAGCAAGCTTACCTATTGCCCGAAAAAGTGATGCGTAATGGATTCTGATAACGAAAAAACAAAAAGGATCACGCGTAGAAAGTTTCTAGGCGTTTCAACAGCGGCTGCAGCGGGTGGTGTTGTCGGCGGAATTATAGTGGGCGCGGTAGGAGGGTACTTAGCGGGGCAAGCAGCAGCACCACCAGCAGCAACAACTACAGTCACTACTACAAAAACAGCTACACAGACTGTTACGACTACGCAAACTGCAGCCACAGCTACTGTAACTTCGACTGTTACACAGCCAGCTACAACTGTCACACAGCCCGTTACAACTACCGTCACAACTACTCGGACTGTTGCGCCTGAAGCGGAAGTAGGATATACTTCGCTCATAACCCTAAACGTTAACGGTGTGGACTATGCACTACTTGTCGACAACAGATGGAGTCTGGCAGATGTGCTTAGAGAGAAGCTTGGATTAACAGGCACAAAGACTGGCTGCGACCGAGGCGAATGCGGCTCTTGCGCCGTCTTGGTGGATGGTGTGCCGATGTTGAGCTGCATGCTACTAGCCTGCTCAGTAAGCGGAAGCAAGATTACGACAATCGAAGGGATAGGTACTGTGGGCAACTTAGATAAGCTCCAAGCGTCATTCGTAAACAACGAAGGCATTCAATGCGGCATGTGTATACCTGGAATTATCGTGGTCTCAAAGGCTCTGTTGGAGAAGAATCCCAAGCCTACGGAGGAGGAGGTGAAGGAGGCGTTGAGTGGGAACCTCTGCAAGTGCGGCAACTGGCCGTTTATCGTGAAGTCTGTGTTGGAGGCGGCGAAGTGATATGTCGCAGCAAGAGTTTAGACTAGTAGGAAAATACAATGGGCCACGCATTACAGGAGCGAAGGCAGCAGCTGGTGCAATAAAGTATGGATGGGACTTTAACCTACCTAACCAGCTCTACATGAGGATTCTGAGAAGTCCGTATGCGCACGCAAAGGTTACTGCTGTTGATGCTAGCGCAGCGCTTGCCATGAAGGGTGTGCATGGTGTGCTTACACCCTTTGACTTCAAGGACAGCCCTGTGAGGCTTGCCGGCACAACTATGATGATACTCCCCTATGACAAGGTAAGGTATGCTGGTGAAGAGGTTTGTGCTGTTGTTGCTGATGACCCCTATATCGCTGAGGAAGCGCTATCTAAGATTAAGGTGACATATGAGCCGCTACCATACGTTTTGGATGTTGAAGAGGCGATAAAACCTGATGCGCCACAGCTACATGAAGGCGGCAACATCGTCAGAACACCAACCACCGTCACATATAAGGTTGGTGACACTGCGAAGGGGTTTGCGGAAGCTGAGTTAACGGTTGAGTTTAAGTTAAAGAGTCAGACGATCCAGCACAATAACATAGGCACTTACGCTGCTTTAGTGAGCTGGGAGAAAGATGGAAGGCTGCACATGTGGACAGACGCTCAATACATGCACGGCCCACGCAATACGTTGGCTACAGTATTAGGTATACCTCAAAGCAGGATTTGTGTGCACGCTGAATTATGTGGAGGAGGCTTCGGAGATAAATCAGGCGCTCAGAGATGCCACATTCTCGCAGCGATCTTCGCAACAAAGACAGGTAGACCAGTTAAGTTCAAGTTAACCAGAGAAGATAATCTCCTGCAAGGTCTCCACCGCTGGACCTGCGTCACATACTTTAAGTTCGGTCTTAAGAAGGATGGAACAGTAACAGCCTTCGAAGCGAAGAACTACTCAAATGCAGGCGCATACTACAGCGTCTGGGGCTCAGGCATGGCTACAGAACAACTATACATCTACAAGTGGCCAAACTTCCTTGTAGACTGCTATGACGTCTACACAAACACACCCAGAACAGGTCCTCTAAGGTGCGTGGCAGATCCACAGAGCTGCTGGATGATAGAAACCGCTATGGATAGGCTTGCCTTCCAGCTGAACATGGATCCAATAGCCTTCAGATTGAAGAACAATATGTTCACACAAGGCGACAAGGACCCTGTCACTGGAAACAGAATACCATCTATAGGTCAACCGCAGTGCATAAACAGAGCAAAGGAGCTTGCGGAGTGGGATAAGAAGTGGAAGCCTTGGCCCAAAACCAAACCCACCTCAGGAGTTGTTCGCGGCATAGGCGTAGCAAACCACTGCTGCGGGCACGGTGCAGGCAGCTTAGCCAACGCAGCCGTCTTAGTGATGAACCCAGACGGCTCCCTAACAATCTACACAGGCGCCACTGATATAGGTAACGCGAGGAGAGAGCAGCTAGCCATTATCGCAGCTGAGCACCTTGGTCTACCATTTGAGAAGGTCACTGTAGCAAACTATTCAACAGACACAGGCCCAGACAGCGGAGCAACCGTTGGCAGTAGGCAGACCAAATCTGCTGGGAACGCTGTTGGCGTCGCAGCGCTTCAAGTGAAAGATCAACTGTTGGCGAGGGCTGCGGATAGGCTGAAGGTGACGAAAGAGGAGCTAAGCGTAGGCGAAGAGAAGATCTTTGTAACTAAAGACCCATCCAAATCTGTGACTATTCGTGAGTTGGTCGCGTCAGCGCCTTGGATAATCGCAGCTGGGCAGTGGATTCCTCCAGCAAACACTACGCAAAGAACATATGGGACACACATCGCTGAAGTTGAGGTGGACTGCGACACAGGACTAGTTAAGGTGCTGAAGGTAGTAGCCGTCCACGATGTAGGTAGGGTAATCTACCGCAAGAGCTGCCTAAGCCAAGTCCACGGAGGCATCATACAAGGTATCGGCATGGCCCTACAAGAAGAGCTACTATTCGACCCGCAGACAGGTAGACCCTATAACGCATCTATGCTAGACCACAAGATGCCACTATCTTCGCAAGCCCCAGAAATCGTAGTAGACTTCGTTGAGACCGTGGAGCAGCCTCCAGACTCATACAACCACGGTGCAAAAGGCTTAGGCGAACCACCAACCTCACCCATCGTACCAGCAATCACAAACGCGATAGCCAACGCCATAGGCGTATACTTCGACACACTACCAGTAACACCAGACAAGATCCTCAAGGCATTAGGGAAGGTGTAGAAAGATGCAGCCAATCAAATATTACGAGCCTAAAACATTGGACGACGCAGTCAAGATACTAACAACCATACCTGACGCAGCAATAATCGCAGGAGGCACAGAGCTCCTACACGTAATAAGACAAAACTGCCTACCAACATTCCAGCCAACAGCACTCATCAACATAAAGAAGATCCCAGGCTTAAGCTACATCAAAGAAGAAGGCGGAACACTAAAGATCGGCCCAGCAACCACACTAGTAGACATCGCGAACAACGAAACCGTCAAAACAAAGTATAGAGCACTAGCTATGGCAGCAGCGCACGTAGCATCACCACTCATAAGGAACATGGGAACCATAGCGGGCAACATCTGCCAAGATGTGTGGTGCTGGTACTACAGAGCCTCAGACAACCAATTCAACTGCATCAGAAAAGGCGGAGCAATATGCTACGCCATAGGCGGAGACAACAGATACTACCACAGCATCTTCGGCGGACCAAGAGGCTGCTACGCAGTCTGCCCCTCAGACACAGCACCAGCACTCGTAGCCCTAAACGCCACAATAGTAACAACTAAACGAAACATACCTGCAGAAAACTTCTTCACAGAACTACAGCCAGGAAACGTTCTAGAGAAGGGTGAAATAGTAAAGGAGATTCAGATACCAACCCCACCGGCAACATCAAAATCAGCCTTCATGAAGGCAGCCATAAGACCAAGCATCGACTTCGCCTTAGCAAGCGCAGCAGTCTGGTACAACATCTCAGGAGGAAACGTAACTGAGTCAAGAATAGTTCTAGGCGGAGTCTACTTAACACCTAAACGCGCTAAAGCAGCAGAAGACTTCCTAAAGGGTAAAGCGATAACGGGAGAGACAGCGGCGGCAGCAGGCAAACAAGCAGTAATAGACGCCATCCCTATGGTGGGCAACGCCTACAAGAAATCCGTCGCAGCAGCGATGGTGACAAAAGCCCTATTAGCGTAAAAGAGGCGCATAAAATGAGCAGTAAAATTGTTTTTACTGCTCCTCACCCTTTATTTTATTAAATTTTAGTTGGTATTTGTGGTGAAATATTTTGGTTGAAAAAATTAAACTAGCAATAGAAGACTGCGCTCTATGCGGTGGCTGTGAAATCGCCTTAGCAGACTTAGGCACAGCCCTACTCGACCTCTTCGACAAACATATAGACCTCGTCTACGCACCAATATTAGCAAGCACAACAGATTATGACAAAGCAGACATCACATTAGTAATAGGCGCCATCAGAAGCGACCACGACTTAGAGCGAGTTAAAGCTGCGCGCGAAAAATCCAAGATAATAGTATCATTCGGAACCTGCCCAAGCTCAGCGGGCTTAGTAGGCTTAGCAAACCTCTTTGACAAAGATGAAATGCTGAAAAGAGCCTATGGCACAGAAGACCCCTCAAAACATAAAGAAACACCTAAACTCTTAGATGAAGTAAAACCCTTATCAAAATACATACACGTCGACTACATCATACCAGGCTGCCCGCCACCGCAGCCAGTCATCAAACAGATGTTGAAGAGTGTGTTGAAGGGTGTGTTATGATGAAGCAGATTGAAATAGAACCAGTAACAAGAATAGAAGGACACCTTAAAGTAATGATCCAACTCGACGATAAAGGCAATGTAGCTAAAACACAAGCTTGCTTCGCTGAATTTAGAGGCTTCGAAAAATTCGCAGAAAACAGACTAGTCACAAGGCTACCCATAATAACCACAAGGATATGTGGAGTATGCCCAGTCCCTCATCACCTAGCAAGTGTGAAAGCCATAGAAGATGGGCTTAACCTAACACCAACCGAAACTGCAGAAAAGCTCAGAGAACTTATGCTGATGGGCGAAATACTGGGCGACCACACACTACACCTCTTTATATTAGCAGGCCCTGACTACCTTCTCACAGACCTACCCTTAAAGCAGCGAGACATTATAGCGATCTACAAAAAGTATCCAGCTGTAGCAAAAGAAGTGGTTAAAGTAAGAGAGGTCGGTCAAAAGATAATCGAAACCATAGGTGTTCAAGCAGTCCACCCAATGACAGCAGTGCCAGGAGGCATCACCAAGCAGCTTACAGAAGATAAAAGAGCTGAGTTGCTAAACGAAGTAATCGAGGCGAAGAAGATGGTTATCGGCTGGTGGGATGCAGTGATTGCCCCTACAATCCTCAAATACATAGAAGAAAACAAAGAGCTTGGGAAAGTAGACTCAAACTATATGGCTATGAGCTACAATGATGCTCTAAACTACTATAGAGGCGACATTAGCATCATAGATAGAAACGGTGAGTTAAAAGCAGCATTCAAACCCCTCAACTACACCAGCTACATAATAGAAGCCCCCATCCCATACTCTTATGGGAAGAGCATCACAGTAAAAGGCGAAGAACCCACCAAAGGGCTGATTCGAACAGGCGCATTAGCAAGAATCAACGTAGCCAAGAAAGCTGGAACAGATGTAGCAGACCGTCTACTGAAAGACCTTAGAAGCAAGTTTGGCTCACCTATACATGGCACACTACAGTATAACCTCGCAAGATACGTATGTCTGGTTTACTCTGCGGAGCGCTTAGAGCAGCTCCTATCAGATCCAACAATCTCCAGAGGTGACACCTTGGCTGAGTATAAGATGAAGGCTGGGGAAGGTGCTGGCTCAGTTGAAGCAAGTAGAGGAACACTCATCCACCACTACAAGTGGGATGACAACGGCTATGTAACATACGCAAATATAATCACACCTACCGTAGTAAATGCGAACGGCTTCGAAGCATCAGCCTTAAACGCCGCTTCAAGAAACATTAAGCAAGGCATCGTAGATGAAGAAAAGCTCTGGCATGAAGTTGGAACAATTATAAGAGCCTACGACCCATGCATCTCTTGCTCAACCCACATAGAGAAGAATCTTATAATCGAAGTTTTGTCCCAAGACGGTGAAACCTTAAAAGTTATCAAGAGGTGAAATATGAGTTGAAGATAAGTAGAAGAAGCTTCATAGGCACAGCAGCAGGATTAGGAGGAATCACACTAGCAGCCACAACCATAACGCCAACACCAGCTCTAGCGGTCAAACCTAAGAATGCAATGCTAATCGACGTATCCAAATGTATAGGATGCATGCGATGTGTAGCTGCTTGCGCAGAGTATCATAAGAAGTATTATGGGCAGGAAACAGACGGCACCGTATTCACAACCGTCCCTCTAGCTACCATGCAATATGGCAAAAGGCCAACTCCACAAAACTGCATGCACTGTATAGACGCACCTTGTGCTACAGTCTGCCAAAGTAGAGCGCTAGAGCAACTCGAATCTGGTGCAGTAATTTATCATGAAGATAGGTGCATAGGATGCTTCCTCTGCACAACCGTATGCCCGTTCGAATCTATAACCACCGATCTTGAAAATAAGAAGATATTTAAATGTGATTTATGCAGCAAGATAACTGAAAACGGCGGCGCCCCTAGCTGCGTTACCATATGCCCCACACAGTCAAAGAGCTGGGGACCTTACGAAGAAAAGGTAAAGGAAGGTCAAGAAACCGCGGAGAGAAACAAAGGTAAGCTCCTTTACGCCAATGATGCTACCGTCATCTACGTTCTATCAGAGTATGAATATGAGCAGCTTAGAAATGCGCCTGAAGTGACGGTCATAAAACCAGAGTATCCATCAGAATACAAGTCGTATTCACTTCTAGTGAAATGGTCTAGAGTCCTGTGGATACCCTTCTTAGCTGGAGCAGTATTCTACGGTTTGGCTTGGCGTGGAGGGAAGACTGTAAAGAAGGTGGAGTAATATGGCGAAGAGTAAAGAATCAGTATACCGGCTCTCCTCGCTAAAAATGGAGAAGCCTGGACTACTTGCTCTCCTATTTAAAAGAAGCCCAAGACGTAGCATCACGAGTTTCATCTTTCATCTTGGTGTATGGTGCAACATAATCACAGGGCTAATTATGGAAGTCGCCTTCCTAACTACAGACGTATCTACTGCATTTAGCGGCTGGGGTTGGCTCTTATCGTGGGCGCATGGAATAACAGGCTTCCTCATAATAATAGGAGGCATAGGCATAATCGCTCAATACATCAGAAAACCAGCGTTTAGACTCGCATATGGCAAAGTCTTCTTCCTAGACCTTGCCTTCTTAGCAGCATTCGCCATAGTCGGGTTAATCCAATTCTTCCCAATCTTCGGCTTCCTCTCCATCAAAAGCTTCACACCAACATCCATCAAATGGCTAGGCACACTACACATGATCATAATCTACGTCTGGATTGTAGCCTCACTAATAGCAGGAGGTGCTATAAGGCACGCCGTCGCAACAATAGCATGGAGGGTCATCAACCCAGCTTCAAAGCCAACAGGTCTCATGGTGTTTGCAGATGCTTGCGGCAAATGCGGGCGCTGCATAGAAGTCTGCCCAACATACAAAGCATTCAATAACAACCCTATAGAAGCGCCGATAATAAAGCTGAAGACATACTATCAGATGCATAGATCAAAGAAGTTCACACCAGCCGAAATACGCCTACTATCAGAGCAGTTAGCAACATGCACGCAATGCAACTTATGCGCTGGCGTATGTCCATTCTCATTCAACTATGCTGCATTATACCAAGAAATGCTCAGGGAAGCCCAGCGGCTAGCTGTAGTGAAGACCATCTAATCTTGCTTCAACATACTGTAAAGCAACTAAGGGATCTAGTAATCGGTAAAAATGTTATAGCAATGTGCATAGGCAGCGACTTCGGTGACGACATCGCTGGAACCCTATTTTACAAATTAACCCACAAACATCTATCAAACATCAAAATCATATTTTGCGGCACTACTCCAGAGAAGTTTCTTACAGAAGTCAAAGGGCTAAAGCCTAACCTAGTGTTGATGATTAATGCCATAGACAGAAGTTTGAAGCCTGGTACAGTTGTTGTAGAAGATCTGCTTGAACAACATTCAGAATCGCTACTTGCACATAATTTACCGCTCTCGCTGATTGCTCACATCTTATCGTCAGAGCTCAATGACTGCCTCTTTAGGCTGATAGGTATACAAGCAGCAAAGGCTTATGGAAGCCCCTCCAAACCCGTTGTGCAGTCAGTTAAAAATTTAGCAAAAGTCATATTGGAGTTCGATAAATACGCTAAAGGAGGTTCATCTTTTGAGCAAAGGAGCTGAAGGGTATACAAGAGCTCTCTTCCTCTTTGAGTTGTTCAAGGATGCCATGCAGGCTGAACACACTCTACGTAAAGCAGGATTCAACATTAAAACGGGTGCCCCCCCACCAGAGGTCAGAACAGGTTGTGATCTAGCTATCTCTGTACCAAGTCAAGACGTAAATGCTGCTGAAAAGGTTCTGAAAGAAAATGATATACCAATTCTTGACGTCGTATTCACATTTGAGGAGGAGCTACCACCACTCCAGCTCTCTCAACTCGTAAAGAGAGTCGACTTTGGAAACTACTTGATGATACGTGTAGGAAACATGAAGCTGACCTTCGAAAAAAAGAGCGGCGTTATAGTAAACATTTCTGGTGGAGGATGTCCAGATATACCCCTCTTAGGGTTAAAGATGATAGGTAAGCCTCTAGATAAAGCTCCTCAACCAAATGAAGTAGGATATACACTGTGCGCCTACACGCTGCAAAAGGCATATGAACACGCGGTTGAAGCTTGGAAGAAGGTGAAAAAGTAGAATGCTTCTACTCACAGGCACACTACCAATCGAAGAAAAGACTCTTTTAGTAGGCACGATAAAGTTTGACGGTAAGAGCCTCTATATAGGGAACAAAGTATTTGGGAACGAGATGGTTTCAATAGGTGCTACAGCAATGATGGCCGCAGCAGCAACAACCTGTGAAACGTTGCAACTAGAACCACCGCTAGCAGCCGTAGCTGGAGACTTAGGTCAAGGAGACGGGTCTACACTACTCTATACATATCTCACAGAAGACGCTTCAACTACAGGAGCTTCAACCATAACTATGCACTATATTCTGCCAATACGTAAAGGCTTCATGGAGTTCATAGAAATGCTGGATTATTGGGAAAAGAGACCCTTTATGATAGCGGATGCTGGTAGCATGCTCATAGCAAAAGCAACAGGAAGTTGTAAAAAATTTGACCTCTTTACACCAGACGCTGGCGAGATATGTTTCTTAGCCGATCCTGAAGCTGGTCATCCTGCTTATGTTAAGAGCATGTTCTTCGCTATCGATACAACCGATGTTCCTTACCTTATTCAAGAAGCCTACAAATATAATAATGCGCCACGCTATCTTCTAGTAAAAGGCCCAACAGACTTCATTGTGGATGAGGGGAAGATCATTTATACCATAAGTGAACCCAACATACCTGTCTTAGAACCTATCGGAGGAACTGGTGACACAATAACTGGAATACTGTCAGCCCTAATAGGTGGAGGCTACGACCCCATAAAAGCTTGTCTTATAGCTGCTAGAGCCAACCGCCTTGCAGGTCAGCTGGCTAACCCTACACCAGCTACACGCGTAGCCGAGATAATCAATTATATAGGTAAAGCGGTGAAGCAGGTTATAGATTCCCTATAGTGTGAGTGATATGGTAAAGGTTGATAAACTCACAGCAGGCTTCTTCACAGGGCTCTGGGCTGCAATAGCTCAAGCTTGGGTGGGTGTTCTACCACCCTCAGCCTTCGGCATCTGCTTTATTAGCCATCCAAACGACCTTTTTAACTGGACGATCAACAAACTCTTCGGCACCTCTTTCTACGTCCACGACCCCTCAATCGACTTGCCTGTGCTCACAGTAATCGGTGTGCTGATTGGTGCCTCACTCGCAACAATCCAGCATAAAGAATTTAAGTTCAAGATGCCTAGAAACCCTCTTGACCACTATATCAATGGGTTTATGGTTGCTGTCTTTGGGCTTCTGCTAGGCTACTGCTCTGTACACATCATAATGGGGTTAATGTATGGTAGCATAATCGCGTTAACAGGCTTCGCAGCTATGATGGTAGGTGTCACTCTAGCTGTAAGATACATAAAATGGAGGGTTCGCAGATGACTCTGACAGTATCGTTGGCCACGCTTGTGGCGGGAATCGTAATAGGCTACCTTTGGCAGCGCTCAAGGTCATGCTCCATTTCAGGCTACAGAGACTTCTTCTTATTTAGAGACACGCTCTTTATGAGGACAATCATAGGCATGGCGTTGGGTGCGCTTATAGGTTACCTGCTCTTCTACAGATTCTCATCATTAATGTCAGATTTCCCCCTATACCTACATAATGAACCAGGCGCTAACTCGATACCTACATTAATTCTAGCAGCTATAGGCGGTTTAGGATATGCTTTCTTCTCAGTTCTAGCTGAAGGATGTCCACTTAGACAGCATGTTAACGCTACTACTGGAAACGGAATGTCTATCTTTTATTTACTGGGATTTTATAGCGGTATTCTCTTTTTCTGGTTAGTCGTCAGTGAAATCGCAGCTCTTTTCTTACGATTATTTTAGCTAAAGAATTAAATAAAATGATTTATATAGGATATTTCCATTATTTTAAGGAAAAAAATAAATATTACTACAGATACTGCATAAAATATGTCCCAAAAATTTAGAATTAAATTTAGAATTAAAACATGGCAAGCCGGTTTTGTGGTTGGCCTGCTGTCAGCACTTGCGCAGTCGATCTATAACCTTATGCCTAAAGCTGTCGAAGGGGTAGCAGCGTATAAGTTAGCACCAGTTGCCTATGGTTTCTGTATGTTTTGTCACGTCAGGGATATAGTCAACTGGTTTATGAGGAGCTTCTTCTCCTTTATGACACCAGCACCAATATCAACGATAATCCCAGCGTTAACTATAGTTGGTCTTCTAATAGGTGCCTACATCTCCGCCCTTTCCACCAAGTCCTTTAATGTTCGTAAGACCATTAACCCCGGCCTCGCGTTCGTATATGGCATCTTAGTAGCATCCTTCGCAGCAATATTGGGAGCCTGCCCAATACGTATCGCTTTAAGAGCAGCATACATAGACATAATAGCCTTCGTAGGTATTGCCGGCATGATCATAGGAGCAATTGCTGCTTCAGAAATTCTACTGAAAAGAGCCGGAGGTGATTAGGGATGGTGTATGCATTCGCTGTAGCAACGTTAATTATAGGTCTTATAGCTGGCTTCCTTTTCCAAAGAACTGGACAGTGCTTCATCGGCGCATATAGAGACCTATACCTATTCAAAGATACACACCTTCTAAAGGGTGTTGTCGGCTTCTTTATCGGCGCACTAATAGGATACATAATACTAAAGATAGTGGCAGAGCCTTTTACAGCAGCCAACTTTCCATGGGCATTCTACAACACATTAGCCGCAATACCAGGTAGCATAGTTAAAGCGAAGGATCTACTATCAATTCTCATCGTAGCCATAGTAGGAGGATTCGGGATAGGGTTCTTCTCGACAGCTATGGGAGGATGCCCAATGCGAAACCACGTTATGGCAGCAGAAGGTAATCTAAGTTCTGTAGCATATGTAATAGGTTTCTGGGTAGGCATACCAATAATATATTTGATCATCAACGCATTAGGCATCTAAAATAGTAGGTGATAGAAGCAGCCGCGGTGCAAGGCTGATGAGCGCACGAGGGTTAATCACATTCGAAGAAGTTAGACAAGCATTCAAAGCAGAATCAGTACTAAAAAAAGCAAAACACGACGCAAAGCTTGTAGTCCCCCCTCCAGAGTTCCGGAAAGGTTGTGACTTGGCTGTAGAGTTCAACATAAATGAATTGGTAAATATAAAGCGTACACTCGCAACCAACAAAATAAAATACTCTGACATAATCTCAATAGATGCGGCTACAACTAAGACACTTGAAGTAGTCAAAGTCTTCGACTTCGGCGACTCAATTATGGTAAGGTGTGGAGCGCTGAAAATAACATTCGAAAAAGGAACTGGTCTAATACGTAACATATCAGGCGGAGGGTGTCCAGATGTACCATATCTTTACATAGAGCTTGTCGGCAAGAAACTTACAGAAGCACCTAAACCAAGGGATATAGGCTTCACCCTCTGCGCTTTATGCCTTGATAGAGCTTATGAGGAGGCTGTAAAACTCTATGAGTCTAGTCATAGTGGGCACAGTACCAATTAAAGACTTTCCGCTTTACGTAGGCACACCAAAGGTCGAAGGGAACTATCTACTTCTAGATGGGTATAAAGTGCCTTGTGGTATGGGAACAGCAGCCCTATTTTTCACAGCTAACTTGGTTTGCCAAACACTAAATCTAACTCCTCCTATTTGGGTTACAGCCGGAGACATAGGTGACTCTAGTGGAAGTAGAATCCTATATCAACACCTAGCGAGTAACATCCAAAACATCAAGCCTAAAGTTCTTACTCTCCATTACCTTCTCCCCATCACCTTGTTAGCTAAGAATATGATGGAATCAATAAGAAAAGTGAAGCCAATGTTGATAGCAGACGCAGGCTCAATGTATGTTATGAAGTCCATAGGAGCAGCCAAAGAGTTCGACCTCTTTACCCCAGATCCAGGAGAGATGGCGTTTTTAGCAGACCCTAAAGCCATACACCCTGCATATATGCAACACTACCTATTCGAATTAGACACAGCCAATATGCCGTCTCTTATCGAGCAAGCCTATAAACAAGGTAACGTGCCTAAAGTTCTGCTGGTGAAGGGTGCAATTGACTACATAGTAAAGGAAGGCAAGATACTTGCTGTTATAGATGAACCAAACATACCAGCGCTTGAACCTATAGGTGGAACAGGCGACACCATAACAGGAACCGTATCAGCTCTAATTTATAGCGGTTTAGAAGTTGAGAAAGCAGCTATAATCGCTGCTAAAACCAATAGATTAGCCGGCAAACTCGCTAATCCAACGACAGCAACACGTGTCTTAGATATTGCTCTGCAGATCCCTAAAGCTTTGGTGCAGTGTCTTCAATAGTTGCTTTATTAAACCCTATCTTCACTTTTTTCTTTACTTTCGGTCTGCTGCTGTGTGTAATCTTCTAATATCAGCTGCTTCTTTTCGTAGTCGATGACGACTGCTTTGAGTTTGCTTAGGAAGGTGTGACCTAAAATCACATCCACACCCGTTTCCATCGGTATATCGTGAGGTAGTGCTAACACATCCTTAACAACTAAGTCAGCGACCCTTATCTCATTTATCATAATGTCTAACACTTCTATAGGGCCGGCTATAGTGTACGCGAGCATCATTCCAAACTCTTCCGATAAGCCAACTAATGTTTCCCTGAATCCCGGCTCATAGCCTAAGTGAAGTGCATCAACCTTGGGTATTATGACGTATTGTGCTGCAGGGTCTATGACTGCACGGAGTTCTCTTTGCTTACCGTTCTTGCCAACCACTTTGACAAATAATGTTGGGATGTCCTTAAACGGTATTACGATCTTAGTCATAGTATCAGCAACCACCCCTCTTGAATTACGTCTTTTGCGCAGAGAAAGCAGACATCCTGCTCATTAAGAGTCTTTTCCCTGACAGCGAGTCTATGTGGACCCACACACAACATTTCAAAGTCGATAGGCTGACCATTTTCGTCTCTTTTTAACACACGAGCAGCAACCCAAAGATTTGGATACTTTTCCCTGAGCTCTTTTAGATCCATAAGGCTTGCTGAAGAAAAAGCGTGTTATATATTTTTCCTTAGACTACAGGAACGTTCTCTATTTCAACAAGATTTTCTGTAAAAAAGCATCAACATTCTAATAGCTGCTTATACGCGTAAATTAGTGTATACAAGTGTATGCTGGTTTACTTCTTCTATGTAATCAGCGGTTTGGCGTATTTCTTCATATACTTCTCTTACACCGACTCGACTCATCTTCCTCTTGAGTAAGCCGAGTGCTACAAGCGCTGCACCTATTACATCTGAGATGGTTGGATCTGGGAACGCTATTAAAGCAACACCTATTGCTATTAATGTTGTGCCGCTTCTTTTATAGGCTCCTTTTCCTATAAGTGGTTTTAGGCTTCTGGTTGTGGATGCTGCTTCAACCATAGTTCTGCCTACTTCAAGGTATGTTGCTGCCCTTCTTTGGATGTGTGCTGCGAGGTTAGCTGCTGCTTTAGGTGTCAGCATATATTCTAGTTTAGCCTTTTCTGATTTATTGGGTTCTTTGTCAATTTTTTTGATGTTGGTAATCAAATGTGAGCCGCTTAGCTGAAGGCTTCTTTTAGAGCGAATTTGAAGGATAGTTTAGAGAGGTAGGATGGTTCTCGAAAGCAGTTAGCTAAGCAGAGATCACAGTTGAACCTCTTAAAATCCTCTTCATCGTCAAATATGTTGAACAGTTTTCGCCTTATGAAACATGGGTAGACATCTCCAAACCAATCTATGTACACCACAGTGTACCCAGCTAAGCAAGGGTAAGTTGTAGGCTTGTTTTCTGTGTGGCGTATAGCGTCCTCTATGTATGCTAATGTATTAGTTATGGTTCCCAAACGGCTCTTCTTCAAATATAATATGGTATATAGAGCATTCAGCAGATTCGTTTGCATCTGCCTCTCGAGTTTTAATGTGAAGGAGTTTTTAGCGACTGTAGGGTAGCAGAAGCCCCAAGGCAAAGCTAACTTAAAGTTAACATATTTGATTAGCTTCTCTACACCATCTCTAGTAATCTCTGGACCTAAGTAGGTGAGGGCATAGGGTCTTAGACCTAAAGTGTTTGCATATATAAGGCTCTTTATTTGTTTGGGCATTATTTGTTTGACTCCTCTTATGGCTTCACACCGCTGTGGGTCGTAGTGGTCTAGTGAAATGCTTATGCTTTGAAGCCCACTTTGTCTTAACCTCTCCATAGTCTTTGGTGGTGCGGTGCCGTTGCTCGTCATTGTGGTTATGAGCCCCTTAGAGGAAGCGTAGCCCACTATTTCAGCTATATCTGGATGTAGGGTTGGCTCACCTCCAGTTAAGTAGAGTATTAGGAAGCGGTTTTTAACCAAGAAGTCAATCACTTGCTTAGCGTCAGACAAAGAGATGTGCTGCTTAGGCTTCTCCCACATGCCGCACATAACACATCTACAGTTACATCTAGGTGTGACTGCAAACACAGCTGTTCTTCTATATCCTCTTAGGAAGTTTATGACGTTCTTTGGTTTGATGTCTGCTAAATACACTTAGATCAATATACTATTAGGTTCAATCTGGATATAATTGTATCTAGTAGGCTTAGGTGTTATCCTTTAGGTTCTTTACTCTGTAGCCTTAAAAGTGGTAAGCGTATCCAAGTTAAGGGTGTTAGTCTTTTAACAAGGGCTTCTTCAATGACATATGAGAGTGGTATTGTGTATGCTGCGACGAGAGAGTTAAATAAGATGAGCGATACTACCCAGCTTCTAAGTAGCAGAGGGTTACTCCAGAGCGGTATATTAAATCCTAGAGGTGGGGGGAGAGGCAGCATAACAAGCATCAAAGGAACCATAACCCCAACCCTAACCACTATTCCTCCTAGCGTAGATGTTAATACGCTACCTTTAAGGTTGAACCTTCTGCTTCGCGAATAGATCTTATTGGCTAACGTCATCCCAAGAAGCATGCTTGAAAAGGCTATGAAATTATACACTTGACCAGTTGGATTGCTCCCTATCATCAAACCTATCGCCAAAACTACCGCGCCAGCGCTGAACCCAACAGTAGGTCCATAGAGCAGTAGCCCCAGCGCTACAGGAATCTCCCAGATCTCCAGCTTTAAAGCCGGCATAAGAGGGAAAGGTAAGCTCAAGACTTTGCTCTGAAGCCTTATTACTGCTGCCACTGCTGCGAAGACAGCTATAGCGGCTAGCCTTCTTGTTCTGCTGAATCTAAGCTCATCATTAATTAAGCTCATTCCAGTCATTATAGGGTTAGTTGAACTATTATTTATGCTTAGTGTCATAATAAATTTATCTAGGTGATTTCTATTCTGCTTCTTAATATAACTAATTTAGGGCTTCTTCCAGCTTAGTGGTGAAACATCCACTAGGCTCTTTAGAACATTATTTTTGAAGTTGTTGGCTACTTCAGTGAAACCTATGCTCTGATAATCTTCTATAAGTCCTTTATCAGCTAATTCGGTCATCTTGGGGTCAAGGGGGATTACGCCGAGAAAGGGTATGTTAAATTTCTTCGCAGCCTTTTCACCCTTAGGCTCGCCAAATAGGTTGATTTTGCCGCCGCAGTGTGGGCAGATCAAGTAACCCATGTTTTCTATGAGCCCAAGCACTGGCACCTTTATGGATCTAGCCATATTAACTGCTTTAGCAACTATCATTAACGCCAAGTCTTGTGGTGTGGAGACGACGACAACGCCATCTATAGGAATAGATTGGTAAACTGTAAGGGGTGCATCGCTTGTGCCTGGTGGTAGGTCGATTATTAAGAAGTGTAAATCTCCCCAGTCTACTTCAGAGTATAGCTGCTTTATCACATTACTTACTATTGGCCCCCTCCAGACTACAGCTTGCTCTGGGTCGTCTAAGAGTAGGTTTACTGAGATGGCTTTTATTCCGCTTTTTGTTGTAGGTGGTAGTATTCCGTTTTGGCTTATTCTGGGTCTGTCGGTTAGGTTAAAGAGCTTAGCTATACTTGGACCAGTGACATCTGCGTCTAATACACCTACTTCGTAGCCCATTCTTCTGAGTTCGGTTGCAAGTAGGGCTGAGACAGATGATTTACCTACTCCGCCTTTGCCTGAAACTACAGCTATAATGTGTGCTATGTTCTTCTTATCTAGCTTCTCTATACCCGTGGTGGCTGCTTTTTTACCGAACTTCTGCTGAAGTTTCTCCTTGAGCCTATCTAGCTCCTCTTTGCTCATTGATGTAGTCTCAACCGAAACTGCTTTAACACCATTTAGCTTCTTTACATTCTTCTCGACATCGCTTTTGATGGTGTTGGCTAGAGGGCAGCTCGGCACAGTAAGAGCAATCAGTATCTTGACGACACCATCCTCTACTTTAATGTCTCTTACCATTCCTAGCTCAACTATGTTTAAGCCTATCTCAGGGTCAACTACTTCAGAAAGCGCTTCCAAGATCTTACTCTTAGTTAACATTGAGATTTCATTGTAAAAAGGGGTCATAAGCTCAATATAAAATTATTTTGCAAATTTCACGCCTTTCAACGTGAGGTAGGTGCAGACACATTTTTAGGCTACGCTAAACACACATCCTTATAGTCTTGATTATAAAATCTGTAGCTACAGCCTTCCTCACTTATCGTGGCAAGATTCTAATCTTAAAGCGAAGCGATAAAGTTGGAACCTATCGTGGTGCTTGGGCTGGTGTGAGCGGGTATGTCGAGCAGGGTGAGGAGCCCTTAGATACCGCGCTTAAAGAAGTAGTGGAGGAAACGGGGTTAAAACTTGATAGAGGCGCGCTTTTGAAAAGAGGTGCCCCTCTACCAGCATACGATAAAGTAAAGGATGTGCTTTGGCTTGTCCACCCCTTCCTCTTTAAAGCGCCAACAAACAAAATAAGACTAGATTGGGAGCATGAAACCTATGCTTGGATTAAACCAGAAGCAGTCAAGCATTACAGCACTGTGCCACGCTTAGCAGATGCTTTGGAGCGTGTTAAACCACCAGCCTTCAAGCTAGATAAGACGCTTAGCAGCTACCTTAAGGAAATAAAACAAGACTCAACACACGGGTCAAGCTGGCTGGCAGCTAGAGCTGCAAGAATTCTCCAAGTAGCCTCAGATTCATCTACATACAGTAGCGTCGACCAATATGTCCAATTTCTCAAGTTTTACGCTAAGATGTTAGCTGAAGCAAGGCCAAGTATGCTTGCCATAGAGAACACTATAATATATCTGCTTGGAGCTCTCATGGAAGGATACAGCAAGACTCCAGACTTAACTACTCTTAAAGACCTTTTGAGAAGAGCTGTTAGTGAGTGGCTTAAGATTAAAGAAGTAGCGTTTAAGAAGTGCGTTGAAAACACCTCAAACCTATTTGAAGAGGAATGTAAAGTGATAACGCACAGCTACAGCAGCACCGTCTTAGAAGCATTAAAACAAGCCTCTTCAAAGAATAGAGGCATCACAGTGTATGTATCCGAATCAAGACCACGCTACGAAGGCAGAATTATGGCTAAAAAGCTAGCAGAAAGCAGATGCGATGTCACATTAATCACCGACGCATCAATAGGACACTTCATTAAAGATGCAGATGTAGCTGTGGTAGGAGCAGATACAATTTCAGCCGACGGCTCAATAATTAATAAAGTGGGGACATATCTGCTTGCCTTATCAGCCTATAAGGCTAATGTGCCCTTCTATGTCGCTGCTGAAACACTTAAGATTGGTGTAAGAACCCTCTTCGCTAAACCAGTATTAGAGGAGCATTCTCCTACCGAAGTTTTTAAAGGTTCTCCTAGTCTTAAAGCAAGAAACATATACTTTGATGTGACGCCAGCCGATTTGGTCACAAAGATCATCTGTGAAGATGGTTTAATCGAAGTCTCTAAGGCTTATGAATACGCTGTAAAAGCACTCAGATTGTCTTATTTCCCATAGCTCTCTAAGATGCTAGATGTGACTTCTCTACCTTGTCTCAACGCTATAAGCCTAGCAGATCTAAGATCCTTAACGCTGCGCTTATTCGGTTTACTTTTGACTAAGGAAGTTGTCCCAGCTTCGTCAACTATTTCTACTTGAATCTGTCTCCCAAATTCATCTAAAATTCCTTTCACCAACTTCAAAGCTATATCGATATTGCCGTCTCCTACCCTCACCACTTTTCTTTTTGCCGGTGTGCCTTTTAACAGCTTAGAAACTATGCTCAAAGCCTTTGCAGGGGAGTAGACAACACACTTATACACTTCTTCACCTAAATAAAAAGCTGAAATACCTATCCTCACACCAGGATCAATACCGATAACATACACATCATCTCCACTTGGCTTCTTCAACATATGGAGGATCTTAGCCACAGCCAGCTCGCTATCTAAATCCTCCAGACAAAGCACCGACTCAAAAGGTATATGAGCACGCTCCTTCCTCGTGGAGATGACAACTTTCACATTTTTATCTAAAGGCTCGTAAGGCGTAAGGCTTCTAAATGGTAAGCCCATGCTCTTAAGTAGATTCGATATAAAGAAGTATGCTCTACCATCAAGCGTAGCTACAGCAACTTCACGAGCAGCATCCACCTCAACCAAACATAAAAGACTTCTACACACACTTATATGAGCCTTACCATCCCATATGTTTAAGAAGAGCCTAACAAGAGGTAACATTACTACAGCAAATAGTTTGGGTTGGAGGCTCAAGATTGGAAGCACAGCTAGATCTACCAGAAGAAGGAGAATTAGTCTACGCAACCGTAACTCAGATAACACCACACGGCGTATATGTAACCTTAGACGAATACGATGGAATGAAAGGTTTTCTACACATTTCAGAAATCTCTACAGGCTGGGTTAGAAACATCAGCAGATTCGTGCAGGAAAAACAAAAACTCATCCTTAAAGTGATAAGAGTGAATAAGGTGAGGAGAGAAGTAGACCTCTCCCTTAGACAAGTAACCGAAGAAGAGCGGAGGGCCAAGATACTTCAGATCAAAAGATTCGAAAAAGCTAGAATCGTTTTTAACACTGTTAAGATGAGACTTAATCTAACTCAAGAAGACGCAACGAAATACGAAGAAGCTATCCTTGAAAAATACGACGATCTATACACAGCCCTTGAAACTATACTTACCAAAGGAGAAAAAGCATTTGAAGGTTTAAATCTTCCAGCAGAATATATCGCAACCTTAAAGCAGGTCGCTAAAGAAAAGATAACGCTCCCTACCGTCAGCATAAAAGGAGTTATTGAAGCAAAGTCCCTAAGCCCCAACGGTATAGAGATAATCAAAGAAGCGCTAGAAGAAGCAGAAAAAGTAAAGAGCAGCGGAGCAGTGGTAAATATAACCTACCTTGCAGCCTCAAAGTATTTAATAACCGTAACAGCAGAAAACTACAAGATAGCCGAAAGAACCCTTGAGGCTGCGCTCAATAAAGCCAAAAACATATTACAAAAGAATAAAGCGTTTTTCTCATTCAGCAGAGGTTGATAGTTTGATTAAGCTTTTACGAAGATGCAGTAAGTGCCAAACTTATACACTATCAACCATCTGCAGCAAATGCGGCAGCGAGACATCTTACCCTCATCCGCCCAAGTTCTCACTAGATGATAAATACGCCACATATAGATTAATGGAGCGCTATAAGAAATCTGAGCAAGAGCAGCCTACATAAGCACCTTATAGATCAAGACCGCAGCGAACACACCCTCAGCACTAGGATTGTCTAGACTAGAAGATTTGAAGACGAGCTTCAGCAGCCCATCATCGTCTGTATACTTAAGCTGTTTTGTGTAAAGCGCTATATATCCAGGCTTATACTCTGAACCCTGAAACCTACCAGATCTATCAACGAACTGCACAAACTCAAATGGCCACATCTTACCTAATATCGTGTTTTCCCAAAAGTATGGTTTAGGTGTGAACTCATCTTCATACAGGAATTGAGTCATATTAAGCCCCCCTATCCTTATGAACCACTGCTTCTTACTTTCATCTCCACCACCACCAAGCATATAGTACTCAAAGCCTTGAGAAGAAAGCCTTTGACCCGCAACAAAAGCGACTATATAGCCCGGTCTTAGCCTATCTGGCTCCTTTGGATCTCGAAGTAGGCTCTTTAGAATCGATGCTGCTTGACTTTCATTTGACATGAATAATCGCCCTATCTGCGCTATCTTAGTTGAGTTTATAGTAGCATTATCCGCTAAAGTGGTTCTATTCCCCATAACTGTTATCCAATACCCATAATCCCACCAAGAAATGATAACAGCATCCTCAGGAGTATTATCCCTGATCCAAGCCAAGGCTTCACGCCAATCTGATAACTCTATTTTATAGCCGGTTCCAGCATTCGCAATACTTACAGGTTGATCCGCTATATCACGCCAACTTGAGCCCACAGGATAGACCATAGGTATTGTCAGAAGCCCTATAAGCAAGATAGAATAAGCAATCTTCACATCGCTCCTAATTTCACGTAGGTAAGCCTTCTTACCAACCACTTTAGACGATTTAAGAATGGATGAAGAGAGTTCAACTAAACCAATAGCGCCCAAGGTCACTAAGGCTAAAGTTGAATAGACCATAAGTCTGGAGAACGATGACGCAATATACACACCAGATATGCCCAAAATCAAAGCGAAGATAGACTCAGGACTTCTACGCCTAAACGCAACATAAACACCAAAGAGCGCCAAAAAGATAAGCACACCATACGCCCTAAAATACTCTATATGAGTAGGCACAAAGTGCTCAGCTACAGACTCTATAAGTGGGTCAGCAGTCCTCTGGAAAGGGTAAATCACTGTGTAGTATCTTGCGCTAACAGCTGAAACCGCACCAAAACTTACTACCAGCAGACTGACTACAAGTAGTGAAAAGACCGCCTTCAAAACATTCCTTGAAAACATCTTTTCTTGAACAGACTCAAGCCTATAAGCTATAAGGGAAAATAGGTAACCAACTATCAGCAGTAAACCTATAGGGTTCAGAATAAATGCTGCTCCCGGTCTTGGGAATATGGAGCTAAAGACTAAGGTGAAAGATACGAGTAATCCGCCAGCATATGCATTTTTCTCCAAGTCAAACTTCATAAAGGATGCTATAATTAAAAAGAGTCCAAAGACTATCCCAAAGTATTGTGCGCCGCCCCAGCATGTGTTAGCATAGCCTAGTAATATACCAGCCAAGCTAGCACGCCAAATAAGGCTGCTGAGCTTGACCTTTGAATCATAAATAGTAAGGTAAAGGTAGACCGCCGAGAGTGCTAGGAAGAGCGCAAGAGGCTCGGATTTGAACCAACCCAAGCTTCCACGTTGAAGAAGCGGAGGAGAAGTCGCAAATAAAAGTGAAGCTAAGAGACCACCGCCAGAGCCAGCAAACCTCTTAACAAGCAGAAACATAATTAGAGTCGTAAATGCACCTATATACACGGGTAAAATCACTAAGAAGTCATAGAGAGTTATCGATATGTTAAATATACTAGTCGCTATGAGGTAAAGAGTTGCGCCTGCGAAGTGCAGCCCGACTTGTGAGCTTGAAGCAACATCTCTACCCTCAGGAAACCAAGTGCTATAATCCCTCCACGTAAAATACTCTGCGAAACCAGCTAACCCCTTCTCCTTAAACCCCTCCACTAAACGGTTTGTAGCATAGTAGTCAAAGAAGGGGTCATATTCGTGGAGGTAATATCCATACTTTGATGGATATATTCTTAAGAAGAGTGCAACCGAGAATATGGCGACTAAGGCTAAGAGCAGTAAAACAGTTTTCGAACTAACCGTCGGCCTATGAATAGACTTTACGGCGTCTTTAAGCATAGAGACTCTATCTGTCAAACTCTACGCCTAACCACACAGTTGAATTTGATGGTTTTATAACTTTATGCAATGCACCTTATAACCTGAATCTCATTATAATCGACGATGACCTTATAGTATCCCTCCAACTCCTTATCGAGCTGTGCATCTCCAGTATCAACTCTTAAGAAATCTAGTGTATCCCTCTTTCCCTTAGTAGCAACCACAATTACCCCGTTTTTACCTACTTGCCTTATAACTTCAGGGCTTATCTGCTGATTTCCCCGTCCAAAGATGTAGCCTTGGCGCCCTATAGGTGAAACTATTATCTTCGCTCTCATACCTTTTATAGCCTCGAGGATCTGAGCCTCATTAGCATCCTTAACGATAACTCTATCCTTTTTTATCACGTCAACTCCAAGAAGCGTTTTAGGAAGATTAAGTAGATCAGCTATAGCCTTAGTGGTCGTCCCAGCACCAAGTATGTAGATCTCATCATCACTCATATCTTTAACCACTCTTCTAGCTATTGCTTGCTGATTCTCAGCTTCATCCCCAGCAGCTATAGTCGGCATCTTTGATGATTGCACAAATACGGGATCTGACAATGTAAGCATATACCCATAGAGTTTAATCGAAAGCACACCACGCCTATATGCATCTTCATCTATATCAAGAACTTCACTAAGTCTTGTTGCTACCCTTCCACCCAAATATTCAGAAACAAGCTTCGCAGCACCTTTTGGCGTAGATGCAAAGACAGCTGAATACATCTTAACGCCAGCCGGCACACCTATAACTGGCACGCCTTCCTTAATAGCATCTAACACATCTCTTGCTGTTCCATCTCCGCCTACAAAGACTATCAACTCAACCCCTTCATCAATACAATCTCTCACAGCCCTCTTAGTATCTTCTGCTGTAGTAGGCTGCTTCACCGAACCTACAACCTTAAAGTTAAAACCAGATTTTTTTAACACCTCCTCACCCATTCCATCGGGATAACAGACCATCTGTACGCCTTTCTCTAGCATCCTAAGTTCACGTAAAAATTCTTCTGCCCTTTGAGGTGCGATTAGTTTTGCACCTAAATCTAAAGCTCTTCTTACTATTTCTTCTCCATCAGACCCCTTTAAACCTACCCGCCCACCTACTCCCGCTATAGGGTTAACTATGAACCCTATCTTGCTCTCTTTTAGAGTCATCTCCCCTCTTTTCTGCCTAACTCCTTTAGGTAGGCAGCGTAGGCTACCGCTGTATATAGGCTCTTAACCTCCTCTAGGTTTAAGGGCTCTATCTCAGCTATCCACCCATCACCATAAGGAGATTCTGATATTAACTCTGGTATGCTACTCAGCTTATCATTTACCTTCACTACTACACCTGATAAAGGTGCGTATATGTCTGAGACGGCTTTAACAGACTCCACTGACCCTAACACTTCACCACTCTTGACTGTGGAGCCAACTTCAGGCAACGAAACATACACTATGTCACGAAGCATCTTCACAGCATAATCAGTTATACCCACCACAGCCCTCTTATCACTAACAATTCTTACCCACTCATGCTCCTTTGTATAGTAAAGCCCCTCAATGACCTTAAACTCTTCAACCATCTAAACCATCGCCCATAAACTAACTAATCCAATCTCTTCAGAACGGTAGCAAAAATCTTAGCCTTTCCTCCAGTATTTTGAGCTATAGGAGCTCCGCAACTACTACACTTTACAGTTAAAGTTGAATTCGAAAAGAGCACTTGCTCATTACTACAATTAGAGCATTGAACCAGAAGGAAGCTGCTCCTAGGCTTAGGAAGCAAAACCCTCTCTCTTTTAACCACTTTTAACACACCTACGCTACAATCTCAAGCTTCCTTAGTCTGATGCCCTCCCTCATACTCTGCCGACCGCACTCTTTGCATTTAAGCTTCAACGTCTGCTTCTTTGTAGTCTTCGCTGTCCTCTTAAGCTCAGGGAACTTCTGCCCACCATAACCTTTCTTATCCTCAGCATGTCTCCTAGCGCCAAGCGCTGTGCTTCTCTCCTTCCCCTTCTTATATAACGAAACAGAGTGAACAGTATACTTATTACACTTCTTGCAATAGGTATTGATCTCTTTCGGAACCTTCATCTGTAGGGCACCTTCAACACCATTTCATTTCTAACTATATAATGGTTATGGCATCCAAATAACTCAGAAAGGCACCATAACTGTTAGAACTTTTCTATTTTAAGCATAGTAGAAAACTGCGCAAAGATAAAAATCCTATAATATACCTAAATATGCATTAAATAAATGCGCAGCAAAAATTTAGATTAGAAAGAAACCGAGATAAACTCATGTGAAAAGGTTTAGAGTATGCTAACCGCATAAGTTAAGTGCATAAACAAACCAACATATAGAGGCTAGTAGAGATGCCAGATACTCAATCGTTGAAAGCGAGGATACTTAACCAAAGAAGAGACCTAACTGAAGAAGAGTTAAACAAGCTTATTGAGGAGAAGAAGAAGCAGATAGGGGCAGGATACCTTAGTGATGCAGGAGCATGTTGGCTCATAGCTTCTGAACTCGGAATTACATTAGAAGATGAGCCTCAAATTAGCACTGAGTTCACACCCAGCACCATACAGATAGGGATGCAAGAGGCAACAGTCAAAGGCCGTGTACTCTCAATATACCCAACAAAAACCTACACCAAAAAGGATGGGTTAAGTGGTAGATTTAGGCGTATGGTAATATTCGACACAAAAGCCTACCTCCCAGTAACATTATGGGACGAAGCTTCAACGCTTCCCGAGCACCTGTCGATTAAAGTTGGGAGCTTGGTTAAGATCGTAAGAGGCTATGTTAGAGCAGGGTTAGATGGTAAGCCTGTGCTGCACGTAGGTTATCGGGGCTCTATCGAAGTCATTCAGGAAGATGAAGCCTTCATAACTCTAGAGGAGATTAGTAAAGATGTTTCTGAGGTGAAGGCTGTCGAACGTAGTCTTATAGTCAAAGGAGTAGTGGATTCTGAACCCAAGCATTCCGAGTTCACAAAAAGAGATGGCAGGTTAGGTCGTGTGTCGCAATTCTACATCAAGGGTAAAGCTGGGTTAAGGGTTAGGGTTGTGCTATGGGACAGCAGCCCAGATATAATCAACACAATAAGTGTTGGCAGCGGCGTGTTAATAACTGCAGTTCGTTCTAAAATCTTGCCAAACGGAGATATTGAGTTACACGGAGACGAGGCGACAACAATACAACCATATAAAATAGAGGTCAGCAAGAAGACCTTTAGATTACTGTCTAAAGGTGCTTCTCAGCAAGAAGCCACAACAATTCTTCTACTCGACGAAACGAAAAACATAAAACCATACATTATAAAGGGAGAAGCATTACAAGTCGTCAAGAACATGCCCTACGATACCTTAATCGAAGTAAACACCCAGAAACCAGTAATTTACACACCATCAGAACTAAAGATAATCAAAGAAGATAAAAGCTCAATACCTAAGAGCACAGAGTTACTAACTAAGATCAAGGACGTTAAAGGCGCTTCTGACATACTCTTCTTAAAAGTGATAGCCTTATCTAAACCCATAGCACAAGACATCACCGCAAAAGACGGATCTACGGTGAAGAAGGCTGAGCTTATAGTCGGTGATGAAACAGGGGAAATAAGGCTGAATGCGTGGAGAGAACTCACCGATAAAATCGTTAACATAAAGCCAGGAGAGCGGCTACTACTGAGAGGCGTGTCAAGCCAAGTCGGGAGAGACGGTGCACCACATCTGATGGTGAAAGCTTATACAGATGTGGAGAAAATCAAGTAATCTTGGAGGCAAACTCTAACAGACTGTTAACCACATACTCCCCCTTCCCCTTTCCGCTTCTGTCGAGTAGATAAGCTCTCACGCCAACCTTTCTAGGAACCTCAAAGTCAAAAACTTGACTATCACCAACATGATACAGTTCTGAAGGCTTCAAGTTTAATTCAGCAA
>JARVJZ010000003.1 GCA_029775855.1 Nitrososphaeria archaeon
CAAGATGGGGGGTAGCACCACAACCAACAGCAGAAAGCCTTAAATCAAACCCAAAACCATATAATGGAGCGAGAAAAAGAGTCGGAATCTCACATAGAGAATTGAAAGTCCTGAGCCAAATCTTCTTCAGACATCAAAACTTAAGCAGAATCTCACATAGAGAATTGAAAGATATCGTTGAGGAAGACATTCCGAAACTCGCGATTCACAGAATCTCACATAGAGAATTGAAAGTCTCTTGTGGCATAAGCGAGTCTAAGGCTTTAGTGTATGGAATCTCACATAGAGAATTGAAAGAAAGATGATCCTCGACCCCTATGACCACAATATTATTGTGAGAATCTCACATAGAGAATTGAAAGCAGCGGCTGAGAGCCAGTGAAGATCGAGATATACGTGTCGTAGAATCTCACATAGAGAATTGAAAGAATAAAGGCAGAGGAGCCTCTTGTTTTTACTACCAAAGAGAATCTCACATAGAGAATTGAAAGTTGGATGCATCACACCAAGCAGAAACTTCATCTAACCAGAATCTCACATAGAGAATTGAAAGATGTGAGATTCTAGTCTTTACAAATTACACTTTCAGAATCTCACATAGAGAATTGAAAGTTTTTAGGTAGTAGTGTTGCTAGTTTCTTCATGTATGCTGAATCTCACATAGAGAATTGAAAGTAGATAGCAGAGCCACTATGTTTATCATAAGTCACTCGAATCTCACATAGAGAATTGAAAGTAATCGGAGAAGAAGAAGACCTCAAAACAAAACTAGAAGCAGAATCTCACATAGAGAATTGAAAGTTATGAATTCCACGGGTTTTAGAATAACAAAGTATTCGTAGAATCTCACATAGAGAATTGAAAGGTAAAAGTTTACTTTTTACAGTTTTTCTAAAAAACACATAGAATCTCACATAGAGAATTGAAAGACCGTTTGACATAGATCTTCCATAAAAAGAGAAAAAGACAGAATCTCACATAGAGAATTGAAAGTCCTTTACTAATCTCAATATAGTCTGTTTAAAGGTCTCCCTCGAATCTCACATAGAGAATTGAAAGATCGCTTTGTATAATGTTTGGTCAAGTTAATAAACGCTGAATCTCACATAGAGAATTGAAAGTGACTATGAGCATTTCTATCGGTGGGTATGCGGAGCATACGGAATCTCACATAGAGAATTGAAAGCAAACTTCGGTGCCTCTATTTCTCTAGGTGTGAATTGAATCTCACATAGAGAATTGAAAGTAGCTAACTCACTTCTTCTCGTTTGGAGTGCTGAGATGAATCTCACATAGAGAATTGAAAGAACCACTCAAACCGCTTGTGATTAGAGCACCAACGCACGAATCTCACATAGAGAATTGAAAGTCCCTAATCTCATTTCCATAAAGTGGGAGGCTACAATTCCTGAATCTCACATAGAGAATTGAAAGAGTTTCTATTTGCATCATGTTTATTTTTATTTCTGTTAGGGAATCTCACATAGAGAATTGAAAGAGTTCCAGGTATTCCGGTGCCTCTCACTCTTCCTCTTGTTGAATCTCACATAGAGAATTGAAAGGTGACGTTGGTTAGTTCTTTGCAATCTTTGCAGTATAACTGAATCTCACATAGAGAATTGAAAGTCTGAGGTAAGGAGCCCCGGTAGGAAAACCCCGTATTCGAGAATCTCACATAGAGAATTGAAAGTCAAACTACTCGCCCCTCAACCTGAGCTTTTAGCTTGGGAATCTCACATAGAGAATTGAAAGTCCTTGTCAACCGAATAGTCAAAATCCACTGGAATCAAGGAATCTCACATAGAGAATTGAAAGACAACATCCTCTAACCCATATTCTTCAGCAAATTTTAAAAGAATCTCACATAGAGAATTGAAAGCCTACACCCTTTTTAGGTGGTGCGATATAAATATGGTGAATCTCACATAGAGAATTGAAAGAAAGCTTGGGGGGCGGCGGAGACGCGTAAAACAAGGGTGAATCTCACATAGAGAATTGAAAGTCCTCGGTTAAGCCTTCGTTGAGTAAATCAACGGTCGAAGAATCTCACATAGAGAATTGAAAGTACTTCCGACACCTCTTTAAAAAAACAGCACATGGAATCTCACATAGAGAATTGAAAGCAGCATACTTCACTCGAGTCGCTTCATTAACAAGTTTAAGAATCTCACATAGAGAATTGAAAGTTCTGAACACTTCAGGAAAGTTCTCAAGTAGAAGGAGAGAATCTCACATAGAGAATTGAAAGATAAGATGAGTTCAGAGGAGCTTGAGGAAACGCTTAGGAATCTCACATAGAGAATTGAAAGGATCATCATCTTATCTTCCAGACCATATAGAATCTATGAATCTCACATAGAGAATTGAAAGCATCTTCCGTGTTAGGTTCTCTTAAGCCTAAATATTGGGAATCTCACATAGAGAATTGAAAGATACTATAAGAAGGTTATTCCAGCTCATCAAAGAAGATCAGAATCTCACATAGAGAATTGAAAGGCAGCTACATTTGAAATATATAGTGAGTTGCCTCGACCACGGGAATCTCACATAGAGAATTGAAAGTAAGTCGTCAGCCACGACTCCACATCCGCACTTGAAATGAATCTCACATAGAGAATTGAAAGTGCGGCTTGCCCTGCTCTATCTACGGTTATGTGTAATGAATCTCACATAGAGAATTGAAAGTTTTGAGTTTTGATAAGGTGTATAGTGCTATGTGTGTTGCTAGAATCTCACATAGAGAATTGAAAGACACCATTAAGGTGCGGGGTTAAGCACCGTAAGCGCCGAGAATCTCACATAGAGAATTGAAAGACACAAAAGTAGCCGTATTCTTTCAGGAAATAAAGCTTATATTGGAATCTCACATAGAGAATTGAAAGCATAGCCACAGACCTTACATTTCATTTCTCTTTTCGCAACGAATCTCACATAGAGAATTGAAAGAATGACCCTATAGTAGGCTGCTCTCGGAACATTACCAAAGAAAGAATCTCACATAGAGAATTGAAAGTCCACTGCTTCAGCCCCCTCCTTCACAGCCTCCACAGCCCGAATCTCACATAGAGAATTGAAAGTCACCAGATACACCGTTATTATTAATCTGTTTTTGCCGAATCTCACATAGAGAATTGAAAGTAGAAGTTGAGAACGTTGTTGAGGGTCGTTAATTTGAAGAATCTCACATAGAGAATTGAAAGATAACAAGCCATTTGCGGTCACTTGAATGGTGCATTGAAGAATCTCACATAGAGAATTGAAAGAACGTAAATCAGCAAACAATCACAACTGAACAGTCAAAAGGAATCTCACATAGAGAATTGAAAGCCGTTTTATCTGAGCCCTTCGGCTTCGCAGTAATAGCTTGAATCTCACATAGAGAATTGAAAGATTAAGTGAAAGCTTTTTCAAGAAAGTGTAGATGGCTAAATCTCATATAGAGAATAGGTTCGGCTTAAACAAGATGTATACATCAGAGGAGAATCCATAGCCCTTATCCTGCGGCTGTAAGTGAAGGGAAGGCGTACCCGTAAGATTTATCTTTTACCCAATGGGTGCTGTGTTAACCTATAGGGTGGCTGGATTGTCTGATGCCGTTGTAGCTACTAAGAGTAAATCTGGAGGTATAAAAGAACCTAAACCTAAGAAGGAGAAGATTTTGATAGGTCCGCCTAGGCTTACACGATTTGAGAAGGCAAGGATAATAGGCGCAAGGGCTCTCCAACTAGCATTAGGTGCGCCGCCTTTCATACCATTAGATCCGAGCGTCAAAGATCCCATGACATTAGCCCGTATGGAGTTAGAGGCGAAGGCGCTCCCCATCTCCATTAGAAGAGAGCTACCTGATGGTGAATACCAAGACATACCCATAACAGACCTACTCTAAAAATATATTTATATAGCGTAAGCTATATGCGTTGTGCTGATGCGCTATGTCCAAAACCAACAAGACTAAAAACTCTGCTGAAAATGTTGCTGCTGAAGGGCAAGCAGCTGAGAAGAAGGCAAAGCCTGAAAGATCTTCGCCTCCCAACCATATATTCATAGGGAAGAAGCCTGTGATGAGCTACGCTATGTCGGCGCTCATACAGCTGGCACAGATGGGTGAAGTCGTGCTGAAGGCTCGAGGAATGGTAATTTCAAGAGCAGTAGATGTAGCTGAGATCATAACAAAAAGGCTAGGCAACAACGCCTACGAAGTAAAGAGCATACTAATAGATACAGAGCAAGTAGGCAGCGGCGAAGATATGAGAAATGTCTCAACAATAGAAATCAAGGTAGGAAGAAAGTAGAAAGCATAGAACAACCAAGAATTAGGGAAGGAAAGAAGAAGCCATCCCTAAAACGTCCCTACCAAGTATATTACCTAAGCTACCCTTTGCACAATCCCTCTCAGTAAACCTACATAACCCATCTTTACCAGCCTTACCACCAGTTATAAGTAGCGGCACTGGATCTGAAGAATGTGCCCTAAGAGTGCAAGGGGTTGCGTGGTCAGCAGATATAACGACCACCACCTGATCTAAGTCTATGTTAAGTATCAGCCTACTAAAGAAGAGCTGATCTATCTCCTCTAAAACCTTCTTCTTAGCCCAAGGGTCACCATCATGACCAGGCTCATCAGGACCCTTAAGATGAACATAAACGCCACTATATCTTGACAGAAGCTCTAAAGCCTTTCTAGCCTTGGCTGCGTAATCTCTTACCCCACCCGCCTCAAAGCTATGCATACCCGTTATTTTAGCAACACCTTTCTCAACAGGCATATCGGTCAGCGCCGCAAAGCGCAACCCAAATCGCTCATAAATCGGCTTAATGGCTGGAAGTTCGTTGCCTGCGTCCCTAAAAAGAACTGCGTTTCCAGGCATTTGTCCACGCTTTATGCGTTCTTGGTTTATGGTGTGCTCCTTAAGCACTTTTAGAGCTTGCTTATTAAATTCATTTATGAGGTCTGCTGCTAGCTTAGCATCTCTGCTATCTTCCAAAGGTTCTGCGTTTTGTATATATGGTGAAATCTTGCCTTCTTTAGCTACTCCTAGTCTGCCTACGCGTTCATAAGCTGGATCTGTGTTGCTGATCATTCCTGAGAGCGATTCACCTTCCGCCCTTATAACGAGCACAGCCCTATGCCCTATGGAGTGCACAAATCTGAAGGATGCACCTTTTAGTTTGACTTGCTCATTCAACGCTTGAGCCAGCATTTTAGCCTCTTCATCACTTAGATCTCGCCCAACCCTTCTATCTATGATCCTTCCCGCTTCGTCTACGGTTGCGAAGTTTGCCCTAACAGCTAGGTCTCCTGACTTGAATTCAAGATCTAAGCCTACAGCCTCTATGACTCCACGACCAGGATACTCTGTGTAGACATCATAGCCCAGCATGGAGAAGACCGCTATGTCCGATTCTGGTGATACTCCTTTACCTACTGGGTAGACCAAGCCTTTAACCCCTTGTCTAGCCAGTGCATCTAGATTCGGTGTCAACGCTGCCTCAAGCGGCGTTGTGTAGTTAAGCTGAGGATTAGGTCGGTCTCCAACACCATCTAAAAGAATGTAGAGTAGACGCTTCAACTACTTACTTACGGTAGTATGCAGATGTGTAATATAAAATTTTGTTTAATGTGTGCTAAGATTCAGCTGTATGAATACATCTTCTGGGATCTTAAGGCGTGTCAGCTGCCTCATAGTCCGCTCATCTGCATCTATGTCTATAAGCCTCCTGTGAACTCTCATCTCCCATTTGTCAAAGGTATGGCTTCCTTGACCTGAGGGAGCTTTGCGTGTAACAACCCTAAGCCTCTTAGTAGGTAAAGGTAGCGGACCTTTCATACGAACCCCAGTCTTCTCTACAATACCCTTTATCTCTCTACAGACCGCTTCTAGATTCTCTAGGTTTGTGCTTGTGAGCTTGATTCGTGCAGACTGGGGCAAGTAGGTTCACCTGATGATAATGCCGCTTACCTTGAGCTATTTATAGATTTTACTAAGGTTTTTCCTTTTTTCTACCTCTGCTTGAGCAAACCAGCCTTCTCTACAAGTTCTCTTACAGTGTTAGGGTCTTTGACCTCCACTACTCTAGATCTACCGACATCATATATCTCAACCAAGCCAGCTGACTCAAGTGTTCTGATGTGTCTATAGACGGTTGCATAATCGATTTTAAGAGACCTTGAGACCGCCTTTATATGTAGAGGTCTTCTTGTAGCCTCTAAAAGCGAGAGTATCCTAAGCCTAGCCACGCTGCTTAATGCGTAGAATACCTTAGCAGCGTCTTTGAACACTTCTTCAGACAAGCCGCCATAATATAGCATCACCTTATAATTAATGTTATCCTTAATTAGAGTTAGATTAACGCAAGACCAACATACAGTTGAGGCAGCAAGGGGAAGATATATTTGGATAGTGAGGTAGAGGGGTCTATGAGGGGTCGTCGGCTAGTCTGGTCTAGGCTACATGGCTTGGGCCCATGTGATCGTGGGTTCAAATCCCACCGACCCCACTCTAACGAATATAAGGCAGCTCAGATAAGTAGAAAGTAGTAGGGGATGTTATTTAGATATAATGCGCTGTCGTGCTGGGAGGATAAGCGTGTTAGAGAAAGGTTGAGCTGGTACTATGAAGTTATGCTTAACCGTAAACCAGCAAAGTTCAAAATATGCAGATTCGTTGAGAGCACTGTAAACCCCTCTGAGGTAAATTTTGATAAGCTTTTAGAGGAGCATAAAATACTTCAGCAGAAATTTATCAACCTTTTAGGCAAGATTAGATCTGGCACTGCATCTTTGGAGGAGATGGAGGAACCTAAGAGTAGTCTTCTTGATGTGAAGATTGAGTTGGCTAAAAGGATGCTTAAGAAGTGTAGCTTTTGTGAATGGCGGTGTAGAGTAGATAGGACGATAGAGGGGAAGAGAGGCGCTTGCAAACTTGGTGAGAAGACATTTGTCTCAACATGGTTCCATCATTATGGTGAAGAGCCTCCTTTAGTGGGTTCAGGAGGCTCAGGCACTATATTTTTTACAAGCTGCACCTTTAGATGCGTCTTCTGCCAGAACTGGGATATTTCACAAGATTGGAGTAATGGTGTCGAAGTAGACGCTAGGAGACTCGCTCTAATAATTAAAAGGCTTAGGGTTGAGGGTGCGCTCAACATAAACTTCGTTGGTGGAGACCCAACTATGCATCTACACACTATCTTGGAGAGTATGCGCTATGTCGATGTTAATGTGCCTATGCTTTGGAACAGCAACATGTATCTTACAGAGGACGCTATGAACATCCTGAAGGATGTGATAGACATCTGGCTTCCAGACTTTAAGTATGGTAACGATAGATGCGCACTTAGGCTATCTAAAGTGCCTAGATACTTTGAGGCTGTGGCAAGAAACCATCGTATCGCGCACTCTAATGGCGATGTAATCATCCGCCATCTTGTGCTTCCCAACCACATAGAGTGCTGCACTAAGCCAGTATTGGCGTGGATAGCGGAAAACTGCCCGAGAGCTTTAGTCAATGTTATGGGTCAATACCACCCAGACCACCTTGTCCCATCAAACCCAGATAGATATAGTGAGGTTGCTAGAAGGCTAAGGCGAGAAGAATTAGAGAAGGCTTATGGTATAGCTGATAGTCTAGGGTTAGTCTATGAGCCCGTATCGTAAAGGTGCCTCAACATGCAAGGTTTGCGAGAGTGAAGATAAACTTGTCTCATCAACCTTAGGGGTTTGTGTTGAATGCATACGCTCAAAGCCAGATGACGCCCTACCATTAACTTATGAAGCTCATAGGGTAGCAAGAGCGTTAATCGGATTACCAGATAAACCAGCTAAAAATAGAGGTGGAATACCTTGTGCA
The DNA here is from genome assembly GCA_029775855.1 of Nitrososphaeria archaeon. Taxonomy (GTDB): domain Archaea; phylum Thermoproteota; class Nitrososphaeria; order Nitrososphaerales; family JAAOZN01; genus JAAOZN01. The sequence goes on from JARVJZ010000003.1 coordinate 7,851, forward strand.
GTCTGCTCTAACAGATGCATACTAGGTGAAGGTGAGGTAGGGTACTGTGGGCTTAAGATCAACTTCAAAGGTAGGCTCAAGAGTCTAACTTCAATCAAACAAGGGCTCTTTTACCATTACCTTGATCCTCATGTGACAAATTGCTGCTCTGCTTGGTGCTGCCCAGCTGGAACAGGTATAGGTTATCCTCAATACGCTGCAACAAATGGTGCTGAGTTAGGTTATTATAACCTAGCGATCTTCTTCTACGGCTGCAACTTCGACTGCCTCTTCTGCCAAAATCATTCGCATAAATCGTTTGCCAACATAAAACCAAAAGACATAAACACGCTAGTAGACACTACACTAGGCAACAGACGGATAACATGCTGGTGCTTCTTCGGCGGCTCACCAGAACCGCAACTACCCTTCGCCTTAGAAGCCTCTAAAACCGTTCTAGAAAGTGTAGGTAAGAGGATACTAAGAATCTGTTTCGAATGGAACGGATGCGGTAACCCACATTTAGTAAGGAAGGCTGCTGAGCTAGCATACAGAAGTGGAGGCAATCTTAAGTTTGATCTGAAGTGCTGGAGTGAAAATCTAAGCAAAGCACTTTGCGGCGTCTCTAATAGAGAAGCATTTGAAAACCTTAGGTTAGTTGCGGAAGCGTTCAAGCCGCTTAGAGAGGCACCTCCTCTTATTACTGCCACGACGCTGCTTGTGCCTGGCTATGTTGATGAGTTCGAAGTTGGGCAGATAGCTTCTTTTCTTTCAGAAATTGACCAAAATATACCTTACAGTTTACTGGTCTTCCACCCAGACTATAGGCTCTTAGACCTACCTATTACTAGTGCGGCGCATGTTGAGAGGTGCCTTAAGGCTGCTAAGAGTTTTCTCAAGAGAGTTAATGTGGGGAATGTTGAGCTCCTTGGCAGATTTGGGATCGAATTTAACAGATATATGTAGGTTCAATTTGACTGTAAATAGGTGTTCTGCTTTGGGGCCGAAGCCTAGAGCAGCCCGCGCCTTAAGCAAGATACCCTTTGTTCCAACCCCTCAACCTATAGTTGAGAAGATGCTGCAGCTCGCTGCTGTGAAGCCAGATGAAGTTGTGTATGATCTCGGCGCTGGAGATGGAAGGGTAGTTTTCACAGCCGTAAACAAGTTTTCAGCAAGGGGGGTTGCGGTTGAACTTGACCCATGGAGAGCGAGCCTAATCAGAGAGAAGGTAGCTAGACTAAGTTTAAAAGAGCAGATAAGGGTGCGGCAAGAAGACCTCTTCCAAACCCCGCTTAAAAACGCAGATGTAGTCACTCTTTACCTACTTCCAGAAGCAAACCGCCTACTTTCAAAAAAGATGCTAGTAGAGCTTCCTGATAACGCAAGAGTAGTAGCGCACGACTACCCCATTCCAGAATGGAGACCTAAGGAAGTCCTTTACACAAAATATGATGGCAAGATCCATACTTTATACCTCTACCAGCCTAGGATGCTGAAACACTTTTAACATGTGGATTAGAGTACTCTGTGGTTAGAAGTTGAGCATTGGCAAAAGTAGAGCTAGAACGGTTGCTTCAGTAGCAATCTTCGCTGTTGTTTATGCTGTGTTGAGGCTCATCCCAACCTTTCCAATGATAGGGGTTTCAGGCGCAGTGTTCTCACTCTCAGACATGATGGCGCCTCTCTACGGTGTCATTCTTGGACCCTTTGTCGGACCTTTAAGTGTTATACTCGGGACCTTCCTCGCTATAGCGCTTGGTAAACCTGTTTCTTTCCTCTTCTTAGACTTCTTACCGGCAACACTTAATGCTTTGGCTGTAGGTTTAATAATGCGTAGAAGGTTTGCTGTGGCGATTGGTCTTAACCTAGTTGTGTTAGCTATATTCTTAGTCAACCCGCTTACACTCATCTTTGTGAGCATAAACCTTCCTATAGCGAACTTAATTCTTCCATTTCACTGGATGCACTACCTAGCCTTAGCAGCATTAATCTCGCCTCTGAGTAGATGGGCTTCTGGTTGGGTTAAAGGGGCGTCGACAGCTAACTTAGCGAAGGGTTTGGCTGTCTTGGCCTTTATAGGCACTTTACTGCAGCACTCCACAGGAGCTATACTGTTTGAAGTTGTGCTTGGTCAATACTTAGGGGTAGTTAAGCCTGAAGCTTATCAAGCGATCTGGAACGCGGTGTTTTATATCTACCCAATAGAAAGAGCGATGCTGGTTGTATTGGCTACTGTGGTTGGCACACCTATAGTAAGAAGCCTTAAAGCGTCGCGCCTAATTTACGTCGAATAATAAGGGAAAAGTTATTATCTTTGGTTTGATGGCTTCAACTTTAGCTGTGCGGTGTTCTTTGTGAAGGCAGTAATCTTAGCGGGCGGATTTGGGAAGAGGCTTAAACCAATCACAGACACCACCCCCAAACCCTTGATAGAAATTTGTGGTAAACCTATCTTGGTTAGGCAGATTGAATGGCTACGCAGCCACGGCGTAAAAGATGTAATTCTCTGTATAGGCTTCTTAAAGGAGAAGGTTATACAATATGTTGGCAACGGTAAGAAGCTCGGTGTGCACATCGGGTATGTGGTTGAAGACGAACCCTTAGGCACAGGAGGCGCCATATTAAATGCTGAACACCTTCTTTCAAATGATGAACACTTCCTCGTGTTAAACGGCGACGTGTTAACAGACCTAAACCCGCAGCCTCTCGTAGAGGGGTTAAAAGGGTATGTTGGTGCCTTAGCCTTAGTTCCTCTGCGTTCACCTTACGGCGTAGTCTATACAGATGGTAAGGGGGTGATAACCAATTTCGCAGAGAAACCTATCTTACAAAACTATTGGATAAATGCTGGAATCTATTGCTTGAGTCCTAAGATCTTCCCGTATCTAAAGGAGAAGACGAACATAGAGAGCACAGCTTTTCCTGAGCTTGCGTCTAAGGGTTTGCTTAAAGCGGTGCATTATAAGGACTGCTTTTGGCGTTCTATAGATGTGCATAAGGATATAGAGGAGGTTGAGCAAGAGCTTTCAAAATTAGCTGTATTAAGTGGAAAATGAGCTGAGTTGGTTTGCTCAATTCTTTTATCCCATTCTGTCTAGTTTAGTCGATTTAACCTCTTATTGAACCTTACGATTTAGATGTTTTCTGGGTTGAGTGATGGTATAGAGGTAAGGATGCTGGAGAAGCTCGCGGGTATGATAGATGATATTAAAACTGGGTTAGATCCAGATCTGCTTGCGTCGTGGTATGAGTTTATTGTGGCGCGGGCTAAAGAAAACTGCCCAGAAAAGTTAAGGGATACAATCTCTGTTGAACGAGACCCAATTCTCACCTTAAAGTTCCACATTAAGGCGTCAAGAAGGGCAGTGCCATACATACTCGATGTGATAGAAGAGCATCTACCTCAGATGCCCTTTGCAACTAGACTCTACTTTCAGAAAGTGGAAGAAATTCTAGAACAAGAAGCCGCAAAGTTTGATGTGAAGTAGAAGATTACCAAATAAAAAAGGTTGTAGGTGTGATTAGTATTCTATCTTCTTGTAGCAGAGCCACCAATCTAAGCACTTTATCTCTCCAGCCTTCTCTTGCTCACGCCTCTTACCAATCATCTCAACAGTGTTTGCTGGTGGCACAATGACGCTATCTCTTATGAGTTCGTTGTTAGGCCAGTTGGCTGGGATAGCGTAGCCTTTATCAGCGATTTGCAGCGCCTTTACCATTCTAATGATCTCATCTATATTTCTGCCTAGTTCCATAGGGTAGTAGAGGATAGCTCTCGTTACGCCCTTAGGGTCGACTATGAAGACAGCTCTTACTGTCTGCGTGCCCGCTGCTTGCTTGTGGCGCATACCTAACCTTGCAGCTACCTCTCCAGTGTTATCTGCAATTATCGGAAATTGGATTTCAACACCTGTCTTCTCTTTGATCCATTCCTCCCATTTTAGGTGTGAGAAGACTTGGTCTATGCTTAAGCCTATTAGTTCACATTGTAGCTTTTGGAATTCTTCATATCTTTTTTGGAATGCGATAAATTCGGTTGTGCACACAGGTGTGAAGTCAGCTGGATGGCTGAACAGAATGAACCATCTTCCCTTGTAATCGTCTGGGAGTTTAACCACCCCTTTTGTAGTTTTGACTTCCATTTGAGGGAAAGTATCGCCTATCAGAGGCATTCTATATTCTTCCATATCTTTTCCTAGAAATTTGTTCTGGAAAATTATATAAGGATTTATTTCTCTACCTTGGTTAATAAGTGGTAGGCTGTGACATTAACAGACTTCTTTACATATGTGGGAGACTCTGCTCTCCTCCTCTTCCTAATTATCCTCGTAATATTCTTTGTCTACGAGTTTGAAGCTAAGAAAGGGGAGAAGCAAACTTAACCTATGGAGAGCAGCCTAACCGAACTCGAAAGAAAAACATACAAGAAGCTTGCTGAACTAGGCTTTACCACACCAACACCTATCCAAGCTAAGGTCATCCCAGTGGTGCTTAGAAGAAGGAATTGCTTGCTTGTCGCGCCCACAGGATCTGGTAAGACTGAGGCTGCTCTCATACCCATATTGACCTTACTATCACAAGCGCATAAAAAGGTAGGTGTAAGGCTGCTCTACATAACTCCACTTCGAGCGCTTAACCGTGATATATTTAAGAGGCTTGTGAAGTATGCTGAATATTTTGGGTTAACCGCTGCGGTTAGGCACGGCGACACACCAACCTCAGCAAGAGCTAAGATGGCTCACCAGCCTCCTGATGTGCTTATAACAACGCCAGAGACCTTAGCGATAATTTTAGTCACTAAGCTGATGAGAAAGGCTTTATCAAATCTAGAATGGGTTGTAGTCGATGAATTACATGAACTTTTGGGTAGCGAGCGTGGTGCACATCTTAGTGTTAGTATAGAGCGTCTATTGAAATATGCTTCATCAAAGAAGGTTGTTCGAATCGGGCTTTCGGCTACAGTAGGAAATTTAGCTGAAGCAGCCTACTTCATAAGCGGAGCTGGGCATAAGTGCGCTGTGCTTGTGGATAAGGGTGTCAGAAGATATTTAGTCAAATGCGAATATGTTGAAGGAGGCATACTTCCACTAGCGGGAAGAATAGTTGAATACGCCAAGGAGACTATTGCAAAAGGTGGAAACATTTTAGTCTTCACAAACACCAGAGACGAAGCCGAATATCTGGTTTCAGCCCTAAGAGCGGAGGCGCCTGAGCTTGAACCCTCTGTGCACCACGGCTCTCTATCAAGAGAGAGTAGAGAAGAAGCAGAGCTAAGACTCAAAAGCGGTGAAGCAGGCATTGTTGTGGCAACATCATCGCTAGAGCTCGGTCTTGATATAGGCTCGGTCAATCTAGTAATTCAAGTAGGCTCTCCTAGGCAAGCCACTAAACTCATACAGAGGATTGGTAGAAGTAGGCATAAAGTTGGTGAGGCAGCGAGAGGCTTTATCTTAACCGATAGGTTAGACGATGAAGCTGAGGCTCTTGCTCTTCTAGAGCGTGTTAAGAGACTTTCGCTTGAAGAAAGTAGACTTCACCGCAGAGCGTTAGATGTTTTAGCGCACCACTTAGTAGGCTTGGCACTGGAGTATGGTAGGTTGAATGTAGAGGAGGCTCTCAACTTAATTAGAAGGGCGTATCCCTATAAAGATGTTAAAGTCGATGATATAGAGGGTTGCCTTAATCTTCTTAGCAGCAATGGTATAGTGTGGTTTGATGGTTTAATCTTTAGATCTCGAGGGTTAAAGACCTTACAATACTATTATGATAACATTTCAACCATACCAGATGTTGTGCAGTTCGATGTTATAGATATCTCAGCAAACAAAAAGGTTGGCAGATTAGATCAGCTATTTGTAGGTGAATTTGGTGAAGAAGGAAATAGCTTTACCTTGAAAGGGCTTCCTTGGAGAATAGTTTCTGTTGATGACAGTAAAAGAGTGGTAAATGTTGAACCTCTACCTAAAGGCACAACCACAATACCTTATTGGGTTGGTGAACTTATACCAGTTGAGTTTGAGACCGCTCAGATAGTAGGTAGGATTAGAAGAGATGTAGCAGCTGGTAGAAAAAATGATGTGAGCGAGAATTATAGGAAACTTATGTCTGAGAGCAAAGAGAAACTCGGTGTAATCCCCTCAGATAAGTTGGTTGTAGTTGAGAGGTGTCGAGGCTCTTCTCAGATAGTTATACACTGCTGCTTTGGGACAAAGGTTAACCATACATTAGCCTCATTGCTCTCAACGCTACTATCCTCAAAACTAGGATACCTTGTTGAGGCAAAGTCAGATACATATAGAATACTTTTATCTTCTCAATCGAATATTCAGCTCAACCACATCATAGAAGCGCTTTCAGATACATCTAACTTAGAGGGAATACTTTCTGTAGCGGTTTCAGGCACACACCCCATGAATTGGAAGACTTGGCAAGTGGCAAAAAAGTTTGGGCTTATAGATAAGGCTGCGCAATATGACCGAAGAGCAGCCAGACTTATACAAGAAAGATACATCAACACACCGCTTCACCAAGAAGTTCTAAGAGAAATTACACATGAGAAGTTTGACTTAGAGAAGGCTAAGAGAGTTATGGAGCATCTTAAGAACGGTGAAATTAGAATGAAGTATGTGGAGGTTGAGGCATTCACTCCTTTGGCGCAGCCTATAATAGAGTATGCTGCAAAGTTCGCGGCACTACCACATAGTATAGACCAAGCCTTAACAGCGTTAGTGAAAGAGCGTCTTATGAACACCAAACATAAGCTAATATGTCTACATTGTGGTAGATGGGAGAGTATAGTGAAGACATCAGAAGCCAAAGAGCCTCTCAGCTGCAGCATCTGCCACTCACGGCTAGTAGCATCAACCTACCTTACAGACCAAGAAGCGCGAAAAATAGTGGAGAAGCAGAGAAGCGGTTTAAAGCTGAACGCTGAGGAGGAAGCAAAGTTAAAAAAACTCTGGAAGACATCATCACTAATACAGAACTTCGGTAGGCAAGCACTACTAACCCTCTCAGGAAGAGGTGTTGGCCCTGAGGTTGCCTCCCGACTATTGCGAAACTTTGTGGATGAAGATAGCTTGGTTAAGTCTATCTATAGGGCTGAAAAGACCTATCTGCAGACAAGAGGATTCTGGGAGGATTAGTCTTTATCCTTTGACACAGTAGCCTTTACACCTATGCTTGCTTGTGCAGCGGCGAGGCGTGCTATAGGAACGCGATAAGGTGAGCAGCTCACATAATCTAACCCTATTTTGTGGCATATCTCGATAGAGCGTGGATCTCCGCCGTGCTCACCGCAGATACCTATCTCAAGTTCACCTCTAGTCCTTCTACCGTCTTCGACGCAAATCTTCATTAACCGAGCTACACCAGCTTGGTCTAGCGTCTCGAATGGGTTGTCGCTAAGTATCCTCTTCTGAAGGTAGATAGGTAAGAACTTGTTTTCCGCATCTTCTCTGCTGAAGCTGAAGGTGGCTTGGGTGAGGTCGTTAGTGCCGAAGCTGAAGAATTCTGCTACCTCAGCTATCTGATCAGCTGTTAAGGCAGCCCTAACAACTTCTACCATAGTGCCATACTTCACCTTCAACTCCATTCCATACTTCCGCTCAACCTCCGCCCTAACTTTGTCGATGACTTCTTTCAAGTACCTCAGCTCCTCAACCAGACCGACTTGAGGTATCATTATTTGTGGTATGGCGTTAACACCTTCCTTCTTAAGTTCAGCAAGTGCTTCAAAGATAGCTCGAGCCTGCATCTCATAGATCTCGGGGTAGGTTATGCCGACCCTTACACCTCTATGCCCAAGCATAGGGTTGACTTCAGATAGAGTGAGAGCCTTCTGAAGTATCTTACGCTTACTATCGATAACCTCTTTAGGTGCATTCGAAGCCTCAAGATCCATAATTTCTTTTTGAAGCTGTAGCGCATTAGGTAGGAACTCGTGTAGAGGTGGATCAAGCAGCCTTATGGTTACTGGGTAGCCTTCCATAGCCTTCAAGATCTCCTTAAAGTCTTGCTTCTGTAGTGGTAGCAGTTTATCGAGGCACCGTCTTCTCTCCTCTTCGCTGTCAGCCATTATCATATCAACGACTATCGGAAGCCTATCAACAGCATTGAACATTCTTTCGGTTCTGCATAGACCTATACCCTCAGCGCCAAAGCTTCTCGCAAGCGCAGCAGCCTCAGGAGTGTCGGCGTTAGCCCTAACCCCTAATCGCCTATATTCATCAGCCCAGCTCAGCAGCTCATAAAAGTCGCCAGACAGCTCAGGCTCTATCAGAGGCACTTGCCCTAAGTATACCGCGCCTTGACCACCATCTATAGTTATCCAATCTCCTTCTTTAATCACATAGTCTCCAACGGTAAACTGCTTCTTCTCATAATCTATGTGTATAGCACCACACCCTGTTACGCAAGGCTTACCCATGCTTCTCGCAACAACAGCTGCGTGGCTAGTCATGCCTCCTCTACTAGTCAACACACCTTCAGAAGCGAAGAATCCATGAATATCCTCAGGCTTCGTCTCCTCTCTAACCATTATTATCTTCTCACCAGCTCTGCCTCTTCGCTCCGCTTCATCAGCATCAAATACTACTCTACCAGTAGCAGCACCTGGAGAGGCGCCTAACCCTGTTGCAAGTAATGTGGGTTTTGCCTTTGGGTCTACACGCTTATGCAGAAGCTGGTCAAGCACCTCAGGCTTTATTCGTTTAAGAGCTTCTTCCTTTGTTATAAGCCCCTCTTTCGTCATTTCGACTGAGGTTCTAACAAGCGCTGTTGCATTCATCTTTGCGTTTCTGGTCTGCAGCATGTAGAAACGCCCATTCTCTATAGTAAACTCCATATCTTGAGGTTCTTTGTAGTGTTTTTCAAGTATCTCAGAAACCCTCAGCAGTTCTTTATATGCTTGGGGCATAGTTTCAGCCAATTCATCTATCGGTCTTGGTGTGCGTATACCGGCAACAACATCTTCACCCTGAGCGTTAATCAAATACTCCCCATATAGCTTCTTTTCACCAGTAGCCGGGTTTCTTGTAAATACTACGCCTGTTGCGCTATTATCACCTAAGTTGCCGAAGACCATAGTAACTATGTTGACCGCGGTGCCATCAGCTATATCTGGTGTTATCTTGAACTCTCTTCTATAGTCTACAGCCCTTCTGCCCATCCAGCTGTTAAATACGGCAGCGATAGCCATTTCTAGCTGCTTGTAGGGGTCCTCTGGGAAGGGTTTCCCAGTTTCTTTCTGCACGATCTCCTTAAACTCTTTGACAACTTTCTTCAGATGCTCTGCTGACAACTCGTTATCAAACTTCACACCAGCCTCCTTCTTAATCCGCTCAAAAGCTTCAGAAAAGAGTTCATCTTTAACGCCAAGCACAACTTTACCAAATAGTTGAATAAACCTCCTATAAGCATCGTAAACGAACCTTTCATCTCCACTCTGCTCTATAAGCCCCCTAGCGGTTTCATCGTTCAAACCTAGGTTAAGCACTGTATCCATCATACCAGGCATAGAAATAGCAGCACCAGACCTTACTGAAACTAGAAGCGGATTCTTTGGGTCTCCAAACTTCTTACCTACCGCTGCCTCAACCTTCTTCATATACTCTCTTACTTCATCCATAAGGCCATCGGGCAATCTTCTCCCATTAGCGTAATACTCTTTGCACACCTCTGTAGTTATAGTGAATCCTGGTGGCACAGGCAACCCTAGTTGGGTCATTTCACATAATCCAGCACCCTTTCCTCCAAGTAGCTTCTTATTTTTCCCATCCCCCTCATTGAACATATAGATCCTCTTTGCCATAGTTGATCACCCTACACCGCTGTTAGAAGATGTTTTAAAAGTTAACCATTACCTTTATGGCAAAAGTTCTTAGGCTAGTTCACCAACCTACAGAAATAGTATAAGATTGCCAACAGTCGGATATGAACTTGCCCCCCCTAAAATAATAGGTGTTTCGCGGTTAGAGTTAGAGGCAGCCCTTTCATCACTTTATAGTAAGGTTGAATCTTTGAAGGCTGTTGTCGATAGGATTTTGATTACAAGTTCGGTCATCGGTATACCGAGACTACCTAGCGTCTTTACTGCTGCTCTTGTGAAGAAGTCTATGCCTGGTGTTTGGGTAGGTTGCTCGATAAGGACTTGTGACTATCTTTTGCACCAATCTTTTAAGGCTGCTAGCGAAGCTTTCATCGCTGAGTTAAATGGTGTGCTGCTTGTCTACGGTGACAAACCTATCCACGGCTCAAGCTACAAAAACTACCCCTCAAACTTACTTAAAATAATTCGCCAGTTTATCCCATCCAAAAACCTACCGAAGATCTATTTATCAGCGAAGGCTCAGAAAGATAAACAGAACATAGAAAGGAAGCTTGAAGCCAAACCAGATGGTTTTATAACACAGATCGTGACAGAAGTGGAACAGATCTTATGGCTACGCGATATATGCCGAGCAAATAAACTAGAGCTTTCAGCCACAATACTTACACCAAGCCCAAAGAACTTAACCTCAGCCGAAAAGATTGGGTTAAACTGGCAACCAGATGAGGATGATGCGACACAACTTGTTCAGAATCTGCTTAAAGAAGATGTATCCATCTCACTAACATCACCTTGGAGCTTCAGAGAAGGGTTAGAATTCGCAAAGAAGATCAAGAGTTTATGTAAATAACTCTTTAAAGGAGTTATTCTGCACTATTGGCAGCATCGTGGTGTAAGGCTGTATGATAAATCAAAACACTATAAACGCCATAATCAAATCTTACGAGTTAGAGAATATCTCGATAGGCACTCTAGGAAGCCACTCAGCCCTAGACATAGCAGATGGAGCCAAAGACGAAGGTTTAAGAACGGTAGTAGTATGCCAAGAGGGGAGGGAGAAGCCCTACCTCTTCTACAAGAGAATAGTAGATGAGGCTATCGTTCTTAAACGCTTCAGTGACATTATGAAACCAGAGGTTCAGAAGCATCTTAGAGATAGAAACACTATCTTTGTGCCGCATAGAGCCTTCACAACCTATGTCGACTACGACTCAATAGAGAAAGCGTTTGAGGTGCCTATCTTTGGTAATAGATGGATACTTAGAGCGGAAGAGAGGACTGCACCCGTAAACCAATATCATATTCTCGAAAATGCCGGCATACGGTTTCCTCGAGTCTTTAAGAGCTTTGAAGAGATAGATCGGCCTGTAATAGTTAAGGTTCACGAGGCAAGGAGGAAGATAGAGCGCGCATTCTTCGTTGCAACAAGCCCAAAAGACTACCTTGAGAAGGTCAAAGAAAGGATAGAGAAAGGCATAATATCTGAAGACGATCTCGCATCAGCAAAGATAGAGGAGTTCGTTATAGGCACCTACTTCAACTTTAACTATTTTCACTCACCCATCTCCAAGAGAGTTGAGTTTCTAGGCATCGACCGCAGATTACAGACTGACTTATTTGATTATGTAACCCTACCAGCAAAGCAGCAACTAGAAATCAACATACCACTACAGAATATAGAAATAGGGCACACACCAGCAACTATAAGAGAGTCGATGCTCGAAAAGGTCCTTACAATAGGCGAAAAATTCGTAGAAGCTACAAAACACCTATTCCCACCAGGCATAATAGGTCCTTTTGCACTTCAATCCGCAGTAACCAAGGATCTTGATATAGTGGTCTATGATGTTTCGCCAAGAGTTCCGGGAAGCCCGATTATATCTACCACCTCGCCTTACTCAAAGTATCTCTTCGGTCAGAGCGTATCGACTGGGCGCAGAATCGCTATTGAAGTAAAGAATGCTATAAAAGCTGGAAGACTTGGGGATGTGGTTACTTGAAGACTATAGCAACATTAGGTTCACACTGCGCACTACAGCTACTTAAAGGAGCCAAAGATGAGGGGTTTCATACACTTCTCGTATGCTTAAAGAAGCGCGCCAATCTATATAGGAGATTCAAGTTCATCGAAAAGTTTCTCTTCGTAGATAGATTTGATGAACTCACTCAACCAGAAAAGCAAGAGGAGCTTCTGGAGGAAGATTCTATCCTAATTCCACACGGCACCTTGATCTCAGAGGTTGGTGTAGACCTTGTCGAAAAAGCGTTAAAGGTTCCTATCTTCGGCAACCGATGGATCCTAAGGTGGGAGGCAGATAGAATATTAAAAGATATGTTAATGAAGGAAGCTGGGTTAAACCCCCCGCAGCAGCTCAAGCCTGAAGAGATAGATAGACTTTGCATAGTGAAGCTCCCTGGGGCTGCTGGAGGTAGAGGATACTTTCTTGTGTCAAGCAAAGAGGAGTTTAACCACTTCAAAGAGAAGCTAAAGGCTTCAGGATTGATAAAAGGTGAAGAAGACCTTTACATACAAGAATACCGTGTTGGCGTGCCTATCTACTTCCAATACTTTTACTCACCACTCGAAGATAGGTTGGAGCTGCTGGGTATAGATAGGAGATATGAGACTAGTGTTGATTCAATAGGTAGAATACCAGCAAAATACCAGATCAATCTAGATATACCTTTAACTTACATTGTGGTCGGCAACATACCCTTAGTGCTGAGAGAATCTCTATTAGATGAAGCTTACAATATAGGTGAAGCTTTTGTGAAAGCATCTAAAAAGAATGTCCCACCAGGAATGATAGGTCCCTTCTGCATCGAAGGCGTCTACACCCATGAAGGCTTATTTGTACCATTTGAGTTTTCGGCTCGAATAGTTGCTGGAACCAACCTCTACATCGACGGTTCACCTTACTCTAAACTGATCTACGACGAACCCATGAGTATGGGGCGTAGAATAGCTAGAGAGATCAAAGTTGGTTTGGAGAGAGGTGCGCTAGATAAGCTGTTGACATAACGAGGTCTATTTAATGCTTTCTAGCTCGTTGAAACTATACTCAGCGCTCTACTTAGCCGCCTTTCTCTACGCTTTAGGTTATGGTGCAAGCGTCTATCTGATTCCAGTGTATGCAACATATCTTAAGGCTAACTACTATGAACTAGGTCTCATAGGTATGGTTGGTAGTGTGCTCTACATCTTCTTCCCCCTTCTTTCCGGCTGGCTCTCGGATAAAGTGAATAAAGCACACATGCTTTCAGTCGGCTTAGTTGCTAACATCATAGCAACATCAGCTATAGCGTTAGCAAGCACGGTTCCAGAGCTGTTAATCGTTAGAGTGATTGGCGGATTGGCTATAGGCTTCTATTGGCCTATTATCGAAGCGCTTATTGCAGATATTGCCCCTGAAGTCTCAAGAATTTCAAAGATAGGGTCTTTTGGAGCAGCGACAACCTTAGGTATGATCATAGGTCCTCCTTTAGGAGGAGTGCTGGCGCAGGTTCTGGGGTTGAGGCAGACATTTTTGCTATCCTCCCTACCTATGGTTGCAGCACTTATTGTTGTGTTATCGTTTGTTATCCCAGCATATAAAATGAAGGGTGTTGTTAAGGTTGCCGCATCTGTTAACGCATCTAACAGCTTACAAGCATCTAACTTATTCAAGGTCGCCCCTATCGTAGTAACTTATAGTGCATTCTTTAGCACAGTTGTTTCTATTCTGCCTGGGTATCTTTCGCTGCGTGGCTACTTAGCTTCGGAGGTTGGAGCGCTTTTCTCCTTGGTTAGTGTCGCGAGGGTTATCGCGCTGCTATCTTCACATAAAGTTGGCGGTAGAGATGTTTCAGCCTTAATATTTTTTTCACTTACTTTGGCTTTAAGCTGCTTCATAATGTTCTTCTCCGAGACCCTACCGCTCTACATCCTAAGTCTCATAATAATGGGGTTCTCATTGGGCTTCATCTTCCCATTATCGTTCAACTTGGCTCTAAAAGGGATTAAGCAGGAATTACTAGGCAGAGGTGTAGGGGTCTATGAATCAATATTAGGCGTTGGCTTCGCCGGCGGCCCTATATTCTCAGGCTTTATCGCCGAGTCTATTGAGCCAAAAGCACCTTATCTGATCTTAGGTCTACTCTGTGTATTTATCCCATTATCTCTTAGAAGAATAAAAGATAACTCTGGACGCGGTTAGACTACCAAGTTATTTTCCTCAACCTCCCTTATGGCTCTGCGCAGTGAAGCAACGAGACTACGGTCTAGCACTCTTGAGCCATTAGGTTTAACTTTGCAAACAGCTCTCCTAACGCCAAACACCTGAAAACCAAGTTGCTGAACACACCCTACATCAGCAGCCTTTAGCCCACCAGCAAGAGCAGAGATGAGACCCAAGTTGCGGGCATCAACACTTAACTTCCTCAACTCTTCTTGCGTTAGGTAATCAAACACACACCCACCATCCTTACGCTGCACATCTACAAGCACACCATCAGCGCCAGACGCTGAAGCAACTTTAGGGAGAAGAAGAGGGTTAAGACCATTAAACCTCTTGTAGTCTGCATATGCAGCTAAAATAACCTTAGAGCCTGTGCCTCTGCAAGCATCGACTACCTTGCTGCTAAGTCTAATCGCATCATTCACTGCCTTAGAGCCGAATAAACCAACTTTAACATAGTCAGCACCAGCCATAGCAGCGCCGAAAGCGGCAAACGAAGCTGTTCCTGGGAGGTTGGGTAAGTCGCCTAATGTAGCGCTCAACTCAACATTTCTTAAAGCAGCTCGCATCTTAGATACAAGATTTGGTGTGCTTGCTCCAAGCGCTCCCTCCTTCGGATTCTTCACATCTATGATGTCTGCGCCACCGGCTAACGCCTCTATTGCCTCTCTAAGTGATGTGACGCTAACAAGCAGCTTCATCGCTCTACCCGCTCCAAATCTCTATAAAGTCATTCTTAAGCTTGTATGCGTCAAAAGATACATTGCACAGCACTACGGTGAAGATTAGTGAAACTAAGGCTAAAGTTCCAGAGCCTACACCTAACATCCATAATCTAATGATAAGCGTAAAGAAGTGAGATACTGCGGTCATTAAAATTTGCTATAAACATTAGGCTAATTGGTAATTAATTTGGCGCCGGGAGAGGGATTCGAACCCTCGAGACCCAATTGGGTCACGGGCTTTCGTGGAACCACTCAAGGCTTACGCTTCATCCAATCTTATTGGACGAATCCGCGCATTACTGTGGATGTTTGTTGTCCACTCTGCCATCCCGGCACATCTACCTATGTTGACGCTTCATATTAGAGCTTCGCTGCTAACTTATTCAAGGCAACCTTGTTTAATGTTTTGATTTTTGCGGCTACCGCTTTAGATACGATAATTCCTATTGGTATGGTGTAGAGTGTTATTGTTGCGTTAAATACGCCTATGATTGGCAGAAGTGGTGTTATTGCTTCTTCTGGCATACTGAATCCTATCGGCGGAGGGTATCGAAGCAGCGCATAATTCATTATAGTCATCACTACTACTCTACTTACAACACCTAAGAATGTGGATAATAAAAGTGGTAAGACTCTCTCAGATGAAGCCAAATGTTTTATGCGGCTGGCTAATGTTACGCCAAGCAGCATGCTCAAAACAGCAACCATATTGTAGAAGGGGCCGGTTGGCAGAGCACCTGGGAAGAGCGCGATGAGTGCTGCAGTGTTTATGAGTGTTATTATTACACCTACTTTTAGCCCATATAGAAGGAGTGCTGCGATGATAGGTATTTCCCAAATTTGGTAGTAGAGGAAGGGTGCAAGAGGGAAGGGAATCTTTATTGGGGAGAGGTTAAGAGCTAATGTTAAAGCTGTAAAGAGAGCGGTGGTGGCTATAAGTCTGCTTCTAAGCGCCGCCATACTTGACCGCCTATCTTTAAGCAACCTCTTTTTTAAGTTTTCTGGTTATTACAAGAAAAATTGTAGAATCTAAAACAGAAAAATTAACTAAAGAGTCCAGCCTATAACAACAAGTTGTCTTTCCACCCCTTAGAAGCTGATAAAACGAGGAGTAGAAGCAAAAAGAGCATCGTAAAACCTTGCCCAGAGTGCGGCAAAGTACTCAAAGCAAAGTCAGAGAAGCAGTGGGAGTATGTAATGCTAGCACACAAGACACTCTCAAAGAAACATAGATCTGAAGCAAAAACAGTTAAAGATGGGGCCGCCGGTGGGATTTGAACCCACGCTGAGGGCTCCACAGGCCCCTATGCTAGCCAGGCTACACCACAGCGGCCACGCCTCTAAGTTTAAGAGAGGATTGGTTAGTGGGAATAATATGTTTTACCTTTGATGATTTTATTCTCTGGGTTATTCGGTTTTTCTGGCTTGCAGCTTCTTGACCGCTTTGATTAACGCTGGTATAACCTCTGTATAATCGCCTATAAGACCATAGTCACAGTTGTCAAAGATAGGTGCATCTGGATCTTTGTTTATTGCGACGACGCATCTAGCCTCTCTTATGCCGTATAGGTGTTGAACCGCTCCACTTATCCCTACTGCGAAGTATAGATCTGAGCGCACTGTCTTACCGGTCTGCCCAACCTGTTTGTCGTGTGTTATCCAGCCGGCGTCAACAGCTTTTCTAGAACCTGAAATTTCGCCTCCTATTACTTTTGCGAACTCTTGTAGAATGGTGAAGCCGTCTCTACTTCCCAAGCCTTTGCCTCCCGATACAAGAATCTTTGCTTTCTCTATCGGAACTG
This sequence comes from Nitrososphaeria archaeon, assembly GCA_029775855.1. Taxonomy (GTDB): domain Archaea; phylum Thermoproteota; class Nitrososphaeria; order Nitrososphaerales; family JAAOZN01; genus JAAOZN01. The sequence goes on from JARVJZ010000003.1 coordinate 24,403, forward strand.
TGCCTCTGCTGAAGCGTTTTTTGTTGACTAACTTAACACCGTATCCGTCAGCCACCTTAGGTTGAGTATGTATGATTTCTCCTTCACGCGCAGGATTCCTTTCTGGTGTTGGGAAGACATTCGGGCGTGCGGTAAATATTGCTGGTCTCCTATTTAATGTGCGTATATGCGCTATCAGATAGGCCCCAAATGTGGGTCTTACACCGAGCACATCTTTTACAGCTGGATCTACTTCAAAGGAAGTGCAGTCTGCGGTTATGCCTGTCCTTAGCGTGTTTGCTACATATGGTGTGAACTCTCTACCCCTCATAGTGCCGCTTACCAAGATCACTTCTGGCTTATGCTCTTTAGCTAATGAGGCTAAAGCTTCTGCGTATAGCGCTGCATAATATTCTTCAAATTTTTCGTCGTCTGCTATGAATACTTTGTCTGCGCCGTAGTATATTGCTTCACGCGCTAGTGATGAGACACCTTTTCCAATAAGCACACCACCAACATACGTGTCTTTTTGGGAAGCTAAGTTCCTTGCTACGCCAAGCATCTGTAATCCTCCTTCGCCAAGAACTCCGTCTTCTACTTCGAGGTAAGCCCAGATTCCTCGGTATTCTCTTGGGTCAATCTTATCCCACTCAGAGCAGATTGACATCTTTCATTCACCTATATCTTGAGGAGGCGCTCCTCAATCAACCTCTTTATCAACCATTCAGCTGCTTGCTCTACATCTTTAGGTTTGCAGACTATCTTCTTTCTAGGCACTTCTGGCACAAAGCTCGTCTTTCTTACTATAGTAGGCGAGCCCTTTAGACCCACGCAGTTCGCTTCTAAGCCTAAAGTCTTATTGCTCCAAACTTCGATGATTTGCTCACTTTTACAACGTAGCTTGTAGCTGAGCTTAACCCTTCGAGGGTGAGTTGAATGCATCGCAGCAGCTAGAAGCGCCGGTAAGGTTAATTCATATTCTTCGTAGGCATCCTCAAGTAACCTCTTAGCCCAGATCTTACCATCACCAAGATAATTTACGTCAACGACATAGTAGAGGTAAGGTATGTGAAGCCAAGAAGCGACTTGCGCACCTATGTGTGCTGTTGAGCTGTCTACCGTTTCTTGACCAACCAGTATAAGGTCAAACTTAAGCTTGCTTATAGTTTTTGCGAGGGTATAGGATGTTGCCAACGTATCAGCGCCAGCATATACCATATCCGTGAGTAAGATTGCTCTGTCACACCCCATACCGATAGCATGCTCTAAACCCAGCTTAGCAGACGGAGGAGCCATCGTGATAGCAGTGACACTACCACCAAACCTATCCTTCAGAGTTAGAGCTATCTCTAAAGCGTGCAGATCGTGTGGGTTGATTACGCTAGGCACACCACTTCTGATTAAAGTGCCAGTTTTCTGATCTATGTTCACCGAGGTTGTGTTAGGCACCCATTTTATGCAAACAACAATATCCAAGGCGTTCACCCAAATCTATAATGTATGCCTTTGCCGCTAACCGGGTAATCCCATTGAACAGCGTTGCGGGGACAAATAATTCGACAAGTTCCACATTCTAAACAGCCTTCGTAGCTGAAGACGATCTTAGCGCCTAAAAGAGTAAAACAGCCGGCTGGGCAGAGGTTAATGCAAGACTTAACATCGCAGTTAACACACTTTTCTGAGTCTACTTTGATATGAGGCTCATAGTCTACGTCCCAAACGTTGTTCAAGAGGATGTCTTCTAGGCGTATAGGTTTATTCATATACTTCTGATCACCTTAAATCCGTCAAGCAGAAGCTTAAGCCAGCTGATATTCTTCTTAGACCTCTTTAGGGCTTCTATTAGAGTGGGCGTCTCATAGTCAAAGGAGAACAACTCTCTAGCTAGGTTAGAGAGCATCCTTGGATATTCAGAAAACAATGTTCTATCATTTAACAGATTATGTATGCCTTTAAATTTAAGCATCTGCTTTAAGACAAAACTTTCCTTAAGCATTTTCCCATAACACTCTAAACCCTTTTTAGAAAAATCTCCTTGAGCGTGCGCTTTTTCAAAGGCTTGTGCTGCAAGATATCCAGAATAGGCTGCGAAGTCAACACCCCTATAGGTGTAACCTAAGTTCAGCAAGTATCCAGCAGCATCTCCAGCGACTAAGAGTCCATCAGAATACGGGCGGCTTAGCATAACGCTGCTTGCCTCAGGTATTAGATGCGCGGAATACTCAACGATGCTGCTATCCTTCAGATACCTAGATAAAAAGGGACTAAGCCTTAATCTCTCTAAGAGCCTAGAAACATGCTCATTTAATGCTTTGGCGGTGTTGAGCATCAGCACCAACCCTAAGCTGATTGCTGCGCTATTAGTATAGAGGAAAGCTCCTCCGGGTAGCCCTTCTGTCACATCACCTAACATGATCCAAGAGAGCCCTTCTTTTTCTCCGAGTCCAAACCTACTTTCTATCTCTGCTGAACCAAGTTTTAGTGTCTCTTTTACACCAAGGGCGACTTGGTCAGTTCTTAACTCTTCTGCTAAACCAGCCTTTTCAAGGAGTAGCCTATTTACCCCTTCGCAGTCTATAACAGCGTCGGCTTCAACTACCTCATCACCAACCTTAACCCCCTTAACAAAGCCGTTCTTCTGAACAAGACTATCCACTGTAATCTCAGTGACTACCGTTGAACCAGCATCTTCTGCCTGCTTAGCCATCCAAGACGCTAGCTCGCTAAGGTAGCAGATGAAACTCCGCCCATCTCTACATTCATAATCTAGTGATATGTTGCTCTCCACGTGAATAAGTGAAAGCCGCTCCTTAACAACCCAACGCTGTATAGGCGCCTCCTTCAGATTAGGATAGATCTCTTCAAGGGGTCTAGAATATACTCTACCACCAAATATGTTCTTTGAACCAACTACTCTACCACGCTCAAGCAGAAGAACCTTAAACCCCTTCTTAGCCAACGTATATGCAGCCGTAGAGCCTGCTGGACCTGCCCCAACAACGATCGCATCAAAGTGTCTACTCATCTCGCTTAATTCTCCTTACAACCTACTTTTTCGTGACATTCTGAGCAGAAGGTAATCAGATTAGATGGTACGTTGTAGAGGATGTCTTTATCCCAAAATATGTGATGTAGGCTAACCATTAAGGGTGAAAGAGGCTTTCCGCAGATGAAGCATTCATAACCATCGCGCTGCATAACTTCTTCTCTAAAAAAGCTAAGAAGGAAACCATTAAATTCAGAATCATCTTTAAAGACCCTTCCAAGTCTAGTCAGCCTCTCTCTCCATAGCCTCCATTCGCTTTGGACTTGCTCTAAACCAAAGAATTCAAGAAGCTCCACAGCATCTATTGGTCTGGCTGTAGCGGCTAGAGCCTTCATCTCAACTTTAGCTACTACTATCTCCTTCAATTCGTCGCGTCCTAGGAATTTAAGCCGCTTTGAAAGCACCCAGAGTATCATAGATGCCTTTGAGGTTCGAGTAGAGTTAAGTAGGTTAACGCTGCTCAACCTAGCCCCCATCTAACCTAATTATATCACCTTCACAAATATAAGTTAAACACCCTCTCCACCTAAAATAAGAAAACTGAAACTAGAGCTCAGACTTGCTGGATAAGATTAAATAGGTAGGGTAGAGCCTTATTAGTTAAGGTGGTAAGATGTCTTCAGATGAATGGTTCAGAAGAAGAAGGATAAGACTACCCTTCTTCGACATAGATATACCAAGCTTCTACAGCGGCGACCTAATAGACATGCTAAGAGAACTCGAGCGGAGAATGGATGAAGCCCTAAGAGACCTAGGAGAAAGAGTCCCAGAAAAGCTTACACGAGAAAAAAGACTACCAGACGGAAGAGTAATCAAAGAATTCGGGCCATTTATCTACGGTTACTCAGTAACCATAGGCCCAGATGGAAAACCAGTTGTGCGTGAATTCGGCAACCTAAAGCCAATCCCAGGTAGACCAGGATTAACGGTTAAGGAGGCTAGAGAACCTCTAACCGAAGTTATTGAGAATGATGAAGTGAAGGTGATTGTTGAAATTCCGGGCGTTGAAAAAGAAGATATACAGATCTATGCCTCTGACAATAAGTTAACAATATCAGTCGACTCTAGAGGTAAATCTTATCATAAAGTTGTTGAAATACCTAAGGATGTAGAGCCAGAGAAGGCTACAACGACTTATCGGAATGGTGTTCTAGAAATTACCCTACCGAGGAAGAAAGAAGAGAAGAAGGGTTTCAGGATAAAGGTCGAGTAGAGTAGGCTTCCTGCCTAACATAGCACGGAAATTCTTTAGGTTTGAAGAAGGGTTCTCTTAACCACACCGCTTTCTTGAAGAGCTCAGCCAGATCTTCATCATCAGCACCGTTTCTCATTGCGGTTAAGAAGTCAACGTGATTATCTTCCCTAAGTAAGCAGGGTTTAAACTGACCATTATAGGTTATGCGTATTCTGTTATTAGCCATGCAGAAGGCGGAGTTATGCATAGGTTTGACCACTTCAACCCATACTCCGTTAGGCAAGAGGTATTGGTGGCGTAGATGTAGTTGCCTTACTCTCTCTTCTACAGCTCTGCTCTTAAAGCGCTGCTCAAGTGTTGTAAGGTCGACGTGGAAGGTTCTGTAAAATGTTGAATCTGCTGAGCCTTCTTGAACAAGTTCTATAAACTGCACCTTAGCCTTCTCCCCACCGCCTAGTGAAGCAGCGTAATCAATGAAGTCTTCAACTTCATCTTCGTTTACACCCTTCATAACCACTACATTAAGTTTAACAGGCGTTAAACCAACCTCTACAGCACGACTAATCGCCTTAAGTGTGTAGTCAAACTTTGCTGTCTTTGTTATAAAATTAAAGCGCTCCTCTCTGAGGCTGTGAAGACTTATGTTGACCCTATTTAACCCCCGAGCCTTAAGATCCGCTGCTAATTCAACGAGCCTTGTGCCGTTGGTCGTCATAGAAAGTTCTTTTAGATGTAGTTCACCTAGCTTCTGGATTATATCTAACACATCACGCCTCAGCATCGGTTCGCCGCCTGTGATCTTTACAACTCTTATCCCAAACCTAATTAATATTCTAGTGATTCTCTGGATTTCTGAGGCTGTCATCATATCTTTAGGCTCTTCGAATATTCCTTCGCTGTGGCAGAAGATGCAGTTGAAGTTGCATAGACTACTAGGGTTAAGCGAGATTCTCACACCAGTAACTGGTCTGCCAAATCGATCAAATAACACACCATCGTTCTCAGAAGGTGCCGGTTGCATTGAACTCCATTTTATGGAGGGCATTTAGCCTTATTTAAGGCTGTCTAACATCTTGAATCATCAGCTACACTTAAATACTTATGCTTTCATGTGTCTCAATGGTGGTCTCACATGTCTAGTGAAAAATTCACCAAAGGACAAACATGGGGTGCCTTAAAGAAGGCTTGGAAGGCATATAAAATAGCCAAGGTTCAAAACGACAAAGAGAAGATGAAAGAGTACGCTAAACGCATACAAACACTACAAAAAGAGCTAGGGCTAACAGTAGCAAAGTTCCCAGACCTAGGCCTCTAAAACCCACCCTCCCCCCTTCTTTTTAAAAATGCGATATAGTTAAGAGCAAGTTTTGCACATTCTCTGCTTGTTAGAGAATGGCAGCGTTTCTATCTGAGGCTAAAATGGAAAGCGAAGTATATCACCAAACACTGAAAACCAAGATAGAGCCAAAATACTTAGAGCGGCTTATGAAGATAGATAACCCACTGCTGCACTCTTTTGTAGCCAAATATATCGACTTATGCCAACCTGATCAAGTTTATGTTTCAGCGGGGACAGAGGAAGATATAGAATATATAAGGCGGGCAGCCATAAGAGATGGTGAAGAAATCAAGCTCGCAACAGAAGGACACACTATCCACTTCGATAACTACTATGATCAAGCTAGAGATAGAGAACATACAATCATACTTGTAGAAAAAGGTCTGAACCTAGGTTTCGGCATCAGAACAGGCAACAGAGAAGAGCTGCTAAAGGAAGTACACGAAATCTTAAAGGGTATAATGAGGGGACATACCCTATATGTATGCTTCTACAGCCTAGGTCCAGCCGACTCGCTCTTCTCTATACCAGCTGTACAGCTCACAGACTCGAGCTATGTAGCTCATAGTGAGAATATTCTCTACAGACAGGGTTATAACATGCTTGTGAAGCAAGGTAAGAGTGCACGCTTCCTTAAATTTGTTCATTCTCAAGGTGAGTTGGATGAGAGGAAAACATCGAAGAATCTAGATAAACGAAGAGTCTACATAGATTTAGAAGGCGAGACGGTTTACAGCACAAACACACAATACGGCGGCAACACAATAGGGTTGAAGAAGCTTGCTATGCGTTTAACGATAAACAGAGCGTCTAAAGAAGGGTGGCTTACAGAACACATGCTTCTCATGGGTATACACGGCCCAAACAACAGAGTAACATACTTCGCTGGAGCATACCCTTCTATGTGCGGCAAGACTTCAACAGCTATGATGGAGGGCGAAACCCTCGTGGGTGATGATATAGCGTATCTTAGAAAAGTTAACGGCGAGGTAAGGGCGGTCAATGTTGAAAAGGGCATCTTCGGCATAATCCAAGGCATAAACTCTAAGGACGACACTATCCAATGGGAGGTTCTACATAGCCCAGTGGAGATAATCTTTTCGAACGTTCTAATGACAAAGGACGGTGATGTTTACTGGGATGGGCATGATGGGCCTATACCTGAAAGTGGAATAAACCATTCTGGCGAATGGTTCATTGGGAAGAAAGATAAGTCGGGTAAAGCCATTCCTTGTTCACATCCCAATGCCAGATTTACGGTCGAATTAAAACACTTCAGAAACCTTGACCCTAATTGGGACGACCCTCAAGGTATTCCTCTTAGAGCGATAGTTTATGGCGGCAGAGATTCCGACACTTCTGTACCGGTTGAGCAGAGCTTTGATTGGGTACACGGTATAATCACTAAGGGCGCTGCGCTTGAGTCTGAAACCACGGCTGCTGTGTTAGGTAAGGAGGGGGTTAGGGAATTTAACCCAATGTCAAATCTGGACTTCCTTTCTATACCTATATCCAGATATGTTGAGGATAACTTGAGGTTTGGAGAAGGATTGAGTAATCCGCCTCTGATCTTCGGTGTGAACTATTTTATAAGGGACAGCGGAGGTGAATACCTTACTGATAAGAAGGATAAGAGGGTTTGGTTTAAGTGGATGGAGTTAAGAGTTAATAAAGATGTTGACGCAATAAAGACACCTACTGGCATGATACCTATATATGAAGACTTGAAGCCTCTGTTCAAGGAAGTTCTTAACAAAGATTACCCAATTGAGCTATATGAGAAACAGTTCATGATAAGAGTTAGGGAGAATCTAGCTAAGATAGATAGAATAACCAAGATATACCGCACCATAGAAGGCACACCACCCATACTCTTCAAGGTCTTCGAGGAGCAGAAGAAGAGGCTACTTGATGCGCAAGCCAGACTCGGCGACTACATCTCACCACTTAAGATAGTGTAACGCATACAAATCACCAAAATATATTTGATTCGAACAGCTTTCTCTACAAATATTTATAGCAGGAGCTTTTAGCCAATTAAACTTATATGCCAAAAGAGCTAACTATACCTTAGGTTGCCTGGAGCAGAATTAAAACCATCAAGAAGGCTCGGTGTGCTGATTATAGCATCCATCGCGGCTTTCATGGGAACCTTAGATGGGAGTATCGTGAACCTCGCTCTACCTAGCATCGCAAAAGCTCTAAACGCGGGTTTAGGTTATTTGATATTGGTGCCGACGATCTACCTCATCGTCTTAGCTTCCCTTCAAACCACATTTGGTAGGTTAGCTGATGTTAAAGGAAGGGTAAGAGTATTCAACTTTGGGGTAGTGGTCTTCACAGCAGCTTCTCTACTCGCTGGGCTTTCACAAGACATCTTGCAGCTGATCTTTTTCAGAGTAATTCAAGGCGCAGGCGCTGCCATAATGGCTGCTACTGCTACCGCGATAGTAGCTGAAGCATATCCTCCTTCTAAAAGGGGTGCAGCTATCGGTGTAAATACCATGGCGGTCTACATAGGGTTAACAGTAGGGCCTGTATTAGGAGGCTTCTTGGTTCAAGTATTCGGCTGGAGATCCATCTTTCTAGTCAACTTGCCGATCGGAGGCTTAGTGCTTCTCTTATCTGTGTATTGGCTTCGAGGCATGGGAGAAAGCTCTGTAAATCGAAGCTTTGACCTAGGGGGTTCAGCTACATTAACACTATTCCTTACCTCGCTGCTCTTAGTTTTAAGCCAAGGAGACTTAGGTTTTAACACTGTGCAGACCGCAACACTTGCATCAGTTAGTTTAATATCTCTAGCAGCTTTCGTGCACATAGAAAGAAGGGTAAACGAGCCGCTGATGGATCTTCATTTATTCACATCTAACAGATTATTCAGCGCAGGCAACATCACCGCGCTATTGAACTATTCGACAACAGCTGGAACCGTGCTTCTCATATCTATCCATCTTCAATCCATCTTAGGCTTCTCACCCTCAGAAGCTGGGCTCATAATACTAACTCAGCCGCTAGTAATGGTTATTGCCGCACCTATAGCTGGATGGCTCTCCGACCATATAGAAGCTAGGATATTAAGCTCAATAGGCATGTTAATCAGAACTTTAGGGCTTCTTATGTTAGCTTTCTATGATGCTGCTTTAAGCAGCAGCTTTATAGTGATTCCACTATTTATTTTAGGGTTAGGTAATGGGATGTTTTCATCGCCTAACACAAACTCCATACTCAGCTCCGTAAGTAGGGAGAGGTATGGGTTAGCATCTGGAACAATTGGCACAATGAGGACGATGGGTCAATCTATTGGGATAGCTCTTATGGGTTCTATCGTGTCGTATGCAATGCCCTCTGGAACATTTATGCACCTCAGCTCAGATGCAAGTGGATTAACCACGCTCTTCGTTAACGGCGCCAAGACAGCTTTTTTGACTGCGTCAATTTTAAGTGGAATCGGCGTCTTTACATCCTTAATACGAGGAAAGGAAATCAAGCGTTCAAGTTAAGAGACTCGAATAGAGCGTTTAAAGTAGCTGAGAGTTAAAGCATAGAGGATCAACACCCAAAGGATAGCCAGAAGCGCTGAGGCAGCCACTTTTATTATAGCTTCAGCCAGAGGGCTAGCTCCCACATCAGAAAGATTCATCGGAGCAATGTATCCAAATATTATCACTGTGCCCGAAAGCACCAGCACCCAAGCTACCAACATTATAGTAATCAAAGGTAGAAGCCTACGCCACATAAACCTACCACCACGTCAACAAGGCAGTTGCTACCGCTAAAATAGCCGCTACACCCGTTAGCGTTAATATTGCTCTTGTAACTTCAGTCTCATTTAACGGACCTTTGGCAAGTATTAGCCGAGTCAATGTAATAGGAGCATCTTTACTTTGTGAGGGAGCGAGTCTAAAGTCTGGGAGCACCTTAATAGGTCTCTCCTTCACTTCACGATGCTCTATAATCCTCCTAACGCTTGATAGGAAGAAGAAGGAGTTTAATATGGCTGGGAGAAGCGCTATTACACCAACAACTTCTGCGCGCCCACATATAGCTAAAGCGCCGTAGAGGGCTCCTAATGCAAGAGTGCCAGAGTCTCCAGGGAAGATCTTTGAGGGATTCCTATGATATAGGTAGAAGATGCTTGTCGATGCAATAAAGGGAAGCGCTGCTGTGAATATGATCCAATCTCCTCGTAAAGCGAAGGCTACCATTAGGGGTATAGTCGCTATAAGGGTAAAGCCGGATACGACTCCGTTGAAGACATCGATGGTGTTTATCGTGTTTGCTGTTACTGGAATAGCTATTAGGATCAGCAGCGGGTAGACTATAAAGAGCCTAACAGACTTTCCGTAAATTGGGAATAGGGGTTGAGGAACATAAGCGCCTAAGAGTATTATAGGTAATGCTGCAAGTATGAGGAGGATAGGTTTATAGTAGCCTTTTAGATGCTTCACATCGTCTATAAAACCTATGATGCCAGCTAACAGTAGAGTGAATGATAACGCAAGCAACCTAATGTCTCGAGTAGCATAATAAAGTATGCCTTCACCAATCAGAATAGACACGATTAACGCAGGACCAGCAGGCCTTGGAATGAGTGGTCTATTAGGTTTATGCGCATCTTCCACCACCCAACCATTTCTCTTAAGAATGTTAATCAAGATCTTCATTAAAAGATATGTGAATAAACTGCTCACCACGATTACGATAAGTGCGAGCTCTATATACAAGCCAACACCGCCTTCGAAACCTTACTCTTAAGCATGTTAAAACTATTTTCAGCTAAAAGGTTACTTTTTATATATCGGGAAAGAGCATAGTGTTTGAGTGCCGATTTGAAGATAATTGAACTTAAAGACGGTATGCGCAGAGTTGATGTCGAGGGGACAATTCTGGATAAAAGTGAACCTAGAACCGTTAATCTAAGAGCTGGTGGTCAAGCTACAGTAGTTGAGTGCACACTTAAAGATGATTCAGGCTCTATAAAGCTTAGCCTATGGGATGACCTTATCGACAAGGTCAATGTAGGAGATACAGTAAAAGTTGAGAATGGATATGTTAACTCCTTCAGAGGGGAGCTAAGACTTAATGTAGGTAGATATGGTAGGCTGTTTGTAACAGGTTAAATTAAGAAGAGTCTAGTTATGAGCATGTAGATGCTTATTCCTACTATGACTATGCTAAATACTCTGCGAAGCATTAAGCTACTCATCTTTTTAGCCAGCCTTGAACCTATTTGAGCACCAACTATTACACCTACTACTAGAGGTATAGCGTATTCAAACAGAATGTGCCCTAGAATTAGATGCATAGCCAACCCGGAGAGGGATGTGAAGATTATTGTGAATGTTGAAGTCGCCACGGCGTAATGAATCCCTACACCAAACACGATGTTGAAGATAGGCACAACAAATATGCCTCCTCCAACTCCAAACATCCCAGCCATTACACCAGCGCCGAAGAGCGTTAACATGGAAGCAAAAACACTAATCTTCCTTGCGCTACCAGGTCTACTAGACTCAAAAGAAGACCTACCTCTATCTTTTGTAAACAGCATGCTGAGAGATATTAAAAAGAGCATAATGCTAAAGACCACAGCAAGCAGTTGGGAAGACATATACTTTGTTATATCCGCACCTAAAAGTGCTCCCGGCACAGTCGACGCTGATGTGAGTAAACCGAGCCAAAATATAATGCGTTTTTGCCTAATATACTCTATGGTTGCTGAAGTTGCCGTAGCGAAGACCGCTACTAGGCTTGCTCCAACTGCGATATGTGTCGGCAGACCCAAGCCTAAAACTAGAGTTGGTACTATAAGAATGCCTCCACCCAAGCCTAGCATAGAGCTGAATGTTCCTATTAGGACACCTATAGGCACTAACGCTAAGAAAGAGAGAAAGGAGAGATCGACCACGTTAATCACATCACACCGTTGTTTATGTATGATATGAATATTATGCTAACACTAATTTTTAGAAAGATTAAATGATAATGTTTATTGAGCCGTGTCTACGGTTAGGTTGCTATGTCCCTAACCATCGTTGATGTAATGGTTATTCTCATATCTCTAGCTGCAGCATTTCTGCTCGCCGTAGCCACACTTGTCTTCTTTAGAAGATACATCAGACGTTTTGCAGCTAGAACCAAAACCAGATTAGACGATGTTATCTTATCGGCGATAGAATGGCCTCTGATGCTTCTTATACTTGGTGTAGGCGTAGTCTTTTCTCTTAGATACCTAAACGAGAAGATCCCAAACATCCTACCAGACTGGGTGGTTTTGAGCTTGACGCCAATCACATACGCTATCATCACACTCATGATCACTTCTTTATTGGTTGCGGCAGTTAACCAGTTAAGTTCGACGCGCATAAAGAAACTCGTTGAAAGTGTTCCTGAGAAGGAGACCATGTTTAGGCTCCTTAACCGTCTGCTTGTGTCTCTCATCTATATAGTAGGTGGGTTGGTGGCGCTATCCATCATATATCCTGGGGTGACTGGCGCGCTTTCAACGCTGCTGCTAGGCGCAGGTTTCCTAGGTATAGTGGTGGGTCTGGCGGCTCAGAGAGTTTTAGGAAACTTGCTTTCAGGCATAAACATCAACCTAGCGCATCCTATAAGAGTTGGAGATGCTGTGATGATAAAAGGTGAATACGGCTTCGTAACCGACATAACGCTTCGCCATACCGTTATCAGAACGTGGGATAATAGACGACTCATAATTCCAAACTCGGTTCTTGATGATGAAGTTATAATCAACTATACGCTGGAGGATCCTAAGAAGCTCTTCGGAATAGTGCTCTATGTGCCCTATGATACAAACATAGAAAGGGTGGCTCAAATAATGATTGAAGAAGCAAAGAAGCATCCAGATGTGCTGCCAGACCTTGCACCGATATTTCAAATATTGAACTTTGAGAAGGAATCTATTCAACTAAGATTACTCTTTATGGCAAAAGATCAAGGAACCGCATTTAACACTGCGGTCGAGCTTAGGAGGAGCATAAAGAAGAGGTTCGATGAAGAAGGGATAAAGATGAGCTGCGTAACTAACTACATAATTCCTAGCCGAATAGCTATGAAGATGCCCTCTGAAGGTGTGCAAACACTTAATATGTAGCATAGAGTTGAAGTGAAATATGGTGCACATAGGGCTTAGATGCACAAAATGCAAAGCAACTTATCCTAAAGGTACGCTCTACCTATGCCCAAAATGTCAAGGCATACTTGATGTTGAATACAATTATGATAAGATTGTTCTAAGCCGCAAAGCACTTGAACAGAGTTTAGACAGAACGGTATGGCGATATCGAGACCTACTCCCTTGCTCAAAAGAAGCAAAAGAAGTCAGCTTAGGAGAAGGGGGCACACCACTGCACAAAGCAAGTAGATTAACAGCCATTCTAGGCACGAATGTGATGCTGAAGGATGAGAGCAGAAACCCCACCGGCTCGTTTAAAGATAGGGCTATCAGTGTAGCGGTTTCTTGGGCTATTGAGCAAGGTGCAAAGCGTCTCGTCTCTGCATCCTCTGGAAACGCAGCAGCATCTGTAGCTGCTTATTCGGCTAAGGCTGGGCTTGACTGCTACTTGCTCTTTGACTCTAAGTCTCCTCCTACAAAGCATCTCCAACCTACTGTTTATGGTGCTAAAGGTTTATCTGTGAAAAATCTGTTTACCGGCACCCCTCAAGATTTGAGTGAACTACTCTATACATTATCCAACCGCCTTGACGCATACAATATCTTCTGCTGGGCGCTCATAAACCCCTATACACTTGAAGGCAACAAAACCATAGCCTACGAGATATGTGAGGCGTTAAACTGGAGTGCCCCGGATGCGGTAGTAGTCCCAGTAGGTGGAGGAGATAACTTGGTAGCAGAGTGGAAGGGGTTCAAAGAAATGTTGGGAATGGGGTTGATAGATAAGCTGCCTAAGATGGTAGGTGTGCAGTCAACTAAAGCAGACCCTCTTGTAAAAGCGTGGAAGAGTGGCAGCGAGACAGTAGCCCCCATAGAGACACCTTCAAGCATAGCTTCAGGCATAAATGTGCCCTACACAGGAGACCACACACTTAAGGCGATAAGAGAATCTAAAGGGGCTGCTGTCGCTGTAGATGATGAAGAGATCCTTTTAGCGGAGAAAGAAATAGCCAGCTTAGAAGGGGTTTGGGTTGAACCTTCTTCAGCCTCAGCTGTAGCAGCTGTGCCTAAACTTGTGGAATCAGGCATAGTGTCAAAAGATGATGTGGTCGTATGTGTGCTTACCGGAAGCGGGTTAAAGGATACGGACGCTGCACGGAAGTTTACACCTACTGTCCAGAAGGTTAACAGAGATTTAGAGGAGATAATGCGTGCTTTTAAACGCATGTAAACCTGAAAGTAAGATTTTATTTCTAGAAGCGCGTCATAATTAATTGGATGATTTGAACGAAGATTACAGAGTAGAAAGTGATACTTTAGGGGAAGTAAGGGTGCCCGCTACAGCTTACTACGGCGCCCAAACACAGCGAGCATTAGAAAACTTCCAGATATCTAACCTGAAGTTTCCAAGTATTTTCATAAGAGCACTAGCTTTGATAAAGCTAGCAGCAGCCAAAACGAACATAACACTAGGACTATTGGATAAGCAGATAGGTGAGGCAATAATCAAAGCTTGTGAAGAGCTCCTAAATGGTAAATTCGATGACCAATTTCCATTAGATGTCTTTCAAACAGGCTCGGGCACGTCAACTAACATGAATGTGAATGAAGTCTTAGCAAACAGAGCCAGCGAGATCCTAGGTGGCAGCAGAGGTGATAAGAAGCTTGTCCACCCAAACGACCACGTGAACATGTGCCAATCAACAAACGATGTCTTCCCAACCGCTATTAACATAGCTTCACTAGAAACGCTAAAGAAAGACTTGCTCCCTTCTATGCGCCTATTAAGGGATGCATTCAAGAGGAAGGTGGAGGAATTTAAAGACGTTATAAAATCTGCTAGAACACATCTCCAAGATGCAGTGCCTATAACGTTGGGACAAGAGTTCAGTGGTTATGAGAGTATGGTTGAGCATGCTATAAGAAGAGTAGAGTCAACACAGGATTCATTATGTGAAATCCCTCTTGGAGGCACAGCGGTTGGCACAGGATTAAATGCGCACCCCTCTTACGCCGCTCTGACTATAGCAGAGCTTAATAGGTTGACTGGACTTGCTTTGAGGAAAGCGGAAAACACATTTGAAGCGATGCAAAGTAGGGACGCAAATGTAGAGTTAAGCAGCGCCTTAAAAGAATATGCGGTATCCCTCATGAAGATAGCAAACGACCTACGCCTACTATACTCAGGACCAAGAACAGGCTTGGGTGAAATAATTCTACCTGCTATTCAACCAGGTTCAAGCATAATGCCGGGGAAAGTAAATCCGGTTGTGCCTGAGATGGTTAATATGGTTGCTGCTAAAGTTATAGGAAATGATGTCACGATAACTGTAGCGGGGCAAGCTGGTAACCTTGATTTGAACACTATGATGCCTATTATAGCCTACACACTACTTGAATCGATAAGCATTCTGGCTTCAGCGAGCAGAACCCTAGCGAGATGTGTAGATGGAATCGTGGCGGATAGATTGAGATGCCTAAAATATGCAGAATCTTCCGTCGCTCTAATAACGGTCTTAGCACCTAAAATAGGTTACGAAGAAGCGGCTAAAATTGCAAGAAAGGCTCTAGAAGGGGGTAAGAGCATCAGAGATCTTGTTGTGGAAGAAGGCTTGCTGACAAAAGAAGAAGCGAATAGCGTGCTTAACCTAAAGAAACTTACAGAAGGCGGTATAATTCATGCTTAAACAAAAAAGGGATGGGCTCCATCTTTTTGCTAGGAGCCCTTAAGAGTTTAACTTGGTTGGAATATCTTGATCGCTACCACGGGGCACTGAACTTCGCAAGCCATACAGAATATGCAGTCAGACTCCTTAACCGGATCTGCTTTCTTGGCGGATGCTGGGTGACCAGGTGTCTCAAGCCATTCAAATACTCCTACTGGACACACATCCAAGCACACACCATCCGCTATGCATATGTCAAAGTCTACTGCAACTGTGCTTCCGTGTATCCCAAGTTTTGCTGGGGGTTCAACAGGTCCATAGACATCGTGCCCTTGATGTTTATCAACTATCTGTCTTGTTGACTTAAAGTTTGGATCTATGCCTGGCATCTTTTGCACCGCTTGACTACCTTACCATAATATATTTAAATTGAACTATTTGAGTTGCTCTGTAGAGTTTATGTTTAGTATGTGGTGTAGTAGCGGATGAGGCTTCTTGCTATATCGATCTTAGCTATTACACCTATTAACTCGCCTTTGTTATCGACTACATAGATGTGGTCAGCATTTTTATTGAGCATAATCGTGACAACTTCATTTAGAGGAGTGGTGAGGGGTACGGCAACGGGTTTCTCTGCGTAGGTGGTTAATACTGGGAGTTTAAGGGATTTTCTAGAGGCAGAGACTAATTCCTCAAGTCTAACAACGCCGATAGGTCTTTTGCCGCTGTCCACTATAGGTAGAACCCTATATGGCACAGCCTCAAACTTCTTAAGAGCCGTTGCAACATTCTCATCTTCAGTTAATGTAATGGGGTTATCTGACATCACATCAGAGGCCTTAAGCCGACTTATTATTTGGGGAGCTATCTTTGAGGCTTTACCGTAGATGCGCTCTAACGCGAGCTCCTCTTCATAAACCTTAGCCGAAGGCTGAGACGGAAATAAAGAGAGAGAACCAGAAGCGAAGAAACTACAGAGAGATGCCAAAAGCCCTGGGATAATAGCATACGGGCCGGCTGTCTCTGCTATGAATGCGGCTGGTGCGAGGAAGATTTTGTGGGTTCCTGAGAGCATGGCAGCCATCCCTACCGCAAGATAAGTTGGTTCAATCGTTTGTGTGACTGCGATTGAGTAAGATGCGCCTATTAATGCGCCTTCTACGATGGTTGGTGTTAGAAGGCCGCCGCTTCCCCCGAAGTTTAGGAATATGGTTGTTGAGAACAGTCTGAGAATTGTTAGTGTTAAGAGTAATGGGATTGTGTATGCCGATTTGTTTGACGCTAAGTTTTCTACGGTTTCATACCCCGCGCCGATGCTTTCGAAGTTTATGAAGCCAATTAAACCCAGACTTAATCCCCCTATAAGGAGGAGCAGACCAAAACCGCCTCGAACCAAAGATCTTCGCCCTAAGCTATCCGCCAGATTATACACTCTAACAAAGAATGCAGAGTAGAGCCCACAGATTACGCCAAGTATGATAGAGTGCGCAATTACATTTAAGTTCAAAGATGGGGTTGAGGGTAAATAGAAGATAGGTGCGATACCGCCCAAAACCACAGCAACTGAATACGAAAGAGCAGATGCTACTGCAGCTTCGACAAAAGCCTCTTTCTCTACATCCCTTTTATAGGGTATCTCTATAGCGAATAATATGGCTGTAAATGGGGCTTTAAATAACGCTGAGAAGCCAGCTGCAACGCCAGCCAAATAAATCTTCCTTTGCTTCTGGAAAGGCACCTTAAACAATCTTGAGATAGCGGCGCCTATTCCCCCTCCAGCTACTATTGCTGGGCCTTCTAGTCCAGCAGTGCCGCTTAACATAATTGAAGTGGTTGAAGCAAGTGTCCTTACTGTTGTTTCTCTCATTGAGAGATGTCCAGCCCTTAAATGGAGTGTTTCAAGCATAAGGTGGATGTCGCTGTTTCTCGACTTGGTTGCAGAGAAGTATTGAATAAGTGTAAAGCTTAGAGTTATAGAGAGTAGTGTAATAATGAAGATTAACTCCTTTTCTTTCAACATAGCTGTCTTTATCAGAGCCCAAGTATATTGGTAGGCGAATCCCAGCGCTACTGTAATTAATCCTGCGGTAGCTGCTGTGGCAATAAGTATGAGGATATACGCTTTATTTCGTAAGATTAAGTTGAGCATCAAAGTTATTTACCACTCTACCTTAGCATAGGCATATATTATTTAAGGTGTAGACGATGGGTGGAGCTAATAAGGTTATTAAATCTCTAGGCCGCTCAGGTTGGTTTTCTCTTATACCCTTTTACGCCGCTGTTCAAGGTGTGTCTGTTTACATTCCACTGGCGATAATTAGGTTAGGTGGAGATGTTAGAGATGTGAGCTTTGCCGCTTCTGCTTATAACCTTGCCTTGATACCTACAACGCTGCTTTGGGGATACTTATGTGATGTGACTGGATTAAGGAAAGGTTTGATTTATTTAGCTTCGTTAGTAAGCTTTTTATGCTCAACCGCGTTCTATTTTTCGAATAATGTAGCTCTCTTGATTATTATTTTCGGTGTGTATTCTCAGACTGCATCTCTTTTTGCACCCGCTTTTAACTTACTCATATTAGAGACGCTGCCTAAGAAGAGTTGGGAAAAAGGCTACACGCTATCGAATCTTTACATGTTCATTGGGCAGATAATCGGTATGGTTGCTGGCGTAGTTTGGACAATCTTCTTCTCGGTCTCAACATATCCTTTGCTGTCTGCTGTCTTCTCTATTGTGGGGCTTTTAACCGCTTTAACACTGCCCAAGCCGAAGGTTCTATTAGAGCGGCGCTCTATTTTGTGGTCAGCCCAAGGGCTTATACATAAGATGACTCATTTACCACTAATCTTTGTAAGGCGTCCTCGTTTAACTGACTATAAGTCAGTGGCAGCTATGGGTAAGAGAGCTCTAACGAGGGAAATACCGATGATATTTGCCGCAGCCTTCCTCTTTATGCTCTCAGCCAACTTCTTCTTCACACCTTATACACCATACTTGAAACATACTGGTCTTTCAGATTCACAAGTAATATTTCTCAACATCTACATAGTAGCTGCTAACGCTATCACATCCCAATTCTTGTTAAAGAGGTTTAGCGGCAAAGTTTCACATTCAGTAGCGAGCAGAGCTTTAATGGCTAGAGCGATTGGTATGCTCTTAGGAGCGTTCTTCGCATCATTCGCGGTGGATGAATGGAGCTTCTACACCACTATGCTCATTTACACTCTACTAGGCTCAGCGTATGCTACAATTAACATAAATCTAACTTCTCTTCTATTCAAGGCACTGCCCTTAGGAAAGCAAGGTGGGCTGCTAGGTGTGTTCAGCTCATTGAATGGGCTCGCTTCTCTAGTAGGCGCATTCGCCTCAGGCTATTCAGCATACTACTTGGGCTACACAGCAACCTTCTTCATAGCCGCGCTCTTGGTGTTTTTAGCATCAATTCTGCTAGAATTGCACTACCAAGAGCAATAGTTTATCTTAATCTTCATCCTTCTGTGGGTTAAGGTGTGTAAAGTAGTCGGATAAAGCATCTTTTTGAGTTGAGGCATCATTTATAAGAAGCGCTTCGATCTCCTCTACAAACTCCTTATTAAAGCCTCGTGGAAGACTTGTATTTAGATCAACCAAATCTAGGGGCCAAGGTAGACCCGTCGCGGGGTTATGGAATGATTTAAAGTATGAGAGTAAAGGCTCTATATCTGTGCCGGCTTTAACCTCAAACTCAAATGGTGGTGGTTGGTTGCATCTGACAAAGTGTCTTGAGGTGCCTATTATGCGTTCAACAGCGTACTCCAAAGATTTGTGAATAGAGTGCGACACACTACGCTTCGCTTTATCATATAGTTGTTCTATATTTCTAACCTTCTTCTCAGACAGCACTGCATAATTGTAGAGTGACTTTATCTGAGCGTAAAAGTTGTATGCTTCTGGGCGTTCAAATAACCATTCATATGAAAAGTAATGTTTTGGCGGTAGAAGCGCCGTTAGAATGTGCTTGTCATTTGCGCCTACACACATATTGGGGTCTCTATATTTGTAGAGGAGCCAGCCGTCTATTGCGGTAGATCGGCTTCTTTTTATTACTCCTACTGCTTTTCGCGAGTCCATTAGGGCTAAAGTCTTATCTCTTATGTTTGAAATCAACTCTCTTCCGAATCTGTATCCATCGACACCTAAAATTTCTTCTCTGACTTTGTATGCAGCGGCTCTAAAGCCAAAGAAACTCCCATCTAGTATAACCCAATCTACATCCATTTTTTTGAGGCATGTATATGCAAGTTCTCGTTCAAGGTTAAGCCTCAAAAGCTCAAGTAGGGTTAAGGTGTTGCTGTATCCTTCGCTCTGCTCCGCTGTGTAGCATCTTGATATGTAGCCTTCATCCACTTGCCGCTTTCCTTCAAATATAAGATATGAAGCGCAGTATGTCCCAACTCTTATACCTAATCTCTCACTCGTAGTTGGAGAGTTAGAGCCATCTACCACCAAAACTCTCCAATTTAACCATTCGTCAGAATCTAGAATAGGCTTACCCTTTACTACCGAGCTCAAACTTCTTATCTTCTGCTGCATACGCTGCATTCTTGCTTTGCATCTTCTAGCCTCCTCTTCAGCAAGCTTAAAGAATTGATGTTGTAGCGGTGGTGGGAGCTTAAACCAACTACTCTCTTTGTCGTTAAGCAACCTACTTTACCTCAAATGTGATGAGCAGAGGTATAGGAGATGGATTCATGTTACCCATAAAATAGAAGTGTCCTGGCGGTAGCGAAAGCAAGAACTTTGGGTCTATGTTGAACGGCGAAAGCCAGTTTCCAGCCTCATTTATGTCCAGTGGATGAATCTTTCCTACAAACTGAGTGTTCAGATTCCTCCGCACAGCCGCATTTATGCCTATTTCACCAGCTATACCTTGAGACAGTATGCAAATGCAGAGCCTATGAGAGCGCCCGAGAGCGCATAAATCTATGATAATATCCGTAGTTTCCCTTTGTATACCATCTGGGTTAAATGGGCAATATTGAGGTCCCTCATCTATAACTAGAGCGAGGTTTAGGTCTTCATCGTTCTGCATCAGATCCATTATATATCGAGCGAAGGTCAAGAAGACAGAGAGCTTCTCATCTTTACCCGTCTTCTTCATATCAACGATGATGAGCCTACGCTCCTTAACTAGACGAAGTATGTCTTCAGCACTAAGGGTGCCTAGAATAGTTTGGATATCACTGTCCTTCAGCCTACGATAACCCCTCTCAAAACGCTGCTGGTCTTCGAAGGGTTTACCTGAGCCTAAGTTTTTTGGATTTAAAGATTTAGTTATGCTTGTGTATAGAACTCTTCTAAACTCCGCTACACTTAACCCACGCCAACTTTCTGAATATACGAACTCCTCTAGAGCTTGTGTAACCGTGCCTCTTGCCTGCTGACCCGAGTATCCGAAGCTACCCATCTTCTTACAGAGGTATGAGACAACAGTCTCAGGATCTAAAGCTATATCAGATATGCCTATAATATTCTGCTTCTGATAGTAAGGAGCGTAGTCACGACCCTTCCAATCCAAGACCAGAACATCAAACCCTGCGTCAAGAAACATTGGTATCAGCTGAAAACGCGCCAAAAACGACTTACCACCACCAGTAGAAGCGAACACACCTATGTGATAAGGGATAAATGTTTCATCAACAGGGACAAGCCAACCAGGATGCCCCTCATAGTAGCCTACCGTATATCTATGCCTTGCACCTGCTAGATAACGCATCGGGTCATCCTTATCTTCGAAAAGATAGACGATTGAGCCTGGGGCAAGTATCTTTTTGTTCTGCTCTATAGTCTCTTTAACTTCGCCTATAACTGATAATGTGAAGTCATAGGTTTCCTTGGCTGTAGATGGGGGGCCTCCTGCTCTAGCGTAGGCTACCCCTGGGTTATAGCCTCCAGGTTTAAGGTTTTCGTTGATGCCTCTTCCTCTTCTTAAGACTGCAAGTATCTTGCCTTCGTTCCTATTGTCTACTAGCACAAGGTCTTCTACTTTAACTCTCTTTTCTTCGGATTGATTAAGTATGACTCTGGCTTCGTTTTCAGAAGATTCACTGGCTATTAGCCCTATTGGTCTCATCTGCTGCCGCCTACTCTGATTTTAGAAGCGAGGTAAGTAGGCTGCTTCTTGTAGCTATTAGAAGCTGGGTCTTCATCTTCAACCCTTTTAAGATCGTAGCTAACCCATTTATCCCAGATTCATCTAAACCCTCTTCAGGCTCATCTAATAGGAGTAGGGGTGCTCTCTCTAACTCGTTTACCGCTAGTAGAAGAGCAAAGCTTAAGGCTACATTTTCTCCAGTGCTCATTTGATGCGCATAGATCCAAGTGTCATCTACCTTACCCTTAAGGAATAGCACCTCTTGCCCCCTTACTACCCTACTTTCAAAATCTATGTCTTTGAAACGCTCGTATGGATAAATTCTTTTGAAGATTTCCTTAAATGACGATTTGAGCGAAGTAAGGCGTTCACTCCTAGCTTCATTTATAGATTCAATGAGTGTAGCTTTTATATGTTTGAGCTTCTCAGCAAGATTTTTAAGATTTATGAGCTTCTGCTGTAAAACAGCTTTGTCTTGTGAACCTATCTGAGCTAGAGCCGCCTCGTATGCTTCTCTCTGCTCTTCTAGGCTGCTTAACCTACTCTCAAGCTGCTCTATCTCTCGCCTAGTTTCCTCTGCTTCCTTTAGCAGCTGTGTTGCTTTCGATAAATCTTCTTCCGATACGGGTTGCACCTTATATTTCGAAACCTCTGCTTCTAGCTTGCTTATCTGAGTTTCGATGAATCTCCTCTGCTCTAGACCTCTTCGATACTCCTCTACCTCTTTACTCTTCTGCGCAAGACGGCTCTGCAAGATATTATACTCTTCTATAACCTTCCTATATTCATCTTCAAGATGCTTAAAGCCTTCAAGAGCCTCTTTCGTCAAAGGAGCATTACAAAGAGGGCAAGTCTGAACATTCATATTCCTCTGCAGATCTATCATCTGTATAGAAGCCTCCAGTACAGCTATCCTTCTGTTAAGCGCATCATTCCTAGCCTCCATCTCCCTTAACTCATCCTCAAACCCCTCAGAAGGCTCTGGCAAGGTCTTAAGCTGCATCCGATAATCCTCAAGCATCTTAACTCGACTTTGCAACTCCAGCTCAGCCCTCCTAACCTCCTCAGCCCTACGTTGAACACCTTCAGCCCAATTTAGCATAGTGCTATTCATCATATGCTTAAGACGAAGGGTTGCAAGCCTATCTTTGATCTGCTTGATCTCTGAAGCAACTTCGTTGCTCCTTTTCTGAATTTCTTCGCTTTGCTTAAGTGATGTTAGCTGTCTCTCAATATCATTTATCCTACGCTCTACTGGAGCAGCGGTTATTTCGGATGCGACTTGGTTATATCTTTCGAATCCTAGAAGCTGACTGATCTTAAGAGCCTTTTCTACTGGCGCACCCACGAAGAGCTTCGCTACCTCTCGACCATCTACAAATATCTTTGAAGAGATGTTAAGCGGTTCTGGTAGATTCGTCTTTACAGAAACAGAGCCCCCACGCTTCTTTCTCCTCTCGATATAAAAAGGTAAATCGTTGATGCGTCCTTCTACCCTAACCCACATATATTCGTATGAAGTGTTAATAAGATCGTCCAAAACCATATTTGAAGGAGCTTCACCAGAAAGCGCAAAGAGAACAGCAAGAAGGCGTGAAGTCTTACCAGAACCCATACTACCCGAAAAGACCGTCAAATCATCTAGAACAAATTCATCCTCTTTAAGACCTCGAAAACCATAAAGTTTAACCTTTTCCAGCCTCAGACTTCTTCTGCCTCCTCCATCAGCCTAACTATAATATCTCTAATCTTACTTGTTGGAGTCTTAAGAAATAGTTCTAAAAGAGCATACTCCTCTTCACTCAACCTCTGCCTCAACTTTGCCTCAACAAGGTCCAACCGACAGACCACCTAGCTTGAATGAAATTCTTTCCCTATCTACAACAAAGCAATACTTAAAGGTTCTTTACCAGTCGAGTCGAAGCTCGAATTTTCTGCACCCACACAAAGAAGCACACTCTATTTACCACTTAACTTAAGAAGAAGCTCAATATATCTTTCTAGCAGATCAAGCAGATCCTTTTGCCGCTCTATAGAGCGTTCATCCCTCAAAGCAAACGCTACTTCAAGAGCCTTAGTCTCTATAATCTCTTTGAGTGAAGGTAATTTAGCTTCAAGTTGAAGGGTAGCAGCACTCTCATCTTTCGCTAATCCACAGACTATACAACTAACTTCACCTCTATACTTAATCTGAACACCACCACACTTTGGGCAAGGCTCACGCAAAAGAGTAGCACCCTTCCTCAGCATTTCAGAAGCCGCAGCAAGCCGCTCCCTTGACACCGCAACCATTCAACCACCATACATCAAACTCGTTATTTTAATGTTATGCATAGCGTTAACAGAAAAGTTAATTATGAGTGTTAAACTTAACAAGGAAGCAGATTATCAAAGAGGTGGAAACAACTTGAGCGCCAAAAAGAAGAAGGAAAACCTAGAGAAACTCCAGAAAGCTATAACAACACTACAACAAGTAGCAGAAAGCACAATAACCCCAAGAAACATCAGAAAGCTCGTCAAAGACGCTATAGCTATGCTACAAGATGAAGAAACAGCCATATCAGTAAGAGCAGCCAACGCAATAAGCATCCTAGACGAAGTCTCCCAAGACCCTAACATGCCATCATTTTCAAGAGTAACCATATGGTCTGCAGTCTCAACCTTAGAAAGCATAAGAGAATAAACAAGCATCCCTAAAGGATGTCACGTAGAGCATCTAAAAGAGCGTTGTTATCCTCAGGCAAACCAACCGAGACACGTAAACATCGACTAAGAGCGGGATCTTCAAGTCTCCTTAACACAAACCCCCGCCTCAAAAGCTCATAATAAACCTCATCTCTATCTCTTTCTAAAAACTCGAGCAAGAAGAAATTAGCAGCACTCGGATAAACCCTCACACCACGTATCTTACTTATTTCAGAAACTAGACGAGAACGCTCAGCCAAAGTATCTCTAACCCTCAACCGAACCCATTCAACATCATCTAATGCCAACTCAGCCAACCTCAACGTAACTACATCAACACTATTGGGAGGCCTAACCTTGTTAAGCACATCAACAGTTTCCCTACAAGCAACAATATAGCCAAGCCTAGCACCAGCAAGCCCAAACGCTTTAGAAAAAGTACGTACAACCATCAAATTACTGTAGCTTTCAGCTAACTTAACAGACGACTCACCCCCGTACTCTTGATAAGCCTCATCGACCACCACACCGACATCACACTCATTAAGAATACGCACCAAATCGTCTCTCCCAATAACATTGCCAGTAGGATTATTAGGGCTGCAAAGAAAGATAAGCCTAGTCCTATTATTCACAGCCTTAATTAAACCATCGACATCATCCAAAAAACCCACTTTACGAGGCACAGAAACAACTTTTGCACCCATAATCTCACTAACAACCCTATACATCGAATAAGTAGGGCTAGAAACTATTGCTTCACAACCATCTTCAAGATACACTTTAGAGATTATATCAAACGCCTCATCCCCCCCATTAGCTATAACAAAACAATCCTCACCAACACCCAGATAACTAGCCAATCCTCTACGCAAAGCACTGTAAGAGGTATCAGGATAACGATGCACAGCGAGCTCCTCAAGTTCACCAGCAACCTTCTTCAACCAATGCGAAGGTTTATACGGCGAAGTATTGAGATCAAAACGCCTAATCCTAGAGACATCCAAACCAACGGAAGCAGCTATCTCAAAATCAGAAGGCTCCCAAGCATAAGCTCTAAACGAATTAATAAACGCTCTAAACCGCATAAACACAACATAAACAAACCACCCCATATAATCTTTCCCAAACACAACAGACGCCGTGCATAGATTGCGCCTCCCAAGAGAGGACCATAAATTCGACGCCTTGAGCTATTGGAAGCGGCAGGCTGAAGCGGTCGGCCGAAGCCTTCCACCTTACACCCCCGCCCCATCAACGGGGTCTTCTACCCCCGCTCTCCTCCACAACCCACCACCCTTGCGGGAAGCAGATTATGGAAGGCCATCTTTTCTCGGGAGGGGCTTCGGGCTTAGATGCTTTCAGCCCTTATCCCCAACGGCTTAGCTGCCCGGCTATGCCCGCTCGGACAACCGGTAGACCAGAGGCCGCGTTGCCCTGTTCCTCTCGTACTAGGGGCAACTTCCCCTCAGATGACCGCGCTCCCATCAGGTAGAGTCCGACCTGTCTCACGACGGTCTAAACCCAGCTCACGTTCCCCTTTAATGGGCGAGCAGCCCCACCCTTGGCCCCTGCTGCAGGACCAGGATGGGAAGAGCCGACATCGAGGTACCAAACCGCGGGGTCGATTGGAGCTCTCGCCCGCGACGAGCCTGTTACCCCTGGGGTAACTTTTCTGTCACCTTCAGCCCCCAACAGTGGGGACATGAAGGATCGCTAGGCCAGGCTTTCGCCCCTGGATCCTCTGCTTTTAAGGACCCAGTCAGGCCGGCTTTTGGCCTTGCCCTCGCCGGTGGAGTTCTGACCCACCTGAGCCGACCTTTGGGCCCCCTCGATACCTTTTCAAGGGGGTGCCGCCCCAGCCGAACTGCCCACCTGCCGGTGTCCCCTTTCGGGTTAGTGACGCAGCCGCAGAAGGCTGGTGTTACACTTTCGCCTATCACACACCCGGAGGCGTGTGCATAAACGGCTCCCAGCTACTCTCTGCAACCGCAGCCACGTCACAACGACAGGCTGCAGTAAAGCTCCACAGGGTCTTCTCTCCCCGATGGGAGTCCGTGGACTGTTCGTCCACGTTATGTGGCTTCGCCGGGTTGCAGGCGGGGACAGTAGGGCCCTCGTTGATCCATTCATGCACGTCGGAACTTACCCGACAAGGCATTTGGCTACCTTAAGAGAGTCAGAGTTACTCCCGGCGTTTAGCGGCCCTTAGCCTGGTTGTACCCAGGTTTTAGGTACCGCCACTGGCCAGGATTCAGAGGCTGTACACACCCTTTCGGGCTTGCAGCCTCCTGTGTTTTTATTAAACAGTCGGGACCCCCTAGTCACTGCGACCTGCGCTCCCGGCTCCTCGCCAAAAGCACAGGCACCCCTTCTCCCAAAGTTACGGGGCTAATTTGCCGAGTTCCCTCGCCTGCGGTCCACCCGACACACCTTAGGCTTCTCACCTAGGGCACCAGTGTCGGTTCTCGGTACGAGCTTAGAGGCGCCTCTCCACTCCTGTTTTCACGGCCCCCCGGAATCGGGCGAACCAGCCACAGGCTGGCTATTCTCACCCTCGACTGAGTTCCCGTCATTACGACACTCCCCCAGCCTCGGATGATTAAACAAGGCGAAAACCTTGCTCGCCCTATCTGGAGGTAGCAGAAGTGGATGCGCTTACGCACGGCACCCCTAAGGCACCGGAATATTAACCGGTTTCCCTATTCCTGCAACTCCTTTCGGGTTGCAGTTAGGATCGGCTAACTCCTGGCCGACGACGCGTTGCCAGGAAACCCTTGCCCTTTCGGTGGTCGAGATTCCCACTCGACTACGCTGCTACTACCGCCAGGATCTGCAATAGAAGCAGGTCCACAGGACTTCACAGCCCTGCTTCTAACCCGCCTCTACGCCCACCTACCACACACCACACATAGTGTGGTGGTCTAGAGTATCGGCAGTCGGCTTGAGCCCCGTCCATTTTCGAGGCCCCCGAGCTCGGCAGGTGAGCTGTTACGCACTCTTTAAAGGATGGCTGCTTCTAAGCCTACCTCCCTGCTGTCTTAGCTCGGAGACACTCTTTGGTTTGACACTTAGCCGACATTTAGGGGCCTTAACTCTAGTCTGGGTTGCTCCCCTCTCGGTTATGAGGCTTACCCCGCATAAACCCGTCTCCAAGCTTCTACTGTGCTGATGCCTTCGGAGTTCAAAAAGAAGGTGGGCCCTTTCGGACCCTTGCCTTCTCATTGGTGCTCTACAGCATCAGCCACATCCGCTTGGGCTAGACTGAGATCTACTTCGGTGGGAACTAGCTATCACCGGACTAGATTGGCTTTTGGCCCCTTGTCCCAAGTCAGAGGACCGAATTGCACGTCAGGACCCCTTCGGACCTCCACCGAGCTTTCGCTCGGCTTCGTCCTGCTTGGGACACGATCGTCCGGTTTCTAGTCTTATCGCCATGACTAAAGGCCCTTTCAGACCCCTCTCCTCACAGCCAAAAGGCTGCTGCGAGAAGTCGGTTTCCCTTCGCCTCCAGGCTCACCACCTTTAGGCTCGCCATGGCGATAAACTCCCTGGCCCGTGTTTCTAGACGGAAAGTGCCACCCTGAATCCAAGCCTAAACAACCCTTACGGGAAGCTTAGACTCAGATTCTTTTGGGCAACACACGTCTGTAGCCATCTGGTTTCAGGCTCTTTTCACACCCCTTCCGGGGTGCTTTTCAGCTTTCCCTCACGGTACTATTGCGCTATCGGTCTTGGGAGGTATTTAGCCTTGGAGGCTGCTTTCCCCCATCTTCCCTAGCCACTGCCAAGGCCAGGTACTCTAGCAGAAGGCACAGACCCTTCAACCTAAAGCCTACAGGGGTGTCACCTTCTACGCCGGGTCTTTCCAGACCACTTCAGCTTTAGGTCAAAAGCTCTGCATATGCCTCCTGCATACCCTACATCTCCACTCAGTTGCCTAAGTGGATTCGGTTTGGGCTCACCCCTTTTTGCTCGCCGCTACTCAGGGGATCTCGATTGATTTCTTCTCCACCTCCTACTCAGATGTTTCCTTTCGGAGGGTTCGCGTTCCCATTAAGGGAACATCGGGAGGCCATAAAGCATCCCGATAGGAAGTCCCATTCGGGGATCCTCGGATCAAAGGCTGCCTGCGCCTACCCGAGGCTTATCGCAGCTAGCCACGCCCTTCTTCGCCCCCCAAGCCAAGCCATCCACCAGACGGCGTCAGCGCATCGAGTGATCCTCCCTTTGGAAGCCTACGCAACTATGCACGGCGATAATCGCAGGTGCGTTTCACCTGCTTCGCCCTTCACCCATCAAGATACCTTGATGAGTTGCATCTACTTTGGCCGTGTACTCCACTATTCGCAGCTTAGCCCATACTCCAATCTAAGGAGGTGATCCGGCCGCAGGTTCCCCTACGGCCACCTTGTTACGACTTCTCCCCCCTTGTCGAGCGTGGGTTCGATGACGTCAAAAAGGCGCCACCTCGCCCAAGCCCAACTCGGGTGAAGCGACGGGCGGTGTGTGCAAGGAGCAGGGACGTATTCACCGCGCGATGGTGACACGCGGTTACTAGGGATTCCAGATTCGTGAGGGCGGGTTGCAGCCCTCAGTCACAACTGGGGTAGGGTTTAGGGATTGCCTCCCTCTCTCGAGGTCGGAACCCATTGTCCCTACCATTGCAGCCCGCGTGTGGCCCGGGGGTTTCGGGGCATACTGACCTGCCGTAGCCCCCTCCTTCCTCCGCCTCAACGGCGGCAGTCCCGTTAACTAGCCTCACCAACCTTTCGGTTGGTGATAGCAATTAACGGCGAGGGTCTCGCTCGTTGCCTGACTTAACAGGACGCCTCACGGCACGAGCTGGCGACGGCCATGCACCTCCTCTCAGCTCGTCTAGTAAAGTCTTCAGCTTGACTTTCACCCTGCTGTCGCCCCCGGTAAGGTTCCCGGCGTTGACTCCAATTAAACCGCAGGCTTCACCCCTTGTGGTGCTCCCCCGCCAATTCCTTTAAGTTTCAGCCTTGCGGCCGTACTCCCCAGGCGGCGAGCTTAACGGCTTCCCTGCGGCACTAGAACGGCACGTAGCCGCTCTATCACCTAGCTCGCATCGTTTACGGCTGGGACTACCCGGGTATCTAATCCGGTTCGCTCCCCCAGCTTTCATCCCTCACCGTCGGACGCGTTCTGGCGGACCGCCTTCGCCACTGGTGGTCTTCCGTGGATCAGCGGATTTTACCCCTACCCACGGAGTACCGTCCGCCTCTCCCGCTCCCTAGCCCCACGGTATCCCCCGCAGCTCAACGGTTGAGCCGTTGAATTTAACGGAGGACCTATGGAGCCGGCTACGGATGCTTTAGGCCCAATAAACGCCCCAACCACTCGAGGAGCTGGTATTACCGCGGCGGCTGACACCAGACTTGCCCTCCCCTTATTCCTTGGGCTTTTTAGACCCAAGAAAAGCTATCCTCAGCGGATAGCACTCAGAGTAGCCTCGTCGCGCTTTCGCGCATTGCGAAGGTTTCGCGCCTGCTGCGCCCCGTAGGGCCTGGACCCTTATCTCAGTGTCCATCTCCGGGCTCCTTCTCCCAAAGCCCGTACCGGTTATAGGCTTGGTGGGCCATTACCCCACCAACTACCTGATCGGCCGCAGTCCCATCCTGAAGCGGTTAAGAGGACGTGCCCCCTTAACCCTTTCGACCAAAACCCATTCCAGGTGTCTTGGTCTATCGTGGATTAGTCCCAGTTTCCCGGGGTTATCCACGTCTTCAGGGTAGGTTGACTACGTGTTACTGAGCCGTACGCCACGCTTCTCACGTGGTCGAGAAGCGTTCGACTCGCATGGCTTAATCCCGCTCTGAGAGCAGTTGGGTCCGGCAGGATCAACCGGAGTCTTGGCGTTTATTTTTTAGGAGTACGGCTAAGCTTATGCGAGGGCACACGGCCTACATCAGATTCAACAATTGTCTGTTGAATCTTCATTTCTGTTAGCGCGTCTGGAGGTCTATAGTGCATCGCTTGGGTTTAACCCATGTGCTAACTATAGACGCCGCCTTGCGACGCGCAAATACTTAGTAGGTGTTAGACATAGATATAAGTGTTTACTTTTTTAGTCTGTGAGTAGGTGGTGTAGTATTGCTTTTTGTGTGTGTAGTCTGTTTTCAGCTTCTTCCCAGACTACTGACCATCTTCCGTCTATTACGGTGTCTGTGACTTCTTCTCCTCTGTGTGCTGGTAGGCAGTGCATGAATATAGCATCGGGTTTGGCTTGGGTCATTAGGTATTCATTTACTTGATATTTAGGTAGGAATATGCGTAGTCTTTGATCTCTTTCGTCGTCTTTTCCCATAGAGACGTATGTGTCTGTCATTACAACATCAGCTTCTGAGACTGCTTCTATGGGGTTTTCGGTTACAATGATATTCGCTTCACCGGCTTCTTTTAGTATTTCTTTTTTGGGTTGGTATGGTTTTGGGCAAGCTAATGTTAGTTTAAGATCAAGTTTTGCGCATGCTATTATAAGTGTGTTGGCTACATTGTTGTCTCCATCTCCTATCCATGCTATCTTTAAGTTGGTAAGCTTGCCTTTTGCTTCTTTTATCGTTTGGAGGTCTGCTAAGATTTGGCATGGGTGGTAGAGGTCAGACAGCCCGTTAATTACTGGGATGCTTGCGGCTTTTGCGAATCTTTCTAAATCTTTGTGGGAGATTACGCGCAGCATAGCTATGTCTACATATCTTGATAGTACTCTTGCGGTGTCTTCTATCGTTTCGCCTCTTGACAACTGCATTTCGTTTGAGTAGAGTGTGATGCTGCTTCCTCCTAGCTCTTTCATAGCAACTTCAAAGCTGATCCTTGTTCTAGTAGATGGTTTCTCAAATATTAGTGCTAATGTTTTGTCTGGTAGTGTTTTGTTGAGAATACCTTTTCGTCTTTCTTTTTTGAATTTGTCTGCTGTGTCGAGTATTGTGAGTATTTCTTCTGTCGTTAGTTCTTTCAGCGAGAGTATGTCTCTACCTTTTAGCGACATTTGCTTGTTCATAGTTAGCTCCGTTTTTAGGTGTATAATTGTGTTTCCGATTTGTTATTGTGCATTCAGTATGGATTTTATGAACTCATTTGGATCGAAGGGTTTGAGGCTGTCGTAGTTTTGTCCTGTGCCTAAGAATAGTATGGGTTTACTCGTTACGTAAACTATTGAGAGAGCTGCACCACCCTTTACATCTGCATCTACTTTGGTTAGCACTGCTGCATCGAAGTCTGTAAACTTTTGGAACTCTTTTGCTTGTGATACAGCATCATTTCCAGCTAGGGCGTCGCCAACGAATATCTTTAGATCGGGTTTAGTTACTCTTATTATCTTCTCCATTTCATCCATTAAGTTTCTGCTTGTCTGCATCCTTCCTGCTGTATCGACTAGGACTACATCTACCTTGTGTTTTTTAGCGTAGATTACTGCGTCCTTAGCTACTGCAGCTGGATCTGCGCCGTATTTTTGCGTGATAACTTTTAGACCTAGCTTTTCTGCGTGTGTTGTTAGCTGCTCTATAGCGCCAGCTCTATGCGTGTCTGCGCAGGCTAATATGATGCTGTAGCCCTTTTGCTTTAGATAGTGGGCGAACTTGGCTATTGTTGTAGTTTTTCCTGTTCCGTTTATGCCCAAAAAGAGTATAATGTATGGTTCACCCTGTGTTTTTTTAGCTTCTATGAGAGATAGTAGGTTTATTGGCTGAGCTTTAAAGAATTCTTCTTTTATTATTGATGCTAACCTTTGTTTAAGATATTCATGTGTTGGTGTGCTTCTGCTGAGTTTTAGCCCTATGACTTCTTGTTTGATCTTTGAAGTTAGTGCTTTTACGACTTCTTCTGCTACATCGCTCTCAAGGAGAGCTATTTCAAAGTCCCATAGCGCTTTTTCAACTTCTGTTTCAGACAGAGTCTTTTGTGTTGCTAAAGTTGTTAGCGTGGAGATAGCCTTTTTTAGCTTCTCAAACATTTCTGCTTAACCCGTTTGTAGGCTTGCTGCCAGGTTATTTACTTCAGCTCGGTGTGAGTTTATTTTGTTTTCGAGTTCGGTCTTCTGAGCGCTTATGTTTGACAGCGCATTTTCTAGTTCACTTATGCGTGTAGTTAGGTAGTTTAATACATATTCTTTGTTCTTCTCGATGACTACCCCTGCGCCTAAGTTAATTAGAAGAGTATCTGCTTTTGGCGATTTGACTCGCATTAGAACGCCTGCGCCCAGAGGTAATAGTATTTCTGAATCAGAGCCTTCTGGAATAGATTTAAGTGCGTTTAAGGTAGCTCTGCTATCTAAGATAGCTCTTGCTACCAATGTTTCTCTAGTAGTGAGTTCATTATAGTATGTCTCAAGGGCTCTTAGCTCTACAAGCATCCTTTGAATTTTTTCTTCTACACTCAACCCAAGCATTGGTGGCTCTTAACCCACATTTAAACCTTGAACACTCTACTGAGAATCATCAGCTCCGGTCCTGTGGTTAGAGAGCCTACGACTGCGTTATTTTTGTTAACTAATATGCCTGATGTGACGAATGGTACACCACCATTTATCGTTGCTGGTTCAACCTCTACTGAAAGAATTTCTGAGAGTCTTTCTAATTCTTTTTGTGAGGCTTTTGGGTGGACTGCTGCACCTTTATCCGTTGCGGTGACCATGGAGCCTACTTGCGTATATCCGGCTATTGTTAGTGTTTCCACGGGCACATCCAATATTTCCTTTACAGTTTTAAGTGATTCTGAGTGTAGGAGAGGTGAAGCTACTGCACCTTTGTTGTTGGCTGCTATGAGATTTCCTACGCTTGTATATTTACTTGGTAGTCTCGCTACTCTTAGACCGGTATCTCTGCTTAATGTTCTGATTTCTTCGTCTTCAGCTAACTTTGATACGAGTATGCCGTTGTCGTTTAGAGCTACTAAGGGGCCTAAGAGGCGTGAGCCTGCTATTGAGGTTCTAATTGGTGTCACATTTAGTAAGATGGAGAGCTTAGAGCATTTGGTTTGTGCTAGGCCTTTTGGTGTCAGTATGAATCTATTATTTGCTTTGAGGAAGACACCTATATTAGGTGACCTATAGATGTCAAGCATGTATATACCCATGTCTTCTAGCAGCCTCTTGATGTCAAGGTTCCTACCTCTGAGACTTTAATGTAGGTGAACTTAAGTCTTAAGGCTTAGGAGAGGGTTAAATAGATCGTATTTGCTTGGGGGATTGGTTTGGATTCACATGTAATGGAGCTACCTCGTGTAATTCAGATAGGGTATGGGGTGATTAAAGAGGTTGGAGAGTTTCTCTCCAAATTTTCGCCGGAAAGTGTGCTTATAGTAAGTGGGCCTATTGTGTGGGCTAGGGTTAGTAAAGTCGTTGAAGACGCGTTTAAAGAGAAGGGGCTTACCTACCGATGTCTTCAAATTAACGATTCGACTAGCAAAGAGGTTGAGGTTGCAGAGAAAACTGCTAGAGTATTCAAGGCGGATTTGATAGTAGGCTTAGGAGGCGGGCGGGCTGTAGATGTAGCAAAACTTGCTGCATATAATTGTCAATCAATGTTTGTAAGCATACCTACAAGTGCATCTCATGATGGGATAGCAAGCCCATTCGCATCTATAAAAGGTGGAAATAGACCTTACTCATACACCACAAAGCCTCCGCTTGGCGTTCTAGCTGATGTAGATCTGATAGCACAAGCCCCGCAGAGACTTCTTGCTGCTGGCTGTGGTGATCTTATCTCTAAGATAACTGCAGTTAGGGATTGGATGCTAGCTAGAGATGAGAAACATGAATACTATGGTAATTATGCAGCAAACTTAGCGTTGATGAGTGCGGAAATCGTGTTATCAGAGGCTAAAGGTATTGGGCGTGGTAATAAAGAGTATGTTAGAGATGTTGTTGAAGCTTTGATTAGCGCTGGTGTAGCTGCCGGTATAGCTGGAAGCAGTAGACCTTGTAGCGGCGCCGAACATCTATTCAGCCACGCGTTGGATATAATTGCACCAGGCATAGGTCTTCACGGCGAAAAATGTGGCCTAGGCGCTATTATGATGGCCAAGCTGCATAATTTAGATTGGGTTAAGTTAAGAAGCGCGCTCTACGATGTTAACGCGCCGGTGAATGCTTTAAAGATTGGGCTTGATGCAGATCAAGTTGCGAAGGCTCTTGTTTTAGCACCAGACATTAGACCAGAAAGGTACACCATTTTGCATAAGCTACGGTTAAGCTTTGAGGAAGCCAAAATGCTCGCTAGAGAGGTTGGTGTGGTCTAACCTTCTTCTTTCTAATGGTCTTCGGTCTTCTGAGACTCTATCTTTTTGACTTCTTGTTGCGGCTTCTCTTCCTTCTTCTTTTCCGCTTGATATTCTTCTATAAACACAACTTTTTCTACGCCAGATACGTATTTGAAGATGTCTCTTGAAATGCCTCTTTTGCTTATCTGCAAGCCTTCGAACAAATAGGTTTCCTCAGGCAGCTGTATTTTTACTATATTTCCTTCAATCGCAAAGGAAATCTTCTTCTCATCTATGTTGAGCCAGCGTCTAATGAGATATAGTATTTTTTCTGCTGGTTCTTCAAGTTTCTTCACTACTTCTATGGTGTAGGTTAGCACTTTTCCGGCTAAGCGGTGGTTAAAGTCTACTTGCACTCGACCTGACCCTACAAACCTTACTACGCCAACCCTCCCTTCAACTTCTACCTCATCGCCGACTGCTATTTCGTGAGCTTTTTCACCGAACTTTCTTAGCGGAATGAGCTTGATCTTACTGGCGTCTCTCTGCCCAAAAGCCTTTTCCGGCGGGATGTCGATGTTGACCTTCTCTCCTACTGATGCTTGTTTGAGCGCGTCGTCTAAGCCGGGTATAACCCAGCCTTCTCCTACTGAGACTAGCCGCGGCTCATATCTTCTGGATGGGTCGTATATGCCTAGAGCCTTAGCCTCTTCTTCTACTGTTGTCTCTAAGGGTTCGTTTGTATCTTTTACTTTACCGGTTAAATTAACCAGCACCAAAGTTCCTGTTTCGAGCGCCAACTTAGAGCACAGATACGCCATCAAAGACTCTGCTAAAATACTTGTCGCTAACTATGCCGGATACTAGATGCTGGATGACGAATGTCGAAGGTGCGTTACCTAGTTTAATTGTGAGAGTACTTTGAGAGCTTCATCTAAAGCAGCTGCGGTGCTGTTCTGGTATCCCAGCTGGTTGAGTGCGGCTGAGACTGCTGTAACGGTAGTCAAGACGTGCGGTGTGTTTACTTCACCCATGCAGCCTATTCTAAAGACTTTACCTCTGAATTCTCCGAAGCCTCCTGCTACTAGCACATCAAATTTGTCGTCAAGTAGCTTTCTGAACTTTGCATCTTCTATGCCAGTGGGATAATTGAACGCTAATACCACGTTAGACCTTACATCTTCTTTTGCGGTTGGTTTAAGGTTTATTGCTGAAAGTGATCTGTAGAATGCTTCTGAGCAGATCTTGTGTCTTCTTATGCGGTTATCTAAACCCTCCTCTAAGAGCATTGTTAATGCTTCATCTAGAGCGTAAAAGAGTGGTAGGGCTGGTGTAAATGGTGTTTCTCCTCTTTCAGCGAATTTAAAGTATCTAGGCATATTGAAGTAGTGTCTTGGCGGCGGCGGATTACTCTCTAGATACTTCTTGACCTTATTACTTACCGAAACTATAACGACACCAGGTGGGGCAGCTAGGCACTTTTGGCTACCAGCTATGCAAATATCGACACCTAACTCATCAACTGGAAGCTCATCTCCACCCAGTATGGAGATCGCATCAACGATATAGAAGGCGCCTAGATCTGAGGCTAGCTTACCTAATTCTTTGAGCCACCTAAACGTGACTCCAGTTGAAGTCTCGTTATACACCACAAAAACAGCTTTGATATCTTTGTTAGCTTCTGCTAAAGCACGAATCTTATCCATTCTCGGTGCATCGCCAAGAGGTGCATCTGCAACAATAGCTTTACCGCCTGCAGCTTCAACTTGCTCTGCGGCTCTCTGCCCGAATTCACCAAATACGGTGACGAGCACTTTATCCCCTGGTCTGACTATGTTTGTTACAGCAGCTTCTACGCCACCTGAGCCTGATGCCGTGAAGACTATTATGTCGCTTTTTGTTAGAAAGACTTTCTGGCATTTTTCGATTATACCTTTATAGAGCTGTGTGAAGGCTGGACTTCTGTGGTTTATTATCGGTTTAACCATGGCTAGCATAACTCTTT
This sequence comes from Nitrososphaeria archaeon, assembly GCA_029775855.1. Lineage (GTDB taxonomy): Archaea > Thermoproteota > Nitrososphaeria > Nitrososphaerales > JAAOZN01 > JAAOZN01. Next base: position 60,810 of record JARVJZ010000003.1, read on the forward strand.
CAGGCACATTTGTTGGACCTGGTATCATGACAAGTTTCTTTCGCATATTTCGAAGAATGTTTATGATAGATATAAGCTTTAATGTGTTATATTTGACAATCGTCAAATATTCTTTGGATTATATTTGTTTTCTATCGGCGTTTACTTGATTATTTTTTATCGCTTAGTTGCCTAAGCCTCTCCACCCCTTTTATCTCAGAGATTATCACAGCAACGGCTCTTGGGACAAGTTCTTCCCACGCTTCTCCACTTAACATTCTCCGCCTCACTTCAGTAGCAGAGTAGGTAGAGCGCTCATGGAACGGTATATCTAGCACCTCTACATTCTCTTCTTGAAAAAGTCTTCTTGTTAACGGGTCGTTAGAGAAGACTACATCGAACTTAGGTACCATAGATTTAACCGAAGCAACCCAAAGTGAATGTGCTGAAGCATCAGGTAGGGGTATAATCATCACCCTTCTGCAATCTATGCTTGCTTCTTCTAATGCAGCCTTTATCATACGAATTCTCTCCCCGGCTGTAAATGGGTTATCTGTTTGATGGCTCTTCTCCGCCGAACCTACAATGATATACAAAGTGGCAACCTTCCCAAGAGCGTATTTCACAGCAAAGAGGTGCCCGAGATGAAATGGTTGAAAACGTCCTATCAAGAGACCGCTGTGCCACATACCCGCCTCTTTAGAAGAGGGAGAATTATTTAAACACCTAACTAGAGTTAGAGAAGACGCTTTGAGCGAAGTTACAATCGATGGGTCCTATGGCGAAGGGGGAGGGCAGATACTCAGAACAGCGGTAGCCCTATCTGCCATAATAGGTAAGCCTGTAAAGGTCGTTAGGATTAGGGCTGGTAGACCTAATCCTGGTCTTAGACCTCAGCACGTCGGCACTATAAGAATCATAGCTTCCATGTGTGATGCAGAAGTAGATGGTCTTGCTGTAGGTTCGGATACGATAATCTTTAAACCTAAGAATCTTGTCGCCAGGAGCGTAAGATATGATATTGGGTCTGCTGGCGCTATAACTCTTTTACTGCAAGTCGCGGTTATAGTTGCTGCTAAAGTTGGACAGAGGTGCAGTTTTGAAATTGTAGGCGGCACAGACGTTAAGTGGAGCCCAACTATAGACTACTTTAACCAAGTCTACATCAGAGCGTTGAAAGCGCTAGGAATTAATGTGAAGCTGAGTGTAGAAAGGCGTGGCTACTACCCTAAAGGAGGCGGGTTAGTTAAAGTTGAAGTTGAGCCAACTAAGAGCATAAAGCCCATAACGCTGCTGGAGCATACACCAAACCCTATAAACATAATCAGTGTATGTTCACAACTGCCCTTTGAAGTAGCTAAAAGACAGCTCAACGCAGCCTTAACCACGCTTCAGCGGCATAAAGTTGAGATAGGTGAAGTTAGACCCACATTAGAACAGTCTTTCGGCGCTGGAACATCTATAACGATCTATAGTGTAGATGAAGACAAAGGAACTTACGTGGGTGCAGACGCTGTTGGTGAAAAAGGTAAGCCAGCCGAACTTGTGGGTAAGGAAGCTGCAGAGAAGTTTCTGGTCGAATGGTCTGCAAATACACCAGTAGATTCTCATCTTGCAGATATGCTTGTGCTACCTCTGTGTTTAGCAGATGATGTGTCAACATACAAGACACCTAAGCTTACGCAGCATCTTGAAACCAACTTATATGTTGTAAGTAGAATAACTGGATGCAACTATGAGCTAAAAAGGCGTAGTTCTGAGGCTGTTGAAGTCAAGATTACACCAAAAATGTATTGGCGAGCGGTTTAAATAACATTAGTATTTTAAGGAAGGTTAAAACTAGTGGTAGCGTTTGAAAAGTCTAATTCTCCAAACACGAACATTCAGCCTACCTATACTTTACTTAGTGACCTTCATTACACGCGTTGGCTTTGGAGCCATTGTGATAGCATTCCCCCATTATGTGATTGCAGATAGCTTTATGACTGGCGTAGTGCTTTCGATCTACCCTATCTTTGAGGCGCTTTCAGCAGCTCCTGTTGGTATGTATGTTGATAGGAGAGGTCGCAAGAATATGTTATTCTTTGGGTTAATGAGCATAGCAATTTTAACCTTCTTGATTGGTTTATCGAGGGACGTGCTTTACATCACTGTGGTGCATGGTTTAATGGGTATCTCAGCGGCTGCGGTAATAGTATCAACCCTCACTATGATTACAGACCTTACAAAGATAAGCGATAGAGGAGTAGGGATGGGCGTATTTGACCTAGCAAACATAGCGGGCTACGCTGGAGGGATACTTATAGGCACTTGGCTCTACACAACATTCGAAACTAATCCAAGCTATGTATTCTTCTCAGTAGCTGCTCTTCTATTAGCAGTAGTTATCTTAGTAAAGGTGTTAGTAACTGAGCCGCCTCACGAAACCTTGAGAGCACCGCTTACATTCAACTTCTTTAAGGCGCTCAGCTGGAAGATAAAGGCTCTTCTACCCTTATGGTTCGCACTTACAACCTTAGTTGGAATAGCTTTCTTCATACCAAAAGCTCTAACCTTAGGCGGCTACACAATCACCGAATCTGGACTACTATTATTTGCTGGAGCAGTAGGCATGGGAATTGGAGCAGCATTTTTCGGTAGGCTCTCTGATAAGATTGGAAGAGAGAAGACTATGTGGATAGGAATAGCTGGCATGCTTATGCTGCTTCCATCATTAGCTCTATCACTATCACCAGATACCAACCCCAGCTACCCCAACTTTGGAACATATCTTTATGCCATTGCGCCCTCAGCGCTTCTAACCTCAGCTCTAGTCCCCTCTATCTTGGCTCTAGTAGGCGATACAGCACGCTCAACCTTACGCGGCTCTGCTATGGGACTCTACAGCATAATGCTCAGCATAGGAATAGCTGCCGGCAACTTGATCGGAGGCATATCTGGACAAATAGGTGGACTGCCAACAATACTTTATGCTGCAGAAGGTGTCTTTATATCAGCAGTCATCATCTCACTTCTACTAAGCCGATTAACAAATAAAAGAGAACTGGGAGTCAACACAGATCCAAAGACAATACCCAAAATACTAACACTGAGCTACTGGATGAGGTTCATAAAATTCAACATAGTCGGATTAACCGGAGTCTTTGTCAACCAAGGACTACTAATCCTTTTAACCACCTTAGGCTTATACTACCTCTACTCAGCCATCATAGCGGTCGAAACATCCATCATATCAAACTTTCTGCTAAACGACCTCTGGACATTCAAAGACCGAAGATCTGGGCATATATTGAAGAGGTTAGTTAAGTTCAACGTATTGATGCTTGTAGGTTTAGTTATAAACCTCTTTGTCCTCTACACATTAACAGATTTAGTGTCCTTGCATTACGGCATATCTAACCTCTTTGGTATAGGCGTAGCTTCTATAGCCAGATATTTAATGAGTATTAAATGGGCTTGGCTTCAGCCCCAAAGGAGAGTTTAATCAAAATTTAAAAATATTTTCTGACTCACATTTAAAAATGAAATTTTTATATTTTAATTTAAGGTTCTCTGCTTTATATTTGTTTTGTCATAAATTGTAGAGTTTCTTTACATCTAGTCTAATTTAATGCACCTATCTGTTAATATTAGGAATAGCGGAAATAGTAAGCGCTATGTTGTGTTATGTTTGCGGCAGTATAGTGTATACTTCTAGTGGAGTCTGCTGGATCTGCTCTGCTTCTGACAACCTCGCTTTACATGTTGATAGATTAAGACTAGCTGCCATAAGCACGTAAGTATAAGCGCCTAAGACAAAGTCTCCTTCTCTTTGCAGCAGACCGTAACTTAAATTAATCCGGTTAACGATAGCTTTGATGATAAGCATGTTTAACGAAGCTTGGATGCCCGGAGCTACTGCTGTCGGAGTAACCTTTAGAGATGGAGTCATTTTAGGAGCAGAGAAGAGACTTACCTACGGCACACACGTAGTAAGCCGAAGCGGAAAGAAGGTGTTTAAGATAAGTAGAACAGTAGGTGCAGCATGCGCAGGTCTAGTAGCAGATATGCAGATCTTAGTCAGAGAAATCTCCGCATACATATATCTCCGTGAAATCGAGCTCAATAGAACACTACCACCAAATTCAGTAGCTAAGCTTATGTCTGTACTGATGTTCGAGCGTAGATGGGCACCCTTACTGACACAGGTTGTGATAGGTGGTGTTGATGACACACCATCTATATATGTGCTTGATCCTTTAGGCTCAGTTATACCAGATGATTACGCTACAGTAGGAACAGGTGCTGAAATGGCGATAGGTGTGTTAGAGAGTGAGTACCGCAAGGATTTAAGTGAAGAAGAGGCTAAGTCGCTTGTAGTCAAAGCCATAAAATCCGCGATGCAACGTGATGCTGCAAGCGGTGATGGCATAGATCTACTGATAATAACCAAGAGCGGCATGAAAGAAGAAACCATTAAACTTTAACAATATCTTCTTGCATAAGGTTGAATAAAATATAATGCAGCCCCCACAGAGCATCGTAAACGAGAGAATACCTGCAGAGCTAAAGCAGGTATTAAAGAAGCAAGGTTATCATATAGTAGGTACACATTCAGCAACTAAAAAGTGCAGATGGCTGCACAACAGCCTAGTGTACAATCGCCCCTGTTACAAAGAGAAGTTCTATGGAATAAGCTCACATAGATGCCTTCAAGCGTCGCCAGCAATTCTGAGCTGCTTGACCAGATGTGTTCACTGTTGGCGCCTTATGCCTGGGGACGAGGGTTATAGCTGGAGCGACACCTTTGGAAACATTTGGGATGAACCTGAATTTGTTGCAGAAGGGTTGATACGTGAGCATAAGAGAATTGTATGCGGATACGGTGCGTTAGTCAAAGAAGGAAGGGTTGAAAAGAAACGCTTAGAAGAAGCGCTAGAACCAACTAATATAGCCCTATCGCTTTCTGGTGAACCCACAATATACCCTCATCTTGCAGAATTAATACAAGAATTTAAGAAGAGGGGAATGACTGTCTTCTTAGTCACTTCAGGAGTTCTTCCAAGAGCCTTAAAGAAGATTGCAGATTCAGAGTTCAAACCCACGCAGCTTTATATCTCGCTTACTGGCTGGGATGCTGAATCATATCAAACCTTAAACCGACCCATAGATGAGAAACTTTGGAGCGCTCTCCAGCAGAGCCTAGAAATAATGACTACACTAACCTGCCCCACTGTATTCAGAGTAACCGTTATCCACGGATTAAATGATGGCGGAGAAGCTGTTAAAGGTTTTTCCAAGATGATAGCAAAATATCAGCCAACATATGTAGAGGCTAAAGCATATATGCACGTAGGCTACTCTACAAAAAGGTTAAAGCGAGCTAACATGCCTACATACAGCCAAGTCAAAACCCTAGCTGAAGCGCTCCACAAACAAACGGGATACCAAATAGCAAATGAAGAGGCAGACAGCAGAGTGATCCTACTTAAAAAGAAATAAATCTATAGCATAAACCCATTAATCACCTAAAGAGCTAGGTAGAGGAAAGATGGCTGAAGAATGCACGTTTTGCAGAATAATACAAAGAGTCGAAGAGGGAGTAGTAGTCTACGAGGATGACGAGCATCTAATTCTTATGGATAAACATCCATACAACCCCGGACATAACCTAGTCATACCTAAAAAGCATTACAAAACTTTACTCGAAATGCCTAAATCAGAAGCTGGTAAGTTATTCGAAAAGGTCTGGTTAATCGCTAAAGCTACGGTAAAAGCTTTAGATGCAGATGGTATTCATATAGGGCAAAATAACGGGAGGGCAGCACGCCAAGTCATAGATCACGTGCACGTGCATATAATACCGAGATTCTACGAAGATGAGCAGAACGGCAGATGGCCGTCCAGAAAAACTATACCACTGGAGGAATCGAGGAAATTAGCGGATATGATAAGGCAGCAGATTTTACACTTTAAAGAAGAATGTTAAGTTTTCTTACTGAGTTTTTTTAAAGCGTCTTGTACTCGTTCATTAGGCTTAACTAAGCCTTCAGTAAGAGCCCACATCCAAAACTCTAGGATTCGTTTTCTCATCTTTGAGTATTGTGGGTAGAGCCCTTTTTCTTCGATTGCTGCGATATCCCTCAAATATTCCTCAACTGTTCTGTTGTCCTCTTCTTCTTTTTGCAGCGCCAATTAACCTAGCCCTCTTTTTTTATACTTCACTTTCTTCTATCACCATTTTTAGGTTGGGTGTCTAATAAGTTTGACTACCATGCTGTATCGATATTAGATATGGTCTACTAACTCTTTAAGGTTAAATAAGTAGTTAGAGTAGTTACTGTTAGCGTTTGGTCAAAAAAGCTTTGGATGACGATGCTATAGTCTACCAAGAGGTCCGTGTCTCAAGGAGAGACGGCATCAAGTACATCTTAGATGGAAATGAGGTAGACATCTGGGCACCAGAGTTTCGCAACTATCATTCTAAAACGCCAGTAGACTACATAAGAGACGCAATATTGGATATTGAAAAGAAGAACGGAGACCCTTTTCCAGACATCGTAGGTAAAGAAAAGGAAAAGGAATTAGTCAAGACCGCCCTATTCTCAGGCTCACCTATTCTATTCAGAGGTGAAAGGGGGTACGGTAAAACAACCTTCTCAAAAGCCATAGCAAAACTCCTACCGGAAAAGATTCTTGCGATTAAAGGGTGCAAGATACACGACGACCCAACAGCACCTATCTGTTTCTCATGCAAATCAAAGATACTTTCAGATGAAACAATAGAATTAACTTGGGTTCCCAGAATCTGGGTAAGAATACCTGGAGATCCTATGCTTACAACAAGGCAGCTCATTGGTGGCATATCGATACAAAAGATACGCGAAGGCTACGATCTAGATCATCCAGAAGTATTTATGCCTGGAAGAGCATTGAAGGCTAATCGAGGAATAGGCTACTTTGATGAATTAGGAGCTGTGCCTACGGCCCTTCAGACGCTGCTCCATGAACTTTTCGAGGAGCGTCAAGTCTCAACAAGTGAAGGAGAGATTGTGCCTTTTAGAATTAATACAATTGAGGTTGCTTCAACAAATCCAGCCAATTATCGTGGTACATCGCCTATTAAGGAGCCGCTTCTGGATCGGATGGAAGTCATAGAAATAGGTCCTCCCGCGACGATTGAAGAGGAGATTGAAATAGCGCGTAGAAACTGCTTTATTGGGTGTAAGGAGCAGCCGCCGGTCATTTTACCCGATTGGCATATGAGACTTATGGCGTATACGGTCACTCTCGGTCGAAATCCGAAGGAGAGTGACACAGCTAAGAAGCTTCAGGTACCTCCTTCGTGTAGAGCGACGATAAAGCTCTTTGACCATCTAGCTTCTCGAGTAATACTAAGCGGTGGGCGTGTGCCTCTGCTCAAAAATTACGGTGACGATCTTGAGGTGGTTGTGCTAGCTTTGGCTGGTAGAATAGAGTTGGAGTACGGTGTTAAAGAGAGTAAGGCTGAGGTGTCGAAGATGCTTTTCAAAGAAGGTCTACTTAAAGTAGCTAAAGAGGTTTATCAAAGGATACCTGAAGATAGTTTTAACGATATAATCTCAGAGCTTATGAATGTAGGTGTAGCAAAAGGAGGGGTCAGTAGCATAGTAATTAATCCGTCTGTGGTTAAAGATCTGAGGGATCTTAAACATTTCTCTTCAGTTGTTTATGATTTATGCGGCGGCTACACTGAGGATGATGACCTCTTTCTCTCCTCTGCAGAGATACTTCTGTATTCGCTATCTATGTGTGTGCCAAGGTATGTGGTAAAGAGCCGTAATGAGTTTATCATAAAGAAGGTTGAAGATAAATGAAACCAAAGTGTGAATTATGTGATAAAGAAGCGATAGAGAATTCCTTATCTCTATTCGGCAAGCAGTTTATCGAAGACCTTGCATACGAGATCTTTAACCCAAATTTAGAAAAGAAGGAAGAACGCCTAGATGTTAAAGGGATCATAGAGCGGTATATGGCTGAGGATTATGACGAAGAACTCTATGAGATGCTGCTTGATATGCTACGCGAAGGCAGAAGCGATATTTTATATGGTGAAGACCTAAGAAATAAATTAAAATTAGATGCTAGTAGGAAAAAAGCGTGGCAAGAAATAATTTCAAAGATCAAAAGTGGTGAATTAGCAGCAGACAGTTTAACACCTACGCAAGTCCTTGAATACTTCCCAGAAGAAGCCTTAGAAGGGTTGATCAAAGAGGGGCTGATAGATGAGAGCATAAGAAGAAACATCAAATATCCACGAAGTGCTCTCTCATTCTCCAATTTTACAGTAGAGGGAGAAAAGATCATAGCCCAGCGTCTATTAGAAGAGGTATTCAAAAACATTAAGAAGAGTGGATTTGGTATCCACACTACAGAAGAAGAAGGTTTTGGGGTAGAGTCAACAAGCACTTTAAGAGATTTCGATGACTACACACATAGCTACGATCTCATAGATTGGCAAGAGACCTTACTTAATACTGTGTCAAGGGATGCCAAAGGGATGAATATAAGAAATTCAGACATTAAAGTTAGAGCGCCGAAGCATAGGTCAAGGTGTGCAAATGTCATACTTGTAGACATCTCAAATTCGATGTATGGAAACAAGTTTAAAGGAGGCATAATGGCAGCCCTAGCCTTAGAACAGCTTTTCCAAGAAGAATATAAGGAAGACACACTACATATTCTCGCCTATAACGAAGATGTAAACTTAGTGCCTGTTGGAAATCTTCTAAAACTTAGACCGTACGGGTTTACAGATATTGGATGTGCAATAGATGCGGCTGTAAAGATACTGGAAAAGGAAGAGGGCGAAAAGAACATCTTCCTAATTACTGACAGCGAGCCTACAGCTTCCAACAGAAGAGAATATTCGCCGATTGAAAACGCCTTCAGAGCTGCATATATGGCTGGCAAAGCTGAAGTAAAACTTAACATCATCATGCTCGATAGAAAGCCTATACTACGAACAATATGTGATAAGATAGCAACTCTTAACGGTCAAGCTTCAGTAGCCTATGTCGATAACCCGCTTAACCTCAAAGAATTCGTTATAAAGACAATTATAACCAGAAAAACCTTGGTATAATCCTCCAAGTCACCGACTGGGGCCAGCTAACCTACAGCCCCTTCACTCACCTTTTTATCAAGTTTACACCAATGTTTCTTTGTATTTTTAATCTCAAAAAGAGAATTGAAAGCAAAATTGATAATACGCGCTTACGCCGGTTGGCTTCCTCAGCGGAAATATGAGTCTTCTCCAACTACTCCAGTTGTCGACAACCTGCCAATAGTAGTCTGAGCCAGCTGTTTTAACTGTAAAGGTGATGTTTTTGCCGCTGTTTGCACCATACCACCAGATGCAACTTTCTCCTAAGAATCAAGCGACTCAAAGCCTCCTTAACATCGGTGTATCCAGCTTTATCCTCTAACAGCTAGGAGGAAATCACATTTCCTCATTGTGTCTTAAGAGACACCACCAAATTTTTGGTAGCAGAGTCAGGGTAGATCAAACCGAACTGCAAATAACCGACTTGTAAACACCTAGTGTATAAACATAAAAACCTAACCACTAACTCGCTTGTCTATCACCCTTTTTGCCTTACCTACCTCTACTCTTGGCAGCTGACCAGGATCAACGACCTCGATATTAGGGGTAAAGAGTAAGAGCTCTCTCAGTTCATCTCTTAAAGTTTGTGATAAAACCTTCTTCTTCTCCTCTTCATTAATAATAGTTTTGGTTTCAATGTATATAGTAAGCCTATCTACTTCTGAAACTCTATCAACTATAATCTGGTATTCTGGACCAACTTCAGGGTGTTTCAACAGAGCTTCCTCTATTAGAGATGGCCAGAAGTTTACACCACTCACCTTGATCATATCGTCAGTTCTACCTTGTATACGTCCTATACGGCGAAGCGTTCGACCACAGTCGCAGTTCTCCGAAGCATAGAGGAATGAGACATCCCTTGTGCGATATCTTAACAGCGGCATAGCCTCTTTACAGAGCGTTGTAAACACAAGCTCACCCTTCTCTTCAAGCTCACAATGTTCCCCACTATTAGGATCTACAACCTCTACTATGTAATGATCTTCCCATACGTGAAGCCCATCATGGAATTGGCAGTCAGCAGCAACGCCTGGACCACCATTAAGCTCAGTTAGGCCATACGCATCATACGCATCCATATTCCAAGTTTCACATACTCTTTTCCACATCTGCTGGCTCCAAGCCTCTGAGCCTAAAAGGCCTTTTCTAACGGACGTGTTAGATATTGGGTCAATGTTCATTTCTTTTGCGATTTCTGCAAGCCTGAGCATATAGCTTGTTATAGCGCATACGGTTGTTGTACCAAAGTCTATCATGTACTGAAGCTGCCTTCTACTATATCCAGCCGAAGCTGGTACAATCGTTGCACCAACCCTCCTCGCACCGTGGTAGAAGGCAAACCCTCCAGAAAACATTCCTAGGCTTGCTGTTATCTGCACTACATCTGACTTGCCCACACCAGCCATCTTAAACGCTCTGCCAACAAGATCACCCCAATTCTTAAGATCATTCTCCGTATAGTATCCTAATGTAGGTGTACCGGTTGTTCCAGAGGATGCGTGTATCTCAACTATTTCACTCAATGGAACGGCTGAGAGCTTAAAGGGGTAATTGTTTCTCAGATCATTTTTAGTTGTAAAAGGTAATTTACGCACATCCTCTATTGAACGTATATCATCTGGTGAAACGTTAAGTTCTTTCATTTTACTATAGTAAAACGGCACGCATTCATATACTCGGTGGACAACCTCCTTAAGTCGCTTTAGCTGTATCTCGCGTAACTCCGTTCTTCTCATTTTTTCAAACATCGGTTCAAGGATGCGTTCTTCGCCCAAGACGAACCCCCTAGTAAGATCGTGGTAACCCTAATATATGTTCACCGATGAGAGCTAAAGTTAATTCTTGTGATATTGGTCCCAGTTTAAGCTGCCTTAGGTCTCTCCAATGTCTCTCTACATCGAAGCTTCGTAAGTAGCCATATCCACCATGGACCTGAATAGCTACATCTGCTGCATAGAGAGATGCTTCAACAGCTGTATACTTGGCTATCGTAGCTTCTTTCCAATATTGCTGGTGTTGATCACACAATGAAGCTGCTTGGAAGGTGACAGCTCTAGCGGCTTCAAGTTGAGAATAAGCTTCTGCCAGCTGAAACTGTATTCCTTGATTCATGCCGATAGGTCTGCCGAAGACTATTCTTTTCTTAGCGTACTCAACAGCTTTGTTAAGCGTTAACATACCTGTACCTATAGCCATAGCTGCAACAGCAACTCTATCAATATTATATACGTCAAGAAGAAGAGGCCACCCCTCATTTAAACCTCCAAGCATCATCTTTTCAGATACAATAAGATTTTCGACAGTTACTTCACAAGTTTCAAAATAGTTCATGCCCATTTTACTCATAGGTGTATGACGGACAGTCTGATCCCTAGAATTCACCAAAAATATTGTAAGCCCGTAACTCTTTTTAGGCGCTACGCTTATTGGGCAAGTTCTTGTAACAAGTATAAGTAAGTCAGCTATACGACTATTATTCACAAAAATTTTTCTGCCATTGATTAAGTATGTACCATCAACCTTTGTTGCAGTGGTCTTAATATCTAATGCATCAGATCCAGCCTCAGGCTCGGTATGCGCTAACGCAAGCTTAAGTTTGCCTTCTACAAGTTTAGGCAAAAGTTCCCTTTTAATTTCTTCTTTAGCACCCTTTAGCACCATCAATGAACCTAAAGCGTTTGTGAGAAGGATATAGGATGCCATTCCCGCACCATTCTTAGCTATTTCCTCTAATATTGTGATAAGTTCTGTAACACCTAGTCCAAGACCACCGTATTCCTTGGGTATTACCGCGCCAAACCATCTCCCTTCAGATAGCTTTGCCCAGAATTCTTCTGGGAAAGAGTGAGTTTCACTCTTATTACGCCAATAACTGTCCGTGAATTCTCTCATGAGCTCACAAATATTTGATTTTACTATCTCAATAGACATAAAGGACCCCTTCTAAAGCATCCCCTATTTTTAGCCAATGAACTTAATGTTAAGTAAGGAGGGTATCTGTAAGCCCACGCCTTTCTGCAGCGCGTATTCGTAGGCTTTCACAGCAGTTACCAAATCTAATAACGCAAAACCTACACACTTGAATAAAGTTATGTCTTCTTCGTTTTTTCTACCCTGCTTCCGACCAGAAACGACTTCTTCGAGTTCAAGTACACCGCTACTTGCTATAACACCTTGCTTTAGAGCGTTAATTATGTCACCAGCTTCGTTAAATACGCTTTCTTTTTTATCTACTACGATTACATTCGCTTTTTTTATTATAGAAAGATCTAGCTCTCTCCTATCTGGCAATGTACCTATACTGTTTATATGCACACCTTTATCTAACCATTCGCCAAAAATGACTGGTATAGATGAGTTTGTAGCCGTGATTACCATATCTACATCTTTAACAGCTTCTTGAGCTGAGTCAACAGCTTTGACATCAATTAGAAGTTCATTTGACATTCTCTTAGCGAATTCTTCCCTATGTTGTCTAGTTGGACTGTAAACCTTCACCTTTTTCACTTTACGTACTGTGCAAACTGCTTGAAGCTGACTTCTAGCTTGCAGGCCAGAGCCTAATAGGCCAACGTTACTACTATCTTTACGTGCCAGATATTTTGCAGCAACACCACAGAGAGCACCGGTTCGCAGCATAGTTATAATTGTAGCATCCATAATTGCAAGCAGCTGACCATTCACCGGGTTATGTAAAATTACTTCACCAGCTTGTTTCGGAAGGTTATATCGTACAGGATTATATGCATGTTCTGACACTATTTTTATTGCAAGTGTGTTTAGTGAAGGTACGTAAGCTGGCATAAAGAGCCATACGGTCTTATCTTCTGGTAATTGTAATACAGACCTCAATGGGTTCCATATATTAGCTTGAGGGGCTTTAAAGAGTTCTTCTAAAACTTCAATGCACTCATTCATATTTAAAACTGATTCAATATGTTGATAGGTTAGAAGTAGCGGCATAACACTTTTTTTGCTACTGTTGTATTTAAGCTTATTTAGAAGTTACGAGTAAGATCGTATGATTTTGTCTCTAGTTATGGTGTGAAGAATTACAATCGAAAAATGTTGCACAGATTTTGGTGAATCATGTTATTATATCATAAAAGTTAAATATTAAAACCTAAAAGAAGATGGAGGTAATGAGCAAAACCCTAATTGAAGTTCGAAATCTAACTAAATTATACAACGGCGGTTTAGGGAAACCAATAACCGCATTGCAAGACGTCAATTTTAGCGTGGCTAAGGAGGAGTTTTTTACTATAATAGGTCCTTCTGGTTGTGGAAAGTCAACATTGTTGAATTTGATAGCCGGTCTGGATAAACCCTCTTCAGGAGAGGTATTAGTGAACGGTGTAAAAATCAATAAACCAAATCCGCAGCTTATGGCTATAATGTTTCAAGAACACGCGCTTTACAATTGGAGAACAGTGCTACGTAACGTAGAATTTGGTTTGGAGATACGCGGTGTAAGTAAAGCTGAGCGTAGGACCAAAGCGCTCCATTATATTAGATTAGTTGGGTTGCAGGGATTTGAAGATAAATACCCTAATCAGCTTTCAGGAGGGATGAAGCAGAGAGCTGCATTAGCGAGGGCTTTAAGTCTTGAAACTGACATTCTTTTAATGGATGAACCTTTTGGCGCGTTAGATGAGCAGACTCGGCTTCTACTCGGTCTAGAACTTACAAGGATATGGCAAGAAACAAAGAAAACTATTATATTCGTTACACACAGTTTATCTGAAGCTGCCTTCCTTTCAGATAGAATACTTGTTATGTCGGCTCGGCCAGGTAGGGTCAAAAGAATTTACAATGTAGATATTAGAAGGCCGCGAGACCCGAACAGCGATGAAGTTAATCACATTAAGGCGTTGATCTGGAATGAAATTAAGGATGAAGCTTTAAGTATGATGAAGGGAGGTTGAATTAGTTGCGATTTAAATTTAAAGTGTTAATCTTCCAGTTTTTTATACTATTTTTGATTATATTAGTATGGGAACTGACGTCTGCCAACGTTTCTATCATCTTTCTGGCTCCTCCTACCCAAGTCTTTCCCTTATTATTTAATATCTGGTATTATGCTGATATTCTGCCGCATATCTCGATTACTGGGTTTGAGATTCTTGTATCCTTCGGTTTAGCTACATCTACAGGCTTGTCAGTTGGCTTTATGCTAGGGACGTGGAAGCTTCTAAGAACTACTTACGAACCTCTACTTGCTGCTCTTTATGCTGTTCCTAGTGTAGTCTGGTATCCCCTGCTACTACTATTCTTAGGGCTTGATGTAGCTTCAAAAATAGCCTTTGCTTACATTTTATCCTTCTTCCCTATAGTTCTGAGTACAATACAGGGTGTTTCTCAAGTTGATGTTGTGTTGGTAAAAGCCGCATATTCGATGGGGGCCAGCAAATTAACAACTTTTTACAAAGTTATCATACCTGCAGCTTTACCAATAATCTTAAGTGGTATTAGCACGGGTTTAGCACTTTGCGTAACGGGAGTAATTGTTGGAGAGATGCTTGGTGGAATAAGAGGGTTAGGAGTATTAATAGCTTCGGCTGCTACACGCTTTGAAACGGCGCGCTATTTTGTCCTCACGATACTCGTCATAATAATAGCGTTTGCAGTAAACTATTGTGGTAAGATCATAGAACGCTTAGGTGGTAGAGGAGCTTGAGAAAGATCGCTGTCTTTCTACAGATTGGTACTATTGCTGCTGTAATTGTTATATGGGAAGAAATAGTGGTGAAAGGCTTTGTCGACCCTCTTTTTCTGCCTCCCCCTTCTCAGGTTCTCTATTCTTTTGCAACTTTACCTGCTTTAATTGGGCTACCTTTTTATGAGACTCTCACTAAAACCTTGCTCTCATTCGCTGTGGGCTCTGGACTGGGTATCGCATTAGGAATTTTAATAGGAAGCGGTATCTTTCTACACGACGTGCTTTACCCCTATATCTTTGGTTTGTACTCAATACCTCGAATGATCTTTCTACCATTAATAGTTCTCTTCTTAGGGATAGGCTTCAATTCAACACTATTTTACGCTGTGTTACACACCGTTCTACCAGTAATAATAATTGTTATAGGTGGCGTTAGGGCAGTAGACAAGCGTCTCATTTTGTACGCTGTATCTGTTGGTGCGACTTTAACGCAAATTTACACAAAAGTAATAATACCAGCAGCACTCCCTTCTATAATAGCGGCGCTTAGATTAGGGATAATCTTTAGTCTACTAGGCGTGTTAATTGCTGAAATGTATTTATCCCTTAGTGGTATTGGTTTCCTAATGCAGAAGTTATCTTTTGCTTTTAGGTCCGCTGATCTCTTCGCTGTTACGATTTGTGTAGCGGTAATCGCGATAGTCATATCCGTTTTATTAGGGGAGTTTCAGAAAAAAATTGGGGAGCGGCAAATTTAACCGCCAACTACGGGGACAAAGCCTCTCAGGATATATTCTTCAACGGGTAGCGCTTGTTGTATGACCCCTCTTTTATGAAGGAAATCTCGCATGTTTTCTATTGCCTTTAGATCTATTCTACCGTCTGTTGATATCTTTGTTAATTCCATAGCTCTCTTAATAGCTTCAACTGGAGCCTCTGTCTTTTTAGCTATTATTTGAGCCGATTCGTCGGGATATATCCGGATGTAGCGCCACGCTTCCATATAAGCAGCGATTAACTCTTTGATGGCCTCAGGATTCTTACTTGCGAAATCCTTTGTGGTTAATATAGGTTGATCCTGCCAGCTTCCTGGTACAATCTCATCAAATGTTAAGAGTACTTTTCCAACACCTAATGTCTCAGCAACGGCACCGAAGTCGCCCCACACAAAGGCCGCTATTTCGCCCCTTCTCATGGCGGCTATCTGCGCGTCAAATCCTCCTAGAGCTACAACCTTAACATCTTTGTCTACTTGCCAGCCCATTTTCTCTGCTAAAGCATTAGCAAGATGCCAAGTGAATGCACCAATAGCTGTAACTCCTATGACCTTCCCCTGTAAGTCCTCTAGTTTATTTATATCTTTGCTTACGACGAGCGTCATATGGATGCCATCATTACAGTTACCTACTACCCTTATATCTACACCTTTATCTTTAAGGACATAGAGGTCGGTTACGCCGGTAGCCAATAGATCTATCTCGCCTGCTGCAAGAGCTGTACCGCCTCTTGGTCCACCTGGGAATGGTATGAACTCTACGTCTAACCCGTGCTTAGCAAAGAAGTTCTTTTCCAACGCTACAGCTATGGGGCCGACCATTCCATAGTCACCAAGTACTGCAGTTCCTATTCGAAGTTTCACCATCTTCAGCGGAGCAGCCGTTACTGTTGTGGTTTGTGTAACTGTTGTTGTTATGGGCACGGTAGTTGTCTGTGTAATGGTGATAGGTGACGTAACGGTTTGTGTTAACGTGACTGTAGCAGCAGCTACAGTAGTTGTAAGCGTTTGTGTAGTTGTAACGGTTAAAGTTGTTGTTTCGGGAGAAACTGTTGACGAACCAGCGAAATAGCCTGCTGCTACACCAATGATGAGAAGCACCACAGCCAAGCCAATAGTTATAACTGTACTAATACCAATTGAATGTTTTGACATACCTTTCTATTTGTTTAAGCGATATTTAAACTTATCGAACTCATCCTAAAATATGTTAAATAAAATTTTTTATTTTGCAACAATTTTTGGATTTGGTAATTTTACTTTTAGCAGTGTGATTTCCTTAGCTCTTTTCTTTGGTGGATTGGGTAAATTAGTGTAGGATGAAGACGCTCTTACTATACAAACTTGATTAGGATTACTAACTATTCTCTCAAATAGATGTTCCAAGTAAAAAGCAATTAAGAAATAATTAAGCAAAGTGGCAAAGGATGATAAAAGCTAATCCCTTTAAGAGTTACAACTACAATCTTATAGCTTACCTATCTTATTCAATATCGCCTGCTTATGCACGTTAAGCTCATGTTCGTGAACCTTTCCTCTTTATAACACTCTCTTTTTTAAAAAGCCAATTACGTCCACATATAAAACAGTAGACTTCAAACTAACCGCCCTAATCATAGAGCCCCAAGCGGGATTTGTACCCGCGATCTCCTGCTTACGAGGCAGGCGCTTTGCTGGGCTAAGCTGCCGGGGCTCATAAAGGGTTGATTCAGCTGATACCTAAATCTTTTTCACCCGGGCTCTTTGAGTGTAAGCATTATTAAGGTTCCCGCTATACAGACCAGTGCTGCTGTTATGGAAGCTGTGTGGAAGGTGTAGGCTTCTATGATCGCTCCTGAGATCGGTGGGACGAACGCAGCCCAAGTGACGTTTGCTGCGAAGAAGATTGCATACGCTGTGCCCCTCATTCTCTCCGGCACAAGTTTGGCTAGGTAGGTTTTCCTGCAGGTATCTGGACTAAAGCGTTATTCGATGATGAAGACGCTATCTTATACATAGTTGACCACAATAAAAGGGACTGCTGGGTGCTTGAGAAGGTTCAAAGCTTGAACCCTATTAAACAGCTGTTAGGAGGTCGATATAATGGTTAAAGATGATGAAGAAGTTGAGGTTGTTGAGACACCTGGTCTTCTTCTTCCGCATATATTATTTGAGGAGATTGAGGGGGTTCGTTTCGCTTATATGCGTAAAGACGGTTCAATGGGTGAAGACATTGAAGTGTGGTATGGTGATGTTAAATATCTACCTCTTAAATATGTGCCTTGGTTTCTTCCACCTAATCGAATAGAGTATAAACGCTACAAAGATCTATGGGGTGAAGTAAGACTATTTATCTACATGCATTGGGATTACCCGATTGAGGAGGCATATTCAGTTTTCACCTCGTGGATCATGGCGACTTTAGGTGCCTGAGCTTTGGTTGGTTGCGCCAAATATTTTCTTCTTTGGTCCAGAGGATTTAGGTAAAACGCGTGGTTTAGAGATTATTCAAGCGTTGGGTTACAGAGGCTGGATAGTGCCGAGTATAACCGCTGCAACAATATTTAGATGCGACAAAGAATTAAGACCAACATTCTGCCTAGATGAAGTTGAGTATCTCTCAACACGCGATAAGGTGGAGATAATTGGTTTACTTAACTCGCGATACCTTATGAGTAAACCTCAGCTAACAACATTATGTAAACAAATAGAGCAGCGAGGTGTGAGCAAAAGATATTCAATTCACATCTATAGCTGGAAGAAACATGGGTTCACAAAAATAGCCGACACATTAGGAGAGCTAGCTGCACACGCCATAGCGGGGCATAAAGCCTACCTCATCACATACTATAAGAAGAGCAGAGACGATAGGGCTAAAGACTACAGGAAGGTCGCCCCGAAGCTACAGCTATTCCAAGGAGAAGACAAAGAGGCTGAGAAGCTCAAACATGAGCTCGCGGAGACCGTAGAGGGGCTACCGAAAGAGAGGCTGGCAGAGATCCTAAGGATCGCCAAACGCCAACTCAAAAGGTAGTCTCTTCAGAGGAAGCTGAACAATTTATCAACAGCGGATGGCGTTTCATAGGCGTCTTACCGAGCGGAAAGGTAGTTTTATCATTATAACTAGGAAAAACTTGGTATAAAGACAATTATAGATAGGAAGCGTAAAGTGATAGGTTAGCAAAAAGTTTTCTCTACAAGCTCTTTCAAAGAACTTTCTGACCAAGTCTTAGCAACATTATTGAAAAAGATGTGGTCAAAGCATAATACTACTCATTAATATTTATACGATAAGCTTAAATTAGGAAAACTTAAGCCTAACACTCAGTGAGAAGAATGTCAAGCGGTGTAGAAGCCTACAAAGAATTTTTCGAGACGAATATAATCCCCCCAAGCTGGAAGGACAGAAGCTGGAGTAAGGAAGATTTTAGGAAGTTCCATCAGAGTACAGTAGAGAGTAAGAAAGCTTTAGAAGAGTGGTGGGTTAAATGGGCAAATGAGCTCTTCTGGTTTAAAAAATGGGATAAGGTGCTAGATGACAGCAACCCACCTTTCTATAGATGGTTTGTAGGTGGCGAGATTAATTTAGCGTATTTGGATACAGATTGGCAGATTGAGAAAGGTCGAAAGAATAAAGTTGCGCTAATCTGGGAAGGTGAACCATGGGACGAAACTTTAAAGCAGCCCAAAGAAGTTAAAAAGTTCACATACTATGACTTGTATAGGGAATCAAATGTCATAAGCTATGCGTTAAAAGAGAAACTCGGCGTCAAAAAAGGGGACATCTTAACATTCTACTTACCTATGATACCTGAACTACCATTTTACATGCTTGCAGTCCAAAGACTTGGCGTAGGACACAGCATAGTCTTCAGCGGCTTCAGCGCAGAAGCCTTAGCAGCAAGAATTTTAGATAGCGGCTCAAAGATCATTGTCACTGCAGACGGCTTTTACAGAAGGGGAAAGGTTGTAAGCCTTAAACCTATAGTAGAAGAGGCTCTTAAGATCTGTGAGAAGAACGGTCTAACGATTCAGAAGGTTATAGTAGTTAAACGCGCTGGAATTGATATACCTTGGAATAGCGAAAGAGATGTATGGCATCACGAGTTAATCTCAGGAATACCCCCAACTGTTAAGGTGCCTGCTGAAAGGTGCACAGAATCAATAATCTCTCACATTCTCTATACATCGGGAACAACTGGTACACCTAAAGCGGTTCAACGCTCAGCGGGAGGTTATGCGGTGGGCTTATATGCTACTATGAAGATGATTTTTGACGCCAAAGACGATGACATCTTTTGGTGTACAGCGGATGTCGGCTGGATAACTGGGCATTCATATGTAGTTTATGGACCGCTGCTCGTTGGCTTAACAACGGTTATGTACGAGGGTTCGCCGGATTACCCGGAGCCAGATAGATGGTGGAGCATCATCGAAAGATATGGAGTAACTATCTTTTACACAGCCCCAACCGCCATCAGAATGTTGATGAGGTTCCCAGAAGACCTTATCAGAAGGCATGATCTTTCAACACTAAGGGTGGTGCATACCGTTGGAGAGCCCATAAATCCAGAAGCGTTCAATTGGTACTACAAGAACATCGGTAGAGAGGATGTTGTGGCTTCAAGCACTTGGTGGATGACTGAGACTGGACACATAATAACTGGGCACTTCCCCGGCTTAGGTAAGTTATTCCCACTTAAACCAGGGACTAACGGCTATGCTCTACCTGGAGTCACATTAGAAGTTGTGGATGACGATGGGAATCCGTGCCCACCTGGAGTCAGAGGGTACTTTGTGATAACTTCACCTTGGCCTGGGATGCTTGAGACACTCTACAAGAACCCTCAGAGGTATATTGATGCCTACTGGTCTAGGTTTAAAGGTAAGATGTACTTCTATACTGGAGACTTTGCTGTTAAGGATCAAGATGGGTATGTGTGGGTGCTTGGGCGTGCTGACGATGTGTTAAAAGTTGCTGGGCATAGGATTGGAACCGCCGAGATAGAGTCTGCTCTAATTAGACATCCGGCTGTGGCCGAGTCTGCCTGCGTCGGTAAGACCGACCCAATTAAAGGGCAAGTGCCAGTAGTCTTTACTGTGCTCAAGAAGGGTTTTAAACCGAGTCCTGAAGTTGAGGCTGAAATAAGGAAGTATCTTAGGGCTACTATTGGGCCTATTGTCGCATCAGATGTGATAATAACCTTCGTCGACTCGGTGCCTAAGACAAGGAGCGGTAAGATAATGCGGAGGCTGCTAAGGGCGGTTGTTGAAGGTGCTACACTTGGAGATATCACAACCTTAGAAGACGGTGTTGCTGTAGAAGAAGCGATTAAAGCCTACGAAGCGATTAAAACAGCAATCGGTGAAAAGAAAGGTTAACATCGAAGCCAGATGGCGATGAGGCACAGCGCCTCGCCGCACTTTTATGCATAAGGTATTTTTAGTAGCGCTTATCATATGCTTTGTGATGAAGCAGCCCAATCTTATATTTATAGGGTATGTTGAAAAAGTTGAGGGTAATGCATCCTATATTAAGGTGAGGTCTGAGTTCTGCGAGGGGTTGGATAAGCTCGATAATTTTTCGCATGTTATCATCTTAGGTTGGTTCCATCTTAAGGATACGCCGAAGGATAGACAGACCTTACGGGTTGTGCCTAAAAGGCATCCTGGTGCGCCTGAGGTTGGTGTATTTGCGTCGAGAAGCCCTAGCAGACCTAATCCTTTGGGTTTATCTGTTGTCGAGCTTATTGGTATAGAGGGTTGTACTATAGTGGTTAAGGGGTTGGATTTTGTAGAGGATACACCTATTGTAGATATTAAGCCGTATTTGCCGAGGGCTGATTGTGTAGTAGGAGCTAAGGCGCCTGAGTGGACTTCGGTAGGTCCTCCTACTTAGGGTATAGTAAACTATATTGGCTTCCTCTAGGTTATGATGTTGGGTCTAGAATGAATGAAGCGATGAAGATTATAGAGAAAGATGGTGTGAGGTTTGAGAATCCGGTTGTTGTTGAGGGGCTGCCTGACATAGGTTTGGTGGGTGCTATAGCTGCGTCGCATATCGTTGAGACACTCGGGTTATATGAGGTGGCGCATTTTGAGTCGGATCTTTTTCCGCCGATTATGGTTATGCATCGAGGCGTGTTGACAGACCCTGTTAGAATTCTTGGTAATGAGAAAATTCTGGTGGTCACTTCTGAGATAGCTATACCACCTTCAGCCATATACCCTTTAGCAAGTGTCTTAGTTGATTGGTTAAGTAGTAAAGGTGCGAAGCTCGTGTTCTCGCTCACCGGCTTCCCGGAGCAGAATAGGTTGGAGGTAGATAAACCGATGGTGTTTGGTGTGGGAAACATCAGTCAAGCAGTAGATCTGCTTAAAGAGTATAAGGTTGAGACGATGGAGGAAGGTTTCATAGCGGGCATCTACGCGCTCATAATGAAGTATTGCATGATTAAGAAGATACCGGCAATAACGCTGATGGCGCAATCATTTCCTAACTACCCCGACCCTGGTGCGGCTGCTTCTGTTCTTCAAGTGTTAAATAAGATGATTGGGTTGAATATTTCGGTTGACCAGCTTCTAGAGAAGGCTGATGAGATAAAGATTAAAGGGAGAGACCTAATGAAGCAGACTAGGAGCTCTATGGAGCGTATTGGAAAGGTTAGTGAACAAGAGATACCTTTGATGTATAGGTAGGTGGCTGACGAATGTCTGACCCTAAAGATATATGGGGGAGGCTTGAGGATCTACTTAATGAGGTTGAGGGCTATTTGGTTAGATCATCTTGGAGCGCTTCAGATCGATGCCTCGAGCCTCTAGTTGAAATTGAGAACCGAGAGAACGAGATCGTAGTAACAGTAGACCTTCCTTGTGTTGAAAAGAAGGAGGATATAAGCCTCGAGGTCTCTGAAGACTTGCTTGAAATTAAGGCTATGTTGAAACAGGCTATGAGGTGGGAGAGGTGGGGGATGGTGCAGAAGAATATTGAGTTTACATCCTTTAAGAAGATAGTTTCTCTTCCTGAGAAGGTTAAACCTGAGGAAGCGACAGCTGTTTTTAAACGCGGGGTGCTGAAGATAAGATTGCCGAAGGCTTATCGAAAGTTCACTTTAAAGGTCTCTTAGATCTGAGAACCAATACCATCTAGAAGATATCTTACCATCCCACTTCGTTTTCTCTAACCCCCATCTTGTTATCGGCTTGGTTAAATGCCTATGCGCTCTTGGGGGTGGAATATACACACCTTCTTTTAAGTTTCGAGTAGCTTCGGCGAATTCGGTAGCTTTCTTTTTTGAACCACATCTTCTACATTTGAAGTATCCTTCTCTGCCTTTTGACTTCATGCGGATTCCACAAGATCCACAGAGCGGTTTAACTGGTTGTAAGATCTTCTTTAGTTTAATGATCTTTAGGTATTCAACATTTAAGACCTTTGGGTGTTTTGCTGTGGCTCTCCGCACCCCGCCAGCTACTTCAACAAAGTCTCCTTCAACCAGCTGCTGGAAGAGTTTTCTGAATGGTCCTGTGGGCTCGTATACAGCACATTTTATCTTTGTGGAGTTTGTGGATATGTGTATGTAGAGGTGCCCTCCTTTACCTATCACCGCTCTGCTGGCTACTACACCTTGGATATATCCTGATTCATATGCTTTGAGAGCGTTTGGATTAAGTTTGGTTTGTAGGTGTTGGGCTGTTCCTTGATTAGTTCTGAATATCATCCACCTATCTACTGGTTGTTGTGGCTTTAGTATGCTTAGAGCCTTTAGGAGTGCTTCTGTCGATTCCCCTCTTATACCAAAGTAGACCGGGTCTGGGCCGTGGGGTGTTATTAGTATTCTTCTTGTTTCTGGGTCATAGTTGTTGAAGAGTAAGCCGTTTAGATGCTTGTCTAAGTCGTATACTGATTGGGGGTCTATCAGCCTAGGTTTTCCCCAGTATTCGCGTCTTCTATATGCTAGGAGCTCATATGTGTAGTCGCCTCTACTTAGATCGTTTCCTATGGCTGCTAGTGCACCTTTTAGACCAGAGCCTCTTCCCCATAGCTTCGTGTAGGTGCAGAGTTTTTTGCATAATGCTCGTGCTTCAGACATTTTGACTACTGTATAAAGCGCTCTTTGAGCGTAGTCTCTTAGTTGTTCTAGGTTGTGGTCGAGGATGAGGGTTGCGGCTGAGTCGAGGTGTGTAGTTAAGTTTTCCTCAACAGCTCTGCAGACAGTTTCAAACACAGCTTTTGGCTCATCTGTTTCTAAGGTGAGGGCTACTGCTGCATTACCACGCGTCTTCCAAGGTATGTTTGGATTCAACCTTATGATCTTAGGGTAATCTTTGAAGATAGCGAGTTTGCTGATTAGAAGCTGCCTTACGGCTTCGGTAGCGGTGTAGGTTGTGCAGCCGCCCATCTTTGAGTCTGTATCATCTATGCCTATATGCACGAGCATTTCAAACCAGCATAGGTTTAGATATAAAGGGTTGCTTTTAAGGTGCCTAAAAACTTTAGTCTACATTTGGCTTATTTCGTCTAAGAGTTCTATAAGAGACGAAGCTAGTTTTTGAAGGCTGCGTGTTTTATCTGCTACCGTCTTCTCAAAGACTTCACGCTTCAGTTTACCCGCCAGATAACTCTTATATGCTGATAAAAGGTCTAGAAGCGTACGCTCATACATCTTGTCGAGGGAGTTAAACTGTGCCAACTTCTGCTCGACTTTAGGATCGCTTGGAATCTTACTTCTTATCTGAGAGGCTTTGGAGGCGGTCTTTGCTCTAATCTCCTTAAGCTGCTGTGTGAATAGATCTATCTGCGTTGAATGTATTCGTTCAAGACGAGCTGTAGATAGTGTTTCAGCTATCTCTTCCTGCAGCTGAAGAGAGTTTTCATAAAGCCTTATCAACTCTAAGAATGGATGCGCTTCTGTTTCTCTTTTTCTGTGAGCGGTGTATGCTGATAGAGCCAAAAAGGAGGCGATAAATATTAAGGTCGCTACTGGGAAGACTTGAGCAGACGCCCAAGCAGAGCCTATGCGAATATATGCATCCATTTCTTCGCTGTTAAGCGGGCTGGCGTAGTTAAGGGCAAATGATGCTTTACCAGTAAGGAAGTAGCCTCTTGGAACCTCTATATTCAGATAATATTCTTTGACCAAAACATCCTTTAACAACGGAGTTGCTGGAATCTTTAAGAGTAAAGTGTTGTTTGAATCAACGGGCAAAGCTTTTAGAGGGTAGGCTACTGTGAAGGAAATACTATCGCCAGCATTAAGGTCACCTCTGATTAATGAATAGAGGTCAAGTGAACCGCCTATGACTGAGAGCGTCTTCTGATCTCTTAGAGGTATCTCGTCTCTCATCAGAGATACGGAAGAGATTTGTTTATCTAAGGATATCTTTAAGCTGTAGAGTGCTCCGTTTCCCTCGTTCCTTATGTATATGCTATCATATACCATAACTTCGCTTGGCGAAACTATCTTTATGAGCCGATCTTGCCTATCAACTGTTAAAACGGTGAAGGCGTATGTTGACGCGTTAACCCTAAGTTTAGTTGTTAAAGGATTAGATGTAGGCTGCAAATCATCAAACTCCCTATACAAGACATCACCTTTTGCACTCTGCTTCTGCTCGAACCCTTCGGGTTTTCTCCAAACCTTGACATCACTAGGTAAAGAAACCTGAACCATAACATCATTTAATACGATGTTTGGCGTAGATGGTAGGGGTAGTGATACCTCATAACTTCCTTCACCAGTAGGCTTTACAACTCCTCCTAGTATCGCTCTTAGACTAATAGTAAGGTTTGAAGAAGAGGATATCGTTAAGTCTGCTGAGACAGTTAACGAACTTGCGTTTTCAAATCTATCTAACCTAACCCACTCTTTTTTGAGATGCTGATTTATCCGAAAGTCTATCGCTTGAGTCGGGTAAATAAGTGTAAATTGTGGTAAATGAGTAGCAGTAGTTGAGTTGTTAATGAAAGTGATGGTGTCGTTAAGCAGAAGGTATCCGTAGCCGCTAAGAATCATCTCACGATCCATCTTAACCAGAAGAGGATGCTCTAAAGCCAAGGCATCCACCTCTAAATGTAGAATTGAGATACAGAAGAGCAGAGGAAGTAGCAAAAGGCATATCTTTCGAACCAACTTCGACACATACAGCATAGAAGCATACATTTTTAACCCTTTATCTACCCCGGTCTATTTTGCTAGTCTTGAACCTGAGCAAACCCTACCAACCCAATTCAGCACCAAATGTTACCACACGCATGCTAAGAGCACTTGGGTTAAACACAATAGAAGAACTCTACAACGACATCCCTGATGATGCAAAATTAAATAGACCACTTAACATACCAGAAGGCAAAACAGAAGGAGAGGTTGAAAGACTCATCGAAGAAACATTAAGGCAAGATTTAGCCCCCGAACCACACCAATGTTTCTTAGGCGGCGGAATATGGACACACTATGTTCCAGCTCTAGTCGATGAAGTTATCTCAAGGTCTGAATTCTACACAGCCTACACACCATACCAAGCTGAAGCAAGCCAAGGCATGTTGCAAGCTCTATACGAATACCAGAGTCTCATCTGCGACTTAACTGGGATGGAGATAGCTAACAGCTCTATGTATGACTGGGCTTCTGCAGCCGGAGAAGCGGGAAGGATGGCAGTTCGAATAACCAGAAGAAGAAAGATTGTAGCGCTAAGAAACTGCGGGCCACAGAGGCTTGATACACTAAAGACATACTGCGACGCAGCAGGTGTAGATGTAGTGGTTGTTGACTATGAGCATAAGAAGGGTTGTATAGATTACTCCACTCTTAAAGAGAAGGTAGATGATGAAACTGCGGCTATATATTTTGAGAACCCTAACTACTTTGGGGTCTTTGAGGAACAAGCAGAAGAAATCTGTAAGCTAGCTCACCTAAAAGGTGCATTAGCGATAGTGGGGTTAGACCCCACCTCGCTAAGCGTTGTCAAACCCCCAGCAGAGTATGGTGCAGATATAGTCGTAGGCGAGGGGCAGCCGCTTGGATTATACCCCAATTACGGCGGTCCTCTGATCGGAATCTTCGCAGCAAGAGGCGGTCAGAAGGTGTTCAGACAGATGCCTGGGCGTATTATCGGCGAGACTCTCTCTAAGAATGGGGAGAGAAGGTGCTACACAATGGTTATGCAGACTCGTGAACAGCATATAAGGAGAGAAGAGGCTACATCTAACATATGCACCAACGAAGCTTTATGTGCTGTTGCAGCATCGGTATACCTTGCTATGCTTGGTAGCAGTGGTCTAATGGAACTGGGTAGAAGGATAATGGAAAGCTCACACTACGCTGCTAAAAAGTTAGGTGAGATAAAGAATGTGGAGTCACCTCGATTTACCCCCTTTTTTAAAGACTTTGTCGTAAGATTCTTACAAGCTGATCCAGAGAAAATCTATCGAAATCTACCCAAGTATGGGTTGGTTGGGTCACAACCGCTAGGTAAAGACTTCCCAGAGTTAAGTGATTCAGCTCTATTCTCAGCAACAGAAGTCCATCTAAAGAAAGACATAGACTTTCTTATCCACTCTGTTAGCAAGGAGGTCGAGGAT
The DNA here is from genome assembly GCA_029775855.1 of Nitrososphaeria archaeon. GTDB lineage: Archaea > Thermoproteota > Nitrososphaeria > Nitrososphaerales > JAAOZN01 > JAAOZN01. Next base: position 87,907 of record JARVJZ010000003.1, read on the forward strand.
AAATGAAGTATAGGCAGGCTAGATGGGATGAACCTCTACTAATCGAGTTAAGCGGTGAAGGCAGATGCGGACTAACACTACCCTTTGACCCCGAGTTGAGTAGAGAGGTTGGAGATGTGTTAGAGACCATACCCAAGAACCTGAGGCGAGCAGACATTAGGCTCCCTCAAGTAGCCCAACCTCAGATCACAAGACACTATATTAGGCTGTCTCAGATGAACTATTCTGTAGACTCAGGCACATATCCACTCGGCAGCTGCACCATGAAACACAATCCAAAGATAATTCAGAGAATATTAGCGAACACGAAAGTTAGGAAGATACACCCAGAGCAACCAGATGAATATACACAAGGTTTAATGAAGATTTTATTTGAATTGGGCACGATGCTCGCTGAAATAGTAGGGTTGCCAAAATTCTCTCTACAGCCAGCAGCTGGAGCGCAAGGAGAATTCACTGGAGTGCTGATGATAAGAGCGTGGCTAAAAGACCGAGGTCAACTAAACACTAGAAACGAGATTCTGATACCAGATACCGCACACGGAACCAACCCAGCTAGCGCAGCTATGGCTGGATTCAAGGTGATTGAGATACCCTCCACAGAAGATGGGCTTGTCGATGTTGAGGCTATAAAAGCAGTAGCAGGGCGATCTACCGCTGGAATGATGATGACCGTCCCAAACACATTAGGATTATTCGAGAAGCACATAAAAGAAGTCATTAACATAATCCACGAAGTAGGCGGTTTAATGTATTATGACGGTGCAAACCTAAACGCATTAATAGGAAGAGTCAGACCAGGAGACATAGGGTTTGATATCGCACACCTAAATCTACATAAAACCTTCGGCACACCACACGGAGGTGGAGGGCCAGGAGCAGGTCCAGTCTTCTCAACCGAGGAACTTGGGGAATATCTTCCTAAGCCTACTCTTGAGTTTGATGGACAGAGGTATAGGTGGTGCTATGATAGACCTAAGTCTGTAGGTAGGGTTAGAAGCTACTTTGGGAACATAAGTGTGCTCTTAGGTGCATACATCTACTGCCTATTAATGGGTAGAGATGGGTTAAAAGATGCTTCAGCACTCGCTACACTCGCAGCAAATTACTTGATGAGTAAACTTGATAGAAGATACTTTGACCTACACTACTTTCTTAATATTCGATGTAAACATGAGTTTGTTGCATCAGCTAAAGTTTCTGCTCTTGAAGTCGCTAAACTGATGCTCGACTACGGGGTGCATCCACCTACCATCTACTTCCCTATAACGGTGCCTGAGGCGATGATGATTGAACCGACAGAATCAGAGAGCGTAGAAGAACTGGATAACTACGCTGAGGTGCTTAACAAAGCTGCTGAAGTTGCTTCCAAAGACCCTAAAGCGGCTGCTGAGGCGCCTCATAACACAGCAACACCAAGGGTTGATGAAGTTAGAGCCTCCCATCCTCGCACATTAAAAGTTAGATGGTGAAGTTAGAGTTAAATAAAGTTATGTGCGGTGACTTGGCGTGGATACACTCATCAAAGACTTGGCTGAGCGTATTCAGAAGGTTAAAGACCCCGAGACAGAACGCCTTCTGTCCGAATCAAATATAATTTTAGAAATAGTGCGTGTAGACGATGGAACAATACGAATTGTTTACTCGCCCACATCACCAGCAAGCCCAGTTGCCGTGGATCTGGGAAGAAGGATACTGAAGGCTGCATCGGATGCTGTGCCGAGTTTCAAAGTGCAAGTAGTCTGCAGAGGTCATCTGTTAGATGATCTAGTAAACAGACTTCTAAACCAAAGCCCTTAAGCTAAATCTTTTATTGCAGCGAATACAAGCTTAGCTATGATGAACAACGAACAGAAGATCACGGTATCAACAAAATACTTCGCGGCTCTTAGAGAGATTACTGGAAAGAAGGAAGAAGCCTTTAACTTCGAAGGAGAAGTTGACGGGAAGAAGTTTCTGGATACACTAATCTTACATTACGGGCAAGCGCTTAAAGAATTCCTACTAGACCAAAAAGGCACCTTAAGAGACGGCCTAGTTATGCTTGTTAACGGAAACGCGGTAGACGCATCTGACCTATCCTCTTTAAAGCTGAAAGATGGCGACCTAGTTGTAATCTTACCACCCATAGGCGGCGGGTTGTGAACCTACAAAAGATTGAAGCCAAAGTTTACATAGAGGCTTACGGCTGTAGCGCAAACCTCGCTGACGCCGAGATTATAGCTGGGCTTCTGAAGAACTCAGGCTTCACAATAGAAAAAACACCCTCAGAAGCGGAGCTAAACATTATAGTATCTTGCACCGTAAAAGATGCAACATACCAAAGAATGGTTACAAGAGTGAAGAATCTTACCTCTCTGGGAAAACCTATGATAGTAGCTGGATGTATGCCTAAAACATCTAAAGACGCCATACTTAAACTCAATCCAAGAGCATCACTCATCGGCCCTAACTCAGTAGATAAGATAGTAGCAGTCGCTAAAAGAACACTTAGCGGGGAAAGAGTTGAAGAGTTAAATGGAACATATACCAAGCTTCTACAACCCAGAGTATTTAGAAACCCAGTCGTCGGTATTGTTCAGATCGCTTCAGGCTGCCTCTCTGCTTGTTCATTCTGCCAAGTTAAGATTGCTAGAGGCGGGCTTAGAAGCTTTGATGAGCATCTGATCTTAGATGAAATTCGTAGGTTTCTTAGATGCGGTTGCAGAGAAATTTGGCTTACATCCCAAGACAATGGTTGCTACGGTATGGATAGGGGGGGTTCTCTTGCTGATCTGCTAGATAAAGTCTCTAAGATTGAGGGGGACTTCAGAGTTAGGGTTGGTATGATGAACCCCACATATATAGTTAGAGATATAGGTAGGATAGTCGATGTGCTTAAAGATGTTAAGTTCTTTAAATTTCTACATATACCCGTTCAAAGCGGATGTAATGATGTTTTAGCCGATATGAAGCGAGAATACACCCGCGAAGACTTTCTAGAAATAGCTAAAAAGGCTAGACAAAAGATACCCACACTCACTTTAAGCACAGACATAATTGTAGGATACCCAACCGAAGAGGAAGAATGTTTTAGAAACACAATCTCCCTCCTCGAAGAAGTAAAGCCAGATGTAGTTAACATTTCACGCTTCAGCCCTAGACCAGGCACAAAGGCTGCTCTACTACCACAGCATCCCTACGAGGTTGTTAAGCGGCGTTCAACCATCCTACACCGCATAGTGAAAGCGATCTGCTTAGAGAGGAATAGAATCTGGCTTGGATGGAGAGGGGAGTCTCTTGTAGACGAGAAAGTTAAGGGCGCTAGGATCGCTAGGAATCCATCTTATAAGCCGATTTTAATCAGCGATGACGCTGAGTTAGGTTCTTATTTAGAGGTTGAGGTGAACGGCGCTTCTGCAGCATGTCTTCGAGGTGTGGTGTGTCAAGAATAGGTGACAAGTAGTCTAAACCTCTTAAGAAGTAGACGATTAAAGGTATACTGAGTAATACCTTGCGAGCAAGAATTGGTTAGAGAATATACTCTAACCCTAAAACACTATATTACAGAAGATAACTCTAATAAGATAATCGGGGTTGGTGTAGGAAGCGCCGGTTGCAAAATAGCTTCAAAGATCAGCAGCTTCAAGACAGGAATAAACCGCTTCTATTACATTAGCTGCGATGAAAACGATTTAATAGGCTTGAACAACGGAGAAACCCTTTACATACCTCCGCTTACCTCAACTAAAAGAGAGCCTTCTTTGGCAAGAGGAGCTGGGATGAGACACAGAGACAAGATAAGCAGAATACTTAGAGATTCAAAGGTCACACTGATTATAACGGGCTTAGGAGGTGCGGTAGGCTCTGGCTTAGCACCTCTCATAGCTGAATTGGCTAAAGAGCAGAACTCATTAGTTTTGGGAGTGGCTGTAATGCCATCTAGCTACGAGCATAGCAAACTCTTCTACTCCTCAGTTGCCCTACGCCATTTCCGCAGCTCCTGCGACTATACTATAGTTATTGATAAAGACGACTTTACACAAAGCATGAGTGATAGACCTATAATCGAAGTATATGAAGAAATAAGCGAGCGCATATCTTTCGCATTATCTAGGGTGCTCGGTGCCTTCGAGAAAGAAGATTACTACATAAGTCTGAGTAAGTTTATTACAACTTCTATTAAAGATAGGTTCACACTACTAACTGTAAGCAATAGATCAAATATGATGGATGCTGTTAGCGAGGCTGTAGCCTCTATATATAGGAAAGCTAATCCAGCTGAAACTGAGTCCGCCCTTCTATATCTATGCGGCTCAAAGGATCTTTTGGCTGGTGAAGTGGAGGATTCTGTAAGACATCTATCTACACTGCTTGGAAACGGCTCGGTTAAAGTTGAATACGGCTTCAGCACAAACGGCTACACAAAAATCACATCCATAGTATTGGCATCTGGCTTTAAAACATTAAAACACGCCAAATACGATGTATTAGAAAACATTTTTGACGCTGAGCGAAAGATCGATGCTGCGCCAGAATGTGCAGTAGACCTAGATTTAAGCAAGATAACCCAAATGGAACACTTCTAAAACCGATACACACACTAATACTGGATAAAAGCAATGACCTTATTTTCCAACCTAACTACTTCAACATGTGATAATATGAAGAAGAATGGCAAAAATCTTGAAGATGTAGATGCTTGGGGCTGCTTCAAAAGGTGGATTAAAGAAAACCTTTGTGAACCAGATGACTATGATAAGATAGATTGGGAGGCATTAGTTGACCGCTCCCTAAGCTTCGAGGAAGCAGCAGATGAAATAAGAAGACTACTACCATCAATATGGCTCGATAAAGAGCAAGGTGAGAAGAAGATTAAGAAGATCGTCTTCATCAAACCCCTAATAGAGAAGATCAAGAACGGTGAAGTTCAAGCAACCTATCGGAACAAACCTAAAACTGGCTTACACTACGTGGTTTCAAACAGATTCAAAGACGAGGAGCCGAAGATCTTTATAGAGTTTTACAGAAGCGAAGAGGTTGATGTAAACAAGTTAACCGATGAAGAGGCGCAGCTAGCTGGTGTGGAGACCGCCAAGAAGCTCAAAGCTCTACTAGCTAAGTGGTATGGGAAGGACGCTAAGATCTACAGAAACTGGTTCAGAGTTAGGCATGTAGATTAATCTTCAGTGGGTAGAGAAACGGTAACTACGCCCTCTTTATCCTTAACCATCTTGACTACAAGTTTACGGGGTGGAGACTCTATTCCCCTCATCCATAGGAGGTGGTTTATCGATTCATCTACCTTAACTTCACTTGTTTTCATATGCTTCCGTGCGAATTCTTTAATCAGGTTAACCGCCCTAACTGTTCTTCTCCACCTGGGTGTGATTAATACCTTCCTTAAGTTTATAGTGTATATCCTCTCCATTTCAACATCTTCTGCGCTCATAGTAACCACTACCCAATCTTTAACTTAGTCCTACGCCAGTTTCTTCTACCTGGATGTGTTCTCACTCTTCTTTTAGTTTTGACTATGACCCAAGTCGGCACAGCGTAGTTTTCTTTTAGCTTTGAGATCAAGCGAATCTTTAGACCAGAGGGTTTGTTTCTAGCCATTATGCCCACCTTATCTTAAACTCTCTTTTAGGCTGCTGTAGGCTAGCTAGAACCTGCTTTAACTCTTCATCGGTAACTTGGTGTGTTAACTTGCCTGCTGAAGCAAGTTGTATGAAGCGGTCTTCGACGAGCTTAGCGAGTTCAGGCTTAACCATCTTTATGTTTGAAAGTCTTTCACGAGCTTTTGGGCTTAAGATTATTCTAAGCACGGATTCTCGAGCAATTCTCTGCTGCTCTTCACGCATCTGTCGATCTTGTGTTTCAGAAGACATGGCAAACGCGCCTCCTAACCATACTTTGCTAGCTCAGGATTTGATTTAACTAGCTCCTTAAATATTTCACTACTAAGCCTATCAAGCAGACTTCGACCCTTACTCGTCAAAACCCTACCCTTCTTACCATCCTTAACAACTAACCCTGCGGATTCGAGCTGCTTGAGAATATTTCTAATGTTAGAGCCCCCGCCATCTCTATGGTGAGCTAGAGAATAACCCACACTCTTTCTACCACCATACATAGATTCAAGATCAGCCAAGCCAAGAGGGCCGTGTATGTAGAGTTTTCTGAGTATAGATGCAGCTCTTGTATACCACCACTCTCTTTCTGCGGGTGGGCGCTCTGCGTGAGAACCCGTCTTAACCATATAAGACCACATAGGTGGAGATACTTGAGGGAGTCGTCTAAGGTATTCAGCAACCCTCTTTATCAGCATATCTTGCGGCACATCGTAGACAGTTGGCATCTCCTATCAGCTTAACCTAACCCAACCTATAAGCCCTATATATTTCTACTCTATCCTTGTGTTAAACCTTTACTCTTAAGGGTCGTCTATAGATATGCCCACACATTAAACAAGTCATCTTCAGCATATGTGATCTTCGCGTAAGCCTGACTCTACAGTTTAAACCAGGTATAATCAGCTGCTTACAGCCGTGGCAGAAGAAGCGTTTCAAGTAGAAGGGTAGGCGAACATTATACTTTAAAGCGATGCGCCTAGCTAAAGCAGTCTCCTTTTTTGCGGTCTCATAATCTGTTTTAGCGACTTCTAGGGCTACTTCCATAATCCTTTCGATTCTCTGCCTAGCGAGGTCGGCGAGAAGGCGCCTAGGAGGCTTCATCGACTTGTCTTTAAGGTGTAAGTTTTTAAACTATACTTTCCATTTAATTTATGTTGCTTTATGTAGTTCTAGTTGAATCTGCTTTGGAGCTTGTGCCTCAGCAGCTTTGGAGTGAGCGCAGCGTTCTCTCTTCAGCTAAGAACAAGGGTAAGCACCCTAGCCAGATACTCCTTGATAGAAGCTTACACCACGCCGCTATGCTTAAGCTTAAAGATGGCTTAAGAAGGGGCCGACCAGACCTTGTTCATCAAGCAGTCTTGGCAGTTACAGGCACACCCGCTTACCTTAAGGGGGAAGTAAAGCTCTACATTCACACATATACTAACCTCGTCTTAGATGTTCTTGAAGGGACTAGGCTGCCTAAATCCTACTTTAGGTTCCAAGGGTTAATGGAAAAGGTGTTAAGCGGAGAAGAGGGAAGTAGACTGATAAAGGTAAAAGAAATGGGGTTTAAGGAGCTGATTGACCAAGTAAACGCAGATAGTGTAATAGGTTTCAGCCGCAAAGGCGTCTTAATGAAACCAGAAGAATGGGTAAGTAAGTTTGTGAAAGAAAATTCAATTCTAGCAATCGGGGGATTTCCACGAGGCAGCTTTTCTCCAGCAGTCTTAAATCACCTTAACGCAATAATTTCCATACACGAAATGCCGCTTGAATCCCATGTTGTTCTATCTCGGGTAATATATGATTACGAGCGGTTCAGAAGACAGACATAACCTCTTTAGCGAATACCTCCATAGCTTTCAACCTATCTTTGCCCACAAAATACAATATAATATAGGTGAAGCCTCTCATAACCAGCTTATCGATTTTATCAGCACAATGTTTAGGTGAACCAGCTACAACTACATCTAAGTGAGGCGTGCCCAAAAACATCTTAAGCAGACCTTTATCTATTAAGCAGACACCTGTATATGATTTGACTAATGTAGAGGGTGCTCTTCCAGCAACTCGACAAAAATCATCTAAAGTCTTAAGGGTTTTATTTAACCCAGCGATCTTAAAACCAAAGTTTGCTATGTCAGCTTTTTCAGCCATCAGTTTGAGCATCTTACGCTTGTTTCCACCTATTAAGATGGGTGGATGAGGTTGCTGAACAGGCTTGGGCTCACATATAGCATCCTTAACTTTGTAATATTGCCCTTCGAATGTGAAAGAGGTAGTTGTCCATAGCCCTTTGATAATACTAATAGCTTCCCTAAGCTGGGTTATTCTAACTCCAGCTTTCGGAAAGGGGTAGCCGTATGCTTCGTATTCCTCACGATACCAGCCGGCGCCTATGCCAAATTCAAGCCTACCTTTCGAAAGCACATCAAGTGTTGAAGCCATCTTCGCCAACAATGCGGGATTTCTATACGAGGAGCAAGAAACCAAGATACCTAATCTAATGCTGCTTGTCTCAGAGGCTAAAGCGGAAAGGGTCGTCCAGCTTTCAAGGTAGTCTTTCTTCTTACCGAATGTGAAAGGCATAAAGTGGTCAAAGAGCCAAAAGGAGTTAAAACCTAAAGTTTCAGCAACCTTCGCTGTTTCAGCGATCTCCACATAGGTCTTCCCATCTTGTGGTAAAAGGACGCCGAAACTAACCATCTTAATTCACTTCACACCCCAAGGTTTATACAAGCCGTGTTTCAGATTAAATCTGTCGAGCATTCTTCCCACGATCTGCCCTATCGCTTCATTTAAATCTTCTACACCAGTGTAAAATAGGGGTGTTGCTGGTAGTATAGTGGCACCAGCTTCAGCAAGCGCAATAAGGTTGCTTATATCTTCCTTCGATAAAGGGGTTTCGCTAAGTGAGATAATTAAGATTCTACCTTCTTTAAGCGTAACATCAGCAGCCCTACCTATTAAATCCTTGGAGTATCCTTGCGCCAAATCTGAAACCCGTTTAAGGCTGCAAGGTGCTATTATCATTCCATCAACTTGGTAGGATCCGCTTGCTATCGGAGCTGTAAAGTCGTTGTTAGCGTAGTTGTGATCTGCTAAGGATGATAACTCTAACCTACTTAAGCCAGTTTCAGAGTATACCTCTTCTACGCTGAAGTCATCGAGCACAACATGTGTCTCTACACTTAATCTCCTTAGGGCTTGCAGAAGTTTAACCCCAATTAATAGTCCTCTGCCAGAAAGGGCTACAACAATCTTCAATTACGATAACCTCCTTTTTAGAAGGCGTTTAGAGGTCGAGGAGAAAGCGGACCACATATCTATCTTGCTCTTCTATAACCTCCATAAGATGATATGTTACTGCTTTAACTTCAACTTTTGGGTGATGCTTTTCTGGCGTAAATCTTTCGCCGAAGCATTCTGCCTCAAGTATCCAAGTGTCATCTTTTTTTGAAACCTGTGTTGAAAACTTGCTGTAAATGTTTTGCTCTACTTGCATCTCTAGAAGCACGGTTTCGAGCCAGTTGTATAAGAGGTTTAGTAGGTCATAGCCACTTACTTCGAGCTTCTTGCTAAACTGGATATCAACATTCTTTAGATCTGCTGCTAAATCGGTCAACCCATAGGCTGCGTTTGCATATGCTTCACCTAAACTTCTGCCGTATGCTTCTATGTATGCGTCTGTCATATGTTCAAGTAGACGATACCTTACTTGACTCACACCAATATCTTGGAGTCTGGAGTAGAAATTGTTTATTGAGTGTTAAGTTTAGATAGTAGAAGTTTATGGTGAGGTGACTGAGTGTGGTGTGAAGGGCGCTCTACTAACAGCCTTTGCTATCCTACTACTGCTTACTGCACCAACGGTTGGGGCTTCGCCACCCTCATACAATCCCATAAGCCTCACGACCACCATTTACGGTGATGGCTATGTTTGGGTTGAATATGAAGTTGAAGTGAGCCCTTTTCTACCCGTCGTTGAATTAACCCTCTTTGGTAGAAATTACGAAGATATAATTGCTGTAGGTAAAAACGGATTAGTGCTCGACTACAATATTACTCAAAACGGAATCCAACTAGAGACAATCGGTTTAAGCAGCGTTAAGATCTCATATTTCACACAGGACTTGACTAATAAAACGGGTAGGCTATGGACTTTCACAATAGATGCGCCTGTGCCTATTGTGGTCAAATTGCTACCAGAACTTACTGTAGTCGGCTTAAGCAAGGCTCCTCTTACCATAAGTAGTGTAAACGATACTCTAACTCTCCTGTTCCCAAGCGGTCCTCTGACTCTGAATTATATAGTTGAGTCATCTAAGTCAGTAAGCACACAGCAGAATGGTGTTTTCACTGCTAGTTGGCTTTGGTATGTTGCTCTAGCTGCGGGTATGGTGGTAGTAGTTGGGGTTGCTGTATCAATTGCTTTCAAAAGAAAGCGTGCCGCCAGAGCATATGAAAAGGAAAGGCGTATCATAGATGTAGAGAAGATAATATCTTCAAGACCAGATCTTCGACCTGATGATAAAGAGGTGCTAAGGTTTTTGGCTGAAGTTGGTGGAGAAGCCTTCGAATCTGAGCTGAGAAGCCGATTTAACCTACCTAAGACATCTATGTGGAGGATGGTTAGAAGGCTTAAGAGAGAAGGATTAGTCGATGTAAAGAAGGTTGGTGGGCAGAACCTCGTATATATAAGAGAAACATCTGAAATTGGAAGTGGAACGGATGTTCCGAAGAATTCCTAAAATTAAGACCCCTACATATAACCTTGGGGAGGGAAAGTTGAAGCTCAAAGCGGTTGCCGCAACCGCCTCGATAGCACTTCTAATCCTTGCAGCCTTCACCTTACCAACCACCTTTGAAACTGCTGATGCACAGGATGAGAGGAGTTCAGCATATGCTGTAAATATGATTCTCGAAAAAGCTCTTAGAAACATACAAACATTAGTTGAACAGGAAAGGGGCACTCAAGCGTATGAGGTGTTAAATAGAAGACTTGAGGGCGTTCGCCAAATGGCCGAAGCTGCGCAGAGAGAGTTAAAGGAAGGCGCGTATCAGCAAGCTTTAAGTGCCTCAATGAATGCACTTAAATCTCTAACCAGCATTACCGCTGAGTTAAAGGATAGCGCAGATGAAGAGATAGTGGCCGCTAAACACACGACCCTTAGAATGAACATCTTCGTAAATAGTATCAAAAACTTAACTGAACTCGCATCAACCAAAGGCTATGATGTTTCTACTTTAAAGTCTAGGCTTAAGGATGTTGAGACGCTAGTAAAAGAAGCGCAGAACCTATCAGCTAAGCAAGACACCTTGGGGTCTAGCCAGAAGATTGCTGAGAGCAAGAAGATGTTGGGGCACATAATTAGCGACTTATGCCGAGCATACGATAAAGAGAAGGTTAAGATTGTCGAGGACTATGTAAATAAGACCTTAAAAAGAATCTACGAGGTAGAGGAAGTGAGAAGCAGATTTACTGAGCAGATTAAGGAGTTTAACTCAACCAAAAATCAGATACAAGGCGGAAACTTTAGATCATCCCTTAAAAGGATAAACGAAGCGTTAGAAAATATGGAGAAGAAGGTTAGAGAAGACTTAAACAATGTAAAGGAAGAAATGGTTAACCTGAAGAAGCAGATCAACAACCTTAAAGCAAAAGGGGTGAATGTTGAGAAGCAAGAAAGACTACTGCAAGAGGCTGCTAATATGATTGAACAGGCTTCTACTTATTTGGAGAAGGGCGACTATGTAGCAGCAAGAATGAAGATAGCGCAGATTGAATCTGTTTTACATAGGTTTCGCTAGTATATGAGAATCTTCTCTAGAGGTGTAATGTTTCTTGCAACGCCTCCCTCCATGACAACTACATCCTCTAACCTAACCCCACCTAATTTAGCGTCGTAAAGCCCAGGTTCCACAGTGAAGACTTGTCTATCAACAATTATGTCTTGTGAGTAGAGTGAAAGATAGGGTCTTTCACCTATGGTTAGACCTACACCGTGTCCTAGGCTGTGTGTAAAGCCTTGCTTAGGTGTGTGATTGGTTCTAGGTGTGCTATAGCCCTTCTTCTCAAAGACCTCACAAGCTATATTCATAGCCTCTTTAGCCGGCATACCACTTCTTAAGCGGTCAAACGCTACTTGCTGAGCTTCAAATACATCATCATACATCCTTTTAAATTCACGATCTGGTGTACCTATTGATATTGTTCTAGTAACATCAAAGTAGTATCCTTCACCTCCTTGAGGGAAGAGGTCAAAGACTATGGGTCTCCCTATAACTATTGGATCTGAGTCTAAGCCCGTGTAGTGTGGATCGTATGATCCTGGCGCTGGTGCGAAGATCGGTTCTTCGACGGCTTTAAGGTTATGTTCCGCTAAGAGCGTTTTTAGTAAGCGTTTCACTCTGCCTACTGTTAACTCCTGGCTTCTATATAGTAGTTTATTACCCTCATGTTTGCAAGATTTTAGTTGTTCAATAATCTCTCTAATTACGCTGCATGCTGCTTCGCCTACAAGCCTTATGCCCTCAACTTCTTTATCATCCTTTGTCATCATAACTTCTTCAAGTAATGTCGGTGAGTCTTCTTGAATTACTATTAACCCTCTTTGCTGTAAAGCTGATGTAACTTGCAGAATAACATTCGCCTTATGCCTACCATAAATTGCTACTTTCCCCTCAACCCCTACCTCACCAAGAACACTAGCGATGAGCTCAATGTAGGCGCTCTTCGCATCTTTAGCGAGCAGAGAATAGTATCCTAGCTCACCAAAGCTTTTAACGCATCTCACTCTACCCAGTCTCGCTGAGCCTAGATCTGTCTCTCCAACAACTAGGAAAGGCGCCTGACCCCTTCTCTTGACATAGATGCCGCCTCTTGGTATAGAGCAGCCTACCAGATAAAGTAGTTCAGGGTTGTTGAATGTAGAGTCGCCTAGCGCTATAAGCGCATCTACCCCCTTTGCTTCCATCGCAGCATCAAGATCTTGGAGCATACCGTTGACGCTGACGCTTCTAGGCGATAAATATTTGCTGGAAACGGCTGTTCCTATTTAGATGGAAAGCTATTAACATAGGGTTCCTAATTTAGTGCTCTGATATACGGTTTAGACGGTGGTGCGATGCGCACAAAACACCTATCAATAGTTGCCGCGACTGTGCTGGTAGCAGCTCTAATCGTTGGATCACTAACTGCGCTGCAGGCTGAAGCAGCGTCTGTAAAGACCACTATGCAATCTAAAGGTAACCAATATGGGTTGACTGAGAAAGTTAGGGAAAGAGAGCAAGAACACCTACAAAGCCCATCTAGGCTCTGGACTAAACCTCTTCTACCAAACTTACCTTTGCCACCTTCGTTAAGCGAAGTAGAACTCAAGATAGAAGCGGAGGGTGAGGCGAAGAACATAAGCAGAAAAGCTGAGACATCTACTTCCACCGCAACACTAACCTTAGACGGTAAGATACAGATATGGCGCAATAAAGGTAGCATAGTAGTTGAAGGCGGAAGCCTAACCATAGGCAACAAAGTGTATTCTATCGAATCTGGAAGAGGAGTATTTAACACACAAACTAAGAAAGGCGTGCTGATAATACAGCTCAAAGTGGTAGATGAAGAAGGTAAAGCATACCTTACCGTGCTCCAAGGTAGGTTAGAAGCGACCGAAGAGGCAGGTATCTACAATGTCTCATTTAAGGCGCAGATGCTCAGAGTCGGGCAGCTCTACCTTCTAACACTTGAAGGTAAACTCACAACCAACACACCCCTAGAAACATACAGCATAAACACCCTAGGTGGAACATGGGATCACACAACGATAACCGTCAAGGTAGAAGACAGCCCCTTAGCAGCGAACTACAGCAGCATAGTGATTAAGTCTGTCGAAGACTGGAATAGCACGCTACACACCTTCGCCTCAAAGTATAGCGACTACAGCTACCTATCCAACATCTCTCTAAAACTGACTAACTCAGAAGATGCTGATGTAAAGATCGTCTTCACAGATGAAGGTAGGTTCAGAATAGGAGGAGAAACACAAGTCTCATACAAACCAAACACTAACATCTTCCAAAACATAACGGTCACCGTCAGAGTCGGCCCAAGATACACTGATAATATAGTTTATGCGGTGAGTTTACACGAACTCGGCCACGCACTCGGCCTAGGGCATACAGATGTATCAGAAGATTTGATGTACCCTATACTTATGCGCTGGGCTCTTAGAGGTGTTGAGCTCTCTACCCTCGACCTCTACGGTGTAGCTCAGATCTTCGCTTGGCTTCCCAACGGTAGTGTTGAAGGCTTCACTGTACCCAAGCTTATAACTCTGCCATCCACTATCCCGTATGAAGCGGTGTAAAAAGAGGGGTATTCTAGCCCCTCAACCTATATTTTTAGTTCTTAACACTATCTTAAACCTTTTATCACTGTTCACTGCTGTTAGCTTTGGTGGTGTATGTGCTTTTTCCCAGCGAATTTGAAGATAAGATTGTTGAGGCTGTTTCTAAGGTGAGTAAGAGTGTGTTGAATATCAGCACGGTGCAGCTTGTGCGGGACCACTTATTCAACCTGTATCCTGTTGGCGGGATAGGGTCTGGTGTAGCTGTGGACAATTCTGGTCATATAATTACTAACCATCATGTAGTTGCTGGTAGTAGAGTAGTTGTCGCTACAACCTATTCTGGAGAGAGATATGAAGGGCAGATTATAGGCTCAGACCCATCGAGTGACATAGCGGTTTTGAAGGTTAAGGATACGCATATACCGCCCGCTGAGTTAGGGGATTCAGATTCTTTAAGGGTTGGGCAACTCGCTATAGCCATAGGGAACCCCTTTGGATTCCTCTTAAGAGGCGGCCCAACTGTCACGATTGGGGTGATAAGTGCTTTGAATAGATATATTAGGTTAGAGGATGGCAGAGTATATGAGAACCTTATTCAGACCGACGCAGCAATAAATCCTGGTAATAGCGGTGGCCCACTTATAGATAGTAGAGGACGGGTTATTGGGGTTAATACCGCCATGATTTCTCAGGCTCAAGGCATAGGTTTCGCAGTGCCTGTGAATACAGTTAAGCTCATTCTTGACGACTTCATAAAGTTTGGTCGCATCGTAAGGCCTTGGTTGGGTATTGTAGGTATGGATGTTACTAAAGAGGTCGCTAGATATTATGGTTTAGGAGTTGAAGATGGTGTTTTAGTGGTTAGGGTTGTTCCAGACGGGCCAGCCGCTGAGGCTGATATACAGGAAGGAGACATCATAAAAGGTGTGGATGGTGTGCATATAGGTAGTATCAAGGAACTTCAAGCCGTGATAAGGGGGAAGAGGATAGGTTCACAAATTGAAGTTTTAATTAGGCGTGGTGAATTCGAAGGTGTCACTAAAGTGATGGTCACCGAAGCCCCTAGCTAACAAAGATGGATCTTTTTCTCAAATGTTTAGCAATTGTTTAGCAAAATTTATAAAGAGGCTTACCAGAGCGACGCTAGACAAGATGATTAGACATGAGTAAAAAAGCATCAGACCAAAAAAGCGGCCTAAACGGCTGGAAGTATAAATGCTCCTGCGGCTTTGAAACACTACAAGTCGCAAGCGCGGTCTCACATATAAACTCAAATCCAGGACATCAGCTTCAAAGGATAGAGCTGTAGAGAGCATTAAAAAATTTTTAATAGCACTTCTGATTCTTTATCTTAATTTATAATTTAGAGCTAGCTGCATTAATTCGCACGAAGAGTTTAAAGTTCACCCCTTTTTCTGCTTCTTTTTAATATGCTTAAACTTGTATATCATTAGAAACTTTACGCAACCTATTTCTCTCACAGCTCTTGCTGACGCAAGTTTAGCTTCAATAACCTTACTTACAATCTCATTACCAGCTAGGTTCAAGATCGGCATCTCTTCAACAACCTTAAGCGCTTCCTCTAACTCAACTTCTTCTTCGCCAAAATATTCTGGTGTAAAGTGCATCGCCAAAGAACCTTCACTAACCGTCTTGTTAAGGAGATCAGCGTCGCATATATTCGCCATACTTATATTTCCACTAGTAATTCGTTTAACGCAAAATCGGCCCAAATAAATCACGCAGTCTTCAGCGAGGATTTAGCGCCACAAGCTTCGCACACTAGGAATTGAAGGCGCTTTACCTTTTCAATTCTAGTGTCTGGGCTGCCGCATACTGGACACAAAACATTTTCGCGAAGATACCTATTTAGGAGCACAGTGAAAGACTGTTTATCTTTTCTACCTATAAATATAGCCCTCTCACCGTCTAAAGAAGCAGCTGTAGCCAACTCCTTAGCCAAGAACATCAGAAGCTTATTTGCATCACGCCTAAGCAGAGTAGGGTACTCAGAGAAGTTGCGAAGAATCGTCTTATTCCCAATCCACAAGATCTGAGGCTCGGGTAGCTCAAGCCTAATACCCTTTGCCTTCTGTATCGGCACACCCATCTTTTCCCTAAGTCTGTGGAGCAGCTCGTGGTAGGATAGACTCAAACTAGCCTAGAGATATTTCTCCTCGGTATTTCAATCTTCCGCTACTATAATAACAGCGTTATGCTTATTTACCTCTAAAGACTATAGAATAATAGAGTAAACTTGAGCGAACAGAAGACCGTAAACAAACTGGATTTACGTGGACTCTACTGTCCAGAACCCATCTTCAGAACTAAGATGGCCATCGACACTCTCCCAGTTGGAGAAGTTCTAGAGGTGGTAGCTGATGATCCAGCTTCAGAGGAAGACATACAACGCTGGGCAAACAGAGTAGGACACACCATACTATCGATTCAGAAGGACGGCAAAGACATCCGCTTCCTCATAAAGAAGGTGAAGTAAATGGGTGAGCAGAGAAAGAAGATGCTCTATGTGCAGACAAGCGGCGTAGATACCCCTGAACGCCTATATGCACCCCTAATCCTAGCGGCAACAGCGGCGGCTACAGACATAGATGCAACAGTCTACTTTGTAATCAAAGGGGTCACAGCCTTAAAGAAAGGGGAAGCAGAGAAGATCAAGATAGGAAACTTCCCAGCCTTAAAAGAAGTTTTAGATCAAGCTTTGAAATCTGGTGTAAAGATTATGGCATGTGAGAGAAGCTGCCAACTACTTGGCATACCAAGGGATGAGATATTAAGTGAGGCTAAGCTAGTTGGGGCGGCTACTCTGAATGACCTAGTATTAGAGGCTGATGGGGTGCAATACTTCTAAAAAGGGGGAGAGGTGATGCAAAGTTTCACAGATATCTTGAAGCGTGTTGGGAATACCCCGCAGATCTCACTATCATCACCTAAAGATAGAGTGGCACTGTATGCTAAACTAGAGTGGTTCAACCCTTTTGGCTCACTGAAAGATAGGGCTGCGCTATGGATGATAAAAGACGCTGAGAACAGAAAGATCTTAAAAAGAGACCAGACCATATTACTTGAACCAACATCAGGCAACACAGGTATAGCGCTGGCTGGGATAGCAAAGGCATTAGGATACAAAGTTGAGTTAATCATCCCAGCGAAAGCCAGCGAGGAAACCAAGAAGCTGATAAGAAGACTGGGAGCAACGCTTCTCGAAACTGATGATGACTTATGCCCCAGAGTAGGACCTGGAACAGATCAATGTATAGCTTTGGCTGAAGCGATGATTAAAGCCCATCCAGAGAAGTATGTGATGCTAAACCAATACGCTAACGAAAGCAACTTCTATGCGCACTATGAAGGCACAGGTCCGGAGATCTGGAGCAATCTAAGAGATGTTACACACTTTATAGCTGGTGTGGGCACAGGAGGCACGCTTACTGGTGTGGCAGCCTACCTTAAGAAGAAGAATCCGCATGTGAAGGTTATTGGTGTGCAGCCTCAGAGAGCCCATCATATCCAAGGGCTTAGGAACTTAGAAGATTCGGCTGTGCCGGAACTACTTCGCCGACGAATTGGGTTGATTGATGAGTGGGTCAAGGTGAGTGATAGCGACGCCTTTAATGCAGTTAAAACTCTTGCTAAAACAAAGGCTCTATTTGTAGGTCCTTCGAGCGGTGCGGTTTATGCGGCTGCTCAAGAAGTTGCTGGGAAGCTCAGTGAAGGTAAGCTTGTTTTAATGTTTGCTGACGACGGTAGGAAGTTCTGGAGCCTATACGATAGATTTAAGGTTTTTACAAGAGAGGAGTTTGACTACTATAGCCATTATGCTAAGTATTTACCACCCAATCCGTTATTCTATGAAGAGCCTATAACAGCTTATCATCCTTAAACAGATAAAGATGGTGTTGGAAGCCGGTTCAGTAGCTGAAGATAGAGGTGAGTATAGCGTTCAAAGGCGAAGATTCATAAAGCGGTTGATAGTGGGCATACCGATATTAGCTGCTGCTTCGTCTCTATTAGCGTATCTGCTTGCATCAAAGCCTAGAGAAGAGTCTAAATCAACCACAGAGAGTTTGGAGCAGCTTATCAGTTATGAAGTTACACCAACTAATCTATTTTACGCAGTTTCGCTAGATGTCGTATCACCTAATCTTGATGCGAGCAGATGGAGGCTTAAAGTTCATGGGTTAGTTGAAGAACCTATGCAATTCACATTGGGTGATATTAAGTCTATGCGTTCAGTTGGAGAATACGCAACTTTAGAGTGTGTAAGTAACCCTGTAGGTGGAGATTTGATAAGTAATGCGTATTGGAGGGGTGTGCAGCTTAAAACCCTCTTGGAGTTGGTGAAGGTTAAGCCTAACGCGAGATATATTGTGTTTAGATGCTTTGAAGGTTATAGTGTTGGTATACCGATTGAAGCCGCCTTGGATGAAGGCACAATATTAGCGTATGAGATGAATTACGAGCCTCTAACATTAGAGCATGGCTACCCTCTAAGGCTCATCGTGCCTAAGTACTATGGTATGATGAACCCTAAGTGGATAGTCGAGATAGAAGTTGTAGACTACACCTACTTGGGCTTCTGGCAGAAGTTAGGTTGGGCTAACGAAGCAGAATATCAGACTCATTCAACGATATTGGTTCCAGGATACAGCCCGTTAAGAAGACGCTTCAACTTAAGTCAAACACCACAGCAAGCGAAGTTAGGTGAAAGACTTCAGATATGTGGTGTAGCGTTCGCTGGAGAAAGAGGAATCTCAAAGGTTGAGGTGAGCTTAGATGATGGGGTAACTTGGATGCGTGCAAAGATCAGAAAGCCGCTCTCTAAGTATTCTTGGGTTTTGTGGTGGCTTGATTGGGTTCCTGAGAAGGTGGGTGTGTATAGGCTTATGGTTAGAGCTGTAGATGGAAATGGTGTTCAGCAGATAGGTGATTTGACTGAGCCTTATCCAGAGGGCGCTACTGGCTATCACACAATAGTCTTTAGGGTTGAGTAGGGGTGGCTATTTCACGCCTAGATTTTTGAGCAGTATTTCTTCGTTGTTAGGCGACTGTATAAATGCTGGAACATTCTTTTGCTTTGTAGCCTTATAGGAGACGAAGAGCCACTGACCTGTGTCGAGATCCGTGGTCTTTTCGAGTAGATCGTAGCTTAGCGAGAATGCGTCTGCTATGACCATTCTGTCGTAGGATCTTGGAAGCGTGCTTACGAAGTAGCTGTGTAGTTGCTGTAGGGCGTTTACGTTTAGATGGGCTACTCTTTGTGTGCTGAGCCAGCAGTGCGCCCTATATTTTCTACCTTGTCTAAGTAGTGATTCGACTGCTTTATTTGATTCGTCTGAGTAATCAGTTCTTTGGCTTCTATCTGGTATGAATTCTTGCGCTTCATCTAAGACTATAAGAACCTTTCTTCTTGCGCCTTTTGTCTTCTTTAATTGGAGTAGTCTGGTTATGAGTTTTGATGCGGTTAGCCGCGCTTTGTCTGGCTCTGGTATATAAATAATGTTTATAGATTGAGCGGTGTCTTTTAGCACGAGGTTTGCTAGTCTACTTGGGTTTATTATTTTAGCCTCAGATTCTTCTAAAGTTGGCTTGGCTGTTTCTATTTTTTCAAGGTATTCTAAGATTGAGGATACTTCGCTTTTAAGTGAAGAGCGCTCTGGCGCTTTTTCAACGAGATCTTCTAATATCTTTTTAAGATATTCTATGTCTTCCTCTTTTAGGGCTGTTAGTTCGGTGTCGATGCTGTATCCTTTTTCTTCTATGAGGTGTTTTATGATTTCGGTTAGCGTGATTTTGGCTGACATTGCACCCGCTCTGCTAGATTCATGTGCGCTTTTTAGAGTTTCAATTATGGAGTCGATTCTGATATCTTCAATGTCTTCTAATGTTATTCTTTGGATTCTCTTTTCTTCAAAGAGCTTTTTGATTTTCTCTTTAAGCATACTTTCGCTTAATCTTTGTTCTAGTGTCTCTGGTATGACTTGAGAGTTTAGGAAGGTTGAGACATCTTCTTTGAAGTCTTCTGTTGAGAAGACTTTGCCTTTTTTCGCTATGAGGTCTAGTAGGTGTATTGAATATTCACCCGCTACATCGAAGATTACTACTTTGAGTTCTGGTATTGCTTCGACTGCTTTTCTGATTAGGTAGGATGTTAGGTTGGATTTGCCTGAGCCTGTGAAGCCGAAGACTCCTGTATGGTATCTTACTACGCTTTCGATGTTTATTGTGAGAGGTATGTTGAAGCCTATTAGCTCTCCTACAGATACACCATCTTCAACGCAGAGGAATCTTCTGACTGTTTGGTTTGAGAGTAGGTATGCTTTAGAGCCTATGAGTGGTATTAGTGTGGTTTTGGTGAATTTAGGCTCATCTTCTTTTAGGTTCATGGAGTAGTCTGTTGGGACTGCTATTATGTCGAGCCAAGTTTCTTCGCTTTCGCCCCAGCTTTCGTTTATCTTTGTTAGGAATTCGAGTCTGACGGTTTTTGGTAGGGCTACATCCATGCCGAGCATCTGGAAGTGTGTGGGTTTTAGGGCTACGATTTCGTAGATAAGGTAGAGTAGTTCTTCGGATGTTGTTCGCTCTATGCCTATGAAGGATGGTTGGTGTAGTCTATCAAGCACTTTTAGGTCGAATTTTGCCTCAAGTATTGCTACTGGGTTCGCTAGGCTTATTTCACCCTCTTTAGTTCTTGTAGATCTTGTTACTATTTTGTGTTCTCTTAACCTTGCTTCGAATCTTCCTTCTAAGTCGTCGAAGGCTTCTGAATGCTTCATGCTCATGCACCCTCTCTTTGGGCTGCGGCTCTTCTAGCCTTTTCGGTTTCGGCTCTTAATCCTCTGTAGCCTTTGATGATGTAGAAGTAGCGTCTTTTTCTTGCTAGGGTTCCTAGGTGGAGGTCTGCTACTCCTCTTAGCATCCCTCTCATAAGGTTGACTTCAGCTTTTACTGCTTTGTCTGCTAAGTAAAGTAGTTGGTTGTGCCCTAGGGCTTCGAGCACTTCAGGGTTGTCTGAGTTTGTGAGTATGGTGAGTATGAGGTCGTCGAGGGGGTTTGCGTCGTTGTCTTCTATATATGGTTCTATCTGGATTATTCCATCTCTTGCTAAGACCTCTATTTGTTTGCAGCGTTGTTCGTCGAAAACTGGGCTGTAGAAGCGGTCGTAGACGAAGACTGGTGAGCGTGCTTCTTTGTCTGTTGTGAAGGTTTTTGATTGGAAGTATGCTTTAACTAAAAGTCTTTCTCTGAAGACGGTCTTTCTCGCTGCTCTTAGAGGCGTTTTTTGGTCGCCGCTTTTGGTTAATGTTGTGAAGCAGACATCGTAGCTCATCGTTCTCCAAGGTGTTTCTATCATCTGGTTGTTGACTGAGGTTAGTATGGTGAGGAAGGCTCGGTCGTTTTTTATTCCTGGGAGGCTGGCGCTCTTTATTAAGCCTTGGTGTGTTGCGTATGGTATTATGCTTCTTGTGAAGTCTGAGGCTACCGTGTCCTTTGTTACACCGATGAGCAGCACATTTTTGCTGTGTGTTTGGTATAGGAGTTCGTAGATGAGGAAGAGGTTTACAGCGTTTATGTCGAGTACTGTAAGCCATCTTTCTTCGTCCAGTTGTAGAGGATGCTCGGTGCCTTCGAAGACTCTTGTTCTTACCGCTTCGGCTGCTGCTTTCACTCTCTTCCAGTAGGTTTTTACTTCTGGTTTGATTGCTATGGTTGTTAGGTCTGATTTTTCGAGGAGTTGGTGGTTGTAGTGCTCATTCATTTCGTTTAGTTTCTTTATGAGTTTGTTGAGTTTTTCGTCGTTTAGTTTTAGTTGGTTTGCTAGTTCGGTTTTCGTCATTTCTGTGTGCTGTATTAGGGTTTGGATGGCTTTGTAGGTTAGGTATGGTGGTCTTGTTGGTATGTAGATATTTCCTGGGCCTAGTATAGATGCTATGCTTAGGTCGAGCATAGATGGTTTACCTTCTGAGGTTTCTATTGTGGTTAGGGTTGAGTAGCCGCTTTTGAGCATTGCTCTAAGGTCTCTGGATGCTGGTCCGAAGGTTCCTGATATAGGTCTGTCGAGGAAGATTATCTTTGTTTCTTTTTGGTTTAGGGTGTTTAGGGTTATTGAGAGTTCTGCTAGAGTCATTAGAGAGTAGGGGATTCGGTCTATTGCTTGCTGGAGTTCGAATTCGACGTCTGTTTGGGTTAGGGGGTTTAGGATGTTTGTGGTGTCTTCGAACCAGAGTGGGATGGCTGCTGAGGCTGTTAGTCTTAACTCTCGCTCCGCTTTTTTTATGTTTATGTTTATACTTTTTTCTTCTATTTTGAAGGGGCATTTGTATGCTGTTGCGCATACATAGAATAAGATCATCTCCATCCTTTCGTCATAATCCATGGAGCCGTCTATGCCTACCGCTGTGCCTTCTTTGAGTTTTAGTGTGTCTGCTGCATGGAGCCATCTTTCTTTTTGCGGTTGTTTGAGTAGTGCTTTGAAGTCTTCTCTGCCTTTCATTTGGTCTGCTCTTTTGTTGAAGTTGCTGACTAAGGTGGATGTTTGGGCTGCTAGTTTTCTAGCTATGGTGCTTGACAACCTTCTGCTTTGAGGTTGATGAAAGTTATAAAGGTAGTGTCCAAGTTATTGTCTGCTCTTATGTTTTGCTTCTGAGCCTTCTGAGTTCTTGGAGCTCAGCCAACGCCTTCTCTACTTGGATGCGTTCAGCCTTTGTTAGTCCTAGTGTGTCGTAGATGGCTTCATCTAACTCCCTGCGCGCTTCATTCTCCTCTTTGACTGCGGCGTGAAGCCTTCTCTGAATTTTATCTTCAAGTAATCTTTGCTCCTTCCTAGATTTAATAGCATCTAATTCATCTTCAATTTTTATTCTTTTATCTATAGCTTTAACGACTATTCTAAACGCCTTTGCTATTCGGCTTCTCTCATCTTCAGAAAGAGATGAAGGATCAAGTGTGGGAAGAATCTCTATTTCGTAAACAAGGAGTTCTAAGACGCCACCACCATAGGAGCGGCCATACAGTTCAACTAATAACGCATTAACGCTACTATTAAGATAACCAAGTAGGATATTGGTGTACTGTTTATTCTTAGGATATATGTAATAGAAGACGTGAGCAGCATGTGCTTGAGCATCGTTTCGCAAGAAGACTGGCTTAATATCGATTAATCTTGGAAAAAGAATTGTGGACTCCTTTAACTGGGGTAGGGCGTACCACGGTTCGCGTGCACGAACGGTTTCAAGTTGAGGTAGTTTTCTTTTGCCTCTTTTTGAACCTCGTGTGACCTCTATTTCAAGCCGCTCGCCATACTCTATGTATTTAAGGGCGTTAGTCCCTTTCAACACGTTTTTAGGTTGGTTAACCATAAAGAAGTATTCTTGAACATCTTCTTCATGTATTACAAGCCCTTTAACCTTCTTAGGTGAAGAGACGCAAGGTTTTAGAAACTGCGGCTCTATCCCCCATTTTTCAGCTTTCTCCTTTGAGAGAATAAAATAATCATTATAACCTGTCTTTATGCCGAAGAATACTTCTGCGAGGTTCTCAAGTGGTTTTACCTTAGGATTTTGGATGATCTTTTGATACACAAGCGGGGCTCTCAGATAAACATTCCATTTTCCTTGCTTAAGGTTTCCCTGTTTAACTACGTTAATTCTTATGTGCTCGTCTTCAAAACTCTCTGCCGTTTCTTGAATTAACCTAATTTGGCTCTCTAAGTCCATCTTCTGTTTTACACGGATGAACTTCACTAAATTCTCGTTGCGCTTTCGTTTATCACTCTCCTTTTCGAGTATTGTTACCGCTGTATTGACTTCAGCATCAGGAAACACTGCTCTATCAAACTCAATAACATAATGAATCTTCGCATAATCGAGCAGAAACCTTTGGAAAGGCTCACCATAACCAACCTCAAGCCACTTATTCGAAGATATAAAACCAAGGTAGCCACTATTCCTCAAAAGCCCCAAACCGTGAATAAAGAAGTAGATGTAGATATCACTCTGCTTATCAAGAACAATAGCATCAGAAACCCCCTTAGGCGCAGCGCCGACAAACAACCTACCCCGATACTCACCCTCAATCAACCCCTTAATCTTAAGCTTCTCACCCTCACCCAACAACTCCTGCCTAATGTAAGGAGGATTAGCAACAACAACATCAAAATAAGCCGGAACATCAATCAAAGCCCTCTTACCCTCAGCAGTTACACCCTCAAACCCAGACAAAATAGCCTGCCCAGCCTTAATATCAAAAAAGTCATCCACAATAACATTCACCTTATCAATCCTAGCCCTAGCATTCTGAATAGCAAGATTAATCACAGAAAGATGAGCCGGAAACTGATTAATATCAACACCAAATATCTGCCCCAACAACCGCCTATGAAAAAGCTCACCAAAAGCACCAGAAGCGTCCCTAGGAATCCCATTAAGCTCACGCAACCTATGATACGCCTTAACAAGAAAAGAGCCCGAGCCACAAGCAGGGTCTAGGACCACAGCGTCAGGACGCCTTAAAGTCAACCTAATTATCAAATCAACGATACTTGGAGGGGTATAGAACTGCCCAAGCCTCTTCCTCTCCAAAGGCGGAATAAGCTTCTCATAAACCCTACCTAGAAAATCACTCTCCATCTTAGAAAAATCAAACTCATTCAACGAATCAATAAGCGTCCTTATACGCTCACCAGCCCTCGCCGTTAAAGGAATCTCACTTATAATATCACTCTCATAGATTGGAGCATAATCTATCTTCCTAGCCTCAGCATAAAACCTACCCAAAGCATCAGAAACATCCTCATCCTCAAACACCCTAAGCTGACTCAACCTATCAGGGTAAATCGCCCTAATCACCTGATAAAACAAGAGCTTATTGATCTGCAAATACGTAGACTGCGCAGCAACCAACCTATTACTCTCATCACCAAATTCAACACCTTGACTCTCAAGCCAACTGACATACCTATCATAGAAAGCCTTATCCTTCAACCTCTCCTTCAACGAAGAAAGAAACTCAGGATAAAGATCATTAAACGCCTCATGAAGCATATCAACAAGAGTATCATCTAAAGGCTTAAGCCGAACAGGCACTAACCCAAGCGTAGCCTTAAGAACATCTTCAGCCCAACTCGGATGAACATCATAATCATACGAAGCAACCTCACTCTCATAAGCCTTAACACCAGCCCTCAGCTGAAAAAGAACAATCCTCCTAGCATTACAAGTCAGATAATAGGGAAAACCACCAAGAGCAGCATAACCAACAGCCTGATTTATAACATCAGGGTCACGAGGCTCAATATCACGCTCAACCCTACCAACCTTCTTCCTAAACTTCGCCTCCAAAACAAAGATACCCCTACCACCCCTCTCCGCAGTCAAATCAGGCCTACCATCAATAGAAGGCTCAACGTGAAAATCAACAACACCCGCAACACCAAGCCTCTCAGCAGCCTCCTTCAACCTAGGCAAAACATAATTAGCAACAAAGTCTCTCTCAGAACGGTAGCGAAACATACAAACCACCACGTAGAGACGTTTTCTTTAGCCTAAAGGTTTTTCTCTTTACCTCATTAACCACATCCAACTCAACACAATCGCACACAATCTCCCCCACCACATAAAAATGGCTGACGAAACATGAAGCGCATCTCTAGGCTTAAGACCATATTTTCTACCAACTCCTGAGCCTTTACGACCACTGAGTGATTAACGTCAAAAAATTCCTCATCGAGATTAGACTCATACCAGCCCTAACCGCATACTGTAAACCAACCAACTTCAATACAACCCAGACAACCTCAGACAAAATACTCTTCTTAACATCCGCACCCTCATGACGCTTTGCTTTCTTAGGAATAACATCCATCAACTCATCCACCGAAGTTCAACGGCTACAACCCCTTAGAACCTACTTTCACTCTCAGCCTCATAACATTCCTTGTATAACCTCGGAGTATTACCAGAATAGCATATCTACAAACATAGATACAACTTGTGGACCGGGGGGGATTTGAACCCCCGACCTTCCGAGCTCTCGGCTCTAGGCTTGCAAGTCGGATATTCTACCAGACTGAACTACCGGCCCTCTAAAATAAGGGTCTGCTTAAGCGGGTTTCTTAATCTTATCGCTTCAACCTAATTAGGTTTATAGGTTGTGTATCCATAGCGGTGTGCGGTGATTAGTTTGAATAAAAAGGATACTAAGAGAGTTGTGAAAGAAGGTTATGCACGCATAGCAAAGGAGCAAAGTTGCTGCTCGTTTGCATGCTGCCAATCTAATGGTGTAGAATATAGTAATGATGACCTACGCTTACTTCCCGCTAGCGTCTTCAGTTTAGGCTGCGGCAGCCCTCTTGTTTATGCATCGTTAAGAAAAGGTGAAACTGTTTTAGATTTAGGTTCAGGAAGCGGCTTAGAGTGCTTTCTAGCTTCAACAAGGGTCGGAGAATCCGGAAGAGTTATCGGTGTAGACATGGTTCCTGAGATGATTAAGGTTGCAAAGACCAATGCTGAAAAAGGCGGGTATAAAAATGTCGAGTTCATACTAGGCGATATAGAAAACTTACCTTTATCAGAATGTTCAATAGATGCGGTGATATCAAACTGTGTAATAAACCTAGCACCTAACAAGAGAAGAGTCTTTGAAGAAATCTACAGAGTCTTGAACAGTAGTGGGAGGCTAGTCATCTCCGATATAGTGCTTTTAAGCGAACTTCCACCCAGCGTAAAAGAGCGTGAAGACTTCTATATAGGATGCGTTTCAGGCGCAATGTTGAAAGATGACTACATTAATCTAATTAAGCAATCGGGTTTCAAAGATGTGGAAACAGTCGCCGAAACCACATTTCCACTAGAGCAATTATCAGCGAACACAGCAGAAAAACTAGTTAAGATCGCTAGCGTAACTCTGCAAGCACTTAAACCACAGTAGAGCTCCTAGCTTAAACGGCCCAGCAGAGCAGTCTCTTTATCTCCCTTTGAACTCCGGCTTCCTCTTCTCCAAGAATGCTCTTGCACCCTCTTTTTGATCTTCGGTCGAAAAGCAGTAAATGAAGAGTTCACTCTCATAATCTAACCCAGAGGCAAGGTCTGTTTCAAAGGATTTGTTGACCGCCTGCTTCGCTAATCTAAGTATAAGCGGGCTCTTCGACATAATCAGCCCAAGAATTTCGTTGAGCACTTCATCAAGCTTATCTCTTGGCACCACTCTGTTCACTAAACCAAGCCTATAAGCTTCCTGAGCATCTATCATCTGACCAAGATAGATCATCTCCTTCGCCTTCCTAATGCCAACAGCCCTTGGTAGGCGCTGGGTCCCACCAACACCTGGTATCAACCCAACGTTAATCTCGGTCTGACCGAATTTAGCATCCTCTGAAGCAACTATCATGTCACAGGAAAGTGCTAGCTCAAGTCCTCCACCAAATGCATACCCCTTGACCACAGCGATTACGGGTTTGCTGAGCGTCTCTATTGTTCTAGCAACTTGTTTAGCCAGCTTAACATATCTTCTAGCCTCTTTTGGCGTCATGTCTCGAAATATTCTGAGGTCTGCACCAGCTGAGAACGCTTTATCACCGGCGCCGGTCAGAACCACTGCTCTAACTTCTTCATCAGCATCAGCATCAAGCAGAGCTGTCAACATTTCTTTCCTTGTTTCTATATCCAGCGCATTCATGACTTGGGGTCTGTTTATCGTTATCCACGCTACACCATTCTTTTTCTCATACAGTATGTTTAGTAGCTGCATGGGTTCTTCTTCTCTTTTCTGCTATTTATGTTTAGATTTCTTCGGTTTCTTCCTTCTTTTCTTTTTTTGTTTGTTTCAACCCTTCTTTTAAGCCAGCTAAGGTTTCAGCATACTCTTTTGATATCGCGCCGCTAGCTATCAAGCTTGCAACTGAGTTCGCTGAGGCTTCGCCCGTTATCTTGCCTATTGTGCCTCTGAGCTGCCTCCATTTTAACCTCGAGTTACCACTTTTGGAGATATAGATTATTCCGAGAACATCCCTTGCGTTTATGAATGTTACATCTCTAATCTTCTTTAGCGTAACTTTATCCGCTGCTTCTACATATATAGCGCCTCTGTCGCCCTCTTTTTCTGGAAAGACCTCTTTATCCCTTAAGTAGCTTTCCGGTATGAATGAGCGGCAGGTGTTGTTGATGAGAAATCGTCGGAAGCTCTCTAGTGTCGCGGTTGTCTCTATGTAAACCAAGCGCATTCACCTTGGTAGAGCAGTATATTTACCTCCTTTTTTTAGGGTTAGCCTAGTGGTAATATATAGGTGTGTATATATGTTACTCGGGCGGACTGTGAAGACTCTAGCCCTACTGAAAGGTGAAGAGGATAGGCCTAATATGGCGCCCCTCAGCTTGAGTGCTGAGTTCGCCCAAAGATGTGATACATCTTGAGTCTAAGAAGTTACCTTCAGCAGACAGAAGTTGAAGTTGTGCACAAAGAGTTATCCCCCGATTTAGAGATAGCGGATTACCTGAGAAAGTGTAAGAAACCTGTTTTGTTTAAAAGAATCAAGGGTCATGAAGAATTCAGTGTAGCAGGAAACCTTCTGAGCTCAAGGAATACTCTAGCCTCGCTTCTAGGCGTAGATGTTAAAGGCTTAGTTAAGCATCTGGCATGCATGTTATCCTCACCTTCAAAATATAGGTTAGTGGATGATGCTTCGTGGCTTGAAAAACAACAAACTAAACCAGACTTAGCCTCAAAGCTCCCCTTAACGACTTTTTACAAGCGCTATCCAAGGAAATACACCTCTGCAACCGTGGTCTTTGCAAAAGACCCTGAAACTGGGAGGCAGAATGCTTCAATACACCGCTTAATGCATCTCAAAGGCAACAGATTTGTGGTCAGACTTGTACCTCGAGACCTATTCTCTTTCTACCAGAAGAATAAAGAGCACGGCGTTGACACAGAAGTTGTAGTCACTTGCGGTCTTCACCCTCTTATCTGCCTAGCTGCAGCAACCTCCTATCCAGCCCTAGATGAATTAGAATTCGCAAACACTCTACTAAACGGCAAATTAGAATGCTACAATCTCGATGGATTTAACGTGCCAAAAGATGCGGAAGTTGTTATGAAAGGAAGAATCCTTCACTCAGAGGAAGCGGATGAAGGACCGTTTGTAGACCTTACAGGCACTTGGGACACAATAAGAAAGCAGCCTATACTTGAAGTCGAAACACTCTACCATAGAAAAGAGCCCATATGGCAAGTCATTCTGCCAGGAGGTAGTGAGCATCGCCTACTTATGGGTGTGCCACAAGAGCCGCGAATATTCACGGTGGTGCAGAATGCTGTTAACTCTGTGCAGAGTGTTGTGCTCACGGAAGGAGGCTGTGGCTGGCTGCATGCTGTTGTTTCTATTAAGAAGAGGGTTGAGGGTGATGGGAAGAATGCCGGTCTAGCTGCCCTTGCAGCTCATCCAAGCTTAAAGAGGGTTATTGTAGTTGATGATGACATCAACATCTATGATCCTTTGGATGTTGAGTGGGCATTGGCTACTAGGTTTCAGCCGGATAAGGGACTTGTAGTTATAAGTGGTGCTCGCGGCTCCTCCCTTGATCCATCGAGTCAGAAAACTGGAGTAACCTCTAAGTGGCTAATAGATGCAACACTACCCTTAGACGCCAATAGAGAACACTTTACCAAGATCGAAGAGTAGGTGAATATAAACATGTATCTAACGAAGAAGCAAGAAGCTATACTCAGAGGAGAAGAAGGCTGGGCGAAGAAGAAGTGCCTCGAAATCTTAGTAGGTTTAGGTGAAATATACGGTGCAGACCACCTCATACCTATCACCTCAACTCAAATCTCTGGCGTAAGCTACAAAACCTTAGGTGAATACGGTCTTCAATGGGTGGAGTCTCTTGCACCCGCTAAAGCAGCTGTGCCGAGCACGTTGAATCCCGCTGGGATGGATTTATCTCTTTGGTCAGAGATGGGTATACCTGAGGATTTTGCTGAAAAGCAGATGCGTGTAATAAGAGCTTATGAAAGTTTGGGCATAACTCCGCTCTGCAGCTGCACCCCTTATCTATCTGGTATGGCACCTAGGTTCGGGGAGCACGTCGCTTGGTCTGAGTCTTCAGCGGTCTGCTATATCAACTCGTATCTAGGTGCCCGAACAAATAGAGAAGGTGGTCCTTCGGCACTGGCTTCAGCGCTAACAGGATATACAGCGAATTACGGTCTTCATTTAGATGAGAATAGGAAGCCTAATGTAGTGGTTGAGGTCGGAGCGAAGTTAAGTGGGTTAAGCGACTATAGCGCATTAGGATACTACTTAGGTAAGATTTTACAGCAAGGAGTACCGTATTTGAAAGGTCTAACCTTTTTTGGCTCAGACGAAGCTAAGGCTCTTTCAGCGGCGGCTGCTGCATCTGGGGGCATAGCGCTTTTCCACGCAGAAGGGTTTACGCCCGAGGCTCGAAGCGACTTGAGCGGGTTAGAGCGTCTTCATGTAGACGATGTTGTTCTCAAAGGTGTTTATGGAGAGTTATCTACTGTAAGTTCCGGGGAAGTAGACCTCGTTGCTATAGGTTGCCCACACACATCCATCAATGAGCTAAGAGCTGCTGCTGCTCTTGTTAAGGGTAAAAAAGTTGCGCCCTCAACCAAACTTTGGCTCTTTACTTCTCTAACAACTAAGGCTCTTGCTGAAAGATTAGGCATTATAAGTAAGATAGAGGAGGCTGGTGGTAAAGTGTATACCGACTGCTGCATGATAGTAGCGCCGCTTGAGCGAATGGGTTTCAAAAGAATAGTTGTGAACTCAGCAAAAGCAGCTCTCTACGCTCCTACAGCTTCAAAAGTTGATGTAGTATTTACAACGCTTGAAGACTGTATAGATATAGCGTTGAAAGGTAGAGTGAGTTAAAGGTTGAAGATTATTAAGTGTAGAAGGATATCTTCGGGTAGGGCTGAAGGATTATCACTCTACTCCCCAGCACCAATAAGCTTCTTCGGAACAATAGACCCAGAAACAAGTGTAGTTGTTGAAAGAGGGCACCCACTATACGGACAGCAAATCGCAGGTAAAATACTCATATATCCAACTGGAAGAGGATCTACAGTCGGCTCCTATATACTCTATGGTCTAAGCAGAAGAGGATTAGCACCCAAAGCAATCATAATGAAGGAAGCCGAACCTATCGTCGCTGTTGGCGCCATTATCTCAGATATCCCACTCGTAGATAAACCACAATCCTACGACTTTACAAGTGGAATGAAGATGGTTGTCGATGCAGATAAAGGTGAGATTATACTTTTATAGGCTGCTTTATTGTAGGTTCCGGCGCAAGAGTTTTAGCGAACTTCCTCTCAATCTCTTGTCTATGCAGTGTATTCATGGTGCAGAAGGGTATGATCCTCCCATCAGGAACAGCATAGTGTATACCGCATCTCTGAACCCTCTCTAAGTCAAAATTGTAGCCGTCCATAAAGTGCATTGAGCTAACCATAATTACTCTACGCATAAGCTGGCCAAGTGCACTGTAGCTACCTTCCTTTATGACCCCTGAAAGTAGTGAGCTAAGAACCCTCATCTTAAGGTGTCTAAGGGATGTTATCATCTTCATTTTCGCTCTAGTCTTCTTACCCGCTAAAGCAAGTTTAGCCACATCTTCCATCTCAGCCATAAACGCATCCACATCAGCATAACGAGTTATAGGAAGAAGCTTACCGTCCTCGACGAAAACGAAGGTTGCCATGCCACAGTGCTCGTGCATCGTAAACTCTGGATACACCTTACCCTTAAGCGCAGCCATAGCCCTAGCGAAAGGCACAACAGTTGGAACGGGATAAAAGTCGTCTCGAGTTATCTGCCCTTCAGTCTGCTCCTCCACCAGCCTCATGAAGTCCGTAATCGTAATCCTATATTCTCTTAGCTTCTGCCTATCTATCCTCCCAGTTATCGATACTGGCTGGACATTTACACATCGTATGATATCAAAATTTTCCGCTGCAAACTTAATTATGTCACCGAGTTGATCATCATTCACACCTCTAACCAAAGTTACTACAAGCACTGTACTCTTATGTCCAACATTACGCAGATTCTCTAACGCCTTCAACTTGGTCTGGAGTAGATCGACACCTCGTGTTGTAAGATAGGTTTCACTTTTCACACCGTCAAACTGGAGATAAAAGGTGTTTACACCAGCGTCAGCAAGTTCCTTAGCATACTCTAAACTGTTTGCAATCCTTATCCCGTTTGTGTTCACCTCAACATGAGAGATGCCAGCTTCATGCGCCTTCTTAACGAATTCTGGAAGGTCTTCGCGGAGAGTAGGTTCACCACCAGAGAACTGTAGAGCTTTTGTGCTGACTGGTTTATTCGCTGCAAGGTTATCTATCATAGCGAATATTTCCTCTTTTGACGGTTCGTATAGGTACCCCGCTGCCGCAGCGTTAGCGAAGCATATGGGGCACCTAAGATTACATCTGTTCGTGACATCTATTATGCCAAGTATAGTGTAAGATTTGTGGTTTGGGCATAACCCGCAGTCGTAAGGGCATCCTTTATCCGCTTTAGTTCTTGGGTTTTCAACACCGACGCCGTCTCTCCTAAACTTCTGAACCCTCATATATTGCTCATAGTCACTCCAGTAGATGTCCTCATAGCTACCATGCTCTGAGCAGCTCTTCCTAATCACCACCTTCCCATTAGAACGGTAGATAGATGCATTAACTACCTTGTAGCAGATGGGGCATATACTCTTTGTCTCCTTTAACAACATCAACGCAACCACTTCTCCCCCTAAACTCATAATTAAATTCTATCTCTATTCTACACTTTTCACCTTAGGAAAGTTCTATAAACCCAAGCTCTGCGATTTAACTAACACCTCAAGCTCCTGATCTACGCACGCGCTCTGCACCCCAAACCTTCTTATGCAATCCAAGCATCTCTCTGGGTCGCATAAAGTAGTGCTTAGATACTTCTCTCCACCATCTGGTAAGATCGCTAAGATTACACCAGAATCCAGCTCCTCAGCCTTCTTCAACGCAGCATAAAATATAGCACCAGAACTTGGGCCGCAGAAGATTCCCTCTTTAAGTGTTAGAAGTCTAGCTGTGTCCTCAGCTTCTTGTAGAGTGACGACGATCTTTTCATCAATTAGCGCTGGGTTCCAGATCCGCGGCACATACTGCACTTCAAGGTTCTTTAAACCTTGAATAGGTGTATTTTTATGGGGTTCTACCCCTATTATCTTCAGTTTAGGGTTCTTCTCCTTTAACTTCTTAGAGACACCCATCAGAGTGCCTGTTGTCCCCATACCTGCAACGATATGTGTAAGTCTATCTCCAAAGTCTCTCCAAATCTCTTCAGCAGTGGTTTCATAGTGTGCTCTCACATTATTGGTGTTAGCGAATTGATTCGGCATAAAATACTTCTCGGGATTTTTTGAAACTATCTGCCTCGCAAGATCTTCAGCACCATCCATACCTTTAGCGCCAGGTGATAGTATGATCCTTGCGCCATACGCCAATAGGATCTTCCTTCTCTCTAAACTCATAGTTTCAGGCATAACTAGAGCGAGCTTGTAACCTTTAACAGCACAGACTAGCGCTAAACCTATTCCAGTGTTTCCGCTTGTTGGCTCTATTACGATCTTGTCTTTCGTCAATACTCCTTCTTTTTCAGCAGCCTCTATCATATAGAGGGCTATTCTGTCTTTTATTGAGCCGGCTGGGTTAAACTTCTCAAGCTTTACATAGATTTCCACGCTATCCTTCGGTCGTAGGTTATTGATTCTTACTACTGGAGTGTTGCCGATGAGTTCAAGGATATTGCTGTAGATCATCCCTAGGCATCCCTCTAATTATAT
Organism: Nitrososphaeria archaeon; assembly: GCA_029775855.1. Lineage (GTDB taxonomy): Archaea > Thermoproteota > Nitrososphaeria > Nitrososphaerales > JAAOZN01 > JAAOZN01. The sequence continues at coordinate 121,711 of JARVJZ010000003.1, forward strand.
CGGTGATATAATCTATTCTACTTTAGAATTCAGCAAGAATATAAACTAAGACAACATTAGGATAACCGTGAAACGGTTAAGAGTAGACTTTAGTAGAGTCATCGACCTTTCCCAAACAATATCAAACGCCTCTCCAACTTATCCAGGAGATACAAAACCATCTATAGATAGGATACGAAGAATAGGTATAAATGGTTCAGCATATAATTTAAGCAGATTAACCATATCACCACATGTAGCTACGCATGTTGACGCACCTTTACACTTCTTATCGGAGGGGCGCTGTGTCGGCGACTTAGATCCTTTTGCATATTCTGGTGAAGCTGTAGTGGTGGACTTCTCATCAAAGAATAGTTTGGAGATCAACGCTGAAGACCTTGAAGCGAAGGCTGTGGAGGTGAGAAGTGGGTTTGTAGTGCTCCTATATACTGGCTTCAGCAAGATCGTGGGAAAAGTGGATTGGCTTCGGAATTATACTGCGCTAACTGAAGATGGTGCAAAGTGGTTGATAGATAAAGGTGTTAAAGCGGTGGGAACTGATGCGTTAAGCATAGAAAGGTATGATTCTAAAGATTACCGCGTTCACAAACTGCTTCTACAAAACTCAATAGGTATAATCGAGGGGCTGTCCGATGAGCTCAAGAGGTTAATAGGTGTGAAGATACTCTTTATCTGCCTACCGCTTAAAATAGAATGCTGTGAAGGTGCGCCTGCAAGGGCTATAGCGGTAAAACTGTCATAAAGATACAACATCGAGTTAATATGCAACTTTAAGCCCTTTAAGATACAGAGCCCACGTTGGAAGCAGATGTGTTAGTCATAGGTGCTGGCATAGTTGGCTTGAGCATAGCATACAATCTCGCAGAAATGGGTTGCAAGAAGATTATAGTTACTGAAAAAGAGTTCGCTGGAGCAGGCACAACAGGAAAAGGCGGAGGAGGGATAAGGCACCAATTTTCAACCGAACTTAACATAAAGCTGACAATCGAAAGCCTAAATCTGCTGAAAAGATTTAAAGAACTAACTGGATATGACCCTCAACTCAAAAGCATAAGCTACTATCTACTCGCAACCGAAGAAGAAGAAGCATTGCTAAGAAGAAGCGTCGACGCCCAGATTAAACAAGGTCTTCACAGCACCCTCATAGAGCCTAGTGAACTAAAACCGATACTTAAAGGAGTAAAGCTAGACGATATAGCAGCGGTCTCAACTTGCAGAGAAGACTCTTGGATCAACCCCCCAACCTTACTCCAAGGCTACTACGACTCTTGCATAAGACTCGGGGTATCAATCTTAGAGCATACTGAAGTAAAACACTTGAGAAAAGAAGGTTGCTTAAGAGCAGAGACTACTGTAGGACATATAGATGCTGAGACAGTAGTTATAGCGGCTGGCGCATACAGCGGGCTCATCGGTAAAAGCATAGGTGTTGAAATACCTATCCAACCATTTAAAAGGCAAGTGTTTTACGTTGAGGGCTTAGATAAAGTTGCTGAACCGAATCTTGTGCTCTTCGACCTACATAATAAGGTTGCTTTAGTCAATAGAGTTGAGGGGCCTATCGTTGGTATTCACGATAGAAGCACGCTGGGTTCGTTTGATGAAACCCTTAACCTTAATGATGCTCCATATGTAAAGGAGGTCGCAGCACAGCGAATACCCCCTATCAAAAAAGCGGAGTTAACGGGTGGGATAGCTGGGTTATACGAAATGACACCAGACAGAAACCCCATAATAGGTAAAATAGCCAGTGTAGAAGGCTTGTTTTGCGCTGCTGGCTTTAGTGGGCACGGTATTATGCACGCACCCATAATAGGCAAAATCATAGCTGAGATGATAGTTAAAGATAAACCCTCAATAGATATATCACAGTTCTCAATAAATCGTTTTTCAAATAACAAACAGGTTTACGAGCACATCGTGATTTAAGTGTAAAGGTGGCAATAGACCTCATGCTCACCATCCTTCACCACAGCTTGAGGCTCCACAGTTCTACACTTATCCATAACCTTCGGACACCTAGTATGAAATCTGCACCCCTTTGGTATGTTAACTGAGCTCGGCACATCCCCCTTTAAAATTATCCTCTCTACAGCCTCTCGCTGCAGACGTGGCGCAGATGAGAGAAGAGCTTGGCTATATGGGTGGAGAGGTTCCGTAAAGAACTTTCTTGAGGGAGCTTTCTCAACAATAACCCCAAGATACATTACAGCAACATAATCGCTGATATATTTAACAAGTGAAAGATCATGCGATATAAAAAGGTAAGTCAACTTATACTTCTTTTGCAGATCAAGCAACAGATTGACTATCTGTGCTCTAACTGATACATCCAGCGACGATACTGGTTCATCTAACACTATAAACTTTGGGTTTACTGCTAGTGCTCTTGCTATTCCAACACGCTGCTTCTGCCCTCCGCTAAGCGCCCTCGGATACCTATATTGATGCTCATACTCTAAACCAACACTAACAAGTAGCTCGCCGACCACTTTATCAGTGGCTTCCTTTCCGCCGACTCTCAAAGCCTCTTTTAACGTCGCCCCAACCGTAAGCCTCGGGTTAAGCGAAGACTCGGGATCTTGGAAGACTATTTGCGCTTTTCTTCTAAAAATCCTAAATTCTTCGCCTTTTAGACCAACAATATTTTGTCCTTCAAACAATATCTTACCCCTATCAGGAGTCAATAAACCTAAAACAAGCCTACCTAAGGTAGATTTACCACAACCAGATTCACCTACAAGACTAGTTATCACCTCTTTAGGTATCTGTAAATTTACGCCATCGACCGCGTGAACAAAACCTTTAGTGCGCTTAAAGAAGCCTCCAGTTATAGGGAACCACTTAATCAAGTTCTCTGTCGCTACGAGCGCACCTTCAGTATAACCAGCATCTGACAAAGTGGTTTGCCTCCACCTCCAAATCCAGAGGCTCTTCAGCAACACATCTCTCAAATACGTATTTACATCGAGGATGAAATTTGCAGCCAGAGGGGTATTCTATCGGGTTAGGAATAGAGCCAGGTATTGGTTTTAACTTCTCCTCCTCTTTAGTAAGCTTAGGTAAGGAATCTAAAAGCCCTTGAGTATAGGGGTGAAGAGGTTTATCTAGCAAATTCCTTAGCGGCGCTCTTTCCACAATTCTACCAGCATACTGTATAGCTACAGTATCACAAAGCTCTGCCACAACTCCCAGATCGTGACTTATGAGTATCGTCGACGTATTAAGCTCCTTAATAAGCCTCTTAAACAAATCAAGTATCTGAGCTTGAACAGTAACATCTAGCGCGGTTGTGGGTTCATCTGCTATAAGCAACGTGGGTCTACACGCTAAAGCCATAGCTATCATAACTCTTTGCCTCATGCCTCCGCTAAACTGATGAGGATAGCGCTTCACGCTTTCAGACGGATCAGGCACTCTCACCATGTCCAGAAGTTCCACAGCTTTAGCTAATGCTTCTTTTTCGCCTAAACCTTTATGTATCTTAAAGACCTCAGCTAACTGTTCACCTACTGTAAAGACTGGGTTTAAAGATGTCATAGGGTCTTGGAAGACCATCGCTATCTTGGATCCACGGAGTCTGCGTAACTCCTCTTTACTTTTTTTAGTTAGATCTTCACCTTCAAAGATGATTTTACCCGAAACTATCTTGGCGCCTATGGGTAGTAGACCTATTATCGACAGCGCAGCTACACTCTTTCCGCACCCTGACTCACCAACTAAACCAAGCGCTTCGCCTCTGTGCACAAGCAGATTCACACCATCAACCGCTTTTAACACTCCTTGTGATAAGAAAAAGTATGTTCTCAGATCCTCAACATTCAAGAGGACATCTGATGACATTCTAAACACCTATAGCGCAAGGGTAGGATCAAGCGCATCCCTTAACGCATCGCCAAGAAGATTGAACGCCAAGACAACCAAAAAGATCGCTAACCCAGGAAATGTGGCAACGTGAGGGCTAGACATTAAATATTCTCTGCCTGTGCCAAGCATGGTGCCCCATTCAGGTATTGTAGGCTCAACACCCAATCCTAAGAAACCTAATCCAGCTGCTGTAAGTATTGCTGTGCCAAGCTGAAGGGTTGATTGAACTATTAACGGATCTACTGTGTTAAGAAAGATATGCTTAAACAAGATAGTGGGGCTACGTAATCCAAGAGCGCGGACAGCTTCGACATAACTTAACTCTCTGATATAAAGTGTCTGCCCTCTTGCCAACCTTATATAGACAGGTACAGAAGAGATGCCAACAGCGATTATCACGTTAGTCAAACCTACACCAAGTGTTGCAACTAAAACCAGAGCTAGCAGAATGCCAGGAAAAGCAAGCAATACATCAGTTAACCTCTGCAGCGCAAAGTCTATTGCGCCACCATAGTAGCCTGAGATGATTCCTATAGGGGCTCCTATAGCTAGCCCTATAAGAACTGCTAGGAACCCTATGAACATCGAAATTCTGGCACCATACATTATTCGTGTAGCAATATCTCTACCTAACTCATCGGTGCCCAATATGTGGTCAGATGAGGGCGGCCTTAAAGCTTCAGAAAGGTTAATCTTAATAGGATCATAAGGAGATAAAAACGGCGCTAACACACCTACAATAACAAAAAACAGAAGTATAGGCACCCCTAATCTTGCAGACCTATGTTTGCTTAGTCTTCGGATAACTTCCCTTCTCCAATATTTATCAAGCGCGTCTTTTGAGGAGTTGGATGCAGTTTTCATAGCTCCTATCTACTCGTATCTTATTCTAGGGTCTATGTATGCGTAAAGAATATCGACAATAAGGTTAACAACGATAAAGATCAGAGAGAATAGAAGCACACCCCCTTGGATCAATGGGTAGTCACGATTTGAGATCGCATTAACCAAAAGGCGACCCATACCAGGCCAAGCAAAGACCGTCTCAGTAAGAACGGTTCCACTTAAAAGATAGCCAAAATACAATCCTGTGATCGTAGTCACAGGTAAAAGAGCATTCCTTAAAGCGTGTTTATAGTTGACTGTATACTCTGTCGCACCTTTAGACCGCGCTGTTCTAATATAATCCTGACCTAACACACTTAACATACTTGACCTGGTCATCCTAGCTAAAACACCGATCAAATGAGCAGCCAAAGTCAAAGCAGGAAGTATAACATACCTTGGATCCCAATTTGGGATCCCTATACCGCCAGCAGGCAGAACTCTAAGCGTGACAGCGAACAATAAAATGAGCATAAGTCCAAGCCAGAATGCAGGCATAGACACACCAAAGAGAGAAGCAACAATAGCAACTTGATCTATGGCTTTGCCCCTGTTTATAGCTGAAATTATACCTATAACTATCCCTACTGGAATCGCAATAGCCATGGCTGCAACGGCGAGAATGAATGTGTTTTGCATTGTCTCCATTAGTTGAGGAAGAACAGGCTTACCAGTGAACATCGACTTCCCTAAATCTAGCCTAATCAGATTCCACATAAAAGAAGCATACTGCTCCCAGATGGGTCTATCTAAACCGAGTTGACGCCGTATCGTCTCAACTTCTTCTTCAGTAGCGGCAACACCAGCAATAACTCTCGCTGGATCGCCAGGTAGAAACCTAACCATCGCAAATACTATTACAGTTACACCTATTATGACGGGGATGGCTAAAACAATTCTCCTTAATATATATCCAAGCATAATCAAACCTCACAAAAATTAAGAGTAGGCTATCCGCCTACTCTATCAAGTCCTGTTATATCATATGTGTCCGCTATGTTGCTTGGCACTACACCCTTAACATTCTTAGAGTAGACTACAACGTTCTTTTGGAAGTATAGAAGTGCTTGTGGTTGTTCCTTCCAGAGTATACGCATTATCTGGTCATACAGTTGAAGTCTAACTTTAGGATCAGGCTCTTCACGCGCCTTCTTTATCATCGCTTTGACTTCCTCATTACCATAGTATACGAGTGAATTACCCTGAGGAACCCAAGGTCCACCAAAGTATGAAGTTAACACACCATCTGCATCCATGACCACTATACCATATCCAGTTAATGCCATCTGCATCTTAGTCTCGTTGATAGGTGCTGTTAGATGCTTCACAAATGTAGGCCAATCCTGAACAAGCAACTCAACATCGATGCCGACCTCCCTAAGATACGCTTGAATTGCTTGAGAAACCTGCAAATCAAAAAGGTATCTTCCTGAAGGTGTGGCGAAGGTCGCCTTGAATCCATTAGGGTAGCCAGCTTCAGCTAAGAGCTGCTTAGCCTTAGCCGGATCATAGGGCCACTTGCCTAAGCTTGTGTAACCAAAGACGTTAGGCGTAACCCAAGAATCAGTTGTATCAGCTAAACCTTGAAGCACATTCTTAACCAAAGCTTCTTTGTCAATAGCATAGTTCACAGCTTGCCTAACTCTCTCATCTTTGAACGGACCCCACTGATTGTTCATTATCACCATTACACCTCTAGTACTTGGAACATCAGCAACCACGAAATTTGGATTTTGCCTTAAGTTTGGCACCTCTACGGGTGGTGGTGCTAAGACTACATCTGCATCACCAGCAAGAAGCATCGATATTCTAGTTGTAGCTTCTGGGACAATGTTTATGATAACCTTGGTTGCACCAGGTTTTTCACCCCAATAATCTTCATTGCGTTCTAAGACCACTCTCTCATTTAACTTCCACTCTACAAACTTGAATGGTCCTGTGCCTATAAGTGGAACATCAGCGTTTGGTCCCCCGGCTCTTATGTATGTAGATGGAGAGAATATCGCGATTCTATATGAAGCTAGGTTGGCTAACAGTGGCCCGTATGGGTACTTTAAGTTGAATTTAACGGTGTAGTCATCTACCGCTTCTACACTCTTAATGGGGTCAAATCTATTTGCGAATCCAGTGCCTTCTGGGAAGGGGACGTCTTTGTTTATGTATCTTTGCATGAAAGACCAGACTACTGCAGATGCATTAAATGGTGTTCCATCGTGGAACTTTACACCTTTCCTTAGCTTGAATGTGTATGTAAGCCCGTCTGGAGATACCTCATAACTTATCGCTAAAGACTTTGAAGGTATAATATTCCCTTCACTGTCTATTTTTAGAAGACTCTCCTGCACAGAGTTGAATAAGCTGGTCCAAGTGGCACTATGTGATTGTAGTGTGTCAAGTGTGCCTGGATCTGAGCCGTAAACGATTGTAACAACTTTTTCTGATATTGGTGTTTGTGTAAGGTATATTGCGCCAGCAGCAACAGCAGCGATAATTATTATGATTATTGTAGCTACTACTTTTATCTTCGATACCAATGCGCTCCATCTTAAGTACTTAAACTCTATATTTAAGCCTTCTGCAATGCAATAATTTATACAATTTCTCTATTGTTTTTGTCTAATTTATTTTAAGCTTGGCAAATATGTTTGTTTAAATTGTTAGGTATTAAATCAAACAAATCAACTGGATAATATTTAAAACGGTTTGAGCATGGGTTGTATAGGATGGATCTTAGTGAGGTTCGAGTGGTAATTCCAGTCGGTGGGCAAGCGACAAGGCTCCATCCGTTGACAGCTGAGGTTTCAAAAGCGTGCGTTCGTTTTCTTAATAGGCCGTTGATAGAAATTGCTATCGCTGAGCTTGCTAAGCAAGGTGTTAAGCACTTTATCTTCGGCGTGAAGGGGTACATAAACTACCGAAGTCTACACGATTACTTTGATGACGGCACATCCATATCAGCTAAATATAATATTAAGCCACGTATTCACATAAAGTATCAACCCCATATAGAGGACTTGGGCAGCGCAGATTCGTTAAGGATAATACTTGACTACTATGAGATCCCTTCACTTATAGCTGTGGTGCAAGGAGATAACATCTTCAACCTAAATCTTGCAGACCTATTAGACTTCCACATATCTCATGAAGCCTTTCTAACAATCTGCTTAACAAGAGTTGATGATGTTACTGGATATGGTGTAGCTGAAATAGAAGGAGATAGGATAGTTAGATTCGTTGAGAAACCAGATCCAAAGGAAGCGCCCTCAAACCTCGCTAACACAGGGATCTACATTTTAAGCCCAGAAGTTAAATCGGTTTACGCAGATCCTTTCATCAGAGACAAGATTCAGCGTAGAGAAAGGCTTGATTTCGGAAAAGACTTCATACCCTACCTAATTGAGCGTGGTTACCCTGTTTATGGCTATCTTCTTAAAGGGCAGTGGTATGACCTAGGCACGCCAGCCAACTACCTTACTACTATGACTGAGTTGCTTAGAAGTGGTTATGAACTTGAACCTAGCTGGAAGGTAGAGGGATATAATATCTGGCTTCAGAGCAGAAGCAGCGAATCCCTTCGAAGAAGAAACGAGATTTTGAAGAAGATGCGAGAAGGTAAGATAAGGTTAGAGGGCTCTGTCTTGATAGGGAGGCACTGCCAGATAGGTGAAGGTTCTGTAATCAAGGACTCGGTCATAGATAATTTTACAATCATAGGTAGAAACGTCACTATAGAGGGCTCTGCTGTTCTTGACAGATGCATAATTTACGATAATACTACTATACGCAGAAGCATCATAGGTAGGCATGTAATAGTTAAGTCTTCACCAATAAAACCCACGTTGATAGAGGATCTTTCGGTAATAGGTGACGACACAATCATAGAGGAAGGCTGCAAGCTAGCTTCAGCGAAAATCTACCCTCACAACAGAATATAGCAATCTTAAGCATGATATACCCACCTTGAGGCACCGTCAGCAAAGACCTCCTTCTTGAAGAGCGCGGGTTCACGCTTATATCTTTCAACCGCCTCCTCAAGTGCTGGAAAGACATTAGTTCGGCTCCTCCCAGAAACAAGCACGAGAACTAAGGGTTCTCCGACTTTGAATCTCCCCATAAGGTGGTAGATTAGGACGCGGCTTGCTTGGTGTTTTTCTTGAACTTCTCTACAGATCTTTTGGATGGTTGGCGTTGCATGCTCAACGTAAGCCTCGACTTCAACTGCAGAGACCTCTTTACCTAATTCGCTACTATTCTTCGCCACACCTATGAAGGTAGCTACTGCTCCGTCTTCAGGAGGGAGTTTAGTCATAAATTCGTTTAAGACGTTAAAAAGGTTGAAGCTCTCTTTAGAATACACACCAGCATCGAGCATTCTAATCAATATAGGGTGTTATAGGATTTAATAGTTTATCTCTTTACTGCTCTGAAACTTCCTCTTTAGCGTTGTACCACAAATAGGGCAGCTTCGAATATTGGTAGCATAGCTTTTGCCGCAGCCAGGACAGTATCTGATCCATTTTACCATCTTCTTTATTCCCTTACTCATAGTTGGTAAAAATGGTATATTGAGAGTTTGGGCTACATTCTGCACAGCATAGTCATCGCTAACTATCGTAGCATCACACTTTCTAGAATAATGTAGAGCTAATGCAAGGATAGAAAGGTCGGCTTCAGATAAGTAAGGTAGGTCATTTGTCTTCAAGGCTACTTCCTTCACTTTCTGGTATACTTCTACAGGGGGCTCCTCTACCTCTAAACGCTTAGCCTCTAAAAGAGTGTTTATTATCGCTTGATATTTGATGCCGCGTGAAACTTCCTTTAGCACTTGCTTAGTGGTCTTATAGATCTCTAAACCAGCGTAAGGTAAGCCCGAGTAGAAGGCGGTTGCATCAAGGACAAGTACCTTGCTCTTAGCTTCAGTTGTCAAAGTTAAACTTGTGAAGCAAGCTTATCAAACAGTGCCTTCTTCATCTTTATGGGCACATCATAATATGTTGCGAGCGCTATGGAATCAGAGGCTCTATAATTTTTGAGCACGAAGCTATTATTTCTATGCCTAAAGTAGAGGTCTGCCCTTAGGACGTTTCCTCTCTCATAAACCTCGACCTCTGTTAGAAAGATTGATTGAATATCTGCTATTTCGGCTATCATCTTGTAAATTGATGGGACTGATATTCTATCTCCTTTTTGAAATCTTGCTATGTAATCAGCAACTTCCCCTGAGAATGCGCTCATAGGGAAGCTTCTTCCATCATCCGCTGTTAGAACTAGTATACCTTGAGCCCCTTCAGGGTCTGCGAACCCGACCTTCGTCACTTTAACATATACATACTCGTTATTCTTATCTTCACGCATCTTTTAGACGCCCATCATAAAAGTATATCATTATGCTGATAAAGGTAGCGCTGGTTGGTTGATCATTCTAAATAGCTGCTTGAAGGTAAAGCTCTTGAACCTAACTAGGTTTGCAGCACATTCATACCTGCAGATTACCACTTCCCCTTCTTCTACAGGATAAACCTCTTGCCCATCTACTACTATATCGGTATGCTGATCAGCCTTTATAGTAATCAGCTGAGGTTTTATAACTATCGGCGGCACGTTTAGAAGAGGAGAGACTGGGACTACAAGTATAGCTTCAAGATTCTCTTGCAGCACCGGCCCTTTTAATGAGTAGGCATGTCCAGTTGAACCTGTAGGTGTTGCAACTATTACCCCATCCATCCTTATGTTTAGATGCGCTTCCCCTATCTTTATTGTAAAGCGTGGTGTGCCTACATGTGTTCTTCTGACCACATAGATTTCGTTTGTGGCTGGTGGTAGTTTGACATTGCTTTTTGCGGCAATTCTCATTCTTCGATCTAAGATGTATTCCCCCCTCTTTAGTTTTGTTATGGCTTCGTCAAGCTCCTCCGGCTTGATTTCCGAGAGTATTCCTCTATGTCCAACATTTATTGGTAAAACTGGTGTCTCATCGTGAAGTAATCTTAAGGCGCGTAAGAGTGTGCCATCCCCACCCACAGTAATAACGATATCAGTACCCATCTTCTTTAATTCGTTTACATTTTCTACTTTTAAAGCTCCTTCAGATCCAAAGTCCTCCAAAGTATATGTTTGTATTTCAGCTTTAACTAATTTACTAACTATGTTTGCTTTAATCTTTCTATCTAAGCCTTCTTTTAAGATAACTCCTGCAACTTGAACGGGTTTTTGATATGCCAAGGCAGTGTTTATTTGGGCAGTTTAATATATTAATATCTCTTTACTTCTAAAGAAAGACAATTATATAACCAATTATTACCAAGTACTCAACAAGAGGATAGGTGCTTAGTATGAGTAAACCTGTTGATTTAGGAAGTGTTAAAGAAGGTTCGTATATAATCATAGATGGCGAACCCTCAAAGATAGTTGAATACGATAAATCTAAGCCTGGTAAACACGGCGCTGCTAAGGCTCGTGTAGTGGCTATAGGGTTGTTTGATGGTGTTAAGAGGAGCTTCGTTTCACCAGTCTCTGCTAATGTTGAAGTTCCTATAATTGAAAAAAGGTCGGCGCAGGTGATTTCAATCTCTGGTTCGAATGTTCAACTGATGGATCTTGAGACCTTTGAGTATTTTGATTTACAGATGCCGGTTGAGGAGGAGATAAAATCTAAGATTCAACCCGGTGTTGAAGTTGAATATTGGCGGACTATGGGTAGAAATAAGATTATGAGAGTTAAAGGTTAAAGAGGTCAGTAAACTCTATAGGTTAATGGTGTAAATTAAATTGAGGGCCTAGATGATCCTTGGAAGAGCCGTCTGAGCTGTGATGACGAATCAGAGTGGAGATGGGCCCTCATGTTGAGCGTATAGATATGAAGGTCGCAGTAGTGTATTCAGGTGGCAAAGACAGCACAAGAGCGGTCTATGAATGTTTAAAGGCTGGGTATACTGTTAGCTGTCTACTGACCATAATACCAGAAGCTTTTGGAAGCTACCTCTTTCACTACCCTAATGCTCGGTGGACTAAGCTGCAAGCTGAAGCGATGGATCTGCCCTTGTTGAGTAAAGAGGTGAGTGGCGCTGAGGATGATGAGTTGAATGCGCTCAAGTTTCTTTTGGCTGATGCTGTTTCTAAATATTCGGTTGATTGTTTGTGTAGCGGTGCTGTGGCTAGCGTGTATCAGAGAAGTAGGTTTGATAAAGTAGCGTCAAGTTTAGGTCTAAAGTGTGTTAACCCGCTCTGGGGATTAGATGATGAACAGATTTTAAGAGACCTCATTGGGCTAGGCTTTAAGACAATTGTTGTAGGTGTTTCCGCAGCTGGTTTAGACTCAAGGTGGTTAGGAAGGGTTATAGATGAAGATGCCATAGAAGAGCTAAAGAAAATTAAGAAGAAATATGGAGTAAACCTCTCCTTCGAAGGCGGAGAAGCTGAAACATTTGTGTTAGATGCACCGATGTTCAAAAAACGAATAGAAATTGTATCCTCAGAGGTATCTTGGGATGGCTACATAGGTTTTCTGCTCATAAAAGATGCGAAGCTTGTAGAGAAGGAAAGCGTTAAAGTTGGGTCAACCTAAGGTAGCAGGCGATGTTAGAGAAGTTAAAAGAAGGTTTACAAGCAGCAATAAAAAAACTGATAGGAGCAACAACGGTAGACGAAGCGGCTGTAAAAGAATTCATTAGAGACCTCCAGCGAACTCTACTACAAGCAGATGTTAATGTAAAGCAAGTCTTAGAAATCACAACAAAGATAGAGAAGAGGGCTCTACAAGAATCTCCACCTCCAGGTCTACCACGCAAAGATCACATCGTGAAGATACTGTATGAAGAGCTGTCATCTACATTAGGCGGGGAGGCTAAGCTCGAAATCCCTATGAACAAAACCTACACGATTATTCTACTCGGGATCCAAGGTTCGGGTAAAACTACTGTAGCCGCTAAATTAGCTAGGCATCTTCAAAAGAAAGGGTATAAGGTTGGTGTGGTCTGCGCTGACACATATAGACCGGGTGCGTTGACGCAGCTTCGTATGCTCGGTAAGCAGATTGGTGTTGAGGTTTACGGTGAAGAAGATTCTACAGACGCAGCCGCCATAGCTGAGAGGGGTCTAAAGTTCTTCGAAGGTAAAGATGTTGTGATAGTAGATACTGCTGGTAGGCATAAGGAGGAGAAGGGTCTTCTGGAGGAGATGAAGGAGATCTCATCTAAGATTACCCCAGACCTTACATTACTAGTTGTAGACGGCACAATAGGGCAGGCGTGCTACTCTCAATCAAAAGCATTCCACGAAGCTGTGCCTGTAGGAGGGATAATTATAACAAAGTTAGATGGCGCAGCTAAAGGAGGAGGAGCTCTGGCAGCCGCAGCGGCTACGGGTGCAAAGATCTTCTTTATAGGCACAGGTGAAAGAGTTGATGACTTAGAGCCATTCTCGCCAACTAGATTTGTCGGTAGGCTTCTTGGATTGGGTGATATTAAGGCTCTTTTGGAGAGGGCTAAGGAGCTTGAGATAGAGGCTGACGAGAAGAAGATGCAGCGTTTCATGTCGGGTAAGATGACAATAGATGACCTCTTGTATCAGCTAGAGCAGATGAAGAAGATGGGTTCTATCCGCCGGATACTTGAACTTATACCCGGTTTTTCCCAAACTCAGATACCCGAGGCTGAACTTGAAGGCTTAGATGAGAAGTTAGAAAAGTGGCGTAGCATTATACTTTCGATGACTAAAGAGGAGCGAACTAACCCAGAGATAATGAACGCATCCAGAATAAGGAGAGTCGCAAGAGGCTCGGGCTCGGCTGAAAAGGATGTGAAGGATCTTCTAACAAGATATAAGCAGACTAAAGATATTATGAAGGCTAGTAAAGGTAGGGCTCTAAGGCAGCTTCTGAGAAGGTTCCAGCAGACTTGAGCAGCAAAGCAAAGGCTATTTTAAAGAAGTATCCGCTTTGCTCAAGGTGCCTAGAAAGGCAAGTGCGGTTGAAAGCTAAGTATCCGACCGATACTAAAGAATGCTTCATCTGCGGAAACTTCTTTGAACATATAAACGATGTTGTGAAGACCGTAGCCACAGCCTTAAACGAGTATGAATTTCAAACCTTCAGCATAGGTCTATCCGCACCTAATGAATGGATCGAGAAAGAGGATATGATTAGGTCAGAATTCAAGCTGCGAGGTGTACGCAACATAAAGTCCGAAGCTTCACATGCTCTTACACTTGAATTGAGTAGGGTCTTAAATAAGAGGCTCGACCGCTTTGACCCCGATGTTGTCGCTATAGTGGATGTGGTAAGCAGAGACGTGAAGGTGCTGGCAAAGTCAGTTTACCTATTTGGAAGATACACTAAATCAAAGCGTGGTCTACCGCAGAAGCAACCAAGATGCAAAGTCTGCAGAGGACGAGGTTGCCCAGAATGCGGATACACAGGTAAAGAGAAGCAGATGAGCGTAGAGCAGCTTCTGAGCCAAAGGCTTCTAAACATATTCAAAGGCTCTAAAGTAACATTCAGCTGGTGTGGAAGCGAAGACGAACAAAGTCTAGTTTTAGGAGAAGGTAGACCGTTCTATGTCGAGGTGCATAACCCCAAAAAAAGAAATCTACCGAGTTTGAATTTACCATTCAAACTAGGCTTTGGGGTTAAGCTTAAACAACTAACCTTACTTGCTGCTAAACCTGAGAAGATGCCTTCCTTTCGCAGCGAAGTGTTTGCTCGGGTGCTCTTTCAAAGTAAGCCTGATAAGAAGAAGTTAAAGGAGGCTTCAGCTCTTTTAGAGCGCTCAGAAATTTATCAAGCATCTTTAAGTAAGCGTAAGACATATGTGAAGAAGATCTACTTATTTAAAATTCGAGTAGTTGGTTGTAAGGGGTTCATCAGGTTCATATGTGATGGTGGATTAAGCATAAAACGCTTTCTCACTGGTGCAGGCGAACCTATAACTCCTAATCTACCCTCGCTTCTCGGTGTGAATATAGACCTTGATGAGCATAAACCCTTTGACATATTAGATGTAATGCTGGAAGGCTTTTAGAATAGCTCTAACACACCCCATTGGGTTGACGCTAGTTGGCTACATATAGAGTTGCTGTAATACCTGGAGATGGTGTAGGGCCAGAAGTTATACGCGAAGGCAAGAAGGTATTAGATGCGGTGAGTGAAGTAGACTCTTTTGAAATAGAGTGGGTAGAGTACCCTTTCGGCGCAGAGTATTACTTAAAGACAGGCAAGACGCTTGACGAAGATTCACTTAAAGAACTCAAGCGGTATAAGGCGATTTATCTCGGTGCCGTAGGAGATCCGAGGGTTCCTCCAGGGGTATTAGAGCTAGGGATTCTACTCAAGCTACGCTTCTATATGGATGAATATGTGAACCTTAGACCAGTTAAGCTTTTTGAAGGCGTGGATACCCCTCTTAGAAATAAAAGTGAAAAGGATATCTGCTTTGATGTAGTTAGAGAGAACACCGAAGACTTTTACATCGGTGTAGGGGGAAGAGTAGCGAAGGTCCCTATCAGACAACAGCATAACCTTATGCGGGAGCTCTATAACCTTAAGTTCAATCTGGATATCGAGGGAGATGCGGATGAAATAGCCTATCAATTAGGCGTCATAAGTCGAAGGGGTGCTGAGCGTGTCATAAGATACGCTTTTGAGCTTGCTGAGAGAAAGAAGAAGCGAAAGGTATCTTCAGTTGATAAAGCGAATGTCTTGACAGAAGTGTATGGTCTTTGGCGAGAAGTCTTTGCTGAAGTCTCTAAATGTTATCCACATATTGAGACAGAGTATATGTTTGTAGACGCTGCTGCCATGTGGTTCGTCAAAAACCCAGAATGGTTCCAAGTAGTCGTTACCCCAAATCTCTTTGGAGACATCTTAACAGATCTAGGTGCGATGATACAAGGAGGCCTAGGTGTTGCACCGGGAGCAAATATAAACCCTTTCGGCACTTCAACCTTTGAACCCATACACGGCTCAGCCCCAAAGTATAAGGGGCAGAACAAGATTAACCCTATTGCGACGATTCTCGCTGGCGCTCTTCTTCTTGAAAACCTTGGGTTATACAGCTCTGCGGCTAAAGTTGAGGATGCGGTTAGAGCGGTGCTGAGGGAGGGTAAGGTTC
This sequence comes from Nitrososphaeria archaeon, assembly GCA_029775855.1. Classification (GTDB taxonomy): domain Archaea; phylum Thermoproteota; class Nitrososphaeria; order Nitrososphaerales; family JAAOZN01; genus JAAOZN01. Next base: position 137,568 of record JARVJZ010000003.1, read on the forward strand.
GCACCTACGATTTAGGCGGTTCTTCAACCACAGAAGAAGTAGGTGATGCGGTTGCAGAAAAGCTTAGGAGTTCTTAGGTCTCCAACCCAAAGCCAAGCTACCCCCTATAACTCCGAGTATCAACCCTAGCAGGAAGCCGCCGCCTCCAAATATGCTCAGTATAGATAAGACGAGGATAGCTGCTCCCCAACCACTACTCCCAGCGGGTCGATAATAGAGCATCAGTGCTGCAAATATGGTGAGAGCGCCTAACACTAAGCCGACTACGCTCAACGCGAACATCAATCTTCCGAGGGCTAAAACGATACTACCAGATAAACCGCGTGGCGTCATAACATAATCTAAGGTGTTAGTTAAAGCTTGGGTAGATAAACCAACTACTAACCCATTCGCGAAGATCAATGCACCAGCGGCTAGGGTGAGGATGAATGCGGTGTAGGGTTTTTCACCAGACATACTGTTTACCTTTCTTTATGAGATTATTTTAAGATATCTTAGTGTTGTTGTTCATCTTCTTTTGCTTGAGTAAAATTTTGTTCATCCCCTTTATAAGCGCTTCAACACTAGCCACAACGATGTCATCACCCATGCCTCTGGCTGAAGATATGTTGCCCATGCTGTCCCCAACTTTTACTATAACCTCTGCCATAGCGTCTGAGCCGCCGCTTAAAGCCTCAAGCCTATACTCCTTCAAAAAGATCTTCGCAACCTTCTCAGTCACGCTTTGAATAGCCTTAACAGCTGCGTCAACAGGCCCTACTCCAGTAGCTGAAGCGACATAAATCCTACCATCAAGGTCGAGCTTAACCGAAGCAGTAGGCACTACATTAATACCAGTCATAACAGCAAAATCGAGCAGCTTTAGAACCTTTTCATTCTCTTCAGGAACCTTAAGGACAGAACGCGCTATAGCTTCTACATCTGAGTCTGTTAGTGTTTTACCTTTATCCCCCAGCTCCTTAACTTTGCTGACTATTAACGCAAGCTGCTCATCGTTAGGTGATAACCCCATTTCTTGGAGCTGAGCCCTTATGCCGTGGCTACCAGCGTGCTTGCCGGCTTGAAGCCACCTTGTTCTACCAACTACTTCTGGGTCTAGGGGTTCGTATGTAAAGGGTAGAGATAGTATGCCGTGTGTATGTATACCAGACTCATGTCCAAATGCGTTATCACCTACAATCGCCTTGTTAGGTTGCACAATTACCCCAGTTAGCTTAGAGACCAGTCTGCTCGTCTCGTAGATGAGTTTCGTGTTGATTTTAGTCTTCTTCATGTAAAGGTTGTGGAGAGCCATCACAACCTCCTCTAGCGAAGCGTTGCCGGCCCTTTCACCAAGTCCGTTTACAGTTACATGCACCTCTGATGCCCCAGCTTCAACAGCAGCGATGGAGTTTGCTACAGCCAGTCCAAAGTCGTTATGGCAGTGAACAGCGATAGGTACATCAACAACGCTCTTCACCTCCCTAACTAACATAGCCATCCTAGACGGTGTTGAGACCCCAACAGTATCAGGAATATCGAGCCTATCAGCACCAGCATCCACTACCGCCCTATAGAACTCCTTTAGAACTTGAGGCTCTGTTCTAGTAGCATCTTCAGCAGAAAACTCAACTTTAACGCCGTGCTTCTTCGCATACTCAACACCTTGAATAGCCTTCTCAAGAGCTTGTTGTCTGCTCATCTTAAGTTTATAGTTGAGATGAATGTCTGAGGTTGCAATAAATAGATGAATGCAATTCACATCGGAGCTTAGTGCAGCATCTATATCGCTCTTCTCCACCCTAGCGAGTCCACAGACTTCAGCGGTCAACCCCTCTTTAGCAATCATTCTCACAGCTTCAGCCTCGCCTTTTGATGCTACTGGAAAGCCTGCTTCAATGGTATCGACACCTAACTTATCTAGCTGCCTCGCAATTTCTAGTTTATCCTCTGATGTCAATGTTACACCTGGTGTCTGTTCGCCGTCTCTGAGTGTGGTGTCAAATATCCTTATGTACTCATCTACCAACCGCTAAACACCATCTAGCCTCTTGCTATTGCTGTTATGCCCGTTCGTGAAATATCTCTGATTCCGAAGGATGTTAATATCTTTATGAAGGCATCTATCTTATCGGGGGCACCAGTAACTTCAATCGTCATGGTTTCTTCACCTACATCAACAACTTTACCTCTAAAGATTTGGACATAATTCATTAAATCTGCACGAGCCTTCTGGTCGGATGCATTAACCTTAATCAAAGCAAGTTCGCGCACAACCGAATTCTTAGCTTCAAGCCTCACTATCTTGATAACATCTATAAGCTTAGCCAACTGCTTCACAAGCTGCTCAACTGTCGATTCATCACCATTAACCACGATAGTCATCTTAGATAAGCCAGGCTGCTCAATCGGACCAACAGTTATACTTTCAATGTTAAAGCCTCTTCGTCTAAACATGTTTGAAGCTTTAAAGAGTACTCCAGGCTTGTTCTCGACTATCGTTGATAATATGTAGCTTTCACTCAATTTTTTCACCCATTCGGACCATAGAGTATGTCCTTCAAACCTGCACCTGGTGGGACGAAGGGGTATACATCCTCTTCAGGATCTATTGGTACATCTATTACGGTTGCAACTTCGCTGAGTAGTGCATGGTTAAATGCCTTTTCGAATTCTTCAAGTGTATGCGCTCTTATACCTACTGCACCATATGATTCGGCTAATCTTACAAAGTCTGGGGTGCTTCCAAATTTCACTGAAGAATATCTTCTGTTGTAGAAGATTCTTTGCCACTGCTCTACCATACCAAGAGACCTATTGTCCATTATCACAACTATAACAGGTATCCCCTCCTCCACACATACAGCCAGAGAGTTCTCAGTCATACAAAAGCTACCATCACCAGCCAAGTCGACCACAGGAACATCTGGTTTTGCAACTTTAGCGCCTATTGAGGCTGGGAAACCGAAGCCCATTGTGCCCAATCCTGTAGAAGTTATCCAAGTCCTAGGTCTCACTACTTTGTAATGTATCTCAGCGAACATTTGATGTTTTCCAACTTCAGTAGCAAGTATGCCTTCAGGAGGGAGCAGTTGCCTAATTTTCTTTATAATTTGAACGCTCATTAGTCTGTTTGAGCCGTCTAACTTAGCATTCCTCCTAACCTCTTCCCTAACTTCTTCTACGCGCCTCAGCCAAGGTGAGTCGTTTCTCTGCTCGACTATCTTACTCTTAAGCCTCTCATATATCTGCTCTAGAGTTACCTTGGCATCTCCGACTATAGGAAGATGAACACGCTTATTCTTACCTATTTCAGAAGGATCAATATCTATATGTATGATCTTAGCATCTGGGCAAAAGGCGTCGAACCTGCCAGTAGAGCGGTCTGAGAAGCGAACCCCCACAGAGAGCAGACAGTCTGTCTCAAGCACAATCCTGTTAGCTTCAGCAGTTCCGTGCATACCAATCGGCCCAAGCGCAAGAGGATGATTCTCTGGAAAAGCACCCTTACCTATTAATGTTGTAACAACAGGAGCCATTAGAAGCTCAGCGATCTTTCTGAACGGCTCGTGCGCATTCGAAAGATTTACTCCACCACCACCCCAAAGCACAGGCCTTTCAGCAGATAGAAGAAGGTCAACCGCTTTTTCCACCTGCAGGGGATGTGGTGTGACAACAGGCCTATATCCTCTTATCGTAACCTTATCTGGAAAGATCATATTTGCCTTCTCTTGCTGAACATCCTTTGGTATATCAACGAGGACAGGGCCGGGTCTGCCGGTTGAAGCTATGTAGAATGCTTTCTTTATGTCAGAAGGTATCTCCTCTGCCCTCATTGGTTGAAATGTGTACTTTGTTATAGCTGTGGTTATCCCTATTATATCGACTTCTTGGAACGCATCTTTGCCTATCATGGCTCTTGGGACCTGACCTGTTATGGCTACTATGGGTGAAGAGTCCATGTAGGCTGTTGCTATTCCTGTCACCAAGTTGGTTGCACCTGGGCCAGAAGTTGCCATGCATACTCCGACTTTGCCGCTTGCTCTAGCGTATCCATCAGCCATATGTGCTGCTGACTGCTCGTGTCTGCATAAGATAGATCTTATGCCACTGCTGTAGAGAGCATCGTAGATAGGTAGGTTGGCTCCACCTGGTATACCAAACACAACAGAGACATTTTCTCGTTTAAGGGCTTCTATAACCGCTTCTGCACCGATCATCTCAACCATAATTCACACACTCCATATGCATACCAACCCACACCTTTGAATATTATAGATGTGGGCTCTAAGATACAATCAACAATACGAGCTGCACAGCTAATAATTTGCTACGCACTTCCTTCGAAGTTTGCAGCTCGCTTATCAAGCCCAGCAGTAGCTACCTTATACCTTGTTAATAAGTTTTCTCAAAAGCAAATATATTAAAGGTTGTGGAATATAGGTTAGGGTCTATTTGAGAAGCAGTAAAATTAAGGATGGTGTTGATAGAGCGCCTCATAGAAGTCTTCTAAAGGCTGTGGGTGTCAAGGATGAAGACATGCAGAAGCCCTTCATAGGAATAGCAAACTCGTATACGGACATTGTGCCTGGGCATATTCATTTAAACGAGTTAGCTAAAGTCGTTAAGCAAGCTGTAAGGGAGGCTGGCGGCGTTCCATTCGAATTTAACACCATAGCTGTGGATGACGGGATAGCTATGGGTCATCTTGGTATGAGATATTCTCTACCATCAAGAGAGTTGATAGCAGACTCTGTGGAGACGATGGTTCAAGCACACTGCTTTGACGCACTAATCTGCATAGCGAGCTGCGACAAAATAGTTCCAGGTATGCTCTTAGCCGCAGTCAGACTCAACATTCCCACAATCTTTCTTAGTGGCGGCCCTATGCCAGCAGGTAGGTTAAAAGATGGTAGGGCAATAGACTTCTCAACCGTCTACGAATCAGTAGGCGCATACTACAAAGGTCAAATCACACTAGAAGCGCTTAAGGAGATCGAGGGACTCGCGTGCCCAACTTGCGGCTCCTGCGCTGGACTATTCACAGCCAACTCAATGAACTGCGTCTGCGAAGCGTTAGGAATAGCACTACCGGGCAACGGCACCGCGCTAGCAACATCTCCAGAGCGGTTAGATCTAGCACGCAAAGTTGGGAGAAGCATCTTGAAGCTTTGGGAGTTAGATCTTAAGCCTCTTGATATAATAACTGATAAGTCGATTGATAACGCATTCGCCTTAGATCTAGCTATAGGCGGCTCGACAAATACTGTTTTGCATCTTCTTGCTTTAGCTAAAGAGGCTGGCATCGACTACTCCTTAAAAAGAGTTGATGAGCTTTCAAGTAAGGTTCCTCATCTATGTAAGCTGAGCCCAGCATCAAACTTTCATCTTGAAGACTTTGCGGCTGCTGGAGGTGTGGGTGCGGTGCTTAAGGAGTTGAGTAAGCTCGATGATGTAGTTGATCTGAAGCAGATTACAGTTACCACAAAGACTCTTGGAGAAAATATCCGTGACTCTATCATTCGTGATGCTCAAGTCATAAGAACTGTTGAGCAACCATACAGCAGAATTGGTGGAATAGCCGTCTTATTCGGAAATTTAGCGCCCGAAGGTTCTGTAGTTAAAGTTGGTGCGGTAGACCCAGCAATTAAACAGCATAGGGGTGAAGCGGTTGTGTTTAACTCAGAAGATGAAGCCCTTGAAGGTATCAAAGAAGGTAAAGTCGATAAAGGCGATGTGGTCGTGATTAGATATGAGGGGCCTAAAGGTGGACCTGGTATGCCTGAAATGCTCGCACCTACATCTATGATTGTTGGCATGGGGTTAGGCAAGGATGTTGCCTTAATCACTGATGGGCGCTTCTCAGGAGCTACTAGAGGAATATGTGTGGGACATGTCTCACCAGAGGCTGCTGCTGGAGGACCAATAGCACTAATAGAAGACGGCGACACCATAAAGATAGATTTAGAGAAGAAGTCTATCACAGTAGAGCTTTCAAATGAGGAAATGGACGAGCGTAGAGCAAATTGGAAACCTATTGAACCACGCTTTAAGTCAGGCTACTTAAGAAGATACTCTATGCTGGTAGGCTCAGCGAGTAGAGGCGCAACGCTTACCTCCTAATTCAGAGAAAACCATAAGAAGACCAAGATTGAACAATATAGAAGAAAGATGGATGCTGCAAGCTTCATTATCAAAGTGCGTAAAGAACTTAGCGAAGAGAACAAAAAGATACTAGAGCACCCTTTCATAAAAGATGCAGAAGCGGGGAAGCTTTGTGAAGACAAGATTAAGTGCTTCATTACACAACAAGACTATATCATATCCCACGACCTACGCTCTCTAGCATTAATGCTTACAAGAAGCAAACACCAAGATGAAACCGATTTCTTCCATCCTCTAATCCAAGGAGATATAGAGGCGTTAAAAAAGCTACATATTTTTGCCGAGGAGCTGGGTTTAAAGATAGAAGATTTTACCACACAACAACTAATACCTGAAGCAGTATCATACACACACTACCTTGCTTGGCTTGCCCTCTACGCTAATGCAGGTGAACAAGCCGCTGCCCTAATAGTCAACCTTCCAGTCTGGGGAGAAGCGTGCAGAAGATTTGGCTCAGCCTTAAAAGAGAAGTATGGATACAAGAAGCTTGACTTCTTTGAACTCTTCTTACAACCTTTTGACGCGGTAGAGGCTGCAGCATTCAAGGTCATAAATAGGTATATTGAAAGATTTAGTATAACGATGGAGCGGTGCGTGAAGATGATTCAACGCTACGAGCTGATGTTCTGGGATAGCATCTACAGACTTGTGTAAAATTGATGCACAGAGCCTTTACCAATTACCTTTGGTCTTCAATAAAAAACATCTTCGACGCGATACTTAGACACCCCTTCATAAAAGGCCTTGTCAACGGCAACCTAGAGGAAGCACGATTCAAGTTCTATGTTATACAAGACAGCCTATATTTAAGTGAATACGCCAGAGTCTTAAGCTTAGCTGCAGCTAAAGCGCCTTCAGACGATTGGTTTCTCGCCTTCAACGAGCACGCTAAATTAGCGCTTGTTGCTGAAAGATCTCTTCACGAAAGTTTCTTTAAAGAATGGGGTTTAAGCGAAGAGCAGATTAACGCTATACCAATGATGCCAACAAACCTAGCCTACACCTCATATCTTAGAGCCGTAGCCCTCTCAGCACCCTTCCACGATACATTAGCGGCGCTACTGCCATGCTACTGGATATACTGGGAAGTAGGTAAAGAATTGGAGAAGCAAGGCTCTAAGAACCCCATTTATCAGAGGTGGATAGAAACATATTCTTCAAAAGAGTTTGGCGGCATATGTGAAGTCGTTATAGAGATCGTTGAGCAAGCGTCAAAAAGCCTAACAGTAGAGCAGAAGGAAAACATGAAAAAGCACTTCACCACCACGAGTAGATACGAATACCTATTCTGGGATGCAAGCTACAATATGGAGCATTGGCCCCTCTAAAACTCTATACATCAAATATAGCGTTAAACTTATATTAGAAGTGTAGAGAGAGTAAGGCTCAACAGAGGTAAACCAAATCGATTCAAAGATCGATGTGCTCGACACAACGCTAAGGGACGGCGCTCAAACCTACGGTATATCATTCACCCTCCAAGATAAACTAAGTATAACACAAAGGCTCGACGAGCTAGGTATAAAGTATATTGAAGGAGGCTGGCCTGCATCAAACCCAAAAGACTCAGAATTCTTCAACATAGCAAAGACACTCAAACTAAAACACTCGGAGATAGTCGCCTTCACCAGCACAAAAAAGAAGAACACACAACCAGACAAAGACTTAAACCTCAAGGCAGTCATATCCTCAGGCGTAAAGAGCGTTGTAGTCTTTGGAAAAGCTTGGAACCTACATGTTAACCACGTGCTGAAGATAAGCCTAGAAGATAACCTCGACATAATAAAAGAATCGATTCTCTTTCTTAAAAGTAAGGGGTTAAATGTTATCTTCGACGCTGAACACTACTTTGACGGATACAAAGCAGACCAAACTTATGCGCTTAAAGTCCTACAAGTAGCTGAAGAAGCTGGAGCAGACACGCTCGTTTTATGCGACACTAACGGAGGAACCCTACCACACGAAGTCCATACAATAGTGCTCAGAACGAAGGAGAAGGTAAGGAGCAAGCTAGGAATACACGCGCACAACGACGCAGGGTTGGCTGTAGCTAACACAATTATAGCTGTATCTGCTGGTGTAAGGCACATACAAGGCACAATAAACGGATTAGGGGAAAGATGTGGTAATGCTGACCTATGCCAAATACTACCCACACTACATTTTAAAATGGGCTTCACCATCCTAGAATCACATAAACCACGAGACCAGCAGCTAAAAGGGTTAACCGCCCTATCAGAATATGTATATGAACTACTCAACCTCCAAGGAGTAGCTAATCAACCCTATGTAGGCAAAAACGCCTTCAAGCATAAAGCCGGTGTGCATATCGACGCCATAAAAAAAGTGTATAAAGCATACGAACATATCGACCCATCACTAATAGGCAATGAAAGAGGAATCTCTATTTCCGAGCTCTCCGGCAGAGCAAGCATCGTAAGCTTGGCTTCTGAGCTCAACCTTGACCTAAGCAAAGACCATAGCTTAGTTAACGAAGTTCTAAAAGAAATTAAGGAGCTTGAAGCAAAAGGATACCACTTCGAAAACGCTAAGGCAAGTGCACACCTCATCCTACTTAAAAAAGCTGGGCTACTAGAAACCCCATTCAAATTGGTCTCTTGGAAAGCATCGTCTAAAATGGATGGTAAAAATCGATGCTCAGCCGAAGTAACAGTTGAATTTTCTGGTGAAATCCATAAAGAAAAGGCAACGGGCGTAGGTCCAGTCCACGCACTTGATGTAGCTTTTAGGCAAGCGATCCTACGCAAATATCCACAGCTTTCAAACACTAAGCTCATCAACTACAAAGTTACGGTAGTCGACAGCATAAAAGCTACAGCATCTGTAGTAAGAGTCTTCATAGAGTTTGAAGACAATGGTAAAAGATGGGCAACAACTTCAGTCTCGTCAAATATAATCGAGGCGAGCATAAAAGCCTTAGCTGAAGGATACACCTACAAACTGCTACTAGACAAATCGCATAAGAAACTAAACACATAGATTAACATATGACAGAAGGCTTTTAACCAATCAACTAGTAGGCTATAGGCAACAAGGAGGTAGACAATTGGCGAAAATATGGTATGATAAAGACACCACTCTAGACGCTCTAAAGCAAGAGGTAATAGCTGTAATCGGATACGGAAGCCAAGGCTCAGCACAAGCCTCCAACTTAAAAGATTCAGGATTAAATGTGATAGTGGGGCTAAGAGAAGAAGGCGCAAGCTGGAACAAAGCGATTAGAGACGGGCATAAAGTATCCAAAATCAAAAAAGCTGTAGAGGAAGCAGACATAATCCACATACTAGTCCCAGACATGATCCAACAAACACTCTACGAAAAGGAAATAGCACCAACCTTAAGAAAAGGACAAGCCCTAAGCTTCTCACACGGCGCAGCCATACATTGGGGCTGGATCAAACCACCAAACTGGGTAGATGTAATAATGCTAGCGCCGAAATCACCAGGGCAAAGAGTCAGAGAGCTCTACCTCGAAGGATTCGGTACACCAGCACTAGTAGCTGTGCACCAAGACTACTCTAAAAAAGCTTGGCCTAGAATCCTAGGGTTAGCGAAGGGTGTTGGCTGCACACGAGCCGGTGTAATTGAGACCACATTTAAAGAGGAGGTTGAAACCGATTGGTTCGGTGAGCAAGTGGATCTATGTGGAGGTGTTGATAGGCTTATCCGAACTGCCTTTGAGGTTTTGGTGGAGAACGGCTATCAGCCTGAAGTAGCCTACTTTGAATGCTTGCACGAGTTAAAGCTGATTGTAGATCTTATCCAAAGATATGGGATAAGTGGTATGTATAAGAGGGTGAGTGAGACAGCACGCTACGGCGGATTGACTAGAGGCGGCTTAGTGATAGATCAGCAGACCAAACGCAAGATGCAAACTATACTCGACGAAATACGCTCAGGCAAATTCGCAGAAGAGTGGTATAGAGTCTACGCGAAAGAAGGACCAGCATCATTCAACAAATATCTCGATGAGCTTCAAAAGCATCCCATAGAGCAGGTTGGGCTTAAACTAAGACGAATGATGTGGGCAGAAGGCGAAGTCAGCTGACCCATAATCGTTAAATTTGAGCAAAAATCTGCTAGAGGTAGACTAAGTTGCCCAGATCACACGGATACAGAAGAAAGACAAGACGGCTCCTAAGAGTAGACGGCTCAAAGAATAGAGGCTTAACCCCTTTGTTGAGAGAATACAAAGTCTCCGAAAAGGTAGTTATAGACATAAACCCCTCACAGGTAAAAGGGATGCCCCATAGAAGGTTTCAAGGTAAGGTAGGAGTAGTGGAAGAAGTGGGGCGTAGAACCTTGACAATAAGAGTTCCAATAGGTGATAAGGTGAAGAAGGTTATTGCTCGTTTAGAGCACGTAAAACCCCTTAAAGAGGTTGCTTAAAGTTGTCTGAACAGAAGATAAAGAAGCAGCCCATAACTATACCTGAAGCAAAAAAGCTGTTAGAAAATCTCGACCTCGACCAAGCGGACCAAATACAGAAAAGAACCCTAGACTACCTCACAAAGTTCTCGAAGACCACACCCGAAAAAGCCAGTAAGCTTGTTAAAACGCTTATTGAAAAAGGTTTAACGGAGGAAGAGGCGGTAGAATTGGTTAACAACATGCCTAGGAGCATCGAAGAGGTAAGGGTATTCACTTCAGGTTGGAAGAAATTCCTACCAACAGCAACTCTCCAAGAAATACTTAGTATACTACAGCAAGAATAGGACATTTATAGATCTTTTTTACCTTAATTACCGCTTTTTAATATTCATCTCATACTTATCTGTGCTATTTCAGACACACTTAGGCATCACTTACACTCCTATAGGTCTCTTTGCAGTAGGGCTCTGTGCTTTTGTTGCAAGTTCTTTATAAAAGGTCTAATTTTTATACGATTAAGTTAGGTTGCAGGTCGACAAATACATTACCTTTGATGTTGTTTATAATAAGATTTAGTTTAGCTCTGCAATGTTTATTTCTAGGTTTAATATTTACATACTTTATATTATTTACGTTATCAATTTATACTTAAAGATAGAAAGTAAAAGTAGCGGTATGTGAATTGAGGTAGTTAGAAGATGTATAATTTGATCCCGTTTGCTCCCAGATTACATGGATGGTTGTGTTTGAATAAAAGCTTAAGTTTCCTTATCACAATCTCCGCAAATCTGCTATTATTTTTCATCAAATTATTGAAAGATACAGCAGTACAGGCTTCGGGCTTTGTCAAGATTCTTGTTAACCAGCTGAGAGTAAAGGTGAGTGAGCATGGTGAGTAGTGAAGAGCCTCGTATAGGGGTGTTTATCTGCCACTGTGGTGGCAACATATCTGATGTTGTAGATGTTGAGAAGGTTCGCGAAGCGGCTTCTAAGATGCCTGGTGTAGTAGTGGCTGAAACCAATAGATATATGTGCAGCAAGACTGGTTTAGACCTCATAAAAGATTCTATAAAAAAGTACGGTCTCAATAGGGTTGTTGAAGCCTCTTGCACACCTAGAATGCACCTTAACACCTTCAGAAGAGCTTTGGTCGATACTGGGTTGAATCCCTATTTACTTGACATGGTTAACATAAGAGAGCATTGTAGCTGGGTTCACACAGATAAAGATACTGCTACAGAGAAGGCCATAGCAATAGTCAGAGGCTCTGTGATGAGGGCTCATCATCTGGAGCCTCTTCAGCCAGAGTATCGGCCAGTTGAGCGTTCTGTTATGGTGGTTGGCGGTGGAGTGAGTGGCATCTTCGCATCCTTAGAGCTTGCGAACAAAGGCTACCAAGTCTACCTTGTTGATAGGAAGCCCAGTATAGGCGGGAGGATGATGCAGCTCAGCAAAACTTTCCCAACTCTAGACTGCTCAACTTGTATACTTGCTCCTAGGATGGTTGAAGTAGGGCAGCATCCGAATGTTAAGATAATAACGCTTGCTGAACCTGTGAAAGTAAGCGGCTCTCCAGGGAACTATGATGTAACTTTAAGGATCAAGCCAAGGTATGTTGATGTGTCTAACTGTGCGTCTTGTGGTGATTGCGCTAAAAAGTGTCCGATGAAGAGAGTGCCGAACGAGCATGAAGCGGGTTTAGCTTATAGGACGGCTATCTATCTACCATTCCCCCAAGCCATACCTCAAGCCTATGTTATAGATCCGGAGCACTGCCTATACTTCCAGAAGGGAACCTGCAAGGTCTGCGCCAAGGCTTGCACAAGGGGTGCGATAAACTTTGATGATAAAGAGCGGCTTGAAACCATACGCGTAGGCGCAATAGTATTGGCTACAGGCATAGACGTTATGGATCCCTCGCCGCTTAAAGAATACAGCTACGGTCAGCATCCTGATATAGTCACTAACTTACAGTTCGAAAGGCTGCTCTTACAAGGAATGCTAAGACCATCGGACAAGAATGTGCCGAAGAAGGTAGCTTTCATACTCTGCGTAGGGAGCAGAAGCCCAGAGCGAGCCCAAGCCTACTGCAGTAAAGTGTGCTGCATGATAGCTCTTAAACAAGCTTTCCTCCTAAAGGAGTTTCACGCAGAGTCTGAGCCGTGGGTCTTCTACACAGATATGAGGGCTGCGGGTAAATGGTATGAAGAATTCTATACTAGATGTAGAGAGCATGGTGTTAAGTTTGTTAGAGGTAGGGTGGCTGAAGTAAAACCTAATGGCAGCTCAATCACCCTAAGGGCTGAAGACACACTCTTAGGCGCACAAATCGAAGAAAACTTCGACCTAGTTGTGTTAAGCACCGCCCTACTACCAAGCATAGGAACAAAGGAGGTTGGTCAGCTCGTCGGGATGGATACTGGTCCAGACGGCTTCCTATTGGAAAAGCACTACAAGCTTGAGCCCGTAGATGGGGCTTGGACTGGCGTGTATGCTGCTGGCTGCGCCTTAGGACCTAAGGATGTTAGGGAGAGTGTTGTTGAAGCTATGAGCGCTGCGTCTAGAGCGTCAACCTTCTTAGGTGGAGGAAAGATAGAAGTAAGCCCTGAGAAGGCGTTCGTAATAGAAGATCTGTGCGATGGCTGCGGCGTGTGTCTACAGTATTGTCCAAAGAATGCTTTATCGATAAGCAATGGTAAGGCTACTATAAATCCAGTGAGCTGTATTGGTTGTGGTATATGTGTCCCAGTTTGCCCAAAGCAGGCTATAGATCTTAAGCATAATACAGAGAAGCAGCTTCTCGCATCTATCTACGGTGTCTCTCAAGGAAACCTCAAACCTCTTATTGTAGCGTTTACAGAGAAGGTTGTAGGTTATAGGGCTGCTGACATGTATGGGCTTGATAGAAGAAAATATCCTCCGAACATTGTGATAATTGAAGTCCCCACAACAAGGAGAGTTGGGTTAAAGCACGTGCTACATGCGTTTAATGCTGGTGCAGATGGCGTTGTGTTTGTAGAAGCTGAAGATAACTGGTATGGTCTAAGTAAAGAAGACGGCTTAAAGCAGTTCAGAGGACACGTAAGCCAGATACAGAGAGAGCTCAGAAAATTTGGTGTAGACGCAGCCAGAGTTATGGCTGTTGCAGTAACATTACCCCAATACTATAAGCTCGAAATATTCGATACTGTAGTAAATAGGGTTAAAGGCGCCAAGCCGTTAACTGATGATGCAAAAGCAAAGATCAAGGGGGTGCTATCATCTTGAACACATGGTCTAGAAAGATAACACCAGATATGATGGACCCTAACTTCGAGACCACACTCAGAAAGAAGCTCGGTGAGAAAGGTGAGAAGATACCGCTCTGCTTCCAATGCGGCGTGTGCAGCGGCTCCTGCCCAGTAGCTTTCGCAATGGACTTCACACCAAGGCAGATAATGGAGCTGATAAAACTTGGCGTTAAAGACCTTGTGTTGAACAGCTCAACAATATGGCTTTGCGCAGCTTGCTACAGCTGCTCTGTGCGCTGCCCACAAGGCGTGGACTTAAAGCAGGTGATGGATACCTTAAAGGAGATGGCGCTCGAGGATCCAAAGTATAGCGTTGCTGAGAAAGCCTTCTACGAAAAGTTCATTGAAGTTGTAAGGAAGAATGGGAGAATGGATGAAGTAGCGCTCTACGTTAAACTAATGCCAAAATCAACAATAATGAGAAACTTAGGATTCGGCCTTAAACTGTATCAGAAGGGAAAGATTCACCTCAGCCCAACAAAGTCAAACAGCGCAGACCAAGTCGCTAAGATATTTGAAAAGGTTCTGGCAAAGGAGGTGCAGCAGCAATGAAGTACGCCTATTACCCAGGCTGCTCAGCAGACACCTCAGGTAAAGAATACGATAAATCATTTAGGCTTGTAGCTGAAGCTTTAGGCGTGAAGCTGGTTGATGTTCCAGAGTGGAACTGTTGTGGTTCACACGTAACTTATGTCTTTAACCCAACATTGGCTGCAGCCCTCTCAGCTAGAAACTTGGGTTTAGTAGAGAAGATAGGTGAAGAGATCGTCGTCACTACTTGCAGCGGCTGCTACCAGACGCTTAAGAGGTCAAATCAACTCTTAAAGCATGATGGTGAAGCACAGAATAGGGTTAAGAATGCGCTTGAGGCTGTGAATCTGAGTTATAGTGGTAATGTTAAGGTTAGGCATGCTTTAGAAGTCCTAACTACTGATGAGTCTTTAGCAACCCTATCTCAGAAGGTTTCTAAACCGTTAAAGGGTTTGAAGGTGGCACCATACTATGGCTGCGCATTAGTTAGACCCAAGTTTGAGGATAGCTTCGATGACCCAGAGAATCCTCAGTCTCTAGATCGGCTGATCAAGGTTTTGGGTGCTGAACCCGTGCCCTATAGTGATAAGGTTAGGTGCTGCGGCGGCGTGTTGATTATGAAGCGCGAAGATGTTGGCTTAGAGATGATTCGCAGGCTTCTTGTAGACGCTAAGCAAGCTGGCGCAGACTGCATAGTTACACCTTGCGCTCTCTGTCATCTTAACCTTGACATTATGCAGCCTAAAGTGGAGCAGAGCTTTAAGTTAAAGATAAATATGCCCATCTTCTTCTTTACGCAGCTCATAGGTCTAGCCTTAAGCTTAAAACCTTCTCAACTCGGGCTTGATAATCACATGGTGCCTCCAGTAACTCTACTACAGAGTAAGGGCATTTTGATTTGATGGTAAATGTTAAATGCCAAATCCGTAGTTGATGGTGTGTGAGGGAATATGGTTAAAGTAGGTGAATACGAGGTTCGCGAAGGTCTGTACTATTCAAAAGACTTCTTTTGGGTCAAGGTTGAAGGCAACAAGGCTAGATGCGGGTTAACAGACTACGCCCAGAAGATGCTTAAATCAATCGTCTACATAGATGCGCCTAAAGCTGGCACTGATGTGTCTCAAGGTGAAGTGTGTGGCTCAATCGAATCTATCAAGACTGTCTCAGACCTAATCAGCCCGCTCAACGGTAAAGTCGTTGATTATAATGTGGCCTTAGATAAGAACCCTGGGTTGATAAATTCAGACCCGTATGGGCAAGGATGGATATTCATAATCGAATCGCCTTCTCTCCAATCAGATCTATCAAACCTAATGGATCTAAATAAAGCAGTTGAATGGCATAAGGAGCTTCTTAATAAGTAAGCCCCTTTTTCTTAATCAGCTTCGACAGAAGCGCCCCAGCTTTTTTACAGCTTCCTCAGCTTCTCTTGTTAATTCCTCTTTGAAGTCTATACATTTAGGTTGAATGCCAAGCAGCGCTATTTTCGCTGAGACGCTTTGACTTAAATATCTAGCCAAGGTATCTAAGCTGATTGAGTGTGTAGAAAGAGGGAGATCATCGATTTCATCCATAGAAATAAGCCTTGTGTAGCCTGGTTTCCTGTTGAGTTGAGCTGCATCTACAAAGAGTATATGTGTTGGCTTGAAACTTGATATTACATCCGTGTAGCTCTCAGGGGTTGTTTCGGCTTCTATTAGAAATATGTTATCTCCTACTCTTCCTTTGAGCGTGTCGATGAGTTCAAGTCCTATAGCGTCGTCTCCACGCAACCTATTGCCTAAACCAACTATAACCAGTTTCTTCATTCCATAAAGCCAGTTGCTGAGATCTTTCTCTAACTTCAGAGCCACATTAGTAAAATGCTCTATATGTGTCTTAAATGTCTATTGTTGAGTCCTCTTATGTTAGGGTAGCTACCTATTTGCTCAACAACAGGTTTGTATTGCAAAAGCTTTAAATGTAGTTCAGCATGTATCTACTTTAACTGTAGATTGGTGATGAGCACTCTGACCATAAAGCCCTACAACCATAGTCTTGCTCGAATTTACTGTTGTAGTTGGTAGTGTAGAAACGCTGGGTGTTGCCATTTGAGTTATTTGCCAACTGTGGGTAAGAAGTATGAAGAGTATGCTTATGTGCTTGATTTTCTGCGTAGAGGTCGTTCCTCAGTAATAAAGGGTAGGGAAGGTCCGCTTGTGCAGGCTTTGGGTGAAGAGCGGCTTACTCTTCTGGAGATACTTGCTGTGGAAGGTGCTTCTTTTGAGGTAGGTGAGCGAATCTACATAGGGAAAGAAGGTAGGACGAAGGTGTTGAGCGTTTTAGGGCGCTTAAGCTATGATGATCTGACCTCAGACGCTAAAGCTGAGTTGCCTAGAGTTGTTGAGCAGCTCGTTTTAAATAATGAGAAGAGGTTTGTGGCTCTTTTTAATGAGCTTCAACCCGTAACTCCTAGATTGCACGCGCTTGAGCTTATACCCGGCATAGGTAAGACCTTTATGTTTCAGATACTTGAGCAGAGAAGCAAGAAACCTTTTGTCTCGTTTGAAGATGTTCAGAAGAGGGTTGGTTTAAGAGACCCAGCTAAGCTCATAGCGAAGCGGGTCATTGAGGAGCTTACTGGGAACTGTAGGATAAACTTGATTGTAAGGAAATGAGAAGGCGGAGGCTCTTAGGGCAGCATACACTTGTGGATTCAAATGTAGTTGAAGCTATGGTTGAAGCTGCTGAACTAGAGGGTTGTGAGGTTGTGTATGAGATAGGAACTGGAAGCGGCGTGTTGACGCGAAGGCTTTGTAGCCTCGCTGGTAAAGTGGTATCTTGTGAGGTTGATGAAGCGTTATATCGTGTAGCGCTAAGTAAGTTAGATGCAAAGAATCTAAAGCTGATTAGAGGAGATGGTTTTGACGCTGATGTTAAGTTTGATGTCTTTATCTCAAGCCTACC
Organism: Nitrososphaeria archaeon; assembly: GCA_029775855.1. GTDB lineage: Archaea > Thermoproteota > Nitrososphaeria > Nitrososphaerales > JAAOZN01 > JAAOZN01. The sequence goes on from JARVJZ010000003.1 coordinate 154,871, forward strand.
CTACTACTGCTCATCAAGGTTCGTAAAGTGGCTTATCGGTAAGAAGTTTAATAGGGCTGTGGTGCTCCTTCAGAAAGAATTTGTTCAGAAGCTGCTAGCTGAAGTTGGGGGAAAGTATTATAGGGCTATATCAGTGTTAGCTCAATACGCCTTTAACATCACACCTATTAGAGATGTGCCTCCTGATGCCTTCACACCTAAACCAAAGGTTCAATCTACGCTCGTGTTGATAACGCCGAAGCCGAATAGAAGCCTTAGCAAAGAGATTACACAAACCATATACAAACTATTTGCTTTGAGAAAGAAAAAGGTCTCGACAGCCTTCAAGATGTTGGTAAAGAATTCTAAGATATGTGCTTTACCAATACATCCAACTCTTTTAGCTAAGCGTGTAGCATCTTTAACACCTGAAGAAGCCGTTGAGTTGGCTAAGCTGTTGGTCGACTGCTTTGACGGAAGCTTATAGACCTAGAGAAGATAGTCTACTTCTTGCAAATGTTGTAGAATCTATATCAGCCAATTTAGCCTTGGAGATAGGGTGTGGAGTTGGGTTTGTGTTAGAGTCGCTGGCTCAGCGCTGTGTCTTTGTGGTTGGTATTGATTTGGATAAAGATTCTTTGAGCCAAGCAAAGATTCGCTTGAAAGAAAAGGGGTTGACTAACTTTGAAGTGATCTGCGGTTCATCAGCAGAACCATTTATAGGTGAAGTCTTTGACTTGATTGTGTTTAATCCACCCTACTTACCCTCGTTAACTATCGAAGATAGGGCTGTGGATGGAGGATATAGAGGTGTAGAGGTATCATTAGAGTGGCTTAAAGAATGTAAAAGAGTTGTTAAGGCTGGTGGTAAAGTGCTCCTTATCTCCTCAAGCCTAGCCTCACAGAACGACTTGATTCAAGGTGCACAAGCCTTAGGTTTCAAGATGAAACTCCTCGCCTCGAAGCATCTCTTCTACGAAGATCTTTATGCTTATGAGTTCACCTTCGGCTAAGATGTGTGAAGCTCAACGACATCCCCATCCTTTAACTTGAAGTTTCTACCCACCTTCACGCCCTCTGGTAAACCTCTACGCCAAACCCTAGCGTAGCTGAAGAACTTCAGAAAATCCTTATGTATCTCAGCAGCCAAATCTAAGACTGTAGCTCCTTCATTAAGAAGAATCGGCTTATCCGCTGGCTGAGAATTTGGCGCCTTCGTATAGACCCTAATCTTGCTCAACTTGGCTAGGATCTGGTTTACAAGTTCATCTTGCTTGAGTGTTGTGAGAGGTATGATGTTGCTTAACCCAATTCTATCAAGCATATCTGTAGCCTCTGGCGTTAGTGGTATGAACTGTAGGTTTCTAGCCTCTCTGCCGAAGACCGCTGCCTCAAGGTCGTCTAAAGTGGCTGTCTTTGAGACCTCCACTATAGCGTTTCTAATCGTGTATGATCTTAGAAAGTTAACAACTTCTCTTTCACTCAGATGGTTTGAGCTGCCTACTACTCTTATGCCGCCTGAGGGGGTATGTTTTATTTCTACATCTAGGTTAGGTTTTTTAACCTCAATATTATGTTCTTCAAACCACTTTATTAGAGCGTTAAGATATTCTTCACCTTCATATCTTATTGGTGTTAGGATGATGTCGCTGTTTCTGGCTATGCCAAGGAACCGCTCTAGCTTCTCATCCCCTATCTGCCTATCAAACGGCGTTAAAATCAATTGTATAGTTAAGCCCAAGCCTTTAAGCGCACCAACTATAGGTGAAGCCAGCGCCTCATGCGCTGCGACATCTTTTGAGGCCATTGTGTTAAAGAATATAAGCGATGTCTCTACGCTGCTCATTACCGCTGCTTGAAGTGCCCCCTCCTTCTTAACGACCCACTCGCTTCTTACTGATGCTTTGCGGCGAAGCTTCGCTCTCTCAATCTCTTCTTCGAGGGATGCTATCTGCCTCTTTATCGACATCTCAAGTTTTTCTGTCCCCTTATGCTTAGGGAAGCTTGAGTAGAACTCTTTGAGCAGCCGTAGTTTCTGCACTGGATCTTTAGCGGCTATGGCTTCAGCCCACTTTGCTTTTGCTTGCTCAGGTAGGTTGGTCGGCATCTACCATCTTACGCACCATAAAAGTAGATAGTAAGGTTAGATAAGATCTTTGAGGGAAGGTTCCATCGGGCATGTTGAGGAAACTTTCACTCGCCGTTGTTGAACCTACCTACCCAGTTAACATAGGTCACCTCGCTAGGTTGGCCAAGAACTTTGGGCTTCACTCATTAATCCTTATAGAGCCTTCATTTAAAATAGAGGAAGCCTTACCCTACGCTTCACACGGCGCCGATATTTTAAGAAACGCAAAAGCTATGTCTCTAAAAGAGGTCTTCGAGCGTTTTGAATTAGTTATAGGCACAACATCTATACCAGGTGGTTCAAGAAACATCAAGCGCGATGTGATATCGCCGGAAGATGCTGGAAAACGCATCTCAGAAACTAGTGGAAGCGTATGCATTCTATTAGGTAGAGAAACAACAGGTTTAACAAATAAGGAGCTCGAGCTATGTGACTTAGTAATCTCAATACCAACTGGCACGACATATAGAACTCTGAATATATCACACGCAGCAGCTATAATATTATACATAATCTATAAGTCAAGCAGCAGAAAGGTGAAAAAAGCAGAGGTGCCAAGAACTATGAAGGCACTGTTATTAGATTCTGCGGTTGAATTGGCGGAGCTATCTGGTTTTCCTAAATATAAGGTAGGGATGCTGCGCGACTCCTTAAAGATGCTTGTAGGCAGAGGCAACCCCACGCATAGAGAACTCTCCTTAATCTTAGGATTGTTAAGAAAAGCTATCTTAGCTTTGAAGAGGCGGGGTTAGCCTCCTACTTTCTCGAATATGTAAACACCTCTCATTACCATTTGACTTGGGTCTCCAACTAACAGTGGATACTTTTTGACTGAATCCATTGAGTATAACCTCAAGCCCGCCTTACTTGCTTCTCTGCTTATGTCGAATGAGAGTATGCGTCTGCTTTTAGTCTTAACGCAAGGTAAAACAATAGCTAATCTACCCTTAGGTTTTAGGTGCTTGCTTATTGAAGGTAAGCTCCTACAGTAGATTCTGCTTGAACGCTCCAGCATTCTTTTGGCTTCTTCGTCTGTTGGCGGATGCTTTAGTGGCGGTAGAAGAATAGGCTCTGTAGCTACACCGTCAACCAACCTCCCCTTCAATATTCTACTTAGATTCTCAGCGTATCCTTGGAACAACTCAACCTTACTTCGAATACCGTATTTCTTCAAGAGCCAAGTTAGGTTTTTACGCGCCCCTTCTACTCTGCTAGATTTAGCGTCAACACCAACAATATCTAACCCTCTAATAATCGCCTCACCAAGAATGGTGCCTAAGCCACAAAAAGGATCAAGAAGTGTCTCCCCTTTACTGCAAGCGGTAAGGTTAACCAAGATCCGAGCCAACTTAGGTGGCATAGTTATCGTAGGGTCTTGCACCGGCCTACCTAGGTCTCGCTCCCTGTAGCCTATGTGATCTACAACCGCTATGCTCTTACCTATCAACCAATCCTTTAGTTTTACTGCTACAGCTTCAAACCCTTCCTCTACAACGCGCTCCCCTTGAATCAGCTGTGAAGATACTTCATACTCCCAGCCAGAATCAACCTTATGTATCTTTCCTCTAAGCAACTTGGTCTTGACTACACCCTTACTCTTAAGAGCTTCTTTAATACATCCTTGTAAATCTTCGGAAAACTTTAGCGCTGAGGCTTCGCTCTCCGAGTATGTGCTTACAGCCCACTTCATTTTATCTTTCGCTGACGCTATTAATTCATCTAGATTTAGTTTATGCACTTCATCCTCCTTTACCTCAGCGAATACTTCAGCAACCTTATGTAGCCCACCTAAACCTAACCAGAAATCTGAACTCAGATTCTCCCCTTTAAGAATGCAGCACCTACCTACCTTACCTACCACCTTAAAATTCAAGTTGGAAAGCGTAAAATATGATTCTAACTCCGCCTCTGAAAGAGCGCCGTACGCTAGCGTAACGATATATTTTCTCTCAACCATACCTACTGAATAATGTTATGCATCAAGATGAGATCTGAAGAGAAGAGGGTAAGAGATGAAGGTATCTCAACCTTAATCGGATCCTTAAGCGACTTCCCCAAGCTCTTTTTCATATTCCAGACCCGCGAGTTAAACTCTATTATCTCATTAGTCTTCGATGTCAAGGCTCTATCCCAAACCGCCTCAGGAAACCTCTGCTTATGTATACTCTCTTCACCATACAATCTACACCAAAAGTAGTCTGTTATGAAAGGCGTTATCGGCGCTTGAAGAAGGAGAATGCTCTTCATACAAGTATGTAAAGTCGACCAAGCAGCCCTCTGCCCAGCTGGGTCATCAGCCTTATATGCCCTAGGCTTAACCATCTCAACATAATGTGATGCAAAGATGTTCCAAACGAACTCACGAAGCCGATTAGCGGGTATAAAGAAGTTAAAATCTCGATAACCCTCCATGCAAGCATCCACCAGATTCGACAGCTCAGCCAAGATCCACATATCCGTAGGTTTAAGCTCGCATTCCTCCACAACAGGGAAACTCGAAATAAATCTAAATAAATTCCAAAGCTTCGTCATATACTTCTGCATAGAAGCTATCTTTGCCTCAGAGCATCTGAAATCAGATCCTAAGCTCGCCTCTGAAGCAGACCACATCCTAAACGAATCAGCACCATACTTTTTAAGAATAGGGATAGGATCTAAGACATTTCCTTTGCTCTTACTCATCCTCTCCCCCTTCTCATCAACCCCATACCCCATTATCCAAGCGTGTTTAAACGGCGCTTTGCCAGTTAGCTGATAACACCTAAGTACAGTGTAGTGAAGCCAAGTTCTAATGATATCTTTACCCTGAGGCCTTAGTGTTGCTGGGTAAGCCTTCTTGAAGAGTTCATTATTATACCTGTAGCCTGAGATGAAGAGCGGTGAGATGCTGGAATCCATCCAAGTGTCAAATGTTCGAGTATCACCTATAAACTCCTTTCCGCCACAACGCTTACATGAGTCAAATGGGCTCTTATCGCACCAAGGACGATAGTAGTTCCCCACTTCAGGCACATGAGGCTCACCGCACACTTTACAGTACCAAACTGGGATTTCCGTAGCATAAACTCTTCTTCTTGAAATCGGCCAATCTATGTTAAGCGAAGCAAGCCAGTTTAGGTATAGCTGCCTATGCTCCTCTGGATGGAAGATGAGCTGCTCAGCTATCTTTTTTAACTCTGGAACATATTCAAGCTGCTTCAAGTAGAACTCCATCATAGGTATTATCTCAATTGGTGTTTTACTACGCTCACATATAGGTGTTCTATGCATTATCAACTCTTCCCTCACAAGTAGCCCTCTTGAAGAAAGGTCTTCAGTGATCTTTGATCTTGCCTCACTTACGGTAAGACCGGCATAGGCTCCAGCGCTACTTGTCATCTTACCGCTCTCATCTATAGCTATAATCTCCTTCAACCCAAGTTCCCTAAAGATGAGCACATCCGTATAATCACCGTAGCTGCAGACCATCACCACACCTGTGCCGAACTCAGGCTTAACGGAAGGATGAGGCCTAATCTCAACTTCACGCCCAAAGATCGGTACTATCGCGTGTTTCCACCACAACTTCTTATATCTCTCATCAAGCGGATGCACCACCACCAATCCGCATGAGCAGAGAAGTTCTGGGCGTGTAGTAGCTATTATTAGGTCTTCTCCGCTCTCCTTGACTTTGAATTTAATGTAAAGGAGCTTAGTTGGGCGCTCCTCGTAAACCACTTCAGCATCGGCTATCGTCGTTTTACAGTCTACACAATAGTTGTTGGGTCTGGTAGCCATATAGATGAGCCCCCGCTTCCAGAGTTCTATGAATGTCTCTTGAGTCAACCTCCTGTATTCAATAGAGTCTGTCCTATAGTAATGTTCAAAGTCTCCACTCATGCCCATACTCTTCATAACCTCAAGCATCTCAGCTTCCAGATCATCAAGCGCGTGCCTACAGAGCTCTATGAATTTCTCGCGAGGTAGATCATGCATCTTAACCTTATACTTCCGCTCAGTATAGATCTCCACGGGCAAGCCATTACGGTCTATTCCTATCGGGAAGTATGTCTCATAGCCCATCATACGAGCCGTTCTAGCTATCATATCTATCTGAGCATAGTGAGATGCTGCACCTATGTGCCAAGGTCTACCAGAGGGGTAGGGTGGAGGTGTATCTATAACAAAGATCTCCTTCCCGCTATTAGGGTTGAAAGTATAAACTCTCTTAGCTACCCAGCTTTCAGCGACCTCCTTCTCTAGTGCATGGTCCCAGCGCTTCTCCTCAATCTTCGGCTTTAGCTCCATCGCCCTCCACCGCACTGCGCAATGCAGAGTTAAATAAACTCTTTTCAAACCAAGATAATAGTACATAAATACACTTCAAAAGAAGAGAAAACAGTTATCTTTACATACAGCGCATTATAGGGTGCAGATGAACCACCTTGGGCAAAACAATAGCTGAAAAGATAATAAGCGAACACGCAGAAAGAAATGTCTCCGCTGGTGAAACAGCTATAGTGAAAGTTGACTACACCTTCACACACGACGCCAGCGGCCCCCTATTTATAAAGCAGCTAAAGGAACTAGGTACAACAAAGCTGCATAATCCTAAACACACAATAATCTTTATAGACCATGCTGTCCCCAGCCCAAGAAAAGAAATCTCAAACGAACAAAACCTCTTAAGAAAGTTTGCAGCCGAAGCAGGATGCATATTCCACGAAGCAGGTTCAGGCATATGCCACCAACTTATAGCAGAATACTATGCTTCACCAGGACAAATTATAGTTGGCACAGATTCGCACACAGTTACAGCGGGTGCGCTAACAGCTTTCGCTACAGGAATGGGTGCAACAGATGTTGCCGTTGCTGCTGCGTTAGGTAAAACTTGGTTCCGTGTTCCAGAAACCTTCGCTATTCAAGTAGATGGTAAGCTTCAAAAGGGGGTATATGGGAAGGATATTATACTTCACCTTATCGGCGTGTTAGGTGCTGACGGCGCAACATACAAAGCTCTTGAGTTCATTGGTAGCACCATAGATACACTACCTATGTCTGAAAGGCTAGTGTTATGCAACATGGTCGTTGAAGCTGGTGCTAAAGCGGGTTTTATTCCATCTGATGAAGTTACTAGAAGATACTTGGCGGAGCGAGGTAGAGCCAAAGAGTTTAGAGAGATTAGGAGTGATAGCGATGCAAATTACGAGCGCGTGATAAAGATAGATGCCTCAATCCTTGAACCGCAAGTAGCGTGCCCTCACTCTGTTGATAACGTTAAGCCGATAAGCAAAGTTGAGCCAGTCAAAGTTGACATAGTATTCATAGGAAGCTGCACAAACGCTAGACTAGAAGACCTACATATCGCAGCAGCCATATTGAATGGTAAAAAGATACACCCAGAAACTAGGTTGATAGTCACACCAGCCTCAAAAGAAATTTACAGTAAAGCCATGGCTGATGGCACATTAAACACATTGATGGATGCAGGCGCGTTGATAACACCTCCTGGCTGTGGTCTGTGCTTCGGTGCACTAGGAGGCATTCCAGCAGACGCCGAAGTTGTATTTACAACAACGAACCGCAACTTCGTAGGTAGAACCGGTAATCCTAATGCATTTACCTATCTAGGCTCACCGGCTACAGCAGCAGCAACCGCTTTAAAAGGCAGAATAACAGACCCCAGAGAAGTGATGTAGTTGGCTGGTAGAGCGTGGAAGTTTGGGGATAACATAAGCACAGATCACATAGCCCCAGGAAGGTACTTTCATTTAAGATCTAATCTCGATGAGTTGGCTAGGCACGTGCTTGAAGATGCTAGACCGGATTTCCCTACGAATGTTAAGAAGGGGGATTTTGTAGTTGCTGGTGTTAACTTCGGGTTGGGTTCTAGTAGAGAGCACGCGCCGACTATAATAAAGTTGGTTGGGGTTGAGGCGGTTTTAGCTAAATCGTTCGCAAGAATCTTTTACAGAAACGCTGTAAACATAGGTCTACCTGTCGTGATCTGTGATACCTCTCTGATAGATGACGGCGACCTACTTACCATCGACCTATCCTCTGGTGTAGTGTTTAACCACACGAAGAACTTGAAGATACGCTTCCCACCCTTACCAGCTGCTATGAAGAAAATACTCGATGAAGGCGGGCTTATACCGTATGTCAAACGCTTTGGAGACCTTCCGCTCTAAGCGTAGAGCCTCCACGTATATTCACATTTAGTGCAGCGGTAAAACTGTGTAGTAGGCTCATCCCCACCTCTAGTCTGGAGGAACCACCAGTAAGCTTCATTATTATGACACTTTGGGCATTCTATATTAGTTGTAGGCATAGGCTTTATTTCGAGCTCCTTATCTCCAACCACTTTAATCGGCGTACTTTGTTCGGTTTCCTTAACTATGGCTTTTGTAGCGCTTTTAGCTACTGGCTCCCAGTAGCCGCACTTATCGCAGGCTAAAGCTAGTTCACTTTTAGCCTCCATCTTCACATGTCTATATCGGAGCTTTGTTCCACATTTAGGGCAGAACTTCATTGTAATCCGCCTTTCTTTAATGTATCTTCTGTCTTATTAAGCAGCTCTTTTATCGTCTCAGAGGCTTTCTTTACAGTCTTTGCTAAAATTTTAGTAGGCTCGGTTTTACTTCGTATAGTTAGTGTGGTTTCAGCCAACAGAGGGTGGGTTGGGGCTACTGCTGCGAAGACTATGCCGCTTTCTTTAAGAAGTTCATGGTGAAGTATGTCAGCTAACGCTACATCTTCGTCTACGAACCTTACTTCCAAAATGTTGTCTTTCTTAGAGAGGTGAGTAGGCATCATGAGTGCCTCTGCTCTGCCTTAGATAAAACCCTTTCTACTCTCCGTATAAGCTTTAAATATGGTATGATAAGAGCATTTGAGGGGTATGGGCTCAGACCTACTACTTATTTTATTTACCGCCGCATTTGCTGCCGCAGCTTCTGTGCCTATGATTATTATACCACTAATAATTTCACCTAAAAAACCTACAAAACCAAAGGAAATGCAATATGAATGTGGGCAGATCCCAAGCGGCGCTGGCAAGATGTCGTTGATGATGCAGTACTACGCATATCTTCTTATGTTCGTCGCTTTCGACGTTATGTCTATGTTCCTTTTCGCCTGGGGTCTATCTATTCAAACAGTTGGCTTAAACGGCTTCTTTGTCGTGGTCTTGTTTATCGGCTTGTTGCTGGTTCCGTTAGGTTTTACGCTTTATCATGCTGGGAGGCGTGAAATATGGTGAATACACTATTCGTATTCAACGCTCATTTTACCCTCTTGCCTTTAGATTAAAGAGGACGATGACACTATGGCTTTAATTAGAAATCTCCTAGAATTCTTAATTAGGATAGCAATTTTGGTCGTGATTATAATCATTTTAATACCTATTCTTCTTTTGGCAGCGTATCATCTGCTTGGACCCACTTTCCCTATAGAGCCCTCGATGCTACTTGATCCTTCCGAGACTTTAGCGTTCACCTTAAAACTTATGGATACAGACCTCTTTAGGATTACCGTCTTCCCAGGCTTTACGTTTGTTGCGTTGTATGCAGCTATTGCTGGGTTATGGGAGCGGAAGCTTCTTGCTAAGATGCAGCTTCGTGTGGGTCCTCTGTATGCGGGTAGATTTGAAGGGATTCTTCAACCGATTGCTGATGTTTTAAAGCTGCTCTCTAAGGAGTTGGTTATTCCAAAAGTCGTTGATAGGTTCTTCTATATTCTTGCTCCTCTCCTTACGGTAATCATAGCTACTGCTGCTGTTGCTGTTATACCAGTCACTGATAAGTGGGTCATCGCAAGGTCTGATGTTGGTGTGCTAGTCATATTTGCTGTGCTCGGATTCTTTCCAATAACTGCTTTGATGGCTGCTTGGTCTTCTAACAGCAGATACCCTTTGCTCGGCGGTCTTAGGGCACTGCATCAGATGGTGTCTTACGAGATTCCACTCATACTTTCGGCGCTTGCACCTGTTGTTTACGCCGGCTCGTTGAACCTAATAGATATTGTGAGGGTGCAGTCAAGCGTCTGGTTTATACTGTTGGCTCCGGTCTCAGCTATCGTCTTCTTAGTCTGCGCCTTAGCGGAGCTTGAGAGGATCCCCTTTGATCTCCCTGAAGCTGAGCCCGAGTTGGTTTCAGGTTGGTTGACTGAATATGGTGGGATGAACTTTGGCTTGATCTTGGGTATCGCTGTTTACATCAAGTTGTATGTGCTTTCAGCCCTCTTTACGCTTCTTTTCTTAGGTGGTTGGCTTGGGCCTGCGTTTCTACCACCAGAGTTCTGGTTCATATTGAAGAGCTTTATCGTAACAACGCTTCTACTAATTCCTCGAGGAGTTTTCCCACGGCTTAGGATAGATCTGCTTCTTAAGCAGAGTTGGGCACGCTACCTTATACTCGCGCTCTTGAATCTTTTAGTGGCTGCTTTGGTGGTCTTAAGTGGGTTTAGCTTAAGATAGAGGTGTTCCAGTTGGTTGATTTTGTGTTTGCTGCTCTTGCTATAATAACTATTGTTTCGGCTATTTTGGCTTTGGAGGCTAAGGAGGTTGTTTACGGCGCTGTAGCGTTGGCTCTATCATTTGTTGGAATAGCTGGCTTCTTTGCGTTGTTAGATGCGGTCTTCCTCGCGATGTTTCAACTTACCGTATATGTGGGTGCAATAGCTGTACTCATACTCTTCACTGTTATGCTTGTAAGGAGAGAGCAGTGGTTGAAGATAAAGGAGGGTGTCTATAGGACTGCTGGTGTAGTAGCGGCCGTAATAATAGCGTTAGGTTTAGGATACCTAGTTTACGCATCCGCATTTACTCACGCTACGCCTACGCTTGAGCAAGCGCCTTTTACTTTGCTCGGTCCTTTGATTCTTTCAGATTATTGGGCTGCTTTGGTTGCTTTATCGCTCGTGCTGGCTTCAGCTGTTATCGGCGCTGTGGTTTTGGCTAAGTTGGAGAGGGATTGATCTTGGAGCCGCTTGTAAACTACTTGTTCGTCTCTGTTGTTCTCTTCGCTATAGGTGTTTATGGCTTGGTAACTAAGAAGAATGCCCTTAGAATGCTCTTTGCTGTTGAAATATTGATTAACTCCGCGAACTTGAATTTTGTGGCTTTTACCCGTTATCTACATCCAACATCGGTAACTGGGCAAGCGCTGGCTATGTTCTCCATATCCTTGGCTGCGGCTGAAGCCGCTGTTGGGTTGGCTATCATCTTGGCTGTGTTTAGGTTGAGGAAGGATGTTGATGTTTCTGAGATCAAGGGGTTGAGAGGTTAGGGTCTATGATGATCAATCCCTTACTCCAAGCAGTCTTCTTACCTATAATCCTTTCACCTATTGTGTATCTAATTGGTAGGCGAATAGGCAGTAAAGTTGGATGGCTCTCGTTTATTGTATTGGCGTATTCAACTCTGCTCATAATCTACGCAGCGTCAACAAAACCAGATTACTTTGAATTCTACTCTTGGCAACCCTTTGGAGTCTTTGGGTTGAGGCTTGATGGTCTTAGCCTACCCTTCGCAATAACGATATACCTTCTTTCAACAGTTTTAGCTGTCTACTCTATACCCTACATGACGCATCGAATCGAAGAGGAGTTTGAAGAGCAACACTTAGTCTACTCAAAACACGGTTTATACCAAGCACTATACCTCACTTATGCATCAGGCATGTTAGGCACAGTTTTGGCTACTAACCTAATACAGTTCTACATATTCTTCGAGATTATGTTAATTCCATCTTACTTTCTTATCGCTGAATTCGGCTATGGTGATAGGGCTAGAATATCACTTATGTACTTTTTATGGACGCATATTGGCGCCCTACTGCTTTTAGCCGGGATATTGACTACCGTGTTTCTTTCTACACTGTATGGTGGTGTTGTTCTCACCTTCGATATGGTTCACCTCCAACCTTCAGGAGAATTGGTCAAGAGTTTTGACACTTCTTCTATTCCCATAACCTATATTCAAGCTATAGCGGTTCTCATAACGGTTGGGCTTTTTGTCAAACTTGCCTCATTCGGTTTGCATATATGGCTTCCTTATGCGCACGCTGAAGCGCCTACACCTATAAGCGCTCTGCTTTCACCAGCCATGATCGGTATAGGTGGTTATGCTTATCTTAGGATTCTACTCTATCTTCTACCTTTAGCGTATGAATATGTTTTATTCGCTATAAGCATCTGGGGCCTAGTAACCATAATCTACGGCGGGCTTATGGCTTTTATGCAAGATGATGTAAAGCGCCTTTTAGCGTACTCGAGTGTAAGCCAGATGGGCTACATAATCTTCGGAATCGCATCAACCTTTTACATAGGTATATCAGGCTCTGTGCTGCATTATGTGAGCCACGGCACAGGCAAAGCAATCCTCTTTATGGTAGCAGGCGCGATAATTCTTCAAGCACATGGTTTAAGGAGCATAAGCAAGATGGGTGGTTTAGCTAAGAAGCTTCCTATAACCGCAACAGCCGCCTTAATTGGCTTCCTAACGATAATGGGAATACCACCTACCAACGGCTTTCAATCTGAATGGATGATCTTCTACGGCTCATTTGCTGGTGCAATAGAGCGTGGTGACTTCGCTAAAACTATCGTAAGCGGGATAGCGCTTTTCGCTACTCCTCTAACCGCAGGCTACTCATTATGGTTAATGAAGCGTGTCTTTTTCGGCAAACTTCCAGAGAGTCTCAAAGATGTTAAAGAGGCGCCTCTAACGGTCACTGTTCCGCTACTAGTTTTAGCTGTAACTGGGCTGCTTATAGGTGTGTATCCGACTATTTTTACTGAAAGGCTTTTCCCAGCTGTGCAGATGCTTCTAGGAGGTTGATTGTTCTTGAATGAAGCGCTACCTTGGCTCGTCTGGCTTCTACCCATAATAGGCGCATTACTCACACCAATCTTCGCAAAGATAGGGGACAAAGTAAGAGACTACCTTGCGGTATTATTCTCACTGGCTTCAGCGGTTTCAGCAGCCCTTCTGCTACTATCAAACGAAGTTATACATAGCACCGTAGAATGGATACCCTCAATAGGTCTTCAAGCCGGTGTATTAGCAGATCAACTCAGCATAATAATGGCTAACATAGTCGCTTGGATCAGTTTCCTAATCATGGTATACAGCCTAGGATACATGAAAGGTGAACCGAACCTAACAAGATACTGGTTCTTCATGAACTTCTTCATAGGTAACATGCAGCTCATCGTATTATCAGACAACCTACTTCAACTATTCTTCGGCTGGGAAGGTGTCGGTCTATGCTCCTATGCTCTAATAGGTTTCTGGCATACCGATGAAAAGAAGTATTGGGTTGGAACACCAGTCGAAGAAGGAGGAAGAAGGGCTTGGGGGCGTGAACAAGCCTATTCACCTAGCCACGCTGGAATGAAGGCCTTCATAACAACTAGAGTTGGAGACTCAGCATTCCTCATAGGGCTACTAATACTCTACACCCACTCAAAGACCTTCAGCTTCACACAACTAGCTGAACACACAGAGTGGGCAAGCAGCCTCGCATCAGCCGGACTACTAATCCCAGTAACAATATTGATCTTCGGCGGAGCCATCGGTAAATCAGCACAGTTTCCGCTGCAAGAATGGCTTCCAGACGCCATGGCTGGCCCAACAGCGGTTTCAGCACTAATACACGCAGCTACTATGGTGAAGGCTGGCGTCTTTCTAGTGGCGAGAATTGGCCCCATCTTTTACACAGCGGCTCAAGCGGTTAATGCGGCGCCGTTGTTCTTTGAGGCTGTCGCTTGGGTTGGTGCGTTCACCGCCTTTTTAGCTGCTACGCAAGCTGTTGTTGGCAGAGAGATAAAGAAGGTGTTAGCGTACTCGACTGTCTCACAGATAGGGTATATGATGCTCGCGTTAGGAGCAGCTGGCTTAGTTGCTGAGGAGACCGCGTTTGCTAGCGGTTTCACAGCAGGTTTCTTCCATCTGATGAGCCACGCTGTGTTTAAGGCTTCTCTATTCATGGCTGCTGGTGCGCTTATACACGCTTGTGGAAGCAAGTACCTTTCTGACATGGGTGGGTTAAGAAAGGTTATGCCTATAACCTTCTTCTCTATGCTCTTGGCTTCGGCTTCTCTCGCTGGTGTGCCTCCATTAAGCGGCTTTTGGAGTAAAGACGCGGTTTTGGCTTCGGTGCTTGAAGCCCATACCCCATATGCTCCTATCTTGTTCGCTTTGTCTGTTGCTACAGCTATGCTCACAGTCTTCTACACCTTTAGGATGCTTGGCTTGGTCTTCTTTGGGGAGAAGGGTAAGCTTGGATTAGAGCATAAGCACGGTTTACACGAGGAAGCTGAGCATCACCTTGGAGAAGCCCCGAAGGTTATGTGGCTGCCCTACACCATTCTAGCCGTTGCCTCCTTGGTCATCGGTTTAGCGGGTCCTTTTGTTGAAACATCCCTCCATAACTCACTTGAGCACTACTTGCACGAATATGGATTTGAAGCTGCCCATAAAGGTTTTGAGCTTAACCTCGCAGCAGTAGGCGGATCCTTAGCAGCGTTGGCTGTAGGTCTTCCCTTAAGCTACTCCATCTACATAGCTAGGCGTTTAGACGCTGCTAAGATTGTAAATTCAAGTAAACTTCTTAGAGCAATATACATCTTCTTGGAGAATAGATGGTATCTTAACACACTATACTATGCGATCTTCGTGGATGGTTTGCTTAGCTTCGCACGGATTATATGGCGGGGATTAGAGGTATCTGTGATAGACCGATTGGGTGATGCGACTGCCTCAGCATCAATCATCTTCTCAAAGGCTGGAAACTGGTTTGACAGATACATTGTAGACGGCTTCATAAACGGCTTAGCCTACATTAATGTGCGCTTCTCTAGACTCGCTAGAATTCTCCAGACAGGCGTATCACAAAATTATCTCCTCGTTTTTGCGGTAGGTGTCATTGTGGTGCTGATAATCTTGGTTCTAAACCCTTCACTACTTTTGAGGTGAACAAAGTTGGATACACCAATACTCAGCTTGCTTATCTTCATACCAATCGTGGGAGCCGTAGTTGTATATCTCTTAGGGAGGCTTAGAGAAAGACTCTGTGAAGTAGCTTCACTTACGCTTACGGTTGTGGTTCTTGCACTATCACTCTACTTATACAGCTCCATCTTTACCTCAAACCAAGGCGCCTCATTCACCTTCATTGAAGGCCCATATCATTGGTTAGGCGGCTTCGGGGTGGACTACTACCTCGGTGTGGACGGTTTAAGTGCCTCTCTCATACTGATCTCAGCCTTCCTATCGGTCCTTGTAGTCCTAGGCTCATGGGACCTTATTACAGAGAAGAAGCCGATCTACTACTTCCTCATACTCTTATTCGAAGGCAGTATTATTGGTGTGTTCTGCTCACTTAACCTCATACTCTTCTATGTCTTCTGGGAGATCGTCTTGATCCCCATGTTCTTCTTCATCGGAGTCTGGGGTGGACCTAGACGCAAATACGCTGCAATGAAGTTCTTAATCTTCACATATGTTGGTAGTGTTATTATGCTCCTAGGCTTTATCCTCATATACCTATTTACCGCGCCAAACACATTCAACATACCTGAGCTGGTTGGTAAGATCCCCTTCTGGGTTCAACTCTTAGCAACAGTCGCCACATTTGTAGGCTTTGGGGTTAAGCTGCCTGTTGTGCCTTTCCACACTTGGCTTCCAGATGCGCACGTCGAAGCACCAGCGCCGATAAGCGTTTTCTTAGCCGGTCTTCTTCTGAAGATGGGTGGGTATGGTTTCATAAGGGTAAACTTAGGTCTATTGGCAGACGCTTCACGCCAGTATGCTTGGGTCTTCATAATATTCGGTATCCTAACTATGTTCTACGGTGCGCTCGTAGCCATGATTCAAAGAGATCTAAAGAGGATGATAGCTTTAACGAGCATAAACCATATGGGTTTCGTCCTCTTAGGTAGCTTCGCGGGGATATCAGCTTCAACAGCGCAAGGTGCTATCTACGGGATCTCTGGGGCGATATTCCAGATGTTCAACCACGCAGCCGCTATAGGAATCCTCTTTATGCTCTCAGGATACATACACGAGCAAGCGGGGACAAGAAACATCGATGAGTTAAAGGGTCTGCGGAGCGGTATGCCTAAGACAGCTCTAACCTTAATCTTAGGCTCTCTGGCTGGTATGAGTGTGCCGATGTATAGCAGTTTCCTCAGCGAGTGGATGGTGATTCTAAGCGCCATTTCGGTCAACACTTGGTACGCTTTGGCGGTCTTAATACCTCTGCTTACTGTAGCATACTTTCTATGGATGATAAAGAGGACGGTTCTTAGCCCTCTTCCTCAGCATACACATTATCACGATCTACCTAATAGAGCAATGTTCGCGCTCCTACTCTACTTGGTCCCATTATTCCTACTTTTGGTCTTTCCATCTCTCATACTTGGGGTTGTAGACCCGCTTTCATCAGCGCTCTTTCAAGCCGTAGGTGGTGGTGGATGAGCACAGTCTTCTACTACGCAGCCATCTTTACAGTAAGCAGCATGCTTGTCTCAATGTTAAGCCTATCTAGGAGTTCTTCGGTGCGGCAGAGCATCCCCTTCTTTGTCTCTTTGGCGGCTCTGCTACTTTCACTTACTTTAACTCTATTCAAGATGTTAAACTACTTGTCTGCACCCTCACCGATCTACACAAATCTTTTCCACGAAGACTTCTTGGCATACTTCTTCGCCTTAACTGTGCTGCTAGTCTCTCTGTTTGTCGTTCTTTCGTCGAGAAACTATATGTGGGGTGAAAGAAATCTTGCTGTCTACTTCTCTCTCCTCCTCTTTTCTACTCTCGGTATGGTTCTCCTCTCGTTCGCAGCTGATCTGCTTATGATAGTGGTTGCTTGGGAGCTTATGAGTATACCAACCTATGTGCTCGCTGGGCTAAGGAAGAGTGACCCATTCTCAAACGAAGCGTCTGTAAAATACTTCCTGCTTGGCGCCTTCTCTTCCGGCATACTCCTCTACGCAATCTCACTCACCTACGGTTTAACGGGCACAACCAACCTAAACGCTGTACTACAAAACCTACAACAATTACCTAACCCGCTAGATCCAATAGCCATACTTATGTTAGCGCTCTACATTGCTGGATTCGGATTAAAGATGTCAGTAGTTCCATTTCATATGTGGATACCAGATGCATATGAAGGCGCACCGACAACGATTAGCGCCTTCCTTTCAGCTGGAACAAAGAAAGCGGGTTTCGTCGTAGCCATAAGGGTCTTTGTAGTAGCACTCCCCTTCTTAAGCGTAAACTGGACAACAGCCTTCGCCATACTTGCATTAGCCACTATGACTTTAGGAAATATAGCAGCCCTCACACAAAGATCAGTAAGCAGAATGCTCGCATACTCAAGCATAGCCCAAGCAGGCTACCTCCTGATAGGATTCGCTGTAGCATCAGGCCCCGCTAAGACGCTAGGTCTTATCGGCGTCTTGTTCCATGTGTTTAATCATGCGGTTATGCAGTCAGCAGCCTTTTTGGCTGTTGCTGCGGTAGATCGGGCTATTGGTAAGGTTGGTTTAGACTCTTTTGCTTCGCTTTGGCGTCGGATGCCTATAACGGCTCTCTCACTGGCTGTTGCTCTGCTAGCGTTGGCTGGAATACCGCCTTTGAATGGGTTCTGGAGTAAACTTGTGCTCTTTACAGCAGCTATCCAAGGCGATATGGCTTGGCTAGCTGTTGCGGCTGTGCTGAACAGTGCGCTTTCACTTGGCTACTATGCTTGGGTCATTAAGCGGATGTATATCGATGAGCCTACTGGTCTTGGAGCGCAAAGTAAGATTAGAGAACCTACATTAATATCTGCTGTTCTTCTAATCGCCACTGCTATAACAATAGTTGTAGGTATTTACCCTTCGTTGATCTATGATCTTGCCAAAGCTGCTGTGTTAGCATATCAGTGAATCTTAACTTAATCGGTTAACCGCGAACTCAGCTATCTCGCATAAGATCTGCTTCGCTTCTGAATCAGGCAGATCACTGAGACTCATTTTGGCTTCTAAAGCATATTTTACAGCGATTTCCGCTAGCTTCTTCTTTGGGTCACCTTCTTTAAACTTTATTCGTCTTGCTATTTTAGAGCCATCGTTCCAGTCTAAGATGTCATCTTGAATCTGGTAGGCTATTCCTATGTTATATCCGTATTTCGATAACGCTTCAACTGTCTTCTCATGCGCTGTAGCGAGTTTTGCTCCTATGGTTGATGCTGTTTGGAAGAGGCTTGCGGTCTTCTTCTCTATTATTAGAATGTATTTGTCAAGGGGTACTTCGCGGTCCTCAGCTTCGGCTTTCATTTCGATTATTTCGCCTTCACACATTTGCAGCGCTGCTTTAGAGAGGTCTTCACCCACTACCTTTTTTGACTTCGACATTATATCTAATATTATTCCAAATACGAAGTCTGCTGTAAGTAGGGCTGCGTTAAAACCATACTCTAGGTGGAAAACTGGTCTGTTTCTCCTTACAGTTTCGTCATCGATGATGTCGTCGTGTATTATTGACTCTGTATGTAAGAGTTCTACTGCCACAGCTTCTCTTAGCGCGTCTTCCTCTCTCCCCCCAGCAGCCTTAGTGGATAGAAGTAGTATTATGGGTCTTATTCGCTTCCCGCCTTCTAACGCATACTTCAAAGGCTTATAGAAGTTTGAATCTGAGTATCTTAGAAGCTCAGCATCGATAGCCTCATCGATCATCTTAGCATAAACAGATATCTTGTTTAGTAAGTCTACTGCTGTTTTGTTGACGCTTTGCATTTTTCGCCTTACCTACCATCAGAAGATATCCTTTTTATTCTTGCTTCTCTTAAGAGCCATCGCGGTTTAAGCCACCGCTCTTCAACACCATCCTTTGTTTCCACAACTATCTCGTCTTCGTCCTCCATCAGCACCTTTTTAATAGGGTGCTTAAGTCTATGAGCGAAGTATTCTTTGTCAGTTATAGCTCTAGATACACTCTTCTTCTTTTCTATCTTCCCGAACCACTGTATATTTCCGCTGTCAAATGAGAGGTAGAGCCTAGCATACCCCATTTCAGCATAAACCCTAAGATAGCTTAACTTATGGGGAAGCGCGTGATCCAAGACTATCTTGAACATTTCTCCTAATACAACAAGCGCGACATATTGATATATAGATTTTGCAGATATAGGAGAGCTACAATGGGCAGAAAAAAATTGGTTAGAGCTGCTGGGTTATGCGGCATACTCGGTGTAGCTATAGTATACCCTCTTATACTGCTAGCAATATTCTACTACCCTAGCTTTAGCTGGTTCAATAATGCGCTCAGCGACCTAGGTGTAGGTGTCTCAGCACCCATCTTTAACACAGCACTACTTATAGGCGGCGCATTGCTTCTCATCTTCTCACTCGGATTACTAAACTACACCTCAGGATATATAGCAAAACTAGGTTCCCTTCTCCTAATCGCTGCATCTATATTTCTCGCAGCTATAGGGTTGTTCCCCGAAAACTATGGTAAACTACACTTTTACGTTTCAGTTGCTTTCTTTGTGTTAATCGTGTTTTCTTTGCTGACTCTAGGTTTGTCTCTCATACTACAATCATCAAGAGCATCAGGCTTCCTAACGGTAGTTGGCGCTATCATCGCAGCCTTGATATGGATATTCCCTTGGACTGGTGTTGCTATCCCTGAAACCATCGCTTCAATAATACTTTCGGCGCGTGTGGTATCCTTTGCCTATAAGATGCTGGTTAAATGATAGATTTGCTACACTATGTCGCCTTCTAGCTTCCTAGCAAGCTTACCCTTCAACTTTATATTGAGGTTAAAGTCTTCAGGCTTCACCACGTCAGATGTTATTCTTTTTATCACCAGACCGCATCTGTTATCTGGCAGAAGCTTGTTCCTTACGCACTGAGCATATGAGCAAGAAGGGCCTACACATACATCATTCAACCAGCTGCACCAAATCGTATGCCCACGTATTAACATAGCTCTCTTAGCGCATTTGAAGGATATGCATCTTGGCCAGCATCTACCATTGCTGTCGGGTCCCTCATGGGGCAATCCTTAACAACCCTTCGTCACATAACCTTTTGAAGCTCAACAATATATTTTTTATTAGTCTGTGCTTAGGGCCATATTCCGAGCGTTTTGATGGCTTCGGCCACTCGTCCCACTCCAACCATTAAGGCTGCTGCCCTCATGTCGATGTTGTATTTAACCGAAGTCTCATAGACAGATTTGAAGGCTGATATCATCTTTTCTTCTAGCTTCCTTTTAACTTCAGCGAGATTCCAGTGATCTCGATTAAGATTCTGAACCCACTCAAAATAACTTACAGTAACGCCGCCTGCGTTTGCAAGTATATCAGGCACTACAAAGACCTTGTTGCTATAAAGTATTTTATCTGCTTCTGGTGTTGTGGGTCCATTAGCCCCTTCGACTACGATTCGAGCTTTGACTCTACTAGCGTTTTCTTGTGTGATAACATTTTCTAACGCTGCGGGTAGTAGGATATCACACTCAAGCTCTAAAAGTTCCTCGTTAGTGATTTCATCGCATCCAGCCATACCGACAACACTTCCGGTCTTCTCTTTATATCTTAGAGCAGCGAGTGGGTTAATTCCTTTAGGTGAAAATATGCCGCCCCGTGAGTCACTTAATGCAATTATCTTGCAACCCATTTCAGCCAAAAAGAGTGCAGCATTAGAGCCAACATTACCAAACCCTTGAATCGCTACCGTAGCATCTTTAAGATTTAAGCCTATAGCATTTGCCGCTTCACTTGCACATATGGCAGCACCTAAACCTGTAGCCTCAGCCCTACCTTCTGAACCACCTAAGCTGACGGGTTTTCCAGTTACGCATTCTGGCACTCTGTAGCCTGTAAGTTGGCTGTATGTGTCCATTATCCAAGCCATAGTTTGAGCGTCTGTGTAGACATCTGGTGCAGGTATGTCTATGTATGGCCCCATGAGTGGTGCGATCATGCTGGTGTATCTTCTTGTTAACCGTTCTTTTTCGCTTCGAGACATTTCCTTAGGGTTGCAGATTACACCGCCTTTTGCGCCGCCAAACGGTATGTCTACTACACCACATTTCCATGTCATCCAGAAGGCTAAAGCTTTTACTTCATCTAAAGAAACATCTGGGTGATATCTGATACCGCCTTTATAAGGTCCTCTAGCGTCATTATGTTGTATTCTGTAGCCTAAGTATGTAATAACTTCGCCGCTATCCATTCTGACAGGGACCGCTACTGTAACAACTCTTTTAGGTTCTTTAAGCATCTGGTATATGTCTGGGTCCATCTTTAAGAGCTCAGCGGCTATGTCTAGCTGTTTTAATGCGTTCTGAAAAGGGTTAGGTTTTGTCGTCATCTTCTCGCTTGTAAATGTTGTTTAATGGGTTATATAAATTTTGCAGTAATATGCACATATTTCTTTATTTTTCTTGGTATTACTTATTGATATTATAAGTAAAATATGGTGTAGTTTAATGATTATTACTGAAGCGCTTTACTCATTTCCAAGATCTTGCTCCTCCAGTCAGCAGCTTTGACTATTCCGCTAGCAACTAGCACGCCACATACACCTAAATTAAGAGCTGCTTCTACATCACTACCATCCACTATACCAGCGCCACAGATGACACCAACATCTGGATTTGATATGGCTGCTGCTTTAACAGACTCGGTTATAACCTCTGGCTTAGCTTTCGACACAGCCACACCAGAGCCTATAAGCTCAGGAGGCTCTATAGCAATGTAGTCTGGTGAAAATTCAGCATACACTGATACCTCAGACGGTTCTCTTGCACATACCACTGAAACCAAGTCAGATTCATGCAGTCTCTTTATTGTAGCCTTGATCTTATCCTGCTCTATCCTTCTTTCGCTGTGATTCAAGATAGAGCCTTTGGCGCCGGCTACCTTAATCACTTCTGCGACGATAGCTCCTGTGCTACTTCCCACCTTTTCTGGATCTGTGTGTTGTGCGAAGACTGGGATCTTTGTGGCGCTACATATCTGCGACAAGTAGGGTAAAGGTGGGCATACCACTATAGATGTGTTGGTTTGTTGCGAGACTTCTTCAGCCACCTTTGCGAGTCTGAGGGCGCCTTCACCAGATGCTTCAAGATAGTTTTTGAAGTTTATTATTAGCATAGGTGTTCTGATTTTAGGCATATTATGACGCTATTCTAGTGGTGGATTAAAAGTTAGCTGCTCCAGAGGATTTTGTCCTCAAGTTCCTCTATTAAACGGATGTATTTTTCGTGCACTCCTTCGCCCATCTCCTCTCTCTCAACTTTTTCAAATCTCCTCACAAGATCCTCTTTCTCTTCTTTAGATAACAGTCTACCACCCATAGGGTAGAGTATGTTATCCTCTTTGTATATGTGCTGAGTTAAAAGTTGTGAATACCCTTTTGCGTTGCTTGAGAATAGATGTGTTTGTCTCCAGTCTCCTTCTTTTATCTTCAAAGCTGCTTCAGCCATAGCTTTAACCGCTTTTCTACCTTCTTCATGCTCAAAGAGCATAACCCCAATTGGCCCACCTTCAACAGGTATGCCGTGTTCACTGAAGGTTTGAAAGAGGATCTTTTCTTCTTTACCGTGGTGGCATCTGTCAGCGAAGTTGCGGATAAAGTCAAGTAGGTTGATAAGTATTGTAGGTTCAACTTGTTTTCCTGCGTCAAGTCTTGCGGCTACTTCCTCTAATAGCCTTATGGCTCTTTCTATTACTCTATGCTCTTCCATTAGTATAGTGATTGGGTCTTGTTCGTGGTGATGTATATGTGTCATTTTTTCATCGATTGTTTTTAGGGTTTTATCTTTTAGTAAAGTGTTTTACCTAAATCTTTAGGTGTGGCTCGTAAACACAAATATATTACCGTGTATCCTAATATAGTAGGTATTAATGCTCGAAGTCGAGGTTTCTATAACGCCTAATAGGACTTGGATACATAACATATCTTCGAACCATAGCGCCGTAGTTAAGATCTTAGATTGTAAGCCCGTTAAGAGTAGTGGCGCGGTTCAAGAACTCTTCGAAATACTTGTAGGTGAAGAGTGTGTTGCTGATGTTTTGAAGGTGTTGAAGTCTGATCCTAACATCTCTAGGCTTGAGGTTATTAGTGTAAAGGGTGGGCGTATCAAAGGCTCGCTTATATCGCATACTTGCTCAGCATGTAGAATCTTAGCCTCATCCCAGTGTTTTATGGTTTCATCGACGCTTAACCAAGATGGCACGATAAGCTGGGTGATGCTTGGGAATAAATTTGCTATTAGAAGCCTTTTGGATAATTTGGAAAAAGAGGGTGTAAAATTCGATTTAAAAAGAATAGAGCGAGCTAAAAAGCTTGATGTATTAACTAAGAGACAGGAAGAGGTTCTGAGGTTGGCGTTTGACTTAGGCTACTTCGACTACCCGCGGAGGATAGATCTGCGTTCATTAGCTAACATACTGGACCTCTCCCCGCCTACTCTCTCTGAGATGCTTAGGCGTGCCCAGAAGAAAGTGATAACCGAATATCTTAGAAGCAAGGCGAGCTGACACTAATTTAATTAAAAATTTATATGCAAACCTAAGCATATATTGAAATAGTGGTTTCCTTGGATGTGTTAGAGGCTATAAAGACGAGGCGAAGTATAAGTAAGTTCAAGCCAGATGAGCCGCCTAAAGAGTTAATTGAAAAGATACTTGACGCTGGAACTTGGGCTCCCACCCACCACCTAACCGAGCCTTGGAAATTCTTCGTGTTAACCGGCAAGGCAAGAGAGAAGCTAGGTGAGGCTATGGCGCAAGCGTTAGCTGAAGAGCTTACAGACCTAGATTCGCAAGAGAGTAAAGTAAAGCTCGACTCAGAGAGGCAGCGTCCACTGAGAGCACCCGTAATAATCGCAGTCGCAGCCTCCCCAAAGCAAGACCCGAATGTAGTTGAGTTAGAGGAGATAGTAGCAACCGCCTCAGCTATGCAGAATATGCTTCTAGCAGCACATGCTCTAGGGTTAGGCGCTATTTTGAGGACTGGAAAAGCCGCGTATAGAAAGAAGGTTAAAGAATTCTTCGGCTTAAGTGATAAAGAGTATCTTCTTGGATTTATCTACTTAGGTTACCCAGATATGCAGCCTCAGAAGGCTACACGCACACCTTTCTCAAGCAAAACTGTGTGGCTCAACTAAATAAACTAAAAATAAGAGATGGGGCGTGCTTTTAGAACTCGCCGCCTCCCTCTTCTTCACCTGGCTTAGGTGGCTTTGTCTCCTTCATCTTGCCAGCAGCGATAACATCGTCGATGCGTAGTATCATGCTCGCAGCGTCGGTAGCAGACTTGATGATCTGCTCCTTGACCTTTACTGGCTCAAATATCCCTTTTTCATAGATGTCTGCTACACCACCGTCCATAACGCTGATTCCATACCAGATCTTACCTTCGCCGTGCTTAGCCCTTAGCTCTACTTGTGTATCTATCGTATCCATTCCCGCGTTCTCAGCTAATGTTAAGGGTATGCTCTCTAATGCTTCGGCGAACTTCTGCGCAGCGAGCTGCTCTCTACCAGAGAGCTTATTCGCCCACTCTCTGATCTCGTAGGCTAATTGTGCTTCAGGTGCTCCGCCTCCAGCAACCAGCGCTGGCTTTTCTATGACATCTTTGGTTACCATTAGCGCGTCGTGTATAGATCTCTCAGCTTCGTCAACGACCCTCTGAGAGCCTCCCCGTATCAATATGCTCACCGCCTTAGGGTTCTTACAGCCCTCAACGAAGACCCACTTATCCTCCTCAACCTTCCTCTCCTCAACAAGCTCAGCAAACCCTAGATCCTTATCAGTCAAGTCGTCAAAGTTCGTTACTACTCTGCCCCCTGTGGCTTTGGCGAGCTTCGTCATATCACTCTCCTTCACACGCCGCACCGCAAGCACACCAGCCTTAGCAAGGAAGTGCTGAGCAACATCATCAATACCCTTCTGACAGATAACCACATTAGCACCAGTAGCCCTGATCTTATCGACCATCCCCTTCAGAATCGCTGTCTCCTCATCCAAGAACTTCTTGATCTGCGCTGGGTCATTTATCCTGATTTCTGCACTAAACTCAGGCTTCTCGATTTCAAGGGGTGCGTTTATTAGGGCTATCTTAGCGTTTTCGACACGCTTAGGCATCCCCGCGTGAACAACCTCCTTATCCAACACAACACCCTTGATCAAGCGAGTGTCGCTGAGAGTACCGCCAGGCTTCTTTTCAACTTTGATGTTGTCAATATCAACCTTGTAGCCTGTTGGAGTCTTTTCAACTACTGTAAGTATGGCGTCTACTACAAGGTTCGCCAAGTATTTGCTCTCCTCTGAAACCAGCTTTGTAAGCATGCTCGTCACAGCGATCTTTTCAAGCCACTCTTTGTCTGTCGGCTCAACCTTAATTGCGAGCTTATCAAGTATCTCTAACGCCTTCTCTGCAGCCGCTTTATATCCGTCTACGATGAGTGTTGGGTGGACATCTTTGGCTATCAGCTCCTCAGCCTTCTCGAGCAGCGCTCCGGCTAAAACAACCGCCGAGGTTGTGCCGTCTCCAACCTCGTTATCAGTAGCCTTAGCAACCTCAACCAACATCTTAGCAGCAGGATGCTGAACATCGATCTCCTTCAGTATAGTTGCTCCGTCGTTGGTTATCGTGACATCTCCAAGAGAGTCAACGAGCATCTTATCCATACCACGAGGACCAAGAGAGCTCCTAACGATCTCAGCTATCAACTTAGCAGCCAAAATGTTATTACGCTGCGCTTCTCTGCCCTTGGCTTCGCTGCTTCCCTCTTTTAATATTAGTATGGGTTGACCAGCTGCCGCCATATACATTTCACCTCCTATTATTCCTCGCCGCCTCCTTCTTCTCCACCTGGCTTAGGTGGCTTTGTCTCCTTCATCTTGCCAGCAGCGATAACATCGTCAACCCTCAGTATCATGCTCGCAGCGTCGGTAGCAGACTTGATGATCTGCTCCTTGACTACAAGTGGGTCAAATATCTCCTTGCTGTAAATATCGGCTACTTTACCTTCCCTAACATCAACACCGAACCACTTCTGCCCCTCAGCGTGCTTAGCCCTTAATTCGACTTGCACATCTATAGGATCTAATCCAGCATTTTCCGCTAAGGTTATCGCTATACCCTCTAATGCTTCGGCGAACTTCTGCGCAGCGAGCTGCTCTCTACCAGAGAGCTTCTCAGCCCACTTCAACACTTGGTGTGCAGCTTCAGCCTCACTCGCTCCTCCACCAACAACTACTGCTGGCTTTTCTATGACATCTTTGGTTACCATTAGCGCGTCGTGTATAGATCTCTCAGCTTCGTCAACGACCCTCTGAGAGCCTCCCCGTATCAATATGCTCACAGCCTTAGGGTTCTTACAGCCCTCAACGAAGACCCACTTATCCTCCTCAACCTTCCTCTCCTCAACAAGCTCAGCAAACCCTAAGTCGTTTGGTGTAAGGTCATCGAAGTTCGTCACTACTCTGCCCCCTGTGGCTTTGGCGAGCTTCGTCATATCACTCTCCTTCACACGCCGCACCGCAAGCACACCAGCCTTAGCAAGGAAGTGCTGAGCAACATCATCAATACCCTTCTGACAGATAACCACATTAGCGCCAGTCGCGACAACCTTGTCAACCATGCTCTTAAGCAGCGCGTTCTCCTCATCCAAGAACTTCTTCATCATAGTTGGATCTGTTATGTTCAGCTTTGCGTCGAACTCCGTCTTCTCGATCTCGAAAGGTGCGTTTATTAGGGCTATCTTAGCGTTTTCGACACGCTTAGGCATCCCCGCGTGAACAACCTCCTTATCCAACACAACACCCTTGATCAAGCGAGTGTCTTTAAGCGAGCCGCCAGCCTTTTTATCCACCTTGATGTTGTCAATATCGACCTTGTACCCAGAATCCTTCTTCTCAGCGACAGCTAGAACAGCGTCTACCACCAGATTAGCCAAGTCAACCGCTTCTTTAGAGACAAGTTTGCTTTGCATGCTCGTCTTCGCAACTTTGATTAACCAGCTCCTATCCTCAGGTGATATCTTTATGCTGATGTTCTGAAGCGCTTCTAACGCCTTCGCAGCAGCCTTCCTGTAGCCATCTACGATGAGTGTTGGGTGGACATCTTTGGCTATCAGCTCCTCAGCCTTCTCGAGCAGCGCTCCGGCTAAAACAACCGCCGAGGTTGTGCCGTCTCCAACCTCGTTATCAGTAGCCTTAGCAACCTCAACCAACATCTTAGCAGCAGGATGCTGAACATCTATTTCTTTGAGCATCGTTGCTCCGTCGTTGGTTATCGTGACATCTCCAAGAGAGTCAACGAGCATCTTATCCATACCACGAGGACCAAGAGAGCTCCTAACGATCTCAGCGATCAACTTAGCAGCCAAAATGTTATTACGCTGCGCCGCCTTTCCTCTTGTTTCGGTGCTTCCCTCTTTTAGTATGAGTACTGGTTGACCTGTTTGTGTTACAGCTGGTATAGCTGTTGCAGCCATATAATCACCTAGTATACAACCTTAGGTAGTAAACTATTTAAATATTGCTGTCATATATCATGCACGATGACCCAACCAGTGTTAGATCAAGTCCTTAATGTGGTTGAGAATCCTATCAGGAGGAAGATAATAAGAAGACTTGCTCATGAACCTAGCTACCCCCTAGAGATTTCAAGTGACTTGGGTGTAAACCAGCAGCTTGTCACAAAGCATCTTAAGGTTATGGAGGCTGCTGAGATCGTGGAGGCAACAAGGGCGTCGAGCCCTTATGGTCCTGATAGAAGAATATATGAGTTAGCCAAGAGCGTCTCCCTCACTATAGAATTCTCTCCAGACCTTTATGCAGAGCAGATTAC
Source organism: Nitrososphaeria archaeon (assembly GCA_029775855.1). Taxonomy (GTDB): domain Archaea; phylum Thermoproteota; class Nitrososphaeria; order Nitrososphaerales; family JAAOZN01; genus JAAOZN01. The sequence continues at coordinate 182,826 of JARVJZ010000003.1, forward strand.
AACATTCCAGAACATCCAGTATCCTAGAAAGAATGAGCAGCTTGAAGAATTTGAGCAGCGCTTCGACACACTCCTAAGCAAGAGAAGCTATAGAAGCGAGCTTAACGACTACGCTAAACTAATCGCAGATATAGACCGAAGGTTAAATGAGTTAGACAAAGAGAAGGCAGCGCTTCTGCAGCTAAGGTGTAGCGTTATAAGAGTGGCAAAAGAGATTATACAAGGTACCCCACTCTCTCTTAAAGAAAGGATAGTCGCATACCACATTCTTAACAGCAACATCTGGGCCGCAAAGGTTTTGTCGGAGCGGTTGAACCTACGCGAAGAAACTGTGCAACAGATACTTCAACGCCTTAAAGAAATCAATCTGATAAAGATGTGAATGTAGAGGTAAACAACTAAGACAGAAGCCTAACTCTTCCTAAACATAAGATAGATGAACAGCGATGTTGTTAGGCTTATTCCAGCAATAGGGTAAAACACATACCCTAAAGGGATATAATCTATCAGTATGCCTGAAAACATCGGTCCAATTATAAGCCCTATGTCAGAGAAGATCCTATAGATCCCCATCGATAGCCCTCTATGCTTAGGGTCAGAAGATTCTACTGCTAAGCTCACTTGAGCCGGCATAGTAAGGCTGGTAGAGACGCCGAATGCCAATGCTACACTAACTAGAATCGCTATGTTAAATGAGAGCGCATATAGGGCTGTTGTTAAACCAGTAAGTGTAAAGCCATATATCATCGCTACTGTGGCTCCAAGTCTGTCCGTAAGCGCACCAGCCCACCTCATCATAAAGAAGTTTACTAATGCTATTAGACTTAAAACCAACCCTACTTCAGACTCGCTTAAGTTAAGAACCTTTTCGCAGTATATGGGTAAGACTGTGAACCTAACGCCAGTGGTTAAAATGAAGGTTGAAGCAGCAGCAACGCAAGATACTATCATAGGTTTACTTCGAAGTTTTTCAGCTATCATCGACTTAATATAAACCCTCTCAGATACAATCTTCTTCTCATCTCTAGACCTTGAAAAACCCATGTATGTAGCTAAAGCGCTTACTAAAGAGAGGAGTGATAAAGTAAGAAAAGGGAGTCTAAGCCCACCTAAACCCGTCAAAAACCCTCCAATCGATGGCCCGAAAGCTGAACCTAAAAAGAAACTGCTTTGATAGTATCCTAGATACCTCCCTTTTTTGGCTTCGGGTAAGATGTCTGCTATATATGCTAAGGCTGAAGTTGTAAAGACAGCAGCCCCTACCCCTTGAATAAACCTTGCTACTATAAGCTGCAGTATGTTTGTCGAATATGCTGCAAGTATACCTGTGCCGACAAACAAAAGTGTGCCCAACAGTATGCTCTTCCTTCTACCTACTTTATCGGAGAGCCTGCCTGAAGGTATATCTGTAATTATCCTTGCTATACCAAAAGCTGAAATCGTAAAACCAACATAAGTATACGATGCGCCAAAGCTCTCAGCATATTTTGGTAAGATGGGAACTACTATACCGGCGCCGAGCATAATAATGAATGTGGCTGATGATATCATTACTAGTTTCTTTTCTACTGACCTCTCTCCGGCGACCATTTTTTGGTCTCTTACTATGCAACGAAGCTTACTTCTTTTTCGACAACCACCATTCTAAATATTCATTCCTTTCTTGCTTCTTCTTCCTCTTCTCATCAAGCTCTGCCCGCCGCTTATCCTTCAAATCCAAAAGTTCATCCTTCGTTAGGTAGAGCCCACAGCTTGTGCAGATATACCGCTTGGTGGATGTCTCATATGTCATAGCTCCGCCGCATTCGGGACAGAAGTTTTGTGACATTTAACAACTGTTGCCAAAGCATAAGATTAAAACCTTACTCTGAGAATTATTACAGAAAGAAGTGTTCAATTTGCAGCTAAACTTGTCTAAAAAAGTTTGCTTCCTAAAATTAGCAACTACTACTTAATCAAATATTAACTTTATTAATCGTCTAGGGTTTTGAAACGCGTATCCTAAAAGTATATCTACACCTGATTAGAATGGTGAACGAAATAGCTATGTCCCAAATACAACTACCTACATGCACATCCTGCAACAAACCTATAACACCTGGAGAAGAGGCGGTAAAGTTCTACTGCCCAGAGTGCGGCGCTGTCTTAATCTGGCGATGTGAAAAATGTAGAATCTTCTTTAGACCATATAAATGTGTGAACTGCGGCTTCGAAGGACCTTAGCGGGGTGTGAATTAGTTGGGTGATGTGCTCGTCAGAGTAAAAGTGCTTCCAGATGATATCACAGTATCTTTGGATGAATTAACTGAGAAGATAATAAATAAACTTCCAGCCGGCTCCTCACTCTTAAAGAAGGTTCAAGAACCTATAGCATTTGGGCTATCAGCGCTCATCTTAGATATTAAAATAAAAGAATCTGAAGGAGTTCTGGATACACTTGAGGCTTCAATTAAAGATGTGGAGCACGTAAGTCAAGTAGATGTTGTGGGTGTGAGCCGTTTATCTACTTCACTTTAACCCAATAAACTTTATTTTAGGTAATGCGTGCTAGCAGTTCAGAAAGGTATCTAAGTTGGGTAAGGTAAGCCGCCTAGCTGCTGTTAGGCTTAAGGTTAGAGAAGCTAAACATAGAGATGTAGCAAAATATCGAGCTAGAATCCCACCCAAAGTTATGAAACGGCTTAACATAAGAGATGGCGACATAGTGGAGATAGTAGGCAAGCAGAGCACAGCAGCAATCGCATGGCCTCTTGACGAAGATGAGCAGAATAGCCAAATAATTAGGCTCGACTGGTTGACAAGAAAAAACGCAGGACTCGCATTAAACGATTATGCTGTAGTAAGAAAGGCGCAGACTAAGGTAGCTAGAACTATTAGGATTATGCCTACTGGGGCCAAACTTATGGTTGATGAAGCGTTCTCTGAATTTGTAAAGAATAGGCTTAACGGCATACCCGTGCTGGAAGGGCAGAGTTTAACCGTTATGATATTAGGAAATTCGGTTAACTTCAAGGTTGTAGAAACTAATCCAAAGGGGTTTGTAGTAATTGATGAAACATCTGAACTTATGATTAGCCCAGATGCAGAGAAGACGACAAGTGGATTATCTATTGTAACATTTGATGATGTGGGTGGGTTAAGTATGGAGATCAAACGATTAAGGGAAATGATAGAGATTCCGCTTAAACATCCAGAAGTCTTTCGGCGTTTAGGCATCGAACCCCCTTCAGGTGTGCTGCTTTATGGTCCACCTGGCTGTGGTAAGACGCTATTAGCTAGAGCCTTGGCTAATGAATGTGATGCTTGCTTTTTCAGTATAAGTGGGCCGGAGATCATGAATAAATATTATGGTGAGAGTGAAGCTAAGCTTCGCGAGATCTTTAAAGAGGCTTCTGAAAATGCGCCGAGCATAATCTTCATAGACGAAATAGATGCCATAGCACCCAAAAGAGAAGAGGTTATAGGTGATGTTGAGAAGCGTGTAGTTGCACAGCTCTTAGCCCTCATGGACGGCATCTCAGAGAGGCGTTCAGTTATCGTAGTAGGTGCAACTAATAGGCCAGAATCACTAGATCCAGCGCTCCGTAGACCAGGTAGATTTGACAGAGAGATTGAAATCGGGGTACCAAATCAAAGATCTAGGCTAGAAATACTACAGATACACACTCGAGGTATGCCTTTAGACGAAGATGTAGACTTAGAATCTTTAGCTTCTTCTCTACACGGGTATACTGGCGCAGATATCCGCGCGTTATGTCAAGAAGCTGCGCTTATTGCGTTGCGTAGGTATATTCCAGATATTGATCTTGAGGACAGTAGGGTTCCTCCGGAGATTCTTGAAAAGATGGTTGTGCGGCTATCAGATTTTCAGGAAGCTATGAAGCAGATCGTTCCAACCGCTATGAGGGAGTTCTATGTTGAATCACCTAAGGTAAGGTGGAGCGACATAGGCGGTTTAGCTAAGGTGAAAGAGACTTTGATAGAGAATGTAATATGGGCTTTGAAGTATCCCGAAAGGTTTAGACGATTAGGGATATCCGCGGCTTCAGGTGTTCTACTCTATGGGCCATCTGGCTGTGGGAAGACGATGCTCGCGCACGCATTAGCGTGTGAGAGTGGTGCAAACCTCATTAAAGTGCATGGTCCTGAGATTCTATCAAAATGGGTTGGTGAATCTGAAAAAGCTATTCGCGATATTTTTCGAAAAGCCAAGTTTTCCTCGCCTTGCATCCTCTTCTTCGATGAAATCGACTCAATAGCAAGGTCTCGTTCATCTCTAGATGAATACCAAGCCTCAGAAAAGATCTTAAGCCAGCTTCTAACAGAGATCGACAATATAAAAAATACTTCAGGCACCTTTGTAGTAGCCGCAACTAATAGACCAGATCTAATAGATCCAGCGCTTCTAAGACCTGGTAGGCTTGACCTCTTGGTATATGTTCCTCCGCCTGATGAAGCCGGTAGGCTAGAGGTGCTGCGAATACTTACATCAAGGATGCCTTTGTCGCAAGATGTTAAGTTAGAGGATCTTGCTAAACAGACCCAAGGATATTCAGGTGCGGATCTGCAGGCGCTTGTTAGGGAGGCTGGTTTATCCGCTTTACGCGCTTTTGGTGATTCTCCTGTTGTTAAGTTAGCTGATTTTCAAAGTGCTTTAAATAGGGTTAGACCATCTATAACTAAGGATGTTGAGTCTTGGTATAATTTGTGGAGTCAGCAGCTCAGCAGTAGGGTTGGTGGTGCTCAGAAGACCTTTTACACTTAAATAGGATCTAGATATCAATTATTTTAATGTATGTTTAGAGGAGTCGGTGTTTGAGGTTTCTGCTTAAGAACTATGTCTATGAGAAAATCAAGCAAGCTAGAAGTATTACTGATGTTGATCTGCTGAATGAGTTAGTGAAGAACGGTTTTGATGTGAATATGTCGATGCTTAACAAGGTTCTGCTTAAGCTTGAAATCCTTGGTTTAATAAGCGTAAGTTGGGTTGGAAAAGATAAGAGAAGGATAGAGTTTATCGAGCCGCCTCAACAGCAGCCAACCTAACCTTCCGCTGCTTTTATGAGTTCGCGTAGCTTAGTAGTGCTTACGCCGAGCAGCTGCCTTATCTTTGAATTTTTTTCAACTACTACTACTGCGCCTCCGAGAACTGCTAGGGCTGATTCGTATTCTTTGACCATCCTTAGGTATCTTGAGGCTTCCTCCTTTGTCAAGTAGTCTTTTAATTCTCCTCTATTTTCGTCTTCGAGAAGCACGTGTATGCCTTGCTCTCTTAGTTTCTTCCGTTCTTCTTCTCCTTCGCTTGCTTCTAAGGTCTTTAGTCTTGATAGTCTTTTTATGTATTCGCTTAGGTTTGGGTGTGTTGGTTCATCGTTGACCATTTTTAGCCTTCTTGAGCCGCAGACAGGGCATCTGCTTGGTATGCGTTCGTATAAGTTGCTGGGTATATGTAGATAGTTGCAGTTATCGCATCGCCAGCCAGCCAACTAAGGTTAGTTTAGTGGGGAGCCAAAGATAAATTTATCCAAATAGTGTCTATCTTGGATATGGGTGTAGATTTAGGCGAGATAGTCTCAAAGAGGAAGTTGAAGCTAGAGGAGCTACGTGGATGCACTATCGCGGTGGATGCGTATAACGCGCTATATCAGTTTTTGGCGGTTATAAGGGGTGAGCAAGGCGAGCCGCTTAGAGATCGAAGTGGTAGGGTAACCAGCCACCTTAGTGGTCTCTTCTACAGGAATGTGAACCTCCTTTCTTTAGGTATAAAACCGATTTACATTTTGGATGGTCAGCCTCCTAGTCTTAAAGCTGCTGAGATAGCTCGTAGGAGGAAGGTGAAGGAGGAGGCTGTGGTAAAATATGCTGAGGCTCTGTCTAGAGGAGACTATGAGGCTGCTAGAAAATATGCTCAATTTACCTCCATAATCAAAGACTACATGGTTGAAGACACTAAGACGCTGCTTAACCTTCTTGGGATACCTTGGATTGAAGCGCCTTCTGAAGGCGAAGCCACAGCAGCTTATCTTACCAAGATAGGTGTTGCAACACATACCGCAAGCCAAGACTATGACTCGCTTCTATTTGGTGCACCTCGTCTAGTAAGAAATGTAGCCATATCTGGAAGAAGGAAGCTTCCGAATAAGCCTGTGTATGTAGAGGTTGAGCCGGAGGAGATCAGCCTTCAAACTGTTTTAAGGGAACTGGGGTTAACAAGGGAGCAGCTCATAGATGTTGGTATACTTGTTGGTACAGACTTTAACCCCGATGGCTTTAAGGGTATTGGTCCGGTTAAGGCGTTGAAGTATATTAAGCAGTATGGTAGGCTTGAGGATGTGCCTGAGATTAAGGATGCTTTGGCTGAAATAGATTATGAATCTATAAGGTCGATCTTTCTGAATCCGAAGGTTTCCACGCAAGTCGAGGTTAAATGGGGTGAGGTTGATGAGGAGGGTGTTGTAGATTTTCTATGCGGAGAGCGTAGTTTCTCAGAGGAGCGTGTAAGGTCTGCTCTCAGTAAGTTGAAGGATGCCCAAAAGAAGTCGTCTGAGACGCTTGAACGCTGGTTTGGTGTGTAGTCGAGGTGCAGAGTATGAGTGTGCATATGACTTTTGAGGAGCAGAGACTTAACCTAGTTAAGAACCTAAAGGAGGAAGGTCTGATCAAGTCAAAGGCCGTTGAATCAGCCTTCTTGAAGGTGCCGAGGGAGAAGTTTGTTTGGCCAGATGAGGTGGAGAACGCTTATCTTGATATTCCACTCCCCTTAGGGAAGACAAGGCAGACTATTTCGGCGCCACATATGGTTGCTATCATGCTGGAAGCTCTAGAGCTTAGAAGGGGCCTTAAGGTTCTAGAGGTAGGGTGTGGAAGTGGATACTCTGCCGCCCTTATGGCTGAGATTGTCGGATCAAATGGGCGTGTGGTTTCGATAGAGCGTATCCCAGAGCTTGTTGAGTTTGCCAAACGCAACCTAGCTAATGTCGGTTATAGTGATGTTGTAGAGGTTATTTTGGGCGATGGGTGCCTTGGATACCCTCCTAGGTCTGAGGAGGAGATTTATGATAGAGTTGTGGTTACAGCAGCGGCTTCCACTATACCCAAATACCTTAAGAAGCAGACCAAGCAAGGTGGGATTCTTCTGATACCAGTAGGGGGTTCGTGGTCTCAGACGCTTAAAAAGCTTGTTAAGATCTCCGTTGATAAATTTGATGTTAAGGATGTTACTGAGTGTGTGTTTGTGCCTTTGGTTGAGTCTGATGAAGCCTTGTAGCGTAGTGCTTAAGAATATTGGGTGCGATGGTTAAAGTAGATAGAGTTGACTTGTCGTGTCTGTGGAAAGTCGGAGGCTCTGCCTTTTAAATGCGCTTACTGTGGCGGCTTCTTCTGCGCTGAACATAGGCTTCCTGAGAATCATAGCTGCCCAGAGCTCTGGTTAGCTAAACCGCCTGTGGAGCGTTGGCGTGGTGTAGAGCGGATAGATTATGTTCCCCTGAGGCGAAGATATGTTGGTGTGAATCGTTTGGGTTCAACTGAGGCAAAGCACCTAACCTTGGCTTCGATACTAGTTCTTTTAGTCGGGCTTTCACTCGGTTGGAAGAGTGATCTAACAGTTTTAGCTGGAACCGCGCTTATCTTTTTAGCTTCGTTTATGTTGCATGAGTTAGCTCACCGTTTTTCGGCAAAGAGGCGTGGTCTTTGGGCTGAGTTTAGGCTTGAGCCATACGGCGCTCTTCTCACTGCGATAAGCATCGTTTCGCCGTTTAAGATAATCGCTCCTGGTGCGGTTTTTGTTGTTGGCGCAGCTGGCTTTGATGTTATAGGTAAGGTTGCTTTAAGCGGACCTTTAACCAACCTTATTCTTATGGTGGTGCTGTATGTGGCTCGTCTGTTTGTTCCTAGTGATATTTTTTGGGTTAATATAGTTCTTGGATATGGTATCTATGTGAACGCTATTATAGCCTTCTTTAATCTTCTACCCTTTGCATCGTTAGATGGAAGGAAGGTTTTGATGTGGAGTAGGAATGTCTGGCTCTTGTTCTTTGCTTTAAGCCTCGCTATGCTTTTGGCTTCGGTTAGCGGTTTTCTTTAGAGGCAAGAAGTATAGATATAAGGTAGGATGTCGCATAAGTTAGAGGGTAGTGATGACGATTCAAGTTAAGGTTCTGGATAGCCCAAAACTTAGAGAGCCTGTGCTGATCTGCGGTTTGCCTGGCAGTGGTTATGTTGCTAAGATAGCGGTAGATTTTCTCGTCAGCGAGCTTAAGGCAAGCCCGCTTGCGACGATATATTCATACTCCTTTCCACCTCAGGTCTTGATTAGATCTGATGGGTCTGCTGAGCTAACTAAACATGAGATGGCTTATGTTCTTGGGCAGAGTCAAGACCTAATACTTTACACGGGTGATGCGCAACCCGTAAATCCAGAGGCTGAGTATGAGCTTTCAAATAAGGTCTTGGATCTTGCAGAGGGATTCGGCGTTAGAAGAGTATTCACTTTGGCGGCATACATAACAGGTCAATTTGTAAAAACTCCTAGGGTGTTTGGGACTGCGACTAACCACGAGTTTCTCAAAATGTTGATACAGAGCGGCGCGAATGTAATGAGCGAAGGCACTATCACTGGGATGAATGGGTTGATAATAGGTCTTGCTGCTCTAAGGGGTATGGTTGGCGCTTGCTTGCTAGGTGAAACCTCTGGATATGTAATGGATCCAAAGGCTTCCCATGCTGTCCTCTCTATTCTTAAGAAGGTGTTAGGTTTAGAGGTGAATCTGGCACCACTCGAAGAGCGTGCTAGGCAAGGTGAAGTGCTTAGGAGCATACTTGAGTCGATGAGAAAGTCTACACCAGAACCGCAGCCAGAGAAGGATCTAGGCTATATTAGTTAATCTACCTAAGATGTGATGAGTGGTTGGAAGGTATCCTAAGTATTCTGAGAGCAGCTGGCAGACTTAAACAGATACAGCGAACCGGTTGGAAGACCAAGGTTCATGTAGTTGATGCTGAATCGGTAGCAGACCATAGCTTCAGAGTCAGTTTAGCTTCTATGCTTCTTAGTGACTTGATCGGTCTGGATACGCTGAAAGTGGTGAGGATGGCTCTAATACACGATCTTGCAGAATCAATTATAGGTGACCTAACACCAGAACAAGCGAATAAAGAGGGTAAAGAAGCGCTCGAAGACGCTGTGGCGCTCAAACTTTTAAGTGGTTTGCCTGAAAAGATCAAGCAGCTTTACATCAACTCTTGGAGAGAGTGGACTCAAGGCGGAAGTAGAGAAGCTAATCTTGTGCGTGAAGTAGATGCCCTTGAGATGGCTCTTCAAGCCGAAGAGTATGCTCAAAGCGGTTATGATCAAAATACGCTCTTAGAGTTTAAGAGGTATGCTTCTACTCGTATAAAGAGCAAAGATGTTATGAATCTGCTGAAGATGGTGGTGAAGTAGCACCTACTCTTTATCAATGAATTCTTCTGCCCTAGGAGGCTCCTCAGGGAGTCCCTTCCTCTTTCTGATCTCTCTTATCACATTCATCATCATAGAGCTGGGAACAGGAGACCAAGCTTTGAAGTGTGTGTTCCATATAGCTTTACCAGCAGTAGCCCCACGCATAACTTCTGATAAGTCAAAGGTTTCAGAAGCAGGCACTTCACCCTCTATTATCGCCATAGTCTCCTTCTGAATTATATTCAAGGTCTTACCACGCTTAGCAGATATAACACTAGCAACCGCTCCAATCATGTCAGCCGGACATTTAACCTCTATACCCAGCATAGGCTCCAACAGAACAGGATCAGCTGAAAGCAGCGCACCCAGTATCGCTCTTCTTGTAGCTGGCATAAGTTGTGCATAAGTTCTATGAGCTGGATCTTCATGAGGCACAAAATGGTGGAGAATAACTTTTACACCCCTAGTATATTCATGAGCCAACGCGCCGGTTATCATTACATCAACGAATCCAGCTCTAATCGAGTCTAAAGATTCTTGAAGGAATTGCACACCCTTCGTTAAGTCAAGTAGCAGATTACCTCTCTCATCTATAGCGACTACGCTTCTAGCTTCCTCAGCATCCCAGCCCTGCTCTCTAAGTATCTTGGCTATCTCCTTTCTATCTAAGTTTTCATTTATTCTCCCTGTTCTTATGAGGTTGATCTCATTTTCAGTTAATGGCGCCACCCTAATATAGATCTTGTTATGCTTGTTAGGTGACTTCGCCATAACGGGTCCAGCTGAGCTTCTTATAGTTTCACGGTAGTTGATTAGCGGCTTTGATGTTATTATTTCAACACCTTGTTGCTGAATTAGTGTTGTTGCTATCTCGAGGTGTAGTACACCCATCCCAGACATAAGCATTTCACCCGTTTCTTCGTTGATCTTGATTACGAGGTTAGGGTCTTCTATGCTGAGCCTATGAAGAACATCAACTAACTTAGGTAAGTCCCTTGGATGCTTAGGCTCCACCGCCACGGTAACCACAGGTTCAGATACATACTTTATCGACTCAAACGGGACAAGGTCTTTTATTGAAGATATCGTCTCACCAGCCCTAGCGTGTTCAAGCCCAAGCAGCGCTGGTATATTACCCGCACCAAGCACACCTATTATCTCTCTATACGGTCCCATGAACATGTTGACAGATTGAATTCTCTCTTCTCTTTTAGAGCCTATAAGATATACCTTATCTCCATCTCTAACGGTTCCCGAGAAGAGTCTACCAGTAGCGACTACACCTGCTTGAGGATCTACTACAACATTTGTAACCATCATAACTATGGGACCATTCTCATCACAGTTCAAAAGCGCTTTACCGACCTCTGAATCTAGATCACCTTTCCATATCCTTGGGATACGGTATCTTTGGGCTACATCTGGTGGTGGGTGATGCTTAATTACCATACTTAATATCGCTTCGTGGAGCGGAAAGTTTTGAGCTAATTCTGAAGCAGTGCCTTTAGTGTATGCATCATATACGTCACTAAATCTTATCCCCTTCTTCTGCGCTATCTCAAGGTTAAATCCCCATCGGTCCTTGGCTGAGCCGAAGGATACGCTGTTATCTTGTATGCTGACCTTCCATTTCTCCTTGTATTCCGGCTCAGCGTAAATAGAGATAAGGTGATTAAAGTCATTCACTATACCTGCAAGCCACTGCTGCATCCGCTCAGGCGTAAGTCTTAGCTCCTTTACCAACCGATCTATCTTATTAATGTAGAGCACCGGCCTAACCCTCTCTTCAAGCGCTTGACGGGTTACAGTCTCTGTCTGAGTCATGACACCTTCAACAGCATCTGTTACGACAACAGCGCCATCAATAGCCCTAAGGCTCCTCGTAACCCTACCAGTAAAGTCTATGTGCCCCGGTGTATCAATCATATTCAAAACATAAGGTGTGTTATTATACTCATAGTAAAGTGTGACGTTAGCAGCCTTGATGGTCATCTGCCTCTGCTGCTCGAGATCCATGTAGTCGAGGGCTAAAGCTTGCCCAGCTACAGAGGGGCTTAGTAGCCCACAAGCAGCAAGTAGGCTATCACTCATCGTAGTTTTACCGTGATCTACGTGGGCAATAACACCAAAATTATTCGGGCTAGTCCTTTGTGGGCTAAGCCTTTCGAATCTGGTTCTTATTGCCTATGATCTTCATGATTTCCGCTGTCGTCTTATACTTCGGCATCAGCCACCACCTTCCTTTGGTCTAACTATCAGCCCATATCCTCCACTATTTATAGGTGTTTACGCTTTTGCTCAAATATTCTACTCTATGTTCGCGTGCCTATTTCTCATCTCTTCCTCGCTGAGCCTATGTTTCTCAAGCAGTACTGATACTACCGCGTCGAAGAGCACCATACACGAGTCTTCGAATAATGTGCCTAGCGGCGCTAAGGGTTCGTGTAGCCCAAGTATCTGCCTCGCAAAGTAGTCTTCTCTACTCTGCTTATGATCCATAACCCTACCTTTCACAGTAACCTTTAGGTCTGCGAGTTTACCTATTGGAGAATCTGGAAAAGAGGTGACTGCGACTATTTCTGCACCAACCGCTTTGGCTGCCTCCGCTGCTGCAACTACGAGTTTTGTTGCGCCTGAGCCTGAGATTGCTATAACTAGGTCTTTTTCACCTATCGATGGGACGAGTGTGTCTCCTAGTATGTGGACTTGGTAGCCTAGGTGTAGAAGTCTAAGTGCGAAGGCTCTGCCAACCATTCCACTTCGCCCCGCTCCCATTACGAGAATCTTACTATCCCTATGCTTCATGATCTTCTCCACGAATAGCCCTATCTCTTCTTCTGAAATCTGCGATACGGTCTGGGTTATGAGTGTTAGAAGCCCTATCATACTACTCTTAACTTCTCCGCCGACCTCAGCAGCCAAGAATACACACTCAGCTTGTGGCGCCAATCACGAGCTAAAAAAGTTTACTCAACAAATAGGGTTCAGCCAGTAAGGTTAAGGAAGTATAGTAGTAGTGTTGTAAAGAGCATTATGCTTGCTATGCCGACCAACTTATCTCTCTTCTTAAGGGTTAGTGTGTAGAGTGAGGTTGGCTTCTTGACTGCGCCATATGCTCTTGCCTCCATGGCTTCTGCGAGTTCGCTGCTTCTTATTACCGCCGTCACTACTAGTGGAATAAGTATAGGTGCGAGTTTTCTTATTCGGTTGATGAAGTTTCCCTTCTCTAACTCGAGTCCTCTGGACTTCTGTGCGTCCATTATCTGTATGGCGTCGAGCATAAGCACGGGCACGAATCTGACCGCTGTGACAAATGCGAAGACCACATCTTGAGGGACTTTGAACCACCTTAGCACATACTCAAGCTCATCTGGCGAAGTTGTGAGAAAGAATAGTGAAGTTGAACCTACAATAGCAACAAACCTAACCGCCAACACAAAAGAGGTTATTATAGAATAGCCTACTAGAAAGTTTATCACGAATATGAGCACCGAGAAGCCGGCTGAAAACATCAGTGTGCGGTATACACGCTTTAAGATCTTGGCTAAAGCGGCTATGGTGAAGATCGCTGCTAAAGATATTCCTATGTGGATTAAGGTTGAGCTGATTAGTGATAATGCAAACAGTTCGATTGATATGAGCAGTTTTATTCTTGGGTCAAGAATGTGGATAGGTGAATCCCCTCTTCTGAATATAAATGCGTTAGCTACCCAATACATTATGCACACCTAAACCTATCCAAAATCCACTTCTTTGCTGTGTAGATGTTATCGAAGACTTCTCCATCACCAACGTTGAGGCGTTGAGCGAGCTCAACGAGCTGCGGCTTGATTAACCTAGCCTCTGCTAAAAGCGAATCATCTGTAAAGACCTTTGACGCAGGCTTATCTGCTATAATCTTTCCTCTGCTCATAACTATGGTTCTAGGCTGCATGGGCCAAAGAAACTCTATGTCGTGTGAAACCAAGATGACCGTCTTACCTTGCGTCAGTAGGAGGCGAATTATCTGCTCCAGCTTCTCCTTATTTAGGAGATCCTGCCCCACAGTAGGTTCGTCGAGCACAAGTACGTCTGGGTCCCAAGCTAGTACCGCTGCTAAGCAGAGTCTCTTTTTTTCACCTCCGCTCAACATCATAGGTGATGTGGTTGCGTATTCATTCAGCCCAAAGAATCTGAGCGCCCAGTCGACTCTTTGCTTCACCACTTCATGGCTGAAGCCGAAGTTTCTTAAGCCGAATTCAACTTCATGCTCCACTGTGTCTGAGAAGAGTTGGTGGTCTGAGTTCTGAAATACCACCCCTACCCTTCGTGAGAGGCTCGCTACTGTTTGCTGTGTGGTGTCGTAGCCGAAGACCTTGACCGTGCCTTTTGTAGGCTTGAGTAGTCCGTTCATATGCTTGACTAGAGTTGTTTTACCAGCGCCGTTTGCTCCAACGATTGCTACTAACTCACCTTGCCCGAACTTTACAGTAATATCATCAAGCGCCTTTACCCCAGCTGGGTGTATGTAGGTGACGCTGTTGAATTCTATCATCTTTGAGCCACGTTTATCTGCTCAACAAACTCCGACGGGGTAAGAGGTAGGTGTTTAAAGATGCAAGCGTCCTTTAGTAGATGTCTTAATCTGACTATAGATGGTACGCCCACCCCTACTGTGAGTAGCCTGTCGTCCTTTAAGACCTCTCTTGGTTCATTGTTGGAGATTATTTTACCGTCTTCCATAACGATGAGTCTATCCGCTATCGAAACTAGAAGGTCAAGCCTATGCTCTACCACAATTACAGTAAGCTTCAGCGTGTCGTGTAGATGCTTAACCGTGGTTATTAGGTCGAGTGCGCTCAGCGGGTCTAAAAGTGAGGTCGGTTCATCTAATATTAGGATCTTAGGCTTCATAGCCAACACTCCGGCGATTGCCACACGCTGCTTCTGCCCGTCAGAGATTTCGTGAGGTGCTCTATGCATTATCTCCCTTATACCAAGAAGATCGATAGCCCAGTCAACACGCTTCTTGATCTCCTCTCTAGGCAGACCGAGGTTCTCAAGACCGAAGGCAATATCCCTCTCGACCGAAAACATGAAGATTTGGTTTTCAGGGTTTTGAAAGACATATCCCACGTGCTTGGCGATTTCAGAAATCGTATGCTCGGATACCTTAAGATTATTTATGTAAACCTCTCCTATGTATGTGCCGCTATACATGTGTGGTATGAGTCCATTTATGCTTCTTAGGAGGGTTGATTTGCCACAGCCGCTAGGGCCGGCTATGATCGCTATCTCCCCATCATCTATGCTTAGGTTTACATCTGTTAGCGCTGGTCTTGGAGAGCCTGCGTAGTGGAATGTGAACCCTTTTATTTCAATGATCTTCGGCAAGGCGCATCACATTTTCTAAAGTAGGTGTATTAATCGTTATCTAAAACTAGGTTATCTCTAGCAGCTCAGCATCGATCTTCTTGGCTAAAGTGAGGAGAGTTCTATCGCAGGCTTGCTGGAGAGGCGGTTTAACTGTAAATGATGCTGCGCCGGCGTGCCCGCCGCCAGCCCCTTTGAGCGCTGAGCCAACCTTTTCGGCGACATCTATACCCAGATGCACTCCACTCTTCTCGCAGAATTCCTGAGTCGCTCTTAAGCTGCCCCTAACCTCGCCGTCTACCTCTCCCAAAGATACGGCGACATCAGCACCTAGGTCGATTAAAGCCCTTGCTGCTGAAGCTTGGTAAGAGCCTACTTGGGTAAGCGCTACGATCCAATCCTCTAGCCTATAGATCTTAAGCCTCTGAGCGGCTTTTAGTCTAGCGATCTTTTCTGATATGTCCTTCTTGACTCGAAGTTTCTGCCTAGCTTTGCTGAGTGTGGCTCCGTATCTGCAGAGTTTGACTGCGTTTTCAAGTGTTGCGCATTCGGCAAGATTTAGATTAGCGGTATCTGTTATTAAACCCAGTAGAAGGGCTTCAGCGACCTTACGGGGGATCTTCACATGCTTGGCTTCATGTAGTGTGAGCACAATTTCACAAGTGGAGGTTGACTCTTCATCAATAAGCAGATGGTCTACAAGCGTCTTAACGCTTTCCGAATGAGGGTGGTGGTCAATAAGCATTTTACTGCAGTTGGAGCGGCTAATGGGTTCAAGCCAATCACTTAAGAGTTGAGCGTGCCCTGTGTCTACTATAACCAGCATATCTAAGTCGTCAAAATTTGGCGAAGACACCAAGTTAACAGGGTATTCTGAATGCACAGCCTTAGCTATGGCGCCCAGACCATCAGGAGCAGCAACAGCAACCTCACACCTAGAATTAAGCCTCTTTAAAAGATGAGCGATACCGTAAGCAGACGCATAAGCATCGACATCAGCATTCCTATGGGTAACTATAAGCACACGCCGTAAATTCTCCGCCTTCTTAAAAGGAAACTTCTCAAGCACATCAGTATCCAAACCCAACTCCTTAAGCATAAAGAGATAATAGTCCCTACTTAAACCCTCCATATAGCGGGCCCGTAGCTCAGCCAGGTAGAGCACCGGAGGAGCGAAAGCTTCGGTGAAGCTTTTAACCCGGGGGCCCCGGGTCCGAATACCTATGCTGGTAGGGTGTCCCGGCGGGCCCGCATTTTACTCTTCGGTGTTGTTGTTTCTTTGCCATATGTAGTAGCGTTTGTTCTGCGCTAAGATTGCCATCTTTTGTATTATTTTGGCTAATGTTTGTATGTTTTTTAGGGTCTGCTTTGTTTCTTCTAGGCTTAGCCTTCTTTTCTTTATCAGTATGTTTAGGGTGTAGCGTGTGGTATCTGAATTTAGTAGTGTTTCTATGAGGCTTTCTATCTGGTTTGGCTTGAGTTTCTCTAGTTTTTGTGTTATGTATTGCTTGGCTGCGGCTAGCCTCGGATCTATGTCGTATTTAGTTAGGTGCTGAAGGGTTTCTCTGGATTTTAACGATAGGGTTGAGGTGTATTCTACTTCTTGCATGCCAGCTTTTTTGAAGAAGGGGTTGTATTTCGCCATCACCGCTAAAGCTTCGACATATTTGTAGCCCACTTTCGGTAAAGTTTCTTTTACAAGTCTTACTGCTAACCCTACTCCCCTATACTTCGGATGGATCACCACTCTTGATATGGTTATGAAGTCTCGATTCAGATGCTCCACATCCACATGTCTCCCAAAGTATTTTGTTCTACCTGCGTTTGAATAGGTTGGTGTGCTGTAAACGATTACCCCAACGGTTTCGCCTCTAAGTTCAGCTTTAAAGACCTTTTTTATGTTGCAGAGCTTCCCATCTCTATAGTGGTAGCGCTTAAGGGTTTCAAGGTCTCTGATTGACCCCTCTTTGACTACAATCTCCTTTAATATGCTGCACGGTCTACTTTTAACATCTTCAATATACTTGACTTCAACGGCTTCGCCGAACCCCTTAACTATGTAGATATTCGGCTGTAGATCTTCAAGCAGATCTCTATGTGATGTGGCAACCAAAAGTGTTGCTCCTAGGTTTCGAGCCACCTTCTGCACACAGTAAGCAACTATCTTCGCGGTCTCTCGGTCTAAGAGTGAGCAAAATTCGTCGAAGACGAGTGTGTTTGCGCCGATAGACATCATTTTCGCTATTTTGAAGCGGTATTTCTGCCCCTCGCTCAGATCTCGATATCTTCTGATGAATAAGGTTGCTTCATTCAACCCGGCTAGGCTTAAGTATTTTATCGCCTGCTCCAAGTCTGAGCCTAGGGCTTCAACCAGCACACTATCTTGGTTAACTTCAACCTCTTTATCTTGAATCACTTTACCGAAGGAGCCGCTTTCTTTTAAGGCTGACGTTATATCGCTTAGAAGCGTAGACTTCCCTGTGCCTGAGTCGCCGGTTATGTAGATTACATCCCCAGGCTTTATGTCAATTAAAAGGTCTTTGTATATTGTATTAGGGTTTTCAACCCCTACGCTCAGCCCAAATGCTTCGCTAACACCTATGGTTCTATCTGAGACTTCCGCTTTATCTAAGAATGTCTTTTCGAATCTAAAGATCTTCTTCGGCTTTTTGCAGCTGACTTTTACTTTGATTAGCATCTTAGACCTTTATGATGATTCCTGATTGTTTGGCTCCCCAGCATGCTAGAGCGAGCGCGTATGCTAGGTCGTCTGTACAGCCACTTTTCTTGTCAAAGAGGTATCCACCAATTCTGCTTCGTGTGTATGTGATTGAGTTTAATGCGTTTATTAGAGCAGTGTCGTATGGTATTATGAGTCTGCGCTTCTCCATCTGCAGCCTTAATTCTGAGAGGATTTCCTGCTTCATCTTAGCTGTTAGAGTTACGCCTTCTACTGGAAGCCCGAGTTCTTTGCAGTGTTCTATAATCGGGTTGCCCAGTCCAGTCTGATCCATAGAAAGTTTGGTTAGATTGTTTGCTTTATGGTAGTCAGCTATCTCCGCTGTAAACTGTGTGTATGATATGTTGCGTTTGCTGACGCTATGGACAACATAAAGGTATTTGTCAACGCATCTCACTACTACGAAGGCAGCTGCGCTGTCCTTCCCTCCTGGGTCATAGCCTCCGTATAGTTCTCCAATATTTAGTTGAGGTGCGTCGCCTAAGCAGCCTCTGAGTAGGTCGATTGGGAAGTAGGTGCTTTCATCATCTATGAACTGAGCCTCATACTCCTGCCTATATCTCACTTCACCTATCAAAGATCTTTGCTCTTCGAGGAATTCTCTGCTGATTAACGGGTTAATCGACGATGGCAGGTGGTAGACCCATTCTCTAGGCCAGGTTGTGAAAGCCCGATAGGTTATATGGTCTTTGTCCCAAGGTGTTGTAAGGAGCCAAAGCGTGCCATTTGTTGCTGCGAGCATAGGTAGAATCACCCTCTCTATGACATCTGAAGGTATGAATGCGGCTTCGTCCACAACAGCTAAGTGCACCGTAAACCCTCTTAGTGTAGAACCATACCTACCAGAAGGTAAACATAGTATCCTGCTTCGATTCTTAAATAGTATCTGCGTCTTAGTAGCCTTAAGCACAACCATCTTAACCACACTTGACTCAACGAATGACAAAACTTTGCTAAATGTCTCTAAGCTCTGCCTAAGAGTAGCGGATACGATGATAGATGTGCTTCTGGGATGCGTTAGTGCGTGATATAAAAGTTTGACAGCTGCTAAGGTAGATTTCCCAGTCTGCCTACCACAGACCAAGATGAGCCTCTTCGACCTATTGCGTAGCACCTCAACTTGATAAGGGAAGAGGTCCATCCGCAGCACCTTCGCGGAAAATAAAGCTGGATCTTTTAAGAGTGGTTTGAGTTTCTCATCGAAACGCTCTTTGTAAATAAGCCGGTCAAGCTTGGTTTCGGCGAATTCAAGATACCCTAGCTTAGCGAGATGCGGGAAGGTCTGTAGGCAGTTGAGGCATACTTTGCCAGTGTTTAATCTGCAGAAGACGACTTCATCTACAGTATGGTGGCAGCCTTCAACTAAGAGCTTCTCTAATTCATTCAGAAGACCTTCTCCTTCGGTCTGCAAAATACCATCCTACAGCCGAGCCGGCTAGCGGTCCAAGGTTTAGAGCCGCTTCGTTTTTGTCGAGTAGTAGGGATATTATGAGTCCTAGTATGATGAGTATTGCGAGTACGCCTCTGTAGTCTGTGTTTCCTCTGAAGATGCTCTTTAAGACCTGCTTGGGTTGTTTTTCAGACAAGTTTTTTCACCCTCCTGTAGTGTTTATCTGGCTTTATTGACTTCATCATCTTCTTCACAACCTTCTCTGGGATGTGGAATTCAAAGGGTATCTTGCCGAATCTGTAGCCCTTTAAGACTAGGCTTTGAGGTATGCTGTCCCAGATTCTTGCTGCACCATCGGTTATCTCGTTTACCAAAATGATATGTGGCTTTGAGTAGGTTAGGTCTCGATATATTCCAGCGAAGACGCCTATTGTAAACTGTTCTGTCTTTATGGTGCTTTCCTTGACAGATGTGTTAAATCTGATTCCACGGCATCTGCAGGCATCGAGCCAAAGCAACCCAACTATATCCCCAACCTCAAACTCCAACACATTTTCACCCTACCGCTTCTCTACTTTCTTCAACACTGCCGAGAACCTTATCCAACTCTTCCTCAGCATCTAAACCGCTCTTTTCGACTATTCTCAAGATATTTAGGGCTGTTTTATTCATTATATCCACAAGCCTAATCTTATCCCGAGTATCTTTCTCCTTAGGTATCTGCTCATCAAGCCATATGAACCTTTGATAAAGTCTGCTAAGCATCTCCTTAAGATCTACTGGCGAAATCTGAGCTTCAGCCAACTACTCACCACTCAAGCGATATACTGCACCTCAACGCCTATTGTTGTGCTGCTGGGTAGGTTGTGGTGGACTCTGATTTTAATCGGCGTTGGAACCCCAGGCTCTATGACGCCTTGTATTAATGCAGCTGCGTGGTTCAGACCGTATGTGGTCATCTGAGATAAACCGATGCTAACACCTCCATATGTTGTGGTCGAGTAGCGGATTGTGAACCCTGTGTTGACTGCGTTGTTGTCGGCATCGGTTACATCGTATCTAATGTATCTTCCTTGATTCGCGTCGTACCATGAGTGTGGGCAAGCTACTGTAAGTAGGCATGGGAGCTTGGTTGGTGTGAATATGAGGAGGTCAACCCAAGTATTTGGTTCAACGCTTTGGCTAGCCACCTCTCTCTTAATATCTGGGATTTTAACCCAGCTTCCCCCTATACGCTGCTTTAAAGCGTCTTCAGATGTATCGTGCCATAGCTGCCCTTCTGATGGGTTGTCTGGTGGTGTGGAGCCTATATAGAGTGTCTTCAGATTCAGCTTATCCTTAGATATAATTTCAGCAGACTCCCAGAGGCTCACTCCGTCTTCACCACCCTTAATGATCCTCTTGCAACTAGAGGCTTACCCGCTATAGACGCTCTAACCTCGTAGAGCCATACACCTATGCCCCAAGACTCGTCAAGCGTCAAGTCGAAGTGGTATGTGCCTGTCTGCTCTTTAACCGAGCTCTGCGAATCAACCCTCTTAGCCTTAGAAGCATCCCAAACAGAGATCTTAGGGGGCTCATCTACATCTGTTAACTCGCCGCTGAAGTCTTTAGATACGATCTTCAGCCTAACGGTTGTTCCAAGCTCGAAGCTCAAACCGTTAACACCTCAACTTTAAATATATGCACTTCGGCTGGGTCCGGCTCTGGATCTGAGGCTTGAGGATCTATATCCGCACCGCCCCCGCTCATAAGATCAACCCTTAGGCTCAACCCCAGCCACCTTGATCTATGAACTCCTCAACCTCTTCGACCACATCGAGGATGCCGTCGTTGTCTTGATCTAGCGTCGGGTCTTTCATGCTCTGACCCCAATGCTTCTTAGATGAGTCAAGCAGATTAGGCAGTGTGAGTTTAACCTCGTGGATCTCTTGATTATGATCTGCTGTTACGGAGAGGTATGTTGGTAAACCGTCGCCGACAGTAGTGTTCTTCAGCTGAATGAAGTCCGCAGGCCCAGAGGAATCTTTTCTAAACAGCAGAAGATACTTTTTGTTAATATTCCTTAAGCCATAGTATTGGTTATTTGAGTCTTCGAATTCGTATGTTGCCTTCCCGTCATCTGAGTAGAAGCACTCTAATTTGAGCCTGCATTGACTTATGCCGTATGACGCTGAGTCTCTGAAGTCCTCTGGAGGCATCTTAACTATGAAGCCAACCCTATTCTTGCAACCATATGTTGATGAATATGTGAACTGATGCTGATCTGTAGGCACAAGGAACTTAGCGCCATATATCGTGCCGTGATTGTTATAGCCGCTGTAGTCTTGAGCATCCCCGTCGAAAAGTAAGTCTAACACCAAGCCGCCTCTCACATCAGGTATAGTTTGGTCGAATCTACGGTTGTAGAGCTGCTGAGTCTCAGATGCAGATAAAGCTCGGTTGTAGATGCGCACCTCATCTGCTAACATTTTTGTATAACCGCTGAAGCCGTAGCCAATCCTTAGGTTTGATGTCGTCGTTCTCACGGTGGTTCCATTAGTATCCGTTTCCCCGACTAGTGTGCCGTCAACATACATCCTCAAATATCGTCCATCAAAGGTTCCAGCCCAGTGATGCCACAAACCATCCCTAACATCAACACTACCCGATGCGCTGAAGGAGTTTCCAGCTGGATTCTTAAAATACACGGAGGGGCGACCAAGAGCGGTGAGGTAAAGCATATAGTCATAGTCGCTAACTCCTTTTTGAACAAAGCCTCTACCACCTGATACTCCTGGTTCAAACTTAAACCAACCCTCGAGGGTGAAGGCTGAGGAAAGTTCAAGAGAGCTCCCGCTTCCACAGTTAACATAATCATCCACGCCGTCGAAGCTTAAAGCGTTGTCAACAACCTTCGTTTCACCCCTTGACCCAGTGTATGCTTCACCTAACCCCGTTCGGTCTGGCAGAATGTCGCTCAGCTTCGTGCCGTCTAAGAAGAACAGTTTATCTGTTGACGCTAAGCCGCCTTCCAAACATTTCTGATACTGTGAGCCGTTCCAAGAATACAAATCAACTCTCTTAACTGTATCCGGCAGCCTCGCTTCAACCTTAACCCATCTGCCAACATCAACAACTATCCTATCAATGTATTTCACATTTTGAGCCGTTGGATATTCGTAGATGTTTATTGAGCCCACTGTGCTCCAATTCGGGTTACCCACTTTACCCGCCTTCCTAAGAGGTAGAATAAAGCGTCTCCAGCCTGTGAAGTTATCAACTATAAGCCAGTAGAATTGGTCTGCTAAAGTAGGTGCTCCTATCACCACGTTTATGTTTGTGCCTGTGTTTGCGCCGTAGATGTATAGGCAGAGGAAGTCGTATGTTGACCAGTCTTGAGTATTTGAAAACTCTCTTCTACAGCCTACTGAAGCGTATGAGCCGCTTCCAATAGCCATCTTCAAGCTGCTTGACCCCTTCGATACAGTCGTTGTTTCTTCGGAAAGTACTACACCATAGCTCCCTGAGCCGGCTTGATAAGGGCTCCAAATCGTCTCATCGTCGTCATATACTACTATAGGACTGCACTCCTCTAAGTCGTTGTCCAAATAGAACTCATAGGAATACTTCATGTTTGCTTTATCGTGGCTCCAGTTGCAGAGTGAACCCTTCACATATGAATCTACTAACGCATCCCCTTCTATATCGTAGTTGTTCAAAGGATGTAGTTTTAATTCACCTAAGGAAACAGATGGGAAACCCACTCCATATAGCAGGTAGTCTCCCTCTCCGAAGTCACTATTACCCCATGGGCTGCATCCGAATTGATTCGCTGATTGATCTTTGGCGTGCTTCTGACTCCAGCCGCATAGCTTCTTGTTCGCGTAGTCTGCTGGTAGAACTAGCCTACTCCACCTCCCCTTGCTTGGATCTGGGTTCCTGTAGACCCTTAGGTCTTGAACCTCCTTCCAGAAGCCGTATCTTCGAACAGCCATCTTACATCAGCCTCCTAGAGGATTCTTCAACGCTTCCTCCTTAGCCTTCAGATACTCTTCCTCACTCATCGCTGTGCATGAGCCTTGCGAGTCGTGGCTGCAGAAGTGAATCTGTATGATGTATTGCTTTGATGGGTTCAGTATGCTCTTTAAATCCTTTAACGCTTCATCTACACCCACTTCGGTAGCGTCTAGGCGTATGAAGTCCCCCTCTGAAGCTTCTTCGCCTATGATCTCATATGCTTCAACATAGATCTTCATTTAACCACCTCCTTCCTAACCACCTTACCCCTTAGATCAGAGAGGTCACTAAGTTTCTCGCCGCCGCACTCAACCAAATGTTTACGCTTAACATATCTCCCAGCAACCTCTACGATCTTCTCAAGGCTCCAAGCCTCCATAGAGACCTCGCTACCCCAAACATCGTGTTTACCAGAGGCCTCCTCCTTCACCTTTAACCTCAATCTACATCACCACCAAATAGTAATCCCAATTCTTAGGCGGCTCGAAGACATTGTCATTCTGAGGCTCAACACACCAAACCTTGAAGCTGAAGTCGACAAAGCAGTTCAAAGCGTGGCCAAAGTGTTTGCTCGGGTAAGCCCAGAGTATGCCGAATGCATTAGGAAACCATAGGTTAACTCTACCCATCAAAACAAAGCTGAAGTCGTCACAGTCGAAAAACTCACTCAAATACTGCTCCCTATCTGTCAAGTCTTTAGCGAGAAACTGTTCAATTGCTTCTTTAGGTAGAAGCCTATAGTAAGAGTCTCTGAGAAAGATGCTCGCAGACGGAAAAGCTTTCCGCAGCAGCCCCTCAACAACAGAAGCCTTAACCGTCAAGAAGTTAAAGGGATATAAGATTATACTCAACTTCAATCCACAGTTATATCCCAGTCTAATGTGATGGTCTTTGTCTCATCTTTCACTATAGGTGTTGGGAAGACCGCTCTTGAAAGCATTACACCTCCACTTTGTGATGTAAATAAGCCCGCTTCACGCCAAACACCATTATTATCTTGGCTGCTAAAGAAGGTTGAAAATGTCGCCGTGCACCCAGATCTGAACCTATCTGTAACCTGCTTTCTAGAACCTATCGGTTGAATTAGATCTGTGTCTGAAGGTGAAGGCGCTTGGTCGGATGAGCCTACACCACAATACGCAAAGCTCTCTGTTGAAGCTCCAATTAAGAGGTCGCAGATATGGCTCTTCCCCCTAGAAACTACTAGGTTGGTTATGGTATACTCTTCTATTGGCTTGCTTCCACCAAGGCTCTTATGCACTCGAATTCTAACTCTACCTTCTAAGATTATATTCCAGTTCAAAACTGTTTACCACCTTAACCGCAGCTTGAAAAATCCACTCTAGCACATCCAACTGTGAAGACGCCCTTTAGATGAGTAAAAGCGCTGCAAGCAGCATTTAGCCCAGTAGCATCGCTAAGTTGCCTTCTGTATCGATTGATTATAAGATTCTCTTCTAAAGGTGTTTTTTCGCTGAATGTTGTAATGAAGGTAACCACACCTACGCGTGTAGCACCATCTTTAAGCTGCTGGTCTCTAAGGCTACGCTTAATGGAGTCAATAATCTCCCATAAGTTCTCAGGCAATCTACCCCAACTCCATCTTCATATAATCTATAGCAGATGCGCCTGCATTGTACTCTATGACTACACTTTTGACCGTAAGTTCACAGTCTATGTGAAGTTCTGGAATTACAACCCTAGCGGCATCTCCTACTTGAGGTATCTTAGATAACCCCTTTACCATTAGGTTTTCGAGGATAAACCTTCTACTCACCTTTTCAGTAAGGAGGTTTAGAGCTAACGTTTTAACGGTAGCCTTGTCGATTATGTTGGTGTTTACGTATATGAACTCCCTTCGCCCATACTTCTTTACGCTGTTTTCGTCAACGGCTTGTGCAAGCACCGGTACACCGTAGAACTGCTTATAGGCTGGTGTCCAACTTCCGTCAACTACTATCCACTCCTCACCGTCAGAAGAGTATGCGTGTATGTCTTCGTTTGAGTTGTTGTGATACCACCTATATGTAGAAGTTTCTGTGCCACATTTAGCCAAGGTTATCCAATACTGCTTCCCAGCCTCAACATCTGACTGCAAAGGGATAGCAACCCAACTAGGATAGCCTTCCTCACCAACATCTGAGGGTGTAATCGTGAAGTAGTCTATCTTTTGACCTCTCGGCTTTCCATCAAGGTCTTGTACAATCTGCCCAGATATAGGCTCGGTTGGTACTCCTTGCTTTTCTAAAAATAGAGCTATCATTCTAAGTTTATCTCCTGTTGGTGTGAATTTCGCTGCGTAGTGCCCGCTTTCTAATGTGGTGTAGCCTTCTGTGATGGTCTGGCTCTGGTCTACTTTAAGCTCATATCCGCCTATGGCATGCACTATATTGCGCATTTCACGTATACTTTCCAGAACCTCTATCGGCTGGATGATGTTGCTTGATGTCAGCGTCAAATCAGACCTTCTTGAACCTTTTGGGTAGAAGTGTAGTTTGAGGTTGGGGGTAAAGACATATTGGTAGTGCGCTAGTTCAGCAAGCTGGTCTAGGCACTCCTTTAACGATACGTAATTGAATACTAAGCTGCCTACTTTCTTATCTGTTTCTTGCACACCACTAGTATCAACTTCAGGAGCATACTTAGAGAAAAGGTCTCTCACGATAAAGTCGATTGTTTTATCGTGGTAAGATTCAACTACATATCTGTTTAACATCAGTATGTATGCATATTCTGCAGCATCTATTACGAGAAGCCTTCTCCCTCCACTATAGTTTACAGCTACCTCCTCAACTTGCCCTTGGTAGATGTGTTGTAAAGGAGGGTTTACAGAATCGCAGTAGACGTTTACAATAGAGCCTACGCCGTATGCTTCTCTGTAGAAGCCGTTTGAGTCGTTGACTATTAGTCTGAATGTGCTTGCGCCTCCTTGGTGTAGCCTTAGTTCAAAGCTGCAGCCTTCGCTTCCAACAACTCTTGTCTTATTATTTAAGTCGGTTATTTTAACTCTTGCGTAAAGCATGTGTTTGCGCCTTTATCAAATCCTATTTCTGAGCCTCAGCTGCTTGGCTATTTCAAAGCCTACTTGCTCGGAAAGCTTCTTTACATCTATGTTTGATGAGATCTTCTGTGTTGTGATGTTGATTGAGCCTATGCTGATAGCGCTGAATGCTGAGAATGTTCTTGCAAGGTCTGTTAGGGTTGGTTCAACAGCGCCTTGGATTTCGGCTAGACCCTTCTTTGTTTGGTTCAGCATGTCGCTCCACATATCTGGCCATATGCTTCGCTTTGCTAATATGTCCCAGAGCCAGTTGAATGCAGAGGCTATTGAGTTAACGAAGTTCCAGACCGCGGTTTGGATGGGTGTTATTGCATTTCTATAGAATCTCCATATAGCTTCTGAGATCGATTCCCAGACTTCAACGGATATATTTTGGAGTGTGGTGAATTGTGTCTGTAGGCTGTTGATTAGGCTCAGCAAGCTCAGAGTCTTCTCTGAGATGGTGTTTGAGGCTTTTGCCCAGATGGTTGATATCGAGTTTATGCTTTCCGCTGCTGCTTTAAGAGCTTCACCTACACTTTCTTTAAAGCGTATGAAAGTTTGTGTGATACCTTCTGCCGTCTGCTTTATTCGATTTGATAAGGTTTCGGCGAATGTATGCAGTGTCTGTATAAGGTTATCTTGTATCCATTTAACTAATGCTGTAGTTGCTAAAGAGATGCTGCTGAAGAAAGCTTCATAGCCTTCGAGCAGCCAGCTCCTCAATCTATCATTCAAGATCTGGATCTGAGATGCGCCTTCACTCACTTTGGCTACAAGAGCGGTAAAACCTCTTTCTAACACGCTGAAGATCTTCTCTCTACCCTCAGGCTTAGCCCAAGTCACTAGCGTGTTCCCTAGGGCTTCAAGTATAGGTATGAGACCACTGCCAACTACCTCCTTGACCTCCTCCATTAAGTTAGCGAACCTAGCGTAAGCTCCTTCTGCTTCGTAGGCTGCTTGAGCGCTTCCTCTAAACTTTAACTCTAGATTTGTGAGAATTTCAGAGAAGCCTATAGTGGTCTTCTGTGCTTTTGTGCTTGCAGCACCGTATCTATCAAGGAACTCTTCTACCGCTTTAGCGTCGAGTTCACAGAGCTTCTTCTTCATCCGCTCTACTACTTCGCTCCAAGTCAAAGTCTGTTTTGACGCCTCATCGACCGATACACCTATATTTTTTAGAGATTCTACAACGCTCTCCTCCACCAAAGCTAATCTCCCATACTTCGATGCTAGGCTTTCGACTCTCTCATTTAACTCAAGAATCTTATAAGATGCCAGCTCAACCTCTACACCATACTTACTCTTCAGATCTGATGCTTGACCTCTGAATGCTTGACCAAGGTCTTCAACGACTTGCTTTAATGTTCTACCCGAGCCTGCTGCTGTGTCTATCGCAACACTTAGGGTTTTTAGTGCTTCTTCCGGTTCAATCCCATATCTTATAAGCGTAGTTAACGCTTCAAGGAGTTCCTGTTTTGTATAAAGCGTTGATGCTCTTATCTGATCTATCTGGCTGCTTATCTTTGGGCCCCATTCGCTCCAGCTCAGACCAAGGTTTTCAATCATCTTTCTTAAAACACCGCTTGCACTTTTCATTTCCACAACCATACCTATGGCTTCTCCAAGAAAATTTCTGATGGATGAAGCTGCGTTCAATCCTATCGATGCAACTATGAACCCGCCTGCTATGTTCGCTACCTGCCCAAGCTGGCTGAAGCCGCGTGAAAGCCTACTTGTATTCTCAGCAACGGTTTTGAAGACGCTACTCGCTTGATCTATAGCCCTAATCCTAGCTACAAGGTCGAATGTAGGCAGCCTCTCTCACCTAAACTTGAACTTGAGCTTAAAGAGGTCTTCAGCCTTCGAAGCCATCTCAGCCATCAACTTAGGTTCAACCTCGCTTATAGCTGGTCTGAGGAAGGGTCTCTCCCTAAAGCCTGGGTGCTTAGCAGACTTTGCGAAGTATGTGCTTGAACCCGCTCTGAAAAGCAGCGCTTTAGCTGCTCTAGGCCTTATTATATGTGGTTTGGTGCCAAATTCTATGTATGGTGCGTAATTGAGTTGTGAGCCTATTAGGTAGTTTAATTCCCCTTCTCTAACCCATTTTATGCTTGAAGATAATCTTCCTGTGCGTTTCGGTGCTAATCTGCTCGCTATTGAAGATGCTGCTTCAACATATTTTCTGAGTATTGCGTCACATACCTTCTTTAGCTCGTTGGCGCCGCTCAACATCGCATATCTGAAGTCCCAAAGGTTATCTACAGAGACTCTGAGCTCCAAAGACGCCTTCGCCTCTCTATTCTACGCCTTGACTCTTCTATGGCTGTATGCCGCTTCGGTTCAAGAGCGAAGAGAGACGAGCTTGATGCAAGGCATAACTCATCCACAAGGATGCTAAGTAGACTACCAGAATCAAGGCCAAGTATGGCGCTTGGTGCTCGATGTGTAAGTAGCCCAAGGGCACCAGCCCTAACGCCCAAGTTAGTTGCTGCGAAATTTCTCAGCATACCATTCAGCCTCCCCGTAGAGCTCTATACAGTATCTTAGAAGCTCGTTGAATAGTGTTGTAGTGTCTTCTGCATTTGGTTTAGGTTCTATAAGGCTTTCGCAGAGTAGGCTAACGGCTTTCTCTATCTCGCTTGAAACTTTAACCGCTTCTTCAACACACTCCACTGACTGAATCTTCTTAAATAAGTTGGCGTAAACTTGTATGAGTGCGTAGTGCCAAGCTTGCGGTGTCTTCAACCTGTAGATTGAATCGTTAACTTTAATCTCTTTCAAGTCTCCTCAGTCTGCCGAACCATCTTGAGAAGTGCTCCCATGAGCAGAAGACCGTGGTTTGCGAAGTGTTTTCATTTACCTTCACCTTTAAGGTTATGGTGAAGTCCTCTGAGGTCAGATGTGCTCCGCAAAGCGAGCAGCTCGGCATACTCTAGTATCCGCTCTGGTCGTTTTGAAGTGTGATCTTAACCACACCATTAACGCTGTGTTTGAGCGCCGTGAATGTCAGGATTTGAGTGAGCCTATCCTGCCCCTTTAGGTTTACATCTCCTTCTTCGTAGATTAGTCTAGGTAGCGTAATCTCTAACTCATACCTATAGTTTCCAGATATCACGCTACCTTGAAACTTTAGGCTTATGGAGTTCTCTTCTGAAGCTAGAAATCTGTCTAAGTGCGTGCTGCTGTCAAACTTTATGGTCGCGGAGCCCTTAACATCTAATGGCGCTTCTTCAACTTCCTGTGGAAACCGTGAGCCGAATCTGTAGCCTTCTGGGAAGTTGTTGTTTAGCTCGAGGCTAAAGTGTTCAAATTTTACTGGGATGCCATTTATCTCTTGATGCACGACTTGAGAGGTATGTATGTAACCTTGCTGAGAGAAGTTAAAGGGGCCTGTGTATAAGTTTACTCTGCTCTCCTCGCCGCCTAAGATGTCTGCTGTTATGCCTAGGTGGTCCCCTGCTTCACCCTCTATTATGAGCCTATTTACGACGCATCCTGTGATGCGCTTTGCTGCTACGCTCCCTAAACCTACCTCTATCGTATAGCTCGGCCAAGGAGATGAAGACCCACTTCTAGGTGTAAAGGTGTGTCTGTAAACTGTGGGGTTGCCATTCGGGTCAGGTTGAGTGGTAGAGACTTCACCTAGGGCAGAATAGAGAAACTCACCTAAACCTTTGTCGTATACTGGGTAAATCTCTATGCTACCCGTTGTTTTGGCTTTTGTTAAGTCTACTTGTGTGATGAATCTCCCTCCTTCTACCGTCCTCAGATATTCAACACCAGGTTGGAACTTGAGGCTCTCAGAAAGTATTCTTATGTGCGTGTTGAGGCTCGGCGCGGGCACACCGTAGCTCGACTCCTTACCCATCCTCAAATAGTTTGCCATCTTACTATCCCCTCAATTCTGTCTAGACACCCTGATTCCCCAGGGTGTTTCGCCGGAGTTTCACCGGCTCGTCAGTAGACTTAAGCATAAGGGGTCCAAACCTTCTTCAGATCTATTATGCGAGCCCAAGCTAGGGCGTAGTCTTGCTCAGACCCTCTTGCAACCTCTATAACTCTGGGCTCAGGTTCGTTTTCGACTAGACCATCTAATGTTGGGTTGGAGTTCAGCGCTTCTTCAACGCCTTCAATCAGCCTATATATGGTCTTTTCAGCTTCATCTTCAGATGCGTGGCGTTCAATTACCCCTATCTCAAACCTTAAGATGTATTGGAATCTGTGTAAATCAGAGCGTCCACTATATTCTTTACCTAGCCATTGAACATAGATTAAGGGGTATCGGTATGCTGTAAATGGGATGCCAAAATGGTATGCCGCGACATCTTTGAGAGTTGGATTTGAGCGCATAACCTCAATATACTTATGCACGAGCTCAGCGTAGACCAAACATTCTCTAACCCTTAACAACCCCTGTGGATGCTGCTTTGCCGGATAGGTAGTTTGAGCGGATGAAATCTTTAAGCCTCTCTTTCGCCTCAGATACTAAGGGTTGGGATTTAGATTCGTCAAGGTTCGCTCTTTTTAATCTGAAGACTCCGGCAGCCCACTCTGCTGCTATCCATCTTATCTCATCTGGCACCTTTTGCAGAGGCGTCGTTGTGTATGCTCTTAGCTGCTCATCCATCTGGCTCTCGACATTTAGAATAATCTGCTGTATCTCTGTATCATATTGGATTTCTGTGGGCGTCATGTTCAGCCAACCCTTAACATCGCTTACCGAGCAATACCTCATATTCCCTCAACTCTTTGACCGATGATGGTGCAAATTCTGAAAGCCTTCCGTCTCTGTGAATGAGCCTCCTATTCTCTAGTATAGTTGAATTCGTCAATCCATGCTTTGCAAGCCATAGTAGCTGCACTCTGATGTCCCATGAGCCTTCTTTTGAACCTAATTCTTTTAAACCACTCTTTAGAAGACTTTTAGGAGTTTCTTTTTTAGTCATCAAACTTTGACCACATCTGATAATATTTAAAATAATTGTTCAGTTATGCGCATATCTATGTAAAAAATTGATAGTGTCACACAAGATGGGTTAACAGCAGTATGAGTATACTCCGTTCTGAAAGTCTATGCATACCATTTAAAGGTCGCCTAAAGTTTTCAATGGGTTAAACTTTAGTGTTCGCTCTCTCAAGCTATTGGTCAAGAAGATTACATAAACTCTCCTAAAGGTGATGTTAAGGCAACATTCCTTTACTCATTGTCTAAAAGTGGTGTGGAAGAAGGTAGAGAGCAAGAAGAGGTTAGAAGAAAGGTAGCCGAGTGCATAAATTTACTAAATAGGCAAGCGGCTAAGCTCAACCTATCTCTCAGCAAGTTGAAGGCATTTGAAGATGAATGCTTTCGTAAGACTATCTGGCACCTGAAGGTAGGAGATAAAGCCTCAGCCTCAATATATGCTTCAGAAGTAGCCTACCTAAGAAGGTTAAACTCGGCGCTCAAAGAGATCAAAGAACTTGTTGCGTACGCAACACTGAAGCTTAACTCTCTACTAGACACGCAGCATCTAACCACCTCGCTCACCATACTAATCGAAACCTTAAGACAGATACCTCACGGCTTAGACGCTGAAGACCTTGGGCATCTAACCAAACTACTCTGTGATACTGCTACCTCGCAAAAACGAATTGAAAGAGCTATGCATAAGACAGATTTGCAGACCGAGGGTGTGTTGAAGGAGGCTGAATCTAAGATTCAAGGGGAGTATTCAGAACCCTTAGCTGGCTGACTCCCCGCTCTCCTCATTCTGGTATACAAACCCCCTCTTTCTTCTCAACACAAGCCAAGACAGAACCACACCTAGTATGAACGCCGCTGGTATTGTTATGAGGTAATTTTCAAAGAGTAATGGCTGCTGCTGAATCTGCTGCGAAACAGGCTTAGCGACGTTAACTTTAATCGTTATAACCTTTGTATGCACTACCGCCCTATCATCCATATACTGCACATTCAATTGAAGCGGGTATGTAGCTGGCGGTGCGTCTCCAACTCTTAGGGTTAGGCTGAAAGACGACTGCCCATCCTTAGGTATCTCACCGAGTATTGTCGAATATGAGTAATATTCCACGAAAGGCGGGGCTACCAGAGCGCTTACATTCACGCTTTTGGCTGGTATTATCCCACCATTATACACAATACCGGAAACGGTAAAGGTTGAAGACGGTGCTACAAGCTCCGGTCTCACAGACACACCTGAAACCCTAAGATCTATGTAGCCTCTGACCGTTAAGCCCAAGGTTAAGTCTTCAAGCCACTCTAAACCTAACCTATCCACATATCTAACTGAAAGGGTTGCTTGAGCTGTTTCTGTTAGCATCTGCTGCTCTATCAATGATTTTGGCGTAAAGATTTTAACCGCTATTTGTGCCTCTCCGCCAGCCTCTATCTTATCGAAGTACCAGTTTCCGCTGTCTCCTACTATACTTAAGGTTGGCGGTAGGTGTAGCTTCACTGAAATATTGTTTGCATCTTCTTCGCCCACATTTCTTAACCTCAGTAAAACCTCGTTCACCTTTGCTGCATACAGATCGTAGTCTTCTGTTGAGAGCCTTAGCTTAACCTCGCTCTGTCTGCTGCCAGATATCTGAAAGCCTAGCGTTGCGGTTTCTGTCTTCAAATCTCCTGTTGGTGTTAAGAGTCTTGCTGTGAGGGTTATCGCTCCTGTTGAGCCTAGGGCTGATTTTGTTACATAGATCTTAAGCGGGATAGTTATGTTTGCGCCCGCTTCCAACTTATTTACGGTGATGTAATCTACTCCGCTTATCTGAATGGATGCTGAGGGTGATGTAAATCTAAGCTCCATATTACTTAATGAGCCGTCGAGAAGGTTTGCTAACATCACTTTAATCTCCTCAGCTCCGCCAGCTAAAACCTCCTTAGGTGTGTAGTCTACATTAAGCGCTCGAAGAGTGCTTCGGATGAGCTGAATAGTCGTCTGCAGCGTTTCACTCCTCCTCTGCCCACCTTCAACATAGTATGTGAAGGTGAAGACTAACGGCACAGCCCCTTCAGCTGAATCAAATGGAGCCTTAGCAGAAATAGTAAATTCAGCCTCAGCACCAGACTTTAGAATCCCGAGGCTCTGCTTAGCGCCTGAGGTTATAGTCAAAGGAGGTTGCGTTGACGCTAATACTTCTAGCGAGTAGGCTGTTGAACCCCCTTGGTTCACCACCTTAAAGCTAAATTCTTTGGCTGTGCCTGATGTTAGCGTGTTATCTCCAACTTTAAGTGTTAGAAGAGGCTCTGCAGCTATTTTTGATGCTACCAACCCTAATGAGTAAGTTTCTGTAAATTCAACATCATCTTCATCGTAGTATGTCAGCGTAAGTTTTGAGTTAAATGTTGACGCTGCAGCTGATGCCGGTGTGTAGACTTCAAGATGTATATTCGCTGCGTCAGAGGGGAATATAGCATTCAGCCTCCATCGGTCTGTGCTTGCTGTCAGAGGTGGTGGAAGCGTTAAGAATGCTTCTATAGACTTTATAGTTGTGGTTGAATTGTTCAGAACAACTATCTTTACTGGGCTCCATCCTCCAGCAGTAAGATCAGTTTCAACCCCCTCTACTACTATATGAGGCGCCTTAACCTCTTTGACCGAAGCTGCGATAGTCCTCACTGAAGTCATCTGAATGTTTGGTGAAGGCTTGTATGTTATGGTTGCTGTAATCTGAAAGGTCTGACCTACCGCTTCTCTCGCTGCAAATATATTTACCACTATACTTCTAGCTTCGCCAGAAGCTAGATCACCAATCTGCCAAACATTATCCTTACCCTCAAGCCTTAACGGCGGAGTTAAACTTAGACTCAATCTAACAGAATAAAGAGTTCTAGCATCATTATTCCTCACTGTAAGATGTAGTGTATTCGCTTTGCCAGCAGCAAGCATTTGCTTAGATGCCACAACATCCAGCTCAGCTTCTCTCACCGTATTGACATAGAAGAATACGCTCTTACCCTCCCTCATACTGTTCCCAACACTGTTTCTGTATGAGGTGGTTAGGGTGATCTGATAGGTGCCACCAGCTGAAGAAGGTGGGGCATAGATTGAAACCTTTACGCTCTTCACCTCTCCAGCCTTAAGCAAGCCTAACTCCCATTCAGCTTCGCCACCAACTATGATAAGCGGAGGTGTAGTTGCTACTGTAGCCTTCAAGGCGCTTATATCTGCTGAACCCGCATTTCTAAATGTGAATCTGACGACGTTTACGCTGTCAGCATCAAGCCCACCTACATCAGCGCTAACCTCAACCCTAGCCTTCCCAGTAATTGGGATTTGAATCGTTAAGTTAACTGGGTTCCTATACACCACACCATCTGGCTGATTAGCGTAGTAGCGTATGGTTAGAGGAAGTGTATAAAAGCCCTTTTGTGCACCCTCTAGAATATTGAGATTGTAGTTGAAGAGCACAAGCCCGCCAAAAGACGGTATCGTATAGTTAAAGGATGACGTTAAGGTACTTCTACCTAAAGGATCTGAAAACGGCGCTCTTAGATGTAGCTCACCCTCAAAGCTGCTCAGAGTAAATTCCGCTGAAGCCCTAACACCTACTGTAAGTGGTGCAGCAACCTCTCCAGCATCCACCTCTAATGGTGATGTTATTGAACCCCATCTGACATACGCAACATCAAACCTCACAAGATTTACGGTAAGTGAGTAGAAGCCAACGTTATCAAGCAGATTCGACACCTTAAGGTAGTATTCGCCTTCAACATCAACTATGCTCTGAAGAGCCTCTGAACCACCTAAACCCACTCTATTTGACGAAGCTAACATCACTCTATCCGGGCTATAGAGGGTTAAGGTAAGGTCGAGCTGCTTGGTCGGAGCTACTGTAGCTGTAAGTATCTGCCCAACCCTACCACTTATCTTATAATAGTGCTCACCCCTCGAATCTATTGTATAATTATATGTCCCTTCAAGTATGGTTAAAGCGTCTTGAATAGTTGCTCCCGGAGCTATTGGAGAGAAGGTTAGAGTATATGTATCTTGTATAGGCAGCCTATTCTCAACCCTGATGAAGTAGTAGCCTGAGAGCTTCACCAGATAACGAATTTCTTCTTTAAAGCCTACATTAGCTTGGGCTGATGAAGCGACCACTGCTTGCGCATCGTTGTAAAGATATAGGTTCAGATCACTGTTTTGCATCGTAAGCGTTATCGCTACACTCTGCCCCCTAGCAGCCTCAAACTTAAAAAAGTGGTTAGCGGATGCAGGGATGATGTAAGTGTATGTGCCAGCAGAGATAACAGCAGCGTTAGCAAATGATGTTCCCGCTTGAGCAAACACACGGTGCTGTAAGCCCCATCCAACCAAAACAGCAAAGAAGCATATAATCAACACAGTTCTCCAAGCTTTGTTCAACGCCCTCAACTCTAAACTCATCCCCAATAGTTAAAGGATAAAATGTTTACTTAAGTTTATGAAAACTTATGAAAGTCAACTACATGAAGAGCACGAGTGAAAGATATAGAACAACTATATTCAACGCTGAAACAGGCAAGCCGATCTTAAGGAACTCAAAGAATCCAAGCGTGTGACCCCTACTTTCAGCCTCCTCTACTATTATCAAGTTGCTAGCGGCGCCTATAAGGGTAAGGTTCCCAGCTAAAGTGCTCCCACCAGCCAAAGCAACCCACGCTAACGCATCACTCCCACCATATCCAGCGGCCTTCATCACAGGTAGGTAAAGCGCCACCATCGGAACATTACTCACCAGTTGACTGAGCAAAATACTTGAAGCCAATATAGCGATAAGCGAATAAGAGAGGTTATCCCTATTCAGCTGAGGCAGATGTGCAGAGAGCTGAGCAATAATCCCCGCCTCCATCACACCTTGCATTAAAACGAATAAGCCTGCAAATAGGACAAGAACACTCCAGTCAAGCCTCTTAAGGATCTCTCTCCTCCTACTCGATAAAAGTAGCAGCATTGTAGCGCCAAATAAAGAAACCTCACTTATGCCTAAAGGTATCTTCGCCCCCAAGCTCTCAAAAATGTTGATGAGCACTATACCTACAACCGTTAATGTAAGTGTTGCTGCCGTCTGCTTAGCCAGCAATGGATCAGATACCCTCGTCTCTTTCAGCGTAACCTCAAGATCTATGAGTTGTGTAAAGCTCTTCCTCGCCAACCTAAACTCTCGACGATAAACCCACCTTATAACGAGGCTCGTCAAAAAGAGATTTGCTAAAGTCGGCAAAGCCAAATATAGCACAAAAGTTAGGACTGGAGCAGATAGCCCGCTGACCAACGCTATAAGGAGATTCTGAGGATTCCCCATAGGTGTCAAAGCGCTACCAATCGTCACAGAAAATGCTAATGTAATAAGGAGAGGCTTAGAGGAGATGCGCATCTTTTTAGCAAGCGAAATCATTATAGGCGTGCCCATAAGTGCTAAAGTGTCATTCATCAACACAGCAGAAGCCAAACCAAAAACGAAAAAGGTAAGATAGACAATATCCTCAGGCTTCTTAGCCTTCAAGAACAACTTAGCCGCTAAATCCTCCAGCATACCTGAGACATCCATAGCTGTCACAAAAGTAAACATGCTGAAAAGAAAGACTATAACTTCAAGATTGATAGCGCGGTAAGCCTCAGAGACCTCGATAACCCCTGAGAAGACCATAGCAACAGCACCAACAAGCATCGAAGCCCAAATAGGTAAGCCGCTCCCCCTAACATTCCGAAAAGCGATTGCAGCATATGTCCCCAAAAAGATAACAACAGCCAAGATATAGCGTATGTCATCCAAGCTTGCTCGCAGCACACATCTAGATTGCTTTTTATAGAAGTTTTTTCCTTCATAAAGGAGAAATGCTTGAAAGACCCTTCAAAGTTCTATTCGTAGGCGATAAAGCAGTCGGAAAAACCACTCTACTTAACAGAATTCTATCAAACAGTTTTAAATCAAAACATCTCCCAGAAATCGGTGCCAACATCGCTGAAAAAGACTTCAAATTTACCAACACTACAGTCAGACTTCTATTTTGGGATGTTGAAACCACATCATCAAACAAAATGGGAATAGGAAAGATCTTCGCCGACACCAACGCAGTAGTATCGCTATTTGATGTATGCAACCCAAGAACATTAAACATAGCAGAGAAACAGTACACCATGGTTAGATGGATCCACACACCAAGCCTATGGCTAGTCGGAAACAAAATCGACCTAACCGAATACAGAATAGTAGATAAGACCGAAGCTATGAAAAGAGCTGAGAAGCTAAAGGTAAACTATAAAGAAATCTCAGCGAAGACAGGCGAAAACGTCAAAGACCTCCTAACTTCAGTCCTAAAAGACATCATCGAAGCAAGGCTGAAAGAACTAAAAGTCTCACTAAGTGAGTGAACATGAACGACACAGCAGCATTCTTCAGAAGAAACGAAGTACAAAAGATCCTCAGACTACTTATAGACAAAGAACTAACCACCATTACACCCTCCCTTAGCTACGAATTCGGAGTCTGCTACGAAGCGATAAGCAGAGAAATCAAGAGAGATGACAAAGAAATCGCCGCTATTCTAGAAGAGTTAAGCAAGCTCAAAATCCTAGAGCAAGATGTGACAGGAAACATAGGTGTCTGCCCAATCTGCAGCTCACACAAACTTATGGTGGAACTACGCTGCCCATCGTGTAAAAGTTCAAAAATAGTTAAAGGCATTATGCTCGAGCACATAAAATGCGGCTACGTCGACCTAGAAGAGAAATTTAAAAGTGGCGATAGATACGTCTGCCCCAAGTGTAATAAGCCCTTAACGACCATAGGTGTGGACTACAGAAAACCAAGCGTAGTCTACAAATGCTTGGACTGCAACTCGCTATCACCAACCGCTGCAAAACACCACCTATGCATTAAGGGTCACTCCTTTGAAGAGCAGAACCTAATTATGAAACCTGTAATCACATACAAATTTGACCTAGAAAATAGATTTCTTGTAGAGAAAGAGCTATTGGAATTTGACACCGTACTTAACAACTTTAGAGAGGAAGGTTGGCACATCGAATCCCCAGCCTATATAGAAGGAGAAAGCGGAGTACATCATGAATTTTCATTCAGCATCTGGTTTACACAACCCACCTCAGCTCTTGGATGGCCGGATTTGGTTGCTGAACACTGCGCAGAGGAAAATGAAGTAAGTTCAACCCCTCTCTTAGCCTTCCAAGCCAAGGCGATGGATGTGCACTCTAAGGAGAAGATATTGGTCGCTATGCCGGGGTTAGATGAGAATGCTAAGCTGCTTGCCCGAGGTTTCAGCATAAACACAGTAGAAGGCAGTAGCGCAGAGGAGGTAAAAGAGAAGCTAAAACAGACCCTCTTAAACATAAAACAGAAGAGGAGCAAGGCGGTGTTAGAAGCTGAAAAGGCTGCTTTAGAAGAAGCCCTTAAGGAGCTAGGGGGTACAATAGATCGAACATAAAGCTGACGTTTCTTATTTCATTTTACTGGATTATATTAGCTGCTCTACTTCTGTCAGCACCTTCTATTAAATTCACTATTTTAGGTTTCTCTTTTTACGAAGTTATTTTAGTGTTGCTGATACCCCTTGTTCTAGATGCATCACAGACGTTCATTAAGGGTTTTGTTCTACTATTCGGTCAGACATCATCCCCACCCACCCTAAATTTACACGAGCGCCGCCCTAAGGTTTCGATTATAATTCCAGCGCATAATGAAGGCGAGTATATTGAGAACACTCTTGCAAGCGTGCTAGAAGACCCTTATCCGAATAAAGAGGTTATTTTAGTAGATGACGGCTCAACCGATGACACATATGTGAAAGCCATGATATATAGCAACCGAAGCGAGTTGAAGGTGATTAGGAGAGAGAAGGCTAGCGGCACAAAGGCAAGGGCTGTGAACTATGGATTCGTCTTCACTAAGGGTGATGTAGTAATCGTAATAGATGGAGACACACTTATCGAAAGAGGCGCCATCGAAAAGATAATCGCCCCATTGAGTAAAGACGCTGATGTAGTTGCTGTCTCCGGTAATGTTAGAGTTGTTAACAAAGTGAATCTGCTTACAAAGCTTCAAGCATATGAATATCTTTGTAGTATGGAGCTGGGGAGAAGATGGCAGAGCCTCTTCAGCGGCATATTGGTGATCCCCGGAGCATTCGGCGCCTTCAGACGTGAGGTGTTTGAGTCGCTTGGTCGAATGCACCCAGATACAATTACTGAAGATTTTGATTTGACTATTATGATGCAGAAGGTTAGGAAGAGGCTGGTCTTTTCGCCGGAAGCCGTAGCTTGGACACACGCGCCAGAAAGTTGGAAAGGTTGGGTAAGGCAGAGGATTAGGTGGGCTGTTGGGCAGATACAAGTCTACCGTAAACACCTAAACATCCTATTTAGGAGAAGATTCGGATTATTCGGCTCTTTTATCGTGCCTAACAGCATCTTTATGGACATAGTAGCGCTCATACTTAGGTTTAGTTGGGGTTTGACTTTGTTTGTCCTATATTCTGCCGAAATATTAGCTAGACTCGCTATCATAATATTTGCCTTCTACCTTCTACTAGAGTTATCAACAGTATTGATGGCTGCTGCCTTGACTCCAAGAAAGGAAGATGTCAAGTACACGGTCCTCGCACCTATAATGGTCTTGTTCTATAGGCCGTTCTACTCCATCGTGAGGCTCTGGGCGTATCTTAAAGCATTTCTAGGTAAGAAGGTTCGTTGGTGAAACCTTTAATATAGGTTATATACAATTCTTCGCTAAAATCAGAGGGCTTGAATATGAATGCAATAACGGGTGAAAAGGAGATCTTCGTTAAATCTCACTCACCAAACGGTCTGCTTGTAGAATTCTCTATCTGTTTAAAGAACATCCCAGGAGCTTTGGCTGAAGTTTCGAGTCTGTTGGCTAAAATGGGTGTAAACATCCTATCAGGCTTTATGAACTTTAAGCCCGGTGAAGAGAAGGGTAGGTGGGCGTTTGTAGCCGATCTTAAGGATCTTGATGTATCCGCTGAGGATATATTGAAGCGGCTTAAAGAGTTGAGCTCTGTCTCGGATGCAGATTTCATACAAGCTAAGTATAATAGCTTGATTATAGATGAGATGCACTTCCCCCTTCTAGTCATGGGTTCAAACAGCCTCCTCTTTAAAGTCGATAGCTGGGCTGATATGGCTTCCCATTTACTACAGTGCTTCGGCACAGGTGGAGCGGTCATACTATACGAGATGGGGTTAAAGGCTGGTGAAGCCCATGCTAAAGATGTTATTAAAGAGGGATTTAGCGGCAAGGTAGCATTCGATGTAATTCTCTCAGAGCGCATCGCATTAGGATGGGGGATACCTAAAGTTATTAACTTCGACGAGAAGAATGTAGAAGGGTTGATATCTGTGCAAGGTCTCTTCGAATGCATACCCTTCAAAGGAAAATGTAAAGATGGTAAGAGCCACTTCTTCAGAGGCTATCTCGTTGGTGTGCTTAAACAACTCTTCGGTAAGAAGGTTAAGGTAGAGGAAGTCGAATGCGTCGCCAAAGGTGAGCAGAATTGTCTATTTAAACTTGGGTAAGCTGTTAACGAAGCCCCCCTCTAAAATGTATGCACTTCTCTGGGTCATCTGGGCAGAACTCTTTAGCACCACAAGGGTGCGTTTCTGCGTATGGGTCACATTCTTCTACACTATCACTAGATTCTGGCTTGAGTTTCATTATGTCTCCTCAAATCCAGTTATTAGGTTATGTATCGATCTCCCTAATTCTTCACCTAGGTAGCCACCTTCAAGCACAAAGAATGTAGGCTTATTTAACGACTTTATGAGTCTACCGATCTTTCTGTAGGTGCTTTCTGTGAGGTTTAGGGATGCCAGGTCCCCACGGTATGTGTCGAAGCCGGCTGAGACCGCTACAACCTCAAATCTGTTTGATTTGCAATTTTGAAGCGCATCTTTAAGCGTTTTTAAGTATTCTTCTTCACCACAATCTGCCCAGAGCGGATAGTTTAGGCAGTTGCCTACTGAAGTTAAGCCTGTGCCAGGATAGTTTGGGTATCGGTGTAGCGAGATGTATGTAACATCTGTGTATCCTTGAAAGATTTCTTGTGTGCCGTTTCCGTGATGCCCATCTATATCAAGTATTAACGCCGGTCTATTGATATACTTCACAGCTATAGCGATGTTGTTAAGGTAGCAGAAGCCCCTTGTGTGAGCACCTAACGCTGCACCACCTCTCCCAGCATGGTGACCAGGAGGTCTCATTAAAGAGAATCCATTGGTTTGAGCCGCTAGAATGGCTCCCCCAGCAGCGAGTCTTGCGTATTCGTAAATGCCTTCGTATGCCGGTGTGTCTGCATCTGCTAATAAGCCGCTCTTAAGCTTGTTGACATATTCTTGCGCATGCACTCTTAATACATCTTCTTCTGAAGCTGGTGTTGGTGTGAGGAATTCATAGCCCTCTTGCCTCAACACCTCATACGCTTTTCTCACTCTATGCGGGCTCTCAATGTGCCAAGAGCCGTATTCTAGGCATCTTTCAGAGAAGATAATCTTCATCTTGTAGCGTTTAGGGTATAGGCTCTATATTTGTATTGCTTTAATCTGCTTTATTAATTACGCGCTACTCGTGGTGTTTAGAGCAAGCCTAGCTTCTCCTTTATTAAAGCAACCTCTCTCTCCAGCTTTTCGAACCTTCTATCCATATAGTCTTTCAGATCACTTCTTAGCGCTCGTATCTCAAGTATTGTTTCGTCTTGCTTTGTTAAGATCGCTTTAACATCGGTTTTTACCTCTTTTATATCGGTCTTTACCTCCTTTATATCTGTCTTTATTTCCTTTATGTCTGTTTTCATCTCTTTTATGTCAGCTTTCATTTCCTTTATGTCTGTTTTCATCTCTTTTATGTCGTCTCTCATCTCTACCCCTACGACTGCTATCTTAGCGAGTTGTTCTAGGCTGAGTTGTTCTCTGTATTCTGTTAGGTTCATTACTTCTTTGTCGTATGGCTCTACTATGATGTTGCTTACTTCTGCTGATGGTGGCTTCTCTGTTTTTACGGTTTGGATGAATTTGTCTACTTTCTCCACGCTCCCTTCTATTAGTATGATTAGGTCTTCGCCTATGTTTGCTGCTTCGAAGCCGGTTAATGTGTATGCTTTGCTGAGTAGGTGTAGTCTGTAACCTACATCTTGAACCCTCTTGCCTTTGATGGTGATCTTGGCTTTCACATTTTGTGAGAAAGGTTGGTTGGATTTAAGTTTATCTCCTAATCGCTCCTCTAGCTTCTTATCGAAGCGCTTATAAGGCTGGGGTCTTCATACAACATCTTGGTTAGGTTGAGTGCTCTTAAAAGGGAGTTTCTGGAGCTGCTTGAGAAGGATGTGGAGTTTAGGTATGCTGTGGCTGGCTACTTAGGGTTTTCTGAAATTCTAAAGAGGCTTGATTTTCACAGCGAGCAGCTGGTTAGGCTTCGTGATGAGCAGCTTAAGATTTGGAATGAGATTAAGGGGATTAAGGATGAGCAGCTTAAGATTTGGAATGAGATTAAGGGGATTAAGGATGAGCAGCTTAAGATTTGGAATGAGATTAAGGGGATTAAGGATGAGCAGCTTAAGATCCGTGATGAACAGGTTAGGCTTCGTGATGAGCAAGTTAAGATTTGGAATGAGATTAAGGGGATTAAGGATGAGCAGCTTAGGCTTAGGGAGGATTTCAATAGAATGCTTGAAGTTATCGGCAGGATGGATTTGAGGCTTAGTAGGGTTGAGCGTACTCTTGAGAAGCTTACGGTTGATGTTGAAGACGAGGCGAGGTCTATTATTAGGTGGAGGGTTAGGGTTGAGTTTGGTGTTGATGTTGAGCTTGCTCCGCTGATCTTGCCTGATCTTGAGTTGGATATCTATGGTGTCTCTGATGGTCTTTGTGTGGTTGGTGAGGCTACGGTTAGGGGTGGTGTTGGTGTGCTGCGTGGTTTGCTGGAGAAGGTTGAGCGGCTTAAGGTTAAGTATCCTGATAGGGTTAGGGGTAGGCTGATAACTGTGGTTTATGCTTCTCTTGCTCTGCCTGAGCTCGTTGAAGCTGCTAGGGAGAGTGGAGTTTGGGTTCTGAAGGCTACTGGCGATTATTATAAGCCTGCCATCTAATCTTCTTATCGTTTGTGGTAGACGTTTTGTCCATAAGGCTTAAA
Source organism: Nitrososphaeria archaeon (assembly GCA_029775855.1). GTDB lineage: Archaea > Thermoproteota > Nitrososphaeria > Nitrososphaerales > JAAOZN01 > JAAOZN01. The sequence goes on from JARVJZ010000003.1 coordinate 225,931, forward strand.
TACGTTTCATGTTAGATGGTTTCTTACGAAAAAGGTGAATTGATACATGAGTAGAATACTGTCTCTAACCATAGCTTCTCTGCTAATATTGGCCTCGTTCGCAGGCCTCAGCTTGGTTGCTCCTGTTGGTGTAGCCTCAGCTGCTGCACCGACCATAACATTAAGCGCCTCTTCGGGGCCTGCGGCGATCGTAGATCCCCTTGGAAACACTATTCTTTCATCTACTGTTATCGTGGATGGAAGCGGCTTCCCAGCAGGTCAAACGGGTATAACTATCAGGATTGCTTCTAGCGGTACTACACCGTCTCCAACCGCTGGTACCCAACTAAGGCTTGATAGACCGACCATTCAAACAGTAGGTGCTAATACTGTTGACGCTGATGCGAACGGCAAGTTCAGAGCAAGAATCCACATAATCGACACCACTAACGGTGAGATTACTGGTGGAAGCAAGGTCATCTTCGCTGTCTACACCCCTGCTGGTG
>JARVJZ010000004.1 GCA_029775855.1 Nitrososphaeria archaeon
ATTTTAAGTCTGCTCAAGCCCGTTTATATCATTTAGTTTGGGATGTGTTGAGGAATGTCTCGAGTTTAAGGCCTGTAAAATCTTTGTTTGGTAAGAGGCTTCCATCATATCAAGCTTGTGATTGGAAATCGCTCTTTAATTGTGTGAAGAAGTTTGTTAGTGCGGTGTCTTGGGGTCCCGTAATTCTTTTAGCTGAGGCTGTTGAGGTCTTGTCGTCCATTGATTTAGAGCGTCTTAGGCGTGAGTTGAGTAGGTTTTCTTATCTATGCGACTGTGAGGATCTTGTTAGGTTTGATGATGGTGTGCTGAGCTACCTTTATAGCCCTAGCTTTAACGCAGCGCTTGTTTTGGGTTTGGCTGATGTTATTAAGCGGCTTGATCTTAGGTTTGAGCGTTTTGATGGGGGGTTTAGGGGCGCTGATTTAGAGCGTACTGCTGAGATTCTTTTAAGCGGTGTGGCTAATACTCTCTTTGAGCACGAGTGGAGTCAGCTTAAAGATAGGTTGGAGTTGGCAAGGGTGCTTAGTTTAGATGTGGGAAGGTGGGTGAGGTATAATGCTTTTATCAAGCTTGGGGAGATAAGGTTTCAGAATAAGCCTCTGCTTCAAATGCTGCGTAATGTGAGGAGGGGTAAGTGTATGTTAGATTTTAATGCCGTTAAAAGGGACAGTGCTTCTTCAATAGAGGCGGCTTTGGCTGAAGGTGAAGCTGTTGAGGAAGTTGATAAGAGAAATTTTGTAGCTCACGCTGGGCTTGAGAAGAATGTTACGCTGGTCTGCGAGAAGAATCACGATGTGTATGTGAAGTATGATGAAAGGTTAAGAGAGAGGGTAAATAGGATATTGGCTGAACTATTTATGTCCAGCTACCAAGATTCGAGACGATGAAGCGCTTCATCAGAAGGCTTCGTCCAGCGGTCAAGCGGTAAACACTAACAAAACACGCCACTCCTTAGAAACTCTACCTGTTTTCAAATTCTCTATATAAGATTCAAATTAGACACAAAGGACGAAAAAAGAGAACAATAATTCTTTCAATTCTCTATGTGAGATTCTGTAATAGAGAGAAACTACGGAGACTTAGGAATCTACGCTCTTTCAATTCTCTATGTGAGATTCACACCATCTACATCTATGCCACTTCATATGTGATACTACTTTCAATTCTCTATGTGAGATTCAAAACTACCAATAAAACCACCAATATCAGAAGAAATAAACTTTCAATTCTCTATGTGAGATTCCTCTGTTAAGGAGCAGAAAAAATGGCTGTTAAATGGGTCTTTCAATTCTCTATGTGAGATTCTGGTATATAATCATAAACGATGTAGAATACAGTCTTCACTTTCAATTCTCTATGTGAGATTCTGAAATGGGCAAAAGAACACGGCTTCACATGTTCACATCTTTCAATTCTCTATGTGAGATTCTCATAAAACACATGCCATTTTAAATATACGCATAAATTCTTTCAATTCTCTATGTGAGATTCCCGCTTCTTCCTTTGTTAGATACTCATATTTGATCAGACTTTCAATTCTCTATGTGAGATTCCTTAACACATTTTGATTTTGTAAAGTGATAAAGTAGTTTCTCTTTCAATTCTCTATGTGAGATTCTTCATCTCGACTATGCCGATACTGTAACAAACCAAAACTTTCAATTCTCTATGTGAGATTCTAGAAGTGCTGTGGTGGTTGTGGATGGTGTGCGTTACTTTCAATTCTCTATGTGAGATTCAGCAGCTGTAAGCACAATATCTTGTAAAGTGATATCATAACTTTCAATTCTCTATGTGAGATTCTTTTGTCCTTCAGCCATTTATTTTTACCACCATAGCTACTTTCAATTCTCTATGTGAGATTCCCAGTAGAAGTATGCATACTTGGAATGAAGGAAGTAATGACTTTCAATTCTCTATGTGAGATTCAAGTTTTTGATGCTACTGATAAGGATAAAGACAGAAGGCTTCTTTCAATTCTCTATGTGAGATTCCTGTTACCCTATGGGGAACGCCAATAATTCCTATAATCCACGCTTTCAATTCTCTATGTGAGATTCCTGAAACTTCTCGGGTAGAAGCGCAAGTGCCTCCTGAAATCTTTCAATTCTCTATGTGAGATTCTGGTGTAGCAATAGAAGGATTGTAATTTCTCGAAATCCAACTTTCAATTCTCTATGTGAGATTCTAAAATGCTTCACACTATGCTTCACAAAAGATGAAATCTTTCAATTCTCTATGTGAGATTCTCGGCTTGACAACGCAGACTTGTTTAGTGCTGGAGTGAACTTTCAATTCTCTATGTGAGATTCCCAATAACAGCAGCTAATACTGCACTATCAATCTTTAACTTTCAATTCTCTATGTGAGATTCAAGACGCCTGTTAAAGCGTAGTCGAAGTTATCTAATGTACTTTCAATTCTCTATGTGAGATTCACTGAAGAAACCCGAGGTTGAAGCGGTTGGAGAAAAGGTCTTTCAATTCTCTATGTGAGATTCTGCTAGGTCTAAGGGGCTTGACGCTCCGAGGATTTGGGATCTTTCAATTCTCTATGTGAGATTCTTAACTTCGGCTACGCTATAAGGTTGCGATGGGTATCTTTCAATTCTCTATGTGAGATTCCAAAAAATCAAAATAGTTTCGTGGAAGGAGAGAGACAGCTTTCAATTCTCTATGTGAGATTCGAAGCACCAGAAGTGCCTGCTGCACAACTTGAAGCGGAAATGCTTTCAATTCTCTATGTGAGATTCCGACTCTTTTTCTCGCCTCTTTATATGGTTTTGGGTTTGATTTAAGGCTTTCTGCTGTTGGTTGTGGTGCTACCCCCCATCTTGCACCACACTATATAAAGGGGTAGCGGAAAACCTACCCTAAAGTAAGTTGATTAGAGCTAACTTCTCTGTCTACCTCTTCTTGCCAAGTGTATAGCTTCTCCTAAAGCGTCTAACACAGCTTCCTTAAAGGCTTCGGAGAGAGTTGGGTGTGGATGTATAGTCTTGGCCACATCACTGAGGGTTGCACCCATCTTCATAGCTAAAGCAGCCTCTGGAATAAGGTCTGAAGCCCTCGGTCCAAATATGTGTACACCTATTATCCGCTTACTCTCCTTTTCAGCCAAGACCTTTACCACACCCTCAGTCTCACCTAATGTAAGAGCTCTGCCGCTAGCCGTTAAAGGAAATCTGCCTGAAACAAAGTTGATCTTCTGCTCCCTCGCCTGCTGAGTGGTCAAGCCTACAGCAGCAACCTCAGGCATAGTATATATGCACCTAGGTACAACCCTACCATCATAAGTCGAATTCAACCCCATCGCGTTCTCAGCAGCAACCACACCTTGCTCCGAAGCCACATGCGCTAAACTCACAGTCACAACATCCCCAACGGCGTAAATACCTTTAACAGAAGTCTCCATCCTCTCGTTAACCGTTATCCCCTTCTTCGTATATGCAACGCCAACCTCATCTAAACCGAGACCTTCAACATTAGGTACATGCCCAGCTGCAAGAAGCACCCTTTCAACCGAGACTCTAGTCTCACCGCCATCTGAGCTGATAACAGCTTCAACAGCACCATCCTTCGCTCTCACGCTCTTAACCACGCTCTTAGTGTAAACTGAGACACCAAATGCTGACAAAGCTCTCTCAAGCCTAACACCCATCTCCTCATCCTCTAAAGGCAGCAGTGTGCTCATCATCTCAACCAAAACAACCTTAGAGCCTAAGTTAGAGTAGATCGTTGCGAATTCAACACCCTCTGGGCCACCGCCGATTATCAGAAGGGATTCGGGTATCTTCTTAGGTGATAGAGCATCGTGCTCATTCGTCATAACATCTACATCACTCAACCCAAGGATAGGGATCAGACGGGTCTTAGAGCCGGTAGCCAGAATAATAGACTTACCTTCAACCTCGGTCTTCGACCCGTCAGCACCGCTGACTACAACCGTGTTGGGGTTCTTCAACCTCCCTCTGCCACGAATCAAAGACACACCGTATGAGTCAAGCAGATACTTTATCCCATCCCTCAACTTCGACACAACATCATCCTTACGCTTAACAATCACCTCTAAGCTGAAGTCAATAGAACCTAAAATAACACCAAACTCCCTAGCCCTTCGAGCCTCAACCAGACACTCAACACTTCGAAGAAGCGCTTTAGTAGGTATACAACCCCAGTTGGTGCAGGTGCCGCCTAAATCAGCAGCTTCAACAAGCGCCACTTTACCCCCTAGCTGCGCAGCCCTTATAGCAGCAACATAACCCCCAGGACCGCCACCAACAACTACAACATCATATTTACCGTTAGACATCAGATAGAGCCTTTCACATGTCGTATTTTTGGTTTACTAGACTGATATCCTACTATCTTCTCTAGGGATGGCTTCAAACGGAACTTCAGGAAACTTCGCTCTAAGCTCTTCTTCAGCAACCCTAGTAGCCTCCTCTATAATCTGCTCAGCATCTGCGTTCGCGGTCTTAACATCGAGTTGGAAGCCTTCGTGTGTCGCAGCGTCAACAAGTATGCCGTTAAGCAGAGTAGAGATCTCTGAAAAGCCCTCCTCAGCCTGAGGCATAACCTCGCTAACTATGTCTTGAACACTCCTAACAGCCGCAGCAGCTGGAGCGAGTATAGCAGCCACATCACCAGCATCGGTTATCGTATTAATTCTAATACAGATCCTCTCTAAAGCAAGTTTGGCGAATATCACTTGTTTAATCAGCTTCCTAACTTGGGTCAGCTCGTTGGCGTAGATGCTCGCCTTCCGCTTATTCCTCAGTTTGATACACTTGATCACCTCACCGAATATATGCTTATCACGCTCCTTAAGACGCAGCAGCAAAGTATCTAAAGAGATGATCTGCGCTTGAATAGACTTTACCGCCTCCTCCAGCTTTTTCTTCGTAATATTTGGATTTCGCAGCCTCTTAACGATCTTCTTACCCAAGAATTTCTTATCTGATTTATCCCATTTAGATGTAAAGTGCGACATGTTGAGCATAGTTATCTTCCAGTAGCCCTCTATAACATCAAGTTCAAAAGCATCGACAATCTGCTTAAAATGTGTGAACCTCTACTGCCGCAAATTTGTCTATTTAGTCGATAATTCTTCACATACTCTATCTTTGCCTAAGCCAACCCAAATATGCTAAAGGTGAACACCTTGCCCGACATAATAATAATTACATTGGTAGGCATGGTCACAATCGCCTCAATCGTGCTCGCAAGTTCCTACAAGAGGCTGTGGAAGGGCACCCTCAAGAGCGTAAACACAATAGGCTTGATAGAATCAGCTCAACCATTCACACCACCAACAACTAACGAAGAAACACAGACCAAAGAAACATCAGTATGCAGCGAACCTACAGCAGCACCTATAGTAGAAGAGCAAAACAAGCCACTAGAACAAATAACAAACATCGAATCACACACCACACCAGTAGTCGAAGCACCACAACCCATCACTACTATTGAATCACGAAATGAAGCACAGCTACAACCACCAACACCAGCAGAACCCTCTATAGGCTCGCCAACAGAGGCAGCGCCACAACCACCAGCATCAATAGAGCCGCCCAAAGATACAGCAACAAAGACAACAAGCAGAACATCTAGAAGAAAGAGAAGCACAACAACCACCAGAGCCAAAAGAAGATCTAAGAAAGCAGCGGAAGCAAAACAGAATACTGAGACGCAGCCGACTAGCTAACCCAAAGGTCTAACACGAACAACATCTGGGTTAGCTAAATGTAGCGGAAGCCTTCCTGTAAGCACAGCTACCAAGTTCTCGGCTGCGAGCTCAGCCATCCTCTTTCTTGTCTCTATAGTTGCACTACCTATATGAGGGGTTAGCAGAACATTCTCAAATTGAAGAAGTGGGCTGTCTTTAGGTAATGGTTCAACACTATATACATCCAAGGCAACTCCTTTAATCCACCTCTCCCTAAGAGCCTTGATCAAGGCTGCCTCATCTATTATTGCACCTCTTGATGTATTGACCAAGTATGCAGTAGGCTTCATCAAACGCAATCGCGCTTCATTTATCAAACCCCTAGTCTGTTCTGTTAAAGGTAGATGAATGGTCACGAAATCAGACTCTGAGAGAAGCTCATCCAATGCAGAATATCTTGCACCAACATCCTTCTCTCTATCTTCAGCGAGCCTATGCCTCTGATAATATAAGATACGCATGTCAAAGCCTCTAGCCCTTTTAGCTACAGCATACCCTATCCTACCCATACCTACTATCCCCAGAGTCTTACCATAAACGTCAGAGCCTAAGAAAAAGTTAGGCGACCACGCAACCCTCCATAATCCACCTCGAAGAAAACGCTCAGCCTCAGAGACCCTCCTCGCTATGCCGAGCAGAAGAGCCCAAGTCAGATCCGCAGTCGCATCGGTTAAAACATCAGGAGTATAGGTCACATAAATGCCCCGCCTTGTTGCAGCATCGAGGTCAATGTGATCTAAACCCACACTCATAGAACTTATAACCTTAAGCCTTTTAGCCTTCTCTAATAGATCTAAGTCAAACTTATCAGATAACATACAGAGCACACCATCAGCATCACCTATATTTACCTCAAGCCACTCACTACCAGGAGGCTCATCACTATCATACAACCTCACCTTAAACCTACTCGAAAGCAAGTTTAAAGCAGACTCGGCTATACGCCTAGTCACAACAACAGTCTCCTTTACCAACTACAGCACCACAAACCTAACCAAACACCCATAGGAAAACTTTTAACACCTAACTTTACTAACACCCTTAGAAATGTATTCTGAATCAACCAGAAGAGCTGGAAGATGGATTACTCTACTCGCCGCACTTCTTATAATTCTAATAGTATTCGCTAGCATAGGTGGACAGATACTATGGTTCTGGCTTAACATAGCAGAGTTCAACGAACTCTACCTCAAACCAATCTATTACGAGCTCTACGCTGGAATAATATTAGCAGCGATAGCGCTCTTCAGAATAGACTTCAAGAACAGAAGATCAATCGTATGGTGGCTCATACCTCTAATCCTTAGAATCATAAGGGAAAGGGGCTACCTAGAAGCTGTCCCGAGAAGATATTATGATTTTAAAAACTTCAAAATGCCCATCGTAAAGTTCCTTATGTGGCAGATCACCAAGGTTCTTTTAGGCATCATCTTCTTCAGAAACCTCTTCTTCGGTATGGCTCTCTCAACTGTTCAACAAGAAGAGCTAAGCATCAGTATAGGAAAACTACCTAAGCTTATAACACTACCTTTTATAACACCACCCCTTAACGACCTTACCTACGCTACAGAAATTGTTGTACCACTCATGCCCCTTCTTACATTATTCGTAACTCCTATCTTAAGCGCCTTAGGCACAAGACTCACACTCTTAGTAGGTCTCACACAAATCCTTAAGATCACTACACCTACAACCGAAGAAATTTCCATGGGAAGCATCCGCATAGGTTGGCGAATAGCTGTAGTAGAGGGTCTAATAGCATTAGCATTATTCTGGACCTTGATTAACACCCTTTTCCCCTCTAATATAGACTACAACACACGCTACTACATAGGTGGATTGGCTGCAGGCACCCTAATCTTCACAGCCTTAGCACTAATAGATAGAAGAGGAAGAACCATATTCACATCCAGAACACTAGCCCTAAGAATAGTACCCATACTCATACTACTTCTAACCGTAGGCTCACTTATGGCAATAAACAACAGCATAGCAGACGCTAGAAAGGTAGAATGGCTCGGACCATACACCACACAGCAGATAGCTGTCAACCGATACCTAGCCCAACTAGACGAAATAAAAGAATACAGATACAACTTTAGCGTACCAAATATCGGACTATCAGACATACCAAACCTAATTGAAAGAAACAGAGAACTACTAAGCAAAGTCAGACTCTGGGACCCCCAAGCAGCATTCGCCAAGCTCAAACCAGACATCGGACTCATACCTTACGTTGACTTTGCTGACGCCGACATCCTAAGGTTTAACGGCACACTCTACTGGAGCGCCTCCATGAAACCCATCCTACCAAAGACCGTCAGAGCAGAAGACAGATGGTTCTCAGAGCACCTATACTACACAAACGTCCCAAACGGTTTTCTTATGCTCGAAGGACACAGCGGCAGAAGCGTAGACTCAAGCACATTCTTCAAGCAGCGAACCATCTACTATGGAGAATCAGGCCTCTTCACAGAAACGTGGGCTGCTAAACCAGTAAACGCAGCTATACTGCAGCCAGAAGTTGGCGGCGGCTCTTATAAGGGTAAAGGAGGCGTAGTTATAGACCCACCTATAAGCTGGCTCTTCGACGTCAACTTCTTCTGGGCTTACCGAGATACACCTATTCAAGTTCTTAGGTATAGAGATGTTATCTCAAGGGTTGACCTGCTCTTACCCTACTTCCAATACTATTGGGGTGAAAAGACAGTGGACATATTCCCAGTCACTGATGGTGTAGATACATACTATATGGTGCCTTTGATCGTGGCTTTAGACACCAGACACGTTCCTTGGAGTGTTAGCAACCCATATGTGAGACTAGTAGGATACGCCTTCATAGACGTATATGACGGCACGCTCCACATCTACGTGATAGGTGAAGACTTCTTAAGCAGGATCTTCAAAGATGCGTATCAGGAATACATCATACCCGCGTTACCAGATGTAATCAAGCGCCAACTACGCTACCCAGAAGAACTCTTTGAGTGGAGGATAAGTATGTATAACTTCTACCATGTAAAAGATGCTGAAACATTTATAGTGGCAAGAGAATTCTTCGAGGTCCCTCAAGGATTAGATACATACTTCGTGATAGCGAAGCCACCCACTTTCAACCAAACCGAGTTCGTAGGCTTACTTTCGCTAGAGCTAAAAGGAGCTGGTGGCAGAAACTTAGCCGGATACATGGTGGTTAGAAACGACCCTCCACATCTAGGTGAAATGATATTCTACGCTGTGCCTATAGATTCGCCTACGAAGCTTCTTGGCCCTACCGCAGTCCTCGAAGCGCTACAAAAGAACCCAGAATTTGCCCAACTAAGAACACTCTGGGGGAACAAATCAAGGATAGGGGATACAATCTTCTACCAGATAGACGAACAAGACATCTACATAATACCCGTCTACACAGCTGGAGCGGGCGGGGTTGTCACAGAACTAGGCGTTATAGCAGCAATAGGCGCAGCTTTCACAGGAGAATACTATGTTGGGCTAGGTAGCAATGTATATGAAGCATACAGAAGCTTCTTAATCAGAGTCGCAAATGTAACAACAGCTCCTCCTCCATCTGAACTTACACTACAGGAACTTATACAGCAAGCCAATAGGCTCCTACAATCTTATCTAGAAGCTTGGTCCAAAGGTAGATATGAGGAGGCTGGTAGAAACCTAGAAGCCTTCCTAGATACTTGGAGGATGATCGTTGAGCGTAGTGGCGGAGGTTAGCCGTGTATGAGTGCAAGAAGAAAAGATAGTTATAGAGAGGACGCGCTAAAGACATCAACAATAGCATTAGCGCTTATAGCTCTAGCACTTGTCCTTTTGGTCACGATTAGGATACAAAGGGGGCTGATAGGGTTTGTGCTCGCAGGACTAGCTGTTGCGCTTGTGATCTACTGGCTCAGGGAACTTTACAGCGCGGCTAGGAAGGAGATGACCCCCAGCGTTGCGAAGCAGAAGAAGTGGTTCTATGACATTATAGACGAGAAGGAAAGTATAACGATAGTAGCTGAGGTGCCGGGACCTGAAGAGTTAGTTAAAGCTGAAGTCATAGGTAGAACGATAAAGATCTATGGAGGTCAAGACTTTGCCAAGGAGGTTAAACTTTCCAAAGACTGTGAACTTATTCACACAAGCTACATTAATGGAGTGCTAAATGTAAAGCTAAGGAAGAAGATCAACGACAAATTAAGCGAAACAAAGAGCAGCTAGACCTATCTTGCTTAGCAGAGTAACGAAAATAGAGGTCAAAGACACACTGCTGATAAAGGGTCCAGCTACCCTTAAACTCCAAGATGGTGAAGTTGAAGCCATAGGTATGCGCCTCACATACGAAGAACCCATGATAGTTAGAAGAAACAAGATTGTACCTCTTGAACCTATAACTAAACCCGCATATATCATAGCAACCTTCGGACCTAACGGAGAAATCGTCCGCAAGCAAGGTAAATGCGGCACAAAGATCTGGATAAAGGCTGCAGAACTACTATCAGCCAACACCCCACATATTAGGAAGATTTTAGTTATTGGTGCATCAGACTCAGGCAAATCCACCTTCACAACTTACCTAACTAATCTTGCTATAACAAAGGGTTACAAAGTCGGAATCGTCGACGCAGATATAGGTCAAAGCGACTTAGCGCCACCAGGATGCGTAAGCGGAGCTATACTATGTAAGCAGCTAATCGATCTTCGAGATGTTAAAGGAGATGTTATAAAGTTTGTAGGCTCTACTTCACCGATGGGTCTTGAGGATATCGTTATCGAAGCTGTTAAAGATGTAACGAAGCAGGTTGAAGCCATACACCCCACTTTAATAATAGTTAACACAGATGGCTACATCGATGGTGAAGGTGTTAGATATAAGCTCAGGTTGATCGAAGCCCTCTCCCCAGACCAAATAGTATACATAGCGTCTGAGCCTCGAAGCCAACTTAAGGAAAGATTGGTAAATACCCTTAGCGAGGAAAAAGTTCTAACGCTCGAAGGCGTTGAAGGGATAATAAAGAGTCCTAGTGAAAGAATGGAAAGGAGGATGAGCCAGTTCTACCGCTTCCTAAAAAATGGTAGAGTTCAGCGCTGCAACTTAAAAGATTGTAAAGTGTTTCTCCTGAATAGACAATATACACTTGGTTCAGCGGCTTTTGGAGATATTGGTCAATTGGAGATATCTGACATAGCAGACAACACCATCCTCGTGTCTGAAAGCAAGCTTCTTTTACCTAGACTTGCACTAGAAGGGATGTTTGTCGGTTTAGGAGCCAACGGAGTCAAGGGCTTCGGATGCATCCTGAGCCATAAAGGAAGCGATTCTTTAAATGTCTGGACACCTCTCCAGACCTTCAACACTCTCTATCTAAGTTTCATAAAACTGAACAATAGGATATCGAGGGATGAGCGTTTACCCTTCAGATACCTAAACACATATACACCACACCTAGCTAAAGATGATGCGTGATAATAGAAGAAGAATTCAATACTAACTTAAGAACATTCAGAATAAGGCTCTTAAAATATACAAATGGCTGTATACTTTCAGTCTCAGAGGGAAGTGAAGATCGAATAGGGGGGATCTACCTCATACTAAAGCAGGAGAAAAACATAAGCTCCACAACTATAATACCTGAAAGGTATGGTGGTGTTTTATTAGAAGTCTTAGCGCAAAGCACAGCCAGATACACAAAAGGTATAATTCTGACAACACTTTATCTGAAGAACACGCTAACATCAGAAGAAGCGTCAACAGTATTAAATAAACTCGAAAACATATTATCCAAACTCACTCCTTAATGCAGAACACTGGTATCGAAAGATGTCACATTAGTCCGATCTTCTCTTTTATCGCCCTTATCTCAGCTTCTAGCCTTTCAAATCTTCTATCTATATAGCTTCTTAAATCGTCTCTTAAAGCCCTAATCTCAAATATGGTCTCATCTTGCTTCTTCAAAACGGTTTTTATGTCTCCTTTCATCTCCTTTATGTCTCCTTTCATCTCCTTTATGTCTCCTTTCATCTCCTTTATGTCTCCTTTCATCTCCTTTATGTCTCCTTTCATCTCCTTTATGTCCTCTCTCATCCCTTTGATGTCGCTCCACATCCCTTTCGCATATTTTATAGCCGCAACCATCCTTTCGCTTAACTCCTCCTCTAACGGACCATATTTCACCTCAAAATATTGGTACTCGCCTGTTGGTGGTGAAGTCTTTGTCACCTCTATTGATTCTACTTTAAGCAGATCTTCTTTAACATCTATAGCCTTCATAAATTCTTTAACAACCTCTTCTTCGGCTTCGCAAAGGATCTTGACGCTTCCATCTCTCAGGTTTTCCACATATCCTCTGACTCCAAGCCTTCGAGCCTCGTCTTGAACTAAGTCTCTGTAGCCTACTCTCTGCACAGAGCCTCTAACTATGATTTCTGCTCTGATCACATTAATGATGTTTAAAGGGGTTAGAGTTAAATGTTTCGAAGCAATATATTAGGCTATTTACTTGCAAAATCTGGAATACTGGAGGCAGTGGTCTGTTATATGTGTCCTGCTTGATTCTGTATGGTAAGTGGGATTCGTGCTTAAAAAGAGGAAGAGTTATCTTTTACCGCTTATGTTATCAATCGCCGCCTCTATCGCCCATAATAGAAAGTTTCGCGAAGCGATATGAAGGTAACACATTTAAGAAAGCTTGATAAAGACGTGGTACATTGCTTGACCAAATTTTGTTCGGCTTTGCGGCTGTAGTAGCATTCATACTATCTTGCTCTATTTTGGTTGCCGTTCTCAAAAATTTATGTATTCACAGGGTGTTATGGCTCTTATCGTTTATTCTGCTCTTTGTCCTAACAACATTGATTTCTCTAAGTGGGTTAGATGTGATTAGCGCACCGTTTGTCTATCTTCTGGCATCTCTTATACCAAGTTTCCTAGCTTGTGGCTTGATTTATGCTACGCTTGGATCGCGGTGGGGCAAGTATTATCTGACCTATACGCTATTGCTCTTCATAGTATTTACTTACGCTTCAATAGTTGGCGGTATACCAAAAACTCCTCTGATACTGCTCCTTCATGTGCCAAGTGGTTTTATCATAGTCATTTTACCGTTCGTGGCGGTTGTTCTTAGAATAAGTGAGTTAACAGCTTTGTTTGTCAGTATTGGCGGTCTGTTAATAGGTGTTGGAGGGGTTGCTTTGGCTACTATCCAATTTGGTGCACCTCTCTTACCGCAAGAGTTAGTAAATATGGTATTTGCTCCTCTTTTCTTAATTGTCACTATTATGTTTGCAGCTGGGATGCTCTTAACTAAGAACTGGGGTCGACCAAAAGGGCTTAATGATCTAAGGAGATAGTGGTAATCTTTAATAATTTATTGCTATTTTGGTTATAGGCTTGATTAAGGTAGAGGTGCTCTTCACATCGTCAGCTATAGGTACTCAGATTTTACTCAAAGGTGAGGAAGAAGACATTCTTGTAGATGCAGGAGATGGTGTGCTGAGGGATCTTGTATCAAGAAACTATGACTTCTCCAGGTTAAGTGGTATTTTAATAACACATGAGCATATAGATCACTACTGCGGTCTTCTCCCCTTATGCTACTTTATGGCTCAGCTTGAGCACACTAAACCACTTAGAATAGTTGCACCTAGTGGGGGTGGGAAAGTGTCTGGTCTAGTTTCTCTTTCCACTTTGCTCCCTCTCTTAGAGGTAGAACGAGCTAAACCAAACTGTACAATCGTCATCGGTTCATTTACTATTGAGCCGTTCAAGGTTGACCATACTGTAGATGCTGTTGGATACGCTGTATCTGACAAAGGGGGCTACAAAGTGGTTGTTAGCGGGGATACAAGAGTGTGTCCTGAACTGGAAAAGCAGTTATCTAAAGCTAATGTAGCAGTTCTCGATGCAACATTCCCAGATTGTATGGAGTCTGATGCATACCTACACGGGCACATGACCGAGGGACAAGCGTTAAAGATTGCCGCTTCTGTGGAAGTAAAGATATTCATTCATAAAATGGATCTTAACTACTATAAGAAGATGAGCTGCAGAAAGCGTTCCCCTCTTGAAATCTAGTCTTTTTGTGGGCTAAGATGGTGATAGTGTAGAAATTGTAGTTGCTGAGCTTTTTCCAAAGCGCTTTACTCACAACTTTTGCTGAAAGACCGCTTAGATTTATTGCTTTAAAGTAAGAGTTTTGTGTGATAGCACCTGAGAGGCATCTTGACCATAAAGCTGAGTCCTTCTTATACTCTCTTGGTAAACGTTTGTCGGTAACTATATCAGAAATGACCACTACTCCGCTTCTTTTTAGGATTCTACTCAATTCGCTAAAGACTTTAGATTTAGATTTCGTTAAGTTAATTACACAATTAGAGATTGCTGCATCTATACAGGAATCTCTTATCGGTAAGTAGGCTATATCTCCCAGAATAAACTCAATCCCTTGCAATCCTCGTTTCTTGCATATTTCTTGTGCTTCAACCAACATTTTTTCTGTCATATCTACACCTATAACAAGGCTAGATGAGTCAAGTTTCTCTGCGACTTTAGCTAAGTCGTAGCCAGCACCGCACCCTAAATCCAATATTCTAATATTTGATGTCGAAGTCATCCCTAGGTTTAGTGTTGGATCACCACAACCGAATGATAAGTTGCTAGTAGAGCTACAGCACGTCTTTTTTGAGACTAGCGATTCATAAGCAGTTCTTACTGCTAACCTTATGTCTGAACTGTCTGATTGTTTACAGCATCGAGTCAAAGTCAAGATTCTTCTCACCATATTTAGCCCTAGACTTCATATATGAGTCAATTATCAACCTATACTTACTCATATCTGGGGTATAGCACGGGTATCTAAATCCAACTTGCATAGATGTTGAAACAGCGGTTTTAAATACAGATGCTATCACCTGTGTCACCTCAGAGCTTGTAGCACCATTTTTTAAAGCCCGCTCGCTAAAGACTTGGATGCCGTGTTTCCAGCCTTTAACAGCACTTACGGCTAAGCAGAGTAAGTTTTGCAGCCGTTCTTCCAGCGATGTTTTCTGAAATATGATTTTGATTGTTGTTAAAAAATCTTGGAACCATTTCGGATCGAAATCGAGGAAAGCGAGCATTTTTGCCGGCAAATTAATCTGGTTCGTGTATCCAAAAGACTTCGCATGATCTTGATATTCGAAGTTAAGTTGCTGAAGTGTATAATCCAAATCAGCTAAGCCAATGATCAAAGAAGATATTCTGATAGCATCATTTATCTCCGCTTCATTAGCTCCTGCACTAAGAGCTTGATCTACGTGGATCAAGACCCCTGGTTCCCAGAGGTATGCTACTGCTTTACCTAGCCCGATTAGATGCTTTTCCTTAGCTGTAAGTGTGCAAGAGTGAGGCCAATTTAGAACAGACATTATGTAGGCGTTTACCCATTCGGAGTCATCTATCAAACCTTTAGCCCAAAGATAAGGGGGCACAGGCATCCCAATTTTTCTGCTACGCAATGGACTCTACATCATTATCCTCTACTGTTTTTTATTTAATGTTTTCCAGAACTTGTCTTCTAACCAAGTATTCTTGAAACCTAGGGTTGTAAGTAAAACCGTCAGAGCCCATAGAATAAGAGTCCTAATGAAGCCTTTTTTCTCAAAGCGTCTAGCTGACACAATAACAGGCGCTTTCACTGTAATAAGCCTACCGACCTTCTTAAGTTTTTGTGAAAGTGCTACTCCTTCTTCCATACAATTTTCGTCGAACCCTCCTAGTTGATAAAATAGATGTCTCCTAACACAAAAGGCCGCACCAACTCCATGGAGATTAAATATCTTGCTTATCATAAGTCTAACGCTTTTAACAAAATTGTATCGTGTTCTAGGTGGATCATAAAATACATCTAGGCTTCCGGCAACTACTGCCTTATCCTGAAAGGACTTAATGACCTCTTCTACTGCTCTCTTTTGTAGCACCATGTCTGCGTGGAGGAATAGGAGTATTTTACCTCTCGCACCAAAGGCACCTATGTTTTCTTGCATCTTTCTTGAGGCTTTCCCTAAAACAACAACTTTGTCCACAAGATTGGCGGCGGCTTGTAGCGTATTATCTTCGCTCCCTCCGTCAACTAATATCACCTCAACCTCGTGGTTATCCTTATCTATAGACTTCAAAGCACTTCTAACCCAAAATTCTTCGTTTAAAGTCGGTATAATTATAGAAAGAGCGTACTTATTGGTAGAAGGAGGCGTTGGGTAAGACATTAGAAAGCGCTCGGTAGCAGTGTTAAGTTTCTTTCTTCTAAGAGAAACACGTAACAGATCGTCCACATCATCAATATCCATTTTTACATCCAAAATCTTAAACGGTAAAGCGTGAGTGCGCGCATATTCAATCAAATTGAAACAAACTCGATAAGAATCGTCTAAATTGCTTATACAATTTAGGTCTGTATACCTATTCAGTCCGATCAAATATGCTCCACCATCATGAGTTGGGCCGATTACGAGCTGCGGTCTTCTGAGATTGGAAGCTGAGACTAAACAATCAAGTGCCATACTTAATGTGGATGCATCTAAATCATCGTGATCTCCAGGTATGAGGATAACGGAATCATATCCTTGGTCTATAACCTGTTGGAATGCGTTGCGCACCCGCTCAGTGATATCTGAGCCTACTTGCTCCATAAAAGTTGAATAAAAAGACAGGGAACCCAAGGCTTCTTTAAGATTTTTCTGTTTCTCCTTAGGAGTATAGCATATATAGGTAGAGCTGCCCCTTTTTCTGATCACAGCTTGTATAACAGATGCAGTATCTCTTAGTAGGTGATTATAGAGTTGGTAAGCGTCAATTGCCGTGAATATACCCCAATACTTGGAGATTCTGGTTTTCACTGCACCCACTTCGGGAACTTTGGTGAAGAGTATGATAGCTTCTTTCACTCTGGCACCATTCAGTTTGCTGACTAAGAATTTATTTAAGTGTTAATTTCGGCGATATGTTATTGAATATTCAGAAGTATTCGCAAGAGCTGCTAATTCTTAACTGGGGCGTTGTTATCGAGATAGCGCTACTTTTATTTAGATTTTTTACCAGAATGGATAGGACTAACCCTTTAACTACGATTTTATTTTATGTGCCGTTTGTACTGTTTTGTTTGGCCTACATTCATCTTACTAAAATGAAAATAATGAGATTTAAGCTATCATCAGCACTGATACTATTTTTTAGTTTTCTTTTTTCTATTACACACATACTTGATGCGCCGAATTTATCTGATGACCTCTACCGCTACTACTGGGATGGTAAAGTCTCCTTTAGTGGTATTAACCCGTATAGTTTTGCTCCTGATTCACCTAATCTCTCCCATTTACGTGATGATTATTGGCTGTTCATAAACAATAAGGATTTAACAACACCCTATCCACCTTTCATTATAGCGCTCTGTGCTTTACTCTATTTGCTCTCACCTAGCATCTACAGCTTTAAGGTTCTATCCGTAGTCAGCTACTTTCTGTCTTCCGTGATTCTTATCTTAATGTTAAGAAGATATAGTCGGAGTCCGTACTACTCCCTTATTTATACATGGAATCCGCTTATGGCGATAGAATTTGGGCATAGTGGTCATAATGATTCTGTCGCTGTATTCTTTATGCTTCTTAGCACATTCTTTCTCTCCGCTAAACAGTACAAATATTCAGCGCTGACGCTTGGAGTTGCTACTTTATCGAAGATCTTCCCAGCTTTATTAACACCATTCTATATAATAAAGTGGAGGCTAAAAGGTATGATCGTCTATATATCAGTAGTTATTCTGCCCTATATTCCACTAAGTCTAATAGGCTCCGTACAAACAAGTCTTGTTACTTACTTTGAGAGAATCGCATTTAACGCTGGCTTCTACTACCTTCTAGAAGCAATAATTTCTTATTTTATTAAAGAAAATGCGGCGCTCTACGCGCGTATCACCATCACTATATTATTTAGTGTATGTCTGGTCTATATGACCTATAAGTTCAGAGAAAAAGACTTTCTATTTAACGCGTATCTAATAATAGCTGTTTATCTACTTCTCACACCTACCGTGCACCCTTGGTATCTTTCTTGGATTCTTCCTTTTGCTGCATTATATGCACCAGAACCTTGGTTGTATTTCTCAGGTGCTATCTTCTTATCCTATTATACATATTCTCTACCAGAGATATCACCTGGTTTCTGGCCGGAGCAAGTTTGGGTAAGAGCGGTTGAATACATACCGTTTATGCTCTTACTTTTACTTTCATTAAGAAAAGAATTATCTGGAGCTAATCGCGGTTAAGAATCTCATTTTTCCTTTCCGCTTTGGATAAATGTAAATATGTTGACAAATGTATATGCAGTGGTATACCAAGCAAGTATAGGTATGATTCCAAAGTTTTCTGTTATGAAAGCTATGTAAGAGCTTGTTATGCCAAGAGCTATATAAGCCCATTCTATTAGAACCCTTTTATCAACGGGCACATGGTATTTCTTATCTCTCCATTTATCTCCTTTTGACTTCACCGAGTATTTGGGTGTCCTTTTAAACTCCCACCTTCGTTTTAATATTAGACCTTTTAAAACCTCAATGGTGTTGCTTATACTGATACCGTATCCTATTAAGCCCAAAAGAAGTAGGTTAGGTATATTCCTCAATAAACTCAGTTTTTGTGCGCGCAAGGCTTCTACATAATAAACCCAAGTAGCGGCTGTACAAAGAATTATGGTAGATGCTAGTAGCATTATGGCTATCTGCTGGATATTTATGGAGCTCACGGTAGATACAAACTGCTCTGGGCTAGACAGCCCTATTTCACTTATTTGTCTAATAGTTGGTAGAGATATGCTTGTGACACCAGATATACTCGCTATTGATGCGAGTAAAAAGGCTAGAAACATAAGGAAATGGACGGTATAGTAGGTTAAATGTATGAATCCTTGTATCTTCTGCTTCAGATCTAACATTGGGTTGGATAAGAGTTTCGGCAAGAGTTTCCGAGCTGTCTGTATGGAGCCGCACGCCCATCTTGCCTGCTGTCTCTTAAAGCTGGTTAAGGTAGGAGTAACTTCACCGTCGACACTAAAATCTCTCAAATATAACACCTTATATCCCTTAAGTTGTATCCTATAGCTAGCATCAAGATCCTCTGCTAATGTGTCGCTGTGCCATCCCCCTGCTTCCAAAAGAGCAGATCGCCTGATTACCCCTGCACTGCCATTAAAATTTAGCAAGCATCCCGAGGCATATCTTCCGGGTTGCTCTATGTAGAAGTGAGCATCCATTCCGATGGAAACAGATTTGGTAATTGGATTGTAATGCCTGTTTATATGCCCCCATCTACACTGTACAAGACCTATCTTTTCATTTTGGACCATGTATGATATAGTTCTGTTGAGAAAATCTTTTGGAGGTGTGAAATCTGCATCGAATATTGCAATAAACTCTTCATCTGTTTTGGAGAGAGCTTCTTGTAGTGCCCCTGCTTTATACCCTGTTCTATCCTTTCTTCTCAATACTTCGATATTGAAACCATCTCTGGCATATCTTGCTATAAGTGAGTCAACGATCTCTTTGGTCTCATCATCAGAGTCGTCAAGAACCATGATTCTAACCAATTGTTTACCATATTGTTCAGCCATAGCGGTGCAGCAGGTAAGGAGCCTACATATCACATACCTCTCATTATAAATTGGCAGATGTATTGCCACGCGCGGCCTTGAAGATAAACCACTATTGAACGGCATTGAATATTTTCTTGATGCCTTAAGCAGATAGAAGCAGTTATAACCATAAAAGAAGAATGAGAATGTTACCATTAGAGATGCAATTAACAAGATTCTATCGAACATCTAGAATACCTCACAAATATTACCATCTTCTTGATTGAATTAATTGATAAAACATCATAATCAACCCGGTTAAAAACCCAATCAGCATCAGGAAAATACCAAGCTGGATATACGGCATAGCAAAACTACTATGCGGCTCAGGATCCAAGAATATATAGAATACGGTGGCTCCAGTCAAAAGAATATAACCAGCAGTCATGAGTGAACCAACGATCTTAATAGAGTGGCCAATATTGTTTATTCTTAATAAGGCTAGTAGAAAGAGAGCAACAGCGGTTAGAGTAGCTAAAGCATGCTCATGTCCCAAGATGAACGGAATCTCATTTTTTAAACCTACAAATTTGTCCAGATGTAAAGCTACATATATGCCAGGTAATGTAACCGCGATGTTTACCCAAAAGAATGTGAAGAGGAGACCAAAAGAAGCGGGATCTTTGAATAGATTCTTTATTGGGTGAGCGTGGCTGTTTTCTAACGCTATATCCGCCATAACAGCGTACATAATGAATAGTGAACCTTGTAGTATTATAGCGCCGCTTGGTGTTATAACGTTATGTGCAGCGACACCTAAGGGAATAGTGGCGTACGTTGATATAGAGACTGCGGGGATGCTTAAAGCTACCATATAAAGGCCTATATCACCAAATAACCCTCTTGTGCCTTTAAAAGATTGAATATTGAAATGCTTAGAAGCCAAAAATACTACTGCGGCGGCTACAACAGTTACGATAGCGTGCCTATGTGCTGCAACTATAATCCTGAATCTTTCGAGTTCTTCCAAGGCTCCCCATTGACTACTCCCAGTACTTGCGTAAAATCCTATTAGTGAAGTAGATAATACGAAAAAGATGGCGAGCCAGATTCCTATCTTTATGGCCCTCTCCTTTTTCATCGCGTAGATACTTTCTGCTCTAACATTATATCTACTGATTGCTAATAGAAGTGATGCTCCTGCTAAGAAAGATAGTGAAAGACCAAAATAAAGTACAGCGTGTGCGATAGGGTTCCATCTTAACATTATGATAGTCCAGGCGCCCGCCGACGCAGACACGTAACCAATCGTTGCGTTGATTATAGCGTAATCTGCAGCTCTTCCAGTTAAGTTTAGGATATCAATAGAGACATATACCAAAACGGCTACGAAAGATACAGCCAAAGCGTGATAGAATAGGCTCTCGTAGGTAATCAGCTGTATCAAAGGTATCCTAAGAAGAGCAGTTTGACTAAAAGGTGGTGAGAAAGAGATCAGTGCTAGAATCTGCGCGAAGATCCATGTTGATGTGATGAAGGTTAGTGCTGTTAGCAGCCCACGCATAGCCAGAATAAGTTTGTATTCATTAAAAAAGTTTGTTTTGATGAGGCTATTTTGAGCGTGGCTAGGTTGGTGGTTGGGAGAGTATCCTAAGCTGAGGTTGTCCACATCTTCTGTCTTATTCGTAAACTATATTTGTGTCTGTGTGCTGTTTTGGTTTGGTGCTGTTTTAGGTGGGTTTTGTACGTTCGCTTTTAGCTCTGTTTCTCGCTTTGCTTGTGAGTGGGGTCTCTACTTCAGCGGTTTTAATTCTTCCTCCTCCTACGCCTCAAGACCCTTTGGCGCCTAAGATTCTTTCTTCTAAGGGGCAGAGTTTAGATCCTGTTTTCAGCCCAGACGGTAAGTTCATAGCCTACTCCTCAAATCTTTACGGAGACTTCGACATATGGCTTATGACTGTTGATGGTAGGAATCAAGTTAGGTTAACTTGCTTAGAAGGAGATGAGAAGAAACCCCAGTTCAGCCCAGATGGAATGAAAATTGCCTTTATACATTCATCTAACTTCGGTGAAGACATTTGGGTAGTGAATAGAGATGGCTCAAACCCCGTTAAGATAACAAACAATCATACACCAAAAAACAAGTTTGAATGGTCGCCCAATGGGTACCTTATAATCTACGACACAATTGTAAACGATAAATGGCAGGTTTGGCTAACTTCTTTGAACAAAGGTATCAATATTTTTGTTGGGGATTCTGAAGAAAGATACGCGCCTTCTTGGAGCCGCAACGGTAAGTTTGCTATATGTGTAAATAAAGGCGTCAAAGGGTATAGTTTGGAGTTAATAGATGTTTCGACTAATTCGGTTGAAAAAATTTACACAACATCTGCAGTTATAAAGTATCCAAGTTTCTTTAGTGCTGATGAAAAGATTCTCTTTTTAAGAGGAAACGGTGATTGGAGCGTATATACTTTCAACATAGGTAATTCACGCATCACAAATCTATTTGCAGACCCACTAAGGTATTATGCGGGCATACCTTGGACACCCATTTTAGAATCGGAAGTACCTTACGCTACGAGAACTAAGGCTTCAGAGCTTCTTTTCGTCGGCTACTCTAAACAAGGCGCTGAATTGTTCATATTGTATGATGATATAGAGATAGACTTTAAGGAAAGAGGTGTAGGTGTTATAAAAGGTTCAATAATTGAGAGATTATTTACAATAGGGCATACAAGAATAAATAGCCTAAGTTGGAGCCAAGATGGTCATAGCATCTTACTGTCGTTTACCGAAGGAGGTTATAATATATTATCCTTACTAGTTCTAGAAAAAAAGAAAGTTTCACCTTATGAAAAATAAAAAATAGTGGGAATAGAGCTTACCCATTGTCGTCTCTAGTTAATTCCATAAGTTCCTCTATATTCTTAGGCTTCAGAATCAGCTTATCCTTTAATCTAATTCCCATTGGTATTTCCTTTATATCATTTAGCGATTTGAAGATTGGTGGGAGAGGCTCTCTCGACCCTAAAAGTAGTAAGGCTTTATCCTCATCGTACGGGATTATCTTCTTCTTTTCACCCTTTGGTTTGAATACAACTGATGGGTTAGTTAAGCTTGGGTTTGGTAAGTCCTTTAGTTGTTTGACAGAACCATACTTTTTGACTAGATTCTCCATTGTATCAAAGTCTAGAGCTCTCATCGGGCAAGCTAAGACGCATACAGGCTTAAGACCTTCTTCAAGTCTATCGATGCACATTGTACATTTATTAGCCTTAACGTCATTAGCTAACCTATCGCTCTCGTATGTTATGGCTCCATATGGGCAAGCTCGTTGGCAAAGTCTGTAACCTTTGCATTTTTCTTGATCTATCAGAACCGCGCCGTATTTCTCTTCTTTATATATTGCACCGTTAGGACACGCATCTATACAGACGGGATTACTACAATGGAAGCAGGTTACCCAGCGTATATGAGTTTTGATATTGGGATAATATCCCTCCTCATATTCGTAGATTCGAAGATATTTTATTGGCCCCGGTTTCAAGTCATACCAATCCTTACAAGCAACTACACACGCCTTGCAGTTAATGCATCTATCTTCGTTAAAGTAGAAGCCATATTGGACCATATCGCTCACCTCAACTTTTGTACCTCAACAACACTTGTTACTGGGAATGAACCAGATGGGCTCATCGAATCATATGTCAACACATTACAAGCACCTCTGCTATCCATGCCAGCTGGGTTTGGTGTAAACCAAGCACCGTGCCAAACTGCTACGACGCCAGGCATAATCTTTGCAGTCACATAAGCCGGCAGTATTATTTCACCGCAATCGTTGAATACTCTAACCAAATCACCATCCTTGATACCTCTAGCTTTTGCGTCAGAGACACTTATCCATACTGAGTGTCGATACGCCTCCTCATCTAGCATAGGGTTGGTATCGTATGCTGTGTGAGATCTGTAGCGGCTATGCGGTGTTATCATTGTTAATGGATACTTATTTGCCAATGGGCTGAACATCATGTGCTCTGGTGGAATATATTTTGGAATAGGTGGTACATATCCACCGTATTTTGTTTTAGTGAGATCAGTTTTAGCCAAATACTCTGAATATATCTCGATCTTTTTAGATGAGGTATTTGCGAAAGGTTTTCCTTCTTTGACTTCAACGCCATATGAATAAAGTGGTTCTGGAAAATCAAAGTGGTAAACCACTTGCTTCTTGAAGTCTTCCCAGCTAGGTAGGGTTCGCCCAATATTTGCTAGACTTTTTGCTCTTGCTTCCCACGCTGCTTTAAGAAGCCTATCTTTAGTTTCTTCCCATTTGGAGTCATCTGTGTAATTGGGGTTGAATTCTTTGAGGAAGCCCATCTTCTCCGCTAGCTTTGTAAATATCCAATCTGGTTCTTTTGCCTCTCCTTGAGGTTCAACACATTTAGGAGAGTAGACCCACCAGCAACCCGATATATTCCCCCAAGGTGAATCTATAGTTGTAGTTTCAAATGGTGTTTCGACTACTGGTAATATAACATCAGAATACAGTGCAGTAGGTGTCATATGTATTGCGAAGTTAACGACATAATCAACCTTCTCAAGCGCCTTTACACCCTTTAGAATGTTCATGTTTCTGTTCAGATATTGACCGATTGCGTTAAAGATCATCTTGATATTAGGTAAGGGGTTAGTTGCAGGATTACCTATTATGCTATTGTACTGCTCGGCAGTCAACGATTTACCAACCTCGTCTCTAAGAAGTATGGTATCAGCCCACTTAAACTGCTTAAAAGCTATAATTGTCTTTTGTTTTCCACTTCCACCCCAGCTAGCGCTTGGTGGACTTGGGGCTCTATCGCTCTCAATAGCCCAATTAGTGGTGTTAATGTATCCACCCGGTACACCGATGTTTCCAGTTAAAGCTTGAAGCGCTATTGCAGCTCGAGCAACGTTTTCACCGTATTGATTTCTTGCTGGAGCCCAGCTTTTGAAGAGGCAGACAGGCTTGCTTCTCGCATATAAACGTGCAAAGCTTCGTATGGTTTCAGCTGGCACACCGCAAATCTTTTCAGCCCACTCTGGAGTTTTTGGTACACCATCCTCAACTCCTGTGACGTAGTCCTTCCACTTCTTAACCCCTTCTGGTTCAACAAACTTTTCGACATATTCTTTATCATATAAGTCTTCAGTAAAGAGCACATATGCAACCGCTAAAGCAAAAGCAATATCTGTACCTGGTCGTATTGGGATCCATTGGTCTGCTAGTATGTCTATAGTGTTAGTGTATTTGGGATCTATCGCTATTATTGGAGTGCCTTTCTTTTCTTTGATAAGTTTCATAAGATATAAAGTGTTTGTGCCAAATATTGTGTTTGCAGGGTCGTGCCCCCATAGAACTATTAGATTTGAATTAATCATGTCTGTTGTCTGATGACCTTTACCATAAGTTATACCCAACATATGGTTCTCGCTAAAGATCTCTGCCTCAAAAGAGCAAACACCCCAGCTATCGACTGTGTCAACAATGTGACTAAAGAATCTTGAGGCTCCTCTCTGCCATATAGAATATGGCCCATATTTCTCTTTGACTTCCTTAATCATCTTTGCGACTAAATCTAATGCTTCATCCCAGCTAATTCTTACAAATTTTCCCTCTCCTCTCTTTGTGCCCTCCACTCTTTTCATTGGGTACTTTATCCGATCTGGATTGTATATCCAATATTTCAGTGCACGCCCCCTTACACAAGGACGCTTTTGGACGATCGCGTTTATTAGCTTGTGATAATCAAGCAACTCATCTTCAATCGCTACGTTTGAATGGAGTAAGTCGTCTCCTTCGATAGCTGTAATAACACCGTTCTTAATTCTTGCTTTAAGTAGACAACCTCTGCCACCGCAGTTAATTGTGCAACTACCATAGCTTATGGTTTCTTGTTGGTGTTTTGCTGCTAGTTGCTGTTTTATGGCTTCGACTCTTTGTTTGATTTCTGGTGATAGGGGTGGTTTTAGGCTTGGTGGTGGGGGTGGTGTTTGAGTTACGGTTGTGGTTGCTGTTTGAGTTACTGTTGCTGTTTGTGTTACTGGTGTTGTGACTGTCGTTGTCTGTGTTACTGGTGTTGTTACCGTCGCTGTTTGTGTTGTGGTTCTGGTCTGTGTTACTGTTGCTGTGACTGTCTTTTCAACCTCTCTGATAGGTGTGAGAAGCCTATCAGCACCAACACCAACCGCAACACCAGCTACAGCAGAAGCAGCTAAAGCGCCAGCCCACTTCAACATAGAACGGCGAGAAACCTTAACCTCCTCACCCAAACAACATCAACTCTTGCTCAGATACACACTATAAGTATTTAAATCTTTCAAATATATGTATAAAAATTTTAGATAATATTTTTGAACTTAATCTTAAGTAGAAAGGAATATCTAAGTGTATAACGTTCGCTGTAAACTTGCATTACGCGCAATAGCCAAAACAATTATCTAAAAGTGTGAGTAAAATATGGTGTATAAAGATTGATAATAGTGTTGGTTAACCCACCTTTTACACTTAGTGAATGTTTCCGAGGTTTTGCAAGAGTTGGCAGTATACAGCAGCCGCTTGGTCTTGCTTATGTGGCGGCTGTATTGGAGGAGGCTGGGTATAATGTTAAGATTATCGATTCGCCGGTGTTAGGACTGAGTTTACAAGAGACTGTCGAGACTGTCATTAGAATGAGACCAGATGTCGTCGGAATTACTGCCACCACTCCAACTTTCAATAGGGCTATTAGCTTAGCAGAAAGTCTAAAGAAGGTAGCTGATATACCACTAGTTATCGGTGGGCCGCATTCTACTACACTCCCTGATGAAACCCTAGCCCTTTCCTGCTTTGATATAGCGATCATAGGCGAAGGTGAATACACAATGCTTGAATTACTTAAATGCTTGCAAAAAGGTACATCTTTATACGAAGTTAAAGGGATAGCGTTTAAAGAAAGGGGACAGATAGTAAAGACTCCTCCTAGAGCATATATAGACGACCTAGATGCGCTTCCTTTTCCAGCGCGCCACCTCCTTCCACCTTTAAAGTATTATCACCCTACTCCTTCTGCTTATCGCTCATTACCACAGGCTACAATGATTACAAGTAGAGGTTGCCCCTACCAATGCACCTTCTGCGACCGTTCAGTATTTGGAAACAAGTATAGAGCAAGAAGTCCCAAGAATGTAGTTGAAGAAGTTGAAGAACTCGTCTACGAATATAGGGCAAAAGAAGTGAGGTTTTGGGACGACACATTTAACATCAACAGAAAAAGAGTTCTAGAGATTTGTAGAGAAATGCGGATGCGAAGACTAGACATAAGCTGGACATGCCTATGTAGGGCAAACTTAGTAGATGAAGAAATGTTACGTGAAATGGCCAAGGCTGGGTGTTGGCAAGTAGAATATGGCATAGAATCCGGTAACGAGGAACTTCTTAAAAAGATCGGTAAGGGAATTACTCTCCAACAAATTAAGGGCGCAGTAGAAAAAACTAAAGCCGCGGGTATGAAGGCCCGAGGTTTCTTTATGCTGGGCTTACCTGGTGAAACTGAGCAGACTCTCAGACAGACTATAATCTTCGCAAGGTCCTTAAAGCTGGATGCTGCTGTCTTCCACATTACGATCCCCTTTCCAGGAACAGACCTATATCTAAGCGCTGTCTCCAGTGGCGAACTACGCACTGACTTAAACTACCAATATTATTTGATGTTTGGCTCAGATGAAGTCCCATATATACCAAAAGGGTTAACTAAAGAAGTACTCTTGAAGTATCGGTCAATAGCATATAAGTCATTTTATCTAAGGCTAAGTTATATGCTAGAACAGTTAGCTTCTGCAAGATCTCTTAAAGATTTATTTCGATACCTACTTGGTTTTATAACCCTAGCGCGCATCGAGTGAGCCTAGTTTATTTGCTCAACTCATCTATTACAAAAGGTATAAATTCTTGTTCTATTTTAATAAATCCATTTAACATTTTTGCAATACCTATGTAAAATTTGTTCGAAGACGCCTCTACAATCTTTCGACAAAGCTCTGGCACCCATTTACTTAGATGATCGCTTAAGAACTCCATTTGTAGTTTCAAGTATCCCTTTGAGTACTCAACGTTATTTGCGTCAAGGCTTCGCTTCGTCAAGTCTACCAGCTTTGCCATAAACTCTAGTTCCACAGCTAAATGGTCTTCAGGTTCTTTAAAATCAGGGGTTTTCTCAAAGCCTAATATTCTATATGCATCCAAGACCTCAAAATATGGTTCTTCATATAACGTATGGTGCTTTCCAAGGTACACCGATTCAACTAAATAGACTGGTTTAGGGCCGACATTCAAGAAAAGTGATGCGTATTCTGAAGCAAGATCCGTAAGTAAGTTATTCCTTTCTGGAGTTTCTTTAAAGTTTTTAAAGAAATCGGATATGATTATGCAACCTTTCTTTAGTTCCTCATTATCTGCTGATTCAGACAATTGGATAAAAAGTTCTTCTAGTTCTTCTATAAGTTTGAGAAATGCTTCATCGACTTCCTTTGCAAAACTTCTTGATAAGAAGCTATAGAGAACGTACCTTGTCTGCATAACATCTTTATAATTATTTAACAACCTGATCTAACTTCCTTCTTATTGGTTAATATTCTTTTCCGTCCTCCATATAGGAAATATCCAATATGCTATAGTAGTTATAAGAGCAATTATACCAAATAAAGCAGCGCCTATCGTTAATTCTATCCACGTAGGAAAGTACACACCATACACACCAAATGAAGATAAGCCGACACTGTATTCTCCTTTTGCTATGCCAGGTGGTAATAATATAGGCGGATATATATAGCCTGGGACTACAAGTTCAACTCTGTAGGATAATACGCCGGTAAGCACAAGTAAGGCTGCCAATCCAAGTATCTTCGGGTTCATTCTAAGTCTTGGATGTAATAGTAAGATGAATGGTAATATGGCCCCCGGGATCCACTCGTATACGAAGAATGGTAAGAAGGGGCCGGTAAATATTAGCGTTAGAGGTAGTGTCTCTGATGGTGCGGCAGACCATAACCTTATGACGAATTCATTTCCTATAAGGAATAGATCTATTGGGATGATGACTGCAAGCAACTTACCGAGTGTATTAATTGTTTTAACCTCTACTCTTATTCGGCTGCGCCACTGCATGATTAGAACTGTCAATATGACTAATGAGAGCCCTGAGATCATAGCTGAGGCTAAGAAGATAGGGGCAATCAAAGCGCTGTACCACCAGCTTCTACTTATTTGTGTTCCGAATATCCACGCTGTTACTGTGTGTAGCATTACTGCTGTGGGCAGAGCTATAAACGAGATCACTTTGACTATTCTCTCGTCTTTAGCAACCGCTTTTGGCGAAACATCATTAAATCCGAAGGTGAGACGGCTGCCTTTCCTAGCTAACTCCGCACGCATCATAAACCAAAGATCAACTATACACAAGACCAAATAGACAACTATTACAGTAAAGTCCCATATCAGCGGCGAAAGTGGATTGCCATATAATATAAGGTAGGCTATACGCTCAGGTCTACCCAAATCTGGGATAATAGATAGAGCTGCAACAGCAACACAAGCAGCTGCCAGCGTGGTAGCCACTTTAGCTATCGGTTTAAACTCTTCTACTCCAAACACATGTGCAGAAGATGAGACGATAAGACCACCTGCGCTTATGCCTACGAAGAAGGCAAATAATGTGATGTAGATTCCCCAGCTTACAACATTTCTCATTCCAGTTACTATCAACCCGTTTTGTAGCTGGATAATCCACGCACCCAAGCCTCCGCCGATGAGCAGAAGTAAAAATATTAACCAGCCGTAGAATAATGGCGAATGTTTAGCCACGCTGCAACACCCTCTTCAAAGTGGCTGAAGCGATAGCCTTTAGAGAAATATCACTTGATGTTGATATGATGGATGTTAATGTAGATTCGACATGCTTGACAAAAGCTTCATATAAGTTAGTAAACGACTGTTTACCACGTTTAGGTGGAAGATAGTAGGTCTTCGGTTGTGTCCCTAATTCTTCAAGCAATCTTACACCACTCCGCTCTTTAACCAGTTTTGACACTTTGCTATTGGGATCATCCAGATCTCCGAAGAATCTTGCTCTCGCGGGGCACATAGCTACGCAGAAGGGCTCTTGCCCATCTGTGATACGATGTATACATAGTGTGCATTTTTCTACGACACCCTTAGGTCTCTCCGGAGAATATATTATCCAACCCTCATCCTTTACTACACCTTGATAACCTGTTCCATGCTCAGGCAAATGCTTTGGTTCTGCCCAGTTGAAGACGCGAACGCCATAAGGACAAGCGGCCATACAATATCTGCATCCTACACACCTCTCAATTCTTAGCTGTACAGTTCCATCTTCTTCACGCCTATAGGTGCCTGAAACAGGGCAAGCTTTTACACACGGTGCGTTATCACAATGTTGACATGTAATTGGAAGATAGAATATAGATGTATTTGGGTAGCTTCCTGAGCTTGTGTCAATCATAGACCCGCCGACGGTAAGCACTCGATTCCACCAATTTCCTAAGCTCACATTATTCTCAAGTTTGCAAGCGATTGCGCAGGTTTGGCAGCCAATGCATCGATCCAAATCTATAACAAGCCCATATCTTACCAACCTAATCACATCCTATGCTTTTTGAACCTCAACTAATGTGTCAAAGAAGGAGCAGTTTAGAGTTATTGGATTCTTGTGTGCTGGTGTCAACTCATTATAGCTACCTGCTGCGAACTGCCTTTTTTGCCATCCTTTATCCATGTTAATCAAGCCCGGTCTTAAACTTGGATTTAATTTGGCTCTCGCTCTTACCCAGCCTCTATCGTTAAACACGTTAACGACATCGCCATTCTTAATTCCTCTGGCTTCAGCGTCCCTCGGGTTCATTTCGACAAATGGTTCTGGATCTAGTTCCCTTAACCAAGGAACTTCATACCACTGGGAGTGAACACGCCACTTCGAATGCTGCTGTATAAGCGTCAATGGATACTTCTTAGTTAAAGGGTTTTCGACCCAAGCTTCTTTAGGTGATTCAAAGTATGGAAGCGGATTAACACCCATAGTTACAGATATACCAAGAGCTGGATATGCCCAAGGATAGTTTAAAATCACCCTCTCAGAATAAAACTCAAGACGCCCAGTTTGAGTAGGGTATTTACCGTCTTCATAGCCTATATAAGGCTCTTT
Source organism: Nitrososphaeria archaeon (assembly GCA_029775855.1). GTDB lineage: Archaea > Thermoproteota > Nitrososphaeria > Nitrososphaerales > JAAOZN01 > JAAOZN01. The sequence continues at coordinate 30,565 of JARVJZ010000004.1, forward strand.
AGAAAGTCTTACTACTCCCTCTTCTTTGAATCTTTTGATCTTTTCTTCACCGTATACTTCCTTTAACGCAGCAAGTATTCTTTCCCGATGGTCAGCTTCTGAACCTTGAAAGTATTGACCGAATCCCATCTTTTCAGCTAACATCTTAAAGATGTCCCAATCACTTTTGCATTCATACAACGGTTTGATCGCTCTTTCTTGGATCATTAGGTATGGGTGTAAACCACCCATTAAATCGTCGTTCTCAAACCACGTTGTAGCTGGGAGAACAATATCAGCAAACATAGCTGTATCATTCATCTTCTGCTCTATCACTACGATAAATTCTAAGTTTTCTTCGGAAAACAGCTTTTCAATCCACTTTTGATTAGGGTAGCTGTTAACAAAGTTAGTACAAGATATTACTGCAGCTTTGATGGTGTATGGTGTTGGGATGGGGTCTTTGCTTATAGTTCCTTTTAAGGGGTCAGCCGGATCGCTAGGCACATACCTTTCAACATAACCATAAGCTATTGCGTCGTAAGCTAGGAGCGGATTCAGGGTGTGAGCTTCTGTCCCAGATGGGGTAACCCACCTCCAAGACTCACTTAAAGCTGCTATTAGAGCTGAACCACCGTATGGTCCTCCAACCATCGCGCCAGGCCTACCTATGTTTCCAGTTAGTGCTGCTAGTGTAGCTAACGCTCTACCAGTAAGATAGCCATTATCCCATCTATCTACACCGAACCCTGCGAGAATGCAGGCTGGTTTTCTTGTTGCATAGAGCCTTGCTACTTCTTGAACTTCGTTTGCAGGAACTTCGGTTAGCGCTTCAGCGTTTTCGGGTTTATATTTTGAGGCTTCTTCCCAAAGTAGCTGTAGAGCTGTTTTACAAAGTATACCATTAATTACGTATTTTCCAAAAAGAGCTGGAGGCATAGCTTTCTCGAAAACCGTTGGAGCGTCGGTGGCTTCATCATAGACTACATAATTGTTACTACCGTTTTCTTTGATGTCTTTTTCTCTTAAAAATAGACCATTATCTAATCTAACCAGAAATGGTGCGACTGTGCGCTCTAGAACAAACTTTCTATCATATAGCTCTTCATTCAATATGGTGTAGATCATTGAGAGGGCTAGCGCCGGATCTGAGCCTGGTCTTGGTTTTAGCCATATATCTGATTTGGCGGCTACAACACTCATTCTAGGATCGATGGAAACCATTTTTGCCCCGTTTTCCAGAGCATCTGCTACGAAATGCCAGTTTTGAATCTGGCTTTCAGTGAAGTTAGACCCCCACATTATGATAAGCCTAGTATTATCTGCTATATCCACTGCTTCGTTAGCGCCAAAGAAAGCTGAGCTACCTCCTGGGATGTTTGCAATAACTTGGCTAAGTCCAAGTGGGAGGGCTGAGTCGACTCCTCCTTCTACTACCGTACCTTGAAATATATTGGCAAATAGCTTCATGGCGCCACAGAAGCTACCATTCACTAAACCATAATTCCCAGAGAGTGTAGCGAACATTACAGCACTTGAGCCATACTTCTCTTTGACTTTTAAGAGTTTTTGTGCAATAGTGTTAATGGCTTCATCCCAGCTTATCCTTACCCACTTACCCTCACCCCTCTTCCCCACTCTTTTCAAAGGATACTTTAGTCTATTTGGATCATAAACACGTTGAACATGAGATAAACCTCTAAGGCATATCCGATCATACCTTCTATTGGGCATAGGTGCCATCTCAGTTTTAACAAGCTTATCCTCAAATACGTGGACATAAAGCCTGCAGCTCTGCCAGCAGTTAGGAGCGCAAGCGCTACGAAATACTTTAGTTGTCTTCTCCATCTTTTCGATTGAAGCAGAAGCGCGAGATGGTATAAGCAAATTGCAACCAAGTGAGGATAAAGCTGCAATAGAAGTTGTTAAGGCAAGGCCTTTCAGGAAGGAACGACGCGATAGAACCATTGTAGGCTTATCCACTACAAGCCTATCTTTTATATTTTTCCTTGGTTGTCGCTAAATTTTTTGTTTATTTTGTTTAAATATTTATATATTAGCTCTACTTTGATTTAGAGCAAGAGTTGATGTTGTTTGGGTGAGGAGGTTAAGGTTTCTCGCCGTTCTATGTTGAAGTGGGCTGGCGCTTTAGCTGCTTCTGCTGTAGCTGGTGTTGCGGTTGGTGTTGGTGCTGATAGGCTTCTCACACCTATCAGAGAGGTTGAAAAGACAGTCACAGCAACAGTAACACAGACCAGAACCACAACACAAACAGCGACGGTAACAACACCAGTAACACAGACAACGACAGTCACAACACCAGTAACACAAACAGCAACAGTAACTCAAACAGCAACCACAACCGTAACTCAAACACCACCCCCACCACCAAGCCTAAAACCACCCCTATCACCAGAAATCAAACAAAGAGTCGAAGCCATAAAACAGCAACTAGCAGCAAAACACCAACAAGAAACCATAGTGTACAGTGGGGGGTGTGGAATAAATTGTGGTGGTGGCGGAGGTTGGGATAGTGGGTGCTTCTTTAAAATAAGACTTAGGGATGGTGTGATAACAGCTATAGAATCTGATGATACTATTAACACCAATCTGCCTAGGGAAGACGAAGTAAAAGATAACATTGATAAAGTGAGACTTCAACGCCGACCGTGTGTCCGTGGTAGAGCTTGGCGCAAATATATCTACGGACCAGACCGTATTCTATATCCATTGAAGAGAGTAGGTCAAAGAGGTGAGGGAAAGTTTGTTCGAATTAGTTGGAATGAGGCTCTAGATACTATTGCAGCTAAAATGAAAGAAATGAAAGAGAAATACGGTCCATACTCAATAGGCACTATGTATGAGTACCAAGAGTTTCCTAACATTCTTGCATACTTTGGTTGCGGCGCTACAGGTTGGAGCACAGCGTCTTTTGAAGCTACTAACTTTGCTGGGCTACAGATGATGGGTGCTTGGGCTTGGATACCTTACGTTGATCACGAAGCACCAGACATTTTTAACACTAAACTCATAATCATGTGGGGGTGGGACCCAACTACATCAGAATGGATGATCTTCACAAAATACTATCTTCTACTAGCAAAAGAAAAGGGTATACCAATTATCGTAATCGAACCTAGATATACGTCATCGGCAGAAGTTTATGCAGACCAGTGGATACCAATTAGACCCGGCACTGATGTAGCAATGATGTTAGCGATGGCAAACGTTATATTCAAGGAAAAGCTTTACGATCAAGATTATATCTCGAAATATGTGGATACGAATGGTCTTCAAAAATGGATGGACTATGTCTTAGGTAAGTCTGATGGAGTCGATAAGACGCCTGAGTGGGCAGAGAAGATATGCGGTGTTCCTGCTGAAACTATACGCGACTTAGCTCGACTATACGCTAAGAGCAAACCTTGCCATCTTAATGTAAGCTGGGCGCAAGCCAGACAGCCTTGGGGTGAGAATGTCGCTAGAGCAGCAATAGCTTTACACGCCATAACGGGAAACATAGGTGTGCCAGGTGGTGCTTCTTGCTTAGGTGGTGGATTTGTGGCAAGAGGTGTTTATGATAGCCCAGTTGTCGATTATAGGCAAAAACCTGTTCCCGTAACAGAAATGTGGGGTGGGACATTACCAGTGCTATATTGCAACTGGAAGTGGGCTGATGTAGTTCTGCTAAAAGAGAAGGTTGATAAGGGTGAGATGACTAAAGAAGATTACTACAGCATCATCGGTAACGATGCAAATAACCCTATGCCCAATCTACATATGTTATGGATAAATAAGAACATATTTAATCAGACAGTTGATCTTAACAAACAAATCAAGGCTATTATGAAGATGGACTTTGTAGTTGCTTGCGGGAGGCATATGACGCCATCAAACAAATATGCTGATATAATATTGCCCCTAACAGATGTCATGTTTGAAGAAAGACACTTTTTCGGCAACATGTATGCACCAAAGATCATTAACCCCCCAGGAGAAGCAAAAGATTTGTTGTGGATTCAAACTCAACTCGCCAAAAGACTGGGTCTTCTCGACTTGTATATGCCACTCTACACTACAGATGCTGAATGGGATAACTTGCTGGAAAGGCTCCATAAAGAAGCCTATGAAAAATGGGCGGCTCAACGAGGAATAAATGTTTCTTGGGAGGAGTTTAAGAAGAAGCCAATAATACGCAGAGATGTCGTAGGAGAATTGAATTATCCCTTTAAAGCGCAGATTCAGAAAGGTGAGAAATTTAACACAAGTACTGGCAAGATCGAAATATATTCTGAATATTTGGCTAAGACTGATCTAAAGAAGACAAGATACGGAGGATATATAGATCCTATGCCAGTCTACAGACCGCTTTGGGAAGGCTTTTACGATCCAAAAGCAAAAAAGTATCCACTTATGGTTATCACACCCCACGGAAGGTACAGAATCCACTCTGTTCAAGACTCTAATCCTTGGTTATCTGAAGATGCATATAGGAACTCAGTTTGGATAAGTGTGGTCGACGCTAAAGCAAGAGGCATTAAAGACGGTGACTTAGTCAGAGTTTACAACGACGTGGGAGAAATGGTGATTCCAGCTTATGTGACTTCGAGGATAGTACCTGGTGTAGTCTGTGTGTATGAGGGTAGATGGTATAGTCCAAACCCCAAAGGAGTCGATCGTAGAGGATGCAGTGATATAATATGTTATAATGAGAGTGCTGTACAACGATATCCCGGCGCTGGAGCTTGGCCGTTTACAGCGCTTGTGGAGGTTGAAAAGTTCTAAGAGGTGGTATGATGGTTCAATATGGATTTTTCTTTGACCAAAGCAGATGCATAGGTTGCAGAGCTTGCGCTGTAGCTTGCAAGGACTGGAACGATCTGCCTGAAGGACCGGTTAAGTGGCTTCGGATATATGAATATGAAAAGGGTGCTTTCCCAAATGTGAGGGTTCACTACCACTTCATTCCTTGTTTCCATTGCGAAAACCCCATATGTATAGACGCATCTAGTGCTCGCGGTATTTATAAGGAAGAAAAGTATGGTGCTGTGTTAATAGACCCTGATAAGGCTACTAAACTGAGGGATGCAGCCGCTGCTTGCCTATACGGTTCGATAGTCTTTGAAAGTGATGCCTCTGATGCAAAAGCCTCAAAATGCACAATGTGCATAGATCGATTAGAAGAGGGGCTACTACCAGTTTGCGTAGCAGCGTGCCCAACTAGAGCTTTGGATTTTGGACCTCTTGAAACATTGCAAAGAAAGTATGGTACAAACAGGGATCTAGAGGATCTACCACCGTCTACTCTAACAAAGCCTTCCGCAATCTTTAAGCCACACTCTCCGAAGAAGCAGCTAGTCAGCTACGATGTAAATAAGGCCCTAAAGCTGCTTGCTGAAAGAGGCGATCTACCAAGTATATATAGTACAGCTGAGGATGTATTAAATATACCAGAAGGGCTGTTAAAGCGCAATAAGTTAGTTCTTAAGCCAAATAGCGTAAAGGACCTTCAAGAACTAACAAGGGACGATAACGCCTAAGAATCTCTACAGTTTCATGACTCTCCTCTCATATTTTTTTAGAATTTTATGGATTTTCCTTTCACTTTCAATTTCTTCAGCAGCAGTATGGTCAGTTTTTTACCTACCAAATCCACAATTACCTAGCAACAACAATGTTCTTCAACTTGTTAATAGCGGGGGAATGCCGGCAATAGACTCTCTTGGCGATACTGTCTCCTACATTTCATTAAATGATGGATATAGTGAGATATGGTTGATTCGCAGCGATGGAAGAGAAAATAGACTTTTAACACCTATAAAAGGTAATATATCTAAAATTAAGTGGAGTCCAAATGGATTAGTAATAGCGTTTATTGCTAATCAAGGCTCTGATAAGATCTTCAGGATTTCGAAATATGGTGGAGTTATTACGCCAGTGAGCCGCGCGTTTGATGCTATCGAACAATTTGTATGGCTAGACGATGAATGGATTTTGCACGACGGCTACGAAAATGGTAAGTGGGGCGTATATCTCTCTAAAACAGACCGCGTGTACGTTAGACTTAGCTCTTTCGATATCGACGCAAAGCATCCTAACTTATTAAAAGAAGGATCTCTTGTTGCAATGAGCGCAAAATATAGCGAGGGATACAAAATAATCCTTTACAATCTCACATCAGGAAGTTGGACTCCTATAACTTTTGGAAGTGGTGATGATCTTAAACCCGCATTCAGCCCAGACGGCAAGAAGATAGCATACCTATCTAATCGAGCAGGCAGGTGGAGCATTTGGCTAAAGAACATTGACACCGATAGTGAAATAGATCTTACGGCACCTTTTTCAGAGAGACGATACCCCAGTTGGGCTCCTGATGTAGACCTCAATACAACTTTGATCTGGAAACCAGATTCACAACATCTAATATTCGACGGAAAACGTGGAAATTCCCGCGAGATTTATATAATTAACTTAAGTGGTGGAACGGTAACTTTACGTTTCGCCGTTAAAGAATATTTTCCTCTGATACTCAACGTGGTATTTGAAAGCGTTTCGTCCTACAATCCAGTAATAGATCCAAGAGGTGAAAGTATATACTTTGAGAATAGAGGAGAAGGAGCCAGCAGTGTTTGGCGATTAGATCTTAACGTAAAACGAGCCTTATCTTATGGTTGATACCAGTTACACTCCATTTTTCACCTTGACAACTTACATATTAATAGTACTTATGGAATTAAGATGACGGTCTAATGAACGCTAAACCTATACTCATTATAATTGCTTTAATTATAGTTTCGTTAGCCGGTGTATTTTCTTATAATCTTCACCAACCTTTAGAGGTTGATAGAGTTGTTGACGTGAGGTGGCTTGAAACTAATTGCGGTGGAGTCAAGATTGTAGCGGTTGGAAGCGACCAATCGCTTTTTAAAAGAGGATACATTCCTAGATCCTCTTTTATATCTTACCAAGATCTAATAGATAAGAATTCGAGTATTCAAGGGCTGGTCTTGAAGGCTGAGGATTTTGAGAGGTTGATGAGCCATCTTGGAGTCTCAGAGAAGACCAGCATTCTGCTTTATGATAATCAATCTGGCTTATTTGCTGCACGAGCCTACTGGACACTCTACTATTATGGGCATAAGAGTATCCTGTTCCTGGATGGTGGAGTATCATCGTGGATAAAGGCTGGGTTACCATTAGAATCAACAACCACATCTAGCATATCTTCACAATACAAAATAGGTCAACTAAACTCTCAATCTCTAGCTACATTAACATACGTTAAAAGCCATTTGTATGATCCCCATGTTGTGATCATAGATGCTAGATCTGAAAGTGAATACTCTGAAGGCCATATTCCGAATGCAATCCACATAGAATGGTCAGCTACGCTCACCTCTGAAGGCTTATTCAAAAATAAAACAGTATTAAAAGAATTATTTGCAAAACAAGGCATCACACCTGAGAAGACTATAGTCACATATTGTAGAACTGGTGTGAGAGGGGCGCACATGTGGTTTGTGCTAAGTCAGATACTTAAATACCCTAATGTTATGCTTTATGACGGCTCTTGGGAAGAGTGGCTGGCAACAAGTCAGCCCATAGAAAGATAGACGACTATCGACGATAAAGGTTATTGTAAACACAGAAAGGAATAAGTTTATCATCCAGAACCACATGTACGCAGCACTTCATACATCTTTTCAAATCGAAGTTCCAAGCATCCTGAAAAGAATGAACTTGTATACTCATAACATTATCTATCAAGTTCGTACTTGCGGAGCAGCAACATCTTATGCTATCTAACACATGCTCTGAACCAGGTGTAGCAGACATACTCCAAAGTTTATCAAGCGCCGCTGCCACCATCGGATCTTGATGCTTAGGTCTCTCACCATACGCACCAAGATATTCTGAAACGTCGCAATAGCGTGTCAAGGGGATGAGGTGCTCACCAGTATTGAACGTATATGTTAACGCACTGCAATGGCTGTCTGGACACGGAACAGGTATGAAGTCCGAAGCATGAATCTCTCTGTTTGTATGCTCCACTATCGTTCTGATAATGTCAGGTGCAGTTATGCGATGTAGAGGATTCAAAAATTCTTTTCTCAATCTACCAACAAAGGCTATCGGTGTAAAGATCAAACCATCAATCCGCATCTTCTTAGCAAAATCTAAGATATGCCCTATCTGTAGATCGTTAACCCCTTTTACTACCGTGACACTTAGACTGATTTTTAAGCCGGCACACTTGGCCGCATCTATTGCTTTTTTCTTCAAAGAGAGAAGGTTTGAGCCGCGCATAAACTGGTATACATCGTCGTTAAGCGAGTCAAAGGAAAGGCTAAGTTCTTTTAGCCCTGCCTTTGAAAGTTCGTAGGCTAAACCAGGATTTCTAGCCAAGTTCACTCCATTTGAGTTTAAAGTTATGTTTGCGTAGCCGAGCTTATGTGCTTCAGCAACAAGATCTACAAGATCGGATCTTAATGTAGGTTCTCCACCAGTTATGACAAGACTTGGATTTTCACATTCACAGCTAGAAAGAAACCTTAACCTATTTACCAGATCCTCTAATGTAGGTTCCTCACCAGCCATATTTGAAGATGCATAGCAAATTGGGCAGTTTTGGTCACATCTCCCTGAAACCTCCAATAGTCCAACACAAGTATGCTGTTGATGCTCAGCACAAAGACCACAGTCCCAAGGGCAACCTAAATTTTTAGAAGTAGCGTAGCGTTTTATAAGATACTTCTTTCCTGTCTGATTATATTTCTCAGCATTACGGTAGAAGTCAGCATCACTACATATAAGAGATTTTAACATCCCATGCTCTGGACATTCTTTGGCCATATATATTTGAGAATCTTCTTGATATATTCTAGCTTTTATTAAAGTGTTGCAAAAAGGGCATAGGCTATAGGTATCGCCTTTTGATTCCAACTCTAAACACTAACTGACTAACTAGACTTAAATGTTACTCTACGAGTTGCATCCCGTCAATCTTCTTCAACCATTATCAGTTAAAGATATTAATTTTCCTCTAGCATTCTATTTTGATGGATAAGATTAGGGTAGATGAGCGTACCGCACTTATAGTGGTTGATGTGCAGAATGACTTCTGCCCAGGAGGCGCTTTACCAGTTCCTGAAGGCGACAGAGTTGTGCCTATAATCAACTGTTATATCGACATCTTTAGAGAGGCTGGTGCACCCATCTTCTTCACACGTGATTGGCACCCTAAAGACCACATATCCTTCAAGGGCTATGGTGGCATATGGCCTCCTCATTGTGTGCAAAATACTTGGGGTGCTGCTTTCCACCCGGCTCTTAAAGTGGGTGAAGAGGATGTGGTTGTTTCAAAGGGTTTTGAGCGGCTGAAGGAAGCGTACTCTGGCTTTGAGGGTACAGACCTTGATGAGCGTTTGAGAAGACTGTGTGTGGAGAGGCTGCTGGTCGGCGGGCTAGCTACTGATTACTGTGTTAAGAATACTGTGTTGGACGGTTTGAAAAGAGGGTACCGAGTATTTTTGCTTGAAGATGCTGTGCGTGGTGTAGATGTTAAGGTAGGGGATAGCATTAGAGCGGTGGAAGAGATGGTTAAGTCGGGAGCGGTGAAGATAACACTTAAAGACCTTTTGTAAGGCAGCACTCTAGATGCATCATCACATTTAGAGGAGTATCTTTCTTACCGCATTATTGGGCTATTCTCGCTGATCTGCTCGAGAATGTTTAGGTATGCGCGTAAAATGTTGAAGCCTTTTTGTGTCAACTCGTATCTCCTTCTATTACCAAATTCGAATTCAGCTAAGAAGCCGTTTTCAACAAGGCTCCTAAGGTGTGTCTGGAGAATCGCCCAAGATATGTTTGCTTTATACATTATTTGTGTTGGTTTCTCTATACCCTCTTTTACGATGCGAAGAATGTCCATCTTAATCTCAAGATGAGAGCGGCGAATAAGCTTTTGAGACTTACCAACAACATTCTGTTCGAGTTTCTCCACGTTCACACCTCTTTTTAGAAGTTAAGAAGGAGGAGATATATATGGTTTAGTGTGTTCAAATCTGTACCGCAAATCTATTAAATTATAGTGGAAATGGCATAAATGCTCTAAGTAAACATACCGCTGTGACGGTCATTACTACGAGAATTAGAGAATGTTTGAACCCTTGAGCTACGCTACTTTCACCCATCTTGCCTGCTACAAGCCCTATTATCCAGCTTTGAAATACCGCTGCGGTAAGCAACATGTCTGTCGTAGACTTTAAGCTGGCTTGTGTGGTAAGTGGGTTGGCGATGTGTGTAGATGCAAGTGGCTGCATTATGAAGAATATAGTGAGGAATAGGCTGACTACCATCAATATCGCTGAGAAGTATGTAATAAATACATATGGTTTAAGTGAAGAGCGTTTTGACCGCTCTAACTCATCTACTTTATACGTGAATGTGGCCATCTCAACAAAGCTTTTTAGCGTTCCGCCTCCAACATCTATCACCTCCATAACAATGCTTCCTATTACCTTAGTGAGCCAGCTGTTGACTTCCGTGTTGAATGTTGAAATTACTTTTCGTAGCGGAAGCCCCCAGCTAAGTTGATAGCTCATCTTCTTGATGTGCTTCGTCAAATTACCATAATTCCTATCAGCTAGTGACTCTATACACTTTTCAGGAGAAAGCCCCATCTTTCTACCCTCAGCAATGCCTTTAAGAAAGAGTGGAAGCATCTTCTCTAAGGCATACCTATTCTTTGCTTCACGGTATGCTTGAACTCCTGGTAAAGCTACGCAAACCATAAGCGCTACGGCTGTGATCATATAATGTGGTATAAGGTGTGCGGCACTGTATCTGAGCATAAAGTAGATGAGTCCACCAACTATTGATGAGATAAAAAAGAGCTTGTATGATCTCCAGTCCATAAACGGCTGCTTAAACTGAATCTGATCTAAAATCCAGATGTAAATAAAGGATATGAGAGGCACACCTAAAAATGAGAATAGAAGTATGCTCTCTAGACCCGTATTCAGGTTTGATAACATAGTCTGCATCTGATATACCGCAAAAAGGCTAATCCCCAGCACAGCGGTTAGGATGATGTACGATTCAGCTAGCATACTTATTGTGTCTGAGGCTCTTTTGATCCTAGCACTTCTTTCTTCATATATTTCGCTTAGTTTTACGTTAAGGTAGTTTACATGGTCCCCGCCCATCTTTAGAGTTGTGGTGTAGCCGTTAAGAAAGTCTGAAAATGTTCTGTTAGGGTTGTATTTGGCAGCTTTCTCTAACGCTGAGAGTGGGTCTAAGCCGAACACATCTATATCAACCAATATTCTCTTGGCTTCTTTTGAGGACGCAGGGAAGATGCTGCTCAACTCCGCTATCCTCCTTAAGGCGATTATAGGCGACAAACCGCCACCCGCCATAGCCGCCATAAAGCCTATCAGAAAAGGGATCTCAGTATCAAGAGCAGCTGCACGAGAAGACTGACTAAATTTAGGTGCGTTCCACACAAGTAAAAATGCTAGGGGTGGTACTAAAATTAGAAGAGCGGTTGGGGTTACGCCTGCGATTATGCCTAAGATACATCCAAGTGTCGCTACAATAACTGATAATGTGGTAACAAGAAGTGCTACGGAAACCAAGCCTTGAGGAGACACATGTAGATCTGATTTGAGGAGTTCTTCTTTTAATTCTGGCGTTGCTCTTGAAATCGATTCTGCGTAACGTTGGAATATTCTGTACGCAAATCCTGTGAACTTGTCGAAAAAGCTGAGGTTCATGTCTAAACGTTCTGAATTGAATCTCCTTACATTCATTCTAAAACACTTCCGCCTCGATCTCTACATCCATCTTCGGCAGTTCGGCTGATATCTTAGAAAACATGCTGTTGGGGGATGAGGCGTAATCTTCTAAAATCAGAGAGAGTTCTTTGTAGTTTCTGATGTTCTTTTGCTGAACCCATTTCAACACAAGACTTCTCCTTCTTATCTCATCTTCCAATTCTTCTATCGAGAGGCCAAGGTCTCTTGATAACCTTGCGAGCTTTATGCTCTTCTTAAAGGGTTGAGCGGTAAATGTGTCTGAAATTGGATCCCACTCGAACATCTTGAGGTAGTTTCCAACGTTTATCACTTCTTCGACCGATACTATTCTTCTAATGATCTTTGAACTCGATTGAGAGGGCAACGTGATTCTTTTGATCACAAATACGAGGTCGAGAAATGGTATGAAAGAGGGTGCTACATCCATAGGTTTTGATGTTAGACGCTGTATAGCTGAAGCTGCATCGTCAGCATGTAGGGTACAAAGCCCTCCATGCCCAGTTCCTATTGCTTGAAATAGCACGTAAGCTTCTTCTCCCCGCACTTCACCTACTACAAGAATGTCTGGTCTCATCCTCATTGCAACCTTTACAAGATCAAACAGACCAACTTCAGTCGATCTTTCACCACCTGTGTAGTAGATCGGTCTGGAAGTGAGGGCAACCCAGTTTGAATGTGCTATATTTATCTCTCTGACCTCTTCTATTGTGATGAGTTTTGAATTCATGCGGGTTAGTGTTAGAAGTGCGTTTAGCAGCGTGGTTTTGCCAGAGCCTGTAGTTCCGACTACTACGGCCGTAGCTCTATTCTCCATCAGCAGCCAAGCATATGCTGCTAAGGTGTGGTTTAGCACGTTTAGGTTGAGCATATCCACTATGGTGATAGGGTCCTCTCTGAACTTTCGTATTGTGAAGGTGCCGCCGTTGGGCGAAATTTCACGCTTATATGTCGCTGATAACCTATGCCCCCCTGGTAGGGTGCCTTGGATTATTGGGTAGGCTGTTGATATATGCTTTCCAGACATGTGACATAATCGTGTTATTAAGTTGTCTACAGATTCTTCTTCCTTTAGTTTGATGTTGGTTGCGAGGCTCTCGTATCTGCGGTGGAATACAAAGACTGGTCTTCCAACACCGTCTAAAGATATGTCCTCTATGTTTGGATCTCTCATAAGTCCGTCCAGTATGCCGAATCCTACCAAGTCTCTTTCTGCATAGTAGAGTATCTTGTTCCAAGAGGTTAAGGAGACTTTTCTCTTATATTTTATCAGCACCCTCTTACCCTGCTGCATAAAGTATTCCCTTGGGTTGATCTTATCTCTCGGCACTGTAAGCTCGTTTTCTAGAATGTTGAGAAGGTGTGTGTATACGCTTGCCTCTATAGGGTTTAGAGGCACCTCGTCCAAGAAGTAGATCTTTGTTGATGAAGAAGGTTCCTGGGCTATTGTTGCGTAAGCGAATGGTGCGTTTAAAGGGTAGCGCTCCAAGATCTTGTAGGATGCTGGTATAGCTTCGCCAAGCGTGGGGAATCTTAACTGCTCTTCTTGCTCTCTTGTATTTCTTTTGAGCATCTTAAAGATCTGTACCAAAGCTTTTCACCCACTGTATAGTGTGGTGACATAAGGTGAATTTTGACCATAGTTTGCAGGCGTGCTCCATATTTGACTGTAGTCTACGCCGATCCAGCCGTGAGAGAGTATTAGCACACCAGCTAAGGTGCCAGAAGGTGGAACTTCATCGCCCGAAAGTGTAACCGGCTGAAATGTGTAAGGTGTTCTTGACGCAAAGACAAGTACTTTTGGCTTATCGTATTCTAGTTCGATGGGTGTGTAGGTGTTTAATATTGTGTTTGACTGGTTTGAGACTATGTACCAAGTAGCTCTTCTCATGCTTGAACCTACTCCCCAAAACTGAAATATTCTGGTATATCCATCTAGGATTATATTCTTCTGGGCTGCGTTAAGATTTGTTACAACAACTGAAAAGGCTGACGAGTATGTGCTGATAAAACTTCTTGGTATTGTGAAGGCTTGACCTTGATAATATAATGTTTGGTAGGAGACGCGGTAATACCCATAAGAGTCAAAGTCGAGGTAAAGATCTCCTATAGCTCCACTAGATAGGGCTCTGGCTGCTAACTCGTTATTTACAGGAGGGTATGTCGCTGAATATATGTTTCCTCTTTCAGTTAAGAGCTTAACTTGATATTGGGTGGCGCTGCTGTATACTACGTCAGTATTTATGGTTTCTGAAGCAAGTGGATTCAAGAAGATAGGTAGCTTTGGAGCTATGGATGTGCTGCTCGTATTATAATATGCAAGTATCTGCCCTTCTTTATTTCGCACAGTGAGCGCAACTACAGCCGAAGAGATCACACCTTTATTAGTGACCACTACTCTCATTTGATCATTTACAAAGTCCACCATAAGTTCTAACTTTTCTTTTAATATATCCTGCGCTTGTGCGCTGTTTTCGACATGTGCTCGAACGTAAAGCTTGTTAATCTGATTTACGGCGATTAAGTAAGTAGTTCCTACAGTAAAGAGCATCGTAAAGAGCATCGCAGCAGCAACAATGCCAGAGACACCCCGCTTTAACATTCTTTACCACCTTTGGTAGTATATGAATATGTTTCCGTGCTTACCTAGTAAATTCACATAGTATGTTCGTCCGTTTACAAAGCCTTGCCATCCTTGAGGTATCAATAATGTGATTGTAGAGGCTTTCCCAGAAGAGAGTTTGAAGCTGGACAGCCTAGGCACTTCAAGTAAAGGGTTATTGTCTACTAGCACGTAGGTGGTGGGTTCGTTTAGATTTACGACATGAGATGCGTTATATAAGTAGTATAGCGATCTAGAGTGGTTGTAGACCAAGATTTGGTTGAACTCTAAATCTACTCCTCCACTATTATAGAGCCAGATAGTGACTGAGTTTATAGTGTAGTTTAAGTCGAGGATAGTAGCTTTCTCGTTAAGAAAGTTAACAACATCTTCCACACTCTTACCGTATAGGTTAACGCTTTCTGTGCTTCGAGCGTTTATGTAGTAGAAGATTGCTGAGCCTGAGATGATTGTTATAGTGACTGTGAGAAGAGTAGCCATAAGCTCAGATATTCCAGCTCTCCTACGCATAATACGTGCAGCACGCATATCTACACGCTTCACAACAACCAGATTTTATATCATTTATGTAGCAATGATATGGATTACTAATATATTTCGAAATAAAAAAATATTCTAGAAGCGCCACCAGCACCGGCGCTTGACTACGTAGCCCTAACCAGCCTATACGAAGGTTCCAACGAAAGGTACTTGGGCACCGTTCGATAGTACAACTGCGCCTGTGAACTGCTGACCTGAGGTAGGTAGACTACTAAGACCAGTTATATAAATGGTTTGAGTACCGCCAGCTGAGATTGTACCACTACTAGCACTGGCAAAGTATGTTGAGCCACCATATGTTAGTGAAAGGCCGCTTATGCCTATGCTGCTTGTTCCAGAGTTAACTAATATTATGGTTCCGACATAATTTTGTGGTTCTTGACCAACTTGGATCACGAATGTTCCTGCTTGTTGCGGAACCGCTATTTGGGCATATGTTACCGAGACTTGTGCTGTTGAGGTTTGTGAGCTGAAGACGCCGAATATGAATCCGCCTACGGCTACTGCTGCGACGAGTGTGACCGCTACGAGTGTCAGTGTGGCTATGATGGGTGATATCGCTTTCCTCTTGTTTCTACATCTTCCTTGCATAGGCGGATGAAGGTTCAACTTAATTTAAAATTCTTGTGGATTCTCGCTTTATCTTCTAAATATGGAATCAGAATACATAAGATTTAAAATGTGTTACTAGCATCTTTATACCCTTGATATGGAGCCAGTAACGAAATCGATTATGGACGCATCTATGTTGCGTATAGTGAGGGAGACGCAGAGCACACTTGCACAGCTCATAGAGATGCACGATTTACAGACAAACTATACTCTAAGACTCTTGGGTTCATTAAGGTCTCTTCAAGCATTTATCAAAGATACTATTCCAGTAGACCCGAATAAGCTTGGATGCCCCTATCACAACATCAAAGAAGCATATCTACTACCAGAAGCCCAGATACTAATGATTAGAGAAGATGGCAAAATAGCATCCGAATCGCTAACCAGTTTGGAGCCCGCTAAAGTATTAGCAGTACTAGAGGAGTGCCTACCAGCCATCAACCAAATCATAGCAGCGAAGAAGCAGATGGTTGAGGAGCGAGTCGAACTGCTTGAGCAGCTGGTAAAGGAGTTCAAGAAGATCAATGAAACACTGAACCCTGTAGATGAAAGTAATTTAGCCGAAGATGTTGTTCAAAAGGCGCTTAGTGAAGCATAAAGAGGAAGACTTTTGAACATAAAGCAGGAGAAAGCCCAAGTAATAGATGGGTTGAAGACCTTCTACGAATTTGAGGAGCTAAAAGCTTTCGGCAGTGACCTATTAAGATACTATGAAGCGAGAGTGGAGCAATACAGCCAAAGACTAGACACAATGCTTAGGCAACAAAGTAATGGAAAGGGCGTGGTCAACAAGCCTCAATCTCATATTTCTAGTGGGTGGATTAGAGTCGGAACTTTAGTTGTCAACATGAGTAACCCCGTTCAAGCGACGACCGAACTCCTCTTTAAGCTGCTTGAAGATGCCAAAGCTAAACTAGATGCGACGAAATCCTTTCTTGAATCGTTAGAGAGTGTCTTAAACATAGGCGCGAATAAAGAAGTAAACTATCTTCTATGCGTAAGGAATGGTGTCCCAGAGAAAATAATCCTTGAGGAGCGTAAGAGGGGTAAGGAATTTAACTATAATGTGAAGCTTCAAGTAGTATCTGATTAGAAGAGACTAGAAAGTTCAAAGTATGCTCTTACAAAAAACTTCATCATCTGATAGGGCTCCATCAAATCGCAGTTTACGGTAAAGAACCCACGTATAGATGGATTAGTTATACCTATACCAAGCAGAAGCACGCCAGACCTAGACGTTTTACGTATCTTAAAAACAAGTTCGCGCTCTATACCTGTATACCCAACAGGATACCCATCGGATATAACCATCAAGATCCTGGGTTCAACAGGAAGGGAGGTTAGGGCTTTGGAGCAAACTGAAATCGCATCTGGCAGAAAGGTAGAGCCACCTTGTAGTAAACCACCGATACGTGCCTTAACATCCATAGAGTACGGTTCGTTGAAGTCCTTAAGAACAAGAAAGTTGTTATTAAACGCAAATAGACCCCAGAGGTTGCGCTCAGAGAATAGATCTTTTGCCACCTCAGCCAAACATACTGCCAACTTCCTAACTTCGGGTGCTGTGGAACCAATGCTTTTACTTGCGTCGAGCAGAATAGCCCAGGCTTCACGTTTAAGCACTTTCTCATCTCTTGTGAAGACATCATTTCTTAAACTCCTTGAAGCTACAACCTGTATCGCGGTCTGCGTATCCAACTGCCCACTTTCGTCACCGCTTACTTCATCTTCAGCCGTCTTTAGCAACCTAAGTTGATTCCTGATATTTGCTATAACCCCTGCCAGATTAGCCCTTATACGAAGAAACATCGCATAGTCACCACGTGGGACCACTAAATCCTCAAGTCTCGTGGCGGCGATGATTTTTTCAAACCGCTCCTTTAGCTTATTTATTTTAACCTCCGCTGCTTCGAATTCTTGCAAGTTTTCTAGTTTCTCATCTCTCAATTCTTCTGCCTTCAAACCTAAACTACTGAAGCTTCTACGTAAAAGTTCTTGGGATTCATCTATCGAACTCCCTTTGAAAACATTTGTTCTACCATGTGACTCGGTGTAGGGAAAAGAAGGAATCTCTGTCAACGACCCTCTTCTATATAGAGCGGAATACATAAGTTGTGCGCCTTCTATAAGTTTGTTCTGTTCACCGCTTTCAACTGCCTCGAGCACAAGCTCCCTGAGCTTCTTGGTAGTTTTTATCGCTTCTACATCCAGCGGTGTTAAAGAACGCATACTATTCTCTAACCCCCATGCCGCCAACAAGAGAACTGTAGCGTATCTAAGAGGCTCATCGTAGAGAAGCATATGCTGATTTAGTCGCAGTGCAGAGAGGTAATTAGAGTATGCTATATCATAAAGGATACCAGGGTGGTTCTTAGCAGCTCTGTATGTTGCGTGTAGGTCTTCAAGAAGTGTCACACAAAATATTGCAGCCTTTGTATCCTTGCCCTTAGCCCAAGACTTGTAAACCTCAAAGTTTGAGTACGCTATGTGAATTGCTGCGTGATACAGTGAAGCCTTGAATGTTCTCCATAAATTTGACCAGCCCTCTACATTAGTTTCATAATACTCGCCGTGGAGGGTATAAAGGTCGCTTCTTAAGCGCTTTGGAAGAGGTATTTTGACGACATACCCTGCCTCATCAAATGATAATATCGGGTAAGTTAAATGTTCATCTAAGATCAACCTTACTTTATCGAAGTCTTTCTGCGCTATGTCTATAAAGGTGTTCCAAGCAAAGTTAAGTATGTTCATAGACAGGGTTGCAACTCTATTTTTTCTTGCTGAAGATCAGCTGCAGCGTTGTTCTAATGCTGTTCTGCACCTCTGCGTCATCTGATGCCACACCTACAATGGTCTCTTCAGCAGCCACAAGAGGTGGTAACCCATCTGCTATGAGCGTTGCCCAGTTGATTAGGTCTCCCACAGAAGGTGCGTAGGGTAAGTCTCCACTCTTATATCGTCTTCTTAATTCAGCAGCAGCCCTTACTATACTCTCGGATAATTCTCTTGAAACCTTTGTTCTTTCGCATACAAGATCTATTTCACGCTCTGAAATGTTTGAACCAACGCTTAAATAGTCGAAGTTTATCCATACGCTTAGCCTCCTCCTAAAGGCTACGTTAAGAGGCTTTGTCCCGGCAAATTCGACTGAATATGGGTTCATGCTAATAATTACGTAACCGTATTTATGTCTGGGTATTACCTCGTTGTCTTTTTCTGCCAAGACAAGATGCCCTCTAGTATCTAGGAGTGGGTTAAGGCGTGTTGCTACATCTTGCTTCATCATATTAGCCTCATCAAGATAGAGAATCCCACCGTGCCTACACCAAGAAACAATCAAGCCGTCTACCCAGTTCTCCTTACCAAGACCGACAAACCTCCCGAACAAATCATATACAGATGTCTGAAGACTGCAGTTAATCTCCCAAAGAGGTAAACCCGCAATCTTCGCGACCAAGTAAACTACATGTGTCTTGCCAGTTCCACTCGGTCCTATGAGCGCACACTGCTTAAAGTGATAGAGGGCACGCATAAGTCTTTGAACATACCGCTCAGTGTCTACAAATTCAGGGACATCTCTTGGCACAAGGTTCTTTAGTGATTCCGGTAGTACGTAGCCGGCGCTAAGATCATATTGTGACACCTCATATTTTGTCTTAAGCCTCCCTTCACCAACCTTCTGTGTGATGTCAAGCTTTAGGCGAAGCTTAACATTAGCACCCTCGGCCCTAACTACCTTTTCAACACTCAACTTCTTTCTAGTATTTGAAAACGCTTTAACAGATTAAACATTTATGAATTTAAGATATGTAGCTGAAATCCGTCTAACTTTTAACTCAAGGCTTTGTAGAAGTGGATGATGGAAATCATCGTCCTTTTGACAAGCATCCAAGCTACCAGATTATCAGAGGAGACTGATGAAGACGCTGATGTGGTATTCGAAGTAGATGCATCACTCTCTGAAACGCGACGTTCATCGGACAAGATGAACATAAGGTTTAAGATAGACCTAGAGACTCAACCACAGATAGCCAAGGTCTCGCTTTCGGGTCTAACAACGATACAGGGAGAAGCAGATGAGGTGGAAAGGCTGATACACGTACAAGAAAGAAAACCTCCAAAAATATTCATGAAAATCTACCATAGACTTTACCCAACACTCTATCTACTATGCTGCGCATTAAAGATACCTTGCCCAGGACCAAAGCTTCTAGTAAACACAAACATAGTAGAAGCACAGGAGGTCCCCCAAAACGTTGAATCTTAGAAAAGATTTGAGCAAAGTTCTTACCTTTAAAGCTAGATTATTACTCAATATTGCTCAAAAAGACTCAAAATTTAGAAGCCAGTTATTAATCTTTAACACACAACTATTATATAATATTCCGTACAAGAATTAGAGGTAGAGTGATGATGGACCCGGTTTATGAATGTAGGATTTGCTTGAAGGAGTTTCAAGGTAAAAATAATTTAGTTGAGCATTTGAGGACAGAGCATGAAGTTCTTGAGATCGTTTCCTATGCCGCTACGACTATGATAAGTGAGCAAGAACGAGACAAGATCGCTATGGAGTATTATAGGCAGCTCGAGCATATCAAGAAGGAGTTAAGAGGACAGGCCTAGGCCCCAATTATATATTTCGTATTCATAAATCTTATAGTTAACTCAAACTAGATTCTGATAGACTTGAGAAACTCTTTCAGAAGAAGCATGCTCATTTTATCTCTACTATTACTGCAGGGCACCTTACTTATCACAATGCTGGATATGAACGTGACCGCTCAAAACGAAGTGCTCACAACAGCAAGTCGATATAGGCTTGAGCTCACACTACCTATGCCTTATGTGCCAGCAGACGGCAAAACCTATCCCCTTATCCTACAGGTAGTAAATAATGACGGGCAACCTAGATTTCTCTCAAAAGATATCGTCGTTCAATTATCGTCTTCAAACATCACAGTTGGCTACACTGAGCCAACGGCTGTACTGAAAGCTGGGGAATCATCGAGGGTAGTAGCCTTTAAGTCTACCTTCAACATAGGCTACACAAACATCACAGCTTCAGCGGGTGGTCTATTAAGCAGCACCACAACAGTAAGAACAGTCGGCATAAGCGGTGCTCCTGCAAAGCTCTCGGCGCAAGTTCTACCTAGTAGACCGTTAGCGAAAGCTGGAACAAAAGCAATAATAGTTGTAGAGATCTTAGATGGAAACGGTCTACCAGCACGCGCCGCTGAAGATCTTAACATATCACTTTTCTCTAGCAAAACTAGCATAGGGATAACCGATTCAACGCTTACTATACGTAGGAACAGCACATTTGGCACAGCGTATTTCTACCCAACAAACCAACCGGGCGTAACTGAAGTTAAGGCAGTTGCTTCAGGACTAAAATCCACTTCAATTGAAGTTACAACAGTTGCATATAATCCGAATAGGCTTGCTGTGTATCTGCTTCCGCCAATATTACCTAAACAGAGTAAAGGTATTCTAATAGTCCAGATTCAAGACTCGTATGGCAGACCTCAAGTCGCAACCAAAGATGTTAAGGTTATTCTTACCTCTAATGACACCAATACCGCGCTACTCGATGCAAACTTTCTAATTATACCTCAAGGGATGAGTTATGGAAGCGCTGAGATTACTACGGGCAATATCAGCGGTGCAGCCACGATATACGCATCAGCTCAAGGATATCGAAGCTCTAGTTCTACACTTTTGGTTAGAGAGATCCACGAAGCTAGAAATGGGCGGCTTCTACTCTCTTCTGTACCTAAGCTTATCGCAGATGGACAGGTTCATACCACAGTATCAGTAATCATGATGGACGATAACTTAACAAACCCTGTTAGACCTTCTTACCCTACACAAATCTATCTAACTTCAAGCAACACGAAGATAGGTGTAGTTAGTGAAATCGTGTTGAACAAAAACGGATATGTTTACGCTAATTTTACGTGCAACACATCTGGTAACACAACCATCACCGCGACTGCGGACAACTTCGATGGTGATGGAGGTGTGGTATCGGTCGTGGAGAGAGTGAACTTCAAATTAAATATACAAGTCTGCCCATCCCTTATACCTATAGATTCACCTTACAAACCAATAGTTTTAGTGGAGATGCAGAATGCTCACGGCGAACCCACAGAAGCACCAACAGATGTTGAAATAAAGCTGTATTCATCAAATACCAAAGTCGGCTACGTTGAAGAATCTCTAACGATCAAGAAGTCTGAAAGCATAGGCATATCCTTCCTAAATTTATCTTCAGAGCTCGGCAACACTACATTAACAGCCGCGGCACCTAACTTCATCGCTGCATCAACCAGCATATCAACATTTAGAGCCGGCCCTTCTACAACATCTCTAAATATAGAGCCCTCAATCACAATAGCCGACGGCTCAACCATCCAAAATGTGTTCATTATGCTGCAAGATATGTTCGGATACCCTGCTAAAGCGCTGAACGACATCGAAATTAAGATTTCAACATCCAACGAGGTGATAGGCACCCTGCCAACCTCTTTGACTATACATAAAGACAATACTTGGATCACAACTTGGTTCACAAAGAGCAACATACAGGGCTCAACACAGATAACGGTACACGCTGAAGGTCTCCAATCCTCCACCAAGACTTTATCCACTATACTGCTTGACTTGAATCAGACTCTCTTTGCGCAAACGACTAAAATCTATGCAAACGACAAACTCGCCATCTACAGTAGCATACAATTTGAAGGATACCCTGTTAGCGGCGCCGATGTTGAATGGTCAACTACAGGAAATCTGTTAGATGTGGTGTCAAAAAGCGATGCTGAAGGCGTTGCAAAGGCGATATTTACTTCACCTATAGAAGGTGAATACACAGTGAAGGCCATCGTATCTAAAGCTGGTTTCAAGGTAACCGAAAGCAGTATTAAAGTATTAGTCAAACCGCGTTCACTTTATGTTGAAGTGAAAGCGCCAACAGAAGTACGCACATTTGAGGAGTCTGAAATCTCTATTAAAGTTTTGGAAGACGGTAGACCTATAGAAGGTACTGCTGTGAACTTTAAGCCTTCACAAGGCCTTCTAAGGATATTGAATAACATTACAGATGCGCAAGGGCTCGCGAAAGCCATCTTCAGCTGCAGCGAGCCTTTAAATGCAATAATACATTATACAGTCAAAAAGACTGGCTACGTGGTTTACAATGGAAGCTTGATCATCAACGTTAAACCTCAACCTCTAACCATAGCATTGAATACCAACGCGTCGGTAATTGATGTTAACAACGCACTCGAAGTCACAGCATCTGTAACAAGCAAGGCCGGGGCTGTGGAAGGCGTAAAACTCAATTGGAACGTAATTGGTGGAACCATAGTTACCAAGAGTGATGTGACAGATGCACAAGGTAGAGGGAGGCTTATTCTTAGAGGTGAAGATGCAGGTAAAGTGTCGATAGATGTTACTGCAGCGAAAAAAGGCTACAGTTCAACTATGGCATCTATAAACGTTGAAATTCTTCCTCTACCGCTTTACCAATCTATTGCTACATTCTCATTCTGGCAGAAGAACCCTTTAGCTGCTTCGATGGTTGCAGTCCTTGCTATAGTCTGCGTCTTTTTAGTTAGAATGTTAAAAAAGAGGGCGGATGCTACAAAGCAGGATGAGTTAGAGCTTATAGGGTAATATAATTTATTTTCTACTATCTGCGAGTGGGCAAAAGTTATATGTGACCCCTAGCTGTCTAAAGGGTAAATTGGCTGTCTCTAAAAAAAGTCATATCCGGTTAATATTGGGTTCAGTTGCAATATTTATCGTCGCTTTTCTGTTATTCATTTTGCTCTGGTATTTTATTCTGCTAATGGCGCCAACAATCCTTTCAATGTTCACAGGGGTTACAGAAGTCGGTAGACCTACAGGTGGGACTATTGAGATTCTTAAGCTACAGGAGCAGCTAAGTGTGGTTGTTTTACGGTGGGGACTTATCCCTATATTCATAGGTGGCTTAGGAGATCTAACACCCTACTATGTTGGATATGGTATTATAGTGGCGCTTCTTCTTGTTTGGCGTGCAAAGAAGAGGTGGTGAACCTGTTGAATGTATCGACGATTCGGAACATATGGGCTGTTTTTGGCGCTATATGGTTCGTAATATTCTTTACATTAACCTTTGTCAAGGAGCTTATGGAGCCTATGGCGATTATAGCTGCAATCAGCCTCTACGCTGGAATGATTCTAGCAGCCTTCACAGTAGTTTACTTAGCATATACCTTGATTAGAAGGTTGTTAAAGGGAAGCAGAAAAGGAGGCTAAGTTATCACAACTACAGCTGGCGCCTGTGAACCAGACTCTATTGCTTCATTGTAGTTGGGTATGTAGTAAGCCACTAAACCTTGAGAAGGCTTATTCCCTTTGATAAGCAGAATCTGAAAGTCTTCGCCTACTTCAAACGAAGAGATCGTGCTTGTCACAACTCTTGCGTCAATAAGTAGGCTATTTTGGTTTAGAAACTTGTAGCCGCCCGTAAATATAAACGACACCTCATATTCTTGCCACACCCCGCGGATAAGGTATGATGCTTTGTGGAAACCACTCCCCTTTGCAACTCCGTCATGTATTAATCCCGAGCCTTGCCAAGTGTTAAAGGCAACTCCTCCGCCTGGTATGCCAAATGTATGTCGAGCTGAAAATAGGAAGCTATGCTGGTTTTGCTGCGCAACAACCTGAGCTAAGGGCAGCATCAAAAATAAGAGTGAAATAGTTACCGTGGTAAACAAGAAGTATCGACTCATCAATAATATTATCCTCTCTCTTTCATTTAAGCTTTGAAGAGTGGCTACTTATCTTACTATTCTTATTAGTAATAAGAGAGCGAATAAGTATACATCTTGTTCATTTGCAAGATGTATACAAAAAGTTTGAGCCTTGACTTTTATGATTAAGCACCTTAAAGGGTTTGGGAATAAACCTAGATCTACAAAGGTTTTTAACCCCTTTTTATATTCGACGATGTACTTTGTCTTTCTGGTAAGTTTAGCTACTGCTTATTTAGCTTCAGATGCACATAAATCTAGGTCCATTATGTTTAGGCTATTGATGGTGATAGTTTATTATAGCTGTTTGCTTGATGGTAATCTTTGGTTGTGGCACCAACCTCTTTTGCGCCTAATGGTAGTAGGTGATATTAATCTATACATTAGGAGGGAGGGGTTAGTCCTCAGAGGTGTTTATGCTAATTTATCACTGGATGACAACTCTGCTTACCCTTCTTAGTTAAGTAATTTTGAGGCTTGTAGGAGCATGGTCTAGCTAAAGAAATACCTAACTACTAATTGACGATACTTTTAATAAGTTTAGTATGGTATTAGGGGAAGGAGGGTAGGTGATGACTTCTTCTTTTGAAAATATCTCCCCTTCGTCTGATTCTTCTCTGCTTACGATTGAGGACCTTGACTTAAGTGGTAAGACGGTTGTTCTAAGGGTAGATATAAACACGCCTATAGACCCAAAGACGCTGAAGCTACTTGAGCTAAATAGAATAATGGAAGCAGCGGTTACGATAAAAGATCTTTCAAATTCTAAGGTAGTAGTTATGTCTCATCAAGGGCGAGTTGGTCGATATGATTACATACCCTTAGAGCAGCACGCAGAGGCTCTATCTAAAGTGCTTGGCAAAGAGGTTAAATTCGTAGACGATGTATTTGGTCCAGCTGCGCGTGAGGCAATATCATCTCTCCAAGATAACCAAGTGCTGCTGCTTGATAATCTAAGGTTTACCGCTGAGGAGAATGTGGAGTATACACCTGAGGCCGCGGCAAATACTTATCTTGTTAGAAAGTTAGCGCCTTTGTTTGATGCATGTGTGCTGGATGCTTTTCCAACAGCCCACAGATCAAGCCCTTCAATAGTAGGTTTTGCTGAAGTTTTACCTACTTGCGGGGGTAGGCTTATTGTGAAAGAGCTTAAGACGCTTAATAGAATTCTTAAAGTCGCAAAGGGCCCATATGTCGCTGTTCTAGGGGGGGCTAAAGTATCTGACCGAATCGAAGCTGTAGAGACGTTAATCAGCAATAAAAGAGCGGATAAGGTTCTTTTATGCGGATTATTAGCGAACGTCTTTTTACGTGCAGTAGGCAAGCTCCGTATGCCGCTGGGGATAGATAAGGAGGAGCAGTATGTAAAGAAGGCCCATACTCTCCTCGACGAATACCCTGATGTATTTGAGTTCCCCTCTGATGTTGCTGTTGAGAGGAGCGGTGAAAGAGTTGAAGTTCGACTAGAAGATCTTAGGGAAGATGAAGCTGTTTACGATATAGGGCATAAAACTGTTGAAAACTACTCTAAGATTATACGCGGTGCAGGAACAGTATTCATGAGCGGGCCCCCAGGCTTTTTCGAGAAAGAAGGGTTCGGCTACGGTACCGAGTCGCTCCTTAGGTCTATGGCTTCATCCTTTGCTACGACTATTGTGAGCGGTGGTCATCTGAGCGCAGCGCTGCAAAAGTTTGGTATTAAGGAGTGGATTGACCACGTCAGTACGGCTGGTGGTGCGCTGGTGCTTTATTTGGCTGGTAAAAGGTTGCCCTTGATAGAAGCCTTATATAAGGCTGCGAGGCGTTGGCAGGCTAGTAGTAGGTAGAAGGGTTGGGTATGAAGGTTAAGGTTGCTATTAACGGGTATGGTGTGATAGGGCGTAGAGTTGCAGACGCGGTAGCAAAGCAGGATGATATGGAGCTTGTAGGTGTATGTAAGGTAAGTCCAGACTATAAGGCGCTCTTCGCTTTGAATAAAGGCTATAAGGTCTTTGCCGCGGATGAGAAGGGTATAGAGAAGTTCCGCAAGATGGGTATAAGTGTTGCTGGTACAGTATCAGATATGGTAAGAGAAGCAGATATTATAGTAGATGCTACACCCGGAGATGTAGGACCGCAGAATAAGGAGATGTACGCTAAATCTTCTAAGAAAGCTATCTTTCAAGGCGGTGAAGAGCATGAGTTAACAGGCTTCTCATTTGTTGCGCAGTGCAACTATAATCAAGCTTTGGGTAGGCAGTTTGTCAGAGTTGTCTCGTGCAACACAACGGGGTTATGTAGGGCCTTAAACGCTCTTGACAATGGTTTTGGTGTTGAGAAGGCTAGGGTTGTTATAGCTAGGAGAGCTGCTGATCCTGATGAGATTGGGCGTGGACCTATAGATGCGGTTGTGCTTGACCCTGTGACTCTACCTTCCCACCACGGCCCAGATGTGAAGACTGTTCTTCCACACATAAACATAACCACAATGGCATTGAAGGTGCCTACTACTCACATGCATCTGCACAGCCTTATTGTGCAGCTAAAGGATAAGAGCGTTTCTGTTGATAAGGTTAAAGAAGTCTTCCGGCGTACACCTAGAATTCTGCTTGTTAGCAGTAAGTTGGGAATAAAGTCTACGGCACACGCATATGATGTTGGGCGAGAGATTGGGCGTGAGAGAAGTGACCTATTTGAAAACATAATCTGGGAGGATTCAATTACTGTAGAGGATTCTGACCTCTACTTATTTATGGGTGTGCATCAAGAAGCTATCGTTGTGCCAGAAAATATAGATGCTATAAGGGCTATGTTCAACCTTGAATCAGCTGAAAAATCTATAGAGAAGACTAACAAGACTTTGGGAGTGAAGTCATCCATCTAATAGCGCTAACCTTCAAACCGCATAGTTAATTCACAGCTCCAAATAGGCTAGAGCGGGAAAGTTTTATAAGAGAAAACGGTGGAGGCTGCTCAATAGAGCAATGAGTAGAGAAGTGTTTGAAGTATACAAAGGTTCAAGCGACTATGTAGCCTCTGAGTCTCTCAAAAACGCTGTAAACGCTGCAATAACCTTAGGACGACCCTTACTTGTGCGCGGAGAGCCTGGTACTGGCAAAACATTGCTAGCACACAGCATAGCAAGAGCGCTCGGTAAGCGACTAATAGTCTTTAACGTTAAGTCTACAACCAAAGCACAAGAGGCGCTATATGTCTATGATACTGTCAGAAGGTTAAATGATGCTAGGTTTGGCGATAGGGATGTGTCTGACATTAAGCAGTATATCAAGTTAGGTAAGTTAGGTGAGGCGTTTGCTTCACCCGAGCAAGTTGTGCTCTTAATAGATGAAATAGATAAAGCTGACCCAGAGTTCCCTAACGATCTCCTTAACGAATTGGACGAAATGTCTTTTTACATACCCGAAACTGGTGAAACTATTAGGGCTAAGCATCGCCCTATAGTTATTATAACTAGTAACGCTGAAAAAGAGCTTCCAGATGCTTTCTTGAGGCGATGCATATTCCACTACATAGAGTTTCCAGACCCAGAAACTATGGAGAAGATCGTCAAGGTTCATTATCCAAATCTTCGTGAAGACTTGCTTAAAGAAGCAATCAAAACCTTCTATAAGATTAGGAGTATTGATGATTTGAAGAAGAAGCCGTCTACAAGCGAGCTGCTTGACTGGATTTACGTTCTTTTACGGGCTGATGTAAGTCCTGATAAGATATCGAAAGAAGTCCCGTTTATCAATGTGTTATTGAAGAAAGAGACAGACTTCCACTACTTTGTGAATAACTATTTGGGTAAAGGTAGCGGGTTGCTAAGGCGTTAAGTTTGTTCACAGGCTTCTTTTACACACTTAGGAAGCATAAGGTTCCGGTCAGTCTAACGGAATGGATGACTTTGATGGATGCGTTATCTAAAGGTCTTGCTCAATCTAGTCTGGAAAATTTCTACTACTTGGCTAGAGCGATATTAGTTAAGAGTGAGGCCTTATACGATGCATACGACCAAGCTTTTCAAGAATACTTTAAAGGGCTTGAAGGTACCGCTGAGATTAGAGACGAGATCTGGGAGTGGCTACAGAATCCTCTTGTAAAAGAACTATTCACCCCAGAAGAAATCGATGCTATGAGCAATATGAGTCTAGGGGAATTAATGCGTGAGTTTGAGAAGAGGCTTAGAGAGCAGAGGTCAAGACACGACGGAGGCTCATACTGGATAGGGACAGGAGGAACCAGCCCATTTGGACACTCAGGCTATCATCCAGCAGGCATCAGAGTAGGCGGTGAGTCTAGAAGTCTAAGAGCGGTAAAAGTAGCTGGAGAAAGGCGCTTCAAAAACTTGAGGAGAGACGTTATCTTAGATGTAAGACAGATGGAGATAGCCCTCAAATCTCTAAGAATTCTAAGTAGAGTAGGCCCAGAAGACGAGCTTGACCTAGAAGGCACGATAGATGCTACAGCGAAGAATGCTGGTGAGCTTGAGTTAAGGTGGAGGCGTAGTAGACGCAACACCGTAAAACTCCTCTTACTTATGGATGTAGGTGGTTCAATGGATCCCTACGCTGGGCTCTGTAGTAGGCTGTTTACCGCAGCTAACGCGGCGACGCATTTTAAAGACTTCAAATACTTTTACTTCCATAACTGCATATATGATAAACTCTATACCGACATGGAGCGTCAAGAGTGGGTTAACACAAAATGGGTTCTACAATCATTGGATTCTGAATACAAGGTGATAATTGTTGGGGACGCTATGATGGCTACAACTGAACTTGTATCACCCTATGGCGCTATAAATTACAGCGACTTTAACGAGACACCTGGAATAGTTTGGTTAAGGGAGGTTGCTGAACACTTTCCATACTCTATTTGGCTTAACCCGGTTGAGCCCTATTACTGGGACCATACCACTATAAGTATGATAAGAAGGATATTCCCAATGTATCATCTTACTTTAGACGGGTTGACTGAAGGGATTAAAAGGTTAGTAGCGCGGCGATAAATTAAAGCACTTTTAATATTAGAGGCAAACAATATATCGAACTTAAATTTATCAAAAAAGATGTGGAGTAGTTGGTTATAGTGAAAGATGAGTTAAGTAAGAAGATAGAAGAGCTGATACTAATGGAGGAGATGCAGTCTCAGCAGCTTTCTGTAGGTGTCAAAACCCTTGGATCCGTTATGGTCAAAGAGATCCTAAATGGTGTAGCGCTAGACTCTAAAGAGCATGCAGGCTTCTATAGAGCCATTAAAACTCTGCTTACAGAGGAAAGCTCGCCTCTAATAGAGGATGAGTATATGAAAATGGAGAACATAATTAGAACACATATTCAAGTTGAGGATAGAATGAAGCGAGCCGCTGCAGAACTCCTCGCAAAAGTAGAGGATTCGAGAGTGAAGCATCTCTTAAAGGAGATCCTTCAAGATGAGATAAGGCATCACAAGCTGATGCAGAACCTCTTAGAAAGTATAGTTAAGAGGACCATTATGGAGGAGGATGTTTGGGATATGATTTGGAAAGATGTTCCTGGGCATGGTGCTCCAATAGGATAAGCCTAATCTTGCTGAGATTCACTTTCGTAGTCAAGTATATGCTTTTCTTCTTCGGATAGTTTCTTGCCTATATGGCTATAGACGCCAATTTTCAACGCCTTATAGGGTAGAAGGGCGCATTTAATTCTGACGGGGTTGAGCCCGAGCGTCTCTATCCCTAATGCTTCAAGTAGATCTTTTTTAGAGAAGGATAGTAGATCATCAAGTTTCTTACCTTTTAGGAGCTCTGTCATCAAGGAGGCTGATGCAACACTTATCGCGCAACCTCTGCCTTTGAACTTTATATCTTTAACATTCTTCTCTTCATCGAACTTTATATAGAGTTCGATGTCGTCACCGCAAAGCGGGTTAGATTCCTGAACCTTTATTTCAGCATCTTCTATGCTACCATAGTTTCTTGGATGCCGGTAGTAGTCTAGTATCATGTCTCGATAGATTTCTGAGCTCATAGCTTAAATATGCGCCTCGCTTTATTTAGCCCTTCCACCAACGCGTCTACGTCGCTTTCAGCATTGTAGAGGTAGAAGCTTGCTCTTGCTGTTGCTGCTACACCGAGCTTATTCATTAGTGGCATAGCGCAGTGATGACCAGCTCTTAGGGCGATGCCCTCTTCGTCGAGTATTGTTGCCAAGTCATGGGGGTGTATGTTTGCCAGATTAAATGATATGACAGCACCACGCTGCTCTAAATTATTGGTTCCATAGATCTTTAAGTCTGATATTTCACTTAATGTTTCAAGAGCATATTTTGTGAGTTTAATCTCATGCTTCCTAATTCTACTAATCCCTATTGAATTAAGATAATCTACTGCAGCGCCTAAACCTATAACATCGGCTATGGATGATGTGCCAGCCTCAAACTTCCAAGGTAGTTCATTCCATTCTGAGTTCTCTAACCAAACTCTGCTTATCATGTCTCCGCCACCTAAGAAGGGATTCATATCTTCAAGCAGATCTCTTTTGCCGTAAAGCACCCCAACACCTAAAGGGCCAAGGGCTTTATGACCAGAAAAGGCTAGGAAGTCACAGCCGATTTCTTGAACATCTACCTGCATATGAGGGACAGATTGGGCAGCATCAACTACAGTGATCGCACCAATTTTATGCGCATGCTCTACTATTTTCTTAACGTTGTTTATTGTTCCAAGCACATTTGAAACATGCGTTATGCTAACGATCTTAGGTCTTTTTTCCATAAGCCTATCTACTTCATCATCCACAAGCAGCCCCTCTTTATCTATAGAAATGTAGTCGATCTTGGCTTTAGTATACTTTGATATAAGCTGCCAAGGCACGATGTTGCTGTGATGCTCCATTTCCGTTAGTAGTATGTGATCTCCTTCTCTTAAGTTATTTAGTCCCCAGCTGTATGCTACCAAGTTTAGGGCTTCGGTTGCGTTCTTTGTGAAGATTATTTCAGATTCTTTTGCGTTGATAAACTTAGCAACTTTCTTTCTGGCGTTTTCGAAGGCTTCTGTCGCCTCTACACTTAGTCTATAGACACCTCTATGGATGTTCGCGTTGTAATCTTGATAAAATTCACGCATCGCTTCTATGACTTGGCGCGGCTTCTGAGTTGTGGCTGCATTGTCCAGATATATCAGCCGTTTACCGTAGACTCTTCTTTTAAAGATCGGAAAATCTTGCTTTATTATTTCTGGGTCTAGCAGGTCTGGGCACATTTCGCTACACTCCGTTGGGTAACGTAGGTTTTATCTGTTTATGTAAAGTTGTTATTGGTGTGCTTCTTCGCTTCATGTCTTCTTCTAATATGTTTTTCATAACAATGTTATATAAGCTTTCATAACTACTTAGCGAGCAAGCCTGCTTGCATCTCGAAAGACATTTATCCACATACTCCAAGTAAGCCTACCTGTCTGAGTGTTCTGGCGGCTAGGATGATAAGAGTCAACTAGAATACGGCTGTGCCCATCAAATCTGATTATTTGACCGTGCTTGAATGGTCTGCTTACCAATCCTGACACCCTGAGGTAGGTGTTGTGCGCCAACCTACCAAGAGCCAAAACAACCTTAACGTCTCTGAGAATATCAAGCTCAGCCTTAAGATATCTTGAGCAGTTTTCAACTTCGCTTGTTAAAGGTTTGTTCGCAGGCGGCACGCACCTAACTACTGCAGACACATATACACCATTTAAGACCAACCCGTCACTGCGTGAGACGCTCATAGGCATATTTGCACAGCCAATCTCGTAAAGAGCTTTAACAAGCCATGCTCCTGAACTGTCTCCTGTAAACATGCGTCCGGTTCGGTTTCCACCGTGAGCTGCTGGTGCGAGTCCTAAAATGAGTAGCTTTGCGTATGGATCTCCGAATCCCGGCAGTGGTTTAGCCCAGTATTCTTCGTCTCTGTATCTTTTTGGTGGGTTAAGAGCTACTTTCACTCTATGTTGAACGAGTCTAGGGCAGAGGTTGCAGCCTATAATTTGTGCAGAGAGAGCGTTAAGAGCTTCGATTCGGTTCAATTCTCAATTTCGCCTTGCACCATCTTTTGTAGCTGAGTTAGAGGCACTTCTGTTTCCTCCGAGATCTTTTCTAGATCTTTAAATTCTGGTTTCACTCTAATCAGCTTTCCTTCCGGTGTCTCTGAGACCTTAACTCTAACCTTATACTTTTTACCCTTTATATTCAGAATCTTAGTTTCCATCCGTCTTCTTGCTAAATATCTTGGTATTGTAAGAGTT
Source organism: Nitrososphaeria archaeon (assembly GCA_029775855.1). Lineage (GTDB taxonomy): Archaea > Thermoproteota > Nitrososphaeria > Nitrososphaerales > JAAOZN01 > JAAOZN01. Next base: position 63,181 of record JARVJZ010000004.1, read on the forward strand.
CTTACACCAAGCGTGCCTGTCTCAAGCATGAGAATGTTGCTGAGCTTAAACGCTTCTTCCTGCCTACAAAGAACTTTGATAACCCATCCTGGTCTTCCCTTCTTCAAGTATGCTGGTGTCGTAGCTACATCGAGCGCCCCTTGTTTCATTAATATTTCAGATGTTCTGCTTATTACTTCACCAGTCACATCATCGACATTAGTTTCTAGTTGAACTATTGTGTCTTGGGTGTCTTCTGCAGTTTTACTCCCTAAGATTATGCGTAGTATGTTTGGTAGAGCATCTATTTCTTTTAAGCCGCCGCCGAAGCCTATCTTTATTGGGGTGATCTGTGGGTAGAATCTTGTGGGCTTAGGATTTAGGGCTGCTAATAGCGATGCACCAGTAGGTGTTGTGAGCTCCATCTCAACAGGTCCTCCGTGGAAGGGTATTTCGCTTATGGTGAGTATGCTTAGGGCTGCTGGAGATGGAGATGGTGTTATCCCGTGTGAGAATTTTATAAGGCCGCCTCCTACCGCTACTGGAGTCGCATATATTTGTGCGTCAAGCAGATCTAGTTGCTCTAAGGCAACTGCAGCACCAATAGCTTCTGCTAATGTATCTGCTCCAGCTGTCTCGTGTAAGTGTAGGTTATCTATAGTTTTATTGTGAAGATGTGCTTCGGTGTCGATTAACATCTTTACAGCTCTATAGGCGTATTCAGCTGCCTTCTTTGTGTGTGTAGTAATTTTTGCGGCTGTCTTTACAGCTTCTAGTATCTCGGTTGGTGTATAGCTTGTTTCTCTCTGTTTATATTTGGCTTTTATTAGTTTGCATCTGAATCCCCCTCTCTTTGCTTCCTCCACATCTATCTCTGCCTCCCCTTGCTCCAATACTTTTACGGCTTCAACCATAGCCTCTAACACATATCTCTGAGGTGCACCTAGATCTACTAAGGAGGCGACTAACATATCACCTGAGATTCCAGCAGAGCTCGCATCTATAACTAAGATCTTATCCTTCATCCTCACTTATTGTCGAGTATTCCCTTTTTATTCGCTTTGTTAGAGGATTTAAACTGTTTTAAAGTAGGTTTCAAAAACAGTAAGGGGGATGAACCCTACATATAGGCGCATCTTAAAAGATGTGGCTAACGGTAAAGTTTCGATTGAAGAGGCTGAGAAACTAATTGACCAAACCCTTTTGGCTGAAGTTAACGAGCTAGCGAAGCTAGATGTTGGTAGAGAAGCCAGAAAAGGTATACCTGAAGTAGTCTACGGTGAAGACAAATCTGTTGGAGAGATTCATAGAATCATCTCTAAGAGCCTCGAAGCTTGCGATAAGGTTATAGTAAGTCGGCTCACCAAAGATAAGATCAAGAAGCTTAAACAGCTCCTAAACGATAAACCTCTGAGACTCAGCGAAAAGGCAGGCGTCTTAGTGGTCAAAAGCAGTGAAGGCAAGGTTGTAAAGACTGGGGGAAGGGTTGGAATATTGACCGCCGGCACAAGTGATCTGAAGGTTGCCGAGGAAGCAAAGGTGATGGCTGAAGAAATGGGGTGCGAAGTATATCTTGAGGCTGATGTTGGTGTTGCTGGTGTGCATAGATTAATTCCAGCGCTTAAACACATGCTCGATAGACAAGTTGATGTTATCGTTGTGGTTGCTGGGCGGGAAGGAGCGCTGCCTTCAGTTGTAGCGGGGCTGGTTTCCATCCCTGTTATAGGTGTGCCTACCTCATCAAGCTACGGCTTCGGTGAAAAGGGGTTGGCTGCTTTGATGGCTATGCTGCAATCCTGCTCACTCGGAATTGGTGTAGTGAACATAGACAATGGTATAGGAGGAGGAGCTTTGGCAGCACTTATAGCAAATAATGTAGCTGCAGCACGCTCTTCAAAATAAGGCGCATACATCTTTGACACATAAAGCACCCTAATCTCTGAAAGATGTTACCCTATATCCAAAGTTGTCGATAACAGATGCTCATAAAGGGCTTATCTTTATATCTAATTGTTCTGCTAGGGTTGTGTTTACGCACATGCTGATTAAAAACTTACTAACGGTTTATGTAAGAAAGAATGTGTTAAGCTTTGTTGTGGGTGTAGTAATAGGAGTAGTCGCAGGCTTAATAGGAGTAGGCGGGGGCGAATTTAGAATACCAGCCTTAACCTACCTCACAAGCAGCTCTATGACCGTTGTTGCGTCATCCAATCTACTAATAGGCTTCTTTACCGTCTTTGTATCATTTCTTCTACGCTTACTAAAAGGGTTAGCTAGTAGTAGCAGCATTCTTTTTGGCGCTTATCTTTCCGTTGGCTCAATAGTTGGAGCCTACTTAGGAGCTCTAATGAGTGGAAAGTTTTCAAATAGAGCGCTTAGGATACTAGTGATTGCATATCTTCTAATCGTGGGGCTGAGGTTTACTTTTGAGCCATTAATAGGAGAAGTCTCGGAAACCCTTCTATTCCAAGAAAATGTAATTCCCATTTACCTAATTTGCTTTGGCTTCCTTGTCAGCGTGCTCTCTGCTATGTTTGGCGTCGCGGGCGGGGAAATGCGCATCCCTATTCTTATAATGGCTTTTGGTTTAGGTGCAAAGCTTGCAGGTACTGCAAGCCTTTTTGCATCTATAGCTACAGTAGGGATAGGCTTCCTGCAGCATTACCGCATGGGTCATTTTGAAGTTAGATTTACTTGGATTGCTCTTTTCATGACTATTGGTTCCATCCTAGGAACCATACTAGGAACTTTTTTGGTAGTCACTTTAGATGACCGGTATTTGAAACTAATACTTGGAGTAGTCTTAATAGCGGCGACTTTACGCTTTACGGCTGGATTAAACAAATGAATCTAACTTTAAGCCTCAGTTTGCGCAGCTAAGAGGTAAACAGAGATAAAGAGGGGTCATTTGATGCTCCTCAAGCTGCCTACACTTTATATAGGAGTAAGATGTATACAGAATCTGTGGTATACTACAAAGCGCATGTAGGATGCTCAAACCCAGCAATCATAGACAAGAACGGTAGAAAAGTGGGGCGATTCCACGCTGTCTACATACGCGAATCTAAACCCAACGGTGCGCGGTGGCGTAAGGTGGGTTGGTTGTGCATCGACTGTAATGGGTTTATAGCGTTAGATACGCCTGAGGCGAGAATACTTGAGGCTGGGAATCGAAGTAGAAGAGTAAGCTGATTTCATCTGCTACTCTATAACAGTCATCGTTAGGGTGGAACGAACCTCAGGCAAACCCCTAATCTTAACGGTTATCGTCTCCTTTAAGGCTTCAATACTATCCGCCTCAAGAATCACTACCAGATCATATACTCCAAAGACAAAGTAAGCCTCCTTAACATTTGGTGTGCTCCTCAGCTTCTGCAGAAGGTAGGTTTCTGTTCCTACATCTGCATTTATCAACACTATAGCCTTAGGCAATTAACATCCTACACATCCACAACACAGAGGGATATAAAAGTTCTTTTAATATCCAGATTCTAACTTTTCGATATAAATATTTATACACGAGTCGCATAGTTTAGAAGTGGTGCAAAATTAGTGTTTAGAAAGATCTTAGTTGCTGTGGACGGTTCAACGTTCGCTGAACACGCTGTGGAGTACGCTGCTATGCTAGCCAAAAAGTTTGGTTCAGAACTTGTCCTCATACACGCTATACTTAACCCCATGTATACATATGAAGGCATTGTGCTTAGCCCACCTCTAGAGCAGCTTGAGAAGGCTGGTCAAGAAGTTCTAAATCGAAACGTAGCGTTAGCGGAGAAAATAGGTGTGCAAGCTAAGACTCGGCTTGTAGTCGGGCACCCTGCTGATGAGATATCCAAGGTGGCTAACGAAGAAGACTTTGATCTGCTTGTTGTTGGAAGCAGAGGGTTGAGCTCTGTTAAAGCTTTCCTTCTTGGCAGCGTCTCTGAGAAGTTAAGTAGGCTCGCAAAGTGCCCAGTTTTAATCGTTAAACCTGGATGGAAGGTTAGTGAGTAGCTTTACATTTGTGCCTATCCTTATGTATGAAGCAGTATGTTGCACCACACTTCGAGCATCTATAGTGGTAGGATGTAGAGAGGTTTCTACCACACCATCCACAAGTCAGCTGACGTCTCTCTGCTAACTGAATCAAACTCTTCTGTATTTGTAGAGGTCATAGGTAAATTATAAATTTTGCTTAGAACATAGAGCATCAAAATTTAAAATCATCTGATTCTAATGGTATATCGCATGGAGAGCATCGTAAGGCTGTTTAACGATGTGCAAGGACATACATATGACACCATTCTAGATTTAGTCTTCACAACTAAAAGGCTTATAGTCCTCCGGATACTCAGCCCCCAAGATGGAAGAGACCTAAGGGCTGCGCCGAACCTACTGAGCTTGTTTATAGGCTCCTCTGGGCTACGTAGAGCAGAAGCTGTAAAGAGGTATAAGATTGCGTCGGAAAGGCGTCAGAAGCTTATGTATCTTACACCTGAACAGATTGCAAATGAAGATGAATGCATACTTGAAATACAGTATAATCTACTTTCAAAGGCTAAGTTTACTCAAAGCATCTTTGGCAGAGTGGTAGAGTTCAGTTTTGAGAGGGATGGTGTTAAACATTCTTTATCGGTTAGACTCACACGCGAGCAGTATGAAGATATGTGGAGGCTTCTTGGTGAAGTAGCACCTCAAATCCGTGAGAAGAAGGTGAGGAGCTAAGGCATCTGCTCTAAAGAGGCGTTAAGCATTTTAATTTGATCGATTGTTATGCTAAGAGGGTATCCGAAGACAACTTCAGTTATGCCTAACTCTCTGAGTGTGTGTATGTAGTTAGGTAAAGCGCCTACATGCATAGTTATAGTTAGAGCCCTAACCAAGTTTTCTGATACTATCTTAGCTTCCTCACCTTCTTGGATGTCCTTAAGGCGCTTTAATGTTCGTTCATATTCTACCTCAAGATTTAAATCCCTTGCAAGCCTCTTTGACATGCCTAGAAGTATCTTAAGCGCCGCTTTCTTAGCGCGATTGAGCATATCTTCTTCGATAATTTTGTAGATGTATGCTGGTGCTGATATCCCGACTGAAATATGTTGTTTTAATGCACCTATCTTATCTAAAGCCCATCTTAAGTAGTCTAAATTTGAATGATTCAAGAGCACGTAATCAAAACAAGTTGATAGACTGAGTGTCGTAGAGCCTTGTGCGGCTAGCCAAAGTTTTATGCCTAATCTAGACAGTTCTTCTTCGAGCATTCTGCATGTTGATTTTAATATATTCAAGAAGTCTGTATGAGTTATTTTTACACCTAATTCTTTGAGCAGAGTTTTATCTCCAAGCCCTATGCATAGATCAAAGCGTTTTCCATAAAGATCTGTTAATTCCGTCAATCTTTTGATGATCTCTCTGACGCTGTAGATATAAGGGCTCAACGCACCAATACCTATCTTTAGACCCTCTACGCTTTCAGCTACCGCGGAAGCCATCTCAAAGGGGTCTCTGCCCTTTGATGAAAAGGAGACCCAGATTTTTTTGATTTTACTCCGCGCAATTAATATAGAGATCTCCTTTGCTTCATCCAAACCTTCACCCACGTTGAGGGCAAGGCCGAAGATCAAAAGCAGAGACACCTATAAGAGATATATCAGCTTGAGAGTAGATTAAGAGATTGTGTAAATTAATAAAGGTTTACCCTCTTGATACTGGTCTCTTGCTTAATGTGTCGATAAGCCAGCTTATTCCTTGGGTAGTTATCCTATATTTTATGCCTTGCTCGGTTTGAACCCTTTCAACAAACCCACCCTTCACAAGTTCGCTGAGTCTTGAGCTGACAGACTTTGGGTTTAATCCTGTTGCGGATTGAATTTCGCTTACTAGAAGCGAGTCCACTTGGGATTTGGCTGTTTGATATCCTATCTTTACAGCTACTAGCTGTAGCGCAACCCTTTCTTTATCACTTAACTTGCCACCTTCAACCCAGACCCGAGGCCCTTCAGGCGTAATCTTAATCAACCTTTCAAACTTCTCTACAAGCTCTTTAGTAGAGTAGCTTAGATAGATACGCCTAGCCAAGTCGATGGTTGGTATCTGCTTGTGTAGAAACTCATCTACTTGAGCAGCGACAACTTCAGCTCTGCCTGAAAACTCAACTTTAACGTCGCCGAAAGAAATAGCAACATTAATTGTAGGTTCCTCTGACAAATCCACCACATCATATCAAACAAAAGGTCTTCACAATTAAGCTTTGCGCATATCAACGAAACTCGTTCTGAAGAGCTAACTTCACAGCAGACGCTAAATCGCCAACCGATACTCCTAGTAGCTGAGCACCAGCACGCATAACTGCATTAGCCAACACTTGCTCTATATCCGAGGAAACATTAACACCGCTCAGAGATTCCTCGATCTGCTCTATCGCTTCTTCTGGATAAAGAAAAAAGTCTCCTGCTATCAAAGCTCGTCTAATTACATTTTCTTCCACATCGAGTTTAACCTTGATCATCTTGCCGCCTTTTACCTTATATTCTGATGTAAGCAGCATACGATTCACCTCTTTGCGATCCAGCTCCAAGAAGCAAAGCGTTTACGGTATTCAGAAGCGAGCTCGAGCTCAGCTTGTGTTGGAGATGATGGTTCTATAGCGGTGTCAAAATATTCTGAGAATCCTCTTCGCAGAGCCTCCTTGATGTCCTCTAAAGTTATGCTGCTTGATACTTCACGATATATCGTCGTAACTCTGTCTTCAACCGCCTTGATTGCCTTGTCACTTATCTTCTCTTTGCTCACCTTCAAAACTTTAAACATCGTAGGTATGTCTGTCCTCAGTAAGATGGTTCCGTGTTGTAGAATTACTCCTCTTCTGCGCGTTTGAGCATTACCAGAAATCTTCTTACCGTTAACTACAATATCATTTATAGGCTTGAATTCGGCACTTATGCCAATCTTCTTCAGCCCCTCAACAACCGCTTCACAGATAACTCTATAGGAACCTTGTATATCCTCGAAGAACCTTTTAGATCTCAGTGTGTCTTCACTAACCACTAGGCTGTATGTCAATTCACCTCCACACTCATGATAGACCGCGCCGCCTCCAGTAATTCTGCGAACAACATCTACACCCAAAGACTTGCACGCATCGAGGTCTACTTCTTGCTCCAAGCTCTGAAAATAGCCTATTGATACAGCAGAAGGCTTCCAAGTGTAGACCCTAAGAGTTTCAGGAACCCTCTTCTCAGTACGCAGCATAAGAATAGCTTCGTCGAGCGCCATATTCCAATACGCATCATTATACCCAGTATCCAAGAACCTCCACAAAGTCATCAGCAAGCCTTCAACGCATTTCTCTTAGTAAGCTTTTCCCTATCTGTAAGAGTTAATAGAAAGTCTAAGCATATATTCCTATGCAGGCTGGTGATAAGCTTGCCTAAACAAACACCAACTGCTCTCTACCCCGCTCTGTTAGGCGAAGCAGAAGAAGGAGGGCGGGTCAGATGTAGATTATGCGCTAGACTGTGCAGCCTGCCTGAAGGTAAAGTTGGATACTGCGGCGTAAGGATGAACAGCGGAGGTAAACTCTACTCCCTAAACTATGGCAGACTAGTAGCGATGCATCCAGACCCTATAGAGAAGAAGCCTCTTAATCACTTTCATCCTGGCTCATACGTGTTTTCAATAGCGACAGTAGGCTGCAACTTTGCCTGCCAATACTGCCAAAACTACGACATCAGCCAGAGAAGAGTTGTGCAGGAACCATACACACCCATAGAGAAGGTCCTTGAACTTACGAGAGCGTATCAGTGCCAAGGTGTAACTGGAACATACAACGAGCCAACAATAGAAGCAGAATATCTTATCGACTTGATGAGAGAAGCTAAGAAAAGAGGTTACTTTACAACATGGGTCTCAAACGGTTACCTAACCCCAGAAGCGGTCGAACTAATAGCGCCTCATCTTGATGCAATCACTGTAGACTTCAAAGGATCTGGTAACCGAGACTTCTACCGAAAATACATTCTTGTACCATCAGCCGAGCCTATCTTTGAGACACTTAAATTACTCAAAGCAAAAGGCGTCCATATAGAGATCACAGATCTTATCGTTCCGGTCCAAAGCGGAGCTGAAATCGAAGACATCAAGAAACTAGCTGAATGGATAGCCGCAAACCTAAGCGACGAAACACCATTCCACCTACTTAGATTCCACCCAGATTATAGAATGCTTGACACCCCTTACACACCAATCGAAACACTAACGAAAGGTTGGGCTGTGGCTAGAGAGGCGGGTTTAAAGCACGTCTACCTTGGGAATGTACCTGAAGGAGGTTATGAAGACACAATATGTCCTTCTTGTGGTGCAATATGCATAGAGCGCCGCGGCTTCTGGCTAGTGAAGAACTTCTTAAAGAATGGAAACCAGTGCCCCTCTTGTGGCAGAAAGCTGAATATAGTGGACTAAAGCTCTTGGGATACTTTAGCGCATCTAGATTATTCAACTCTTTCCCAGCTTTCAATTCCACCTTCAACAACCCTAAAGATAGGGTTCGGTTTGATGAATTTAGTATTCAATCTTTTTAATTCCTCAAATCTTTTTACGTCCCGCTTCTTAAGTTTTTCAAGTAGGTGCTTAAACTCATACTTAAGTTGACCACAAGTAACACTTACAGCTTTCGATATTGTAATACACCTTATTTTAGAGTAATCAAACAAATACCCTCTTTTCTCCGCCTCATAATATATTTGAGTAAGGTATGCATCTATCAGATCAATAGGCTTATCATATAGTTTAAACCTTATAAGTTGAGGATGGTTTACATATCCTCTAGTCTTACCCTCTAAAACCCTCTTTGCCAGCAACCCCTCCCTCCAAAGAGCCACCAACCCACGGCTATCAAGATACTTAGGGTGAATAGACCAAAGTCTCATCTAAAAGCCACACGGTAAATTGACAACATCTTACAACATAAATATTACTTGATCAGATGCTAATTTGATTAAAATTGAAGCATCTAATTATCTTTGGTCCACCAGGCTCTGGTAAGGGGACGGTCTCACAAGAGGTTGCTAAGGTCTACGGCATTCCTCACATATCTACAGGAGATCTGCTTCGAGAACACGTTTCTAAGAAAACAACATTTGGTTTAAAGGCTAAGGAGTATATGGATAGGGGTGAACTTGTGCCTAACAGCTTGGTCAATGAACTTATGGAAGATGCTCTGGCAAAAAGTGAATGCAGAAAGGGCTTTATACTTGACGGATACCCTAGGACCGTAGAGCAAGCAGAGGAGCTAGAGAAGATTCTCAATAAGTTGAATCTACATATAGATTGGGTAATCAACTTGAATGTTTCTGACGAAGAGATAATAAGAAGGCTTTCAACAAGAAGAGTATGCAAAGTATGCGGCGCGGTTTACAACACAGTAACTAATCCATCTAAGAAAGAAGGAGTCTGCGATGTCTGCGGTGGTCCTCTAATATTAAGAGATGACGATAAACCAGAGGTGGTTAAAAATAGGCTTCAAACTTATGCAAAGATGAGCGCGCCTGTATTGAGTTACTATATATCTCGTCAAAAGGTGCTGAACATAGATGGCTCAGGGGATGTCGCCACAGTTAGAGCGAGAGTGCTTAACACTTTAGAAGAGAAGATGAGAGTAAAGTAAAATTTAAGGCATTATCTGCTTCAGCTTAGCCTCTATTATCTGACGGGGAACAGCACCTATCAACCTATCCACAACTTCACCATTACGCGCAAAGAGTAGAGTAGGTATGCTCATAATTCCATATTGTGAAGCTACGGTCGGATTCTCATCTACATTAAGCTTCCCAAATACTACTCTACCAGCGTAATCTGAAGCTAGCGCATCAATTACGGGTGAGAGTATTCTGCAAGGTCCACACCAAGGCGCCCAACAATCTATAACAACTACTGGATACTGTGTGATGAAGTTGTCGAAGGTCGCGTCTGAAACTTCTACTGGCCTGTTAGGGTAGTTCTTTTTAGCCTCTTGTTCCGCTGCTTTTCTCATAAGTTCAAACATCTTTCTTCTTTTTAGATCTTCTAAGTCGCTCAAGGCTCTTCTCCTAACTAGCCCTCTGTGTCTGCTATTAAAGAGTTACTTAGTTTAAATGCAAGCATCTCTTCATGTTTGAGGCGCTCTTTCATCATACATCTATCCATGATTACTATAAGACCGGCATTCGATGCGGCTTCAGCGGCTTCTTTGTTTACGATACCCTCCTGCATCCAGACCGCTTTAAGTCGGCCATATTTCCTCCGAATTTCTAAAGCTTCTTTAACGACAGAGGGTACATCTTCCGCTCTTCTAAATATGTCCACAACCTCTATGCTAGCTTTAAGATTCTCCGGCAGAGCTGATAGTGATGGATAGGCTTTCTCGCCAAGAACTTCTTCTGCAAAGGGATTTATGGGTATTATCTTGTATCCCTTTGACTTTAGAAACTCTGCCACCTTGTAGCTTTCTTTGTTAGGATCTCTTGATAAACCAACTACCGCTACTATACGACACTTTAGAACCTCTTCAACCTCATCCAAATCTTTCTACACACCATAAGACTAAGCTCTGACAACAAAATCAATGAACTGCTCTTCCGGCAGCGCGCCAACGAACTCGAGCTTATCGTTAATTACTGTCTTAGGCACAGCCATGACTGAGTAGCGGTTCGCGAGATGTGGAAACTCAACCGACTCAACCATATCAGCCACTATGTTAAGGTTTTCGATAGCGAGCTGATGTGCTGTGCGCACCGCTTTAGGGCAGTAAGGGCAAGTCGGTGTAACAAAGACTTGTATGTGGACCGGCTTACTTATGCTCTTCACTTTACTTACAAGCTCTGGTGGAAGTCTTGATCTACCTCTAGACACATCAACTATATCTTCAATTAATGAAGTGAATTCATAGCCTGAAGGTATACCGAAGTATCTGACCTTATATTCGTCTTTACCAGTTATTATTGTGGCTGGTATCTTATCTACACCCAACGCCTTAGCAGTATTAGCTTCTGAGACAAAGTCGTAAACTTCTAGGTTAATCTTGTTCGATAACGCAGCCAACTCCTCCAATAACATTCGAGTCTCCTTACAGAATTCGCATTCAAAGTCTTGTGTAAAGTAGCGTATCCTCACTTCTCCTTCGAGGTTTTGACTGAAGATTCTAGAGACCTTTCCTTTAATATCGTCCTTTAAGATAGCCATCATTTAATCCTACTATAGAATTCTTAATAAATTATTCTACTCAATAAGCTGTGTAGGATGTCAAGCAGACAGTCTATAAGTGAGGAGGTTGATGCCCTAAAAGCTTTTCTTAAAAAGCTAGATGATGAGGCTAATGACGGGGCCATAGTTGTCGTTGAAGGATTGAGAGATGAGAGAGCGCTTCGCAGCCTAGGTTTCTCCGGCACTCTCTTTCTACTCTGCCAAGGCAAGGGTATTAATCATCTACTCACGGTATCGCCATCGTTTAAAAAAGCGATAATTTTAACCGACCTTGACCGTAAAGGCGGAATACTAGCAGCTAGGGTTGTGCAAACACTTCAGAGCAAGAATATTAAAGTTGACTTATTCTTTCGCAAAGAGCTAAAGAGCATCATGCGTGGTAAGATTCGTAGCATAGAGGATCTGAAGAAGTTCAGCGACTATTTCTGAGTGTTATCGGCTGTGCGCAGATATCCAATATTCAAGCATCCTTTTTGCTTCGCTATCGTCTATCTGCTTTGGTGGATGCTTCATGAGCCAAGCGCTTGCTTCAACTAATGCTCCTCCTAAACCTCTATCTAACGCTAGTTTACAGCACCTTATAGCGTCTACCGCAATACCCGCGGAGTTGGCTTTATCGTCAACCTCTAACCTTAACTCTATTGTAAAGGGTATGTTTGCGAACATCCTGCCTTGAATCTTTATGAAGGCTATCTTTGTGTTTCCCAGCTGAGGTATGAAGTCGCTTGGACCCACATAGATCTTATCTTCAGGTAGCCTTTTAGGAAGGACGCTTTGAACCGCTTCAGTCTTAGAAATCTTTTTTGACTCAAGTCTTTCAACTTCTTTCAAATTCAGAAAGTCTGTGTTGCCTCCTACATTAATCTGGTATGTTTGGTCTACAATAGTTCCCCTGTCTGCACAAAGCTTAGCTAAGGCTCTGTGCACGATTGTTGCGCCGACGACAGCTTTTATGTCATCTCCTATGACTGGTATGCCTTTTTGAGCGAATCTTTCTGCCCAACTGTTGTTTGATGCTATGAATACTGGTATGCAGTTTACAAATCCGCAACCCGTTTCTAAGGCGATTTCAGCCCAGAACTCTGTTGCTAACTGGCTTCCGACTGGTAAATAGTTAATAAGAATCTCCGTGTTGCTTCTCTTTATTTCATCTATTATCTCGTTCTTAAGAATATTTATTGGGCGTTGGTTAGTTATTGGTTTGATTTTGTTTTCTACATATATACCTACACCATCTAAGATGGGGGATTCTTTAACTACTACATCACAGTTAGAAACCTTTGAGACCCATTTAACTAAATTTGGCTCTTCATATATAGCTTCTGAAAGCAGCTTCCCAACTTTGTTTTCTCCTACATCAAAGGCGCTAGTAAATGTAATATCTTCAAGCTTATACCCCCCGATTTCCTGGTGCATCAAGCCTATTTCAGATTCACCAGTTGTTTTGTAGAATTCGATGCCTTGAACTAGGGCGCTCGCGCAGTTACCTACCCCTATTATCCCAACTCTTATTTTGCCCATGCTCTATGACGCTTCCTCTTGACTATATTTAAAATCTTACCATCAACATTCGCATCTTTGTTAACTTAGATGTGAACAATAGATTCAACATATACTCTGCTATTTGGTTGGAGGTGCGTGTCAACAAAGTCAAGATATGAGACAGTTGATTCTTATGTTTTTGCTAAAAACGATATATATCTTTACAACTTTTCAGCTATATTAGTATGGTATATACATACCATAGGCTTAATAGTTATCTTTTTGTAATTACTGCAAAATGAGCGCTGCAGAGGTCTTAGCCGAAATGCCTGAGAGTTTTATACCCAAGGTCTGTAGAGTCTTTAGCAATCCAACTCGATACAAAATACTTTTGCTACTAGACAAAGAGCCTAGAACATTCACAGCCCTAATGAAGATGCTTACAGTCAACCCTAAGGTCTTAAATGACCACCTTAACACGCTAATAGCAAACAAGCTTGCAGCCAAATCCTATGCATATAATGTATATACATTAACTCCGCTAGGTCGTTTGGTAAAGGAAGCGCTAGCTGAGATGAACAACAAATTAAAAGAACCTTTAAAAACCTTGGCTCAGTGGGAGGGATTAGGATGAGGAAGCTAGACCAAAGCAGCCTCACGATAAGGAGGGATTAGAATATGCTTCTTGAATGTGACCCAAGTAAACTTAGAATAGAAACAATAGGTGTTGAGAAGCCCAACTTCCCGATGGACATAGGCGAGATGTATGAAGGCGAACGCATACGCCGCCCAGATATGCAGGTGGAGTTTGGAGGCGTTGATGTACCAAAAAAGTGGGAAATCGTCCTCACAAGAAAACCAGAAGAAATAGAAGATGGCAGAGTGATACTAATCGGACCAGACCTAAATGAACTAAAGCAAGGCGGCACCTACCCGCTAGGAATCTTAGTAGAGGTTGCTGGTGAGAAGGTTGAAAAAGACTTAGAGGGTGTGCTGGAGAGAAGAATACACTACTTCCTTAACTACATAGAAGGCGTTATGCACCTAAATCAAAGATACGATATATGGATTAGAATAGGGAAGAAAGTCTATCAAAAAGGACTGAACTCGCTAGCTTGGCTAGGTAAAGCGCTGATATGGCTCTATAAACAGAGCTTTCCAGTAATAGAAAAGATACAAGTGAGCCTAACAACCGACCAACAAACGATAGAAAAGTTCTACCCATATGCGCTAGAAGTGTGGGCTGCAAGGGACAAACGCGCCAGAGAACTAAAAGACGAAGATGTAGAAGAATTCTACGGCTGTGTTATGTGCCAATCATTTGCACCCACACACATGTGTGTGATAACACCTAACCGCATAGCGTCTTGCGGCTCAATAAGCTGGTTCGATGCAAGGGCAGCGTCAAAAGTAGATCCGAAAGGACCCAACTTCCCCATTCCTAAAGGGGAGTGCATCGACCCTATCAAGGGCATCTACACAGGTGTAAACGAGATTATATCTAAAAAGTCCCTCGGAAGCATAAAGCAAGTCGCGCTTTACACATCTTTTGAAACACCACACACATCCTGCGGCTGCTTTGAGGGTATAGCCTTCTACATACCTGAAGTAGATGGTATAGCGATAGTTCACAGAGACTTTAAAGGACCTACCGTAAACGGGCTGACTTTCTCGAATATGGCTGAGCATACTAGCGGCGGCACGCAAAACCCAGGCTTCAACGGAATAGCGATAGAGTACCTTAGGTCACCTAAGTTCCTACAAGCAGATGGGGGCTGGGAGAGAATAGTGTGGATACCTAAGGCGATAAAAGATAGAGTTGGAGACAGCATACCTCAACATATGAAAGATCTAATACCAACTGAGCAAGAAGTCAAAAATATAGAGGAGTTGAAGTCTTGGCTAAAGAGTAAGAATCATCCAGTCGTTAAACGCTGGAAGCAGGTTGCTGAAGAAAAGGCGCCTGAGGTGAGAAAGGAGGCATTTGTGGAAGCCGCACCTGCTGAACTTGTGCCAGCAACAGTAGTGCCTGAAGGCTTATCCGTCCCGATAGGCGGAGGCTTCATCATCATCTTCAAGAACGCTAAGATCGTGGCTGAAAAGGTCATAATAAAGCGTGCGGAGAAGGTAGGGAAATAGGATGGCTGGCGGGAATGATGATATTAATGAGCTAGTCAAGAAGGTAGCTGACCTCGTGCAAAAATTTGAAGAAATCGAAATAGAAAATGTGGAGCTGTCAACAGAAGAGCTACGCATTATAATCCAACCTCTTGTCCAAACCGCAATTAAACGCGCTGAAGCAGCATTAAAGGTTGAAGAAAAACCCCCTGAACTTATTAAAGCAACATTTACACCCTACCTAGAAAAGTTCCACGGACAGATCGCTGAAGTTCAACTTGGTGCTACAAAATCTGAAGGCGGGACAAGAGGGAAGACGCTGAAAATCGGTGGAGAGAAGACGATGCCCTTCTACAGCTTTGAAGCATCTAATCCGAATAAACCCGTCTTCGCTATGGATGTGTTCGATATGCCCATTACTTTAACCAAACCTGTTAAGCAGATGGTAGAGGATGTTATGCACGACCCTGCTGAGTGGGCTAAGAAGTGTGTAAATAAGTATGGTGCGCAAGTTGTTTCACTTAATTTGGTGAGCACAGATCCGCTCCTTGAGGACAGACCTATTCAGCAAGCTATGAAGAGCGTTGAAAATGTCCTTCAAGCGGTGGATGTGCCTATAATCATTGGAGGCTCAGGTAATCCTCAGAAGGATCCATTAGTGCTTTCTGCTGCTGCGGAAGTAGCACATGGAGAAAAGGTGGTGCTGAACTCAGTTACTATTGAGATGGATTATAAGAGGGTTGTGAAGGCTTGTAAGGAGCACGGTCATGCACTAGTTTCTTTTACACCAATGGATGTGAATAATCAGAAGCGGCTTAATCGCTTACTGTTAGATGAGGGGCTACCGAAGAATCAGATAGTCCAAGATCCAACTACAGCTGCATTAGGGTATGGTTTAGAATACGCCTTCAGCTTAGAGGAGCGAATAAAGCTCGCTGGGCTGATGGGTGATGAGGATCTGCAGATGCCGATTTTAGCTGCTGCAAGCAACGCATGGGGTGCTCGTGAATCATGGATGAAGGTTGAGGAGTGGGGGCCTCGTGAGATAAGAGGGCCGCTTTGGGAGACTGTAACTTGTGTAGCGCTTATGATGGCTGGTGCAGACTTATTTATGATAAGTCATCCTGCTACGATTAGGGTTGCTAAGAAGCTTGCGGACAGCCTCTTTGGCGAAGGTGTCTGTGAGCAGAAGATAGAAAATTGGATCACGAGCCTAAAGTAGGAGGGTAAGGGCTTGGCTAAGCCAACACTCCTAGATGTCTATAAGTATCTACCTCAAACAAACTGTGGTGAATGCGGAGAAGTAAACTGCATGTCGTTTGCGTCTAAGCTTCTCGAGAGGCGTTATAAGCCTTCAGACTGCCCACCACTGGTAAAAGAGTCAAAATACAAGGATAAGATGGCAGCGCTAACGAAGCTTGTCGCGCCACCAGTTAGGGCTGTGGTGATAGGTAAAGGCAAAAATGCTGTAACCATAGGTGGAAAGGAGGTTATGTATCGCCACGAACTAACACTACATAACCCCACAGCTATAGCAGTAGATGTCTCAGATTTAGACCCACCAGAACTCATTGAAGAAAGGTGCAAGAAGATCGAAGGTTTCAAGGTTATAAGAATAGGAGATGAACTTAAACTTAACCTAGTAGCTGTTAGAGCAGCTTCTGCGGATCCTAGCCGTTTTGAGAAAGCAGTCGAGATCGCCGCAAAGAGCTGCAGCTACCCCATGGTGTTGTGCTCTTTTGACCCCACGATTTTAGCAGCTGCATTGCGGAAGCCTGAGGTTGCTGACTCAAGACCTTTACTTTATGCAGCTACGAAGGATAATTGGAGGGAGATGGTTGTTCTAGCAAGGAAATATAACTGCCCTATTGTAGCGTTTGAACCTGGCGGATTGGATGAGTTAAAGTCTCTAGCCTTAACAATAAAGGCTAATGGTGTTGAAGATATTGTGCTAGACCCAGGAACTTATACTGACGGTGCTGGTTTAAGGGACACCCTTAACAAATTTGTTATGATTAGGCGCGCTGCCATAAAAGCGGGGGATGAAGGGTTAGGTTACCCTATCTTAGGCGTACCCGCTATCACATGGCTTGATGGAGGTGAAGACCCCGTTAAATCTTACGAGGAAGCCTATCTTGCTGCGGTTATGATGGCACGCTCAGCAGACATACTGATACTTCATACATTACAACCCTATGCTCTGCTAGCCTTAACAACACTTAGGCAGAACCTCTACTCAGACCCTAGAAAACCAGTTGCGGTCGAGCCGGGTTTAAGAACATTCGGTAGACCTAGCGAAGATTCTCCTGTACTTGTGACGACTAACTTTGCCCTAACATACTACACTGTGGCAAACGATATAGAGTCACAAGGGAACAACTGCTACTTGCTAGTTGCTAACACAGGCGGCTTGGCTGTAGAATGTAGTGTAGCTGGAGGTCAGTTCAACGCATCCGTTGTGAAAAATCTTATTGATGAGACTAAGATAGAGACTAAAGTTAAGCACCGCATTCTAATCATACCTCAGCTCGCCGCAAGGCTAAAGGGTGATATTGAAGATACTACCCAGTGGGAGGTAATTGTAGGCCCGAGAGACTCCTCACAGATAAGGGACTTCCTTAATAAGAACTGGCCGCCACAAAAGAATTAGGTGACACATTTACGAGCTTCCGGTATAGGGTGGAGATCAGAAACCCAGCGAGATGCATAGGATGCTACAGCTGTGTGTTCGCCTGCTCAAGACACCTATTTAATGTAGTAGACCCCACGCGCACAGCTGTCTTTGTGGAGCTGGATCGCAAAGGTGGAAGAGCTCCTAAGGTAAGTATGTGTAGGTTCTGTAAGGAGCCTGAGTGTGCCTACGCTTGCCCTCACGGTGCTCTGCAACCCCTTCCAGAGGGGGGTATCACACTTACGCCTTCTAAATGTGCCCCTTGCACAACTTACGATTGTGTAGAAGCGTGTCAGTATAAGGTTCTTGTGCTCGATAGGGAGAAGAAGATACCTATACTGTGTGATAGATGTGGTGATTGCGCAAAGTATTGTCCTCACAATGTTTTTTGGTATACGGAGGCTCCTGGAATATGAATAGTAGAGTTCTTTATGTTGATCTATCTGAATGCAAGAGTCGAGTTGAAGATAGGCGGGATCTATTCGAGAGTATGTTAGGTGGTGTAGGTGTTGCTTCACAAATACTTCTAGAAGAGAGCAAGCCACGCATAGACCCCTTCTCACCAGAAGCCCCAATAATATTTGCAACAGGACCTTTAACAGGCATATATCCGTGCATGGCTAAAGCGGTCGCGCTTTTTAAGTCTCCTCTTACTGGGAATTTGGGTGAAACGCATGCTGGTGGACACTTCGCAACCGCTTTAGCTACAGCAGGATACGGTGCACTTGTAATAAAAGGAAGCGCTCTACACCCTCAGGTACTTAAGATACGTGATGACAGGGTTGAGTTGAAGACAGCCTCCTCTCTTTGGGGGCTTGGGACAAGGGCGGTTGATGAAGCATTAGCTGAGCCGATTAAAACTGGTTTACAGAGCATAGCGGCCATAGGTCCGGCTGGCGAGCATATGGTACTCTATTCAAATGTTATAGTAGACCTTCACCACCATTTTGGAAGGTTAGGTTTAGGTGCGGTTTTAGGAGCTAAGAAGATTAAGGCTATTTCAATCATCGGCACCAAGAGCATTACACTAGAAAAACCTAACGCTGTAAAGGCGTTTTACGAGAAGATTGAGCACGAAGTTGTCGCTACAGATAAGATGTTGAAGTATCACAATTTAGGCACACCTAGTAACGTGCTTGAATTAAATGCGTTAGGCGCTTTACCTACTCGAAACTTTCGGGAAAGGAGATTTGAAGGCGCTGAAGAGATGTCTGGAGAAAGATTCGCTGAGACTGTGTTTAGGAGGAAGGTTACTTGCACTAACTGCCCAGTAGCATGCATACATCTAGGCGCATTTACAAAGAGTTTCGCACCGGAGCACGAGCGTGGTAGAAGTGAGATTATTAAGGAGGAGTTGGTTGTTGCATATAACTATGAACCTATGTTCGCACTAGGTTCAAACCTTGGAATAAGCGAACCAAGCCGTATACTTGAACTCATTGAGTTATGCGAAGATCTGGGCTTAGACGCTATGATGACAGGCTCTGTTTTAGCGTGGGTGACTGAAGCTTGTGAGAGAGGGGTGTTAGACGAAAAAATTCTTGGAATTAAGCCAAAATGGGGTGATCCTGATAATATTTACCCGCAGATGATTAGAAGGATAGCCGAATCTAAAGACCCCTTCTATGCAAAGCTTGCCCAAGGTCTAGTCAAAGCTTCAGAGAGATATGGAGGTAATGAGTTTGCAGCCTCTCTAGGTGGGAACAGCCCAGCAGGCTACGCCACAGGCTATGGGCACATAGTGGGAACCCTTGTGGGAGCAAGGCATTCCCATCTCAGCAACTCAGGCTACTCCATAGATCAGCAGATAATATCAGGAAAAGCTAAGGTTGACGATATAGCAGAGTTTCTGGTGAGGCAAGAGAATTGGCTCTATGTGCTTTATTCTCTAGTAGCATGCTACTTTTCAAGGAGTGTGTATACTCCTGAGTATGTGGTAGAGGCTTTAACTACTGTAGGTATAAACACAACCAAGGAGGAGTTGGAGAAGCTGGGAATGAAGGTCTTTCATAATCTCTACAAGTTTAAGATGCAAGAAGGCTTCGACTTAGAGAAGCAGTATATACCTAAGCTTCTTAAAGAGCTCGATACACCAATCGGAAGATTAGAGCCACAAACGTTAAACAAGATAGTTAAGAGGTATATAGCTCTAAGGGAGAGAGAAGGGTTAAAAATAAGTAGAGAGGAGAAAACATTAGCAGACCTACTTCTCCCTTCAGATAAAGATTAGAGGAGGAGGTGAAAAGAAACTTGTGTGAACTTAAGGTGTCTTTAAAGGAGGACGGCAAGTCGGTAGAGGTTGCGCAAGATGTGATCTACGTTAAGCTATCTGAGCAAAATCTCATATTGAGAGATGTTTTAGGCAGCTCTAAGATCGTTGAAGGCGCGTTAGTTGAGGAGCTCGATATATCTAAAGAGAGCCTAATCCTCCTTAAATCGCCTCTGCTCACCAAGGTGGCAAGATTCCTTAGTATACTTAACGCATCTATTTCCACCAGAAGATATGACCAAAGCATCGAAGCAGCTTGGGAGGATGTTAAGGCTGAAGGCGATAGATGCATCAGAGAAGCGTGGAAGATGGGTAGGAAAGGTTGACTATTTCAATAGCAGTTACTGGGAAAGGTGGAGTGGGTAAGACTACCATAGCAGCCCTACTAGTCAAAACTATCCACGATAAAACTGGTGAAATAGTGTTAGCAGTCGACGCAGACCCAAACTCAAACCTACATGAGGCTCTAGGTGTAAAGGCGGGTAAGAGCATAGGGGATATACGCGAAGAACTGCTAAAACTAGGAGAACAAATACCCCCGGAGCAGGGAAAGGCAGATTATCTCGAAGGATTGATAGAAGGCGCTACTGTAGAAGGCGAAGGTTTCGACTTAATCAGCATGGGTAGGCCAGAAGGACCAGGCTGCTACTGCTACGTTAACCATCTGCTTAGAAAGGTGCTTGATAAAGTTAGTGAAAGATATAAGTTTGTGGTTATAGATGCTGAGGCTGGATTAGAGCACTTCAGCAGACGCACTACTAGAGATGTTGATATTCTTATTGTGGTCTCAGACCCTACTGCACGTGGATTTATGACGGCTAAGAGGGTTAAGGAACTTGTGTCTGAGCTTAACACAAAGTTTGGAAAGATGTATATGGTGGTCAACCGAGTGCCTCAGAGCTTCGCTGACAAGGTTGCCGAAGAGGCTGCTAAAGTAGGAATAGAATGCATAGCACTTATACCTGAAGATGAATTAGTAGCGGAGTTCGACTTAGCGGGCAAACCTCTGACATCACTACCACCAGACTCTAAAGCATACCAAGCAATTCAAAAGATTGTCGAGAAGCTACCGCTTAAAGAAGCGGAGCAGACGCTCTGGTGGCAGAAGATTTGAAGATAGCAGTAGCGGGTAAAGGTGGTGTAGGCAAGACCACAGTGAGCGGCGTATTAGCGAGGGCGATGGCACGCCGTGGGTATAAGGTTCTTGCAATAGATGCTGACCCCGCGATGAACCTATGGCTATCTTTAGGTGTGCCAAAGTCAGCCTTGACCAACATTACACCCTTATCTGAAAATGATAACCTAATAGAAGAACGCACTGGTGCAAGACCCGGATCCATAGGTGGAGTCTTCAGCTTAACACCTAAAGTTAGTGACCTCACTGACAAATATGGTATCACGGGTCCTGATGGTGTTACCCTTCTGGTATTAGGTACGGTTAAGTCTGCTGGTGGAGGATGTATGTGCCCAGCTAACGCTCTTCTTAAAGCGCTTCTACGCCACCTTCTATTAGATAGAGAAGATGTTGTTGTGTTAGATATGGAGGCTGGGTTAGAGCATCTAGGTAGGGGTGTTGTAAAGGGTGTTGATGTACTTCTGGCTGTGGTTGAGCCTAGCTATAGATCTATTGAGACAGCCTTCAGAGTGAAGAAGTTGGCGCAAGACCTTGGTGTTAAGCGCGTTTATGTGATTGGTAATAAGATTAGTCGGGATGAAGAAGCCTTTTTTGTTAAGAGTGAGACAGAGAAGCTAGGGATGAATCTTTTAGCCAATATCCCCTTAGACCAAGCTATACCTGCTGCTGAAATGGCTGCGCTGTCACCCATAGACTACGCCCCAGCCTCACCGGCGGTAAAAGCGATTGAAGGTCTAACTCACCGTCTTAAGGAGATAATAGCTAGCTGAACATGCCTATGCAGCAAGCTAGGGAAGGAGACTTCATAGAACTCGACGAATACTCTATCTTCGAAGTAAAGGGTCTAAGCCACCCATCTTATGGAGTGATAGCGTATCCACGCTACCTACCTAGCGAGAGAGGGGTGAGGATAAGATGTGGCAGAAGGTATCTGAGGCTTTACACCTTTGAAGAGAGGGAGAAGGTGCTTAAAGGGAGGTTCGCGCAATACTACACCTTTAACCCCTACTACAATAGACTGCTGCCTATAATACCTTGGGGCAGAGTTCAAAGACACTTCAAACCACAAGATATGGTTAGAGTGTTAAGAGCATCACACAATCTTGCTGGTTTAAGACTAAAGGTGCTGGAGTTCATCGAATATATCTCCAGAGAAGCGGATGTGCCAACAGATAACCTTGGTATATCAGGCTCCATTTTGCTTGGGTTAGAAGAAGAGAACTCTGACATAGACTTAATCGTGTACGGTCTGAAAGAATCAGCAAAGGTTAGGGAAGCAATCTTAAACGCTATGGCTGAAGGAAGCGTTTTACGGACTCTCACAGAAGAGAGGCTAAAAGAGCTCTATCTATTCAGATCAAGGGATACGGCTATGCGCTATGAAGATTTTAAAAGGGTTGAGCAGAGGAAGAGCAACCAAGGTCTCTTTAAAGATACACTCTTCTTCGTCAGATATCTTAGAGAGTGGAGCGAGGTAGAGGAGCGGTATGGTGAATATTCGATTCGAAGATTAGGATACGGTAAGATATATGCTAAAGTTGCTGACGCAAATGAAGCACATATGTGCCCCGCAATCTACATCCTAAAAGATGTTACCTTGCTCTCAGGTCCGAGCTGGACAACTATAGATAGGCTAATTACGTGGCGAGGTAGGTTTGCTGAACAAGCATCTGAAGGCGAAGCTATCGTTGCGCAAGGATTTATGGAGGAAGTATTATTTAGAGATAGAGTGGTTAAGCAGATGGTGGTAGGTGAAGAGCGCTATGACACCATCCTACCAAAGTGGCGAGAATTATAAAGCCTAAATGTTTTTGAATGTTAATATGCGTTCATACAGATCTAAATTGTCTCTAACACCCCTCTCTAAGCTATAATGCTGTTCGTAAATAGCCCTTCCCCTTTCTCCTAACCTCCTTCTAAGAGCGTCGTTCGAAAGCAGTGTTAAAAGTGCTTCAGAAAGCTGCTTCACATCCCCGGGCTTAACAAGATAACCATTGACACCAGGCCAGATCTGCATCATTATACCTCCTGTAGCTGAGCCTATCACGGGTTTGCTAAAAGCCATCCCTTCGGTGACCGTTAATCCAAAGCCCTCTTTAAGTGAAGGTAGCACTACAACATCACATTCTTCGTATGCTTGCATCAATTCGCTTCTAGAAACGCTTCCAGCGAATATTACTGTGGAGTGTAAGCCCAACTCTTCTACGAGGTTTCTTAAATACTGCTCATAGACCTTCTTCTCGCTTGTCTTCAGAACATCCTTGGTCATGGAGCCGTTTCCGATAAATACACATTTAATCTTTGGAAAAGCTTTGACAACCTTTGGCAGTGCTCTTAGTAGCCTATCTTGACCCTTTAAGGGGTCGATTCTTGCCACGCATAAAATGATCTTTTCATCTAAACCTATTCCATATTTCCTTCGAAAGTCATTTTTTTGAGGCTTCTCGACTGTCCCAAATGGATTTATGCATGTAATTTTGTTCCAAGATAAGCCGTGTTCAATAGCATTTGCCACATATGCCCTTGTAGAGAACACCACATTATCATATTCAGCCATATAGTTGATGACAAAATCCAACCAAACTTTAGGCGTCTCTTCTATAAAAGGGATATGCCAAGTGAAGATCTTAGGTACCTTAAGATCTTTTAACAACCAAGCAAGTGGTAGCACCTGATAATCATGGACGTGTAAAATATCGAATGGCTCCTTAGCGTATACTTCTCTTACTCTTTCGGCAAAATGTAAGTTGACTGTTAAGTATTCGTTGAATCCGTAGAGGTGTCTGTTTATCAACTTCTCCTCTGATTTCTCTACACCGTGGAAGACCTTTGAAATGAGATCTTTGAATCTTGTATAACCTTCCATAACCCTTTGCTCTAAATCCTCCTTTGGAGCGCGATAGACCTTTATAGATTCAATCTCATCCTCAATCGATACATCTTTTGGCCTAAGATGTATTACAGATAGCTTATGTCCTAATTCGTAGCATCGCCGACCAAGCCACAGAAGATAGTATGAAACTCCTCCAGTATAGGGGAAGAAAGATTGGCTAACCGTGCATATCTTCATCCCAAAGATTCAACTCCGAATCTTAAGAGAGAAACTTTCATACCACTTCTTATCCGTCTTAGGTAAAATGAAGTCGGAGAGTATAGCTATTACCTTATCTGCATCACGCGTAGAGAGCCAGCCGCGGAGCTTTAGTTGACCAAGTCCTTCTAAAAGGGTTGTAAGAAAATCGTGGTTTCTGAGCAGGTTGAGCCGAGCGCATGAGTTAAGCACCTCTTCTTCAAAAGAGTAGTTTTGCTTCATCACCTCATAGAGTCGCTCCTTCACTACTCGGTCAAAGCTCTTTAGCATTATCTCTAAAGATAACTTCTTTGACCAAGGTGTTTTGTAGACTTGTTTGACCTTTATGGGTGTGTATAGTGAATATCGACGCTCAGTTAACGTCTCAAAGCATACCAAGTAGAGGGGGATCTGGATTAAAGTAGGTGCTTCAAGCTCAAGGCTCTTAGGAAGATATATTGCCGCGCCGTAGAAACTATGGATGAAAGACCTTTTCAATTCGATTAGTCTTTCTACTTGCGCGGTAATCTCATTACTTCTCCATCTAATTTCATCAATTCTTCTTCTAAGCGCCTCAAGCCTAATTGCCATCTCAAGCTGTAGAGCAGCAATCTTTAATCTTACCTCATCAGACTTCAGCCTATACTCTCTATCAACCCTAAGGATCTCATCATGTCTCCTCTTTTTGAAATCCTCTATTTGATGAGGAATGCTTGCAAGCTGCGCCTTATTCTCTACAGTCGATGCATCAAGGTCTTTAATAGCCTTCTCTATATCAGAGATCTGCTTGTTTAAGTTAACTATCTCTTCTTGAAGTCTTAAGCGTTTTTCATCCTCATCGCCAAGTTCCTTCTTCAATCTTAAGATAACTTCGTTAACCCTATTTATCTCTAGGCTGAGCTTTGATAAGCGTTCTCTTGTCACGCTCAGCTCGGATGCAACGCCTTTTTGTTCCTCCGCTAACCCTTCTAAACGGATCTGCTCCATCTTTAAGTTTTCAAGTTTAAGCAATTGTTCTTCAATTTCGTTGGATATTTCGTTTCGTCTACTCTGTGGCGCATTCAGCTGTTTTAGTAAAGCTTCTCTCGACTGTTGTAGTGTTTTAAGCATTTTAAGACATTCGCTCCGCTTTTGTTGAAGCTGTTGTATTTCGCTTTGCAGCCTTTGCTGCTCGTTTAGCAGAGATTTAACCTCTTCATCCATCTTTTTCTCAAGCTCAGACACCTTCGATTGATACATCACCCTTAAGTCTTCTAGTTTAGCGGTTACTCTCGCTTCTTCTATTAGCGTCTGATACTCTTTCTGAATCTTCTCAGATTCCTCCTTAAGCTTATTCACCCATTCGCTTGTTAAAGCTGTAAGTTTTTTCCTAACAGAGCCGAGAGCCTCGATCTCTGCTTCAGCCTCCCTTAACATCTTTACGAAGGTTGAGACTTGTTGCCAAGAAACTTTAGGGCTTAGCGAGAGTGCATTAACTACAGATTCCTTCTTATAATGAAGGATGTATCTTTGCAGTTCGGAGACCAAATCTTTATTCGAAATAAGGCTGAGTATAAACGGTCTAGAAGCTTTAACACTAAAGAATGTAAAAGTATGCCTCCTTAAAGTATCAAGGTATTCTTCACCAGACCTCGACCTTTCAAGATCTTCGACAAAATCCTCAAAGCTTTGAAGTTCATCATAACAGAACGCTTGAGGAAAGAGCTCAAGGGCATCAATAACCAGACCCTTTCCATCCTTCCAAGGAGTGATCCAAGCAGAGTAGTAGATTTTAGATACAAGGGCGATCTTTGAGGCGTATCTAGATTTCTTAAATAGACGTTTACACTCTTGCTCAAGGAAAAGGAAGAATAGAGCAGATTCTACGTCTTTTGTGAACCCTTTTATCCATCCCTTCTTATCTTCGTCAAGCGCATATGGTAGTATAATCGGTGTTTCCTCCAATACTAAAAGCCTCTATTTGCCTTCTTAGAAGGGCTGAGCTAATAAGGTTTTCCTGAACAATGTAAAGCTCTCTATAAAACTCATCATTGTTGTAAAGAGTCTACCTTAGGACACTCACACTTGATGAATGGAAAGCTTAAAGTTTAATAGCGGATTTTCGTAGCCTGAGGTATATGAGTGAAGAGGAGGCCGAAGAGAGCGTCTTCCACAAGAAGCTCAAGGTAAAGTTAAAGGCTAAAGGTAAGGAGGGGAAGATCATCTTCCTCAAAGAATATCTTGAGTTCCTCCTTAAAAACAACCGCACTCTACCACCAGACTTTCCTACCTTCTGCAGAGAAGTTATGGGGTTGGATGAGAGAAACGGCACCATTCACATAAAGATATGGAATGAAAGAAATGAGCTAGTAGAATTTGTGAGATCCATGAACTACGATTATAGGATAGATCAGTATGACTGACTTTCTGGTAGGAGAAGCGTTAATAGGTGAAGAGCCTGAAGTAGCACATATAGACCTCATCATAGGTAGTAAGAACGGCCCAGCGGGTCAAGCCTTCGCAAACGCTCTAGCACAACCAAGGCTTGGACATACCCCCATACTCGCAGTGATCAGACCAAACCTACCTACTAAACCCTCAACCCTCATAGTTCCAAAGGTTACCATAAGAGATCTTGAAGACGCTGAAAAGGTCTTTGGACCTGCACAGAGCGCAGTCGCTAAAGCTGTTGCTGACGCCGTTGAAGAGGGTATCATACCTAAGGAGCGAGCTGAAGATTATGTAGTTATAGTTTCTGTCTTCATTCACCCAAAAGGGAAGGACTATCAGCGAATTTACAGATATAATTACGCTGCAACTAAACTAGCACTCCAGAGGGCTTTGACAAACTTCCCAGATATAGATAAAGTTTTAGAGGAGAAGGATAAAGCGATACACGGCATGGTGGGCTTTAGAATAAACAACCTTAAGAAGCCTCCTTACTTAGAAGTTGCTTTAGATATCCCAGATTGGAGGCGTGTTGAAGCTATAATCAAAGCGCTGCCTAGAAGCGATGCAATAGTTTTAGAGGCAGGTACACCATTAATCAAAAGATATGGTGTTGAAGTTATTCAAAAGATTCATCAGCTTAGACCCGAATCTGTTGTAATCGCTGATATGAAGACGCTTGATGTGGGAAATATTGAAGCAAGAATGGCTGGGGACGCTACCGCAGATGTCGTAGGTTTCTCAGCGCTCGCACCCATAAAGACGATAGAGCGGTTTATAGACGAATGCAAAAAGATCGGCACACTATCACTTATGGACACCATAAACGTTCCGAACCCAATAGAGGTACTCAAGAAGCTGAAGGTGAAGCCTGATATCGTCGAGATCCATAGGGCTATAGACGTCGAAGACGAAGCATACGCGTGGGGCAACATCAAAGAAATAAGAGAAGTCTGCGGCAAAGTATTGATAGCGGTTGCAGGTGGAATAAGGCTTGAAAGTGTAGAAGCGGCGTTAAAGGCTGGCGCGGACATCCTTGTAGTTGGCAGAGCGATAACAGCAGCCAAAGATGTTACTGGTGCGGCAAGAGCGTTTCTCCAAAAGATGGGTGTCGAAGAAGTAGACCAATTCAGAGTTATGACAGACTTCTAAATCACATCACTCATAACCGTTAAGCATCATCTACTTTATTCGAGCCACTAATGTGATTAATCCTGACACTGCTAGCAAGGCTGAAATTAGGTAAAATGTAGATGCTACAGAAGGATGAAGTGGAGTAGTTGCTGTAAGATATGCGGTCAACAGCCCCATAACTACGAAGATCAACGCAATCAGCTTAATTAATATATTCATTCTTGAGCGGTAGATCTCTTTCTTCTCCATATGCCGACTACACCCTATACTGATACTCTTCTTATTCCTTTCTATAATATTTAACTTTAGGCTGATTCGAACTAAAAGCTTAAGATAGCCTCTAACCCAATATAATACTGAAATGCCTAAAGATGGCTGGGCGGCTTTATACAGAAAATTATCTTTAGTAAATGCGGTAGTGGCATCAATATGGACGATAATACTTCTACTGCGGATTAAACCCTTCTCATATCTACTACCAATAATTGCTGATGGCGGGCCCGGTACTTGGCTTATACTTGGATACATTCTCTATGTAATAGTAGGGTTCTGCGGCTTTCTAGGGTTTTCAACGTTCTTTTCACATCTTGAAAGAGCGGGTTATGTGGTAAATGATAAGCTGACCACTTTTGGTGTTGTAGCGCTTTTTGTAGGCTCCACATCAGCCACAGTCCTCTTAGGGTTAGGCGGGGCTTTGGGTGGCTATGCTAGGACTGTGCAACACCTACCTCTACATCAAATTCAAGCTATACTAGAGCCGTTCGTCGATGTCATAACCTCTTTCACCATTTTGACGGTTGTAGGTGTTTTAATTAATGTGGCAGTAATTGCCAGAGCGGAACGGACTCCTAAAGGCGACTAGCGTGCACTTCATCTGTAAGAATCTATCTATTATTGCGGTGTTTGCACTTATTTCGCTAACCTACTACAATGTGTATGCTGAGATTATCGCTAAAGGGGAGGAAGCTGAACCTTGGGTTGAAGTAAGGCTACCTTGGGCGCTTGGTGTTGTGTTCTCTGACGGCACTCTGCTTGAAAATGGTGTTAGATTAGACTGGAGTAAAGTTTCAAATATAACATTAGTCGCAAAACTGCCTAACATAAGCTGGACTGACAACACTATATATCTAATTCTCTCAGCAATGAACATATATGGTGAAGTTATACAAGTAGCGGCGGGTCTTAACCCTAATGAGCAGATGTGGCAAGTATACGCCTTCTACATAAGCGACATTACACATTATCCTCAAACATATATTTGGATCGCAAACCGCTCTCTGCCGCAGATCATGCCTGGGGAAAGAGTTGCCCTTGCGCTGCATCTAATCGAAGATGAGGGTTGGCGTTTTACTGCACAGAACCTTAACACGGGAGATGCATCTAACGGGTTATTTCCAGCCGGTAAAGTTAGACTTAAAAACGGAGAGCATGAGGTCTTCGCATTAGAATCATACACCACAAACCCAATTGTGTTCAGGGAGATGGATGAAGCTGTTCTTGAAGGCATCTACGTAGATGGATTTAAGATCGTAGGTGAAGGATATCTGCTTGGAGGCTGGGATCCTCTACATAAACCGCTTTTCTTAGTAGGTGGCGGAAACGTACCTGGCTTCATATCGGTAGTGAAGAGTTCGAACCAATATAAGTGGGTTTACAGCCAAGCCGAATCTTGGGAATCCTCTGTTGCACCGCTCTATGTAGGCTTAGCATATGCATCAGCTATAATACTTGTCATAGTATTAGCGGTCGTATTTAAAAAAGAGAAGTGATTGAAGCTTCAGCTACTTCTTTCTAAGGTAGGTAACTATGTAGCCAAATCCACCTGCTAAGACGCCAATGCATAAAGCTATTATGAAGTAGCCGATAGGCTCCACATAGCCCGCTATAAGTGGATGCACTTGTCCTGGGTTTGTAATGCCTAAGCCTCCTAGCTGGGTTGGTTGGAGAGCTTTACCCCCGGTGTAGCCAGCTATCATCAGAAGCCAAGTTGCACCTGCGACCCCAACATTCATAAGTATAAAGTGAAGGCTTGCCAGCACGTTCCCTAGGCCTTTAAATGGCTTTTTCAAGTTGACTTCGATGTGATGATAGAATAGGCTTGTTACGGCAACGCCTATTACCCCGACAACGATGTATGTTATGTAGCCTACAAAGAACCATGTTCCAGCGCTGCCTCCAGCTATTATTCTCGATATAGGAGGTGTCACGAAAGGTGCTATGATTAGTATTGTCCAAAATAAAGCTCCTGCGCCTTGAGCTACTGCCGCCCATATGAATCTATTTGCCCATTTACTTACGGTAGTTGCTTCGCTCATATATTTGGTAATGAACTCTATCATGATATAAACATTACTACTATATTTTTTACAAAAATATATAGAATCCCTAAATTCAGGTGTTTCATCCACCAATACTAATTTCGTGAAATAATTTTATTGGATTGGAGACTTTTCTCCTTGAAGTGCAACAAAACCTTCAGCTCCACCTTCCCTTATAAGCCAGAGTTTGAAGGCGTAGCCGCATCCACACCTAAGAAGTAGCTGACCTAAGTAGGTATCTTGAGGTGGTACACCAATATCAAGTTGCTTAAACGTCTCTTCTAAGAGTGGTAGCTTATAAGGTGAAGTTAGAGAAACGATTATCTTACCTCCTTGGTCTACGAGAGTTGAAAGCAGCTTAAAGAGATCGAGATCAACACCTTCAACCGTGAGATCAACTACTTCACCGCCTTCGAAGAAGATAAGGTAGCAGTAGTCTATATCAAAGTATGAAGGAAGATTTATTGATGCTCTACCTACGCTATAGAAGCCTTCTATCATCGAATTGATTGAGATCTTACCTTGTTTTAACCCTTTTAGCTGAAAATATCTGCATTCCTTCTCGCGGCCTTTTGGTCTAAGTATCGTAGGAACGGTCAGCTTGAGGTTTCCAATCTTCTTACCCTCTAAACTCCTTAACCTTTCTTCTGGGTCTTTATATGCTCTCAGCAAGTTAGACCCCTACGTCTAGCTGGTACTTGAAAGAATTTTATCAGCGGTTAGGTTCAACACAATCTCGGCTATATCTGTTGCATATTCCGCAGTTCGTTTAATGTCTTCTATTATGAGTCTAGCGATATATGTCTGCTCCTTGGAGCTTTCTGCATCTATAATCGTTAGAAGTTCCTTAACCATATTATCTACGACTTCTGCGTCAAGTATTAGCCTTTCAGCGGATTCATAATCTCTTTTAAATAAAGCTTGGCTAGCTCTTTCTAAAAAGCTTACAGCGGTATCACTCAGATTCTTTATGTGGTCAAGTATTTCTGGTTTAAGTCTATTTTTGAGCTGTAGCACATTCTGCGCTATGCTTACCGCGTGGTCTGCAGTCCTCTCCACACTCTTCACTATAACCCGGTAGCCGAGGCAATCTTTTGGCGCTTCTAACCCGATCTTTTCAAGAATCCTTCCGTCTGAAACGGCTTGTTTAAGTTGGCGTATCGTATATAAGCTGAATCTATCT
The DNA here is from genome assembly GCA_029775855.1 of Nitrososphaeria archaeon. Classification (GTDB taxonomy): domain Archaea; phylum Thermoproteota; class Nitrososphaeria; order Nitrososphaerales; family JAAOZN01; genus JAAOZN01. The sequence goes on from JARVJZ010000004.1 coordinate 94,181, forward strand.
ACTTCGTCATCAACTCGGATGACACCCTTAGCTACTTCATAATCAAATTCGGTTAGAGCGGTAAGGGCATCTCTATGCATAGATGCTGCTATAAGGAACATTCTCCTTAGAGCGTTCTCAACATTTAACTCAGGAACGCCTAGAAAGACTTGCAAGGTTATGTAGTTAGTTGACTCATCTACCACCTCAACACCAATAAGACTTTCACGTACGGTATCCTTAACAACTTCTTTATGCTGCAGATCAAATCTTCCATCCTTTGCCTTGACTTGAATTATGCGATATCCAAGTAGGTAGGCTGATATTATTCTCCTGATTAGTGAGTGGGGGTGTTCTTTGTTTGAAGTCTCGATAACCGCTTTATCCTTAAGCTGCGTTGGCATATGATCCCGGTGCGTAATAATTAACGCTTTAGGTCCATATCTTGCGACGGTCAGTTCACTTCCTGCTTTGAGCTTCATCTCATCTACCCAACGTTTTGGGAGAGCTATAATATAGGATGATTTCCCTGAGAACTGGATTCTTCTTGTCCAATAATTTAAGGGTTCATGCTCTTTTATTTCCTCAACCATACATTTCTTCAGGATATATAGTTCAATAAGCCATATATGTTTTACTTGTCAACACCATATATACTCCATAATCACAAACTGTAGAAGAATATGCAGCACAACGACGCACAGTTATCACTAAACCAAAAGAAAAAATTTGTTACCACCTTCTTCTTTCTACAGCATCTAAAAAGAAGCATAAAGGGCGATAACCTCTTCATAGTCGTAACTGCTGCGGCATCATCTAGCATAATCATAATAATGGCTCTGATGATCTTTAAGATCTACGATGGGGCTGCACCCGTCTTTGAACGATTTGGGGTAAATTTCCTAACCGGTTTAGAATGGAATCCAGTAGAGGGAATGGAGGCTTATGGTGCTCTACCATACCTCTTAGGTACAATCACCACATCAGCCATAGCGCTTGTTGTTGGTGTTCCGATAAGTTTAGGTGTAGCCATCTTTTTGGCTGAGATCGCTCCGAGCAGCATTAGAGCGCCTCTATCATACATTATCGAGCTGTTAGCAGCCGTCCCAAGTGTTATCTATGGGCTCTGGGGAGTGTTTGTATTCAGATTCTGGGTTAGGGATCTGATAGAAAAGCCGCTATCAACTTATTTAGGTTTCGTACCTATATTCAGCGGCACACCATATGGGTTAAGCATACTTAGCGGCGGGCTTATCCTATCCATTATGATAATTCCAACGGTTTCAGCGGTCTGCAGAGAGGTTCTTCTATCTGTGCCAGCTACACAAAGAGATGCAGCATATAGCTTAGGTGCAACGAGATGGGAAGCTATAAGAATTGGGGTGCTGAGTTATGCTCGAGCAGGCATAATAGGCGCAATAATCTTAGGTTTAGGTAGAGCGGTTGGAGAAACGATGGCTGTAACTATGGTTATAGGGAACGCTATTGGTCCTTCCGCGCTACCAACCTCGCTCCTAAAAGCTGGGCAAACCATGGCATCCCTTATTGCCAACGAGTTTAATGAAGCAGACCCAGTTTCTCTTCACCCATCAGCCCTTATAGGAGTAGGGTTCATACTACTACTTTCAGCTCTTTTGATAAATGTTGCAGCTCAAATACTCATATATCGTGTGAGGATGAAGGGAGTTGTGGAGTAAAACAAACTACAAGATAAGAAAGTTCAAAGATCGACTCATAATCAGCCTAACCGTTTTATGCGTAATTCTCGCGATTATTCCACTTACAAGCATATTGATTGAAGTCGTGGTGCGTGGACTACCCGCAATCTCAATAGAATTTCTAACATCCCCACCAGGTGTCATAGGACAAGCAGGAGGAGGGATCGCTAACGCCATTCAAGGAACACTCATTCTAATAGGGTTATCTTCCCTTATAGGTGTACCCTTAGGAGTATTAGCTGGAGTTTATCTTGCTGAGTTTGGGGATAATCCATTTGGTAGAGTGATCCGCTTCTTCAACGACGTTTTGATGCAGATGCCATCGATTGTGATTGGAATATTTGTGTATATTTTGGTTGTGCTTGCTCTAGGTCGGTTTTCTTCTCTTGCTGGCGCGGTAGCTCTATCCATCATAATGCTCCCAATTGTTGTGAAGACAACGGAAGAATCGATTAGGCTTGTCCCCAATCTTATACGTGAAGCTGCGTTGGGACTTGGTCTAAGAAGGTGGAGGGTAACCTTGAGCATAGTAGTTGTGGCTGCGAAAAGTGGAGTGATAACTGGTATCATGCTTGCAGTGGCAAGAATAGCTGGAGAGACTGCGCCACTCATAATGACTGTTCTGGGCAACCAATGGTTCGTTTCAAGCCTATTTGAACCAATAGACGCGATTCCCCTTAGAATATGGCGACTAGCGCTACTTCCCTACGATTACGCGCACCAACAAGGCTGGGGTGCTGCATTGGTTTTAATAACTATTGTGTTAGTTCTGAATGTGGCTGTGAAGGCTTTAACTAGGACAAAATTTAGTGGTAGGGTGAGAGTTTGACGCTTAGATTGATAGTTGAAGGTAAGGAGGATAAAAAACCACAACCAACACTTAAACCAGCGTATAAGATTGAGGCAATCGGTTTAAACGCTTGGTTTGGAAGCAACCATGTGCTTAAAGATATAAACCTAAAGATTAAACCGAATACTATAACCGCTGTAATAGGGCCTTCTGGCTGTGGGAAGTCAACACTCATCAGATGCTTCAATCGAATGCACGAGCTTGTCCCTAATGCCAAAGTTTCAGGCAAAGTCTATCTTGATGGAGAAGATATCTACGCCCCAGGTGTAGATCCAGTCACCGTTAGAAGGAGAGTTGGCATGGTCTTCCAAAAGCCTAACCCCTTTCCAACGATGTCCGTCTACGACAATGTAGCCGTAGGTCTTAAGCTCGCTGGAGTTAGAAACAAACAGATTCTCGATAAGATTGTTAAAGAGAGCCTTGAAGCTGCATGGCTATGGGAAGAGGTGAAAGATGATCTTAATAAGTCTGGTGCGGCTCTCTCTGGCGGGCAGCAGCAAAGGCTCTGTATAGCACGCGCGCTTGCTGTTAAGCCTGAGGTTATACTGATGGATGAGCCTTGCTCTGCTTTAGACCCGATAGCTACGGCTAAGATAGAGCAGCTTATGGTCAAGTTGAAGGATGAGTATACTGTTGTTATAGTTACACACAACATGCAGCAAGCTGCGCGTGTAGCAGATTATACTGCTTTCCTATACCTCGGTAGGCTGATAGAGTACGGAGAGACCGCTCAGATCTTTGAGAACCCGCGTGAGGAGTTGACTGAGAAGTATATAACCGGCAAGTTCGGGTAGTGTTTAGACTTGGTTAGACTACTTGACATAGGGTTAGAGCGGCTTAAGAATATGCTGATTGATATGGGTACCTTCTCAGAGAAGACCGTCACAACAGCCATCGACGCCTACACTCAAGGTAAGAACCTTGTGAATGAGGTATATACAGCTTCGGAGAGACTCAGGATGCTTGAGGAAGAGGTAAGTGAACTGGCCATAGAACTATTGGCGAGGTATCAACCTGTTGCGTCGGACCTCCGTTTTATAAAGTCTTGCCTCGAGATAGCATACGGCTTCACAAGATTCGGTAGATATGCTTACGATATAATGCAGGTTAGAAGCGTGTTTGGAGACCTCTCTAAATGTGATACCAAACCCATAGAGGAGGCGGGTAAGCACGCCAAAGAAATGATTCAACTCAGCATAAAGGCTTTTATAGAACGAGACATAACTATGTCTAAGAAACTCAAGGAGATGGATAGTATAATCGACAACCTATACCTTCAGTATGTTAAGAACGCTGCTGAAAAGCGAGACCAAGACATCAGATGCACTATAGCCGCCACACTTATTCTGAGGTATCTAGAGAGGATATCTGACCACGCTACATATATTGCAGATTCAGTCGCATACATAAAGTCAGGCACTAAAGCGTCAAGACGGGCTATTGGTTAAGTTAGTCAGCGAGTTTACCGTATGAGGCTAGATCGTCTGCAACATATTTTAAATCAAGGCGCTCCAAGGTGCTTCTTTTAGGTATTCCCGTTTTTTTATCCCAACCTCTAACCTCATAGTATTCATCTAGCATAGGCTCTAACTCCACAATTGAGCCAGCTGATGGACCGCATTCTGGTGGTAATGGCTCTTTAAGGAAGCGTTCTGGTAGAGTATCATCTTTTCTTGTTATGCCCTCTCTTACGACGAAAGCGCGCTCTATGTTTATGATTCTCTCACCCATTTGTAGAACATCCCTAGGCGACATATCCCAGCCTACTGCAGCTTTAAGAAGCCTAGAGGCAACTTCTTCTAACTCATAATATCTTGGTGCACCATCTAGCATGGCGGATATGTTCTTACACATAGTTAGTGAGTCAGCTAAGGCTGCGCATTCCTCATAGTATTTGACTACTCTCCCCTTAGCCTTATACTCCAATCTAAAGGCTGCTTCTTTAGCTCCAAATCTCTTCACAGCCAATTCAGCATTATTTGAGAATTCAAACATCGGTTCTGCTCTTAGGTGATCAGCACCTCTGCTCGAGACCGCGTAAGTTAATGCGAAGGCTTTCATTCCTCTAGGTTCTCCCGCTATAATTTCAAGCCCTTTTACTTGAGCTGCGAGCTTGTCTGCACCCTGCCCTACAAATTCGCCGAACTTCTTTGCACCGTAAGCCATCTTCTCACCTATTCCCTTTTTATATGCGATCATATCGATTAATGTCAGCACAGCTTCTGCATTACCCCAAGTTAAGTCCAGACCACCTAGCTGCTCTTTGGTAAGAAGACCTCGCTCATAACACTCCATAGCTAATGCTATCACCTCACCAGTCGTGATAGAGTCCATTCCATATCTGTTCAGTTTATCATTAGCCTTCAAGATGGCTTCAATATCATCTACACCACATCTCGAACCTATAGAGCCAAGCGTCTCGTATTCTGGGCCTTCACCAGCTAACCCAGCGAACCTTCCACTCTTTATGACGTAAAATCTGCTACATGGAAGCGGACATGAGCCACAAGCCTTAACCTTAACATTATAGTGGTCGCGTAAGGTTTCTCCGCTTATCTTATCTGCACCTTCAAACACACCTGTCTTAAAGTGGTAAGATACTAAGAATCCTAGTTGATTAAGTGGGTTTACAAGCCTGGTGGAGCCCATGGTAGAGCGCCCAACATAGTCTGGTGAAGAGTAGATCTGCTCTTCGATTTCTTTTACGATCTTATCAAATTCGTCGTAATCAGCAACTTCAACTGGCTTCGTTCCCCTAACTACGATCGCCTTTAGGTTCTTAGAAGCCATTACTGTACCCATACCCGTCCTTGCAGCGATTCGGACTAAACTCGTGACCACTCCAGCGTATGATACGCCGTTTTCAGCAGCGGGGCCGATGCAAGCTACCTTAGCATCGCTATCGCCAACTTCCTCCTTCAGTAGCAGATCTGTTTCCCACACATCTTTTCCCCAGAGGTGGGATGCGTCTTTAATCTCTACAGTGCCGTCAAAGATCTTTAGGTAGATTGGTTTAGGTGCTCGCCCCTTTATTGCAATCTGGTCTAATCCAGCGTATTTGACTTCTGGTCCGAAGAAGCCTCCTGCGTTTGCATCTCCAAGTATGCCTGTGTGTGGTGACTTTGCTGATACTGTGAATCTGTTTGAACCTGAGCATATAGTTCCTGTTAGTGGCCCTACGCCTATTATCAGCACGTTTTCTGGGCTTAGTGGGTTTACATTAGGGTTTACTTCTTCAAAGAGCGTAGCTGAGTTAAGTCCTCTCCCGCCTAGGAACATTTTGAGCTGTGCTTCACTTATATCCTCTAAACAATAGTCTCCTCTAGATAGATCTACCCTTAGCCTCCTACCAGCATATGCCTTCAAGAATAATCGCCTACTTCTTGACACCCCAGCTTCTTAAGATAGAGCGTGAAGCCGCTTCAGCTGACTGAGTTGATTTGGTTTTCGCTGCCTCCGTCAGAGTTATGTATCTGATAGCCTCAGTTGGGCATCTAGCCACACAAGCAGGGTTGCCGGAGCAGAGATCACAGACAATTGGAAGCCTAGTCCTAGGGTGAAGCACAATAGCTCCAAATGGGCAAGCTTCTACACAAGCCCCACACATTATACATATCTCGGACTTTAGAAGCACAATATCAGAGCCTTGTGTGCGAAAGAGTGCACCGACTGGGCAAGCCTCGATGCAAGCTGCTTTACCGCAGAATCTGCAGACCGAAGGGTAATCTAACCCTATGGGTTCAACCTTGACTACCTTTATTCTTGATATGGCTGGGTCGAAGACTTGTTCGTGGGCTGCGCTACAAGCTACTTCACAGAGTCTACAGCCAGTGCACTTTCTTGGGTCTGCTACTATCCTTCCCTTCTCCAAAATTACATTACTTCTCCATTTCTCTAAAGTATGGGATTACATACTTACCGAGTAGCTTGACTGATTCTTCTGGGTCTGGCCCTAGGGGTGCACCTATTGAGATGTGTTGTAGCCCCTTCTTCTGAAGCATCTCGATCTTTGCTATGCAGTCGTCTGGTGTTCCTCTTATGGCTAGATTAAGCATCTTATCAGTAACGAGTTTAGCTGCTGCATCTAAGCCTTCTTTACGCCAGACTTCTTGAATTGGTTCAAAGTCCTTGTGGCTTAGCCCTATAGTCGATAGACCTAGTTCTCCGAGCATGGGTCCGAAGTATGCGACTAGCTTGCGGAGAGGCTCTTCAGCTACTTCGCCCTTCTTTGATATGGAGAGCCATACACATCCTGCAACATCGACCTCTGAGAAGTCTCGCCCGACTTCTCTTGCACCAGCCTTCATACGCTCCATCGCTATATCTATGAATTCTGGTGGATATAATATGGGTAGGACGCCATCACCATATGCTCCACTATAAGCTAGTAGCTTTTCTCCTTGACCACCTATGTATATTGGTATCTTCTTCTTATATTGGTCGAAGCGCATATAGCATTCTGAGCTCCACTTGATCTCCTTACCGTTATATGCAGCGTTTTCTCCAGCCCAAAGTTTTCTTAGAACCTCAACAGTCTCCTTAACTCTGGTTAATGGTCGCTCGTGTTCTATTCCAAGCCATCTAAGGTATTCTAAGGCGCCAGCGCTTAGCCCGCAGAGTGCTCTTCCCTTCGTGTATTCGTCGAGCGCGGAGAGATACATGGCTATTTCAGCTGGGTTGGTTGTGTATGGGTTTAGTATCGTGTTGCCTAGGTAGACTTTCTTCGTCTGCGCACCTATTATGGTCAGAGTGACCATAGAGCTTCTCATGAAGATGTCGTGGCTCACCCAGACCGAGTCAAAACCATTCTTCTCAGCTAATACGCCTAGCCGAACCATATTCTCGACGCTGCCGAACCAATCACACATTCTTAAGCCGAACTTCAACCCTTATCCCTAACCTTATTTTTCACAACACTATTCTTAAATCTTATTATATTAAATATTTAGAAGCTGAAGATGGATGTAGAATCTTTATTATTGGTTTTTCTTAACTACACCTAAGTAAATTCTAATAATTTCTTCGTTATTTAAGATATCGTTAGGCTTTCCCTCGTATGCAACCCTACCTTCAACCAAAACCAAGCCTCTATCAGATATCGTAAGCGCCTTCCTAGCGTTTTGCTCAACTATCATAATAGTCACACCTAATTTCCTTATCTCAAGAATCTTGCTGAAGAGCTGATCCGCTAACTTAGGCGCTAGAGCAGCAGTAGGCTCGTCCAAAAGTAGAAGCCTAGGTTTAGCTATTAACGCTCTTGCCAAGGCTAGCATCTGGCGCTCACCACCACTTAGAGAGCCCGCTTTCTGCCTTCTTCTCTCCTCAAGTATGGGAAAGATGTTGTAGATTTCAGCCAAGTTGACCTTTATCTCCTCTTTGCTTTCTAAAGGAACAGCGCCCATTTCAAGGTTCTCTTCAACGGTTAGCGCTGAAAAGACGTTGTTGATCTGCGGCACATATCCTATCCCTAATCTGGTAACGAGATCCGCTCTTGTCCTCGTTATATCTTTGCCCTCAAACATCACTTGCCCATCGAATATCGTTGTGAGGCCATAGATGGATTTGATGAAGGTGCTTTTACCGCTTCCGTTAGGTCCGATTATGGCAACGATCTCTCCTTTTCTCACCGATGTTGATATACCGTGCACTACTATCAGCTTGCCATACCCTGAAACAAGGTTGCTTGTTTCTAATATTGTGCTCAACGTTCAACCACCGAGGTATACTTCGGCGACAACTTTGTTTTCAAGTATCTCTTCAGGCTTACCTTCTGCTAGAACCTTACCTCTATGCATCACATAAACATATTCAACGTAGTCGAAAAGGACTTCGAGCCTATGCTCTATTATAAATAAAGTTAGGTTAAACTCCTCTCTTAACGCTAACAGCCTCTCGAAGATATCTCTTGCAAGTTTAGGTGCGACACCAGCTGTAGGCTCATCTAGAAGAAGCATCTTCGGGTCAGCCATAAGTGTTCGACCCATCTCAAGAAGCTTCATCTGCCCACCAGAAATCTCAGCGGATAGTGTCTTATGTAAACCTTTTAGAAGCAGTCGACTGAGCAGATCTGAAGATTTTTTAGCTAAACTGATCTCTTGAGCCCGCCAGCGTGAATGAATAGGCGCGTTCAATGGGTTCTCACCTATCTGACCCTTAGGTGGAACAAGTAAGTTATCTAACACAGTCATGCCGAGAAAGAGCCTTGGATCTTGAAAACTCTTTACCAACCCCAGTGAAAAGATCTTATGCGGCGGAAGGTTGTCGATGCGTATACCTCTAAACCAAATCTTACCCTCATCGGCTCTATCTAGACCAGAGATCACGTTGAAGAGTGTCGACTTGCCGCTTCCATTTGGCCCGATTAGTCCAGTTACTGTTCCCTCTTTTATTGAGAGTGTGACGCCGTCTACTGCTCTTAAGCTCTCATAGCATTTTACTACCCCTTCTAACTTAAGTATTTCACTCAACTTTAACCACCTCATATGCTGGCGTCTTCACGGGCTTCTCAGGAAGGATCCCTTTTTGCCTAAACATCAATATGGCGAGCATCAGTATGCCAACAATTATGTAGCGCAGATAGTTTAATTCCGCTATACCACCGAAGGTTTGGAGCTGTATTGCAAGTATCTGTGTGCCTCTGTCTATGGCTGTCATTATTGCCGCACCTAATAGCACCCCTCTATTATTGGCTATACCGCCTAAAACGACCATAACCCAAACATCAAAAGTTCTTATAGGGATAAAGTCATCAGGATTCACATAGCCACTGTAGTAAGCATATAAAACACCAGCCAACCCAGCCAAAGCTGAGCCTAAGATAAGCACTTGCCCACGCACCTTCACAAGGTCTTTACCTAGACTCGTTGCAGCAATCTGGTCGTCACGCATCGACTTAAGCAGCCTACCAAAAGGGGAGTTAACTAGCTTGTTGATGTAGATATAGACTCCTAAAGCAATCACAAGTATCAAAACCATATATGCTAAGGAGACTTGATCAGCATCACCAAGCCATCTAAAAGGATTTGGGATTAACACTCCGTTGTAGCCATTAACGATAGGAGGGTAGCTTCTTACAACAACCCGAAGTATTTCACCAGTAACCAACAGAACCATAGCTAAGAACCACTCCTCCCTAATCCTAATAGCCGGATAAGAGACAAGGTAGCCAAAAGCCCCCGAGATCAAAGCAGCTAATAAAAGCGCAATCAGAAATGTCAATAGGGCAGCATAAGGATTACTTTGTGTTATAGCAACCCTCTGCATCGTCCCCTCTGGGCTGAAAGGATCAAGTGGTGCTATACCTGCGATAAGAGGCATAAGGCGTGAAGCCACAACACCGGCTACAAAGGCGCCAGTCGCGTAAAAGGCAACCTTACCGAAGTTAGGCTGACCACCAAAACCGTATTCAAGATTAAGGCTAAGCGAGAGTATAGAGAAGATGCCAAAATAGCTTAAGAACGACACAGCAGCAGAGAATATCGGATCAGGCAACGCATCAAACCTCCACTCTACTAGGAACTCTAGAAACTATTCTTGTTTTAGATAGAAGCCCTACAAGCCCCTTCGGTCTCACCAGCAGCACCAATATGATTATTGCAAAAGGTATTACAGGTTTATAGGTGAACTCGACACCAAAGCTTCTATTCAAAACATCCATAACAAGGTTCTCAGACAACCCGACTATGAAGCCTCCAGCTATGGTGCCTGAAAAACTGGTTAATCCGCCGAGAACCACAGCAGCGAAGACCGATAAGAGCGCGAACCAGCCAACATAGGGGCTTGCGTAATATAAGATAGCCCAAAGCGCACCAGCAACACCAGCCAACCCACCGGCCAAAAGCCAAGATATGTCTTGAATCTTACCAACATTAATACCAGTAATCTGAGCCAAAGTGATATTATTAGCTACTGAACGCATCATCTTACCAATCTTCGTTCTACTCAAAAGTAGATGTAGGAGAAGAACAAGAATAAACGCAGTGGGCAAAGACCAGAGGAAAACATTAAGAATCACTGTTGTGCCGATTAGTCCAACAACTTGCTGAGGTATCAGAGGACGCACCTGCAGATACCCTGTAGGACTAGCCCAAAGCAATATAATGTATCGTAGAACTAAACCTAGGGCAAAAGAAGCCAAAACAAGCGTATACATCGTAGCACCCCGATTAGAGAGAGGTCTATACACTACACGATGGCAACTAAACGCTACTAAAGCTGTTATAACAAAGGCTAAGATCAACGCAAAAGATATGTCGCTGCTAATTAAGCTTGACAAAACAGCCACATAAGCACCTATAGTTATGAGCTCAGCATGCGCAAAGTTAGGCAGCCTAACAACACCAAGAGTAAGAGTTAAACCGAGTGCCATAAGGGTATATATGCTTCCTATTAAGATTGAACGAAGCACGGAGCCAAGTAGCCAGTCGAACAACGGATACCAACAGCCTTCTAGTGCGTTGTATATTTTAATATTGCTTAGAGCTCTCTCATAGAGAATTCATAATTTATATAGATAAAGATATATGCGACTTAACACACACTCATGAAGTGAAGAGTTATGGTGAACAAAAAAAGATCTGGAGTAAGCACGGGTGTTGCAGCTGGACTTGCGGTGGTTCTTCTCATTATAGGCGTCGTGGGAGGATACTTCGCAGGCTCAGCTGTTCCACCAGTAACGAGCACCGTAACATCTATAAGAACCTCAACAGTCACTCAACCCACTACAGTCGTATCTACAACAACTGTAGCAGCCGGCACAGTCACTACAACAGTCACCGCGGGCACAGCAACAACCACCGTCACACAACCCACAACCATCACACACACTGCAACCGCAACAGTGACAACAACCGCAACAGCAACACAACCACCAACTACAATCACAACAACAGTAACAGCACCAGCTGCAGCGAGAACCTATGTAATAGGTGTACCATTACCTTTCAGCGGCCCGCTAGCGAGCTATGGGAAATCATTTGCAGACGCTATAGCGATGGCAGTAGATGAGATCAACGCAATGCTGCAGAGTGCAGGCTCAGCTACAAGATTTGAGGTAGCGACAGCAGACACGGAAACAACAGCAGCTGGCGCGTTAAAGGCGATGCAGAACCTCTATCAGACAAAAGCTATACAGGTATCTGTAGGTCCTCTTACTACAAGTGAAGTAATGGGTGTCAAGCAGTTTGTCGACCAAAACAAGATTGTTGTAATAGCGCCAGCGTCAACAGGCCTTGCGGCAGCAATACCTGATGACTACATCTTTAGAGTCGTAGATCCTCCTGACAACTTCCAAGGCGCAGCGCTAGCGCAATATGTCAAGTCAAGAGGTATAACAAATGTTATAGTAGCCTACCGAGATGACACATTTGGACAAGGGATGTGGAACATATTTACAAAGCGCTTCACAGCTTTAGGCGGCAAGACAACACCCCTTAAATTCGCACCAGACCAACCCGACTACTCGAGTGAAGTGGCCAAGCTAACAACACTCGTAGCAGAAGCTAAAGCCTCAGGCCCTACGGGTGTTTTATGGGTCGCATGGGAAGGCGAAGCCCTTAAATGGTTACCTCTACTACAAGGCAACCCTGTTCTAAGTTCGGTAGAATGGTTCGGAATCGACAACTTAAAGTCACCCAACCTACTACCACCAAAGGTTTCAAATGAGATAGGTGACTTCCTTGTGAAGACGAAGTTTACCGTCACATCATTCTATACACCTGGAAACCCACTAACACCATCCTTCAAAGAAAACTTCGTCAAGAAGTATGGCAGAGAACCTCTACCTTACTCTGATGGAGCATATGACGCAGCATACATAGCAGCTTGGTCCATATTGATTGCAGGTAAATACGACGGAGAGGCGATAAAGAAGGTGGTCCCAACTGTAGCAAGCCGCTTCATAGGAGTTACCGTTCAGACATACTTAGATGAGAACGGTGATCAGGCTATCGCCTACTTTGGACTATATAGGCCAGAGGTTGTTCAAGGAGCCTATTCCTGGGTGGGTGTGGGTTACTACGACGGCTCAACCGATAAGGTGGTAATCGAAAAGCCTTAGTTATGGTGGTTTCTCCCACCACATCTTATTTTTATTAGCTTATATATCAAAATTTTGGAGGAATCGCAAAAATTAGCAGACGAATTATATATCACCGAATACTACAAAACAAATCTATCAAGAATTATTGAGGTTTTTGGTAATTAAATTAATTCTTCAAGTCAAATTCTCAGATATGTATCGAAAATTTTTAAAGAGACTTTAGGTGCAGTTATACACGATGGGAATTGAATAAGTGGATCTATCCGCCAATCGGCTTCGTCATAAACATAGCCTTAGGCACCATTTACAGCTGGAGCGTATTTAGAGTACCTTTAGAAAAAATCTTTAGCTGGTCAAGTGTTGAGTCGAGCTTACCTTTTACCGTCTTTCTGGCTTTATTTGGGCTTACTATGCCTTTTGGTGGAAGAGCGATGTCCACTATTGGTCCAAGGAAGACCGCGCTCTTAGGTTCGATCTTGGTTGGTTTAGGTTGGGTGCTTGCTGGGTTTGCTGGTCAGGTTTCTTGGCCTCTCCCATACATGCTCATTGCTTACGGTGTGGTTGGCGGTATCGGCGTTGGCTTAGTCTACGGTGTTCCTATAGCTGTGTCGAGTAGATGGATACCTGAGCGTAAGGGGTTAGCCACAGGCATCACAATACTAGGCTTCGGTCTCTCTCCGCTAATCACAGCAGTAACATCAGCAGCCATGATTCAACTCTATGGTGTCCTTCAAACCTTCCTCTACCTAGGAGTAATATTCGCCGTAATCTTGATCCTACTCTCTCTACCGCTTAAATTCCCACCAGCACAGACACCATCAACAACTACAGCTTCAGCTGCTAAAGGCATAGACATACAGCCTAGACAAATGGTTAAGACTAGACTATTCGCGGGACTCTGGCTCTCATATGTGCTTGGAACCACAGGAGGCTTTATAGCGATCTCTTTAGCGGCAAAATATGGGCAAGAGGTCTTAAAGCTCGAGCCAGCTATAGCAGCTGTTGCCACAGCCGTCTTCGCCATCTTCAACGGTGTTGGCAGACCATCTTTTGGATATCTATGCGACAAGATAGGCCCATATAATTCTGCTTGGATCTCCTTCATAATCATCCTCGCATCAGCCCTAGTCGCTAGCAGCGGCGCCACGCTACCCATTTACTTCGCAACCTTTGCACTACTCTGGTTCACATTCGGAGGCTGGCTAGCTATCGCCCCAGCTGCTACATCAACATACTTCGGTGTTAAGAACATAGGTGCGAACTACGGCATCGTCTTCACAGCTTATGGTGTTGGTGCTATAGTTGGTCCCCAAGTTGCTTCATACCTCTACACAACAACAGGCTCATACATCCTAGTCTTCACAACGACAGCTGTGCTCGCGGTTATTGGGTTAATTGTGGCGCTAACTACTTTAAAGCGTGGCAGCTAAGCAGCCTACAACATAATAGTTTTGTTTATGTAATGCTCAACAAGGTAGAGGGTGTGCTGATTTCTAGGTGAGCCTTCAACTCTAAGCTTAAAATCATCATACACCTTGAGGATTGCTTCTTCAGACTGTGAGCATCGGTGTGTCAGAGCTCCTCCGGCTTGGACTTGGGTTAAAGACCACTCTATTTTATCTTGGTCTCTGCATATTAGAATCGCCCATCTGAAGCCTCTTTTAGCTTCTGTGAAGCCCAATTCTCTCGGCGCTTCAGTTTCACCCCAGCGTTTCTCCTCGCAGAAGATCTCCTTACATAGGTTGCACATCCAAACATCAACAGCACCTATAGCCCTTCTGCTATGCATAAGGTTGACTGCCCCCATATAGAGCACTTCATGCTTACAGTTCGTCATATAGCCACCTTACCTAACATGCTCTTCTAGTGTAGTTGAGTCTGACCACAGGTAGTCGAAGTAGTTTTTCGCGAACTTCGCTAATCCGCTGTGATCTGACCATATGGCTAAATGTGACTCATTCTCTCCGCTTGCTCCAAGTATAAGTATAACTTGAGTAGCATCAGCTATTACTCCACCGCCAAACATCTGATCTCTTACTCTCACTTCGCCTAGTTTCGCCAAGGTTTGTAATATGTTTTGGCTTATGTTTGATGATAGAAGCACACGTACCTTAACATTTGAACCAAGCCTTGCAAATGTTGGTGTGATTAGGTTGGCTAATTTTGGTGATATGGATGGTATGGCTATGTTGAGCTCCTTTCTACAGGAGGATATGGTTTCTTTAACTTTACTTAGAATGTTATATTCTCCTCTTATGATCCAGATTTCAGGCCTCTCTCTTACATCCCTCTTCTCATATATTGGTGTGAGCTCCTCTATAACTCTACTTTCGTTTTCAGCCATCTCCTTCTCCAACCTCATCTTAGTAATCTCGACGCAGGTCGCGGGCGGCTTGGGGTAGAATCTACTCGGCCTAGAGCGCTCCACCTCAACCCAACCCTTCTCCTCCAAGCTGTTCAGAACCTCGTAGATCTTCGAATATGGCACACCAGAGTTCCTGCTAAGGTCTGATGCTGTCTGCTCACCGTATTCAATCAAAGTTGTGTAGGCCTTTATCTCATACTCAGTCAACCCAAGACCCTCCAACGCTTTTCGAGCACGCTCACTAATAGGCAGCAGAACCACCTTCTACTATTACGTATCCTTGCAACCCTTATTAACCTTCTACCCAAAGATAAATGGTATCTAAGATTCTATGCTGAGTGATTAGGCTTAGAATAGAGATTGAGTAACAGTCCTAGCTATCCTTGCTATTTGATAACGTTGCTTATCACCAGGCTCTTTGGAAGTTGCTAAGGATGCTTCAAGCCTCGAAGCTCTAAGCATTAACTCTAACTTTTCAGATTCACGACCTTCTTGGATAGCTAGATATAGTAGTTTAACAAATTCTATTGCGTCATCAGCTTCGGTGCGTCTGATCTGTGTAGCTTTGCTTAGAGCAGCTCTTAATAATCTCTCCACAGAGTCTTCTTTATCTTTAAGTTTAGATAACGCTTTACCGCATCTAAGCCAGAGATCGGTCAAGTGAACCGTGACCGCTGAGATGGGCTTCATAGACTGACCAGGCTCTTCCACATCTATTACGAGTAGGTCTTCTGCTGAAGATGGTGGAAGCTTTAAGGCAAACCAGAGTATCAGAGCCTCCTCTGGATTTAATCCTGGGATGGATGATACGTGGTCTCTGAGGTTAATGTATAGATCGTATTTTGAAACCTTTAGGTTAATAGGGAAGATTAATGTAGTGAGCAATGAGCGAGCAATTCTTCTAGCCATATGTCTAGCTGCTAAGTATCCCGCTATGCAAATCATTGTTTGATGTATGTTAAGCTTAAAATCAAATTTGTATTTGCTGTCGAAGAATGGTGCTCTAGTCAGAGCGTACAGATCTAGCAGAAAGACTTGGAATGGGATGAAATCTCCGTCTTCCCTAAATGGGAATAAAGATTGAAAAATCTGCTGATGATATGAATTTAGGCTTTTTGAGTATTTCTCTAACGCTTCTAAGATAGACGCATTTGGTGGTAGAGATAAAGATTTAAGTAAATTCGGCAAAAGTTTCTTTCTTTCGTTGTTTGTCACTGGGAATTCGCTACGAAAGCCTTTCTGATTATAGTTTTGGGATAATTCTATGGCTTTTTTAAATGCATCTTGCAAAACTGGTCTTATGTCCGGGCCTACAGCTTCCAGCTCCACACCACGGTCTATAAATGTTAATCGAGCTGCATCATAATCAATTAACTTAAGGAATGCGAAGTAAAGGTGTCTCAGATAGGGTAAGCTGGGGAGACCTAATTTAATCTTCTTCAAGGCTTATCAACTCTTCCACAAACCATCGCCTATCAGCTGCTAAATCACCGCCTCTAGCTTTGTAAGCATCTAGGTTATCGCCAACAGAGAGTGGTGTAAGAAGCAACATGTAGAGTTTAAGCCCTTCCGCCTCCTTATTATTCTTAGAAATTTTATCGTTGATAGCGCAGCGCAGCGTCTCAAAATCACTATATGAAACGCAAATATCTACAGTAAGGTTAAAGTGTTTACAGATGAACTCCTTGACAGCATCACCATACATGTTGAAGCGCCAGGTTGTGATGAGTTTTGTAGGCGTTTGGCTCAGCCAGTCTCTAATAGCGCACATATGTTGAAGTACTACCATAAACACGATATCTTTGACCGCTGCTAGACGCAAAGCCTCACATATTCTAGAACTTATGACTGCAGATGGAATTTCGTGGAGATGGAAACTTAAGGGCAAATAGTTCTTTTGGTATCTATCATCAGCCTTTCCAATATCGTGTAGTAGGGATGAGATTCTTACAGCCTCTTCTAACATTTCATGATCTATCTCTAACCCATATTTCTTAAATCGCTTGCAAACAACATCTTTGCCCATCTTATCCAAGGTACGTGAAGCTATCTTTTCAGTATTTTCTAGATGCTCAAAGAGGTTATGATTAGGGTATGCATATGGAGCCATTTTAATTCAACCCTATCAAACTATCGTATGTGTTTGCGTCTATAACTACTCCTCTGTATCCTTCTCTCAGTAGATATAGTGCTACTGAGGGCTTCATCATATAAATGGGCATATAATCGGTTTCTCCACTCTTAATATTCTTGAGAACCTTAAGCTTGCCACTTGTAGAAAGCTTTAAAACCTCTTTCTCACTTAGTGGAACTGCTTCTTTAGGGTTGTAAAAATCTTCCTTGTAGCCACTGATTATACCAGCTGAGTTTGTGAAACCCTGAAAGTATAGATAAGCATTCTTGGCGTCGATTAAACCAAATATTGGGCGAGAATCAATATTCTTAAGCGCGTCAAACATTTTTTGAGAAACCCGAAGAGTACCGACACTGCTAAAAACTCGCTCTATTAACTCCTTACTCTTTACGTAAGTGAGATTATCGCCTTCCTTAAGGTAATTCCACGTTATATCGACTAATTCTTTGTCATATGGGTGGTTATCGTCTAGTTTTAGAACCCATATCTCACCTTGGTCTTTATTCCTAGCTACCCTTCCCGCTCTTTGCACTAGTCTATCGGCTGGGCAGCATTCAGTAATCATCACATCGAAGTTTACATCAACACCAGCTTCTATTACTTGGGTCGCCACTACAAAATAGCTGCTTCTACTCCTAATATCAGTTAAAAACGACCGTCTTGACTCCGGAAGACGGCCATGCGCCAGAATCAAATCCTCGCGTATGGAATCCTCTTGCTTCAACCTCCTATAACACTCTACAGCTTTATCTACAGTATTAAATATCAACGCAACCTTTAACCCTCTAAACTTCAGCAAGTCTAAGTCGCTCAACGCAGTTAGCCGGTGAATTAATCTTTGCTTCCTATTGATCTTCTCGTCAAAGCGTTGATCTTCACCAGGCGTATAAACAATCTTCTCTACACTGAAGTTATATTGGCTCAACTTATTCTCAATCAAATCTAATATTGGTTTAGGAAGCGTAGCAGTCATTACGACAACTGAAATACCCGCCTTCAGCATGGATATTATAGCCGCCAAGACAGCGGTGATGCTCTTCATCTCTTCAGAAACAGACCCTAGACCGCTCAATAGATGAAATTCGTCAAGAACCACAATCGAAGTATAGATCATGGCTCTAGGATGCTCAAAATGTGCAACATTCCTATCAAAAGCTTTAGCAAGCTCGTAAGCAGGCAGCTTAAAAAAGTTCAAGATGAAGCTATCCAGCGTCGTAACTATACATCTTTTAAAAAATAGTGGCGAACCTGGGGTAAGCATATACTGTGCAGCAACATTCTTAGTTGCGCTAGCACCTAAGACATTTCCAACACATTCTCTTACCCTCATATATAGGTCATCTATGATACTCCTCATAGGTAATACGTGTATAACCCTGCTGAAGTATGGGTTACCTTCGATAGCTAATCTGGCTAAAACCGTTGTTGCTGTGGACTTTCCATAGCCAGCTGGGAGATCCAGTATATACAACTTGGGTTCGTCGAGTTGTTCAAGGTTTAAAGCAAGTTCCTTAAAGAATTTGCTTAAGTAAAATCTGTCTTCAAAACCTAACTTTTTAGTAGTCTCCAAGTAGGTTTCGAATATCAGAAACAGAGCACCTCCTCATCCCTTAACATTATAACATACCCATCAACTATCTTAAAGTTCGTAGGCTTAGTCGATATTGGCACCCTAGTTCCAGGTATTATATAGTCTTCGAATATCAGTTTATCTTTTCTTGACCAACCACCCCTCCAAAACTTCTCAATATAGAATTCTCTTGGCTCACTGCTTGCTTCTGCAAGCTTATATGGGAAGTAGCATTTGGTTCTAACCTCTAGAGGTGGTTTCAGTACATTTAGATTAGGTAGTATTTCTGCTCTGCTTACGCTGACGATAGATTCCTTACTACCCACCCTAGTTATATTCGAAGCTGCTTTTAGAAAGCATTCTTCAGGGTTATCTACAAGTAATTTTCTTGCTTCATTAAGATCTATGATGTAGCAAGCTGTGCCCCTGCCGTTAGGCATTGAAACCTTACCTACACGCAACGCACCCATTCGATATTGCGGGAGATACCTTCTTTTACCCAGAAGAGTACCTGTTTTCTCATCTTTTTCTGGAACTAATTGATGATAGTGGAGCGTTATATATTTATTTGTATCTTCGTAGGTGAAACCTGCTTGTTTCTCATTAAAGTAAAACGAAACTGCGGGTATGGCGCTATCAAGAATTGCCGCAGCGCTGCTAACACCTAAATCTGTTTTTACGACTTCACCTTTAACCCCATTTAATAAGCCAAAATGTA
Organism: Nitrososphaeria archaeon; assembly: GCA_029775855.1. Taxonomy (GTDB): domain Archaea; phylum Thermoproteota; class Nitrososphaeria; order Nitrososphaerales; family JAAOZN01; genus JAAOZN01. The sequence goes on from JARVJZ010000004.1 coordinate 113,554, forward strand.
TTAACGGCTCGGCTAAAGCGCCTATGAGTGTTGTAGGTGGCGGAATGGTGAGCGTCTCCTGGTATCTACTTGTAAACGGAGCCCTTACCCAGAAGCCCCAATGAAATGTGAGCTCAACCCGTAAACCTAAGAGTTGGCGGGTAGCCAATGCAGACTCTTGCTCAACTCTGCGCGAGACTTACTAGTTCTTTCAGAACTTCTTCAACAGAATTGAAAATAGGTATTTGGAGACCTTTCGCAGCACCTTCCTTGTCAAATGCCAGTATAGTCGCACTGCATTGTTCTTTACTCAACCTATTGATTGTGTTAATTAAAGCATCTTTTCTCTCTACAGTTGTTGGAATATAGTCTTTGCCGTTTCCAGGGGAGACGATGAACTTTAAACCTTTTGAATAGCTGGCTACAAGAGAAACCGGCTGCATATTCGGTAGAAATCTTGAACGCTTAGCGCCGAAAGAGAGGTAGCTAAATAACTTCACAACCGCGGATAAAGCGCCATTTATCCTTTCTACCCTAGAGCTACTCAACCGATCTTCATTATTCTTATCGACATCACCAAACTGCGTTGATGGCACACCTATCCTTGATAAATCGATGTTAAATGTGAAGGTATAGAGAGCACTTCCCACTTCAACATTATAAGGCATCTGAAGATTTTTGCTAGACGGTGCGAACCTGACATGGAACTGGCTCTCCAGCGCAGCAACTTCTTCCTCATTGATTGCTGGTATAGCGTAGCCTACTTGAAAACAAGAAGTTCGTTTAACTGGTATGTTACCTGCGTAGAGAAAGCCTCCAACATCTGCCACATAATCACTTAAAAGAATAGCAACTTCCGTCTTTCTAATTTCATCCTCCTTTACAGGGGGAGAGAGCCCTTCCTCTTTTAGTATTTGATCATCGCTAAATTTAAGGAACTCAAACCTTCTGGAGTAGCTGCTTATAGGTAGGTCTCTTTGAATTGCTTCTTCAACCAATAACTCTTGATAAGCATGGGCTATCGACTCACCAGATAATACAGGAAGAAACCTTACGGTATAGCCATCCTTTGTTGGGATAACGATAGGTGCTGTCCTGTGGCGCGCCAAGTTTCCTACAGTCTCTACTCCACTTAGGCTTTCAAGATTTAGTAGAGCCCTCAAAGCTATGCTTATGAAAGCCATCATTTCTCACCTTTTCTAACCGCTTCGGAAACCTTGCTTGCTACAAGTGTGGCTGCATAAGCAGCTGTTTGTCTTGCAACTTTTATATCTTTAGAAGCGCTTGCCAGAAAGTTGTCATAAGCTTTGCAATCAGGAAGATTACCCTTAATAATGAAAGTTCTTTCCCCATCCCATTCGGCGTTTACCCTAATGTTATCTCCTTCTTGCGTAATTGATTGACCTTGTTTTGGATTCCTCATTATAACTTCTAAGCCTCGTGCAAGTTCATATACGCCTTTGTTAACAGCATCCACACTTATCGCGTTCGCCAACCTATCGAGAACAGTATAGCTCCTTGTAGCAAGAACTAGGGCTGCCAGAGCCCTAGCTACACCATAATTGATATACCCTTCAGTCAATCCTATCAGCAATTACTCTACAGCATCTCCATATAAATGTTTCGTTTAGATGGAAAATTTTCTAAGAAGAAAAACTTAAGTATCATTGTTCTATCTTGTTAGAACAATGATAATCATCCTTACCTTAGGGTTTGACGAAAAATTTGCATTGAGAGCCGTGGCTAGAAGAGGCTTAACTCCTCAAGACGAGGTGTTAGTGATCTTAGCAGAGCCTGTAGATGAGAGAGTTGAAAGAGCATATAGGCAACTCAAGGATCTTATAAAGAAGATCTACGACCAAGCTTGTGTAAACAGTGTTACAGTTGACGCTAAGAATTTTGACGCCGCATTGAATGTACTAGTTGAGGAGTTCTCCAAGCGGAGGAAATCAGAGTTTATAATTAATCTGAGCGGCGGTTTTAGAGCCCTAATACTAGAGGTTTTAGCAGCAGCTCTGCTAGCAGATGTTAAAGGCGAAGTAGAAAGTGAACTTGAAGACTTTACAAAAGTTATTACGTTTCCGCTTACGATCTTGAAACCTATTAATGTCGACAACACCGACTTAAGGATAATGAGTCTTTTAGGGGAAAGTGAACTCACTCTAAGCACACTAACCACAAGAACAGGCCTTGGGAAAACCACTGTTTGGCGAAGGCTCAAAAGACTCGAAGAAGTAGGGTTGGCATCTCATCAGAGATTATATAAACTTACAAGCTTGGGACTTCTCACCCTTAAAGTTAAAGGTATCCCTGATTATAAAAAAGAAAAATAAAAGGCTTAAGAAGGTTTATTTAAAGAAAAAACGTTAACATCTGGTATGCCTACGGAGAAGGAGGAGAGTCTGCTAAGAGAGGAGCGTGTAGCCAGACTAGCAACATTCTCTAAGAACGGTAAAATCCACTTGATTCCAGTCTGCTATGCATATGACGGCAAGCACATCTATGTAGGCACCAGCCTAGATTCTCAGAAGGTTAAGAACCTAAAGAGAAACAGCAGCGTATCCTTAATCGTAGACAGATACTATGAAGACTGGTCGAAGCTGAAGGGTGTAATGATACAAGGCAGTGCTGAGGTGATAGAGGGGGGTGAAGAGTTCGAGTCAGCGAAGAAGATGCTATACCAGAAGTATCCGCAGTATGAAGAGCAAGTACCCATAAGAGAGGGTGAGTCAGCCATCATAAAGATAACGGTTGAGAAGATACTTTCTTGGGACTACGAAGGTTAAAAACTCGCTTAGCCAAGAAAGGATAACAGTCAGAGAAGATGCCAACATGCTTAGTGGAAAATAGGTGTATGGCTTAAATAAGAATATAGTCCATTTAAATAATATGTGTAGCATAAAGGTAGAAAGAGCTTCTTGGATAATAACACTTGACCAAAAACGGCGTATCATAAAGGACGGATCTATCTACATCGAAGATGGAAGGATTGTAGCAGTCGAAAAAGCAGATAAACTAAAACTTGAAGGCGCTGACATAGTCATAGAAGGGTTAAACAAAGTCATCACACCCGGCTTCATAAATAATCATATGCACATCAGCTACGCTCACCCAGTTAGAGGCATCTTCCCAGATGACCTACCACTCATGACTTATCTGAACTACGTGTTCAAGCTGCAGTCCGCAATGAAGCCCCACGAAGAATATTACGCCACACTCTTGGCGGTGACTGAACTCCTGAAAAGCGGCTGCACCTGTTTCGCAGACCCAGGGAGCATAGGCAGCCTCGAATCTGGAGTTAAAGCCATTCTAGACGCTGGGATAAGGGCAGTAGTCGGTAGAGACGTGGTAGATAAGCCTAACCCGCTACATCTTCCTGTTAGAGAAACTGAGGAGGCGGTTAAGATGTTGGAGGAGACGCTAAGAGCGTATTCCGATTTATCAAACGGTAGAGTAAAGGCGTGGGTTACTGTCTTCTCACCAGACTACGCAAGCGACGAGCTGCTAATCAAAGCGAAGGAGCTTGCTGATAGATACCGTACCGTGCTCACGCTACACACATCTTTTAGCGAAGAGGGTGTTAAGAACTTTGAGGCAAATAGGGGTAGAAGACCAATAGAACACCTAGCACACTTAGGAGTCTTAGGTGAAAACGTGCTTCTCTCACACGCGTTAGTGGTAAATGAGAGAGAGATCGGCTTACTGGCTAAAAGCGGAGCCAAAGTTGTGCATTGCCCTTCTGCGGCGGTCAGAGGATTTGGAGCAACCAAGTTCGGTAGGTTTCCAGAGATGTTAGATAAAGGTATACACGTAAGTCTGGGGAGCGATGCTGCAAACTCATCTTACTATCTAGACATGGTTAGGCTGATGTATCTAGCCATGGTTCTCTACAAGGATGCGAAGTTGAATAAAGCTGTTATGCCACCTGAGGTAGCGCTAGAAATGGGAACTATTAACGGGGCTTGGGGGCTTGGGTTAAATGAAGAAGTAGGCTCAATAGAAGTCGGTAAGAAGGCTGATCTAGTAGTATTTGACACGAAGAGGGCTGAATGGAGGTCAATATTCTATCCTGTAAACAACCTAATATATTCTGCTGACGGTAGAAGTGTTGATACAGTTATAGTTGATGGCAGAATAGTTGTTCAATCAGGCACACCCCGATACGTTAACGAACAAGATTTGTGTGGAAGGGTGCAAGAGATCGGCGAAGACATCCTTAAGCGAACAAATGTATCATTCAACTACAGATGGCAAGTTGAGTAGAGATACAGTCACTTAAGCAACAGTTTAATCTTATCTTGAAGAGCTCCGTAAACCCCTTTCCTGAATCTTAATACAACGGTAAGAGTTACGATGCCTAGAATAAGAGTTCTATATGGACCCAAGGCTCTCAAATATTCGTTAAAGAATGTTACAGTATAAGCCCCAATAAGCGGTCCCGGTAAAGTGCCCCATCCGCCGAGCAATATCATTACCAAGGCTTGGAAGGTAAGGTCAAATGAGAGTACACCAGGCCCTACTACACCAAGGTAATGGGCATAGAGCGAACCCGCTAATCCGGTTAAGGTTGAGGATATCGTGAAAGCCAATATCTTGTATTTAACCACATTAACACCCATAGCCTCAGCGAGGTCTTCATCTTCCCTAATAAGTTTGAAGCCATACCCCAGCCTACTGCGCAGTATCAAGGTAAGTATAATTGTGGTTAGAAGTGCATAACTTACGAAGATGAAGTAGTTGAGGGAAGGCTCAGCAGAAACTTTAGGTACGCCGGTTAAACCGTCTTCACCACCCGTAAATTCAGAGAAAGAGTATACTAGGTTGACTAAAACAAGGTTGCTAAGCGCGGTCACAAGCAGCAGAAACGGGCCTTTAGCCCTAAGCGTCAAGAATCCTAAGAGAAGCCCAGCTGCTGAAGAGATAAAGGTGGAGACTGGTATAGTTAAGGCTAAAGGTAAACCTATCATAGCGCTTAGATAGGCCGACACATACCCACCAGTTCCAAAGAAGATTGCGTGGCCTAGGTTTACTTGTCCGACATAGGCTGCAGTGAAGTTAAGTGTCGCAGCGTAAATGGCATAAGCTGAGCCGAAGATCATAATTGTTAGCAGATATCTATCTCCAGTAATCCCTATAACGTAAAGCAGTAAGACAGCACATAACACCGCTAAAACAGTTTTGTTCAAATCTACTTCCTCCCTAAGATCCCATAAGGTCTGATCTGGATAGCTAAGATAGCGATGATCAACGGAATTATTCCTCTAAGCTGGCTTCCGAAAATGTAAATCGCTGCTGTTTCAGAATATCCTAGCAGCAGTCCAGCCAATATGGCTCCAGGTATACTTCCGAGACCTCCCAGTATCGTGACTGTAAATATGGGCACAATCGGGTCTAGGATCGTTGTAGGCGTCACAACCTCAAGAGACACAAAGAGTACACCAGCCAGCGAAGCTAATGTAGATGAAATCATCAGAGTTAGTAGATAGTACTTCTGAACACTTAAACCCAGCAACCTTAAAGCTAAAGAGTCTTGTGAAGCTGCTCTAATCGCTTTACCCGCTCTAGTCTTTCTAAGGAATATGTGAAGCAGCAGTAGTGCTAAGACTGATGTAGGAACGAGGATGAAGCGTTGAAGAACCATATTTACTCCAAATATTGATATATTACCCTCTACTATCGTAGGCACACCACGGGGCTGCGGAGAGAAGAGAAGCATAAAGACCTGTGTCATAGCTATCACGAGTAGGAATGTGGCTGTGATGGTGAGTTCGTGGTTTTCCATTATCGGCCTAATGAGAACGGTGAAGAGAGCAAGATCAACTAACACAGCGATAATTATTGCAAGCGGCAAAGCCAAAACTGCGCTCAACCCTACAACCCTAACTAGATAATAAAACAAGTAGGCTGAGAGTGCGTATGAAAGACCGTATGCTACATTCACTATCTTAGTAACACCGTAGAGTAATGTGAAGCCAGAAGCTATAAGTATCCAAGTTGCACTTATCGACGCGCCGAAAAGCAGATACTCAGCCAACAAAGTTGACATATTAAACTCACCCAAAATACTGGCTTATCAAGCTCTTTGAGAGCAGTATCTCACGTGATAAACCACTTAACGTAATTTCACCCCTAGTTATTAGGTAAGATCTATGGGAATGCTCTAATGCAGCATATGCATTCTGTTCAGTAAAAAGTATGGATACCCCGCTTTCGCTTAACGCCTCCATCGTTTTAAGTAGAGAAGAGACAAGTTTAGGGGAAAGACCGGTTGAAGGCTCATCTACAAGAAGAAACTTTGGCCTAGCCATTATACCCCTAGCTATAGCCAGCATCTGTTGTTCACCTCCGCTGAGTGCTTTCGCTAACTGCTTTCTCTTCTCTTTGAGCGCTGGGAAAAGATTGTAGACTACGTCAAGAGAATCTCTATATCTTCTCCTAGCTTCCTCTAAGTATGCACCTAACTCCAAATTCTCTTCGCAGCTCATATTAGGGAATAGTCTACGATCATCTGGAACCAAAACCACTCCTAGTTGCGCGACTCTTTCAGGCTCTTTACGCGTGATATCTATACTGTCGATAGATACCGTTCCCTCGAATATGTCTGCTATCCCTACGATACCCTTAAGTATGGTCGTTTTACCAGCCCCATTAGGGCCGACTAAACTCACTATCTCCTGCCTTCCAACCTCTAAGGAAATGTTCTTAACAACTTTGAAGGGTTTGTAACCCGCTGTGAGGTTACTTAGCCTCAGCATATTTGACTTCGCCAATGTAAGATTCTATCACGTACCTATTACTTAGAACATCATTTGGGCTTCCGTCTGCTATAATCGCGCCCTTATTTAAGACGACAACGCGTGGGCAAAGATTTATGATAGTTGGAAGGACGTGGTCTACTACAATTAGTGTCCTTTGTTTTGTGTGGAAGCTCCTTATTAGATTCAACATGTTTTCACGTTCATCATCAGATAGACCAGCTGTAACCTCATCGAATAACGCTACTTTGGCGTCTGAGACAAGTATCCTAGCTAATTCGAGCTTCTTTAAACCGGCTGCAGGTAGCAAAGTTGGGTACTGATCAAGACGATCACCTAACCCGATCCGCTCAAGAACCTTTATGCATTTAGCTTTTGCTTTATTTAAATCTATGTTGGAGTCTTCGAATAGAAGTGAAACTAATACGTTTTCTAACACTGTGAGGTTTTTAGCAGGTTTAGGTATTTGGAAAGTTCTTGCGACGCCTAATCTGCGTATCATATGAGGCTTCAGCCTAAGGATATCAACCCCATCTAGTATCACTTTTCCAGCATCAGGCTTTAGGAAGCCTGAGACTATGTTTAGAAGGGTGGTTTTGCCTGCCCCGTTAGGTCCTATTATGCCTAAAATGTCCCCTTCGTTCAAGCTGAAGGAGACGTTATCAAGTACTTTGTTGCTACCGAAGCTTTTGTTCACACCTTCTACTGTGAGATGTGGCAGTGTTGATGCACCTCGTTTCGGTAGGTTTAGTTGTTTATAGTTTTATCCAGCTTGGTAAAATCAGTTCTGCGGTCTTGAAGCGGTCTGGTGATACTGTCTCTAACCTATCTTTGTATCCGTATGCGGCGAGCTGCCACTGGTTTACGAAGGGGTAGAAGTTGGGGGGTTCCCTTACGACGTCGTGCCGTTGGTTATATCTGTATGTGCCTAACGCGCCTTCAACTTGTATTCCTTCTAAAGCTTTAACTATATCTTCGGCCTTTGTTGAACCCGCTTTCTCTATCGCAGCTGCAAGCACCATAAATGTATCGTATCCTTCAAATGAGCCTCGTGGTAGCCTACCGCCAGCTTTACTCAATATAGCATCTCTAACTTCTGGTGTCTTTCTTGTCATATTGCTGTTGTAGTTGTAGTCTCCAACGAGGATCTCTGAGTGGCAAGCCCCTTCTGTCCACTTTGGGTAATCTGTGTCGCTACCAACCCAGTCTCCAAAACCTATTATGTAAGGCGGTTTGAGAGTTGACCACTGCTTGAGTATAGTAACGTTTTCAGCGACTATGTGATTGTTGAACATGAGCATCTGGGTAGCTGCTGAAGCAGCCTTAGAGAGTTCTACGGAGAAGTCTTTGGTCCCGATTGGGAAGATGCTTTCATAAACTATTTTGAAAGGTTCTTTGAGTTCGGAATTTATCCTTTTTATCCCCTCGGTGATCTGTTTCGCGTAAAGCTGGTCGCTAGTTAATATGGAAACATTATTCCAACTGGTCTTCTCTCTAATGAACTTGAGAGCCTCTACAACTAACTCAGAGTAGTGTGGTGTTGTTCCGATTCCTGTATGGAAGTAGTATTTGTATCTGTTGTAGTTCTTTTCAACATTATCTACAAGTGAATAGCTCGAAACGTAGGTGGAGAGGAAAGGAAGCTTGTTATCAGCCACTACTTCTTGAACCGGCAGCACAACTATTGTGCTTAAACCTCCGACCGCTGCTACTACGCCTTCGTTTACAAGCCTCGTCATCGCGTTGACCCCTTCGGTTGCTTGATTCTTATCGTCTCCGTAGATTAGTTCTATAGGCCTGCCGAGTATGCCTCCCTTCTTCTCTAACTCTTCTTTTGCAACTTCAACGCCTATCTTAAGGGCTTCCCCTAATACAGCAATTGGTCCTGAGAAGTCTGCAAGCACACCTATTTTAACCGCCTCTTTCTTCTGTGTGGTGCCTAGATAAATGTAGGCAGCGTAGCCTGCTGCTGCAGCGGCAGCAATGCCAGCTGTGGCATAAATGAATCTTCTTCTACTCACTTTGCTGCTCATATCGCTTATCCTCCTTTCTTACTAGAAGCTGGGCAGTATCTCTTTAGCAACCTTTTCAACCATCTCCTTTTGCTTAGTAGTAGTCATTCTAAGTGTGATGACTTTTGCACCAGCATTTACGTACTCTTCTAGCCTCTTGATGCATTTTTCGCGGTTGCCTAGGGCTACCCAAGAGTTTATTACTTGTGGGCCGAAGTTTGTCATGTAGTATCGGTCAAGGAAGTCTTTTGACTCTTTGAATGCCTTCTCCTCATCCTCTTCTAGATTTATGTTGTAGTAGAGTGACTTTTCTAACGTATTTGGGTCTTTACCTATCTTTAGAGCTTCCTCTTTTATTACTCCTAACCCGTGCTTGAATTGTTCTGGTGTTACGAGTGTGGTCATCCAGCCATCAGCTATTCGTGCTACTCTGTTGAGTCCTCTTCTGATCTGTGCATCTGGTGGGTTAAATGGGTATGGGTTGCTTACAAGCCATATCGGCGGCCTAGGCTTCTGATATGGCTTTGGCTCTAGGGTTGCATCCTTTAGCTTGTAGAATTTGCCATCGTAGTTTACTTTGTCTTTAGTCCATAGTGCCTTTATGATTTCAATGTTCTCTTCAAGTATCTTAGCCCTCTTACCGTAATCAATACCTAAATTATTAAACTCGGTCTGGAAGTCGCCGCCAGCTTCCCTACTACCACCACCCATGCACGCTACAAGAATCGTGCGCCCCTTAGAAATCTGGTCTAGTGTAGCCCAGGTGTAAGCTGTGAGAACTGGGTGCCTAAGGGGGAAGCTAGCCATGCAAGCAACACCTAACTTAACCACTTTCGTTCTCGACGCAACGGCTGCAAGCACTGTTGTAGATTCAAAGCGTGGCTTAGCCATTATGCTGTCACCAACCCATACTGAGTCGAAGCCACCTTCCTCACCTATCTCCGCTAGGGTTATTAGAAGGTCTGGCGTTATTTTATCTGGGTATATTAGTGGACCTCTATTTGGTAGTGTTAAGCCGAACTTTACTTTACTCAAGTTAATAGCACTTATAATAACGCCGTTATATAAAGTTTATGCATCAAATATTAAGCTACACTAAAACCAATCAACACTATCGCAACGTCGGTTTAAGCGACACAGAGCAGCTAAACTTTATCTTAAACCAAATCGAAGGGGAGAATAGCCGGGATCGCCTAGCCTGGTAGGGCGCAGGCCTGCTAAGTCTGTGACCCGTATGGGTCTCGTGGGTTCAAATCCCACTCCCGGCGCCACCTCATATGATTTGGTTTAAGAAGCTGTTTAGTTTAGAAGATTTGATGTTTTGACCTCCGACTTTTCGGTTAACTATAGATCTTGACTGGTATCTGATTGGTGTCTGCTCTATTAGCATGAAGTTCAAGATCTAGAAGGATAGCGCTGCAGGGTATGCTTAGTGCTTGGTGGGCTGGCTCTTATGGGGCTAGGTAGTGTTATGGTGCCTCCTTGCAACATTGAAGGCGATCAAATTACTTATCTACTGCTCATCTGTGGTGACAGATGTTCCTGCAACTGCTTCACGCTTTGTCTACGGGACGGTATCGACTTCTAAGATTGGAGGCGGTGAATGAAGGCTTGTTCTTAGTAAAAGGTGACCCTATAGCTGCGCCATCAAATACTTCCTTTACCTTGAATCTCCTGAGTATGTGTTAACTGCTAGAAATGCGAATTCATCTCATTGACGATAATATCAAAGACCTCAAAGCCATTCATTTGATAAAGCTTAATGTCCTATCTATAGAGTTTATTTAACCCTTCGATCTAATCTTTTCTAGCAGCTTGGAGCTAAAGTGTAGGGTCTGTGGAACCAGTTCTGACGAGGAGGACATATTTTGTAGAAGTTGTAGAGTTAGGCTTCTTCAAAGTAGAAGGTATGACGTTAACAGATTGGACTACGCTTACGCAGCTGATTTAGAGAAGCTTGCACTGCTCAAGGAGCTGGCTACCCCAGCTGCCTTAATCAAAGCTTTCTACCTTAAAAAGGCTGTCTCTATGCTCGTAAAGGAGGTCTCTGACAGAAGCGCCTTGGTTGAGCGAGGTTCTAAGCTTGGTTGGATGCTTATCAAATGTGCAGATACATTATGCCTAAAGTATCTGCCTGAGATGTATGTAGATGGTTATGTCGGCTTCAACGCATACTCTTTCGGCTTCGACGAAAAGCCTTACGTTGTATTAGGGGAAAGGCTGCTTAAAGTTCTTACAGAAGAGGAGATGACCGCGTTAATAGCTCACGAGCTTGGGCATATAGGATGTGGGCATATGCTCTACCATACCTTAGCAGAGTTCATCGTTCAAGGCGTAGGCTGGTCAGCGTCAACAATAGGCATACCGCTCTTAGAGACGCCTCTTAGATTAGCGCTGCTCAGCTGGAGGCGTGAGTCTGAGGTCAGCGCTGATAGAGCCAGCCTACTAGTAGCTGGGAGTGTAGAGGCTGTTAAATCCCTTCTACTGAAGCTCACAACCCTTAACAAAGAAGTCAGCTGCGGTGATGGAGTTCTTGGGAGCTTGAGTGAGGTTGTTAGCAGCCATCCGCTTGTAGCCAGAAGAATAGCGTTGTTAGAAGAGTATTATAAAAGTGTTGGATACGCTAAGGCTAGGAGTAAGATCTCTAAAAGAAACTTGGTGCGCCGAGCCTTTGTGCCAATATGTAGGTTCTGTGGAGCAAAGAAGCCTCCTAGCTCACTCTTCTGTAGCAGCTGCGGTAGGAGCTGCGTGTGAGTGTAAATTGATTTGGCACTCTGGTTTAGGTATCAAAATAGGTTAATGCGCTTAATGTAGTTCACTTTTCACCGTCGCATTTGTCTGATAATCTTTATAACCTATTAAACTTACCACTATAAGTGGTTAAGATGGCTCTAATAGAAATTAAGGAAGCCGAAGCTAAGCTTCATGAAGAAATTATCAGAAGGACACAGAGCCTATGCCCAGAATGCAACCGTATACTAGACGCCGAAATCCTAGAGAGAGACTCAAAGATATATCTGCGGAAAATCTGCCCAGAGCACGGTGAAGTAGAAGAACTCTACTACGGCTCAGCCGAACTATACAAGAAGTTCAGCACCTATTGGCGTGATGGAAAAGGGATACAAAATCCCAATGTTCCCGTGGACTCCTGTGCCTGCCCAATGAATTGCGGGCTATGCACAAACCACTTAAGCCACACAGGTTTAGCGAATATAATAATCACGAACAGATGTGACTTAACTTGCTGGTACTGCTTCTTCTACGTTAAGAAGGGGTTAGAGGGCGCATACGTGTATGAACCTACATTGGAGCAGATAAGATCTATGGTCAGAACCTTAAGGGCTGAAAGACCTGTCGCAGGTAACTCCATACAGTTAACCGGCGGAGAGCCGACGCTGAGGGACGACTTGATAGAGATCATCAAGATGATAAAGGAGGAGGGTGTAGATCACGTGCAGCTAAACACGAATGGAATAAACCTAGCTTTAGACCCTCAGCTCGCCTACAAGATCAAGGAGGCTGGTGTAAGCAACCTCTACATGAGCTTCGACGGTGTGACAGCAAGAACGAACCCTAAGAATCATTGGGAAGCACCTTACGCCATAGAGAACTGCAGAAGGGCTGGCGTCGGCGTAGTCTTAGTGCCTACTGTAATCAAGGGGATGAATGACCATGAGCTAGGAGCGATAATAAGATATGCTCAAAAAAACATTGATGTGGTTAGAGCGGTGAACTTCCAACCCGTCTCACTGACAGGTAGGATGGCTAAGCAAGACAGAGAGAAGTATAGGATAACGATACCAGACTGCATAAAGGCTATCGAAGAACAGACTAACGGCGAAGTCCCAACAGAAGCTTGGTTCCCGGTGCCCAGCTGCTCACCATTAACCAACTTCATCGAGGTGTTGACAAATAAACCGAAGTATGAGTTATCGATACATTTTGCCTGCGGCGCAGGAACCTATGTCTTCACAGACGAAGAAGGGAGGCTTATACCGATAACGAGCTTCGTAGATGTAAGGGGATTAATCGAATACTTGGAGGAGAAAACAGAGGAGTTAAAGAGCGGTGAAAACAGATACAAAGTGATGGCTCATATGCTTCTAAAGCTTGGGTCATTTATAGATAAAGCTAAGCAGCCTAAGGGACTCAACCTAACAAAGATGCTACTCAAAATCATCTTAAGGCACGACTACTCATCTGTTGGGGAGTGGCACAGGAGAAGCCTCTTCCTAGGTATGATGCACTTCCAGGACAAGTATAACCACGATGCTGAGAGGGTTCAGCGCTGTGACATACATTACCTTACACCAGACTTGAGGATAATACCGTTCTGCTCATTCAACGTGATACCTGAGTGGTATAGAGACAGGATTCAGAAGAAGTACGGCATACCAGTAGAAGAATGGGAGAAGATACACGGTCAAAAAATAGAAGACAAGCTCTACAAAGGCACGCTACGAAAGGGTGAGAAAGCCGCATATAGCTGCGGCCAGTGCCTATAACGTGGTCTAATGTGAGCGTAATTAAGGTAAAAGAGGAAGGATGCAAAACTCGCATAGAGGGCTTAGGGTTAAAGCCTCAGAGCTCAGAAATATTGTTAGATGAGGTATTAAGGCTTAAAGTAAGCTACAGAATCGTTGGCGAGTTAAGAGATGTCTTAACCCAGAAGAGCATCGAAGAAGCATACAAAAAACACGATGTGAACTTCAGACTCACGTCAACGGTCAACCTACTTAAGCAAACAGCGCCATTCATCTATAGGCGAGTCAAAGCGATTAAACTTGCTAGAAAGGCGATATTTTACTGGAGCAGAGATAGTAGCGTGGAGAGCAGAATAAGGATTATGGTTGTGAATGAAAACGGCAACCCATCAATCGTAGAGCAGATAGAGCAGCTAAATGAAAAACTGTTTGACTACACCATAAAAATAACCCTACTTGGAAGAGACTTGGGTATAGGAGAGCATAAATTAGCCGCTAAAGTAAGGGTTAAGTGGGGTTCTCACACCTTCATAAATAAAGGAAAAGCAGAATCAACCTCAGAAAAATTAAAGATCTTGATTAAACCCACGTCTCATTAACATGTTGCTGTAGATGCATGACTTCAATCTACAGATCGATACTTTAATGTGATGGTTAGACAGTTTGTATACAAATCAAGTAAAATCGTCATAAACCAAAGGGATACGGGTTACAATTAGGCTTAAATCGGCAGACGTTACTCACGGATTCTACATAGCTGAGTTAGGTATCAATGAAACAGTCTCTTTTTGCGAAGAAACAACACAATAATGCTTGGATATAGAAGACTGAAGCGTTTATCTGATCTGTGTGTTAAATCATATAGGCTTCGACTTTCTTTAGTGAAGCTTTGGTTGACGAGCTTTAAAACAAATGCTTTCCTACACGAGAAAAATATGTATAGTAGAAGTTAACTACCTTTAGTAAGAAGGCGAATGGTACAAAGTTGCCGCTGGGGACGTAGTCTAGCAAGGTTCCTGTTGAGCCCTGGAGAGGTAGGACGACAGGCTCCAGAGGTTTAGTGCTATAGGTTCGCTGACAGTGTTGGATGATGTACCCTTTGGAGCTAGGGTGAGGGGGAACCTGTAGGCCGTGGGTTCAAGTCCCACCGTCCCCACCAATTTTGTGGCAATAGTTTTATCGCCAAATCGTTAGTTCTGTAGATAGGCATCGAGATATTCTTGAGTTTTCTATCATTTTCATTTCTTCTTGCAAAGTTCAGCTTATAAATCATTGCTTCATTTCCCTACTAGTATGGCTTAACAGGAGCCTATTTGGATGCAGTCCTTATCTTTTGTTGTTAAAGGACTAATCAAGGTATATATGGTGGACGTAGGTTTATATCTCACAAACTAAATTAGGTTATTACCTTTAGTTCGACCATTCAAATTATGACTATGTTTACCTAAATAGTCTTGTATAGTAGTAGGTAGGATCGCCGAAAAAGAATTTTCTTAATATATCCTCCAAATATTGTTCAAGTTCTACAATTCTTGGTTTACTTTGTTCTTTATAAACCTTATAACCATCATAGAAACACTCATGCTCTTTACAATTTTTTAATCCGCACAAAGCAAATTTCCAACGAAGTCTATCTTCGATGCCAAACATTGGAAATTTGTCACCAAATTTAATTTTATATTTTTCCACATGAAGACCATATATACTTTCAAATCGGTCATCCCAGCAGTCAGGGTGATAGAATGGCTTGTTCGTTGCAGGATGATAGAAAGTTTTGATGTATTCCTTTCTCTTATAATTCCCGACAATTAGATTGGTTACACCTATTCCAAAGCCAGCAACAGCTGTCCAATCAATGTTGGATATATGGGTGTGAACATACTCCATATTTTCACACGCTATCATATGCGCTTCATAGAATTTCTTGGCTACGCTTGCGTGTGTTTGTGTGATAATTTTAAATTCTTCAGGGTTAGAGCCCTTAATCGAAATTTCGATAACAACTTTGAAAGGCTTATCTTTAAGAGGACTGAAGACAGCTTTTAATTCATCCTTATCGATGATGCCTAGAAGAATTCCGTTTGTTTGGATAAGTATAGAATTGTTAAACCTAGGCGAGATATCCTCTGGAATTTTCATTAGAAAGTATACATAATGTTCTAGCGATTTTTTGTTTAGAAAAGGTTCTCCACCAAGAATTCTAAACCAGTTATAAGAGGATTTGTTGCCCGGAATTGGAATTCTACTCATGAATGTTAGAAATTCGTCAACTAATCTATCTAGAGACACGCAGATAACTTTTTTATTCTTTTTAGCCTTTTCATGCCAAGAGTAATTATAAGCGAAACAAGGGATGCAACGGAGATTACAAAAAGCAGACCTTATTACAACCTCACCTGGTGGAGTTGGTCCACACTCAGCGTTTGTGACAATTTTTCCGTTATCTACTTTAAATTTTAGTGTTTTAGTGATTTCTTCTCCAAATAGTGAGAATTGTTTCATTGGGAAGTCTCTCCTCTAACTTCCGATAATTTATCTTACTAACTCATATTTAAAAGTGGTTTAAAGAATATTTCTATGCTTCTTTAGGCGCCTTCCTCTAGGTCATTCTCTTTATATTAATGTCACACCGTCCCTATCAACTACTACCTCAAGGTAATAAGACTAATCTTACTTGCCTTTGGTTATTCTTGACTTTTTTAGGAGTACTACTATTATTGATACTGCTATGAGTAAAATAACTGAGACCAGTAAGGCTAGATTTAAGTTCTCTGGCGCTGAGACCGCAATTTGTGGAGTTGTAGAGGTAGGCGTTTCACTTATTGCTTGGGAACTTTCGGTGAATACGCTTTTTTCTCTCTTGGTTTCTATAGTTGTTGTGGTTTCGGTCTTTTCGCTGGCTTGTGTTTTTATAACCTCTATAGAGCCGCTTGCCTTTAACTTTACGACCGCTAGAACGGGGTCTCCAGTACTCAGAGTAAGAACTATCTCCTTTTTGCCCTCATCGTAAACCCAGTTTCTTAGCAGTATATATTCTTCTTTCTGCGCAAGGTACTTGAAGATGCCTATTTCATCAGCTTTCTTAACGTCTAATTCACTTATTTTAACACTAACAGCTACAGATGCTTCATCTGCCTCGATTATATCTAGGAGTAAAAACTTGGCTTTTTCAGCTATTTCGATTACCTTTGACTCTTTGAATGGATTCTCTTGAAGTTGAGTTATCTGCACCACTATCTTACCCTTTGATTCGACTGTGACACCCAGATTTGAGTGAACTTGCCCTTGACCTACAACAGTTTCACTTTTAGATGTCACGCTCCTGAGGGTCAAAACACCAGTAGTAGGCTTTGATAAGGCTACCCCAACAAGAGTAGCGCCGTCTAACCTTAACTCTCCAGATCTAACGACCTTCCCATCTAATTCTGCTAAGAACCTAGGCTTCATAACTTCGTCAGACACTAGAACAAGAAAGTTTCTCACACCAGAAAGCTTAATCTTATCGTTTTCAACCTTTATAGGCGCATCGGCCCAAACCTCCAACTTACCACCACTGCTATAGTATACTTCTCCACCTTTAGTATCTTCTAGTGAGATTACCGTGGCTGCTACAGTATGTCCATCAGCATTCACCTGGAGTACTAAGTTTTCTTTGAGCAGATTTTGATCGACCTCAGCTTCGAAGCTGAATCGTTCTTGGCTTCTAGGCTTTACTTCTTTTTTATCGGATCTGATTTCGTTATGGCCGTTGGCTAATCCAATATAAACATTCGCTGGCTCATCTCCCAAGTTATGAACGGTAGCTTCGATGCGGGCTACCCCTTCTTTTATGCTGATCTCAACATCTTCTTGTCTAAAAACTATCACTGCACGTAATTTCTCAGCATAGCTTCCTGGTTCAGCTCTGCTTACTATTTGTGCAGCGTCATGTAGCAGCCTAGCCATTTCATCTATGGTTAGTGAGATATAGTACGTGTCTTCGTATGAAAATCTTAATGATGGTGTTGAAACTATTAAGTTCAAAACGTCTAGGAGCTCTTGGCGAAGAGCCGAGAATAAAGTTAAGTTACCGGCTATTTCGTTTTGCAGCTCGGGTGTAAGAGCTTTTAAGGCTGCTCTCCTCAACATTAAGTCTGCTGAATTAACTACATCGATGATTAAGTTAAGGTCACTTATACTGTAGCTGACTTGTGATAAGGAAACTAAAAGCCTAGCTTTAACTTTATTTAATTGTGATGATAAGTCATTTAGGTCTTTGACGTCTTTGTTGTAGTCGGAAAAAAGAGTGGATGGGGAGCCAGTGTTTATCATAAATTTAGATGGGATGTAAGTCAAAGTTGATTCCAATGGTATAGGTCTAGGTGACTCAAATTGGTTGACAAATAGAGTAGTCTTAGGACTGGCTATACGTAATGTTACTAGTGTTGATAGAATTGGTCCGAGAACTTGTGCTGTGTGTATAAGCGCGAAGACAAAAGCTTCAAATTTACTCTCTTGCCCGCCGACGAAAGCGTAGTATAGGGTTGGGGTCCAAACCCCCTTTACCGCCATGTCAAACAAACTGCTTAAGATTAAAGCAAGGTAAAGCTTTGCTACTACATCTTTTAAGCCTACTTGCTTAGTTGTGGTGCCAGCCTTGAAGGTTAGAGGAATGTTCAAAGCCTTTAAGAGTTGGGGGCTTACGGATATGCTTGAACCCATCATCTTCTCGTGTATCCCATCAAGCCCTCTAGCTATTGACAGTAGGAGTGCTGCAATATTCTGCGCTTTGATTAACACGTCTGCTGTACCATAGAAGAGCTCTTCAGTGTAGCTGTAGAAGGATGCAGAGGATAATACGCCTTCACGTTCAACCCTACCACTCCACGTTTGAGAGGCTGGCTTTTTGCTTCGTAGAGAAGATAATGGTGAAGTTAGGCTTTCAAAATCGGCTAGCTCATTCGGATACTTTCCAAGGTTAGGCAGTGAAAGCAGGATTACGTTGTTGAGAGCAGGGATTAGAGGAGAAACTACAGATAACACTGGCGTCCCTACAGGGAAATAGGTGTATTGGGAATCGAGCTCGTTCACTACTATTAACTGCATCATCACATTGTAGAGGTACATGAGAGTGTGTGCTATAAGTGTACTTAAAACTTGAAACATCAATTCAAAACTTAACTCACCTAAAAATTCTCCCATACCGATCAGCGAAGAGTAATAAAATCTTATTAATTTGAACGAAAAAGCTATAAAAGCAGTGGAGGCTTCTTTACTTCCAAGCATCTCATTAAGGGTTCTGGATATTAAGTCGTTTCCCAGTATATTCAGTAGTGAAAGTATAGTGCCTTCAGTTACTAGATACGCTATCTTCTTACTGCCTAATATGGTTGCTACTTCTTTTGGTGCGATGTTGGGATACTTCTTAGCGATCTGCGCAAAAATATTCTTCTGGTTCCAGAATTTAGTATAGCTGAAATATCCTTTAAAGGTCTCTAAGGTCATGGCTAGAGCGAGTATCTTAGAGGTTAGTAGAGTTGATAATTCAGCATAGAAATAGTTTCTAAGCATTAATCCTTGTAGGGCAACCAGTTTAGCTAGCTTATTCCAGTAGTTAGTTGGGACATCTATATCGGTAGGACTTAGCCTGAACTGTGGTAGACTAAGGTTCAGAGGATTATTGAAGACTTCCAGTTCAGTACCCCTAGTCTCTTCTGTGCCTATAGTTGGAAAGATTACCCTTGGTCCTATGTACATTAGATCTTCTTGTCTTTTTAAGGTAGTTGCAAAAATTTCTTTAAGAATATTCTTTATGTCTGACTCGCCGCTGAAACGGTCTAAGGAATTTAAGAGATTTTGAGCAAATCGCAGCATCTGATTTACTATGGTATGGTCAGCAAGTACCATCTTGTAGTTTGGTTCTACAGCAAGTTTCTTTTGGTAATCAATATAGTATGTGAAAAGTGAGTATGGTAAGTAGAGTTTTACGTCGTAGACCGCAATTCCTTGAGTTTTTTCTTCTTTAGGTATTACAACTCTAACTCCCGCATCATTAACATTTAAAGTAGGGTATCCTTTAATACCATAAGAACCGAAATATATTGTATAAGATATTCGATAGACCGCATCTTCCTTAATATTCTCATCGTCGTCTAAGGAAACCAGAAGCGGCTTTGAACCCACGCTAAAGCTCTCTATTACTTTGTTAGTCTTGGTGTCGATCAAATTGATAGCTACAGGTTTGGGTAAGGGTCTCTCAAGCTTTCCGCTATAGATGCTTTCCCTTATAGAAGTGAGAATATTCCTCCTCCAAGGGTTATCTGGGTATCCTAGGTATAAGTCATACGCAGTGATACGTAAGTATTTTCCAAAGGTGTATATGTCGATCCAGCTCGTGGAATCAGCTCCTCTACTATCCTCCGCTTTTAACCTCAGATATAGGAACTTGGGCACATCACCACGTAAGGTTTCATTTAGCTTGCTGTATGAGGGTATCTTAATCTTGAAGTAAGCATATCCAGTTTTATCAGCCTTGCTTTGCATTTTTGATAGTTGCAGTACAACAGTTTTATTTGTTAGTTCTAACCAACTTTCTAATTTGACTGTAACATCCTCAGAACCTTCACCATAACTTGCGGTGATAACCTCTACTTCTTCTCCGCTAAGCACTGAATACTTGTCTGGAATTATAAATAAGATCTTACTTTCTCTCTGATACACAGAGGCTTCGGCTTCTCCATATGGGAACTCTAATATTGTGTTTACATAAACTTCACCCCCAGAAAACATTAGAGGTGTGTAGGTATTGTTTTGCCGTATTATTTGCCCCATCCAAGCGAAGATGGCATATTGTGTTTCGCCCTGTTCAACTTGGTTTATCGTATCTTTGTCGACGAATGCTCTATTTAGATATAACTCAGCGTATAACGGAAAAGTCCTAAATACACCTTTAACAGTAGCGTTGACATATCCTAGTGGCTCACTACTAATTTTGTAGGCCTCAGATTTTTGTTCATGGCTTACTCCGGTGAGATAACTTTGGTAGGTGGTGGAGCGATCTTCTGCAAACTGCATAAGGACATTAACAGACGGTGGCTTATTATACAGGTAGAGCAGAAGGTCTATCTTAGAACTTGACTGGAAGACATCTGAGCTTCTACTTTCATCCCACACTATCTCGTCTTTAAAGAACGCTCTACGCTCTCTTAATGAGTAAAATTTATTATAGTCTATCTCCTTTGAAACTATCTGAGCTTCTGGTGGGAGTTCAACCTTTTCTTGGATAAAATAAGACTCCCCAGTATAAAGAACTTTTTGGTAACGCTTAAAGTGCATCTCATGTGAATACATAATGCATTCTAATGATGTAGCTTCAATCGCATAACCAGGTGGAGCAGGGTTAGGCAACCATCCTCCAACCTTAACTAATCCGCTAACTCGTGTCTTGGCTTGGGCTTCCTCCACTTCAATACCTAGAGGATTCTTACTGTTCTTATAAAGAGATTGCGCGTGATTATAAAGAATTCCGACATTTAAAAGTAAAGCCCCATCATCTGCATAACCCGCCTTATTAACACTTAACCTTGTATAGGTAGTGTAGGAGCCGTCGAACTTCACCTGCGGAGTTTCAACGGTATCGGAGAACGTCTTAAGGTCGTAATGAACATGCTTGAGAAATGCTTGAAATCTTTCAGGCCCTACCTCAACTTCGAAATTAAAGGTTAGCTTAAACCTTTCTTTTGAATCCGATATGGTTAAGCTGACAATATCATTCCCTTTGTAGACCTCTGGATCAATTATGTAGAAGACTGCGGTGCTAAGGAAGAAACTTTTCATGTCATTGATAAGCAAGTCTATAGTTTGGTTATGCTTTGTAGTAGCTGCTCCTATAGGCTGGAAGATTCTGGTTTTATTCTTATTCCAAAAGACATGGTGTTTATATTCACTAAGATACCGTTCCATCTCCTCCTCAGTCCACTTAACGTGGATTATAGCGCCTGAGGGGTTAGGGGCAACTATATGCTCGTAGTCGGCAGGCGCGGCTGGAATGAAGTAGCCTACCTTACCCTCTGTGCTCCATGAGACCGTTAAATGAGAATAATAAAGATCATCTACCGGTAAAGAGCCCAACAAACTCATTAAATCGTTCGGAAAAGGAATACTCCTCCTTTCACCCTTCAATATACTCCTAACAACACTCAAGATGTTAACCTGTTTGAAACCTAAGGATAGGAGAAGGCTCTCACCCTTAGGTATCTTCACAGCCCCGCGGTTTGGTATCGTAAGATAAGTGTAAAGCGCTTCAGGGTATTCCTCGTAAACACTTTCAACTGGGAATGAAATGTGATAAAACATCACATCGCCTTCTTGGTAAAGAGTGTACATGTTCGGTTTAAGAGAGTCTGGGATATAGCCTCCCCACAACAAGTATTGATCAAACTTAATCTTATCTATGCGATAAGTTAGGTTATAGGGCTCACGACCTATCGTAATAGGTCCGACCTTTTTCCAGCCGGGGAAGGAGATGTTTAGCAAGAAGTAATCTTTGCCCTTGTAGAGATAATTTGTAATATAGTCTAGGTATGTAGGTCTACTTTCAGCCTTCCAAAACTCCAGTGCACCTAAAGGTTCACTAAAACTTATTGGTGGGTCTATAACCTTGCCTAAGCTTTCGTAAGGCAAGCCTCTAAATACAAACATTCCGTTGATTATTAAGTTGTTTGAAAGCCAATTTCTTAATTGAGTGTATGGGTCATCTAAGGCCACCGCTAGTGGTGAAGATAAATTTGATAAAGCCAACATAAATATGAGCGATGATGCAGCTAGTTTTAGCGTATGGTTCTTCATCTCACACATCTACTAGTTTTAGCTAAATTATTTAAATTATTCGTGACAAGTTGCGGAGGGGGTTGAAAAGAATACTTACTTAACAGCGCTATATCAGTCCTTATTTTGAATCTTGCCGATGCTCCCTGTCTCAGGCATTCAATTTCACCCCTATGCTTTATCCGCTGCTAGAGACCCGTTTTATATGATTATGCATCCAAGAAAACATAGCTGAAAAAGGTAAACTTTAAAGAAAGGCTTATATAGTTTATTAACAGCATGTGCATCAATTTGAGCGTCAAGCATCTTTTATCAAGGAGGCAGACTCTTGCCGTCCTCCTTACAATTGCGATTATTGGAGGGTTACTTTTCATTCCTCAAGCATCCGCCATCAGGGTGGAGATAAGCGGTATAACCAGCGGTGAAACTATAACGCTTGGTGTAGTTAAAGAACTTGAGTTTAGGATAGTTGTGGAAAGCGGCGAAGTGGTGCCTGTGCAAGAGATACGTGTAGTCATAGATGGTGTGCAATACACAGCTCCACCTACTGGTGGTGACCTAACACCAGCAAACAGCATCATACCAACAATCACACTAGTTACACCACCACCAGGCTACTTCTACTCAGCAAGCTACGGCTACGGATACGGATACCTCTACGGATACGGATATGCATTCGGATATGGATACAGAGCTCTCTACGGCTACGGTTACGGATATGGTTTCACATCTGGCAGCCAGATAAGGTATTCAGCATCACTCTACACATCATATCTAAGTTTAGGCAGCCACACAATAAGGGTTGATGTAGCGACTGGTCTCCAGCCCTCAAACATATTCTCCTCACAGACCATATCGTTCACGTTAGTATCCCCGCCTACACCTACACAACCAGCACCATCAGCACCACCAACAGCGTCTGATCTCGAAGCTATGTCTGCTGAGGAGAGGGCTGCACAACTTACACAGATGAATGCATCTGACGCAGCAAATAGAATTGAGCAGATGAGCGTAGACAAAGCTGTAGAAGCAATAAAGGCGATGAACGCTACAGACGCAGCAAGAATACTTAACCTCGTCAACACAACTAGAGCTGCTCAAATCCTAGCCAGATTAACCGTTGAAGAAGCGGTTAGAATTACACTTAACCTCAACGTGGACAAAGCTGCAGACGTCGTTTTAACGATGGATGTAAGAGAAGCCGCGCCGGTAGTTGAGGGAATGACTAGGGAGAATCTGCATAGGGCTGCTCAAGTAGTAGATAATATGATTGCTAAGGATGCTGCAGGCGCAGCTAGAGTTATAGATGAACTACCTCCAGACGTGGCAGCTGATCTACTACTCGAGATAGCTGGGTTGCCCTCAACACCTGAGAAGGCCGCTATGCTCATAGATGCGATGAGCTTAACGAAGGCTGTTGACGCCGTAAAGTCGATTATAGCATCCAACAAGATGCAGACACTCGCACAGATACTCAGCCACGTATCAACAAGCAGACTCAACGAAATATTCAAGCAGCTCTCATCTAGTGAGAGGCTCAGAACCCTACCATATCTCGACGCAGCGACACAAGCTAGGTTGAAACACGTAAAGGCGACCTTGACAGTAGAAAGGGTGGATGCACAGCCGGGCAGCTCAGTCAAAGTTAGGTTGGCCCTATCATCTACTCAACCCATACCTGAAGGCTCTGTATCATTCAGCATCCCAGCCGCTTTCAAGACAAAAGCTCTATCTGTTGAAGGGCTACCTGGAACATCTGCAAGAGAGGCTACTAGGCTCATAGTCACTAAGTTGGCTACTCAACCATCATACGCAGCTGCTTCAGTCGCATTCGACTTGGTTGTGCCACTTAACGCCAGCGTCTCGGTTGGGCAGATTGTCACGGTAGTTGCGTCGGTGAACGTGCCAGACTTTGCTGTAAGCTTTGACACACCAACAGCGGTAAGTGTGACTGTGGTTAAACCTACGGTGCAGAGCATATTCAGCGCCTTAAACTCCTACTTCGATAAGACAGTAAGCGTATACACTGAGGGAAGAGTGCCTGTGAAGCAAGACATATACAGCTTACTGGACTTCTACTTCAGAGGGAGAGTGGATTAAGATGAATAAGTTATGCTTTAATAACTTGACTTCATATGGATGTGCGGGTAAAGCCTTGAAGATATACACCTATACAGCTTTAGCGATTCTTATACTTGCCTCAGTATTGACATTCCTACCTAACGTATATTCAGCGCAAGCAACAGCTGCCTTCAATCTCTCAGATGGTTTGATTAAGGTTGAAGTCACAAGCCCGGTAGAAGTCTATCAATTTCAACTCTCAATAACTCTACCTAGTGGTGCAACCATCAATGCTGCGCAAGCATCTACCACGGGCTTCATGGAGAATGCGGTCTTCCTGCAGGTGGGCAATGAATATAGGTGGTTCAATCTTGACGCAAAACCATCGAAGGTAGGCTCATTAACCGTGCCAGCTTCTGGAGTAGGTGTAGACAACTTACCTCAGCTGCAGCTAGTAAGATTGGATCTGCTGGACGCGGGTGGAAATAAGATAGATCTTCAGCAGACATTACCGCTAAAGGCTACACTGGCACCGATTACAGTGACAACTACGGTTAGGGAGACTATAACCACGACAACAACCGTAACCCAGACAACAACGCGCACAACCACAGTAACACAGCCTACAACAACCACACTCACATCAACCATAACGCAGCCGACCACAATTACAACTACCTCTACAGTCACACAACCAACCACAGTCACAATAACGGTTACTTCAACAACAACTCAGCCAACAACAGTTACCGCGACATCTACAACTACAGCAACCGAAGTCAAAACCACAACTCAGACAACTACATCAACATCCACATACACAATAACTAGAACAGAGCTAGCAACTACAACGGCCTACAAAGAGATAACCGTAGACACAACACCATACATAGCAGGCATCGTTATACTGATAATTATAATCATCATCCTAGCGATCCTAATGCTTAGACGCAAAGCAGCGGTCTAAACCCCAATTTTTTAAACTTAGATAAAAGTGCGGGATGCGGGATTCGAACCCGCGACCACCAGCTTGGGGGGCTGGTATCCTAACCACTAGACCAATCCCGCCACATTAACTTCCCCTTCAGCCTCCTTTAAACCGTTACTCCCTTCTTTCTCAAGGAAGGGAGAAGATACTGAGAAGTAAAATCTTTAATCAAGCATTTCAGTAGCTAGAGTGAAGGGCCGCGGTCGCCTAGGCTAAACAAGGGGGAGACGCTAAATGCCCCAGCTCGGTAGGGCGCAGGCCTGGAGCCTTAGTCCAGCTTGTTAGCCTGTGACCCGCAAGGGTCTCGAGGGTTCAAATCCCTCCCGCGGCGCTCTCTATTAAGAAGCTGGTTAATATTAAAGATATTTAACGATTTAGGGAACTTTACTACTTATTATAGTTAATTAATTAATTAATTAACAAAAAATTTATATTTCAGATGCGCTCTTACTCAGTTCTATGAATTGGAAGGCGTCGAGTAAAGATTTCCGTGAAGAATTAGAAAGAATCTTCCAAGAAGGCGAGCGTAAAGGCTTACAATATGTAGATGTTATTTCAGGTGAGCTACATAGGAGAGTAGGTGGGTACCCCGGACGCAATCATAGAATGCCGCTCTGTTGTCACGTTATGCGAAGTATGATGCAAGAAGAAGATGAAGTGCTTGCTGAGCCGCCTAAAGGTAATGGGGCTACCCTAAAGATAAGGTATAGATTGCCAAGGAGGGTTTGAAGTGAGGATTCTTATAGTCGTACCTTGCGGGAAGAGTAAGATCTGGGATGTAGACCAGGACAGAGGGCCGACGAGGGCAGAGGAAGCATACACTGGAGGGCCGTTCAAGGTTAATCGGGCGTTTGCAAAGAGATTCGCCGATAGATGGGTGATCCTTTCAGCTAAATACGGTTTCATAGACCCGTCTTTCACTATCCTCGAAAATTATAACGTGACATTTAAAGACCCTTCTACTAACCCGATAAGTTTAGAACAGCTAAGAAGCCAGGTGGATGAGATGAAGCTGGATGCATACGATGTCGTGATAGCCTTAGGCGGCAGAGATTACACATCAATAGTCAAGAGGTGTTTTGGCGATAAAAAGAAGGTGATATGCCCAGCTGAAGGGCTGCCGGTGGGTAAAGCTATGGGGTGCATCAGTAATCTTACAAATCTCGACAGAGAGGAGATGCTAAGGGAGATAGGTTTGTGTTAATGTGGAGAAATTCTGTGGAAGAAATCTGTAGATGTGTACATGAACTTATCAGCTCACTGTCAGCGTACTCTAATCCCAGTCAAGTGTCTTTCACCAATGGCCTATACTTCTTTTACGAGAAGGGGGAAGTGTCCATTCATGCACCCAATGGTCGTGTTGTTAGAGTAGGTAATCACCCATATTCAAGCAATGGTTTAAAAAGGCGCTTGCAGCTCCACTACTCTGGAAACAAGAATAGCAGCGTGTTCCGCAAGTTCCTTGGAGGAGCTTTAATGCGTAGAGAAAACCCTGCACATCCATGTTTACCTCATTGGGAAAAGCAAGGCCAACCTACCTGCAAAGTATGCAGGAAGGTCGAAGAAGATGTTTCAAATCTTCTAAGAGCTAACTTCTACTTCCGATGTGTAAAGATCGAGGATAAAGGGACGCGTAATCTTCTTGAGAAAAAGCTGATAGCCACAATCTCTTCATGTAAGATATGTAAGCCGTCTGGAAATTGGTTAGGGAGGTACGCATATTCAGATCTTGTTAGAAGTTCTGGTTTATGGAACTCTAATTATGTTTATGATGGGGATTGGGTTATGTCAGCAGAAGATTTAAATTTGCTGCGTAATCTGATACAGTTAACGCGTGTAAGGTAATGACAGCGCAGAGCCGTATTGTTCTTTGCAGCTATTGTAAGAGAAGAAGGGCGGAATATGACATTGGCAGCGAGGTTTATCTATGCAAGGAATGTTACGAGGAGTGGCACTTTAACGCTTTTCAACAGATGAGTGAATTCAGCTTATTCTAACGATACACCGCTCTTTTTGAACGATCAACACCCACTGGAAGCAGAAGTATAACGCTTAAGACCATTGCCGCTGCTGAAAGTGTAAAGGCTGGGCTATAGCTACCCATAGACTCACGTAGAAAGCCCGCAACAATAGGAGATACTGTAGCACCGATACCGTAAAATAAGGTCCATAAGCCGATTACTGATCCAGACGACTTCTCCTCAAAATACTCTGAAGCGCAAGCTGCATATATAGGGAACATAGACGCATAAAAGATGCCGTACATAATGGCTAAGAGCATCAGTAGATGGAGACTTGCTCCAATAGCAACCATGCTGTAGATTGACACTGCGACACCAAGGTTGCAGAGGGCTAAGCCTTGTATTCGACCTATTTTGTCTGATAGATATGGGAGGATTAGACTTGCGGGGATGCCGCTGAAGGCAACGGCGCTAGCCAGTCCTGCCGAATAAGCATAATCTATTGAGAGATCTATGTTAAAGTATGCTACCATAAAGGTCATCGTGGTGCTTGTAGCGAAGGCTATAGCAAAGTATGATGAGGCTATGAACCAGAACGTTCCTGATGATAAGATTATTTGAGTTGCTTCTTGTGTTCTAAATTCTCTTCGTCTATCCGTTGATTCTTTTTCTTTTAGGAGAAGCGCTGAGGCTGCAGCTAGTGTTAGGGTGAAGACGCCCATTAGATACCATCCATGCTGCCAACCATAGGTGTCTACAATTATTGGCAGCAGTAAACCCATCAAGCCGTATCCAACACCATAGCCTGAATTCACTACTCCTATTGCTCTACCTCTCTTCTCAGCTTTAAACCACATAGTAACAAGCCTTATGATTGCAACCCATCCAGCGTGTGAACCAACCCCGACGAGCGCGAATAAGAAGACTCCTAGAGACCACTCTTTAACAGAACCCATCATAAATGTGCCGAACCCCATCACCACACAGAGCAGCGGTATAACCTTCTTGCAGCCAACTCTATCAACCATGAAGCCTATCAGTGGCGCTGATAGCGTATATGAGAGGAAATAGGCGCTTGCTATAAACCCGCTCTGAACATCTGTCAAATTTAGAGAAGACTTCATCGGCGGTATTAGAATACCGTATCCAAACCTTATGCCATATGATGCGAGCACAAGAAGAAAACCTACACCAAGTATCACATAACCCCAGTAAAAGCGCTTGAGCATCCTCTTGTATGAGAATAGACCCATTAGATTAAGTTTCTCTTTTTAATAAAAATATGAAGTGGGTAGGTTTTCTTTATGCTACCTACCCTTAAAGACAGGCTTCCTCTTTTCCAGAAACGCTCTCATAGCCTCCTTTTGATCCTCAGTTGTGAAGAGTGGAAGCTGCTCGAGCTGCTGGTAAAGTAGCCCATCGTCGATCTGCATCTCTCCACCAACATTGATGGTCATCTTGATGGCGCCGATTGCCTTTGTCGGCCCGTTTGCTAATTGATTGGCGATTCTAAATGCTTCTTCAAAGAGTTTATCTGCTGGAACGACCCAGTTGACTAATCCAAGCTTCTGAGCTTCCCAAGCTGATATTGGATCTGGGAAGAAGAGGAGCTGCTTGGCCTTTAATCTGCCAACCCATCTAACTAGAAGCTGGGAGATTCCTGCGCCTGGTGAGATTCCTACGCCTACCTCTGGGTTGGCTAATCTTGCGTCATCAGCAGCAACGATGAGGTCAAAGCCGTTCAGCATATCCATTACGCAGAAGCCGTTGACCGCAGCTATAATCGGCTTCCTCAGCCTCATCATATATTTGTAGAGCTCTATCATTTTGCCGTTAAACTTGAGCATGAATTCTGGGGTTGCATCTTTGAACTCCTGTAAGTCGCCACCAGCATTAAAGTTCCTACCAGCAGCTGTGAATAGTATGGCTCTTACACTATCGTCTTCACCGGCTCTGTGCATGGCATCCCAGAGCTCAGAGACCATCTGAGAGTTGACTGCATTATTCACCTCAGGTCTATTCAAAGTGATTATAGCAACGCCGCCACGCTGCTCATACTTGATAGTCTTATACTCAGACATAGCGCATCGTTAAGCATTTATCAAAAGGGTCTTTTTAGCCTTTCGACTAAAAGGTTAAAGCATCTTATGTCTTTCAAAATCTATGATGCAGAGGGCTAAGGTAGGTACATCTGGATACAGCTACTTTTGGAACTTAGGTGTGCCTACACCCTTTGAGTGGTATGTTAAACAAGGCTTTAACACAGTCGAGATCAATGCAAGCTTCTACCGTTTTCCCTCTCCAAGCTGGATCAAGGCTTGGAGTAAAGCGCCCTCAGGATTTGATTTCTCCGTTAAGGTGCATCGCTCTCTAACACACTACGCTAAGCTTTCAGAGAAAGCAGTAAAGCTTTGGTATATCTTCAAAGATCTGTTCAAACCTATTGGGGACAGAATTGCTTTCTGGCTCTTTCAGATGCCTCCAAGCTTTACACCAA
This sequence comes from Nitrososphaeria archaeon, assembly GCA_029775855.1. Taxonomy (GTDB): domain Archaea; phylum Thermoproteota; class Nitrososphaeria; order Nitrososphaerales; family JAAOZN01; genus JAAOZN01. The sequence continues at coordinate 143,096 of JARVJZ010000004.1, forward strand.
CAGAAAAGAACCTAAAACGCATTAAAGCCTTCTTCAACACGCTGCATCTAGGCTCATCAGCTGCTGTTGAATTTAGGGATCCCGCGTGGTGGAGCGTTAAAAATGATTTAAAGGATTGTGAGGTTACTTTCTGCTCAGTAGATGCACCTTTTCTGCCGAGAGAAATAGTCTGTCTGAGTGATGCGCTCTATCTTAGGCTTCACGGTAGAGAAGAGTGGTACGCTTACACATATAGTAGGCGTGAACTTGAGGAGATTGCGAAGCGGGTTAAAGAAGCGCAAACAGAGAGAATATACATATATTTGAACAACGACTTTGGTATGCTAGAGAATGGCAAACTTCTACTGAAGCTTTTAGAAGAGTAGGGTTAACTTTATCTACAATAAATAAGGTAATCATGCTGTATTACTTTGGCGCGCAGACGCATATTTCTACTCGTACTTCTCGCTCTGATAGGGGTTGCTGCATCAGGCTCAGCATCAGCTATGGGCAAAGAAGAAGCGAATAAGATGCTAGAAGATGTGAAAAAGAGTGTACCCTCTTCGCCAAATATTATAGACATATTCACTAACAACCTTAGAGTAGCTCTGCTTATGCTAATACCAGGATTAGGGCTTATTCTAGCACCCTATGTGCTCTACAACACAGGATTGGTCTTCGCAGCCACAGGTGTAGTGAATGGTGTACCCGGTTTAATGCTTCTTTTGGCAACAGCTATTTTACCCTTTTTTTGGCTTGAGTTCGTAGCGTATGCCACATCCACCACGCAGAACCTATATCTGATATGGGCGATTAAGTCCAAGACTCTTCGCTATGAGCTACGAAACCTTGGCTACAGCTTACTTATGATAGTACTCTTACTTCTGTTAGGCGCTTGGATAGAAACGCTCTTTCTATCTTCTTAACCTACTTAATTTTCTGATTGAGTCTAATCTTATTGTTGAGTTTCTCAAGTAGCCAAGGCATATACTTCTTGACCAACATAAGCATCTCGTCATTTCCTATCCTTGTAAGTCTACCTTCATCATACTTAGCTTGAATCTCTCTGTGGATCTCAGATACTCCAGGTGTTGACTTTGTAACCTTATTTTCTCCCGTGAGTCTAAAGTAGTGGTTTATCCAGAATACAACACCAGCTAACCCCGAATATTCAGAAACTGCTACACTTGGAGAGCGATCCAAGAGCTTCTCGGTGTCGAACGGCAGATACATTTCTATATTCTTTAATAATCCGTCTGCGTGTATTCCAGCCCAAGTTATGTTGAAGTTCTCGCCTACTATAGGGTAGTATGAAGGTATGCTGTAACCCACTTCCTCTTCGTAATATTGGGCTATCTTGGTTATGACTTTAGTGTCCATCCCATCTAAGTCGCCTTTTATGGTTGCATACATGAAGACCATCGCTTCTAAGGGTACATTTCCAGCCCTTTCACCTATACCCAGCAAGGTGCAGTTTACTAGCGATGCACCATATAGCCAAGCTGATACAGAGTTAGCAACACCCATGTGAAAATCGTTATGCCCATGAAACTCCAGACAATCAGATGGAACATCACATAAATTGTTGATTACCCAGATTAGCTTCGGCACGCTTCGTGGAAGCGCGCTCGAATCCCAAGGTAGTCCTATACCTAGTGTGTCGCATACCCTAACCTTAGCTGGTAACCCATATTTTCGCGAGAGTTTCATAAGTTTCTTTATGAATGGTACTACCACACCAAAGATGTCAGCCCTTGTGCTGTCCTCTAAATGCACTCTTGGCACTATACCAAGCTTGAAGGTTTCTTCAGCAACCTCAAGATACTTTGATATAACCTTCTGCCTTCCTAACCCTTGAAACTTATAGAAGATATGGTAGTCGCTTACTGGTGTAACCATACCGCACTCCTCTACACCACTTTCTTTAACGAGCCTAAGGTCTTCGTACGTAGGTCTCATCCAACCAGCGATAATAGGATATTCATAGCCAAGATTTCTACAGGCCTCAACAGCTTCTCTATCCTTCTTAGAGTATAAGAAGAATTCTGATTGAAGAACCTTTCCCTTAGAGCCGCCTAACTCGTGTAATAGTGTATAAAGATCAACTATCTGCTTAACGGTATAGGGTTCACGCGCCTGCTGCCCGTCTCTAAATGTAGTGTCTGTTATCCAGATCTTGTCAGGTATCTTTATGGGTAAGAGAACACCGTCGAAGACAGTTAAAGGAGGCTTATCCCAAGGAAAGAACTCCTTGTAAAGCTTCGGCTGAGGCACTTCTACAACTTCGTAGTCAGGAAGGTCTATAGATTCCTTTCGAAGGTAGGATAGGAATTCCTGTCTTTTTTCGTAATCAAGGTAGTTCCACTTGCTCAAGGTTCCTAACTATACCTATTGGATAGAGAGTATATTACCTTATCGCTTTTCTGGGCAAACTAGCAGCAAATCACCCTATCACTTAACATTTGTCGATTAAAGTGTGTTCTTGCTGGACGATTAATGTTTAGATACATTTATAATTTCTGCACAAATAGTGCTTTGCAAATCGCTGACCTTTATCTTCATGACAGCGTTCGGTTCACCAGCAGCAGCCCAAACTTCGCTCCATCTGAAAAGGGATACATCAAGATAGATCTTCACTTGAGGGTTATGTGGAAACGGTGGGACACCTCCTATCACATAGCCTGTGTTTGCCTGGATGTATTCTGGGTCTGCCATTTCAACTCTTTCATTTACGATGTTTGATAGGGTGTTTAAATCGACTTTTTTGTCGCCAGAGATTACTACGACGATAGGCCTAGAGCCTTTGAAGACTATGGATTTGGCTATCTGTGCTACTGTGCAACCTAATGCTTCTGCCGCAAGCTTGGATGTCTTTGTGCTGGAGTCTAGAACTACAATTTCAGCATTTATACCTTTCTCATCGATAAAATGCTTAACCCGGTCTATCCCCTTCAATTCTTCATCATTATTTTAGACCTAAGTAGAGCTTGCCCAACTCTGGATGTGATAGGAGTTCTTGGCTTGAGCCTTTAAAAGCCACCCTTCCACTAACTAGCAGATACGCTTGTTCACCTAATTCAAGCGCCTTTTTGGCATTTTGCTCCACCAAGATTATTGTCATATCTCTATTCTCTCTTAGCTCAACTATCTTGTCTAGGACTTCAGCGGATATCTTTGGTGAAAGGTTTGCAGTCGGTTCGTCAAACAACATTATTTGTGGGTTTCTTATTAGAGCCATAGCCATAGCTAGCATCTGCTTCTCTCCACCACTTAGCGTGCTAGCTTTCCGATCTAGGTAGGTCTTTAATACGGGGAAGAAGTTGAGGCTTTCTTCTACTCTATCTTTTAGTTCTTCGCCGCATCTATAGCCAGCCATAAGCAGATTCTCTCTCACTTTTAGAGTGTTGAATACGTTGTTGGTCTGTGGCAGATATGCTACTCCTTTTTCAGCTATCTTATGTGGCGGTAATCCGTTCAACTCGTATCCATTATATTTGATTTCGCCTGAAAAGATGGTTGTTAATCCGAAGATGGTTTTTAGTAATGTGCTTTTCCCGCTACCATTTGGTCCAACGATGACGGATATGCTTCTTCTTTGCACATCTAAGTTGATGTCATAGAGAACTTGAAGCCGACCGTATCCGGCAGAGAGGTTTTTGATGCTCAACATACTTATCCACCTAGGTAGGCGCTTATGACTTGCGAGTCTCGCATCACCTTCTCTTTTTCCCCTTGCGTTATAAGTTTACCGTATGCTAGGACGTAGACGTAATCTACATACGGTAAGGCTAGATCAAGTCTATGTTCTATGATCAAGAATGTCAGCCCTAGCTTATCTCTTAGATTAAGTATGTATGTGAAAATCTCATGCGCTAAGGTTGGGTTTACACCAGATATGGGTTCATCTAGTAAGATCATCTTCGCATCACTCATTAGGCTTCTCCCTATTTCAAGTAGCTTCATCTGCCCACCACTCAGCTTCGAAGCCCTAAGGTCCCAAAGGTGATCTATCTTTAGGAGCTGTAGTATCTTTAACGCTTTATCTAGATTCTCCTCTTCATCTTTGAGCCAAGAACCCGTGAAAGGCGCCTTTAGAAAGCTTTCACCTCTGTTTACCTTAGAGGCTACGAGCAGATTCTCCAGCACAGTCAATCTTGTGAATAGGGATGGTATTTGGAAGGTTCTTACTAATCCGAGTTTGTATATTTGATGTGGTGGTAGGGCGGTTATGTCTCTGCCGTTGAAGTAGATCTTACCTTCATCAGGCGCATAGAAGCCAGAAACCACATTTATTAAAGTGGTCTTCCCGCTGCCGTTAGGCCCGATCATCAACGCAACTTGCTTCTCATTTACCTTTACGTTCACACGGTCTAGTGCTTTGACTCCTCCGAAGCTCTTTGAGACTGATTGTATGTCGAGGAGAGTGTTCATGCCCCAAAAAATAGGGGATGGGTGTTCGATATTTTAGGTTGGCTGTAGCCATGTTATAGAGTCGGATGCAAAGTTGTAGACCGCTGCTTTAACCCAGTCGTAGGTGCCTTGAGGTGTCTTTGCTACGCCCCAGATGTCATAGTCTCCGCCAGCCCTATCTCCCGCCTCATTAAGCAGTGTCCAGCCGCTCGCGCCGAAGTAGTTTGCGCAGATAGAAGGATAGATTTGCTTGATGGCGGTTGCATCGTATACTCCTGTTACAGATATTGCGATGGCTAGTGTCCAAGCTATGTCATATATGGTGTAGGAGTAAATTTCTGGGTCTTCACCTATCGCTGCTTTTACCTGTGACCTTAGCTTCTCGTATTTTGGTGATGAAGTCGCTGCGAAGATTGTGCTGTAGAGCTTAATCTTCTCAGCTATAGGACCTGCGTCTGAGACTACTCTGCTGTTTTGAGCTGTGCCATCGGTCCCATACCAAGTTACATTTACTAGGTTGGGATAGTCTTTTGCTTGGAGCAGTATTAGAGCCGCTTCGTCAAATGAAATGTCAAGGAGAGCAACCTTAGCAGCACCGTAGCTCTTTATCCAATCACCTATCTTTGTGTTTGCGCTGCTTAGCTCTGCTGAGAAGTCCTTTGCATCAGGGTTGTATCTAATAGGCACAACTTCACCACCTACCTTGCTGAATTCCCTTGCAAAAGCGTCTTGAAGCCCATCACCCCAAGCGTCACCTCTATAGAGCACAACAACGTGACTTACGCCAGCGCTTGAGAGCAACTTTGAGAGAGCTTTACCTTGGAAGTTATCATCAGGCACAAGTCTGAATACATAGTCATCAGGTATTGCTAGAGCTGGTGCAGTAGAAGATTGGCTTACAACCAAAATTCTGTTAGAGTCAGCATACCCCTTTATGTTTCTCAGCTCACCACTAGATAGAGGGCCGATAACAAGCTTTACACCCCTTGCTGCTAAGGACTGAAGCTTCTGTAGAGCTACTGCTGGTTGTGTTGCGGTATCTTCTTCGATGATCTTGAATGTCCAACTCTGCCCAGATAGTTTAAGCCAGTCGTTTATCTCTTTTTCAGCTATCTTTAGGGATGTTGACTCCCTTTTGCCGAAGCTTGCTAAGTCTCCGCTTAAACTCATTAAAGCTCCTACCGCAATTTCGCCGCTTAGCCTAGCGCCAGGCGCTGTTACAGTTGTTGTTACTGTTGTCGGAGCAGCTGTTACCGTTGTTGCTGTTGTCTGTGTTGTAGTTCTGACTTCGGTTACTGTGCTAATGACTGGTGGAGTGGATGAGCCTACAAGATATCCTCCAGCTGCGCCTATTATTAAGCCAACGATTAGTAATACAGCCGCTATTGCTGAAGAAACACCTAACCTTTTTCTGATACGCATAAAGGTTGTATCTATGCGTTGGATTTATAAAGCTTATCTTCTAGATATCGATAAATGATTAAGAGATGGCTGGTGATGCTTTAGTTTGATTGATCCTCTTCTTAGAAATGCAATAATCTTTGCTAATATGCTTACTTTGATGAGTATAGGTTTGACCCTAACTTATATGACGACAAAGGTTCCTAACTTTGCTCACGGCACCTTAGTGACTGTAGGGATCTATGTGTCGATGACTGCAGGTCAGATCTTTAACTTGACGCCTTACCTTGCTCTTCCGTTCTCCTTTGTTTTAGGTGGTTTTACGGCAGTCGTCATCTACCTGCTAGTTTTGAGACCGCAGATGAAGCGTGGCGCTTCGATTGTGGGGCTTATGGTTGCCACATTAGCTATTGATGTCTTCTTCATAGGTGTGCTCAACATATATGCAGATAGTGTGCAGCGTATCTCTAAGGTTGTGACACGCTACTTTATTTTGAGGAGATTTGACTTTACATTTGCTGACCAGCCAGGTATCTTTTTTGTGCTTCCAAGTTTGGTTGTATGTTCGGTTGTGCTTCTTTATATTCTTCTCACACGCACAAAGTTTGGTATAGCTATGAGAGCGGTAGTTGAAGATGCGTCTCTTGCGGGGGTTCTTGGAATAAACGTGAATAAAGTGTATCTTGTTTCGTGGTTTATAGCAGGAGGGCTGGCTTCGCTTGCTGGTGCTCTTTTACCACTCTGGCTTCAAGGTTCAACTGACACAGGCACAAGGATGATAGTTAGTATCTTTTCTGCCAGCATATTAGGCGGGCTTCTTAACATATATGGCGCGGTCTTAGGTGGGCTGCTTGTCGGTTTGGTTGAGGTTCTTGGAACCAATCTACTTGCGCAAATATTTGGAGTCTGGATTATACCGTATAGACCAGCCCTACCTCTAGCAATTATGGTTGTTACTCTACTAGTAGCACCTATGGGTTTAGCTAGTATAAGAAGGTCAGAACTAAGAGCGGTAAAGAGGAGGGGAAGAAGTTGGCTCTAGCGTTATTTGCACAGTTTATTGTGGATCTGCTGGCCTTCTTCGCTGTCTACATGATCCTATCTGTGAGTCTAAATCTTGAATTTGGATATACAGGTGTCCCTAACTTCGGTAAGGTTCTTCTTGTAGCTGGAGGAGCGTATGTAGTAGCAGCATTCTCAGGTAGGTTCTCTCAGCTACTACTTAATGTAGCGGTAGATAAGGACTTTATCAAGGATAATGCTGCGGTTATGGCTGCGGTTAACTCGGCTTTCTCTCAAGACATCGTTGCAGCCCTCATAGTCTTCTTCGCTACAATAGTCCTAGCAGCTTTTGTGGGTGGGGCTTTAGGGTATTTGGCTTCATACCCTGCGGTTAGACTGAGAGAAGACTACCTTGGTATGACGCTCTTAGCCATAGGTGAAATATCACGGGTTATCGGTCAGAACTATGAGCCTATAGCTGGTGGAACATTGGGTGTGCAGGTGCCAGATCCCTTTGCTTGGGCTGGTGAGGTTAGGTTCTTAGCATTTACTTTGATCTTACTCGCCTTTGCGGGCTTGATCTATCTTTATGCTGAGAGGATAGCTCGTTCGCCTTTAGGTAGGCTGCTGCGCTCGATTAGAGATAATGAACTTTCTGCTGAGGCGCTAGGCAAAGATGCTACAAAAGTTAGGATAAAGATACTTATTGTAGGTTCTGCTATCGCTGGTGTAGCTGGTGCGCTCTATTCGTTCTATGCTGGAGGCGTGGTTGCTACAGCATTTAATAGAGTGGATTGGACTTTTTGGCCTTGGCTTATACTAATAATTGGTGGTGCTGCAAATAATGTGGGTGTAGCGTTTGGTTCATTCATCTTCATCACAGCGAGAAGGGTTATCGAGTTTTACAAAGATTCATTCACATTTTTACCCTTCGATGCGGTTTGGCTTGAATACCTTCTTCTCGGCTCAATCCTTATACTTGTGCTCATCTATAGACCTGAGGGGCTTATACCTGAGAAGGCTACACCAACTATCAGCAACAAGCGTCTTAAAGCCCTTATAAAGAAGGTTAAAGATGAAGCTGCTCACAAAGATAATGTTTAGAAAGGTGGTCTAGATAGGTCTGTTGGTTGTGCATTGGTTGTAGTTATTGCTGTAGTGGGTGGTAAAAAGTCTGGTAAGACTTGGACCATGGAGTATCTTATCTCTAGGCTCTCTGCCCTAAATTTTAAGGTGGCTGCTGTAAAACATATTCACGAAGAAGGAATTACAATAGACACCGCTGGCAAAGATACTTGGAGGTTCGCAAAGGCTGGTGCAAAAGTAGTCCTAAGTGCATCTCCAGATGAGTTAGCCTTGATCAAAAAGGCTAAGATGTATTACAGCAACTTGGATAACATTTTGGATTATTTAAAGGGTGAAGATTTGGACTTCATATTCGTCGAAGGATTTCATTCACTTGCAGCGAAAAGAATGGATGTATATAAGATCATAACCGCAAAAGATTTAGATGATTTAAACAGACTTCTTGTAGGCACAGAGCCCCCTATACTTGCTGCAACAGGCGTAATAGGTCAGAGCGTAAGCCAAACTTCAGCATCCGACATACCGATAATTAACCTTATGGTGAATGGAGAAGCACTAGTTGATATGGTTAGGCGGCTTGCTGTTAGAGGCAAACATTAAGCTTTGAGCACTTCTACTCCACTTATAACCTCTTCTTCGTTGGCCTCAATAACCTCCTCAGCGTTGTTGAACTTTGTTGACTGGGCGAGCTTAACTCTAACACTGCAGCCCTTATAAGTGAAGGTCGCTGTATCATCTATAGGCTCTACAGCACGAAACCTCTTATTTGTAGCACCCATAGGAGCTTGGATGCCGTCTGCTATACAACCTTTAGCAGATACTATAACCTTAAGCTCTCTATCTCTTGGATAGCAACCTAGTTCACTTACCGCCCTGTAGAGCATTCTTACACCTATGGCAACACCAGCACATAGATCGCCGTGAAAGTGTTCAGCTTCCTTTAACATAGATTTAAGCATCACCGTCTTTGGTGTGCTGCTGAATTTAGTTGCGTCATTTGGCGTTGAAGCGCTATATATGCAATCATCTGCTGTATGATATGGCTGGATATGTAATATATTGGTAGGCTTCTTTATATTATTTGTTCTAACTTTGATTTCTACACCCTCTTTGCTAATAACTTTAGCGACATAAGCTACCGTGCTCCTACTTCTTTTCGAGTAAGCTACGAGGATTATGTGTGAGAAGCCTTTAATCTTCTCGATTATTCCTTCGGGGTCTTCAAACAACCTGATCTTAACTAGACCATTGAGAAACGATTGAGCGCCCTCTGTTAAAGGTTCTGCTTGTGCTATCCATTTAACCTTTAAATACATAGTTGGTTACTTGCTCATCTTAGCTAAATAAAGGTTAAACAAATCGCTCTTCTTCACCGACGATCTTCGTGAAGTTGGAGAGTATCTTTGACCCATCTCTACTACATTCAGGGTGGAATTGAACGCCATAAAACATCAACTCTTCATGCCCAATTATTTCGTTTTCACAGTTTTCGGAATAACCTAACGTCTTGAAGCCATTTGGTAGGCGAGATATGTTGAAGATGTGCGATTCAAATACTTTAAGCCTTGAATACGGTTCGGTCAATATATTTGGCTTCCTCACATATACGGTTTGATAGCCATAGACTTTTTGACCTAACCTAGTGAGCGCCCCACCCATAGCTAGAGATAAGATTTCAGCGCCATAGCATATTCCTAGTAGCGGTTTATGCTTTACTAGAGCTTGTTTAATCACCTTTATGTTTGCTCGGTTGATTTCGTCTGAAGCTGATCTGCGTCCAGTTAAGATAATGCCTCTATAGTCATCTAGTTTGATTGGTTGGTCATATCGGATTATTTGATATGCAGCTCTAAGCTTCTCCAAGCTATCCACCAACTCTGGGAGTGTTGTTGAGTCGTTGTCTAGTATGAGCAGCATCCTTCAGCCTATAACCAACACCCTTTATATTCATCTTCTCCCAGCTTAGTTAAGTACTTGCTCAGTAAAGATGAGTTATTTGATGTTAGTGGTAGAGTTGCAGTAGTAACTGGAGCAGCTGGCACATTAGGCTATGCTTTCGCAGAAGCTTTAGCTTCGAGAGGCGCAAAAGTCTTTTTAACAGATAGAAGAGCTGAAGACCTTAGGAAAGTAGCATTAGACCTCAGTGGTAAAGGCTTAAATGTTGATTGGCTTGAAGCCGATTTAACCAGAGAAGAAGATGTAGACCGAGCCTTTAACAAATGTGAATCAACTCTGGGGCATCCAAATGTGCTTGTTAACAGCATCGGCGACTCGATTTACAAACCAACCTTAGACCTCTCTCTCGCAGAGTGGAACAGAGTAATCAACGTGAACCTAACCGCAGCATTCCTATGCTCAAAAAGAGCGGCAAAAAGCATGATAGAAGCAAGCATAAGAGGAAAGATAATACACATAGCCTCAATCTACGGACTACGAGCAGACCGCTTCCCTATAGCAGCCTACTACTCTTCTAAGGCTGGGCTTGTGAACTTGACCAAAGCACTTGCAGTCGAATGGGCAAGATATGGTATAAATGTGAATGCAATCGCACCATCATTTTTTGCTAGTAGATTGACTAAAGTTATTCTTGAAGACACTAAGAGTAGAGAGCATCTGCTCAACCATACACCACTAAGGAGACTTGCTGAGCCTCAAGATCTAGTAGGCGCATTAATCTTCTTGGCGTCTCCAGCATCAGACTACGTGACGGGGCAGGTTATCGTTGTTGATGGCGGTTGGTCTTCTTGGTAATCAGTCGCCACAGTAGTTGAATTCCGCTACTTCTCTAATCTTAGATGCTGTCTTATCTCCTATTCCCTCAACCGTCTTTAATTCATCTAAGCTTGCTGAGAAGACCCCCTTAACGTTCTTAAAGTGTTTGAGAAGCCTATCAGCCAAGATAGCATCAATACCCGGCACACCAGCAACAACATACTTCTGAATCTCTGGTGTAGTTAATGGTTTTCTGCCCTCCCTAACTCTTACAGCCTTTCTTCCCTCCTCTTGCTCCCTTTTAGCTATATAGTAGATAATTACAGCTGTCTCTTCATCGTCTTCTGACGTATATATTGGGATGTAAAAGTCTGTTAATGCACTCGCGAGTGAAGAGTAGAAGGCTGGTAGCCCTATGCTGGCGCCCTTCTTTCTACTGCCTTGCACGATGAGCAGCGGCTTTGGATACTTATTCTTCATTGCTACCAGTTGGCTGAAGAGCCTGTTATCCATAAGCGACTTGATGTAGTCTTCAACGGTCTTTCGTTCAACAACAATATCCTCACTCAAGACGAAGTCTCCTATGTCTAGTTGCTCAATGTGGACTTCTGCACCCATCCTCTCCAGACAATCTACGAGAGATCTTGACTCACGCGTGTCAACATATATTATTGGACCCTTTGTGGGTTTTAAGTATGTGTCTAGGATTTGAGCTTCTTTCTTAACCTTAAGCTCTTCAATCACTTGCTTTGCTTCCCTCAACCTTTTCTTAGCCAGCCAATAGTATGCTTCATCTCTTGTTCCTTTAACTAAGAATGCCACTACTCTACCCGGCGCTCTTCTTCCTGTTCTTCCTCTTCGCTGAACAAAGCGTATCGCGCTAGGCACGTTGTCGTAAAAGACTACCAGCCTACATTCAGCTATGTCTAGACCCTCTTCGCCAACTTGTGTTGATATAAGTATGTCAAATTCTCCTCTTCTCATCTCCTCAAGCACCGCTACTTGCTCCTTTTGTGTAAGACCGCCGCTTCCTCGCTTTCCCACTAAGATTCTTGCTCTTAGACGCTCTGAAGCCAGCTTCTTATAGATCTCTTGAACTGAGGCTCTGTAGCTAGTGAATACGATAGCCTTTTCTCCTGGAGGTAGGGTTTTAAGCACCTTGATCAGCTCCTCAAGCTTAGGGTGCTCGACCCCTAACTCGAGTGTACCCTTGGCTATTTCATATGCAGTCCTCAGATGCTCGTTTTGCAGAAGTTCTTTTAACCCTATGCCTTTACCTCTACTTAAGAGCCGCTCCATAAACTGAGTGAATGATGCTACTGTCTGAGTCTCTATTAGCCCAAGCATCATGGTTAACCTAATTAGAGAGAAGAGCGCGCTCCGTGCAGCAGGATTTGCTGAATACTCCGGCTTAGCCCTCAACTCAATTAGATGCTTCATCTTAGGCTGAACACCTATTTCTCCTAAACCAAGTGCAGCAAGCCTACTCACATAGTCTTTTATTGCTTCAAGCAGTTCACTTCTTATTCTATTCAAGAGAGGGTTAAGTTGAACTTCAATCCATTCGATAGAGGTCTTTTGCACATACCGCGCTATCTGCTCACTATCTTCCCTCTTCGCCTCCACTCGATTTAGCTTGAGGTTCCTCAGAATCTCCTCTACCTTCTCTTTTTCTGCTGGTAGTGATGCTGTCATCCCAAGCCTCTTTACATTAGGGTTTTCACCCATTTTCATACTAACCAAAGTGTAAGCGTAGGCTCCAACAGACCTATGCGCTTCGTCAAATATTATGAGTGAAAACTGTTTGGGATCTATCAGCCCACGCTCCAAATCAGCAGCCATTATTTGAGGGGTTGCGCAAACCACACGCTTAGACCAAGCAAGCACTCTATCATTTAACTTCATCTCACCAGTTACAACAGAAATATCCTCTGAAGATATATCCAACATCCTAGAAAGGAAAGCCTCGTGCTGAGAAGCCAAGACCCTAGTTGGTGTAAGCAAGACGCACTTCTTATCAGGATACCTATAGAGCATCTCAGCAATTAGAAGGAGAGCTACAGCTGTCTTGCCTAATCCTGTGGGAAGCACGATGAGAAGGTCTTCTTCTAAGCAGAGTCTAAATAGGTCTAACTGATAATCTCTTTTCTCAAGCGTCTGGCTTTTTAGTAGAGGGTGGCTTACCCACTCCATAGGCAAGAGGAGGCTCCTTTAGCTTGCTTCAGCCAAACCGTCTTGTGAATTCTTCTCTGGGTATCGCAGGGAAGGTTTCGGTTGAGCATATATCTGATAAACCTACGACCACTTCGGTAACCTTTAGTTGGTCATCAGCCTCAACGTGCCAGATCACGTCGTATCTACCTAAAGTGAAGTACATGCCGTGTGGTTTGAAGCCTGGAGGTGGTTTTTCACATAGGTTGTTTAGGCGGCTTAGAGTTTCTCTCCCAACCTTGCTTCTAAACTTCATCACGATTATGAAGTCCATACTTACTGTTGCAGGGCTAGAACTATTTATATCTAATATGGGCTAAGCAAGGACTAGATTATACAGATATTCCCACCCTATGTGACCTACGTGAGCATAGATGAGGTTAAGAATTATCTTACCGGATATGGCTGCTAAAAGTGCCTTGAGCTTGGGATACCTCATTGCTCCTAATGGTATCCATATTAGGTCGTCTGGGGTCAGAGGTGTAGCTGCAAAAAGAAATATCAAGATTACCCCGTATTTGTCAAGTCTCTTTCTCCATTTATCTAACCCCTCCCTCCGCTTTGTTGAGAGGAGATACCTACCACCTAACCCAACATAGTAATGCAGAAACTGCCCTACGCCAGCACCTAGGCCTCCTAACACTCCTACAATTATAGGGTTAAGCGTCGCCCCTAGAAGCGCGATGACGACATAGGATGGGAAGATAGATATGAAGAGGCTGCTTGAGCCTAATACACCAGCTACAAAGGCGCCCACATAGCCAAGATTTGACACAATCTTTAATATAAATGCTATATCAAGCAACCTTGGTCTCTCATCTACTTTCATAAATTAAACAGAATGCTCAAAATAGTCTACTTTTAGCTGTAGAATACCCCTTAAAGAAGCTAATTCCTCGCCAATTTTCTTTATCTCGAAGCTAGAGCCTCTTACCACAATAACCGCCAAACACTTGATTTCATCGAGATGGATGTGTAGTGTTGAGGACACCAAATTTCTATATTTGTGCTGTATGTCGGTTATCTTCTCATCCAGTCCACCTACTTCGTGGTTATAGATCAGCAATATGACCGCTGAACCTCTTGACTTAGGTTCCTGGCTCCATTGAAATTCGCTTATGAAGTTTCTCATTGCGGCTTGTATGGCTCTTGAGCGTTCATTATACCCCATAGATGAGGAGACCTTATCAAAGAGGTCCAGTAGGGTTGGTGGTAAGGATATGCTAATTCTCTTGACATTCTCCTCTTTTTCTTTCAACCTAGAATAGGCACCATAGACCTTATGTATAAACTTGATGGGACTTACTTGCGTCCTGCAACCAAGAGAAGTATGTCCGAGAGGTTATCTACCAGATAGTCTGGTTCAGCATCTAAGTCACTCTTAGAGCCGAAGAATGTGCTTTTTAAGGCCACAACCACTACCCCGGCCGCTCTACCAGCCTTAACATCTATGGGGCTATCTCCTACAAACATAGCACGACTTTCAGAAACAGCAAACCTTCCTAAAACCCATTTTATACCATCAGGATAAGGTTTCAACCTAAGCCCATCGTTTCTGGTTATAATAGCGTCAAAGAAGCCTTCTAAACCAAACTTCTTTATCATAAACTCAGTAGCTTTCCTACCGTTATTAGTAACTAAAGCGAGCTTCAAACCGAGCTTTTTAAGAGCTTGTAGAACTTGTAATGTGTCTTCAAATAAGCGCGTCGTAAGAGCAGCTTCCATCTCATATTCGTCAATTACTTCGCTAACACGCCTCATGACTTCATCCAAGTCAAGCGAACCTAATCGCTTGACTTGGAAAACAATTTCGTCAAATATATCTTGCGTGGATTTGCGTAGAGCTTCATCAGATAAAGATATTCCCATTTCAGCCAAGATCTTCAGAACACTTATCTTGGCTTCTTTGAAACGGTATCTGAACTCAACTAAAGTGCCATCAAGATCAAATATAACTAGATCTACTGAACGATTAACGATAACCAATTTGCATACCTAAATTTTTGGGTTCTAATTCAAGCGTGGAATAAGCTTTCCAGATAGCATCAATAGCATCCTTCTCTCCATAAGATTTATGGTGGAGGAGATGCCCGAGACAACCTTGCTTACAATCTGAGGAGCCAAATCCTTTAATCGGTTGAGCGCCCAATAGTAAGCAGATCCTCTTATTAACTTCACACTCCATTCTCTTCTTAGTAGGTGAGAAGACGGCTTCCAACACTACACCATCACCATCAAGCAGATAATCTATATGCCAAAATCGCTTTTTATTTGGAACCAGATGTCTCCCAATCCTCCTCTCTAGGCTCGCTGAACCTTCCCCAAATGCTGAACCTGTGTAGATGTAGTAGCCCTTTTCAATATAAAGCTGTAAGCCAGATCTGAGCCTAATCGGCTTATCCTTACATAACTCTATAAATAGACTATACACACCCTTACTCAAACTAGTCAGCTCGCCCCTTAGCGACCAAGATCAGAATTACAAGCCCAGCAAATCCCAATGCAACAATAAGTAAAGATATGGGAAACATCAGCTCAGAGCCTTTAACTGCAAGCATCAAAAACTCCTTTAGCATCCCAAAAGATGTGATTAGACACCATCTTAAAGTTTAAGTTCGGTAATCAAAAGGGTTAAAAGTTAAGTATAGCCAGTTCGAATCCCATATTGAAGGTTGATTAGAGAAATGAACTTGGAACAAGGACCTTGGGTAGGCGACAAATGGTGGGTCAGCCACTTCAACTATGTAGAAGAGGTAAGAAAGAACTTCAACCTACCTAACAGAGTCGAAATATACGATGTGACTCTTAGAGACGGGGAGCAGACACCCGGAGTAGTCTTCAAAAAGGAAGAAAAACTGCACATAGCACAGCTCCTAGACGAAGCTGGTGTGCATAGAATCGAAGCCGGCATGCCAGTAGTCTCATCTGAAGACGCTGAGGCAGTCAAAGCCATAGCCCACGCCGGGCTTAAGGCAAAGATCTTTGGCTTCTGCCGTATGGTGAAGGGCGATATCGACGCTGCGATAAAAAGTGATGTTCAAGGAGTAATAATAGAGGGACCTGTCGGTGTGCCTAAGCTGAAGCAGTTCGGCTGGCCTTACGATGAAGTCGTTAAGAAAGCTATAGAGGCTGTGGATTATGCTAAAGCGCACGGGCTGCAGACAGCATTCTTCTCTGTAGATATGACTAGAGCGGAACTCTCATTCATAAAGAGGCTGTTGAGCGAAATAGGCACACAAACAAAGGTTGACTCCTTCATTGTTGTTGATACGTTTGGTTGCGCTTTACCCGAGGCTATGGCCTACTTGGTTAGGGAGCTCAAGAAGGTGGTTAAGCAGCCGCTTGAAATGCACTGCCACAACGACTTTGGCTTGGGTACGGCTTGCACATTAGCTGGTATAGCTGCTGGAGCTGAGGTAGCGCATACGTCTGTTAACGGCATAGGTGAGAGAACTGGAAACGTCTCTTTTGAGGAAGTTGTTATGGGTTTGAAGTATCTTTATGGTGTCGATTTAGATATAAAGACTGAAAAGTTATATGAGTTATCTAAAGTCGTTGAACAATACTCAAGGTTCAAGGTTCCAGTTAATAAGCCGTTTGTAGGCGATCGAGCCTTTACCAGAGAAGCAGGAATATCAATCGCTGGTTGGGTTAAGTACTACCTCGGTTCAGAACCTATTCTCCCTGAGTTGGTAGGCAATAGACACGGTGTAGTTATGGGGAAGAAGAGTGGTAGGCATTCGGTTGAGTGGAAACTGCAGCAGCTAGGTATGCACGCTCCTCCTGAAAAGATCCCACTGATACTTGAGGAGCTTAAAAACGAGTCTGTAAGAAGAAAAGCAGCGATAGAGGATGAAGACTTCAAGAGCATAGTCGCCAAGGTGCTTTCGTCTTAAATCGGAGTGTGAGTGGCTTTCTCAATAACCCCATCTCTTCAAAAAGTTTAACTAACAAGAGAAGAAAACACAGCTCAGCAGAAGAGAAGCGGCTAAAGTGAGCCATATGCTAGCAATCTTTGACTTAGAGGGTGTTCTTGTCGACGGGGAATTCCTTCCAGAATTAGCCAAGCTTAAAGGTATAGAGGATAGGATCTGGGATATAACGCTGAAAGGGATAAGAGGGGAAATAAACTGGGAAGATGGTTTACGAATGAGAATAGAAGAGCTAAAGGGCGCAAGCTACAGCGACTGCGTAAACATATCTAACAGCCTTAGGCTTATGCCGGGCGCTAAAGAAGTCTGTAAAGCACTAAGAGAGATGGGGTTTATGTTGGCATCAGTTTCAGGAGGATTCACTTTACTTGCTGAGCGTGTTCAAAAAGAACTCGGCTTGGACTATTTTTTCGCTAATGAGTTAGTGTTTGTAGCGGATAAATTAAATTCTGTAGTTATAAGAGTTAACTCAAATAAGGCAAACTCGATTCAAGGTTTGGTAAGGGCGTTAAAGGAGCCTAAGGAGCAGATAATAGCTGTGGTGGATGGGGCTAATGACCTTACACTCTTTGAACTAGCGGGGTTAAGAGTGGCGTTCTGCGCACAACCTGTAGTAGAATCTAATGCAGACGTGGTCATAAAAAATAAAGATTTGAGGCTTATCTTACCGCATATCAGAAGATATATCAATAATTTAGAAAACAACGGCATCATAATCAAGAAATACAGATAAAATAGAGAGACTCACCTTGAAAAACCTAAACTATTTAGTGATCTTATTCGGTCTAAATTATGCTAAGCATATATCTTAGAAAAGGTTAATCACAGCTCGGAGGCGCCTAACTTGCTGGAGGATGGAGGGTTGATAGAGATACGCTGGCACGGGCGAGGTGGACAAGGTGCTGTCACGGCTGCTGAACTATTTGCACACGCGGCTATAAATCAAGGCTGGTACGCTCAAGCATCCCCTTCTTTTGGTCCAGAGAGGCGTGGTGCACCCGTGATGGCTTATAATAGATTAGACAATGTGCCCATAGGTATAAGGTCTGAAGTCTATGAGCCAGATGTTGTTGTAGTTATAGATCCAAGTCTTCTGAAGATGGTAAATGTGCTGGAGGGCCTTAAAGAAAATGGGACGCTTATAATAAATACAAGGAAGACGATAAATGATATTAGAGGAGAATTGGGTTTAAACTACCGAATCGCAGTTATAGATGCCAAAAAAATAGCGCTTGAAACACTTGGGGTACCAATAGTCAACACAACGATGCTAGGAGCAGTTACTAGAGTAATCGGTCTAGTTGACTTAGAATTTATTTTAGACGCTGTAAAAGAACGATTCAGTGCAAAAGCCAGTGAAATGAATGCTAAAGCGGTAGCAAGAGGGTTCAACGAAGTTAAAATAGGTGAGTAGATTGACCACTGACAAACCTACAGTTAAAAACCTACCAATAGCAGGCATAATCTTCGTCCCAGGTTCAGCAAAAGAGTATAACACAGGCGCATTTAGAAGCCAGAAGCCAATCCTAGACGCTAAACTTTGTACTAAATGTGGAATGTGCTGGGTTTACTGCCCAGATGGAGCGGTCTTTGTCAACTCTGAAGGCATGTATGAAATCAACTTAAAGTATTGTAAGGGCTGTGGGATATGCTCTGAAGAATGCGCTAGAAAGGCCATTAAGATGGTTGATGAGGAGGAGTAAAGTTGGGTAAGCGGATCTCTATAGAATGCGCACACGCAGCATCCTTAGCCGTCAAGTTAGCTAATGTAGATGTAATAGCAGCCTACCCTATAACACCGCAGACACATATCGTAGAGCGCTTAGCGGAATATGTGGCAAATGGAGAACTCGATGCAGAATACATAAATGTCGAATCAGAGCATTCAGCTATGAGCGCATGCATAGGTGCGAGTGCAGCTGGAGCTAGAGTCTACACGTCAACGGCTGGTCAAGGGTTAGCTCTTATGCACGAAATGCTCTTCATTGCTGCTGGGAACAGGCTTCCTATAGTTATGGGTGTGGCAAATAGATCACTTTCACCAAACTTGAACATATGGGGTGACCAAAGCGACATGATGGCTTCTAGAGACTGCGGATGGATCCAGATATATGCTGAAAACGCGCAGGAGGTCTTTGACCACACGCTTCAAGCCTTTAAGATTGCTGAAGATGAGCGCGTTCTCTTACCTGTGGCTGTTTGCTTCGACGGTTTCCACGTCACACACGTTATAGAGCCTCTTATTACACTCGACCAAGAAGAGGTTGACCGCTTTCTACCCAAACATAGAAAGGCAGTATACAAGCTTACACCCGACCAGCCAAGCACGTGGGGTCCTGTTGCCGGGCCTGATATCCAGACGGAGTTGAAGGTTCAAAATGAATGGGCGCTGAATTCATCGAAGGATGTAATCTTAGAAGTTTGGCGTGAATTTGGCGATCTATTTGGGCGATACTATGCGCCCCTTGAGACATATAAAGTCGAGGATGCTGATGCCGTTATACTCATATTAGGGGGCTTTGCGGGAACGGGAAGAGTGGCTATAGATAAGATGAGGGAAGAGGGCAAGAAGATAGGTTTAGTTAAACTTAGACTCTACAGACCATTCCCCATACAAGAAGTGAAAGATCTTTTGACTAGAGTTAAGGCTGTGGCTGTAGTGGATAGGGCAATATCTGCAGGAGGATTAGGAGGCCCGGTCTACGGCGATATAAGAAACATACTATATGATGAAGAGCATCGACCGAAAGTTCTAAGTTTCATAGCAGGCTTAGGAGGACGGGACATAACGGTAAAGGACTTTAAGAGGATAGGTGAGAAGGTGCTAGACGTGGCAGCCAAAGGGCATAGTGAACATAAGGTTGACTTTATTCAGGTGAGGATATAAGATGAGCGCACAAGCATTCAGAAGCATAAAAGATATTCCTCTTGAGGAATACTTTACACCAGGCCATAGAGCCTGCCAAGGATGCGGGGAAACCATAGCAGTTAGGCATATTTTGAAAGCAGCCGGACCTGATGTAATTGTGGTGAACGCTACTGGATGCCTTGAAGTAATTTCATCACCCTACCCCTACACAGCTTGGGCTGTGCCTTGGTATCACGTCGCTTTTGAAAATGCTGCCGCTGTAGCTTCTGGTATTGAGGCTGCTCTGAAGGTTTTAACGAGGAAGAATTTGATCTCTGGGAAGAAGATTCATGTGGTTTGCTTTGCTGGAGACGGGGGCACAGCAGACATAGGTTTTCAAGCGCTCTCTGGCGCCTTAGAGCGGGGGCACGACTTCCTTTACGTATGTTTAGATAACGAAGCATATATGAACACAGGCATCCAGAGGTCGAGCTCAACACCATACGGCGCTTGGACCACAACCTCTCCGCCTGGTAAAGTAAAACCAGCTGGTCAGATGACATATAAGAAGGATCTACCTTCAATATTCGCTGCACATGGAATACCTTACGTGGCAACAGCAACAGTAGCCTATCCACTAGACCTCATTAATAAGGCTAAGAAGGGGCTTGAGGTTGAAGGGCCTGCTTATCTACATGTATACACTCCTTGCTCACCAGGATGGCGGATTCCAAGTGAAAAGGTGGTTCAAGTTAGTAGGCTTGGTGTTCAGACAGGTATGTTCCTCATCTACGAGGTTGAGAATGGGCAGTTGAGGTTGACGGTCAAGCCTTCGCGAAGGAAGCCTGTTACTGAGTATCTTAAGATGCAGGGTAGGTTTAGGCACCTCTCTGATGAAGATGTTGAGAGGATTCAGCGCCTCGTTGATGAGCGGTGTGCTAAGTTTGGGCTTCCTCCCTTAGAAGCTTCTACTTAGCTGAGTTCCCGCTGATCCACTCTTTCTCAACCACGCCACTCTTTAATGCTGTGTATCTTGCCGCTACATATAGTAGTGAAGATAGTCTGTTAAGATATTTGACGGAAGAGAGTAGTCGTGAATCTGTTCTTGATAGCTTCACTATGATGCGCTCAGCCCGCCTTACTACACTTCTCGCCAAGTATAGTGAGGCTACAGCTGGTGTTCCATTTGGAAGCACGAATCTACGGTAATCAGGTAGAGCTTTGGCAAGTATATTTAGATGCTCTTCCAGAACCTTCACCATACTTTCATTCACGCGGCTTTCTGAAATTGGGGAGATAACATCCAAGCCGATTAGGAAGAAGTCTTGCTGCACCGCTTCGAGTATGCTGTTTATTTCTGGTAGATTGACGAAGCTTCTAGACAAGCCTATCATAGAGTTTGCTTCATCGAGCTCGCCTAAAGCCTCTATTCTAATGTCATCTTTACCAACTCTAACGCCTTTTAGAAGGCTTGTCTCACCTTTATCTCCACTACCCGTATAGAACTTGGTCATACAGCATCCTCATACTGTGATGGTTGATTAAAATCCTTACCTTCCTCTTATGTTACAATCAAAACACTTTTTAGTCTAATACGCTTAATATTAAGCGGCATGACCCTAGGCTTTGTCATATTTTATAGAGTAAGGGAGCTAACGCCTAAGGAGCTAGAGGACTCAAAGAAGAAGTGGGAGGATTTCAAGCAGAAGAAGTGGCCTAAAGATGTGAAGCTGGTAGGTGAATACGACCACGCATTCGGTATAGGGTACAACGGCTTCTTTGTGGTTGAGGCTGAGGATTACGATGCTTTCTTAAAGTTCTATGACACCTTTAGGGATCACACTAGATGGTATGTGACTGAAACTAGAACGATAACTGGGGTTAAGCAGTAGGCGCCCCTTCAACTCCTTTTTTCTTTTTGTAAGACCCCTTTTAGCCACGCTTCTAAGGTGATCTCTGGGGGGCGCTCGTAAGTCTTTTCAAAACCGCATTTGTTGCATCTCACATATACTCTTACAACATTTCTTAATGGGTTTTGTGTTGTACTTACTTTGAGGCTACCACCGCATACTGGGCAATTTACCTCACTGCTCATACCTTAGGTTATTATGTGAACCCGTATATGAAGATTAATCGAAGCCTTTATGAGTTAAGTCTCTTAGCGCAGCTTCTGCTAAAGAGGGGTTTGAAGCGCTTACTATTAGAAGTTTGGTATCTTGTGTTAGCATCGCTAGATTTCTACCATCAATTCTTAATATTCGCCCATCTTTAGATAGTGCTCCACTCAGCTCACTGTAGAGCATCTGCTTTAATGTTTTGGCTTGCTCATCGGTTGATAAGTTGATCTGCCAGTAGAGTAGTAGGTCTTCTTCGTTTAGGTAGAGAGTTGAATTATCGCCAATCCACCAAGATGTAGCCTTGAGTGCTTCCTCGGAATCTAATGTGCGGGTTAGAAAGAGGTTAAAGAAGTAGGCGCCTAAAACATCTGGGTAGTAGATGCGCCAGCCAGAAGTGGGTGGAGAAGGATTATTTGGGTAAGCTGGTTTAAAGCCGCTTAGGTAGAGGTTTGGGTATAGTATTTCAGCTGTTGATGTAGGGGGTTCTACGTGAGCTTGATCTAAACCACGCCAGCCTTCAGCGACATATATTTTATAAGCAAAGGTTAGACCATAGATATATGGAAATAAAGTTAATTGATCTACAAACCACTTATTTATACCGCTTTTGGGCGGCTTCGGCATAGGCATAGTTGAGGTAAGTCTACCCGTTTTATTTGATGTATATAGCTCTGCTACCAAGTCTGCTTCTCCTTCAATGAAGGCTGACCAAGCTAGTTGTGAATCCATAGTTAGGAACTTGGAATGCTTTGCTCTGTTATATTGGAGAATATGTGTATATTCATGCGCTAGGATTCTGGGTGCATCATCAGAGTGTGGATTGAAATATTCTCTGACTATATAGAGTGTGTAGGCTGAGGCTGCTGCTACCACGAGCCCAGCCCTCTCTTTCTTATATTCTTTGATGGAGAAGTTTTGTGGTACAAGTAGTAGAGATTTATACAGTGCTTCCCTCGCGGCATCCAATTCATCTACGCCGTCTGATGTATCTTTCTGGAAGAAGGATATGTCAACTACTTTCAGATTTATGGGGTTTGTAGATGTTAGGTTGCGTAAGGATTCTGTATCAGCTTTAACTTTTTGGAATAGTCTTCTGACTTCCGCTTCGTATTCATCTTCTTCGCTGGCTCGGTTGAGGTATAGGGCTGAGGCTGTGATAAGAAGCGCAGCGAATATTATTGTTAGAAGCAGCTTTTTTGAAGCCGTTCTCAACCGAACGATGGTTCGCTTTAAAGCATTTTAACTTTATCTGCTTAACTGGATGCGTATGGAAAGCGTCGATATTGGGAGCCTACCTTTCCAAGGTGACTATGAAAAGTTGAATAGAGGGGCTAGAGGTGAAGAACAACATTACTTTGAGAAGATAATAGTTGACTACTATGTTGGTAAAATAATGGCTGGGTTAGATGTTGCGACCTACCCGCAGCTCAGAGACATGTGCGGCATGTTTCTTGATGAATTATCTGGTCTTGTTAAGGTTGAGGGGAAGTATGCTGCTCTGGACTCTCTTAAGCCTAGATGTAAAGGTATAGCTGAAGTCGATGTAATATTCAAGCATTCAAGGCGTATCTATGAGAAGGTCAACAAGCCGTTTAAGATGAGGGTTTGCCTGACAGGACCATATACACTTTCATCATTTCTAATCGAGTCAAATGTTGACCAAGTGTTAGATCTTGCTGAGGCTCTCTATCAGATAGCAGAAGGCTCTATTCACTCAAACAGCTATGGTTGCGTGGAGATGCTTGCTATAGAAGAGCCTCTTTTAGGGGTTGTAGACGACCCTAGGCTTGATTATGCTGGGGAGTGGAGTGAAGCCTTTTTGAGGGCTTGGGATAAAGTCTTCTACGCTGCCTCAAGTAAAGGTGTTTTATGCTCTATGCATTTACACAGCACATCGAACAAAATATTCTGGGATGTAGATAGGCTCAACATAATCGAAGCAGAAGCGGATGACGATATATTTAGAGCAGAAAGAACGAGAAAACTACTTGAGCGGCTTGACAAGAAGCTGAAGGCAAGCATATGCATAACAGATGTAAACAGACTCGCTGAGAAAGCTGCAGAACATACACCACGCTACAGCACACTACCTGAGGAGCACCGGGTGGGTCAGCTATGGGCTGACATAAAGCGTGGAAAGGAGGATGCCACGATTCTTCTAGAGAGCGAAGAAGAGATTTCTGCAAGGCTCCAACAGACGATTAAACTTGTAGGTCTGGAGAACATTCCTTACGCTGGTCCGGAATGCGGGTTAAAAGGTTTCTTAACTTTAGACAACGCGCTCCTCTACTTAAAGAGATGCAGCGATGTGGTAAGGCGATTTGGTTAAGTATAGACTCAATCCAACAATCTACGAGGTTAACACGCTACTGTGGCTTAACCAGCTCAGAGAAGTTTACGGCTCAGATCTAACCCTTTCTAGGGTGCCTTACGAGGAGTGGCTGCGACTTAAGAAGCAAGGTTTCGACTACATTTGGCTCATGGGTGTATGGAAAAGGAGTAGTAAAAGTAGGGAAATAGCGATGAATATAGATGCGCTAAAGGCTCAGTACTCCTTAGCCCTACCAGAGTGGAAGCCTGAGGATGTTGTCGGTTCACCATACGCTATACAAACCTATGATGTTGACCCGTTG
Source organism: Nitrososphaeria archaeon (assembly GCA_029775855.1). GTDB lineage: Archaea > Thermoproteota > Nitrososphaeria > Nitrososphaerales > JAAOZN01 > JAAOZN01. The sequence goes on from JARVJZ010000004.1 coordinate 167,427, forward strand.
TTAGGTAGGCTAGAGGATCTGAAGGAAGTTAGGAAGATTTTGAACGAGTTAAACATAGGGCTTATACTTGATTATGTGCCTAACCATGTTGCTATCGACCATCCTTGGGTCTTTAAGCATCCTGATTACTTCATATGCGTTGATGCAGCAGAAGCTGAGAGAAACCCACCTCACTATACCGTTGTCGATTTAGGCTCTGAAAGAGTATTTATTGCACACGGCAGAGACCCCTATTTTCCACCTTGGACTGATACGGTTCAAATCAATATATTCTGCGCTGAGGCTAGAGAGGCACTTATTGAAGTTCTTGAGTTGATTTCAAGTCTTTGTGATGGTGTTAGATGTGATGTGGCTATGTTGCTGCTTAATGATGTCTTTGAAAGAACTTGGGGTCATCTGCTTAAGAAGCTCAGATTTTCAAGAAGCGGCGAAGAGTTTTGGAGAGAGGCTATATCTCGAGTGAAGACGCTAAACCCAGACTTTAATATGATAGCTGAAGTCTATTGGGGTCTTCAAGATCGATTGCTAGACCTTGGCTTCGACTATGTGTATGATAAGGATCTTTATGACAGTTTATTTAATGAGCAACTTGAAGCCTTAAAGCGGTGCACCTCAATAAATGTCAGCAGACAGAGCAGATATGTTAGGTTCACAGAGAACCACGACGAGATAAGAGCGGTGAACGCCTTCGGGAGGGAGAGGTCTATGGCAGCTTCACTTATAACCTACACTACACCGTCTATGAGGCTGTTCCACCAAGGGCAGCTCGAAGGCAGACGCATAAAGGCACCACTTCAACTCCAAAGGATAAAGAGCGAGGATGTCGACGAAGAGATACAAAGATTCTACAACGATTTATTAAATTTGTTGAACACCAATACACTACATAACGGAGACTGGCGCCTCTTAACTGTAGAGGGAGCTCAGACCGTCTTCGGCTGGATATGGGAATATGATTTAGAAAGTGTGTTGATCTGCGTAAACTACTCGGGCAGAGAAGCTGAGTGTAGCGTTAAAGTCGATGGATTGACAAACATACCACTTAACATCACACCCTTTTTCAGAAAAGGTGCTACACTTATCGATGCAGAGAAGGATTATGTTAGACTCAGATTTGAGCCTTACGGGTTTTGGCTAAGTCGGATGGTTTCTCACCCTCCTAATCAGCAGAATGAAGGGTAGAACAGAAGATAACTCAATCAAAATAGAGAAGGCTACAATATACACATACCCCAAATTATAGAGCCAACCTATCACACTACCGCCTACAAACCACGAAAAGCCGAGCACAGCGTTAAGAGCACCGAATCCAAACCCTCTTTTTACTGCCGGAAGAATGCTGGCGGCGCCAGCCCTCAAAATAGTCTCGTGCAGACCCATAACTACACCCCAAAGCAGCGAGGCGAGGACAATCAAAGCATAGCTCTGCGTAAAAGCAAACACAGAAATTAGGGCTGTAAACGCCGGTATGATACTTAGCATAAGTAGCCCAAATCTGTCGAAGAATCGGCCTACACCAAGCGCTGCAACCGCATCAAAGACCATAGCCAAAGAGAACAGCAGAGGTATATCAGCGTCTGCAAAACCCAAAGTATTCATGTGATAAGCCATGAGTTGAAAAGGAGCAAACCCGGCGACACTCAACCCAACGAATAAAAGATACGCTTTAACCAACCCCGTCTCGCTAACCTCTCCCAATCTAGAGCTCTTCTCCATCCTCTCTGGCTTAGGATACGCTTTAGCAACAAAAGCTAGTATGATTAGAGCAAGTAGTGCCGGTAAAGCCAAAAAAGCGAAACCTTCACGATACCCGCCACCTAAAAGAAAAACTGCCGCAACTAGAGTAGGCCCCAATACCGCCCCAACTTGATCTAAAGCTTCGTGTAAAGCATACCCCTTACCTAACCCTATATTTGAAGACGCATAAGAAATGATTACATCTCTAGCCGGAGTTCTGACAGCCTTACCTAAGCGCTCAGCAAAGATCAGCATAGCAGCCAATTCCCATCGACCAACAAAAGCTAGAAGAGGAACTGAAACAAGATTCACAAAATACCCTAGGAAGAGTATCGGCCAATAACTCTTAGATCTATCAATCAGCGCCCCTGAAGCTAAACGGAGACCATACCCTAGAAGTTCACTGAAGCCGCTTACAAACCCTACCGTAAGGGCGGAAGCGCCTAAGATAGCGAGGTAAGGTCCGACTATACTTCTAGCACCCTCATATGTGACATCAGCGAGGAGACTTACTAACCCTAAAAGCAGAATAAGGTTTAACGCTTGGCTACGCACACCACACCAATATACTCTAAGGGGAAAAGGTTTTAGAATGTTACCCAACAAACGAATAGAAGATGAGTTCTGAACCATTCTACCATGTGAGGGTAAAGGAAGGCGAGGTGGGCAGACTCGCACTCTTACCCGGAGACCCAGCTAGGGTAAAATTGATAGGCGAACAACTTAAAGAACCAAAGATAATAGCTTCACACAGAGAGTTCACAGTATTGAATGGGTATCTAGATGATGAATTAGTTACTGTATGCTCAACAGGCATAGGTGGGCCATCTGCTGCTATAGCGGTTGAAGAGCTCTCTCGAGCCGGTGTAAAGACGATGATAAGAGTAGGCACCTGCGGCGCAATACAAAGAGAAGTGAAGATTGGTGATCTCGTAATAGCAACTGCAGCGGTGAGACTCGATGGTACTTCAAAGCAGTATGTTGTGCCTGAATACCCAGCTGTAGCATCACCACAGATAGTCTACGCGCTATCTAAGGCTGCAAAAGAGCTTGGCTTCAGATTCCACATCGGCTTATGCGCTTCTACAGACGCATTCTATATAGGGCAGGGTAGACATGGCTTCCAAGGCTTTCGCACAGCTGAAAGCAGAAGCATATCATATTTGATGCGTAGACTGAGGGTTCTTTGCTTCGAGATGGAGGCTTCAACTATATTCACCTTATCGACAATATATGGGCTGAGGGCTGGCGCAGTCTTTGTAGCCATACCAGCAAAAGCATCAGACCCAGATAGGTTGGGACACGAGCTAAGAGTCTCAAAGAGCGCAGTAGAAGCCCTAAGAATATTGATGAAGTGGGATAAAGAGGCAGAAGGAGGCATATGGCTGCCCAAGTAGGTAGAAGCACGCTAAAAAAGATCATAGCGGCGATAGACGAAGGTAAATTAAACTTAGATGAGTTTAGGAAGGCAGCTGCTCTTACAGAACCGTTATTCAAGGAAGGAAGCGCTCTGCTGTCATCAAATCAAATCGGCATCTGGAGTGATTATACAGTGACATTTAGAAGAGGAGACAAGATGAAGGCTGCACTACTACTCTGCAAAATGGGCGAACCCTTGAATGAGGTCGCCAAGATGCTAAAATGGTCTGAATTCGAAGACTTCGCAGCAACACTTCTGGAAGGCGAAGGCTACTCTGTTAGAAGGAGGGTTAGGTTAAAGAAGCCGAAGTGTGAAATAGATATAGTTGCTGCTAAAGATGACTTAGCCTTAATCATAGACTGCAAACACTGGCGTAGATCCGGAGGAACCTCAACGATAAGTAAAGTGGTAGACGCCCAAATAAATAGGGCAAAAGCCCTTGCCGCAAATAAACCGAGCTTTATGAGCGGGTGTGATAAGTTTCTTACAGTCATTCTGACACTTTACAGCGAAAGTTTCACTATGCTAAAAGGCGTTCCTATCGTGCCTATTAACCTACTCTCAGACTTTATACTGAAGATAAGAGGCTACCTAAACGAAGTGAATATCATAAAAAACTAAAGAAGGCTAGTTGGATCACATATAGGTAGAGCCATCGTAGACACATATTCATTAAGACGCTCAACAACAGCGCTCGGCTCAGCATCCTCAACTCTAAACTCTAGAAGCCTCTGAAGAGGTATGGGTGTAGATATAAGACCAGTCTTATAATGCATAGATAGAGGTGCTCTCACATCACCCATAGGTTTAAGAAGCGACCAATCGACAAGAATCTGCTTCAACCTCTTCTCCTTATGCGCAACTTGTGATGTAGTAAACCCAGCTTCTAAATCAACCATATCTCTAAATCGGTCGATAAACGATCTATCAGATCTAAGCCTCCGCTCAAGCTCAGCCTGAACCTTGACGGCTATTTTCCTATAGGCTTTAAAGACATCACCTCTATGTTTAAGTGAAGTGTTATCAAGCCTAGCCCAGATCTGAAACCCCCTTGAGCCACTAAACTTAACCATAACCGTGATACCATACTCTGTAAGCATTTCAGCCAGCCTATATGTGACCTCCTTCAGCAGCTGGAAACCGTCTTCAACTCTAAGAAGCTCTCCGCCAGCATCTAGATCTAGCACAAAAAAGTCTGGCTCACTGGAGTTTAAGGTGTGTATGTAGGGTATAAAGTCAACGCAGTGGTCATAAACCAACTCAATAAGCCTCTCCTTACTACCTATAGTCAAGAGCTGCGGCTTAGGCTTATACTTCGCATACCTCACAAATATCGCCTCAACTTCATTAAGCGGATCTTTCTTACCAGAAAAGACCTTAACCGCTGATACAGCTCTATCTTTAAGGAAGGGCATCATATAATCTGCCACCCTTGGGTAGTAATCTTTAGCAACCCAAACCCTAAGGTAAGAGGTGTTTAAGAGTGCTCCTACACGCTCAGCACACCTCCGTACTACATCGTCAAGCAGATCAGTCTTAGCGAAGCCTTCAACACCCTTCACAACAAATCCACTTGCAACCATCTTACCTAAAGCCTTTTGAACCTCATCAACACCAACCTTCCTCTGCTCAGCAGCCTCCACATCTCTAGCCACCTTAGAATACAAGTGTTCAAAATCAACAAACTTCCCAGGCTCCTTTATGGCTAATAGTAGAGCAAGCCTCTCTTCGACAGTAGCCCTCACACCAACACACCCCTCTTTTCGGAGTCTCAGCCTAATGCCTTATCTTCACACATCAGATCAACTCTGAGCCATCATCGACTCCACTACTATAAGAAAAAGGTTAGATATTAGCGTTAAACCAGCTACACAACCAAAACTCTTTAGAGCGTATCATCAGAGGCTAAGATGTGCAAGAAAAGAAAGCGTTTCTTCTACCAGCCTTCGCCCTCGGGCACACAGCCCACCACCTATACACAGCCATAATACCGGCGCTTCTACCCATCTTTAAATCTACATTCAACCTAACCTATGTTGAGACAGCACTACTGCCCACAGCGTTCCAAGTAGGCTTAACAGCCCAGATAATCGTAGGACTCTACTCAGACAAAACCACAAAACGAAGCATAATAGTATCACTAGGACTCGCAGCAACAGCAGTCGCAATAGCGGCGCTAAGCCTAGCCAACGCATACCCCTCACTCCTAATAACATCCTTCCTAGCGGGTGTCGCAGCGAGCACATACCACCCAGCTGGCACAACACTTGTCACAGAACACTACCCACAAAAAATGGGTTTCGCACTAGGCATACACGCAATAGGAGGCGGATTAGGAACATCACTAGGGCCAATAATGCTCGGCGCCTTAGCCGCAACCCTAACATGGCAAGAAGCCCTCTACATTATAACCCTACCCGGCTTAATAACCTCCCTAATATACTCAAAGCTTGTAAAAGATGTCTGGACATTTAAGCCAGAATCACAAAAGCAGTCTAAAACGCAAGAAGATGTCATGCGACGAATCGCACCTACACTAACTATCTTTCTAGCAGCCTACCTCATGGGGCAGTTCGCAGCCGAAACAATGGTAGATTTTATACCACTATACCTCACAGCAACCTTCCTAGTCGCAGCGCCTATAGCAGCCATACTACTAGGACTAATGCGCATACTAGGCGTAATAGGCGGACCAATAGGAGGGCTCATAGTAGACAAACTAGGCTCAAAACGCATCGTAAGCCTCAGCTTCTTAGGTCAAGCAGCCTGCATACTACTCCTACTCCAAATGGAACTAGGGGGAAACCTCTATCTGCTGCTAGCCTTAATGGGATTCTTCTTCGCCATCCAGATACCAGCAGGCAACGCATACCTCGCCAAACTCGTGCCAGAAAGAAGAAGAGGCACAGCATACGCAATATTCTTCACCGCAAACGTAGCCTGGGCAGCGCTTGTCCCACCCATCTCAGGAGCAATCATAGAAGCCTATAACTTCCACACAGCATTCACAACAGCAGCACTAATCTGCGCAGCAGGAGCCACAATAATGCTTACTCTCAAAGAGCCTAAGTGAAAAAGATTTAGGTATCAACCAAGCCAACCCACTTAGAGCCCCGGTAGCTTAGCCCAGCAAAGCGCCTGCCTCGTAAGCAGGAGATCGCGGGTGCAAATCCCGCTCGGGGCTTTTCTACTACAATAAATATTTTCAGGAAGAGATATTTACTTAAATAATCTGAGGGTTGGTTTGAAGGAATGTCTCTGCTCGATAGATACGCAGCAAACACTGTTAAGCGTCCCAAAACACTTATAGCGGTAGCTGTGGTTATTATAATACTGCTAAGTTTTAATGCTCCACACCTGGATGAGTACATCCTGTATAGCATCGACCTGTTCATACCCACTACACTTGAAGCGAAGAGGACCCAAGAGATTATCAGTACAAAGATAGGTGTGGAACAAGCTGACGTGGAGTTTATTGTAGTAGAAGCAGATGGATCCAGACTTTTCTCAGAGGATGGACGGCTACTACTATCTAGGCTAACTAGGGGTTTAGAAGAGAGCAGTGGTGTGACTCTGAAGGGAGTTAGGGAGGTAGTAAGTATCACAAAGGTCTATGACGAGGTGCTTAACGTATATTGGCTGAAGATGAATGAAACTTATCGCAATATAGAAGATTTTGTGAGAAGTAATCTAACCAAGCTCCATCTAGCATTTTATGAAATGGTAGACAGCTTACACACACTACACACACAGCTTTACCACACTCTAAATAACCTAACCGCAGCATCCGAAATAGTATACGGAGTACCTGCACTATACCTCAAAGTTTGGAGTAATACAGTGGAACAAATGTTTAAAGCTAACCCTACACGCCCAATATCAACCAAGCTCGTTAACGAATTAGCGTTTAACACATCTTTAGCAATGCTACCAGCTGACGGTCGAGCTTTAACCGAAAGCTACCTTAAAGCATTCTACAGCGCTTGGTCCTCAAGCTTAAAGGAAGACTTTTTGAGTTTAAGCGACCTTACACCACAAAATCTTTATGGGAGAGCCCAAGAAGCCATAGACTCAACCGCCCCTCTTATATTTAATTCTGCTACTCTCGGCAAAGCTTCCCTGTTATTCACAAAAGTCCATAATATAATGAATCTAACAACGTGGTTAGATGCATCTCTAAGGCATGACTTGCTAAAGGATGTAACAATTACTCTAGTATCTGAAGAGGCTGGTCTAGAACCTGAGAGCGTGAAGAAAGTTTTCAACTTAGGTGCTGAAATTTCAGAGCAAGAACTGAATAAATTAACCGTAGACTTGTTGAGCGAAAGGCAGGTTGCTAATAGGACTCTACTCGAGACATGCTTAGAGCTAGGTCGTAACCCAACCAGTGAAGAGATAGACGCTGTCGTAAAGAGCGTCACATCAAAGCTGTTTGAGGATATTAAAGCTCGTTTTCCAAAACCAAGTTTCCCAGAAAGCATCCCAAAAGATCTGTATAACAGATTTGTGAGCAGTGATAATAAAACTACCATCATTATAGTAAGATTTAACCACAACCTAACCGAGTCAGAAAAGGAAGCCAACATTAAGAGCTTACATAACATAGTTGAAGAAGTGAAAGAGCCCAGCTTCACAATTCTACTTACAGGACCGATGAGCCTCTCTCACGACATCAAAAGCATAAACACTAGAGACATAGAGAATATAGATAAAGCGACTATCATAGTTGTGTTTATACTCGGTGCTTTTGTGTTAACCTCGTTAGTAGTACCATCCATATCGCTGATAACCGTAGGCGCAGCGCTTTTTGCTGCCTTAGGCCTATTGACCCTCTTATCTTCAATAGGCTTCAAACCCTACTACCTGCTAAGAAGTATGATAAGCGTAGTCACGTTAGGTGCTGGCGTAGATTATGTGATCTTTATGCTCTTTAGATACCTTGAGGAGCGAACTATTCAAAGTGATAATTCTGTAGCGGTTAAGAGGACGGCTTTACACGCTGGCGGCGCAGTAGTTCTAAGCGCATCGGCTGTCATCATCGGCTTCCTCAGCCTAACACTCTCAGAAATAGGCATCCTTCGAAGCATAGGCCTTGGTCTAGCGATAGGCATACTCATAACCCTAGCAGCTGCTCTATTAATAATACCCTCAACGCTCTTTATAGTTAAAGAGAGGATTCTTTGGCCAAGGAAGAGGATCCCAACACACGCAGCCAGAATAGTCCTCTTCAGGAGGATGGCACACTACTGTGTGTCAAAACCTAAAAAGATTCTGGCAATAGGGTTATTAATAACAGTAGCATTAGGCGTAATACTCTCCACAATAACCGTCACGTTTAACGACATAGAAATGTTGCCTCCCTTTGAATCTAAGGAAGGTGTGGAACACATTCTTAACGCATTCGGGGCGGCACCATTCTCACAAGCCCAAGTTGTAGTATTAAGTAAAGAGCCCCTCTTCTATGACACAATAATTAACGTTGGACTTTACCTAGCGTTAGACAGGCTCGGCCAAGAAGTATCTGCTGTAGATGGTGTAGTCGCTCACTACACGTTAGGCCCGACGAGACCAAATGGTACTTATATTTCGCCAGAAGAAGCTGATAAAAGCATCATTAAGCAGTTCATGGATAAAGAAGGTAAAATCTTCCTCATCACGACAAGCCTCAAACACTTTTACACAAGCGACGAAGCGTTTAGAACGATCAAATCTATTAGGGAAAAGGCTGCAGAGCTTGTTAGAGAAGAAAAAGCGTTGAGTGGGGCAGAGATTCTGGTCGGGGGTAGCGCTGCATTTTACTATGATATAATGAGCAAGATAAACGCCGACTTCCTCTACTTTATAATCCCTGTGGCGTGTGTAAGTATCTTCTTAATACTTTTGATTGCATTAGGCTCCTTTATCATCCCGCTTCGGCTTCTTGCAACAACAGCGATGAGCGTAGTGTGGTCTCTTGCTCTTCTAGTTTTAGTATTCCAACATTGGTTAGGCTTCCAGATATACTGGCTTACACCATTCCTGACCTTTGCTCTACTTATGGGGCTAGGTATGGACTACGACATCTTCCTCATAACAAGAGTTAGAGAAGAAGCCCTTAAAGGTTTCAGTGACGAGCAAGCAGTCGTTAACGCCGTAGAGAAAACTGGTTTGGTGCTTACCGGCGCAGGCTTGATACTAGGCTCGGCTCTTGCCACACTTATGCTCAGCCCAAATATAGTTCTTAAGGAGATGGGGTTTGCTTTAAGCGCAGCAATCTTCATAGATACATTCTTCATGCGGCTCGTCTTTAACCCATCTATAATAGTGGTAGCTAAGAAATGGAATTGGTGGCCAAGAAGGTTAGCGCAGAAAAACCAATGAAAAAGCAAAAATCTTATCTCTTTAAAGTATGCTCAGTACGTCTATAATGCAATAAAACTCTCGAAAAAGTGCTCTTAAATATAGCGCTTTTTAGCTTCTTTGGCAATCTTCAAAATAAAGTTATCTAGAAAACATACAAACGCCTTTGGATTGGAAGATTTAAGAAACTTATTCTGCTCTCTATCCTTCCCCAACTTCTCTAAAGACATCCTTTATCTGTAAAGCTGCGAATACTACGCCTAGTCGCTATCGCCTCCAAAACACTCAACACAACTATCCATTCGATGTTAAAGACACAAACTATTAATCATTTCAAATAGCAACTAAGGAAAACATTAAAGACTCGATATATCTAAACAACATCAGCCGGATCGAGTCTGATTATTGTATGGATGTTATAATATTCGCCGAAAACTTTAGGAAGATGCTGAACAAAATTGATAAGGAGCGTATTTGGTTAAAGAAGATGAAATTCTGGAAGAGCTAAAACGAATTCGTACGCTTATAGAACCTAAGCCCGCGCCACCTCCACCTAAAGGATTCTGGGCTGAATTTCTAGACTTTCTCTCAAAATACAAGGTTATGGGCATGGCTGTTGCCTTTATTCTTGGTTTATATCTCGGTGCGCTGGTCAAAGCGCTAGTCGATGACCTTATAATGCCAATCGTGCAGTTCGCTGTCCCCAACGTTGCTTGGGAAGCAATAGAGATAGGTCCTTTCCGTGTAGGCCATTTTGCAGGAGCGGTCATCACATTCATAATAATCGCGCTAGTTGTCTTCGTAATGGTGAAGATAACCAGAAGATTAGGAGTAGAATAAGACTACACCAAAATACACCTCCACAGAGGAGAGCAAATATTACAGCCAGAGAATTAGCAAGCCTAACCTCGTGCATCTTGTGCTACCTTGTTGCCTGTTTTTCTCATAGGTTCTGCCTCGACATCGGCGTATAAGGGTGGTCTATTCCTGGTTTATCCATAAAAGCAATGGTCAATGGTAACTTGAGCTGATGTAGGCTCACATTGACTTACCGAGCTTTGGAAAGAGATTTTGAAGCCTACAAAGGAGACTATGTGAATTAATAGTGCGGTCGCCGGGATTTGAACCCGGGTCGCGAGCTTGGAGGGCTCGTGTCCTAGACCAGATTTTCCGCTTGTCTGCTCTGGACGACGACCGCTACTAGATGGTTTGATGAAGGGTGATTAAAAGCGTATATGTTATTTGGAGAGGTATCTCCAAGAGAGAATTATTCCTAGGGTTGATAGCGTGGCTGCGAAGGCTGCTAGGTATGTGAAGCCGAAGCTTAGGTCACTCATGCCTGGAGATGCTAGTAGAAGTTGTCTGCATATGTCTGCTGCGTAGCTTATTGGGTTTATCTTCGCTATTGTCTGTAACCACGTTGGCATGTAGTTTACTGGGAACATAGCGTTGCTTGCGAAGAGAATGGGTAGATTTAGTAGATTCATGACTGCCATTTGAGCCTCCCAGCTTGTTGACCTTATGGCTAGGGTGACGAATAGTGAGGCGAAGCCTACTATGAGTAGAAGTAAAGCCAAGAAAGACCCAAGCAGACCAGCAGGGGTTATATGTGATATATCCATACCTAATAGCGCAGCGAGTAAGAGTACTATTGCTGCTTGAGCTAGAGCGCGAATCACTGTTGATATAACTTTGGCCATAGGTATGGCGCCTCTTGCTACTGGCGTGCTGAGAACTTTATCTAGGAAGCCTAGTCTTCTATCCCAGACTATTGACATGCCGCTGAACATAGCGGTGAATATTGAGATGAATGTGAGCATGCCTACTGCTAGGTATGAGAAGTAGTCTTGTGTGCCGAAGGTCTGGAGCATTATCTGCTTACCAATTTGGTTTACAACTTCCTTGGGTATGTTTAATCCGGGTATGTTGAAGGCGCTTCCTGTAAATAGAGCGGTTATGTTCATAGCTTTTCCGAAGAGTGCTAACCAGATGAATGGTTGGATAAGGGACATCAGAAATATGAATGGCACCTTATACCATTTTTTGAGGTCTCTGTTTGTTAGAGCCCATATGCCGTGTAGTGGGCTTGTGTTGACTTTGTCCATTGGTTTAACCTCTTGCTTTGTGTAGTGTCCTTCTCAATGCCATCATTTCCTCCTCGCTTGCTTGCTCAGCTCTTAATGAGCGACCAGTGTATTCAAGGTAGACTTCGTCTAAGGTTGGTTTTATCATAGAGAGTTTTGATACGGTTAGGCCTCTGCTTCTCATTGCTTCGATTACTGCTGGGGCAACTTCTTCACCTCTCTCGGCTTTTATGCGGTAGAGAGCATCCGCTTTCTTAACTTCTTTTACGCCCTTGATCTCTCTGATTAATGTTGTCAAGTCTAGTTTGTCTGTGTTTACGCTTATTTCTATGATGTCTCCACCTAGTCCAGATTTTAGTTCGTTTGGACTACCGATTTTAAGTATCTTCCCATGATCTATGATGGCAACTCTGTCACATATAGCATCTGCTTCTTCCAAATAGTGTGTAGTCATAAAGATGGTCATACCATACTCTTCCTTCAATCTTTTAATGTAGTTCCAAACCGCTACCCTAGTCTGCACATCTAATCCTAATGTTGGTTCGTCTAGAAAGAGTAGTGTTGGTCTACTTATCAACCCACACGCCAATTCTAACCTCCTTCTCATCCCTCCTGAATATGTTTCGACCTTACGTTTAGCAGCCTCTTTGAGTTCAACGAGTTCGAGTAGTTCCCACGCTCTCTGCTTTGCTGTGCTGCTTGGTATGCCGTAAAGGGCTGCGCATAGCAGTATGTTGTCCAGTCCTGTGAGGTCTTCGTCTGCGGTATATTCTTGGTGGACTACTCCTATGGAGCGTCTTACTTCAGCTGCTTCTCTTATGATGTCGTAGCCGCAGACCTTTGCTGTGCCTGAGGATGGTTTGAGGATGGTTGTAAGCATGTTTATCATTGTGCTCTTTCCCGCGCCATTTGGTCCTAGTAGCCCGAAGGTTTCTCCTTGTTCAATCTCTAGATTTACGTTATCTACTGCTTTTACTTTTTTGTTAAATATTTTTGTGAGGTTATGTGCTTCAACTACTTTAGGTGGCATAGTTTAACATCCTCCTTATTTTTGAGTGTTTGTATCTTCTGCTTTACCCACTTTATTTCATCTTCTAGGTGCTTTGCGTATTCGGTTAAGATCTTTTGTGTGATTTCTGGGTTTAGCTTCTGAGTATTCTTATCTATTATTGCGTGTAGTATGTTGAAGTGTAGTTTAGAGCCTTCGGCTATGAATTTTGGTATATCTTCGGTGTCCAGCATATCTATAAGTAAGTTGCGGGATGCTGCAAGGCGTTGGCTCCCATTTATAAAGAGGGATTTAGCGGTTCTTAGGTGGTGCAGACCTTTTGGTGTTATGGTGTAGAGCCTTCTAATCTTCCTTCTAGCCTCTACTTCCTTAACTTCGATGAAGCCTTTTTCAAGCATCTTTTTGAATAAAGGGTAGAGTGAACCCGGGCTTGGTTGCCACTTGCCTTGTGTTTTATGTGTTATGTCTTTTAGGATTTCGTAGCCGTATGCTGGCTTAGAAGCTAGCTTGTGGAGTATGTAGTGCATCAGTAAGCCTATGGGCACACCTTGACGAGTTGAACATAGAAGCGGTTCTTTGGAAGAGATTACTGTTTTCAAACCCTTAACAATCTTCTCATTTGGGTGTAGATAAATATATCGGATACGATATATGCAGCTGTTTAGTGAAGGTGTTTTAGTTTTCCTAATCCTGCTGGCTCCAAGTTGAAGATAATGGTCTTGAGCCTCGTCATCTCATCTATACTATATCCTATTCCCTCTCTACCTATGCCTGAATCCTTCCAGCCTCCAAATGGGAAGTAGCCTACACCATGCTTTGGTAGGTCATTAACGGTAATTTCACCAACCTCTAGTTTCTTGGCTACCTTCCACATTCTGTAGAAGCTGCTCGTGAATACGCATGAATCTAGACCGTAGCGTGATTTCTTAGCCAACTCAATTGCTTCGTCTTCATCTTTAACTACAACAATCGTAACTACGGGGCCAAAGGTTTCTTCGTAGACGATCTTTGAGTTAAGTGGGACGGAGTCTAGGATGGTTGGTTGGTAGTAGTGTCCATGGTATGCTCCACCAATTAGTAGTTTAGCGCCTTTCTGTATAGCATCTTCTACTAGTGAATGTATTCTTCTCACTGCTTCTTGGTTTATTAATGGGCCTACTTTCCAGTTTCTTACTTCTTCAAGCACTTTAGTTATGAATTGGGTGTGAATATTGGTTTGGACTGCTATGAGGCTGATGGCATCGCACCTCTGGCCAGCATTCTTTAATGCGCCTTCAACGCATTTTTTGGCTGCTAAGTTTAGGTCTGCATCATCTAAGACGATGGCTAAGCCTTTCCCTCCTAGTTCTAAGTGTAGGTGTTTTAATGTGGCTAGGCTGGATATCTTTTTACCCACGGTTGTGCTGCCGGTGAAAGATATCATGTTAACTCGTTCATCTAGGATCATTCTCTCTCCTATATCTCCGCCTCCTGTTAAGGTGTTTAGCACACCTTTTGGCAGTTTTGCTTCCTCAAGCACCTTTGTGAATAGGAGTAGTGATAGGGGCGTTTCGCTTGAGCTCTTGGCTACTACAGCATTCCCAGACAGTAGGGCGGGTATAATTTTAGCTGAGGCTATATAGAGTGGGTAGTTAAAAGGTGTTATTGCTGCTATAACGCCTAGAGGCTCTCTTATAACTAGTGCGATCTTACCGCTTGTGCCTTCAGACCAGTCTCCTGGTATGTATTCGCCGAAGATCTTTCTGATTTCTTCCAGCGTTAGGTTTAGCCGCTCGATGGTTGCATTCACCTCTCCTTCGGCATCTTCAGGTGTCTTTCCTACTTCTAATGTGAGTGTATTTATGAAGTCTTTTTTATGGCTTTTTAAGATATCTGCTGCGCGTTTGAATATCTCTATTCGGTCTATTCCTGGGATGTCTCTAATTTCTTGCTTATTGTTATGCGCTGAGGCTATTGCTCTGTCGACATCTTCTAGGCTTGCTTTACTTGCATACGCTATTACCTTTCCGTTTATTGGTGTGTCTACTTTGATGTATTCTTTTGTGCTTGACTCTACCCATTCGCCGTTTATATAGAGTTTGAATAATGGTAGGTCATCTTCGCTTCTTCTCCAGATGCCGTCAAATAGGGGAGAAAGCCTCAGCTCAACGTTATTTTGATGCATATCATCTTTAAATACGGCTTACAGACTTAAGAAGATTGCCGAAGATAAGGGGTTAGTATGCATAGAGCATACTGCAAGTTTGTAAACTCTCCACTAGGTTCAGTTTCGCTTTTTGCTACAGATAAAGGGTTGATTTTGGTAAAAATTGGGGCTGAACTCAACACCATTAGCGGCGGAACTTTAGCATCAGACATAAAATTTGCTGGTGAGAATGATGTGCTTAAGTTGGCTGAAGTTGAACTCAACGAATACTTTGAAGGGAGGCGTAAATACTTCACAGTTAACCTAGACATCTCTGGCTCCGAGTTTGATATGGATGTGTGGGATGCTGCTAAAAGCATACCATATGGTGAGACCAGAAGCTACTGCTGGCTATCTGAGCAGATAGGTCGACCTAAAGCATATAGGGCTGTAGGTGGGGCTTTAAGTAGAAACCCAACCCCTATCTTTATTCCATGCCATAGGGTTATCCGCTCTGACGGTGGTTTAGGCGGTTATAGCGCAGGTCTTCGGGTTAAGCGCCTTCTACTTAAGTTTGAGAAAGAAGGCAAATTAGATCCTAACGACCTCTAGTCCTACTTCATCTATTATGCTGAGAAGATTCTGCTTCTCTGTTGACAACCCCTTCCAATCTAAGATAGCATAATTGACATCTTCAACACACCTACTAACCATTAGCCTCACGGTATCGACAGTCAGCTCTTTAAGCATGTGTTTAGAGGCTACCGCACCCAATGCATATTCAGATTCAACTAAAAGCTGCGTAAACTTCGACGAGTAATGTGTGCCGCCAAACCCTAAACCGATTTTAGAAGCATATTCATTGTTGCAGAGAGCAGACCAAAGCGAGTCAGCAACAACAGAAGCAGCATGCGTATCAGCCCACTGAAGAGGCGTAGAACCCACTTCAACGAACATGCAAGGCTTCTTTAGGCTTGATGGGCCGTGATGCATAGGCTCTAAAACAACTTGGTATCCTTTAACCTCATTCCTCCTAAGCCATAGCTCTTTAATGTATCTCTTGAGTAGGCTCGGATAGGTTATAGAAGGCTCTTTAGGTTTGCCACCGTAACTTGCGTCTGCACCCAAGTTTCCTGGGAAGTGGGCTGTTAGACACGGTATACCTTTCTCTGAGCTGTGGCGTGAAAGGAAGATGTATGCCTTGGGTTTAAATGCGTAATCTAAGTGGTCAGCATATATAATCTCCCTCTCTGTGTATATGAGCTTGACGCCATCCTTATCAAAGACACTATACCCTTCAAAATGCTCAGATGACTCTCTGAAACCGTATTTGGATCTTAGCGAGGAAGCTATGTTACATCCAGCCTTATCTTTAATTGAGGCTACAAGTATATACTCTGCACCCTCTGCATCCATCTCCCTCACACCATTCTACTCTTTTGAACGCCAGAGTCTTCCATAGGTTCCCTGCTTCATCACAACTCGATTGGTTTTGAAGGCGATCCCCTTCTCTTTTTCAACGATCTCCATAGACGATAGAAGCGCTTGAGCTATCGCAACGATCTCACCTTTGAGCGTGTAGATCACCACAATATCTCCCGCAGCGATGTCACTTGACAATCTTACAATTCCTGGTATGGCGAGCTGTGCACCGTGACATATAGCATCTACCGCAGAGTCTCTGATGTATACCTCCTTCATCCAAGCTGTAGCGTATTCTACTGGGCGAACACAGCGCCTCATGTAGCTTTCGTCGCCAGCTGCTAACATTTCTTTTGCGTAGAGCAAGTCGTGTAATCTTACAAAGCCGTCTTGCTCTGAGATGTTGCAGACTTTTATCCTTCTTAACTCAACCATCGTAGCTCCGCAGCCGAGCACCTCACCTACATCGTAGATGAGCTTCCTAATGTATGTCCCGGCTTGGCACGAGACCTTAAGTAAAATCAGTTTACCAACTTGCTCTAAGAGTTCGATGCTATATATTCTTCTGACCCTTGTGATTCGCTTCACGGAAGACCTTTGAGGAGGCCTCTGATAAATATCGCCTACAAACTCTTGAAGAACCTTCCTAAGCCTCTCTTCACCCACTGGGTCGTGAAGCCTCGCGACAGCAACATACTCTTTAGGCCCTAGCAGTAAGGTTGATAGGGCTTTTGTTGCTTCCCCTATGCCCACGGGTAAGAGACCTGTCGCTGGCGGGTCTAATGTGCCGCTATGCCCAGCTTTTTTTACATTCAAGATTCTTCTAACATATGAAACTACCTCATGGCTAGTTGGACCTTCTGGCTTATCCAATGGGATTATGCCATATTGGAGAAGGACATCAATTGGTCTTTTGTCAAAGGGATATCCGTAGGATGGGTTAGAGTCTTCTTGTGCGAGCTCTATGAGCGGAGCTTTCTGCTTCTCCAACACACCTCACACAAATTGTTTAACGAAGGTTGCAACAATTTCAACGACTGCATCTCTACTAAGAATGTCTGTGTTTACTATGAGGTCGAAGACCGATAGATCCTCTCCGAACTTTATACCGTAGATCTTCAGATAGAGGTTTCTATTCTCCTCGTCACGCTTCTTAACAATAGTTAGAGCTTCTTCATAGCTTATCTTATCTCGCTCAACCATACGCTTAGCCCTCTTTTCAAGGCTCCCTCGAAGCCATATCTTTACCCCTAAATCTGTAATCCAAGGCAGTGAGTAGCTAGTTACAACTACACCGCCGCGCTCCAATTCCGCTATAAGCATTTTATCTACTTCTTTATCATACTCTGGGTTCGCAGCCCGCTCAGCTAGAAAACGCATTCCTTGAGCGGTATCCCACCAATCTCTTCCCTTAGGGGTATACCCTCTTTTCGCCGCCAGCTCTTTAAGGGCATCGCCACCACCATAAACTCTTAACCCAAACCTTTCAGCTAATGCTTCGGCTACCGTCGTCTTTCCAACCGCTGGAGGACCGGAGATTATAAAACTCATTTTAAGCATACATTGCACCTAGTCTGTTAGGCTCACACCAAAGAGTTTTGTTATCATCCCGCTAAACGCGAACGATGAAATCATATACCACCAAAATAGGTTCAGCTCAGGACCTATAGGGCCTCCGTTAGCCCCAAGTGGGATGGGGATGGGAACAGGTGAGACTGCTACTGTGCCTGGGCCGATTATGCCGTTTACAAGCCACCATAAGAGCATTAGCGGGATGAAGAATAGGAAGGTGACTTTAAGGTTGTCAGTTGCAACCTTGGCTTGCAGCTTATCCATCTGCGGCTTCTTCTTCTTGAGCTTCTCCTCCTTTGCTTTATTCCTCGTCATAATCGCTTCTCTGAGCTCCTTTTGATATTCTTTAAGTTCTGCTTGTATGCGTTTCATCTGCTCCACGTTGGTCAGCAGCCTCCGCCCAACCGCGTAGAGTATATTCACCCCCAAAGCCATCGCGATAACAACTAAGGTTGAGTAAGGTATGTGTGTGAATGTGTCGCCAAGTATCTGAAGCATAGCCGCAAACAACCCCTTTTCTCTTACACAAACTAACCAGCGAATGTAGGCTAATAAGGGTTACGCAAAGCAGTCTTGTAGGTAAGGTAAGTTATACAGCTTCGCATAGTGCTAACCATCTAGCTAATAGAAAGTCAGGTAGAAAACTTTTCCTTTAACTCCTCTACCTCAGCTTCTAAAATAGTTAAGCGCTGTATTCACATCTAACCGCTTCTCCAGACCCTCGAAGCTGCGTTCAAGAGCGTCCAGCCGCGCATCAACAGCCTTAAAGCGCTCATCGACGGTAGTTCTCAAACCGTATACGCTTGTTCTTAAATCATCGATTCTCTTATTTATCTCTATCAACTCCTCCTTCAATAAAGCAAGATATGTTGAAAATATCTCCCACTCATAATCGTATGACCAACAAGCTTATTTCTCCAGCCTTACACTACTTGTTAAATGCATCCTACTCAACCCCTATTGGCCTCTGAAGGGATTGTTGCCTCAGCACACCCCTTAGCTTCACTCGCTGGGATTCGCGTAATGCAAGAGGGTGGGAATGCGTTTGATGCTGCTATAGCGGTTAACGCTGTGCTTAACGTCACTCAACCCCATATGTGCGGTATTGGTGGGGACATATTCTACCTTCTGTATTCTTCTGACGAGGGGTGTGTGCGCTTCCTTAATGGTAGCGGTAGGGCTGCTAAAAGAGCAAATATAGAATACTTTCTTCAACGCGGGCTAAAGAAAATTCCTTCCTACGGGCAGCTGGCTTGCGTGACTGTGCCTGGATGCGTTAGCGGTTGGGAAGCATTAAACAAAAAGTATGGCTCAAAGGGGTTAGGTGAACTTCTACGCTTCGCCATAGAATACGCTCAAAAAGGAATTCCAGTAAGTAGAAACTTGGCTAACACTATCACACAAATCTCCAAAAGCGAAGCTTCCAGTAGCTGGTTTAAAGTGTATACGCCGAACGGAAGGGCTCCTAGGGAAGGGGATATTTTGAAGCAAGAGGCTCTTAGTAGAAGTCTCAGAGTTGTTGCTGAAGGTGGTGCTGAAGCCTTTTACGCTATGTTGGCTGAAGAGATCTCTGAGAATGAGCCTGAGATTCTGCTTACTGAAGAGGACTTTACTACGCATACATCGGATTGGGGTGAGCCGATTTCAACAGAGTATCGTGGATATGTTGTTTATGAGACGCCGCCTAACACGCAAGCCATCTCAACTCTAATTGCTTTAAATGTGTTAGAAGGCTTTGATCTAAGTGGAAAGGCTCATCATTCGGCTGAAACCATACACATCTTGGTCGAAGCCGTAAGGCTTGCATATGAAGATAGAGCCAGATACATAGCAGACCCAAGATTCATTGAAATTCCTGTAGATTATCTACTTTCGAAAAAGCATGCATCTGATCTTAGGGGAAGAATATCTCTTAACCAAGCCTTACCCTATGCAGAAGAAGTTTGGACGAATGAAGGAGATACGACCTACTTTGCTGTTGTAGATAAAGATAGGAACTGTGTCTCTTGTGTCCAAAGCCTATACCACCCCTTCGGCTCACGCGTAGTAGTTGGTAAAAGCGGTGTAGTATTGCATAACAGAGGCTCATACTTCACACTAGATCCTAAGCATCATAATAGGCTTGAACCTGGTAAGAGACCCTTCCACACGCTATGCGCATCTATCACGTTTAAAGAAGAAGAGCCGCATATTATCTTAGGCTCTATGGGTGGAGATGGGCAACCGCAAACACATCTACAGATCCTATCCTCAATCATAGACTATGGGTTGAATATTCAAGAAGCTATCTATAAACCAAGATGGGTTCTCCCCGGCACCATATATGAGAAGCATAAGATTCTGCTTTTGGAAGGGAGGTTTTCAAGCAGCGTGGTCGATGGGCTTAAGGCATTAGAGCATAAGGTTAGTGTAATAGAGCCATTCTCATCTATGATGGGGCACGCTCAAGGTGTTGTGATTAGCAACGGTGGTAAGGTAATACAAGGAGGCGCTGACCCACGAGGCGATGGGTTGGCGATAGGCTACTAAGGTAATGCAAGATGCCTAACATCGCTGCAGTAGTCTTCGATTTCGACGGCACACTTGTAGATGAAAGCAAAATCTTTGAACAATCTCTGATATACGCTTGCAAGGCAGTTGGTTTTACACTGTTAGGCAAAGGTGAGATTAAGCGCTTGGCTAAACAGCATCCAGACATCTATCTGCAGCGCGTAATACCTACTGACATAGCCGATAGAAATAAGCTTGTAGAGCGTTTTCTTAAATCATTTACAGAAGCATATGAGCGCAATGGGCATAAGCAAGCTAAACTCGTTAAGCACGCTAAACCGCTGTTGAGAGCGTTAAAGATGAGTGGTGTAAAGGTTGGTTTGATAACCCGGAGGATAACCTTGTGGCGTGCTGTGCCGGAAATACTTCAGATGTTCTCAATATCTACATTGGTGGATAGGTTAGTAACTTGCAGGGAAGCAGAGAGCAAAGTGGAGCAGCTAAGGATATGTCTAAAAGATCTTCAAGTAAAGGCTTCAGCATCATCAGTGGTAGGGGATACTGCTGAAGACATCTATGCTGGTAAAGCGGTTGGATGCTTAACCATAGCGTATACAAAGGGTTTCGGAAGCAAAATCGAGATTTTAAGAGCCGAACCAGACTACCTTGTCGCAGACCTCATAGATGTGCTGCAAATACTTGCATCAATAAAGTAAAGCCTAACTTCAACTTCCTACCTAGCTCTGGTGGATGAGGACAGCACGCTTATATTGGATAGACCCATATATCAGCGACTTTAACGCTAAAGTCGAATACATAAACGGTAAAGAAGTTGTGTTAGATGGCACCTACTTCTACCCTCAAGGCGGAGGACAGATCTATGATACTGGCACAATCTCAGAGATTAGAGTGGTAAAAGTTAGGAGAGAAGGCGACTTGATTATACACACACTCGAATCAGAACCAAACTTTCAAGTAGGCAGTGTAGTGGAGTGTAAGGTTGACTGGAGTAGAAGATATAAGATAATGAAACTACATTCATCAGCCCACCTACTTTACTACGCCATGCAAGAAGAATTCGGCGAAGAATGCAGACCGGCAAGCCCAGGCTTGACGGATGATGTTAAATCGAGAGAAGACTACATCTTCAAAGAAAAGATAGACCTACAGAGGCTTCGACGCGTTGAGGAGAAGGTGAACACTCTGATAGCAGCCAACCTAAACATACACACTTGGAGTGAGGGGGAGACAAGATACTGGAAGATAGAACCCTATCCACCTATGCTGTGCGGAGGCACGCACCCAAAGAAGACTGGCGAAATAGGCGCAGTGAAAGTTAGCAGAGGAAAAAAGCCAGGGGCTGGAAAGGAGAGGATAGAAGTAACCTTACTAGCGTAAAGATTACATTAAAGTTTATTTTCTTCACGGAAGTGGGTAGAGTGGAGCAACTCCAGAAGCCGCCGTAGCTCAGCGTGGTAGAGCAGCTGGCTGTTAACCAGTTGGTCGTCGGTTCAAGTCCGACCGGCGGCGCCACCCTTTTTCAACTAGCTGTAAATTGCATCCTTAACCTTATATCTTACTGCTGTCTCGTCGCATATAGGATGAATTCAGATGTGCTGTCGATCTTAACAAGCCGCTTCGAAGCGATTAAGAGTAGGGACGCTGAGAAGATCATGGGGTTGATAGAGCTGAGACGCTACACTAAGTTTGATGACTGGCCTCCTTTTAAGAGGATGAAGATGGATGGGTTTGAGGAGGAGAAAGCAGCTTTAAAGGTCTTGAAGGAGTATGTATATAAGATTGAGGAACCTATGATTGAAGTAAACGGAGACACAGCTTGGGCAACATTCTACTTGAGCTATGCTGGTGTTATTCGCGACATGGAATTCGCCATAAAATCAAGGGCAACAGTCATATTTGTGAAGACTCAAGGTGAGTGGAAGATCGTGCACGAGCACTACTCTAGGATTCCTGGTTTAGAGCCCACAGACTTGTTAAGAGGAGCTGAACAAATCAAGGTTGAGGAGGATCTGTTAGAGAAGAGGATTCTAGAGGCTTTGGCTGATGGTAGTGCTTTGACAGCTATAGAGATATCGGAGAGAATAGGCAAGGTTAGCGGGGAGAAGGTTGAGCCCTCTGAAGTTGCTAGAAAGTGCAGAGAACTTGTGGAGAGGAAAAAGCTTGAAAAAGAAGGTTTTCTGCAGCCTAAGTATAGGCTGAAGCGGTAAGGTGAGGAAGCAGACTTGACTCCAAAGAGTGATGATGTAGCGGCTGCGTATAATATACCGCGCCCTAAAGAATATTTGATGAAGGCATCTAGAATAGTAGTCAAGGTCGGCACAAGCAACCTAACCGAAGAAGACTCAAAGATAAGTGAAGCGAAGATCAAAAGGCTTGTCGACACTATTATGGCTTTAAAGAGAGAAGGGCGTGAAGTCTTTTTAGTCACCTCAGGCGCTATAGCTTCAGGCTTAGGCGCATTAGGTTTAAAGGCACGCCCTAGGCAGATGCCTTTTCTACAAGCAGCTGCTTCTATAGGTCAGAGCATACTTATGAAGACTTATGCTGAACACTTTGCCAAGTATAATCAGATGGTAGCCCAACTTCTCCTAACAAAGGAGGACTTTATGGATGAGCATAGACATCAGAATCTCATGAATACTCTGGAGGCTCTAATAACTTGGGGTGTGCTTCCGATAGTGAATGAAAATGATACTGTTGCTGTAGATGAAATTAGATTTGGAGATAACGATAACCTCGCCGCACTGCTAAGTATAAGTGTTAAAGCAGACCTTCTTGTGCTGCTTTCAGACGTAGATGGTATATACACCAGCGACCCTAATTTAACATCTGCATCTAAACCCATACGCACTTTAACCTCTGTGACACCCGAGTTGGAGGCTATGGCTGGAGGGGCGCATAGAGGTTCAGGTGGGCTGATAACCAAATTACAGGCAGCAAAGGTAACTCTACAAGCTGGTATACCTATGGCAATCGTAAACGGTGAAGAGCCTAACGCCATCCAAATGCTTCTTAGAGGCGAGATGATTGGTACATTATTTGTGCCTATGAGTCTGGTGAAGGTGAGTTGAGCACCGTTAGAGAATTGGCGTTAGAGGCTAGAAGAGCGTTTTACGAGTTAGCGAAGCTGCCACGCTCCACTAAAGATAAGGCTCTAATGGAGATGGCTGATACGATATGGAGAGAGAAGGATAGGCTACTTGAGGCTGCTTTAACAGATGTTAAATCAGCTCAAGCAGAGGTCGAGGCTGGTAGGCTTACAAAGCCTGTCTTGGAGCGGCTTAAGCTAGATGAGGTAAAGCTGAAGGCTATAGTCGATATGGTTAAAAGCGTTGCTGCACTCGACGACCCAGTCGGTAAGACTCTTTACGCTGTTGAGTTAGATGACGGCTTTGAACTCTATAAAGTGACTTGCCCACTTGGCGTCATAGGTGTAGTCTTTGAGGCGAGACCGGATGTGCTACCTCAGATTTCAAGTCTATGCCTAAAGTCTGGTAATGCGGTTATACTAAAAGGTGGGCGTGAAGCAGCGAATATAAACCGCGCGCTCTACACAGTCATCAAAGAATCTACAGAGAGAGTAGGCATCCCAAGAGGTTGGATTCAACTCCTAGAAGCTAGAGAAGAAATCATGGAGCTTTTAAAGCAAGATGATTTAGTTGATCTGATCGTGCCAAGAGGAAGTAATGAGTTCGTCAGATTCGTGCAGGAGAACACACGGATACCAGTCTTAGGGCACTCATCTGGTGTATGCCAGATATATGTGGATAAGGCTGCTGATATTACTAAGGCAGTTGAGGTGTGTTTCGATGCGAAAGTGCAGTATCCTGCGGTCTGTAATGCCGTTGAATGCATACTGGTGCATAAAGATGTTGCACACACATTCCTACCCAAGTTGGCTGAATGGTTCTCGAAGGCTGGTGTTGAGATGAGATGCTGCCCAAGGGCTAAGGAAGCTTTAAGCGGTTTTAATGTTAGAGATGCTACAGAAGAAGACTGGGGCCGTGAATACTTAGATTTGAAGGTCGCTTTAAGAGTAGTAGATTCTTTGGAGGAAGCAGTTGACTACATAAATAAATACGGCTCCAAACACACAGATGCTATAATAACTGAAGACCGCTCTGCAGCCTCAAGATTTATAGCTGGTGTGGACTCGTCAACGGTGATACACAACGCTTCAACGCGTTTCAGCGACGGCTACAGATTCGGCTTAGGCGCAGAAGTAGGAATAAGCACAAGCAAGATACACGCAAGAGGACCAGTAGGGCTAGAAGGGCTAGTAACATACAAATACATCCTATTAGGAGACGGGCAGAAAGTTTCAACATATATAGGTGCTAACGCAAAGAAGTTCAAGCATAAGCGTTTAGATAAAACGTGGACGCCAAGCGAATAGATAGAAGTTATATACACCACATTAGGAAGCCCTACTTGAATAAACTTGCCGAGTAAAATAGCAGACCCATCCTTAGCGAAGAAAGGCGAACTATCATATAATTGGGCTTACAACCACATGCCAACCTTAACAACTATAATAGAACGTGAAGTATCTAAGAAACCTCTTTTTGGCAGAAGAGTTGGTGTATGTCTTCACGTTACAAAAGAGACATCTGTTCTCGTTATGGGTTTGGCTAGGCTTGGTGCTGAAGTCTACCTTACCGCTGCTAATCCACTATCAACACAAGACGACATAGCAGCTTACTTAGCCTCACAAGGCATAAACGTGTATGCTTGGCGAGGCGAAAAGCCTGAAGAATACTATGACTGCATACGACAAGTGTTATCATCAAACATAGAGTTTCTTATGGACGATGGTGCAGATGCCCACGCAGAAGCCCATAAGATAGGAGTAAGAGGAATATTTGGTGGAACCGAGGAGACTACGACTGGTGTAATTAGGCTTAAGGCTCTTGAGAGGGAGAGGTTACTTAAATACCCAGTAATAGCAGTTAACAACGCCTACACAAAGTATCTATTCGATAACAGATACGGCACAGGTCAAAGCGTCATAGACAGCATTATGAGGGCTACAAGCTTACTTTTGGCTGGAAAGACGGTTGTTGTATGTGGCTATGGTTGGGTTGGAAGAGGGATTGCGAAGAGGGCTAGAGGAATGGATGCACATGTGATAGTGACTGAAGTTGATCCTCTTAAGGCTCTGGAAGCACATATGGACGGCTACGAAGTTATGCCCATATCTAAAGCTGCTGAGGTAGGGGACTTATTCATCACAGCAACAGGTCAAACTGGTGTGATTAGAGGAGAGCATATAGAGAAGATGAAGAGCGGAGCCATACTCGCAAACGGCGGGCACTTTGATGTAGAAATAGATGTAAAATACCTAAACTCAGCTGCAACCTCTAAAGTTGAAGTCAGACCATACACAGAAGAATATAGGCTTAAGAGCGGTAAGAGAATCTACCTAATCGGACAAGGCAGAATCTCTAATTTAGTAGCGGCTGAAGGACACCCTCCAGATGTGATGATGATGTCCTTCTCGAACCAGCTCCTATCCCTACTTCATCTTACCAAGAACCATAAAGAGATGCAGGCGAAGGTTTATGATGTGCCCCAAAGCATAGATCAGCAAGTAGCTAGAACAACCTTAGAGGCGCTAGGCATAGAGATAGATGAGATGACAGAAGAACAGAAGAAGTATGCTGAAACTTGGCTCTTATGACCTAAATGTGAAACTCTAAATGGGCAGCGAAAAGATCGTCATCACAAGCGCACTACCATACGCAAATGGTGAAATTCACCTAGGGCACGTTGTCTCCACATATTTACCCGCAGATATCTACGCAAGATTCTGCAGAATGAAGGGCTACGACGTTGTGTTCACATGCGCCACAGACGACTATGGCACCCCCATTCTCATAAGAGCGGAGCAAGAGGGGAAGACACCAAGGGAGTATGTGGAATACTGGAATAAAAGAGACCTCGAAGACTTTACGAAGCTAGGCATAACATTTGACATCTTCTACAAAACATCTTCAGAAGAAAACTTAAAACTTACGCAATACTTCTTCCTAAGATTATATGAAAAAGGCTACATCTATAGCGCGGAAGTTGAGCAACCATACTGTAAAAATGATA
The DNA here is from genome assembly GCA_029775855.1 of Nitrososphaeria archaeon. Taxonomy (GTDB): domain Archaea; phylum Thermoproteota; class Nitrososphaeria; order Nitrososphaerales; family JAAOZN01; genus JAAOZN01. The sequence goes on from JARVJZ010000004.1 coordinate 193,742, forward strand.
AAAAGTTTCTACCAGACCGATATGTAGTTGGTAGGTGCCCATACTGCGGCGCAGAAAACCAATATTCTGACGGCTGTGAAGTTTGCGGGCGAACCTTTGCTGCTGGTGAAATTAAGGAGCCAAAGTGTATACTTTGCGGCACACCACCAACCACGAAAAGAAGCGTACATTACTTCTTTAGACTCTCACAATTCTCAGAGCGGTTAAAGGCTTGGCTTGAAGGAAACACCAATCTCCAAACCGAGGTTAAGAACTATGTGTTAAGATGGATTGAAACAGGGCTTAAAGATTGGGACATAACTCGAGACATCTCTTGGGGTGTCCCTATACCGCTGAAGGAGGCTGAGGGGAAGGTTCTTTACGGCTGGTTTGATAACCATTTATGCTACATTTCTACTACAATCAAATACCTTGAGGAGAAGGGTATTGATGGTAAGAAGTTTTGGAATTCAGCCAAGATTTTACATTTTATAGGCAAAGATATCGTCTATCACCACTACCTATTCTTACCAGCGATGAGAATGGGGTTAGATGAAGAATACGCTCTACCATATGCTATACCAACAAGGGGGCATCTACTACTTCAAGGCCAAAAATTCTCTAAAAGTAGAGGATGGTATGTGAGTCTAAGAGAGTTCCTTGAATACTTCCCAGCAGACTACCTAAGGTATTACCTCGCATCTATCACGCCTTATAGCCAAGCAGATGTAAATTTCGATTGGCGGGAGTTCGCTGCCAAGATTAATAATGAGTTGGTTGCTAACATAGGCAATTTTGTGTATCGCGTGCTCAGCTTTATATATAGTAGATTTGAAGCAACGGTACCTCAACCTAAGGAGCCAGATGAACTTGACACAGAACTGATAGATAGAATCAAGTCTACCACGGTAAATGTAGGCTCACATATCGAGAAGAATGAGTTAGATAGAGGGTTAAAGAGTATAGTAGAGCTTTCAGCATTCTGCAACCAATATTTTCAAAGAAAGGAGCCTTGGAAACAGAGTGAAAAAGCTGCGAACTGCCTATATTATTCAGTAAATGCAACACGGAGCCTAGCAATACTCCTACACCCCTACATACCATACTCAACAGAAGAACTTTGGAGGCAACTTTCATTAGGAGGTAAGCTGGACCTACAGAGTTGGGATTCAGCAAAAGAACTTCTGATTAAAGGGAACCATAAGATTTCGAAACCTAGAGTTCTGTTTAGGAAGATTGCTGAGGAAGAATTGGAACCTTGGTTAGAAAGGTTAAAGAAGTAGGAAGCTGTCGACGACCTTTAAATGCGGCTAATGTCGTTAAGAGTTTAATTCTTTAGGGATGTGTTGATTTGAGCTGGAAGGAAACTGCCCAAGAGGTTGAAGAAGTGTATGCTGAAGCTCGAAAATCATTAGGGAGGATTAGACCTGCTGAGCTTGAGCGTAAACTGAAGCTAAAGGGTTGGAGGTTCATACAGCCCCTATCTGTAGGTGATGACCTATCTGTGGTGTTGAAACTTAGCTTTAAGCAGCCAAAGAGGGAGGTGATTGAGAGTTTTGCAGCAGCCTTTGGATTGAAATTAGGTGCGATAAAATCATTTGACCAAGTCTTGGTGTCTGAGGGTGGAGGATATGTTGGTATAGGTGGTGGGATTATGAGAATATCACCAAAGTTCCCGAGTGAATTATTAACCGAAGCATTGAGATTACTCCTCAGTTCATAGGTTGAAGTGAACCTTCTCCTGCTCTTCAATCGAATACGCTACTCTTTGCAAATCCTTTTAAACCTCATAGAACCATAGATACATCGCCTTGGCATCAAAGACTGTGTCATTTGAAGAGTTTTCCAAGATAGATATGCGAATAGGACGTATCGTTGACGCTGAGCTTGTCCCCAACTCTAAGAAGCTTTTGAAGTTGAAGATAGATTTAGGGGGCGTTGTGAAGCAGTCGGTAGCTGGGTTAGGGGATCAGTATAAGCCAGAGGAGTTAAAGTCAAAACTTGTTGCTGTAGTGACGAATCTAGCGCCTCGGAAAATCTTCGGGTTGGACTCAGAGGTTATGTTGCTTGCTGCTGTAGATGGCGATAAAGTGTCTATCCTTCAACCGGATAAGCAGCCAAGAGAAGGCAGCAAAATAACTTAGATTTAAAACAGTCAACATACTTTATATAGCTCTGCGGTCTTACGGATAAAGAGTGTAGCGTGGCTAAGGAGATTACATTAGAAGATTATAAGAGAGCTTATAGGGAGATGGAGAAGGAGGAGGCAAGAAACGGGTTTATCGTTCATCTAGTTGTCTACATTCTCGTGAATGTTATGCTGATAGTTATAAACCTCATGTATACTCCTGAAGCACTTTGGTTTTTCTTTCCCCTTATAGGATGGGGGATTGGGGTATCGATGCATTATCTCTTTGGTGTGCGTTTGATTGAGAAGGACCTCATAGAAAAGGAGGCTAAGGCTGAGTATAGAGCTAGACAAGGGAAGTAGCTTCGGTATCTCCGTATTTTTGCTGAGTGGAAGTCGACGGTTATAGTGGATGTGCGTAAAAGGTTTAAATATTTAATATAACGCTGTTATTATCAGAAGCCTATGGAACCACCAAAACTATTTGAAGAATACAAATACGATTTTAAAGACCCAATAGACAAATATGTTCACATAAGCCAGAAAGGGCTCTCAAGAGAAGTTGTTGAAGAAATTTCAGCGATAAAAAATGAGCCTAAATGGATGCTCGACTACAGATTAAAGGCATATGAACACTTTAGATCACGCCCAATGCCGACTTGGGGGGCAGACTTATCAAACATAGATTTTAACAACATACGCTACTACGTTAAGGCTACTGAGCGTGTTGGGCGCACTTGGGATGAAGTTCCTGAGCAGATCAAAAGGACATTCGAGAAGCTCGGCATACCTGAAGCTGAAAGGAAGTTTCTTGCCGGTGTTGGCGCGCAATACGAGTCAGAGGTGATCTATCATAGCCTAAAGAAGGATTTGGCTGAGAAGGGTGTAATATTCAGCGATATGGATAGCGGTCTTAGGGAGTACCCTGAGATAGTGCGTAAATATTTTGGGACAGTAGTACCCTACAACGACAATAAGTTCGCAGCCCTTAACAGCGCTGTATGGAGTGGTGGCAGCTTCATCTATGTGCCTGAAGGTGTTGAAGTGAACATCCCTCTTCAAGCATACTTTAGAATAAATGTGATGAATATGGGGCAGTTTGAAAGAACACTAATAATCGCTGAGCCTAATAGTAAGGTGCATTACATAGAGGGGTGCACAGCCCCCATATATTCCTCAGACTCACTACACGCAGCGGTAGTTGAAATTATAGCCAAAAAGGGTGCACATGTAAGATACACAACACTTCAAAACTGGTCGAAGGACATCTACAATCTAGTCACCAAAAGAGCACACGCTTATGAAGACGCAACAGTCGAATGGATTGATGCGAACGCTGGTAGCAAGGTTACTATGAAATACCCATCAGTCTACCTCTTAGGTAGAAGAGCGAAGGCAGAGATAGTTTCAGTCGCCTTCGCTAACACTGGTCAGCATATAGATTCTGGGGCGAAGGTTGTTCATCTAGCACCAGAAACTACATCGAAGATAACTTCTAAGTCTGTCTCTAAGGGTGGGGGTAGGACTAGCTACAGAGGGCTGCTTTATGTCGGTAAAGGAGCATACGGTGTTAAGTCAACTGTTAGGTGTGATGCTCTTCTGATAGATGATCATTCGCGTACAGACACTTACCCATATAATGAGGTCTATGAGGATGATGCAACCATAACACATGAAGCTACAGTCGGCAAGATAGGTGAAGACCAACTCTTCTATTTAATGAGTAGAGGGATAAGTGAGCAAGAAGCCCTAAGTATGGTTGTGATGGGTTTCTTTAACCCATTCACAAAGCACCTCCCTATGGAGTATGCAGTTGAGTTTAACCGATTGATAGAGTTAGAGATGACTGGCGCGGTAGGCTAAATTGACCATTAACTTAATCAAAAAAGTTTCACAGAGCTTAGGCGAAGATGTAGAGAGCTTAGAAAAGAGGATTAAAAACTTCGAACTCTATAAGGGCTTACCTCTAGAACCCTCCCCCCTATACGCAAAATACGTAGACGCCAAGATTGCTGAAATCGATTTAAACACACTATGGGATACAGATAAGACTATAGAATGGGATCTTCCATCTAAGTTAGGTCAGATACTTTACAATGGGCGTCTTATAGGAAAGAGAGAATCTACAGATGTTAAACTACAGACTTTACAAGAAGCAAAAGATGGTTTAAACAGCCTTAACCACAGCTTCTTAGATCCTCGTGAAAATAGGTTCACAGCTCTCATTCAAGCACTATATTCAAGCGGACACATACTAGTGATCCCAAGAGACACAGTTGTTAAAGAACCTATACACTTAGTGACCTTAGTCGATAGATCAAATATTTTAAGAAATATCATAATGGTAGGTGAGGGAGCACAAGCAAAGGTGGTTCAAGAGATCTATTCACCTAACCAAGTTGAGAAAAACACCTTCCACGCTTACAGCAACGAAATTCTACTCGAAGAAGGTGCTTTGTTGCAGATGACAACAGTCCAAGCAGCAGACCAATCATCCAAAATATTTAACACTACAAAGACGATTTTAAAGAAAGGCTCAAATCTTGACTTTGCTACAACGTACTTAGGAGGACTACTGCATATAGGTAGGGTAGAGCATAGATTAGTGGAAGAAGGCGCAACAGCAAAAGATACTCACATCGCCTTACTTACGAGCAACCAAGTGTTAGATTTAACCACAAATCTGCTACATCAAGCCCCAAAAACGAACGGAAGCATACTCACTAAGGTTGCGTTAAAAGACAGCAGCAAAGCTCTAACTAAGGGGATGATAAGAATACCCTTAGAGGGAAAGCAGTCTAATGCCTACTTAGCTCAGCACGCCATAATGCTAAATGCAGGCGCATCTGGCATCACTATACCAGGCTTAGAGATCTTAACAAATGATGTTAAGGCTACACACGCATCATCAATCTCACAGCTCGATGAAGAACAGATCTTCTACTTGATGAGCAAGGGGCTGAGTAGAGAAAACGCTGTTAAAATGGTCACTTTAGGATTCTTTGAACACGCATTAACAAGACTAAACCAGTCAAGTGTTAGGGAGGGTTTGAGGCAGATGCTTGAAGATAAGTGGCAAGGCAGAGTCGCAATCTTCAAGCCAATAGAGCAAGAAGATGTAAGCTTTGAAGATGTTGAGAAAAGAGATATGTTTGAAGGGCACTACAAATATAGGTGAGTGAGTTGAAGAAGGTTGTAGCAAAGACGAGCGAAATACGCGAAGGTGAAATAAAAGCATTCAAAGTGGATGGTAAGCAGATTATTCTCGTGAAAAATGGTGGTAAGATATACGCACTTTCAAGGTTCTGTACACACGAAGAAGCAGACCTCTCCACAGGCTTCTTGCTTGAAGATAGGCTAGTCTGCCCCCTACATCTATCACAATTTGATCTAAAAAGCGGTGCTGCTCTAACCCCTCCTGCAACTGAACCTCTTGCATCCTATGTTGTTGAAGTCGTTGAGGATATGGTGGTGCTTGATTTTTAATTAAAAGCTTTTATAACAGCGTTATGATAAAAATATTAGGTGATAAAACTCGAAACTCGAAGCAGTTGACCTATATGTAGAAGTGGCTGGAAAACAAGTGATAAAAGGCCTTAACCTAACGGTATCTCAAGGAGAAGTCCACGCACTAATGGGTCCAAACGGTTCTGGAAAAAGCACACTAGCACATACAATAATGGGGCATCCAAGATATAAAGTAAGTAAAGGGGATATACTCTTAGACGGCCAATCCATTTTAGATTTAACACCAGATCAACGTGCAAGAAAAGGACTATTCTTAGCTTTCCAATACCCCTATGAAATCTCTGGGGTCACAGTAGCCAACTTCTTAAGAACAGCTTACAACTCAATACACTACAACGGGCAGAAAGATGTCGGCGCATCATATCTTGAATTCAGAAGGCTTCTAAAAGAGAAACTTAACGCCTTAAAGGTTGATGACTCATTCGCTGAAAGATATCTTAACGAAGGATTTTCAGGCGGCGAAAAGAAAAGATGTGAAATACTTCAACTGGCGGTTCTAAAACCAAAGATCGCACTACTAGACGAGACAGACTCAGGCCTGGATATCGACGCACTAAAAATCGTGGCAGAAGGAGTCAACACACTACTAGGCCCAGATATGGGCGTGCTCCTAATCACGCATTACAACCGTATACTCAAATACATCAAACCAAGATTCGTGCACATAATGATTAATGGCAGAATAGTAAAATCCGGCGGCGAAGAATTAGCAACCCTACTAGAAGAAAAGGGATACGACTGGCTAAAGCAAACAGCAACCAGCAATACAACAAAAACCTAAATCCACAGCCAACATACCCCTAATACCGCGGGCCGGTCGTCTAGACCCCAACCGGGACAACCACCTCCAGCAAGGTGGTCTAATCTGGTAGGATACCGCTTTGGCAAGTAAACCCAAAGTGGCGGGGGTCGGGGGTTCAAATCCCCCCCGGTCCACTCCCCTCTTTAACCGTTAGCGTTAAGCTGTTTTTATTCCACTCCTAGTTCTTTGGCAATCTTCTTTATGTCTTCGAACGAAGCTATTATTACATTATTAGGACCGTGTAAGGCTCTGAATTCAATTAATGCTTTTTCAAAACGATTTCGAATAGGTTCTAAATGTTTACCTTCTGTTGGTAAGTCTCTTCCTCTATATACTACGATAACACCAAAGGGTATTTTAGAAAGATTCGAAATGTCGCCTTTCATAGCCTTTGTGGTTACATCTGAACCCTCAATTTCAAACGCAGCGTAGAGCTGTCTCTTTAAACTCGCTTTCCTTTCTATAAGTTCTTTGTACTCTTGGGTTAAATCGTTTTGTGAGATTATGGTTTCAAATAATCGGCTAACTCATTCTTGTGGTTTGGTATACCACAATACATCATGCCTAATCGTAAGTTTACCTAATTCTGATTCCTGACCTTCTTCTACATCAACTTCGAAACCAAGTTTTATTCCTAACTTGCATAGTAGAATTTTCATTTGATAAGTTTCTTCACTTTCAACTTAGTCTTCTTAATTTGGTTGCAATCTTTGATGTCTCGCAATCTTCATCATATACACAGAATATGTTAACAGAAGATATTTATGTTGTGAGCAAGTCAACTTTAAATTGGAATATTCTAGTGCTGGTTCTGTTAACCACGGAGTTGCAGATAAACAATGTTGCTGAAGGATGTTGTTGATGATTATATGGGTAGGGTTGCTGGGTTGAGGGAGCATTGTGATAGATGCCTTAGGAGTGAAAGGTGGGGTGGGAGTGTTGTCTTGATGGTTGTTGATGCCGCCTTCACATCCATAGGCTTGAACTACTTTACCGCGGTTGTGCCTAAGGTTGAAGAGTTCAGCAAGCGGTTTGTGGAGAGCGGCAGAGTTAAGAGCCTAAGAGATTTGGTGGATGCTAATTTAAGTGAGTTAAGGGCTGTCTGGAGAAATCTACGCTCTTGGAGAATGGCTAAAGAAGTTGCAGCGTACCTATCAACAGTAAGCGGAGATGACAAAGATGCGCTAAGGACTTGGGCTAAAAATTCAAGAATTGATGGATGGAAGACCGATCCTATAGGTAAGGTCAAGGGTGTTGGATTGGTTACATTTCAATATCTGCGGATGATGGGTGGTGTCGACACCGTAATGCCTGATAAGATAGTTAAGCGTGTAATAAATGAGATCTTGGTTAAAGCCGGGTTAGAACCTGTGAATGATGACCTCAATTTCATAAAGCGGGCTGAAGAGGTTGCTTTAGAATGCGGATATAGACCAATAGAGCTCTGCTGGATGACTTGGCTCATCCAACCCGAGGGAAAGAGGATGAGAATGGAGAAATACGCACATATACTTTCAAAGATTTAAGCCTTTAACCATAGTGTTAAGCAAAACTATAGAAAATCTTCTAAAGCCTTTAGGAATTGCTGTAAAGAATCTTTTGGTATCCTAGCTCCACTAGCCTTACTGTGACCACCACCAAACCCCCCAAGTTTTGAGGCGAGACGCTGCGTTATTGAACCAAGATCTTTGGTGTAGTTTGATGAAGCTCTGAGGGAGAGCTCAACAAAATCAGAGTCCCTCTTAACAGTATAGGATAATCCCACTGGGACTTCCAGTAAGCATCTCACTAAGTTAGCTGCTGTACCTTTAGGGAAATCTGATGCGTCTATATAGGCATATTTTCTACCAACCTTAGCATCCTTCTTCACTTTTTTCATGAACTCTGAAACTCGACGAGCATGTTCAGAAGCATACTCAACTACACTTTCGATTTCGTGAGGATACTTTAGCCTACTTAACTCTTCAACTAAAATGCTAAGCTTCTTCAGCATATCGCCTAACTGCTCTATCGCATACGATAAAGTAGAAGCCTCATAGTAAAGATGGATTCTATCATATAGAGCTAGTATCTTCGATGCTATAGGCCCTTCTTCTAGATAATCTGTAAGCGCTGCATATGCTACTAAGATAGAAGCCTCTTTAGGCAGTACACATTTAAAGTAATTGTAGGTCAATGCTGCAGTACAGTCTTTTAAGCTATGAACCACTTTCAGATCTGAAGCTGACTTGTAATTAAAGAGACCCTTAACCTTCTGATGGTGATCTATGTAAGTGACCTTTGCAAACCTTCGTATACGATTAACCTCTTCAAAAAAAGGCTGTATAGTTCCTAGGGATAACCCCAGGTCGCAGATATATACTTCAGAGGCGTCAGAGATAGCTTTCAAAGTGTCGATGAAGTTTCCGTAGCTCGTTAAGTAAACCTCAGCTTTTGTGGCACATTTTACAAGGGCTGCTGATGCTAATCCATCTACATCGCTTGAATGTGATATGCAGATGGTTTGATGCACTTTATGCACCTATGCGTTCTTTGACTGCTTGCTCTATTCTGTAGAGATACCAGAGTGTGTATGCTGAAATCGCTGAAAGCGCTGTGAAGAGCTTTGTGGCGAAGACTAGGTTCCAAGGCGTCTCAGGGTTAGGGCTCTTATTCAACAAGACATCTGGGATTATGTTTCCGGTTGTTGCTTGGTAAGCCATTAAGGCGCTCCATATGCTGAAGTTGTATAGCACCTCGTACGCCGATACACAGAAGACTACGAAGGCGATTAATCTGAAGATTGATAAGCGGAACATGGAATACTTTAGAAGCCTTGACTTATTCAATTCGAGAACAGAGAACCAGCAAAGCACCATACCAACATAAAGCCAAGTAACAGGCTTCGCGTAAATAGGAAAGTACTCTGGCTCAGGAAACTCAAACGGTTTACTTTGGATGTGCACCAAGCTATCTCCAACACCTTCACTTCTATGTAGAAAGAACTCGAGGCCAGCGTATGCGATAAGCCCCACCACCAACGCAAGAGAGAGAAGACCTATGGTCAAATAGAGAGCTCTAAACCGCTGGTCTTCCCTTTCTTCTGGGGATGGCATAAGAGATAGATTCCCTTATAGATCATTATAAGTGTATCGTAGAATAGTAGCGTATGTTAGACAAAAGCATCCATTAGGTGGAGTATTTTAGGTGAAGATAGGCTGTAGAGTATCCATTTTCCTTCCCGCCTCTTCTTCGCTATTCCTTCTCGTTCAAGCATGTTTAGGTGGTGGGAAGCGTTAGGTTGGGTAAGGTTCAAGGCAGCCATAATCTCACAGACACACATCTCTCGTTGCGCAATTATCTTAATTATCTTAAGTCTAGTGGGATCGCTGAGTGTCTTGAAGAATCGGGCTTTCGCTCTAAAATACTCTTCACCGCCAATACTTTCAGCAAGTCTTCTAAGCTCTTCTGCATACTGCTCTAGATTTCCAGCTTTACAGATCTCTGCATATCGTCTTCTAAGTCTGTCTTCGGCTTCATTCACGGTTTCTATTTTGGATGAACATACTTAAATGTGTTTAATGAGTAAACTTAGCTCGGTGGTGTAGCATATTTTATGTAGATGTATGACTGAGTAACGGAAGCCCAAGCAGCAACAAACAAGCCGATAAGGAAGGAGATGACCGAGCCTATTAAGGGTATAATACTGAATACACCACCTATCAAGGCAAAGATCCCGAGTATTATTATTACTGCTAATGTGTTCAACTTCTTATTACGCCCAAATGATTTACTAGCTGACATAGCCTCCAGAGCACCTTTATCCTCTAACATAAGGGCGGGTATGGTGTAGAAGAACCAAGTCAGAAAGATTAACCCAGGCACTACAAGCAGGATTAACCCTATTGCAACGATAATGGAAACTAATATCGATGCTGCTATAAGTGAGATTATCTTCCTAAAAGCGTTTTTAGATGCTGAGGCTAAGCTCGGAGACACCCCGTTTACTACATCTTTTACTAAGATGGGATACATACCTGAAACTATGACGTAGATTATTAAACCAAGTAGAAACAGAATGGGAGTGGCTGGAGCTAGTGCAAGCCAGCCTAATGGGGTTGTGAACAAGGCTAAAGCACTTAAGCTTGAGCCCATAGTAAATATCAGAGAAGATATGAATTGCGGTATCAGAATTTTAGGGTTCTTAACCAAGATGTTGAAGGAACTCGTCAGCGCCTCTCCTATATCAAACCCTTTTGATGCCATGGGCTCTGTTTGTCTTGGGCTCCTAAATAAGCTTTGAATAGCTCACATCTTATTGCTTGTATAGAGCTCTCTGCGTCTAGCTTCAAGCATGTCAACCGGCTTACCCAAATACTCTGCTGCGCAAAGAACCTTGACGCCACATTCTTCACCGGCTTCATAAACAGCGTGCATCTTCTCCTTATACCCCAAGTCACGAAGTAGGTGATGATCTAATATTATAGTGCCCAGCCCCTTCTTACTTAGGGTTTTTGTGATATTAAGTAGATTTTGAATGGCACAACTTAGAGCATCATCGGCGAAGCTTGACCCAAGAAGATAAGTTGGAGGCCCATCAACTATTAGGGTATGAGGGGTGTTATCGAGTATGGTCTCGGTATGCTCCTTTGTAGCAGGTCCTTGCACATCTGAGGAGAAGTGCATTATTTCACCGCCGCATCTCACACTTAACTCAACAACATACCCCAACTTGGTGTCTACACCGTGGCTTACAGCCTGCGAAAAACTTAGTGTGGTACCCTTTATGCTGAATGTTTTGCCATCGGCTTGCTTGATCTCCTTCGGCAACCCTTGTATACTCTGAAGGAAGTAGGCTGCACGCCACCTTTGGCTGGGATTTATGTTCTCTGCTGGGTCTTTGATTATCAAGACCTTATTCTTGAAGATTTCTGGGTAGTTTGGTGAGTGATGGTCATAATGATAATGCGTCAGAACCAGAATATCAGCGTATTCAGCGTATTTCTTTATACTAGCCCAGGACTCATCCAACCTAAGCCATTCGACAGCGTGTGGGCTTAAACCGTAGCGTTTAGGTGCTAAAGCCGCAGCTGGATCGATGAGTAGACTTACATTCTTGGTTTCAACAAAGGTAGCCATAGATCTTACACCTAAGCTATCAAACGCGATCGGCTTAACTAGCATTAAAGAAGCCTCCTGAAGCTTTGAGCAAATGATCTGCTCAGCATTAGATGGCAGTTTAAAAAAGATGGTAGGGGGCGCAAAGCTTAACTTTTGGCTGTTATAGTAAGGAACTTCGTTATCCTTCTCGCACCTTCTTCAACCTTATCTATAGAGGTAGCGTATGATATGCGGATGCATCCTTCACCAAGCTTACCGAAAGCAGAGCCAGGAACCACAGCTACACCAATCTCCTTAATCATCTTCATAACTAGATCTTTGGATGGGATTTCTATTCCTTTGAGCCGTGGGAAGAGGTAGAAGGCACCCTTAGGCTTCTTAAAAGATAGATAAGGGCAATCTGAGAGGATGTTGCATAAAGTATCTCTTCTTCGCCTATATTCACGCAACACATCGTCAAAGAAGCTCTGTTGCGAGTGGAGAGCTTCAACCGCTGCCTTCTGGATGAAGGATGGTATGCACGCGCTACTATACATCTGCACCTTAGCCATCTGCTCTATAACTTCTGGTGGAGCGGCAACATAACCTAATCTCCAACCTGTCATAGCAAAGGCTTTCGAGAGGCTGTTTACCGTGATGACGTGTCCTTTAAAGTCTGGTACGCTGGCTGGGCTGAAGTGCTTACCCTCATACACAAACTTCTCATACACCTCGTCTGAAATTATCATCAAGCCATTCTCTACCGCTATTGAAGCTGCTTCCTTAATCTTCTCAGCATCAGAGACAGCGCCTGTAGGGTTTGAAGGTGAGTTCAGTATAAGAATCTTCGTCCTCTTGGTTATGGCTCGCCGAATATTATCAGGCTCTATCGAGTAGTCTTCACCTAAGCCTACTTCAATAGGCACACCACCAGCAAGCTTTGTAGCCGCAAAATATTGGACGAAGGCTGGGCTCGGGATGAGCACCTCCTCACCTTCACATAAAAGCGTAGTTAGCGCTAGGTATATCGCTTGGGTGCCGCCTACAGTAACCATAACTTCACTCTCAGGGTTCACATCTATCCCATTCTCCCTCTTGAGCTTTAATGCCAATGCTTCAAGTAGATCTGGGTAGCCTTTCGTTGGAGCATAGTGAGTATAACCTTGATCTAAAGCCTTCTTCGCAGCATCCTTTATGAAAGATGGCGTATCTAAGTCAGGCTCACCTATCGACAAGTTGATTATATCCTTAGACCTCACAACCAAGTTAAAGATAGCCCTAATACCAGACTCCTCAATGCTCAGCACACGTTCAGAAAACCGCATACACTAATCCCCACCTAACTTATATATTAAAATCACGCTAATCCTAAGCGTCAAAGGTGAAAGAGCTGCAAGCTGTTAAAAAAGAATTTTGCCTGACTAGAGCAAGATCACCGCAATCCTCCAAACGGAATATCGGTAGCTTATGCATATTACATACACCTACACATTAACCTTTTAAGGTTAGTATGTAAATATGTGCCGTGTGAGTCTTGTAGCGGTGGGCTTAACCGGGGCTAGCGGCGCTCTATTAGCTTTAACGGTTCTGGATAAACTTGCACAGAGAGGTTTTGGTATTGCGCTGCTGCTTTCAGATAACGCTGCTACCGTAGTTAAGCTTGAGCTTGGTTTGAGCAAGAGTGATCTTATAAAGGCTGCAACCTTTGTGGTGGATAGTGTTGACGATCTTAGGTTAGAGGGTCTCAGAAGTTTAATCGTTGTCCCTTGCAGTGTGAAGACGTTAGCGGGCATAGCTTGGGGGCGCACTGACACCCTTCTACTCAAATTAGCGAATAAGGTTTTGAATGCAGGCATTAGAACCGTTCTTGTGGTTAGGGAGACGCCTTGGAGTCTAATACACTTAAGAAACATGCTTAGAGCGTGTGAAAGAGGAGCCGTAATAATGCCCCCAACGATTCAGCCCAAGCCGAATCAAAAACAGTTAAAGGAAGTGGTGGCAGAGCTTGCTGACAAAATAATAGATCTAAGCCTAAAGGTTGTTTAGCAAACTACAGAATAGACTTCTTACGATATATTGGCGCCCTGGCCGGGACCTTCAGAGCCGGAGGCTCTTTTGAACCCGGGTCAGAACGGTGACAGCGTCCTATGCTAGACCGGGCTCTCGGCGGGGAATGCTTATGAGCATACCCCTACACCACCAGGGCGCAGATAAGGGCTTAGATTGGGTTGAAGATAAGATTTTCTTTTAGATGGTTGTGTGGTTGGTAGGTGGTTTATTTGATGGTTGGGGTTGCTTCTTCCAAGGGTGTGGTATTGTATGCGCCTTTAGATGGGTTCGTATCTTTCTTTAACAGCCCTTATAGTCCACATATCGGATTTGCTGCGGTAGATGTCTACACTGGTTCACGAAGGTTCGGCTCTGAAGCGCCTTCTCCTGTTAGAGGGAGGGTTAGGCGAGTATTTGCTTTTGAGCCTCCTTCTTCAACTTGGTTTGATGCGCCTAAGGTTGAGCAGCTGCTGTTGGTAGAGTGTGCTGATAATAAAGAGGTTTGGGCGAAGATACTCCACATACAACCTTATGTTAAAGAGGGAGACAAAGTCGACGTCGGTTCGCCTTTAGGGCACTATATTAGAGATGGCTACTTTCACCCTTGGACAGATCCTCATATGCACGTCGAGTTGAGGAGCTGCTCAGATCCGCTTAGAGCTAGGGGTGGCTACCCTCTTAAACCTTTACACACAAATCAGCTTCGCATCGATGGTGCTTTGGATGGAAAAAGAGGCTATAATGGTATAGTGGACAAGTTAGGTGAACGCTACGCACTAGTGAAACTGCAGGCACCTTTCGCTTATCTTGAACCTTTCTTTGGTTTAGCTGCGCAAGTAGGTTGCGGTATTGGTTTGGTTGATGGCGGTGTACCACATTATCAGTGGGCGGGGGTTTTAGGTGTGGAGAGTGGTAATATATCCGCTGATGTCAAGATTCTCGGCGCATCAATAGGGACAGTGCAGTGCTTAAGCAGAGGGGCTGCCCTCTTAACCTGTGAAGCCGCCGATGTGTTTGTTGAAGGTTTAAGGTGTGTAGGGTTATCGTGCTACCTCAGCTTAAAAAGAGAAAAGTACGTTAAGGTCATCTTACCTACAAGCGCTTCTTTGAAGATAGGGCAAAGAGTAAATCTTGAGCTACGCAGAGGGGAAGAACAACTCACAACACGCCTAAATGAAGCCTTCCAAGGGTTAGTTGAACACGACATCTACTCAAGAAGCCTACTAAGAGATAGGAGAGAAAAGATAGCTCAGTCGTTAAGATCACTTCAAGAGTAAGGTAGCTTAAACAATAAACAGATGGCTCTCAGGTTGATTAGATGATGTTAAGATAAGCCGTTGAGGAGCACCCAGTTGTAGAGGGTGAAGGCTTCTAGGAACTTAGTATCGATGTGAGGGTTCGTTGGCTGGGAAGCGGTTGTAGAAGGTTTTGAGCTTCGCCTTGAGGGTGCCGAAGCCACCTCTCTATGCGGTTCCTCTCACCGAAGGTTCGATGCTGATGCCTTAACCCACGCCTCTCTAGAGCATCCCTGTAGCACGGCCCTTTATCCACGAGTATGATGGGTTTATCCTCACAGAATTGAAGAACCTGCTTGAGGAAGAGCTCTGCATCAAGACTGCTCCTCGAGAAGGATGCTCTACAGGCTAAGACCTCCTTCATATCCACATCTCTCGCAGCCCATATGAAGAGCTGCTCCCAGCCCAGCTTCCTCTCTGCTTCATCCACAGCTATGCATCTCCGATACTTCCTCTCAGGCCTTGGAAGAGCCCCCTCAAGGCTATGAAGGCGTCGTGAACAGCCACATTGGATAAGCCGCCTATGAGCCTTGACGCATTCCTATACGATAAACCTGCAGAGCAGAGGAGGGCTGCAAGAACCTTCGCCTCCAAAGGCACCCTACCCCTCTAAAAGGCCTTTCCCTCAATCCCTCATCATCTGAAGGGCTGACATACATCAAAGCAGACCCAACAACGACCTTAAGCACGTTCAACAAAACCCATAGACTAAACAGTCAAACCTTATCTTAACATCATCCTGTGGAATTCTTTGCATACCTCTTCACAAAAACTCTCTCATTGCCGCTGTTCCTATCTGTGCTTGCACCAAGCATGGTCGTAACAATCGGCGCAAGCGCCATGAACAACCGGCCGATGACCATCATTGGCCTTTTATCGATAAAGCATGCAGCAAACAGCGTTAGCCTAAACTCGCAGAGTCTCACAAGCATGGTTTTCTCAAACATTATTGGAAACAACTTGAGCCCACACTTTTTCCCTCTTGGATCTTTAGCAATTTTAATGTGGCTTGAAACAATGCGCCGAAAAGGCGTTGCAATAAGGCTTAGGGATTATTTGAAAGTCGGTTCAGTCGTGTCAATTATTGAGGTTACTGTAGCATCCCTAGTCTTATGGATGGAACTTACTTTCATAAATTTAAACTTGAACATTCAACTTTAGCATTGCACATGCCTTGCTTGCAATTTATTTACAAGTTGACTTTTATATAGTGATCTGCTTCCCGTAAGAAAATAACTGACAGCAGCGGAAACAACGGTGGGGATTATAAAGCTTGGACCCATAGTTTCAGCAACCAGAGTTATACTTGTCAAAAGGCTTTTGCTCGTCGCAGCCAGCACTGCAGCCATTGATAATATGACATATAAAACAGGCGTCTCAAGGTTCAAAGTTTGTGCGTAAATGAGCCCAAGTGTGCCGCCAACATAAAGCGATGGAATGAATAGTCCCCCGTTTCCACCGAAATTCAGTGTTACGCTTGTGGCTACAATTTTTAAAATTAAAAGTGCGGTCAAATTTGTCAAAGTTAATTCTCCTAATTCGGCTATTGTGATTTTGTGAATGAAATCGTAACCTAGCCCAAGCGCTTCAGGGTAAAGCAAGCCTATGACACTGAGAATTAATCCAGCAAATATTGTCATAAGCAACATTGGAAGTCTGCTGGCAAGCCGTTTGCTTATGATGTTT
>JARVJZ010000005.1:0-135806 GCA_029775855.1 Nitrososphaeria archaeon
TGCCCATCCTCATGGTTGAGCAGAATGTTAGGAAAGCGCTGCAGATATCAGACTACACATATGTGCTAGGCTCAGGCAAATGCGTATACGAAGGCCCCTCAGCTCAGCTACTCGAAGCAAAAGACTTCGGTAAAATCTTTTTGGGTATAGCTAAATCTTCATCCTAACAGGCATAGAAGTCGGACTATGCGCGCAAAAGATATTTTTTAACATCAAACCTATGATATCGAACAATTAACATAAAAATCACCTAATCTTAGCCATTATACTTTCACACACATATATCTTCTTCTATCTTACTGTATCAAAACAGTAAAATGTGTGTTCATAAAAAATAGTGAACTATGGGCAGCTTAACTGAGCATTTAGCTGAAGCTTGGAAGCAAGTGGAAGATAGGTGTAGAAGCCACGGTAGGCCTGAGCGCCTTTTTAGAGTAGAAGCTGATAAGACTGCGTTGTTAGTGATAGATATGCAGAGAGCTTGGATGGAGCCAGGGTGGGGATGGGGTGAATTGTTTATGAAGGCTAGGGATATCGTGCATAACATAAATCGATTAGCAAAAGTATGCAGGCTTAGGGGAGTACCAGTCATCTGGATCAAGTCAGTGTATAAACGTGATGGAAGTGATGCAGGCCTATGGCCTCTGTTCAGACCTAAAAGTTTCAATGGAGACAAACTTACTCCGTTGGAGGGGCTGTCTGATCCGCGTGGAACAGAGCTTTGGTCTGAACTTGATGTCGATGAAGAGAAGGATTTGGTGATTGTTAAGAAGAGGTTCAGCGCCTTCATCAAAGGCTCATCACGCTTAGATGCAGTTCTGAGGAAAATGGGGATTAACACCATCATTATAACTGGTATAGTTTCTAATGTTTGTTGCGAGAGCACAGCTAGGGACGCTATGATGCTAGGCTACAGAGTCATCTTTGTTAGCGATGCAACGGCTTCTCCTAATGAGTTGCTTCACCAAACTACGCTGATGAACATGAAGCTAATCTTCGCAGATGTCGCCACAACATCAGATGTTGTATCTGAACTCAACGGTTAGGGGCGCAGAAAAATCAGCTATGTTCTTATTTCTTGCTTCACAAAAATGATGTATGAAAGTAGGAAGCAGACTAACACCATTCCGATTAGCGCTATTATGTGAGACCAAATGAGGTTTATGCTCTGTAGAAGGGGGAGAGGATTTGGAATTACATACTGCAGCTCGCTTAGTGAGACAGGATTTAGGAATCTTGCTGTCGGTGTTAAAATGACAAGCACAGCCTCCAAGTATAGTACGCTTGGCGAGATTCTAGAGAGGTTCTGCTCTAAACTGATTCTTTCCAAGCTGCTTGGGTCTGGTATGAGGTTGGCTGCAACAAGAGATGCTATGGGTGTCCAGAAGAATGTGAAGAAACCCCAGATTGCAAATCCAGCTATAGCTGAAGTGGAGGTGTGTGTAAATAGGATTGATAGGAGCTGTGAGAGCGCAAGCCAGCCTGCGATATAGAGGACGGTTAAGGCGCCGAAGACCACTAACCTAGCTAACTCATCCAAATTAGGCACTAGACCAACCCTTATCGCCAACCCACTCGCTATACCCAATATACCAAAGATCGATAAGCCAACTATAGCCACACCTGAAAGGAACTTCCCGTTAACAACAGAATCTCTATGCACAGGGTTAGAAAGCAGCCTCACCAAAGTGTTCTTAGCCCTCTCCTTATTAATCGAATCAAAACCCAAAGCCACACCAAGCAGTGGACCAAAGTAAAGCGTAAAGAATAAGAAAGGTGGCAAAACACCAGTAGTAGCTCTAAAGAGCAGCAGAAAGCTCCTTTCAACCCTAGCTTGCACAAGCCCCTGTATGCCTAAGTAGGCTGCCGCTAATCCCGCAACATAGATTATGGCAAAGAAGAACCAGAACCTCTTTGTTCCGAGGTAGTCTGAAAGCTCTTTACCAGCCACTGTAAGTGTGCCTGTCAACTTTTCGATTCACCCTCAAAATATCTCGAGTATATTTCGTCTAAAGCATACTCGTGGCTTCTAATCTGGGTAAGCGTGTATCCAGATGAAACTATGGCTTTAGCGACTTTACCGCGTATATCTGACCTACATTCAATAGTTAAGGTTGAGCCAGATCTGCTTACTTTAACCACACCTTCAACTCTCCCTATGATCTCTTCTAGAGCTGGTGTAGCGTCTGGAACCTCCGCCTCAACTACATATTTGTCGCCAGCGATGACCTCTTTGCCTAAATGCTGTATGCTTCCCGAGGCGATAAGCCTTCCCTTCACGAAGATTCCGACTCTATCACACACCTTCTGAACTTGGTAGAGGAGGTGAGATGAAAGAAGCACAGTCTTACCTTTTTCCCTACTCTCCACTATCAAATTCAAGATGTGTCTCACTCCTTCTGGATCTATACCGGTGGTTGGTTCATCTAGCAGCATAAGCTTAGGGTCCTTAAGTAGCACATCCGCCATCCCAAGCCTCTGCTTCATCCCCTTGGAAAATGTTGAAACCTTCTTGTCAACAGCATCGGATAAGCCTACATCCTCAAGCAGCTTTCTTATTCTGTCTTCAGCATCAACCATACTGATACCATTGAGCCTAGCGGTGTAAAGCAGGTTCTGTCTAGCAGTCATATCATCATAAAACCCCAAATTCTCAGGCAGATACCCTACTAGCCTCTTAAGCTTAAGAGGTTCACGAAGCGGGTTAAAGCCTAACACGCTTAACCTACCTGATGTAGGCTCTGTCAAACCCAGAAGCATCAGTATCGTTGTAGTCTTACCAGCCCCATTAGGGCCTAAGAAACCATAGATTTCACCTTGCTGCACCTCAAGGTTGAGCGAATCAACTGCTACCAAATCACCGTACTTCTTTGTTAGGTCAAAGGTTTGTATCGCTGGCTTCATATATCACCGCCTAGATTATCTTCGACCGAATCTGAGGAATATGAGGGCTAAAGCAACCGCAACAGCGGCAACCACAGCTAACCCGAGAGCAGTAAGCCCTGGTGGCGAGGTGACTGTTACCCTTATCTCAACCGTTTTCGAAACTCTGCTGCCGTAGGCTGAAAACGTCACCATATAATCTCCCGGAAGGGTGGTGCTTGAAGGCTTCACCTTTACACTGATCTGCTGGCTTGCTTCAGGCGCTAAGCTAGGTATCAGCGCAGGCTCAAAGGTTACGCTCCAGCCGCTGGGGTGATTTGAGGAAATAGACACATCTCTTAGCGCTGATGTTCCAGTGTTCTTCGCTATAAGTGTTAGATAGGTTTCTTCGCCAGCCACAGCTTCTGCGCTTAACCTCTCATCCACAGTTGTCAAGGAGAGTGAATATGTGCCGGTTATCTCAACCGCCAGCTTAACACTACCTTCTGTCTTCGAGGAAGCCGCTGTGAGGGTTATGTTGTAGATTCCGGAGTCGGTTTTCGGAGGCGGGTTGACTGAAACCGTTATCGTCTTGCTTTCCCCAGCCTTTAAACTTAGGCTTGTAATCTGGCTGGTCTCAAACTGTGGGCGGAATGTAACAGTCCAACCTGCTG
This sequence comes from Nitrososphaeria archaeon, assembly GCA_029775855.1. Classification (GTDB taxonomy): domain Archaea; phylum Thermoproteota; class Nitrososphaeria; order Nitrososphaerales; family JAAOZN01; genus JAAOZN01. Next base: position 3,537 of record JARVJZ010000005.1, read on the forward strand.
GCGGATTTGAGATCAACGTGAAGGTGTCATCTTCGCCGCCTGTGTTCTTCACGTTAACCGTGAACTCGAAGTTTGTCCCACTTGGCCCGCTTAAAGTAGGGTAGACGGTTGTTAAAGATACTCCAGGAGGCGGTACTGGGGGAGCTGCGTATTCAACTGTGAGGTCTAATGTTGCTGCAACTCCTTGAATGCTGTACGCTACCACAGAGACTGTGTTGTTTCCTCTTGAGGCGTCTGCTGGAACGCTTACCTTCAAGCTGAGTTCGACGCTCTGCCCTGATTGAATATTCAGCTCCTTCACATTATACCCTTTGTAGGTAAGTGTGGTATCCCAGCCTTTTGGTGCATCTATTCTAAACGCAGCTTTGGTCGCTGGACCAAGGTTAGTGACGTTTACAGGTATGTAGAGGGTTGTAGCCCTATCTACTAATATGTGAGAGTAGACGCTTGTCAAAAGAATCTGTTGAGCCGTAGATGGCGCAATCTGAGAGGTTAAGACTAAGGTTAAAGCTAAGGCTAACAATAGATGATGTTTCAGCATGAAACCTCACCTTCCTTCCCTTACCGCAACTGTTATTTTAAAGTTGTCTCTTATTTTGAGTGTTCTTTAGGACTCATGAAACTGGTATAAGTTGCCATAAAAAGCAAGATGCTTTTCTCTGCTCCAACTTATTATTTTTATCGAATCATTAACTTCTATCGAAGGTCTCGCATGTCTTACGTGTTCTGTGAAGAAAACAGCAGCATCCTGATTGATGCTCTGGAAGTATTTAATTGTAAAGCGCTTTAAGTCGCTTATATATCATTGATGGCAGGTAGTTTTCTGACGGCTACTAGTCAAAAAACTTGGATTCGTCAGACGGACTTCGTTTGGTTTAAAGAGGTCGTTGAGGCTTGATATGTTCTTGGGATTTCCCTTAGAAACTATTATTGCTGGAACTAGGTAAGCCAGTGCCCGCACACTAGTCGGGTCTATAACTCCCTTATCTATTGCCTCCCTTAACTCATAAATTGTGCCAACACCTAGGTAGAGGCCTCCGGACTTACTGAGTGATATCGATGTTAACAGCTGGCCAGCGCCGGCGAATGTTGCTTCCACATTTACATTTGTTGCCTCCTCGTATGTATTTATGATCTCCGTTCCAGGAAGCCTAGTCGCTACGCCCCAGAATATCTTTAAGGTCTTTTGAGGATTTGATGTAAAGTAGCTTCCCCCTAGAAAACCTAAGAGACCTGAAGACAAACCTACTAAAATAATTAACGTTATAGCAACCTTTCCCCGCATAAAATCTCTCACACCGCATTTAACTCGCTTACTTGCTCTCCTTCTAGCCTTAAGAGTTTGTTCTGCTTGATCAATTTTACGCTATCTGCCTTAAACTGGACGTATACTCTGTCTCCCTCCTTGAAGGTGAATTCGTCTGGTGTGTTTAAGGCGGCATCTACTCTGAGTTTTATACCTGCGTCGATTGATACTCTTGCGACCGCGCCTATCTTGGATACTTCTGTGATTGTGCCTATGATTATGTTGCATCGGCAGTGCTGCCACTTCTTTACCAACTCATTTTTATGTGATAAAATGATGTTTTGAGGCCTTAGAGCTAAAGCTACTTTTTCGCCTGGTTGGGTGTCTTCGGCTTTAACGTGTATGAGCGCTCCTTCCGCTTCTACGGTGGCTGTGTCTTCTTTAGATTCGACTACCACCCCTTCGAAGGTGTTGTATCCTAAGAACTCTGCTACGAATCTTGAGGCGGGCTCTTCGAAGACTTCTTCCTTAAGCCCTATCTGCTCTATCCTACCTCCGTTCATCACCGCCAAGTAGTCGCTAATTAGCTCTGCTTCAGAAAGGTCGTGGGTTACATAGATCACGGGGATGCTTAATGTGTTGAGTATCTTGGAGATTAGCTCCTTCAACTCTTTGCGAAGCCTTTCCCTTGATAAGGGGTCCAAGGCTGCTAGAGGTTCATCGAGTAGGAGTACCTTTGGATTCACCGCTAAAGCTCTAGCTAAGGCTACCTTCTGCTTCTCTCCGCCGCTTAAACTTCTGACGTTTCTGTTGGCTAGATTGTGTATGTTAAGCCAATTCATGATTTCTCTAGCCTTATTTAACCCATCCTTATTCTTTAACCCGAATGCAACATTCTCCTCGACGTTCAGATGGGGGAAGAGCACGTAGTCCTGTGGTACGTATCCGATTCTTCTCTTTTCAGGTGGCAGGTGAGTCGCGTCTATTTCACCTATCACTATCTTTCCCTGCTGCGGTCTGCGTAGGCCTGCGATACACTCTAAGAGTGTTGTTTTGCCTGAGCCGTTAGGCCCTACTATGGTTAGGCACTCCCCTCCTTTTACAGCAAAGTTTACGTCGCGTAGGGAGAAGCCGTCCAGCTTTATACTTAGATTTGAAACGCTTATCATACTGTGAGACCTCGTGTAAAGACTCTACGTGTTATTAAGAGGGTAGATACGGTTAATGCTAAGAGTATGAGTATGATAGCCATCGCTTTCTCAAGGTCTGCAACAGCAAGGCTAAGGTACATAGCAATAGATAGTGTCTCGGTTTTAAATCTGGTTGCGCCGGCTAGTGTTATTGTTGCTCCGAATTCACCCATAGCTCTAGCCCAACTCAGGACTGCTGCGCTAAATATTCCACCTTTGGCTAATGGTAATGTGACCCTTAAGAATGCTCTTGCCTCGCTTTCGCCTAATGTTCTTGCGATCTTTACATATCTTGGGTCGATACTCTCAAAGACCGGTTTCAGAAGCCTAACCGCGAGCACACTAACTACAGAGAACTGCGCCAGTATTATGCCCGGAACTTCAAAGACGAACTTTATGAGTGAATTGTTGATAAATATACCTATAGGTGTGTTTGTGAAGAAGATTAATAGGGCTGTGCCGAGCGCTACTGGGGGTAAAGCTATTGGGATATCGATTAATGTGTCGACTATGCTCTTGCCAGGGAAGTTTGCTTGAGAGAGCGCGTAGGCTGCTGGAGTAGCGATAATTAGCGCTATCGCTGTGGCTGTTGTAGCTGTGATTAGTGTTAGGATAATTGCGAATATAACCTCATCTGAAAAAAACGCTAGTCCTAATTCTTGAGGGTTAGTGAAGATGCTTGTTGATACAACAACCGCCACTACAAAAAGTGAAAGAAATATTAGGCAACCGTATGCCAGAGCTTTAAGCATACTCAACCTAAAGAGCACCGGATCTTTAACCCACCACCAATTCTTCCACTACTGCATTTGGCGCGTGTTGTCTTGCTTCCTCCTCTGTAGCAAAGTATCCATACTTCGCCCAAATAGGAGCGGCATCTTTTGACGCTAGAAATTCGAGAAACTTCATAGCTAAATCTTTGTCCACAGCAAATACCGATACTCCGCCAGCAATATACCCAATCTTAGTTATCTTAGACGGTGTTATCCATATTCTCTCAGCTTTGTCTGGATACCAGTCTTTGAAGACGTGCCAACCTAAAACTACGTCAACCGCCTTTGTTGGTATTAGGGATGCTGTTGCGTCGCAGCTCTGTGCATAGACAACTATGTTGTTTTTAACTTTCTCCCATAACCCATTCTTCTCTAAGAGTTCTTTTGCGTAAAGCCCGACGCATACTGATGCTGGGTCTGCGATACCTACTCGCAACCCGGGTCTAGCGAGGTCTTCTAGAGACGAGATGTTAAGTGGATTGCCTTTCTGAACGATTATTGCTGGCACTAGATATGTTAGCTTCTTTACTGTATTCAAATCTACTAGGTTTGACCTTGCAGCTTCAAGTAGATATTCTGGTGAGCCCGGTATGAATAGGTCGCCTATCTTTGTGATCTTCATTGCTGAGAGAACGCTTCCTGAGCCGCCTAGTTTAAGTTCAACTTTCACATTATATTTAGATTCAAATATTTTTGCCGTTTCCTCGTAGACAGGCTGCGCTGCCGCTCCAGCGAATACGATTAGTGATTTGTTTGATTTTGCGGGTTGGATTAATGGGTTTAGTGCTGACATAGCGATTGCCCCTATTATGAAGCTTGTTGCCAGCATCAAGTAAGTTCTTCTTTGCAAGGTAATCCATTATGGATACATCTGCGCTTACTTTAAGTATTGCGGTAAACCTGTTTGTTTACTCTAATTGTATGACTTTTTGCGTTGAAGCTATGGGGTTTCGTTAACCTTCTGCCGCTATGAGGGTTATTGAAGAGCGTAAGTCTTTGAGCTTACGTATCTTAGATGTTATGATTTCTTTAACCTCTTCAAGCGATTTGGCTTCCACTTTGACGATAAAGTCATATATGCCGTATACTGATGTGGCTTCTACTACACCTTTTATCTTCCTCAGCTCCTCAAGGAATTCTTCTTCGACCTCAGGCTCCGTGTTTATAAGCACGTATGCTTTAGGCATTAAGATCACACGTCTATGAACAGATTTCTTAAAGGCTCTTATTTAAACCTAGATGTCTTCTTTTAAATCGTCCTCTAAATTTCAATAGATTGACCCATCTGTTTTTCTTGGGCTTTGTTGTATGCTAGTTTGGCTGCTGCTGCGTCTGCTACTCCTACACCAACGCTCTTCCAGAGTGTTATTTCTTCTTCGCTTTCTCTACCTTTTTTGCTGCCTGAGATGAGGTCTTTTAGTTCACACCATATATGTCTCTCATCTATAGCTCCCTCTTTTATCGGTATTATTATGTCTCCTGATTCGGACAAAGCTCCTTCTAGTGTGTCGACAACGATCTTAGAGCGCTTCACTGTTGTGGTGTCTAGTTCTCTTCCCTCTGGCCCAACCCAGCCTATGGATGCTATATGCACTCCTTTACTTAACCGTTCACCGTCAAATACAGGTTGCTTAGATGTTGTTGCCACTATCAGTATGTCAGATGTCGAGGCGACTTCATCTGCTGAATTTAGGGTCGATGTTGTTAACCCAGTCTCCTCCTTTATCCGCTCTGCAAATCTTCGGCTCCTTTCTGGTATGAGGTCGTGCACATATACTCTTTTTGCGGGTCTAACTGTTAGAACACCTTTAAGCTGGAATTCTGCTTGCACGCCAGCGCCTACTACACCTATCGAATCTATGGTTCTCCTCGCCAGGTAGTCTGCCGCTAAAGCCGTCATCGCAGCGGTCCTCATAGCTGTTAGATACTTGCCGTCAATAATAGCGAGGGGTAGACCGCTCTCTGGGTCGATGAAGCATAGGATTGATGATATGGTTTCCAACCCCTTTGACGGATTATTAGGGTAGAATCCGACTATCTTGAGAGAGAGGCTTTTCATCCTCTGTAGGTAGGCTGGCATAAAGAGCATAGTCCCGTTATATTCAGGGACTTCAAGTAAAGTCCTTTTAGGGCTTTTTGCGCCTAAGTGTGCGAGCTCCAGAAAGGCTTCTTTTACAGCGTTTATCACATCCTTCATCTCCAAGATCTGCTTAAGCTCGCTTTGTGTAAGTATGAGCATATGATCTCAAATACTGTATGTGCACACATTTAAAGAGCTGGGTTACTCTAACTGTATGTGTTGGCTTCGCTAACCTTCTACGGTGGGGTTGGTGAGATAGGTGGCAACTGTATCCTGGTAGAGGATAGGGATGCGAGAATACTTTTAGACTTCGGTGTGCCCTTCGCCTCGAGAAGCAGATACTATTCACCACCTTATCTGAGCCCAAGGAGCATAAACGCCCTATTGAAACTAAACCTCCTACCTAATATTGAGGGTGCATATGAATCTGATAAAATGGGTAGAAGCATAGACGCCGCTGTGCTAACACACGCACACATGGATCACGTTGGCTACATAGGCTTCTTGAAGGATAGTATACCGATCTACTGCGGGGAAGCAGCTGCTACTATACTCAACTACCTATCTGAAGTAACTCATCCAACGATAGAGTTCAGCGTCGAAGGAAAGAAGATAAACAGATTTAGAACTGGGCAGAGGCTGAAGATAGGCTCTGTAACCTTAGAGCCGATCCACGTCGACCACTCGATCCCAGGGGCATACGGCATCATAGTATACACATCAGAAGGCGCGGTGGTCTACACAGGAGATTTAAGGAGGCATGGGCCGCTATGGCGTATGACTGATGACTTCGTGGAGAGAGTAGCTGCTTGTGAGCCTGAGGTGTTTATCTGCGAGGCTACCAATATGCTCGGCGCAACCGTCTCGTCAGAGGAGGAGGTTTTGAATAAGCTAAATACGATAGTCAAGGAGAGCAGCGGGCTAATAATAGCGGACTTCTCTAAAACGGATGTAGATCGTCTGCGCTCCTTCTACACCGTGGCTGAGAAATGTGGCCGAACCCTAACTATAAATTTGAAGCAGGCTAGGCTTCTGTGGCATCTGCAGAAGGATCCAGGCATCAGACTTACGGATCTGGGGAAGGTTGCTGTATATAGGAAGCGTAAGAAGAGGTATGAGCGTTGGGAGCAGGATGTTTTGAACTCTATGAATTGTGTGGATTCTGAAGAGGTAGCTAGGAGGCAGCGTGAACTCATCTTAGTCTCGTCATTCTACGATTTTGAAGAGTTTATCGACGTTGAACCCGAGGCTGGGAGCTGCTTCATACTCTCAGCTTCTGAGCCATTCAACGAGGAGATGGAGATCGACTTCGAGAGACTCAGCAACTGGCTGAACCACTTAGGCCTACCACATTACCACATACACGTTTCAGGGCACATTATGCCCACGCAACTCAGAGAAGTGGTTAAGAAGGTTGGCGCCAAGAAGATCTACCCAATCCACACAGAGCACCCACACCTATTCTCAAAGTATGTAGCAGATGTATGTGAGCAAACCATACCTCCTGAAAAAGGGGTTAAATACAGCGTATAGCGTCGAAGAACACACTACTTACTGCTGAGCACATATTGCTGGCAGCGTATGTGGTAAATGTAGCGCAGAACACATCCTACTTAATCAAACCACCCGGTTCTGTTGAATCTGATGAACTTATAAGCAGATCACTTTAACGCTAGCTTCTCTGCTGCACGACATTTTAGGCAGGCTTCTCTTCTTGCTCGTATGTAGAATTGAAGGCCGACTTCAACCTTGTTTTTATTGCAAGTATCGCAGTAGCCTGATATTCGTCTGAGGGGCCAGCGGGCGAGAAGGTTATCGACAACATTCTTGAAGAGTTTTATGGTATCGGTGGTATTCAAAGACTTCATTTTTAGTTTATTCTCTATTAATGCCTAAAAGCAGAGTGTAGTCTATGATTAAACGTTTAAATAACGGCATTAGACAACTAATTTGTTGGTTAGAGACAGTAGTAGAGCTACAGTTAAGTTTACTTCTGTGCTTTCAATTGTTATATTGGTTGCTTCTGCACTTCTGTCCCTCCCGATACTCTACGCTTCCACAGCACCGCCAATAGACATTCAAGCACCCGATGTGAACTACTTTTGGCAGCCTTTCAAGATCGAAATAATCATAAATGACCCAGTAATCAGACAACATACAAACTTGATCTGGTTGTTTTATTTTAATGTTGAAGGAGCGGAAATTAGCGGTGCGCACCTTCTGTCTGGAGCCTCTGACATTTTTAACTATGATGCTGCATATCTCAAGTATGAAGGAGCAAGCAAGGTCACTATCTTTTTTCCAACCGGTTACGCAATTGCTGTTAGCGAGCCTACAACGAAGCGCGTAAGTGCATACTTTAGGTGGATTGATTTCGTTGGTAACTATGGAAAGGATGAGGCTCCAGAAATCTGGACCTATAAGGTTCCGAAGGAAGATGGGACAGTAGACTACTACAAATTCCGCCATGAGATTGGATACGCTTCTAGAACATTCACTATAATTCCAGTAGGATTTGAATATACACTCCCTCAGCGCTCAGATTGGAAAACTGAATATATTTACGTTAGTGATCCATGGGGCGGAGAATTTGATTTCAAATGGTCAAAAGGTTATGATGCTGAATATTATTATTTCGAAGTAGGCTCTAGAAGTATAAACCAAAGCTACATTGATGAGATAGTCGCTGAGAAAGCTAAGGGAGCCAGGGAGCAGAAGGTGCTTTTCGGGCAACTCTCAGTTTCTACAACAGCAGCAGATTCGGACATTCTCAGCTACTTTGGCGCAACATATGGTTTAAAGTTGGTAGAACAGTATGTCTGGGGCTACGTTAATCGCACAGAAGATGTTGTTGGCGCTGATAGATCTGTAACTCATTATGTTTATGTTCAGCCACGTGTGCGCCTTGAAGTCGATATATACGCATACAAGAATGCGAGACTCGTATATATTCACTATGAACGCTATTTTACGACATCTGACATGTTTAAGATGACTTCCGAGGAGTATAGGAAGTGGAGAGATACTACAACTGTTCCTTCTGATATTTGGGAGGCTGGTAAACAAGCTATGGATAAGCTTTGGGGTGAGGCGAAAGACGTTATCAAGAGCTTTAGGGTTAAGCCGAAGCAGGTTGAAGTAAAGCCAGCCTCCACAGAAGTGAAAATCAACGATAAAGTCTATAACCAACTCGCTGAGAAGACAACAACCACCACATCGACTACAGAAACAACAACTAAAACTGAGGTTAAGCCTCTTAAATATACGCTTTCTCTGCAGAGGTCAAGCAGAACCGTTTATAATAATGGTGTTTTCAACACAGGCACAACAAGGGATTCGAACTTCAACGTGTTGGTGAATGTTAGGGCTGAAGGTGGAGAACCCAACATCGACCCCTATAAACTAGTGTATGTCGTAGGGCGAATCCTAGAAGGAGAGAATGCGCCTATAGGCTTTCACATAGAAGGCTCATCGACCTTAAGAGCAACACTTAGGGTTAGACCTGAGTCTGGTTTGGCTGAGTTCCAAGTTATGACCAAAGGACCATTTGGACCGAACAAAGGCTTAGCATTCAATCCAATTCAAAAGATAGAGTTTGAGGCGGTTAACGCAACCACAGGAGCGTCAGTCTCGAACAAAGTAATATATACGGTAAACCTACTAGAAGCGGCACCAACCATACTCATCAGCCCAAGTCAAGCAGAGCAAGTCCAACAAGGCGCTGAAAGAGCATTCAAACTCAAAGTATTAGATCCAGACAACAAAGATAACCCTATCAAAGTTAGGCTCTCAGTAAACATAGGGTTGATAAAGAGTCAAGGAGGCGACTGGTCAACCAGCCTTTATCTAACTCTTAAGCCGGGAGAGGAGGTTATAATAGGCTATAAGGCGCCTGAAGTAGGAAACTTTGACCTACCAGCAGAGATCGATGGGCTCTCAATGTGGAGCATACAGAAAGATACCACCTTAACTCCGTTAGTAAAGGATGCGATAAGCCTAGGACTGGAGTCTAAACTCAATAAAGCTGAACAATCTTTGAAAAGCTCCCAAACAATCTTCAACCTAAAAAGATACTTTGGCGAGAAAGGTGTTGGAGACGCGTATGCAGCCCTCAAAGCAGCCAACAAAACCTACTCAAACTGGAAGAAGGTCTCCAATGTTTGGAATGGCATTCAATTCATCGACAGCCAAACCGGCACATACACTTCGGCAAGTTCAGACCTACCCGAAGGGTGGATGCAGGCTGCACATACACAGGGTAAAACGACCCTAGAGAAGGTCTCAGACTGGGGGGTCTTCGGAATAAATATTGTTCAAACAGCTGTAGGTGTGGTTACGACAGTTACTGATAAGATTCCTATTGTAGGTCAGGTTACTGGTAAATTTAACTTAGTATTCAATGTTGCAACGAACGTCTGGAAGGGTGTCTTAACCTACTTAGGTAAAGTTGAGAAGATAAACCGAGCTGAAGAGAGGTTCATACCCATCTTGGTAAAGATATCTGCTTTCGACGACACGGGTTTCGAGGTTAGAGATGGGAAAATTTACTTGATAGCATACTTCTGGGTGTAAAAGAGATATGACTAAGATTAACATTATAATGATAACAACGGTCCTTCTGCTGCTAACCCCCTTAGCTAACGCTGCGCAGACACCGGAGCAAGCATTGGTAAACTACTATGAGGCATCTAAGGCTGGAGACGCAGAAGCCTTCTTCAAAGCAGTCGATTTAGACTATGTGCACAATAACATAGCTGAACCCGAAGACTACGAAAACTTTGTCAAAGCAGCCCTAGCAGAATACGATCTAACCACCTATGCTCTACATAATCTGGCAATCAAAGAAGTTAAAGAAGCAAACATCGCAGTAGCCTTCTTTGATGTGTCAGCCAAGGTTGTGCCCGCTGAAACTGGAGGAACACTAGATATCTACAGGGAGATGGCGGCCCTACTGACATACACCAAAGGAGAGTGGAAGGTCGCCTTCGTAATAGATAGAAGACTATTTTGGACACAGCAAGAAGCAGCCATGACACTACTCACGCTAAACGAAACCTTAGATATAATGGAGGAGCAGATACAACGCGTTGGATCTGTGTATATAGTAGAAGAAACAACACAGACGCCGCAAACAACCACCGCACAAACAAAGACAACTACAACAACACAAGAGACAAAACCACCGGAAACTCCACAGCTACCTGAGCTGCCAATATCAATACCGGACATAAGCTGGCTAGACCTAAGACTCATACTTCCACTTATTATACTCATAATCATAATAGTGGCTGCGTCAAGAAGACGAAAAAGGAAGTAGAACAACATCCGCTTTGTTCTTTAGCTGAGTTGTTTGATTTTAAGTCTAGTATTTGACACTTTTCAAGGAGGTATGGTTTGTTCACATATATCTGCTACATACTTTGCGAATAGGTTTGGTGTTCTATGTGGATTGGGTAGATCTTCTTAGCTTTACTCCCCTTTTTGCTGCTTCTCTGAGTTGCGTGGGCATAATGTGCCCTGAAACGTGGATGTGGTAATGTGGTAGGCAAGCGGTTCAGCCAGTTGCTCAGCCTTTCAAAGTCGATCTCCATCTCCTCGTTGAATGGCTCAGAAGCTGAGAGTATGAAGCAGCTTCCAGCCTCGGGTTCAACATCAATAAACTCTTCAAAATCGTAGAAGTTTAGTGAAACCCTTAACTTCACCGCTACCCCTTTGTACACTGCTAAGCATAGGAGGAAATGAGGAATTACAGTAGAGAGTTAAGAGGGATGAGTTGGAAGAAAGATTGGGTGTAGTGTAGATTTGATGGGAGCCTACTTTTCTTCTACTCTTGGTGCGAGGTAGAATCCGATTTTGCCGCCTTGTTCTCCTAGTTTGAACTCTAGTTTGAGTGGCATCTTTGTTGAATACTCTAGGGTCATGGGTTGGTTTGATGCTGCTGCTTTGGTTATGTTGAGTAGGTAGTCTATGCTGTAGGTTGCTTTGGATGGCTCGTTTAATGTGAGCTCGAGGACTTCTGGGCTTCTTCGGTCTAGTGTTGCTGAGGCTGAGCCTTGCTCGCTTCTACCTGCGAAGGAGACTTTATCTTTAGAGGCTTCTATGGTGATGTGGTCTGACACTACTGATATGTCGCTTAAGATCTGCTGGAAGGTTGATGATGTCATAAGCAGCTTGGCGTTAAAGGTTATCTTGGGTAGAGGTGTGGGTTGAGCTGTGGATTCGACTAGGTTTATGGTGAACTCTCTAGTGTAGGAGTTAGAGAACTTTATCGTTAATCTACCCTCATCTGAAGAGGAGACCTCGACGCTATCCTTAGCGTCAGCCCTACCTAGAAGCTTAGAGAACTCAGCAACCCTAACCGTGAACCTAAACTGCTTATCACACTCATACCTTTCAAAAGCGGAGTTAGGCCAAAACAAGTCTATCAACGCAACGTGACTAGGATCCATAGCCCTAAACGAAATCCCTTCAGCAGAAGCCTCAAAAGTAGCCTCCTCAACCAACGTGGAAACAGCCTTAGCAACCGTCTTCCACTCAGCAGCCGAAGCAGACCTAGCCAAAAAACCCAATTAAACTCACCTTCCACAGACTACAAACAAGGTTGCTAAAAGAGTTTTTCCCCGCTATGATGTATTGACCAAATCCAAAGCCTTCAAGTAGGCTTGATATGCCTCCTCCCTATCCCCATCTTCCCTAGGAGGGGAAACCTGAACAACCGCCGCCCCGCTTCTGAGAATATGAAACCTCAACCTAGGGCTGTGGTCAAACGAAACCGCCATCAGGCTCCTCTTAACATTTCGATATCCTTTAAGCGTAAGAGCGCTCTCTAATGAGTCAAGGTCTAAGACTCTTGTTTGACTTGGAGTTATGAAGAATGTTCCACGCCCATCTCTGGCGCAAGACTCTTCAACCCAAACCTCAGATCTAGGCTCCTCAAGGCGCCGATTAGAGCCGCAAACCCCACAGACTTCAGATCTAGATACTTCAATAAAGTCAAATGAAGGAGCAGATAGATCAGCGAAGAGGAGCTTCGACGCCAAATGTGGTTTCTTACCAGTAATGACTCTAACAGCTTCTGAAACCTGTATACTTGAGACTATGCTTAAGATAGAGGGGTGCACACCGACAACCGCACACTTATCTAAACTATCATCGCTCACAGATGGGTAAATGCACTCTAAACAAGCTGTTTCATTTGGGATGATAGTCGTAGCGCTTCCCATAAGCTCAATAGCAGCACCAAACACATAGGGTATCTTCAAATCTACACATGCACGATTCAGAACATACCGATACGAGATCCTATCTAACCCATCAACAACCACATCCACACCGTCAATCAAACGCTTAGCGTTCCAAGGCGTTAAAGCCTCAGGTATAGGCTCCACTTCCACATCTGGGTTAAGTGCCTTGAGTCTTCTATGAGCGGCTTCAACCTTCGGCAACCCAACATCTGAAGTTGTATAGAGGTATTGGCGGTGCAGATCAGTCTTAGAAACCGTATCCCTGTCAACAATCCTGAGATAACCCACACCTAATCCAGTGAGCTGTAGAGCGGTTGGGCAACCAAGCCCACCCACTCCAATCAAACAGACCCTAGCATCCCTTATCTTGAGCTGCCCCTCTAAACCTATATCATAAAGTGAGATCTGCCTAGCGTAGCGCTCTATATCCAAATTGTCGGACAACTCCCACAATAATTATAGCAGACCTATTTAAAAAACGTAAACCACATATTAATCCTCAGCCAACAGCCTAACTTTAGAAGCTATAGCTTCAGACCCGTCGGTGAACACAGGAGGTTCTGGCGTCTCGTCCAACACCTCCTTCACATACTTCAGCAGAACCTCTTCATCAACCCTATCAAGCGGTATAACTCTATACCCAGATCTACCCTCAAACATTCTAGCGTTATCACGCTGTTCAAAATCACGCCCCAGAGGTGTAATGACCGCTCTCCTCTTAAACCGAGCCACCTCTAAAAGTGTCGAATATCCACCTAAGGTCAATACCAATTTTGAAGACGCAAGGTAAGATAAGGGGTCAACTACAAAGTGAGGCTCAGGACCTAAGATCTTATAATCAACTCCTAAACGCTTAAGAACTGGAACTGCCTTTTCCAGCAGCACATTACCAGCAGAAGTGCCGCCCAAATTGATTACAGCACCATCCCAACCACCTACTTCAACCTCATAGTCGTGAGTGAATATCTGACCATAGAATTCGAAATCATCAGTTTTCAACCTAGGATCTAACCCAACATAGATCTTAAGATCAAATTTGCGTAAAGCCTTAGCCAACTCTCTGTTAACGAACGGTAAAGCAAGATACTGTAATAGCGAAGCTTGAGGCTTAAACCTAACAAAATCAGTTATAAACACAGATTTGCAGCCAATGCCATCAGAGGCAACAAAGTCCCAAGATTCGTCAGCAAGCACCACATCATATTCACTAAGGTTAACGGAACTCAAAATAGTCTCAGCGTTGCGTCTACCAGCATCAACTAACTTCACCAATCCACTGTAGCTCGGTTTAAGTACACCGTTTACAAAAAGTGCTTCAACATATCTCCCAAGATCCTCTCGAAGATAGGATGCTGGGTGAATTTCAACACCCTTAGCCTCCAAGTATCTAAGAGCCAAACCGCTTGTAAGCCATGTTATTCTAGCCCAAGTCATCCGCTTTGCTAAATAGAGGTCTCTTGTTATATGCCCTAAACCGACTTCTGACGATGCAAACAATATGCGCAATAAGCTGCCTCGGCTTACTTCTCCCTCGAAACTAGTACACCAGCTCTAGCGATGTTAGTGTCTGGTAGTTCGATTATCGCAACTACAACCTTCTCTTTTTGCGTGTTGAGTATTCTGCAGGTTGCCTCGGTTATTTCTTTTACGAGCTGAGCCTTCTGCTCCTCGCTCCTACCTTGTCTGATGTAAATGGTTATGATAGGCATACTGCTCTAAGCCTCCCTTACTTTGATGGCTTCTGTTATACCCTGCCAGTACGCTAGGTTCGCTTTGCACCCTGGGTCTGGGGCTAGTATGTCCCCAAAGTAGTTGTATGCTCTTGCTCTGCAGCCGCCGCATATGTAGAGGTATTCGCAGCCCTTGCATCCTCCCCCTATGAGATCCTTCTCTCTAGTCTTATGCAATAAATTGGACTTCACCCAGAGCTGCTCGAAGTCATCTCGTATCAGGTTACCTATCTTCACCTCATCCACGTGTGGGAAGAAGACACACGGATAGATGTCACCATTAGGCTCCACCGAAACATAGAACCTTCCGGCACCACATCCACCAATAAAGTCTGCTAGCTTAGACAACTCACCTTGAAGCTTAGGGTTGTAGAAGTGTGTTGGGATAACTACACCATCACATTCAAGCGGCGCTGTGCCATTTGAACCTTGCATCTTCTCGGCAAGTTCCTTTTCAACTTCCTTCGCAACCCTAGCGTATTGAGGCGCTGTAGATAAAATCTCAACCTTCTTTGTAGTCTTCCTCTTTAACCAAAGCGTCCTTAGTAGATGCTCACGCTCATCTGGTGTTAGGTCAGCAGCTACAATATCCCTCCCCCTACCAGTGGGTATGAAGTTGTAGAGCATAAACCAATCCACACCCAGCTCATCACATAGATCGACTATTGCAGGAATCTCTTTGTAGTTGAAGTGTGTGCCTACGCAAGCAACCTCAGTAAACATCCCTTCTGCTACACAGTTCTTTATACCCTGAATCGTCTTCTCAAATGCTCCTGGAACACCTCTGAACTCATCATGAGTAGCTGGGTTTAAACCATCAAGGCTTATCTGAACAAAGTTAAGACCAGCTTCTTTAAACTCCTTAACTCTATCTCGTGAAGCAAACACTAAGGCGTTGGTTGCGATAGCAACATATATTCCCTTATTTGAAGCGTATTTAATGAGTTTTAGAATGTCTGGTCTTACAGTAGGCTCTCCGCCTGAGAAGGCTATGCTCACCACACCCGCTTTACTGAGCCTTTCTATGCCCATGAGTGCTTCCTCAGTTGTGAGTTCATCTGGCGCCGGTCTACCTGCGTTCTCGTAGCAGTGCTTACACCTTAGGTTGCAGAGCTTAGTAACATTCCACACTATTTGGAAAGGCGCTCCTGGTATGAACGGTCTGTGCACGCCGAAGTGGCTTATCCCCTTTATTACGTTAACAAGTCCTCTACGCCAGTATGCGTCGCTGAACTTGCTCTTCATCTGCTCTTCGCTGGCTCCGAAGGCGTTTGCTCCACTTTTAACTACTCTTGAGACTATCTTTTCTGCTGCTCGACACTTTAGGCAAGCGTCTTTTCTTACACCTATGTAGAGTTGCAGCGCGACTTCAAGCCTGTTTTCACTACACGTATAACAGTAGCTTGATATTCTTCTTAGAACCCAGCGGGCAAGAGGGTTATCAACAACGTTCTTGAAGAGTTTTATAGTATCGGTGGTACTCATAACCCTCAAATTTTATGATGACTCTCTTATATTTTAGCTTATTCCCTAATATTGGATTCGTGCTTTGTTCCGCATTATGGTTAAGTAAATGTTAAGTTGCAGAGTT
This sequence comes from Nitrososphaeria archaeon, assembly GCA_029775855.1. Lineage (GTDB taxonomy): Archaea > Thermoproteota > Nitrososphaeria > Nitrososphaerales > JAAOZN01 > JAAOZN01. Next base: position 19,391 of record JARVJZ010000005.1, read on the forward strand.
TAACTTGCATTACGTTGAATCAGGTAATCTTTAGACGTAAGTGTGTTGAACCGGCGTATCAATATTTGAGGATTTGGGGTATTTGGCGAACGTTGGAGGAGTCAGGTATAGGCTTCGACTACACGCTTTTTTCTTCTGAATTCAAGCCACGCTTTTATGTATTCCTCCACAGCCTTCTTGTATACTGGGTCGCTCCACATTTCCTCTAGCCTTTCACACTCTCTATAGGAGCCTATAAAGCTGAAGTTTCTGGCAAGCTCTGCATATAGCTCTCGCTTGCTAAGCTCAGTCAGTTCGATACCTAACTCCAGCAGAATCCTACCTAACACCTTGATGGACAAAACCCACAAATAGTAGAATTAGTATAGGGCTATAAACTTGCGTGTTCAAATCTTAGTTAAATACCGCTTTTCAGCCGAGGTTGTTTAAGTTGCTTCCCCTAAGTATACATCTATTACCTGCTTGTTCTGGATAATTTCAGCCGGTGGACCTGAGGCGATGACCCTCCCCTTATGCATAGCGTAAACCCAATCGACGTAGTTTAAGATAACTTCCATTCTATGTTCAATGATGAATATTGTTAGGTTTTGTTCTCTTCTTAACTCGTATATCTTCTTAAACATGTTCTCGACAAGTAATGGGCTGACGCCTGCTGCAGGCTCATCTACTAAAAGGGTTATCGGATCAGACATGAGGGCTCTTGCCAACTCAAGAAGCTTCATCTGTCCACCGGATAGATTTGATGCCGGTTGTGTCAGCACTTCGCTTAAACCAAGTAGCTCAGCTATGCTAAGCGCTTTTTCGATAAGACTCTTTTCTTGCTCTATCCACGCGCTTCTTTTTAAGAAGACTTTAGTGAAAGTGTCCCCTATTTGATTTCTACCGGCAAGTAATATATTATCTATTACGGGTAGTTTGAAGAAGAGTCTAGGTACCTGAAAGGTCCTTACAAGACCTCGCTCGTAAACTTCATAGGGTTTAAGTCCGTCTATTCGCTCTCCCTTAAACCAGACCTCTCCAGAATCGGGTTTTAAAGCGCCTGCTATGACATTAAAGAGCGTAGTCTTTCCGCTACCATTTGGTCCTATAAGCCCAACTATCTTACCCTTCTCCACAGACAAAGTTGCGCCATCTAGAGCCTTCAGTCCACCAAAGCTTTTGTGCACATCTTTAATGGCGAGTATTGGCATAGACTGTCCAACTTCGTCGGGTTGATGTAAGGTTTTGCTGCCTTCTTTACTCATAGATAAGCCTCTAATTTTTCAACATATAAGTATTAACTTTTTTGAATGTTTGAATTGCCATTTCGGTTTAATCGCTTATCTAGATTGTTGAACTAGATTTTAGGAAGATTTAAGTAGGAGCGTTTTGCACAAAGCAATCGATGTATATGGTTAAGGGAAGTTTTTCAGCTGTAACGAGGTTAGAGTCCGCTTTGGTGATAGTAGTCATAATCTTGGCTATTCTAGCTGGTGTAGGGTATTGGCAGGCTGCTACAGTAGCGCCAGCAATAACGACTTCGACGCAGACCATACACCATACAATAACTCAAACATCAACCGTCACACAGACTACAACATTAGCTCCTGGTGCCACAGCTACAGTAACCCAAACCGTAACTCAGCCACCCACAACACTAACAGCTACAGTAACCCAAACCGCAACATCAACAGTCACCACTACAGTTACAGCCAAAGAAGCTGCTTTGCCGCCCGTGATAAAGATAGGTGTGTTGATGCCTCTAAGCGGCCCCTTAGCTGGTCCAGGCTCAGGTATGGCTTTAGCTGCTCACGTTGCTGCAAAGCAGGTGAATGATACAGGCGGAATAGCTGGTAGACCAATTAAGCTGATTGTTGAAGATGTGGCTGTAGATCCTAAGATGGCTTCAGACGCTGTGCAGAAGCTTGTTGAGATAGATGGTGTGCAGGTGGTGATAGGTCCCCCTACTTCCGCTCAAGTCCTCTCTATTGCACCCTACGTTAACGCTAGGAAGGTTGTCCTCATAACCCCTTCAGCCACTTCTGGTCAGATAACAGAACTAGGAGATGATTATATCTTCCGTACCGTCGCATCAGACAGGCTACAGGCTAGAGCGGTGAGTGAATACATCAAATTTATGGGATTTAAGAGGGTCGCACTCTTTGTTAGAAATGACGCGTATGGTAGAGGGCTTGCAAGCGACATTCAAGCTTACGTGCCTGATAGAGTAGTTAAAGAAGGTGTAGTGTTTTATGAGACTGGGAAGAGCGATTATACAACAGAGCTGCAGCAAATAAAAGCTAGTGCTCCTGATGCGGTCTTTTACGCCACTTTCGTTGCTGACGGCTTCGTCGCCTTTAAACAAGCTCTTACACTCGGATTAGATAAGATACCTAGCTTAGCCCCACAGGAAGAGCGTGATATCTCATTTTATAAAGATCCTCTGGCGGCTGAGTTCATGGTTACAACCAAAATGACAGGCTTCGCACCAGTATCCCTAAGTGGGACACCATCCTATGTGAGGTTCGCAGAAGCCTACAAGAAAATAGTAGGTAAAGAAGCGGGCCTCTACACAGGTCAGACCTACGACGCAACTATGCTTGCTATCCTAGCAATAGCGAAGGCTGGAGTCTATGAAGGGCCGAAGATCAAGGAGGCCCTTCAATTGGTAAGCCAGACCTATAACGGTCCAGCTGGCTACTTAGCATTTGACAAAAATGGTGATGTGACAGAAATATCGTGGGAGATGTGGCGAGCAGTTAAGACACCTCAAGGCGAATACACATTTGAAGTTATAGGCAGATTTGACCCGGTTCAAGGTATAATATTAACCAAATAGATAGGGGCTAAATCGAGCTAGGTTGCGTCGAGGGTGGGACTCACCTACTGTTAAGCCTTTAATACAAATTAGAAGAAAGGTGAAGTGTTGGTTCAAGTCGACGTATTACAGCTATTGTTGAATAGCGCCTTCACAGCCTCAATCTACATTCTTTCGACGACTGGTTTTTCACTAGTCTATAGCCTTGAGCGTTTCCCAAATATTGCTCACGTGCAGTTCTTTACACTGGGGGCCTATGCTGGACTCCTCTCTGTAAATGTTTTGAAATGGGGTTTTATCAGCGGATTGCTTCTCAGTTTTGTATTATGTGGAGCTATAGCGCTATTATCATACTATGTAATCTTCAGAAGCCTAAAGGCTAGAGAAGCAGGGCTTGTACATCTCATCGTTGCGTCAGTAGGCTACGGGACTGTTCTGATGTATCTCATGCAGCAAATCTTTGGTAGAGACATACATATAATCCAGTACCCATTTTACCCCATTGAAGTTGGGTCTGTGCGCTTTACATGGCTTTGGATCTACACAATCTTATTTGCAGCTCTCACTTCAATCGCGCTGCATCTTGTCTTCACCAAAACTAAGATTGGACGCGCGATAAGGGCGTTATCTAACAACCCACCGTTAGCTATGGCATCAGGCATAAATGCGGATAAGATATCTGGGATAGTCTGGTTTATAGGCGGTGCTTTAGCTGGGATAGGTGGCGTGCTTCAGGGTGCAAATATAAGAGTCGTTCCAACCCTAGGCTTTGAACTGCTTGTTCCCACGATAGCTGTTGCTGTGCTTGGTGGACTTGGAAGCTTTTATGGGGTGCTCGCAGCTGCTTTAGTGCTGGGGCTTGCAGAAAACTTCAGTGTGCCTCTGCTGCTCTATCTAACATTACCTACAGATTTAAGGTTTGTAATAGGGTATATTGTTGTAGTAGCAGTTTTGGTGAGAGCCACAACTTCTAAGCAGCTTAGGATACGTATATTCACAAGCCTAAAGAGGCGAATATTATGGTTAACATAGTAGCATATGGGTTAGATGTGGTCTTTTACATAGGCTTGTATTCAATTCTGACTTTAAGTCTTAACCTAGAATACGGCTTCACAGGTCTATCAAACTTTGGAGTTGTAGCTTTCTTTATGGTTGGTGCCTACACTTGGGCGGTTACAACGATGGCTGGTACCCCGGCTATATTGGCTTTCATCGCATCTATGCTCGCCGCCGGCGTAATCGGTTTTTTGGTTTCGCTTCCAGCTTTAAGGCTTAGGGGGGACTACCTTGCTCTCGCAACGTTTGTCTTCGCTGAGATTATGAGGCTAATAATTATGAATATAAAGGCTTTAGGCGGTGCGGTAGGGATGCCGTTCGTCCCACAGATTTTTCCTATGCAGGAGATCAGTCGAGAAGCGTATGTAGTGGCGAATACGATCTTAGTTTACTCTGTGCTTTTGACCTTTATGCTTCTAACCTACACCTTACTTCATTCACCATTTGGCAGAACTATATTAGCTTTAAGAGAGGATGAGGAGGCTGCTCAGGCATTAGGTAAGAATAGCACACGCTATAAATATCAAATCTTCTTTCTAGGCTCAGTTATGTGTGGTGCTGCTGGTGCGCTCTACGCACAGTATCTAGGCTTCACAGGTGTAGACCTATTTACATTAACAGTAACATTTTCTGTGTGGATAATGTGTATAATCGGCGGCTCGGATAGCCTACTTGGTGCTGTTGTAGGCGCTGCTATCGTTGAGTTGCTCTCCCGAAGCTTAAGGGTGGCCAAAGACTACTTTATGGTACCTATCGACCCAAATAACCTGATGCTAATACTTACAGGCGTACTTATGGTTTTATTCATACTTTATAAACCAACAGGCATAATTCCAGCTATAAGAGTTAAGCTTAGGCATAGCGGTGTACTGGTTGAGAAAGGTGGAAGACGGTTAATACACTCCTCGGTAAAAAAGGATGAGTAATTAGCTTTCTTTCATTCGTAAGACTAAACGTTTTCTTTGAAGTAAGGTATAACCTTCTTACCTACTATTTGAATAGCTTCTTCTGGGTCTGGTCCTAACGGTCCTCCTATCGATATCTGCGATATGCCTACTTTTCTGAGTTTATCCACGGCTTCAATCAACTCTTTAGCTCCACCGATTATGGCAAGCCTCAGCATGCTGTCATTAACCAAACATATAGCTTTGTCGATGTATCCTCTGCTAACTAGCTTTTTGATCTCGTCAAAGTCGTGTGGTGTTAAGTTGATTTTAGCGAGTGCTTCTGCTTCAAGGTATGGGCCGAAGTAAGCTATCATTCTCTTTAGCGTTTCTTCTGCAACTTTACTGCTTTCAGATATCGATGCCCAACATAGGCCAGCAATGTCAATCTCATCAAATCTCTTACCAGCCTTCTCTGCACCCTCCTTTACACAGCGCACAACGTAGTCAGCTGCATCAGGGGGTGTAAGCATTGGAAGGCTACCATCGCCTAGTTCACCGCTTAAAGCGTGTGTGCTTCTGCTGTAGCCTGCTACGTATATTGGTGTCTTTGTTTGCGGTGTAAATCTTAGGTAGCATTCGTCAGACCATTTATAGAACTTCCCTTTATAACCAGCGTTTTCACCGCGAAATAGAGCTCTAAGAATGCTTACGCCTTCTCTCAACCTTCCTTCTATATCAGAGGCATCGTAGCCTAACCATCTAACCATCTCCTCAGTATGCAACCCAAAGCCCAGCACACCTCTCCCTGCTGAAAGTTCTTGTAGAGTTGCCATATGTGTAGCGATCTCAGAGAGATCAGTGGTGTAAGGGTTTGTTCCTACAACGCCAAGTTTTATCTTATTCGTCAACTTTGCTAAAGCTGCCATAAGAGTCCAAGGGTTTCTCATGAAAGGGTCGTGAGGAAACCAACAGAAGTCGAAGCCGCTCTTTTCAGCTAGGACGCCTAACTCTATTAACCTATTGGCATCACCAAGGTAGCCGATGAGGCGTATTCCGAATAGCAAACTACTTACCTCTTTTGTTCTTTAAAATATGGAATTATTCTCTGCCCTATCAGTTTCACAGCTTCTTCAGGTTCAGGACCAAGAGGGCCTCCTATAGAGATGTGTGTGATACCCTTCTTCTCTAACCAGCAGATCTTCTCCAGACATTCATCAGGTTTACCCACTATAGCAAGCTTAAACATGTTATCGCTTACAAGCCTTTTTGCGCCTTCTAAATCTCCTTTTGAGAGCTTGGCCTTGATCGGCGTAAAGTCAGCTGCGCTAAGCCCCACATAGTTTAACGCTTCTTCTTCAAGGTATGGGCCGAAATGCGCTATAACCGATTTAAGAACATCTCCAGCTACTCGACCGTCTTTTGATATAGAAGTCCAGATGAGCCCTACAACGTCTACATCTTCTATCCTTCTTCTAGCCTTGGCGATGCCTGCGTGGATGTGTTTAAGCACATAATCCACTGACTCTGGTGGTGTAAGCATAGGTAGGCTGCCGTCTCCTATTTCGCCTGAAAGCTCTAGAAGCTCTTTCCCAAATGCTGAGATGTAAATTGGTACTTTGCTTCTGTAGGGTTTGAAGCGTAGGTAGCATTCGGATGTCCAGTTGAACTGTGAGCCTTTAAATTCGCAGCTTTCTCCGCTTAATGCCCTGCGGATAAGTAATACATATTCACGTAGAATGGGTGTTATCTTTTTGCTACCTAGACCTATCCAGTCAAACATGCGGTCTGAATGTGTGCCTAAGCCTATAACACATCTGCCGCGGCTATATTCATCTAACGTAGCGGCTAGCGTTATAACCTCTGAGGGGTCGATTGTATAGGGCTTGAAGTTTAAGCCGAGTCTTATCCTCCTTGTTAGGGAAGATAGGGCTGTTGCGGTCACCCAACTGTTCCTCATGAATGGGTCGTGTGCAAACCAGCAGAACTCGAAACCCATCTTTTCCGCCAAAGCACCTAAGTTAACTAACTTCGTCGTGTCACCGATGTATCCGCCTAAGAGCCTTAGACCAAAGATCAAGGCGCATCATTTGCTATATAGTTTCTTACTTTTAAGCGGTTTGATCCTATACCTTCTCTTCTAGCCTTATCATGTTTGTTTTTCATAAAACGGATCTGTATGCATCTTTTTTTCAGGTTGAAAGATTGGCTCCGTCAGAGAGTTGATTACAACTTCAAGTTTGAATTTGAGCTACGCATATATTTTGTATTATTGTAGAAGAGGTGTTGAGGAAACTTGCTACCTCTCTAATGAGATTAGATATACTATTCTTAGCTACGCGGGTAAGGAGTATCATAAAGTTCAGAGAATGATGCGGCAACGGCTATAGGTTAGTGGTATCTCTTATCACATAGGGCTATAGTGCTAAGCGCTTGAAATCAGCACTCAGCGTGTCTATTCTTGAACTTGCTCTTCAGCCGCATTGTAGCCCATTAACTCTTATGAACGGTCCTCCCTCAGATATCCTGCTTCCCTTCTCAAAGTTTGGTCTCAGACGCACCACTCTGCCTACGGCGTCGATGCGCTTTAAAATCGTCGTCAGTTCTCCTCTTAGCCTCAGCCATCTTATTGGCTTCTTCAGCTCCTTATCCTCCACAAGATACGCTATCTCAGGTATGAGCTCAAATGTGCCGTCTGATAGGTCTATGTCAGCTCTAACAACACCCTCAGCATATATGCCGCTTCTCATATCTTGTATCATTTCATCAAACCTCCAATCTGAGGATGCGAAGAAGATGTTGCTCATCGAAGGTGTTGGAAGGGTGCGTTCGCCTCTTGCATTACCAGCTTCTCTTCCATCGGATGTGGTTAAACGTGTATGTAGCCCCTTCACTTCGTCTCTTGAAAGCAGAACCTTCCTCCTACCACTAACACCTTCACAATCCCAGGCGAAGGAGCCGTAGCCGGTTGGTAGAGTGGGGTCGTCAACCACCTTAACATCTTCAGCGATGTCGAGACCCATCATTTTGTTCACCCAAGCCCTGCTCTCCAAGAGGTGTGCAACTTCGTGCGCTAATGCGCCGGCAGCCTCCTCGTTTAAAACGACTTTGAGGTGTCTACCCCTTAGCAGTGGAGGTAGCAGCGTTGTTTGAAGCTGGTTTACAGCCCTAACCGCTAGCTCTTCGATGATCTTACCCCAGTCCTTTGACGCAAATACTTCAAACCCTCCGAGCCCTCCAACTATGGAGCTTGCATAGCCTGTTCTGAAGCCTCTTGAAGCCAAATAGATGACTATATCTGTTAGAGGCACCTCTTCGTAGACATCCGTCCCCTCACAGGTTACTAGATGAGAGCGTATTATGCTATGTGAGATCACGATCTCTGAGCGCGCGTAGGAGGAGCCTAGCTTCTCCTTTAACTCACTTCTGATCTGCGTAAGCAGCGTAGCGGCTTCATCCTCCTCAAACACTTTAGCGCAGAGGTGTCTTCTTCTCCCATACTCTATGTCAACAGGCGCTAAGTTGACAGACTCTTTTTGGAGGCGTGAGAGCTTCTGGGCCAAGGCGATGATGGATCTAATGCTTCCCTCGTCGGCTTTAGTTGATGAAGCTACACCATAACCATGTTGAGCAGCTCTACATGTTATAAATTCTTCCTCGCCCTTAATATTTTCGAAAGATTCTTCTCTAAGCGCAAGCTGCCAAGAAGATTCCCTTTGGTAACGTAGATCTATGTAGCCCCCGCTAACTGCTTCGCTAAGATACTTACTTAGATCTACTCTATGGCTCTCGCTAAGCATAGAGGTATATTATAGAGGATTAAAGCTGCTTATCAACATTAGGTTAGCCTTGGGAAACTACAAACTCTACCTCTACAGCAGATACATCGAGGCGAGTAATCTTAAGAGGCGCTGAACCTTTCGATTTACCTTTTTTGTGAAAAGAGGTGTAAGTATGGCAAGGATGTAGCTAAACCGGTGCCTGTAAATAGAGACGCATCAAAGCTTCAGAGAGATTCGAACACTATAGGTTTGGTTAGTATATGCACATTAAGCGTTAGAGTTGGTGTACTTCCAAGATGAGCAGCCAATTCGGCTTTAATCCGCAGCGAATAGCCAGAGCGACCAGAGGATGTATATCTTGCCGGAAGATCTAGCGCTAGATGTGAAGCCACGGATAGCAGACCCAAGAAACCATATCTTCTGAGTCTGGAGTTAAGGCTTGTGTAACGCTAGCAGCGTTGGCGCTACTACTGTGCATAAACAGGATAGAGTAAATGATCTATGCACAAGGAACAAGGCGTCTATCTCAGGTGTCATGGCTAGAAGCGATAACGCTAATGCCTTCTTTGAATCGATGTGTAAGAGCGTTAAAGCAACAAATAGTACAACAAAGTGGACAAGGAGTTCAAAACCTTGACTAGCACCTACCGTAAGAAAACGACTTAAAAAACATTTAGTAAACGTGTGCACTATCCGCAATCGAACAGTTAATATAATTCGGTGGGTAGAGAGAGGCTTGGGATGGATAGGGCAAGGATAGTCGTGGAGGGTGAGGTTCAAGGCGTAGGCTACCGCTACTATGTGAGGAAGGCGGCTTGGAAGCTTGGGCTCAAAGGCTACGTGGAAAACCTAGTGGACGGCTCAGTTGAAGTAGTGGTTGAGGGTGATAGGAGAAGCATAGAGGAGTTCATAAAGGCGATAAACATCGTGAAGCCACCTATTAACGTTATGAAAGTGGGTGTAGAATACCAGCCACCGACAGGAGAATTCAAAACATTCAGGATAAAGACAGGTACATTAGAAGAGGAGATGGTTGAAGGCTTCTCAACGGGTGCATCGTACTTTGAAGTTATGTTTACAAAGCAGGACCAGATGCTTGCAAAGCAAGACCAGATGCTTGCGAAGCAAGATAAAATGCTGGAAAAGCAGGACCAGATGCTGGTAAAGCAAGACCAGATGATTGAGCTTCAGAAGCAGACCCTTAACGAAGTGAAGGCTTTAAGGGTGGAGTTAAGGACGATATTAGATGAGAGGCTAAGAGTTATAGAGCAGGATGTAGCATTAATTAAAGCGAGGCTAGGCCTATAAATTTTTGTAGGCTTAGGGATGACCTTACTATCGCCGCACAAATGAAGCGCTTAGGTATTAACGAAATTTACTCGTTCAACCGTAGGCTTTTAAATAATTACAAACGTTAAAAGCTTCTTTTAAGTAAAATGCTTAGGTAGTAATCTAAATTTCCTACTTGAGGCTCCGCGTCTAACTCATCTTTTCATCCCACAGTCAATATTATAGTTGTGTATGCTTGTGCAGATAAGGTGTTATTGTCTTATTGCCATATGTCCTTCAGGCATGATCAAGGTGAAGGTTGACGAGAGGCTTGACCGTAAGTTTAGGGAGTTAGCTATGTGGGTTCGGGTTCGTTAAGGGTGCCCTTAGCAGAGCGGCTGAAGAAGCCATGGTATTGTGGATGCCAACCGTGGAAAAGGCGTAAATAGTCTTCGAGGAGAATACGTTGGAAGCCATAGACGGCTTGCTCAGCGATGTTGAAATCGACGCTGCGGAGCCTCAGCATAAAATTACGGACCTTTAGCTGATAAAGAATGCCCAGAAGATACCGGATTGACACAAAATTTTCCGAGAAGCTATGCTTCCCCAAAAGAAGAAAGGAAGAATGCAAGAAGCTTCTATACCGGTTCAAGAATGGAAAAGCTGATGGTGTTGCAAGAGATTTCTCAATTCTTCAGCGTCATCCACTATTGTTCTGCTGCATATAAAGCTCTATAAAAATAAAAATCTTACAATATCCGCCCTCTAGGTTGATAAAAAAGGAGGTGGTAAAGGGGAAAGACCGCCTCCACCACCATATTTTTTGCATAATATAATCTAGTGGCTCCTCAATCCTAGAAGCCTTTGTTCTTCAAAGATACTGCGGAGTATGTTATGTTTATTACGCTATCATAAGTCGATGAGACACACCTTCAATAGTCTATTTAGCGGATTGGAGAAGAATGTCTTCGAGTTAAATGATGTGAAGGTAGCAAGGCTCAACCTAGAATAGTGAAACAGATGCTCGCACCAAGCGAGAAGAGCCTAAACCTCAAGGCTAATTTTACTTATGGTTTTGAATGTGAGTTTCTAGAAAAGGTGCAACTTAGCAAGAAGTGAAATAAAAGCTAAAGTAGTAGAAAAGTAGACAGATCGATGCACTTAAAAGGTAACTCAATCTATTAGGCAGAGCTGGTATCATCCTTCTTGAACTTGGATTCATCTACGGCTATACAACTCCTTAACCTTACATGGTTCATCACAGATCAACCCCTTCAACCTATGGAACCAGTATTGGACAGCTACATGGCTGCTCTATCAGCCCTATTCTAAAGCTCATGACTTCATAAGGGAGTTCAGCTATGTAGAGCATGCAGCAAGACCCTTCCCCTTAAAGGCAATTTGTTATGTTGAGAGATACTCCTGCTACGAACGCGTTGAGAAGGAGCGCATAAGCTCCCATCTTGGATTATGTGAGAGCAGCCTCTCAAGACCGCTCAGCTTATCAAGCAAAACCCCTAGACAAGGAACTTAAACCTTACTTTAACGGTACAGATCAAGCAACCAGCAAGTTTATAGTTAGGCAATTTCCAACAACCTGAACGTTAAAGTGTTTGGGGAGAACTTGAAGAACGAAAAGGAGGAGGGATAAAAATCACAAAATGTTATATTTTAGGAGCAGGAGCTTCATATGGCTATGACGAAAGTTTACCAAATAATTCGCGTCCACCTTTATCTGATGAGTTCTTTATTAAAGGTAGTCAGTTACAGATCTTCACCGAGGAAGCTTTCCCAGAATTATTCGAAAGCTTAAAAGAGTATCTTGCGGTAGTAAGAAGTATTAATAATTTTGACTTGCTTAACCTGAAGTGTGACATTGAAGAATTTCTAGCGTGGCTCGCTAACGAGTTTTATAAAATAACACCACAGACAAGTGATGATTTTAAGCGAAGTCAATATTTGCAAAAAGCTTTAGGACAATCCTTTTACTTCATATACGAGCTTCTTAGGCACTACACACTTACTTACATACCTAAATTTGACAATTATAGAAGACTCGCTCTTCATTATCATGACTGTAGGTATAATGTAATAACTCTGAACTATGATACACTTTTTGAGGCGGCTATACAAAGTGTTAAACTTAATTTTCACTATTTCCAAGGACCGCATCACCCGAAAAGCATACCAATTGCAAAGCTCCATGGCTCCATAAATTGGGTGAATCCATGCCGAGGGGGAATAGCTTATGAAGGTGTTATGGAAGATGCTTTCTCAGTGATTACAAGTTCTATTTTCTCTAATAAATTCTGGGTTATGCCACTTAAGATTTTGCCACCTGCTGCTATTAGGGATATATGTTACAAAGACTTTGTTCGCTCTGGAATAGATTACGACGAACCAGCTTTAATTCCACCGTTTGCAGATTATAAAGACTATGAAAAAGTGGAGAGGTATAAGGAGGTTTGGGCTTTCGCGGAATCAATGCTCCGCGAAGCTTCAGAATTGATTGTTATTGGGTGTTCGGTTCGCCCACAGGATAGAAAATTTAATGAGTTGCTTAGAAAAAGCCTAAAAGATGGTATTGCCGTAACGGTGGTTAGCAGGCATCCTGATGTAGTTTTGGACAGATTAAAAATTATCCTTACTAACCCGCAATTTGAATCACCATTTGAATCCTTTGAGGACTACGCTAAAACTTTATGAACTTTTTGCCTATCATCTGACTTCTAAGTGGTCGTTGCGATTTTAACTTCCCCTAAAAAGGTGACCAAAGAATGAAGTGAAAAATACGAATCTACTAGCTTTTCAGAAATAATGTAGAGAACAGCTGTAAAATAGTTTAAGCATATTGAAGTGAAAGTTGCATCAACAAACATCAAAACAACGCAAAGTTTATGTTCCAACTCCAGGAGGACCATAAACATAAAGGACTCTTTTCCTACCTTTAAAACACTCTCCAAGCTATTGCAACAGACTCGGTTCTCTTCTTGTACTATGGACGACGAGTTCCTTCTCCTGCTCGAACAAGGCATGCTCAGAGTACGGAGTCAATGGGGAGGTTAACGTAAGGTTGAAGCAGTGGTATGTGAGGAATCAAGTGGCAGAGTTCATCTGTAGAATTTCTGGCAAGACCTTTCAATGATAACGGCGATTGACATGCGTGTAGATGTTGTTTGCTGTGTTTGCCCATATTAGGTATGTTGGGTTTAGTCTTCTGTGTTTGAGTGCTTCTGCCATCGCTTCTCTATCCCCTTTCTCAACCGCTTCTTGTAGTCTTTTGTCTTCGTGGAATTTTGGTGCGAAGATCTGTGTTAGTATGATTCTCTGTAGCTCTTTGAGCTGTTTTCCGCTCAGCGTGTTTATCGTCTTCAGGTTCTGCTGCTTTGATGCTAGTAGGTTTATGTTGAAGCCTAGTGCTTCGAGCTTCATCAACGCTTTCCGATATTTCTTGTCTTCTTCATAGTCTATCTTCTTCATGCCTGCTTTTTCGAAGAATGGGTTGTACTTCGCCATGACCGCTAGTGTTTCGACGTATTTTTTGCCTGTTAGTGGCATCGTCTCCTTCACGAGTTTTACGCTTAATCCCTATTCCTCTGTATTTTGGTGCTACGATGACTCTTGCTATTCTTGTGAAGTCTCTGTTTAAGCGTTTTAGGTATTCGGTGTATGGTTTTGTAGGCTTGTATTCTGGTGCGGCTTTGCTTCTTCCTCTGCACGCGAATATTGGTGGTGTGTATGCTATTGCCCCGGCTAATTCGCCGTTTATGTATGCTGCGTAGATCTTTGTGGTGTTTGCTGGTGTGTTGGCTTTGTAGTGTAGGTGCTCTAGCCTTTTGAGTTCTTCTCTCGACGCTTCTTTGATCTCTGCTTGCTTAAGTAGTGTGCATTCTCTTGCTTTGTATTGGTAGGTTTTAACATCAACTTCATCTCTAGGTTTGAATGTGTTCACGTATTCTCTGTTTGGGTCGTCGAATGTCGCTTCGAATGTTGAAGCCTTCTCAACGCTTAAGAATACGTCCGCTGAGACGAGCTCACTCGATATTGTGTAGATCCATGCCTCCGTGTTTGATTTTTAGCTGAGCTAGCAGCGAGGAGTAGCGTTAATAGAGCCTCAAACAGAAGCAAAACAGCAGAAGACCGATTTAAGAAGACCAGCTGACAGAATACTATACGAGAAGTGGGTCAGAGAGAAGGCTACATAACACAAGCCCCTCCTAAGAATGTTGTGTTTAGGTTCTGGATTGCTGATAGTATGTTTGCTGCCGATATATGAGGCGTCATGGTTCGGGCTGTTTGAGATGTTGGGTTCCTTATGCGAAGACTGAAGCTGTCGCTGTTAAAGGTATACTTATGAAACAGCTCAGGTTCAGTATGTAGGTCAGTAGAGTTATTGAAGCAGTATGGCTATGGTCTTCACGTACTCTATACAATTTAGTTTGAATCACATCTTTATAGGTGGAGAATATGGTTGCGAGTAGGGATGCGGTGAAGCCTGTTCTCAGCTGCTTGCTGATTTGATGTGCCCCTTCTCAATTAAGTAATCACGAAGTGCGTGCTTCCAATCTCTAACTTTTATCCCGTATTCCTTGAGTTTTATGCTTTTTAACGCAGAAAATAGTGGGCGCTTAGCTTTAATTTGGAGCTGATCTGTTTTAATCGGTTTTAAATCCGCATTAATTCCTGTGAGTTTGAAGATCACATCGGCAAATTGGAACCATGTGCAGTAGCCCTTATTGGTTGCATGGTAGATTCCATATGGTAATTGTAGTTCCAGAACTTTCTTGATTATTAGCGCGGCATCTTTTGTGTAGGTGGGGCTTATCCACATGTCATCCACAACACTTATGGGCTCGTTTTTCTTGGCTTTAGCTATCATTGTTTCAACGAAGTTCCCGCCTTTCCCGCTGGCACCAACCACTCCGAAAAGGCTTGCCACCCTGAGAATGTAATGTTTTGGATTCTGTTTCGTGAAAAATTCTCCTGCTAATTTAGAGATTCCATAAGTGTTAAGAGGGTTTGGCGTGTCTTCTTCCGTATAGGGCTGACCCTTTAAACCGTTGAAAACATAGTCTGTGCTTATAAAAACGGTTGTGGCTCCGACTTCCATCGATGCTTCAGTTACATTTTTTGCTCCAATGGCATTTACAGCGAATGCCTTTTCAGGTTCTACTTCACATTGATCAACTTTTACATAAGCAGCCGTGTTTATGACTATGTGCGGATTGTGCATTTTTAGTACTTTGCAGCTATGCGGGCAGGTAACTTCTATTTCCTTATGAGTTAAGCCAACGACCTCATGATCTTGTCCTAAAACTCTCATGAGGTCTGTACCAAGCTGCCCGGTTGAGCCTATAACGATTATTTTCATAACTACAACCCTTAATTACAATGTAATGGAAACGATGAGCAATGTCATGTGAATTTGTGGTGGAAGTCGATTTCCTGTGCTTGGATTATCGTGGTCCACCACCATCTGTTTGTTTTATACCACTCAATTGTTTTTCTTATACCGTCTTCAAATTTTGTTTTAGGCTTCCATCCAAGCTGTTTTATTTTTTGAATATCTAGAGAGTAGCGTATGTCGTGTCCAGGCCTGTCCTTGACAAATTGGATTAGGCTTTCAGGTTTGTCCATAATTCTTAGTATCGTTTGTACGACTTGGATGTTTGTGAATTCTTGTTTGCCAGCTATGTTGTAGACTTGTCCAGTTTCGCCTTTATGCAGTATGAGGCTTAGGGCTTCGCAGGTATCCTCTACAAAGATCCAGTCTCTAACGTTTTCTCCCTGCGCATACACTGGAATTTCGCGGTTTAACAAAGCGTAGATAATGGTTTTTGGAACAAGTTTCTCAGGATGCTGGTAATAGCCATAATTGTTTGTGGACCTTGCAATAACTATAGGTAAATTGTAAGTTTCAAAAAAGGCTTTGCAAAGCAGGTCCGCTGAGGCTTTAGAAGCAGCATAAGGGTTTCTAGGGGAAAGCCTATCCTCTTCTTTAAAGCTGCCTTCCAAAATGTGGCCGTAAACCTCATCTGTACTTATATGCACAAACTTTTCCACATCATGTTTTCTACACGCTTCCAATAAGGTGTATGTTCCAAAAACGTTTGTCAAAACAAAGCTGCCCGCCTCAATCACACTTCTATCAACATGGGTTTCAGCTGCAAAATTCACCACAAAGCTGCATCCTTGAATGGCTTTATCCACATCCTCTCTACGGCAGATGTCGCCTTCAATTAAAGTTATTTCGGTTTCAACGTCCTGCAGGTTTTCTCTTCGCCCAGCATAAGTCAACTTATCAAGAACAACACACTCCATAGAATGTTCATTAACTAAGTGGCGGACAAAGTTGCTACCAATAAAGCCAGCTCCGCCTGTGACAAGCACTTTCAACGCTTTATCAACCCTCACTTATACGGCGGGTAAAACCAGTCCCATGGTTTGCCAACTCTTGGGTCGTCTTTCTTGCCATTGAGAGATTCGGGTATTATATTTTGGTCGTTCCATGGCCTACGTTCTTCATCAGGATCTTTGTAATCATATAATTTTGAGACGAAGTAGATGGTTAATGAAGGGTTGTTTCCGATCGTTTTAGTTCCATGCCAATAATGGCCTGGAATCCTGACGATTTGTAATTTATGTTCGCTTGCTATGATCTCATCTAGTTCTTTTGTTTTCTCATCGTAGGCGCATATTTTCATGGCACCTTTAACTACTATAAAGTAGTCTGTTTGGCCTCTGAGGTGTCTGTGCCAAGCTCTCACAATGTTAGGGTAGCTGTATGAAAGGTTTGCCTGGGCTATCCATTCATCACCTAAAATTTCCTTCCAATCTTGGCGGAAAATTTCGCAGAAGAATCCTCTCTCATCAGAAATCTTCTTTAACTCAAATATTTTCACTCCATCTAACATTATTCTCCCCTTTTCAACAAGTGGAATTTATTTCTTTATACTTCTACTTCTGAGTAGTCTCCCAAATGTAGCCTTATGGTGTTTTTTCTGTTGTTTTTTGTTACTTTTGCATATCTACCTATGAGGCTCTCTTCTATGCGGTCAACGTCTATTATTTGGGCGTTTTCCATGATTACACAGTATTCTATGTTAGAATTTTTTATCTTAGTGTTTTTTCCAACGCTCGTATATGGGCCGATAAAAGAATTTTCGATTTGGCAACTTCCACCTACTACAGCGGGGCCTCTTATGGTGCTGTTAACTATTTTTGCATCTTTTTCTATTTTAACCCTCCCCTCTACAGTGCTGTTGACTGTTTCACCTTCTATTTCACGTTTTATGTATTCGTCGAGGATTTTTGCGTTAGCCGCCAAAACGTCGTCCTTTTTACCCGTGTCAAGCCACCATGTTTTTAGGATTTCAGCCTTTACTTTATAGCCCAAGTTTATCATTTCTTGTATTGCATCAGTTATCTCAAGTTCACCACGCCAAGAAGGTTTGATGCGCTCTATTGCATCGTGAATTTTGTTTGAGAATAAATAAGTTCCGACTATAGCAAGGTTGCTGATAGGTTCCTTGGGCTTTTCCACAAGTTTTATAATATTTCCTTTTTCATCTAGCATAGCCACACCGAACTTTGATGGATCATCCACCTCTTTCAGCAGTATTAGCGCATCCAAGCCTTCTTTTTCAAATTTTTCCACGAAGCTTACAATTCCTTGGCCCTGAAGGTTGTCTCCCAAACACATGACAAAATCTTCCTTACGCAAGAACTCGTTAGCGGTTTTAACAGCGTGCGCTAATCCTAAAGGCTCTTGTAAAATATACGTAACGTTAAACCCCCAATGTGCCCCATCTTTAACATACTCTTTAACATAGCCGCCAGTTTCTGGAGCAATTATGACACCGACGTCCTTGACCCCTGCTTCGGCCACTTGGTCTAGAACGTACCCTAAGATAGGTCTATTAGCTACTGGAATAAGCTGCTTAGCCAAAGTGAAGGTTAATGGACGGAGCCTGCTCCCTCTGCCGCCGCTTAATACAAGGGCCTTCATGGCACTAATTTAGCGTGGTTTATTTTAAAAATTTAATTACTTTACCGTTTATTACGTGTGTATAATGGTGGATGGAAATGCTTATTGTAACCGCTTATCTATAGGCTGGGACGAATATGACGCCAACTTCTCTTAACGTGTAGCTTATAAGTGATGTTATGATTGTTGTGTGTAATAGGGTTGCTGATACTTTGCTAAGCATCCCTGAACCAATATATGTTGTTAGTGTATTAACTATTATTTCTGTACCGAATGCTGCTAGTATGTGGAATGGTATGATGTATATAAATCTTGCTTGATACAGATTTGGTAGGGTCGAGTTTGTGAAGAGTGCGCTTGTTGTGCATACTATTGTTAGTGCTAGTAGGGTTGTGAAGAATCTATTATTGCTAGAAGCTATATAGAAGAGGCCTATAATGGCTAATATGATGGCTAGTGGGTTTGAGTATGCTCCTCCTATGAATGTTGTGAATGTTGCGTTTAAATTTTGAACAACTGAAGTTATATTTGCTGGTGTGACAAGTGGTGCGATTTCCAGAATTGCTGCAGCTGTTGTCTTGTTTCCTAAGAATAGGCTCCTAACGGCCTCGCCAACTATGTTTATTCCGATTAGCGCTGCTGAAAACTTAACTTCCCTTAACAGTAGATTTCTTCTAAGAATGGTTATTATGGGAATGAGTGCAAATGCTACCATGAGAATGGTCCAGGTTGCAGGGTGTGTGTATAACACGGCAAGCGTTAAGGCTGATGCGCTAATCAAATGTTTCCTACAACCTTTTTCTAACCCCTTTATGTATTGTGTTAGGGCTAGATTCACTTCTACTAAAGCAAGGAGGTTTGTATAGAAGCCTGCGTTTACTCCAGCTATAGCTTGGAATGAGAGCGGCGTGTACATTGCTGCAAGCAACGCTAGTCGCTTACTGTGTATCGACACCAAGCAGTATGTTGATATGCTCAGCAGTGAGATCAGTATTGATGGCATTATCCTTATAGTGAGGTCTACATTGAGTAGTGAAGCAATTCCTTGTTGAAATAATATGTAGATGGGTCTATCCGTTCTTAGAGACTCTGAGATTAGTGATTGTGTATCCAGGCTGCTGTAGGTTTCCATATAACTGTAGTATAAACGTGAGTCAACACCTACTAACATTGAAGTAGGGTTTAAAGTTGGTAAGTAAGGGTAGATACCAACATACACCGATAGCAGTACTGAGACAAGCAAAAGTATCTTTTCTCTAAACCCCTTGATAGTCTCGTCATTAGAGTCAGCTACTAAAGTCCTCCTCCAAAAAGCTAATCTAACAACCCATATCACAGCGAAGATTAGGAACAGCCTTGGGGTGAGGGGTCGGAGTGCATTTGATAGCTGGAAGTCTGTGAACGAGAAGATCCAGCTTATGTCTGAAAAGGGCGGTGAACCGTCTATACCATTCGCAAGCCATCTTAGGGCTGAAGGTAAGGTTATTGAAGCTGTGAATATGAGCCAAAGGGATGTAG
This sequence comes from Nitrososphaeria archaeon, assembly GCA_029775855.1. Lineage (GTDB taxonomy): Archaea > Thermoproteota > Nitrososphaeria > Nitrososphaerales > JAAOZN01 > JAAOZN01. Next base: position 38,684 of record JARVJZ010000005.1, read on the forward strand.
CGATGCCTAGGATTCTCCTCCTCAAAGGCACATCTGATCTCGATATTGTACCATAAAGTAGTATGGCTGAAGCGACCATAACCCCAAGCAAAGCTACATTTGCTATGAGGTAGAGGGCTGCAGAGCATATTAGCAGGATAAGAGCTGCTTTATTTAGTAAACGCCGTGGGGTATCCAATCTATAAGAGAGTAGGGCTGTAGAAACAAGGCTTGCGAGCCAAACCGCTAAGTCGAATTCTGGAGTTATGAGGTGGATATCGATTAAGTAGCGGATTAACCCTACACCCCTAACCAGCGCATAGAAGCTTGAGCCATTGAAGAAGTGGATGGCACTGAGCCATATGAGGAACGATGCTGAAATCGTCTGTGCCAAAATCTTTGGCTCTACATAAAGTTTATCTCGAAGTAGGTTATGCAAGCTTTTTAATTCACTATTCTCTTTCACACTACTTTCTACGACTACAATCAGCACGTTTAAAGCATTGCTGCGATGGGACTAACGAGACAATGAGTAATAGGTTTATTTGTTGTAGCAATCATTTGTTTAAGGGTCCTTAAAAGTTAAATTTGCATAGCTAGTTGCAACGCCATGAAGAAGAATGCCTTTTATAGAGACTTCTATTTTTTGCTAGAAGGGGCCATAACTGATTCTATGTACCTCTTTAAGCCTTCACTAAACTCTACTTTAGGCTCCCATCCAAATAACTTTTTAGCCTTATCTATACTTACAACAACTCCTTTGAAGTCTCCAGGTCTCGGAGGTTCATAATTAACTTTTAGTTCTCCGAATGTCTTCTTTAATTCTTTAATTATTCTATTTATTGTTATAAATTCTTTACCAGCCAGATTTACTATTTGATTTTTACCATTATTGTGCATTGCAGCAATGCAACCATCAGACAGATCAGATATATTTATGAAGCATCTACCTTGCTCCCCATCACCATATATTGTTATACTTTCTCTGTTTATAGCTCTCTTAACGAAGATAGCGATAGCCATATTCGCTCTCATTCTCTCACCATATGGAATGTCAAACCTTAGTATCGTATAAGGTATCCCAAAATGCTTATTCCAGGCAATAAGTAGATTTTCTTGCCCTATCTTAGAAGCTGTATATAGATGATCCGGAGGGGGTATAGGTGTCTCTTCCGTAACAATACCCTCAGCCCTGTTGTAGACCCAAGTCGTAGAAGCTAATATGACCCTAGTTACTTCAAATGAATGAGCTGCTCTTAATAGATTTAGTGTTCCAACTTCATTTACCTGCAAACATAGTTCAGGCCTTGTTAGCGCTATGTTTACATCAGCTATGGCAGCTAGATGATACACATATTCAACATCCTTAAAGGCTTTAAATAGATCATCCATATTCAGTAGGTCTCCTTTTACCCACTCAACATCTGACCGATGTGGCTCTGCCAAATCGAACACTCTTACTGTATATCCTTTCTCACATAACTTATCTACTATGTGGCTGCCTATAAAACCCGCGCCGCCAGTAACTAAGATGACCATTATCTAAACCTCCGCTAACGCTTCCTTGAATTTTGCAACTACATATTCAGCGTCTTCGATGCTCATGTCCGGGTAGATCGGTGGGCATATCATTCTCCTACATATGTCTTCTGCTATAGGGTAGTCTCCTTTTTTAGTGCTTAACAATCTTTGATAAAGTGGTTGCAGATGTAAGGGTGGCCAATACACTTCACCACCACATCTTACACCTTTTTCCTTAAGCTTTTCTTTCAGTACATCTCTATCATAGCCGTCTTCTGCTACTAGTACGTACTTATAGTAGTTATTGCGAAGATTTAAGGGTGTAAATATGGGAGTTAAAGCTTTTAGTTTACTGAATTCTCTGTCATAAACTCTTGCAATCGCATTTCTTTTGTCAATTATTTCATTTAACCTTCTGAGTTGAATAATACCTATAGCCGCGTTTATCTCATTCATCCTCCAATTATAACCTAGCTCTATGATGATGTTACTTCCAAAATTTTCTTTGCCTTGATCTCTTAAAACTCTGGCTCTTGTGTTTATATCATCGTCGTCCGTAGTAATTATGCCCCCTTCTGCAGTCGTTATAACTTTGGTCGGATAAAAGCTAAATGCTCCTACATCTCCTAAAGAACCAGCTGGTTCACCATCAATTGTGGAGCCGTGCGCGTGAGCAGCATCCTCTATTAAGAAGAGCTTATGATCTTCGCATATTTCTCTTATTTTTTTAATGTCTGGGCATACCAACCCTCCTATGTGAACAGCTATAATGCCCTTCGTCTTACTTGTAATCTTATTTTGAACATTCTCAGCATCCAAACATAATGTCTTGGGGTTTATGTCTGTAAAAACAGGCCTTCCACCAGCAAATATTACTGCAGCCGCTGTTGCGGTAAACGTGTTTGTTGGAATTAAAACTTCATCACCTTCTTGCAACTTAAGACATCTAAGAGCTATTTCAAGAGCGGCAGTCCCAGAGCTAACTGCGATCGCATATTTTACTTTGTGAATCTTTGCAAACTCGTTCTCAAACTTTCGTGTATATTCATGCAAAGTTAGCATTCCAGATAATAAAATCTCTTCGATACTATTTTTTATATCCTCAATATCTTCTTTTTGAAAGTATGGTTTTACGGGAGGAATGATTCTCATCTGCATTGACTGCGCTTCAAACATGTTATTTATAAACCTTGTGATAAATAAAAACCGCGAGAAGATACTTAACTGACTAGGAGGTTTAAATTAACAATATGTTCGTTGATAAGATGCTCTACTCGAATGCTTACCTCAAACTTTAATATAGATGCAACATGAAGTATTAGTTATCTCTTACCCGGATTACCCGTCTGTTAAAAGAGCGTGGGACTCTACACTAAATCTGTGGAAAGACTTCAGTAAAAACTTGGAGGACATATTACAGAGTCATAATGGTAAAATCGTTGATTAAAAAACACATTTAAGAATAACGTAAGCCATTAACCGTAATGAATGTTAGACTTTAGCCAAACGATATAAAGAACGCCAGGAAACAGTATGGAATATAGAAAAGTCAAAAGCATGTCCGTAATAACGCGCTACAAGTTAATTTTGCGATAAAGCAGAGAATCTCTTTTCTACACGTGACTCATTTTGATATTTGCTCAAGGTTTGAGCAACTTCATTATCCTCCTCTCCATCCTTTTCAATAAGAGCAACATAGTGGCAGTTGAAAATCCTTGAAGACCAATAACTAAAAGAACTAAACCGAGCCATGCTAAGCCCAAAGACCAATATTTATCTCCAAAGATGTATCTAATGTAAAGTTGCCACAAGATGATTACTAAACCTGGAATAGCTAAAACTGATGAGAAAGAGGATAGAAGAAATATGGGATTATATAACCACACCATTTTGAATATAGTTATCAAGATGCGAAAACCGCTCTTTAAGCTAATCTTCTTCTTCCCAATTCTTCTCCTGTAAGTTATAGGAACTTCGGTTATTTTACCTAGGGAAATTAACTGAGCCACAATCTCAGCTTCGATATCAAAACTACTTGATGTTAACTCTAAAGTCTTAGCAGTTTCTACTTTAAGTAGATACATCCCACTACATGGGTCTCCAATCCTTTGGCCCATAAGCAAGCTAAGAACTGTGCTGATTATGCGGTTCCCAATTCTGTGAAGAGCCGGAATGTTAGCCCTATTTTTCCTAAATCCTATCACTTCGTCATAATGTGGTATACGCTCTAACAATAAGGCTATGTCCTTTGGATCATATGTGTAGTCTGCATCCATAACTAACACATAAGGTGTTTTAACTAATTCTATAGCCATTCTTACCGCACTAGCTTTTCCAACACTGTTCTGTATAATCACGTTCACACCTTTTGATTTGGCAATTTCAACAGTCTTATCTGACGAGTGACCATCGATTACTAGGATGTTGTTATAACCTTCGCCCTTAATTTCATCTATAACCTTACCTATTGCTTCTTCCTCGTTCAAAGTAGGTAAAACAATAGTAACAAAGTTCTTAAGCTCAGAACCTTTGGAGGAATCAAGGGCTGAATTATTCACAGATATACCGCTCATGTACTAAAGTTCTATTTAGAGGTTCTTTTTTATTTGAACATTAATCTCAGATAATAGGTAAGGTGTGAAAGGTTAGTTTGAAGATATTTACATACTATCGTTTGTATTTGCTAACATAAAGAAGGAATCTTTCAGAAAGAAGACGGAATCTGGCGCCATTGTAGATCTTGAAAGAAAGGTCAACAAAAGGTCGGAAGATTTGCTTCGGAGTGCGATAATATAGTGGATAAGTCGATTTACCTAAAACCGCAAATATCAAATATTTCAGAAAATGAAGTATCCAAAGTATAAGATTCTTAGGGTTAATGAGATTAATATGCTCTAATATTAGTATACCTCTAGAAACTCTTATCATTTCAGAACAAACCCTAGTATAGTTAGGCACATACCAAAGGTTTCCTACATTTAAAACAGCATCAAATTGTCTCTCTTTAAACGGAAGATACTGCATATCAGCTAAAACGATTTGAATTTTTTCGATTAAATTATATAGTTTAACCCTTTCTTTTATCTTTTCCACCATTCTTTTATTCATATCTAAGGAAATAACCCTCACATTTTGGATATTTTTAGCTAATTGTAGTGAAAAGCGACCATTTCCTGCACCACAATCCAGAACAAAAGTTGGAGTGACTTGCGCTAATAACTTGAAAGCTAAGCTCTCAAGAGGTGCAGATGGAGGCGGGTATCTAATCCACTTATCGATTTCCCTATCCAAGCTTGACAACTTATAAGACATAGACTTAATAATCATCTTTTTTCTAATACTTTGATTTCCTATAAAAAGAGACTATAATAAAAATAAGTCCCACCACAGTTATGTAGTTAAGAAGAACAAATTCTCTACTATCTAATATAGATCTTGGTATCCACCATTCATTCCAACTACTCTTAGCCAAAGAAATTGCTTTATATTCTCCTTTAATCAATAGCTCAGAAAGAACAACCATAGAGTCGTCTGCTCCATCAATTATAAAATTCACGGGACCGTCTATGTAGAAAGGAGTATCTACAGCATTAATGCCCAAAGTCCAGTCTACCTGAACTCTTTCAAATTCAGAATGAGTAGTACTAGAAACATTCACACGCGTGGCAATTATTCTAAGGTCCTGCGAAGGCAAAAATTCAATTTTGATATCTCCTCTGCTAATGTTAAAATTCATAGTTTTTTCATCGTGTAATATGGTAAGTCTCGCATACCCTTTGTCAAATATTCGGATTACGAGTGTAAATCCTTCAGGAAAGGTGATCGTGGAATATCTTCCTGTGTTTTCCGAAACAATGTTTATTCTAGAAGAAGTAATGATAGGCGTTGCGTTTTCACTTAATTCAAGACTTAGTAACTTAATGTTTCTGAGGATATCCTCAGACTGGTTATTCTCACTTAGTGGGAGTTCTAAGTTAACGGCAAACTTGCTCATTGAAGGAATAAAGAAAGACTTCGGCATTAGCGTAGCGTTTGTAATTGAATTTAACCCAAATAACAACACCCTATCTGTTCCTCGAAGTTCATCTCTATATGGTAATATGACCTCTGTCGGAATAGCTGGTGATATTAATTCATAATATGTGTTTGAACTTCGCGTCTGAAGTAGGTAATTAAGATACGGATAAAGCTCAACAAAATAAATAGTTCCGTTATAAAATTTTCCAGCAAATATATGGGAAGAAACTGCATTCCCATCATTAGAATAATAACTTATCGTATTAGATCTATTATTTAGCGACAAGAATATCGGAAGTTTAAGAGTATGTAGTGGTATAATCTTACCGTTAACAATAATGCCGTTAGCTGTTGTAGTCTGGTTGATATGAATAGCAAGTTCTTTGGCGAAAAATTTATGACCTGATGCACCTTCTCCGTTTAAAATAATTAATTTCCCACCTTCTTTAATCCATTCTAGGATATTATCCTGTATGTAAGGTGGCGGATAAGCTTCTGAAAAGTCGTAGGGGGTAAGTAGTACCTTAACTTTATTTGTCTTCAATTTACTTAGAAACTCAAAATCTTCAGAATAATATGTTGTATAATTTAGATTTTTGAGTGAAAGTGCTTTAATAATAAAGCTATATGTTCTCTCTCGCGCTATTAATGGTTCACTAGTTCTGCCAATTACTCTTCCGTTGATTATTTTGCCGTTATTATTGTAGCCGCTCATGTCTAAGGCGTCTCCAGAGTTAAAGTTGATATCCAAAATTAAGTCGCTTCTGTCAACTTCATAACCAAGCGCTCTACTTTTAATCTCTTCTAATGATAAACTCCTCTTATAAATCCTTACATCATCAACTTGGCCATAGAATGGATAATTGTTTTTTCCGCGCATGCCAATTTGTAGACTACCTTCGCAAACTACTTTTCCTTTAAAAAAGGATTTAGCCACTTCTTGACCATTCACATAAAGTTTGCCAACTGTACCATTATAAGTCAGCGCTATATGAAGCCATTCATATAGGGGAACCGGCGTTGTAGACCATAAAACATGCTCAACCCTGTCTTCTGTAATTAGATTAAAATATAATCGTCCGTCATTTTTTATGTAGAAATGTGAACTTATAAGTGGGAAATTACCAAATTCAAGAATACATCTCCAATCATCTTCGTTTCCTTCTATCTTTATCCAAACTTCCCAAGTCATACTTGTTTTTGCTTCGTTCAAGATTTCAGAAGGTGGAATGGCTATGTAGCTATCTCTGCCATTGAGTGAGACCGCAAAATCTTCTGTTTCTAGTGTAGTGGAGTGTTGTGGCTTTAAAACCGCTAATATCGAATTCGCAGTAGGCGGAGAGCTTTGAGGTATCTCAAGCAGAATAATGCGTTTATTTTCTATTTTGATAGGTAGAATATTCATAAGTTCTGATAGTAATCCAACATTGGCTGGTAACCCACCGTTTATTTGGTTCTTATCAAGTAACAAATATTTTACTTCTTTACCTAGACTTGAGTATATATTACGTCTGATTGTATCGAAGAATAATTCAGGATTTATTGTCATAAAGGGTCTAGCTAAAGTAGGGAGATCAAAGCCCACAGACTCATGCTCTGCGAACTGATATATGAATGAGTTCCAAGGCCATGGGGCTAAGATAACTTCGGTATGTTTTGTAAGATTTCTTATCTGATCTATAATTTCCATGTCATTTCCAGAAAGTACTTGACCAAGTCTTACATCAGATCCGTACCTAACCGAATAATATTCAAAGTATGCGCGTGCAAAAAGTAAGGTTGAAGAGATGCCGCTAATAAACATCATAATTATAAAGAGAAAAGCAATTACCCCATGCCTCATTGATTTGTTTTGCTTTAAAGCAAGTGTTCTAATCAATTTTAGCGGCAAGATAGGTGATAATATTGCCAAACCAATATTAACATGCATAGTAATACGAGCATCAGGAATAGGGCTTTCCCAGATTGAGTATATAAAAAGAAGGTCGGAGACCACTGCTATAATAATCGGAGAAATCGCTAAGATAACACCGATAATTAACGCATTATAAGATATAAATTTTCTCATAAATAAAACAGTAATTAAAGCAAGCAAGAATATTGTCCCAAATCTGAGGGGATAAATATACCAGGGGGTCATATATGAGGCTGCGCTCAATGTAAATTTGTCAGCGACGTTATTCCAAACAATAAATGAAAGCATATACAGATAAATCGTTAGAACCGTAAGAGATAGACGTAGCACATTAGACCTAGAAAGAGAAGTAAAAGTTTTTAAATATTTACTAAAATTAAATTTAGTTCTGATAAATAATAATATACTGCAAAATCCTACTACAGCAGCTATCCCTATTAACATATGGAAGAACTTACCACCCGCATATATTTCAAAAAACAGCTTCGGAGATGGTAAAGTCGAATAGGACATAAGGAAGAAGACTAACACTAATAGTATAGCGACAACAAACGAAATAAGGATGTCCCACGGCTTAGATAAATATTTATTATAGAAAATGTACACAAAGAGAACTATGACAAATAAAAGAACAATCTCACTAAAATGTATGTAGATGCCAAGAGTAACAAACGCTGCGATCATTAAGATTCTAAGCAATCTTGATTGAAAATCTCGAAGCACTAAATAAAATGTCAAAAGTAGAATAAAAAGACCGAACTGTTGCGGATGAAGCCAAAAAGACAATCCATGTACACCAGTAAAAACATCACCTAAAGATTGTGTCTGGTAAGTTGCTTCGTAGATGGGTATTCCACGTGTGAGATTTAGATAAATTGCATATAATCCTCCAAAACCTGAAAATAGAGAGAAAACTATAGTCGCAACTATAGACTCTTCATTCTTAAGTAATAGTTTACTTACTAGGTAAAAAGACAAGATCGGAAGAACTAGAAGAGGATATAAAGCCATATATGAATTAAGAGAAGGAAGTCCAGACGAAAACAAAAATAGACCTGTAAACATGTATAATGCAATATAATTCCATACACGGGGGATTAAAATATGTGCATTAATAGTTCTTAGAGTTTCTCCATAATGCCGCCAATGGTCATATCCAGCAACGAACCTATCAGGAAAGTGCATTAGGAAAAACACCACAATATAGAATAAAACCAACGCACACATTATAACTAATGTGATTAGATCAGTTAATCTGAAGTTAGAATGACTTAAGGTTTCACGTCTATGATTCTTTATAAATCGGCAAAATACAGCCACAAACAGAGATAAATTTAAAATCAAAAGGTAGTAATAACTGTTTGTAAAATTACCTTGCATTAGTCCGATAAATCCTAGAAGTGTAGCCAGAAAGAGACTTAAACCAACAGATAGAATACCTTTCTCAAGGCGCGATAACTTATCATTCCTAGATACAAGAGTTAATATGCCATAACCCGGATAAACGAAAACTACAAGAAAAGCTCCACACGCTTTAACCCAATTAAGTATCGGTATATCAGCCCAATTAATGAATGACTGTGTAGATATCGATGGTACTATTAACAAGACAACCATAAATATTGGCCATGTTAGTAACGAGACGTAATATATTCTACTGGAAATTCTCAATTCTGTAGAATTTTCAAACATGACTAGATAAAATAGAAAGTAAACAATGATAAATATCAAAAAGAAAGTAAGGATAAAAGGCATACTAAAAATATAGTATGTAGGCAATCCTGTAGTAAGTAACCAAAATGACACAAAACTAACTATAACAGAAGCTAAGCTAACCAAGAAAATGTTGAATAGTTTCTTAAAATTAGATATTTCGTTGTCTTTGGTCATTTCTACCAAGAGCAAGATGGCCTAATTAGTAATCATTTAATTTCTATGAGATAGTTGCTTTCAATAATGTGACGTATCCAAAAAATGGTATGTGCAAAAGGTTTAGAGATTTGCTGGTAATATAGGTGGCAACATAAACATTTTTAAAATATTTTCTGAAAATACTATACCATTTGATAGGGCTGAATACGGATTGATGTGTAGGATCGCGGTCCCTTAAATTCAATGGACTCCAAGGGTTGTTTGTAGCAACGAGAACAACACCACACCTCTTCAAAGATTTTTTTACATTATTAATAACGGATTCCGGGTCTTTAAAGTGTTCAATTGTATTAATGAGGGTTACTAAATCGAAGAAATGCAGGGGGAGTGTTTCTTTCTCGACATTTAATACGAAACAACGAGACCAGTTATGAAGGGTATTAGCTGTCCTAACCGCGTATTCTGAGACATCGCAACCATAAGCATCATATCCTTGTTCCGCTAATATTTCAACTCCATATCCGTATGCGCATCCAACATCAAGTGCCTTCTTATTCTTTCCGCCTTTTAATCTAAATTTTCTTAGAACACCTCTGTAGAAATGTCGAACTATATTGGCTCTAGTATAGTATCCTCCTTCATATACACCTAACTTTCCTTCAAAGTAACTCTGATCGAAAGACCCTCTTCCAGACATTATATCAAGTCCCTACTTCTTTATAGAAAGAACACAGTAGCCAGTCGTGTAGTCCCTCTTAACGTCTAGTAAGTCGAAAAATCGAAAGAGTTTTGTGATTAAGATAAGGAGCACGTATAAGATGAAAAGCAATGAATATTTGATCCAACGATTTCCTCTACCCCGTACTATGTAGTAAGGAGCATGCCTCATGGTTTCTCCTATCACACAGAAGATTCCACCATTTTTCTCAAGTTCAAGTATTTCAAAACAATATTTCTCAAGATACAATCTTAAGCCTCTCTCAGTCCACCTATAGTAGTCGGCTTGAGCATGAACACCAAACAAAAAAGGAACAGTCAAAATAAAGTAGCCTCCACCTCGTAAAACATGCCTAATTTCTGTCAGCGCTTTGCTTGTATCTGGTACGTGCTCTAATGTTTCAATACATAAAACTGCGTCTGTGCTCTCACAGCGTATGGGTAAGTTGCATATATCCCCTATCAAGTCTGGCTTGCGCCGTTTATCAATATCAATACGTACAAAAGAGTTACATTGGAAAAGACTTCTATAAGGAGACTCCCCACTTCCAACATCTAATATCACCTTTCTAAAACCAATTACAGAACTAAAGTGTCTCAAGTGTTTCAACAAGTGTACATAATGTAAGCTTGATGCATTCATTACTTTTCTAAAAACTCCTTCTAACTTTGCATACATTAACTCTTACATCTCCGTAGATCGTTAAACTTCATCTGTTGTTGCAGCATCTCACAATAAACACTTAATATTTTCTCCCCTAAGCTTTCAAAATCTAACTTTAACTCTTTTATTAGCTTTACGCACTCCTCTCTAACTACTTCTGCATTTACATTTAGCATATCTATAATAGCTTCAGCGAATTTTTTTTCGTCTTCTTCGACGATCCTCCCAACATACTTATTCCTAATTATCATTTTAACGTCGCCGACATCCGTGGAGACAACAGGAACCCCACACGCTAACGCTTCTCTTACTACTGTAGGTGAACCCTCGGTTAAAGAGCAAAGCGCCATAACATCAGCACAGTTAAGTATTTCGGGAATTTCGTCATATCTTCTTTCGCCAAGAAATATTATTTCTTCTCCTATGTTAAGATTCTTTGCAAGCTTCTGCAAATGTTTAATGTAAGAAGGTGATCCTCTTCCCACAATTACCAACTTTGCATTTGGAAGTTTGCCCTTTACCAAAGCAAAAGACCTTATCAAAAACTCCAAGTTTTTTATCTTCTCAACTCTGCCTACAAAGATTACCAATTTACTTTCCTGATTTATTCTATATTTTCTACGCAAGAGCACTTTGTTCATAGGTTTAAACAATTCTGTGGGAACAGCTGATGTTGGCATAACTTCTGTCTTATACTTTATTTGAGGGTAAATAGCAGCATAATAATCTACAGTGCTCTTAGCTGCTAAAAACTTATTAATATGCCGAAGAACGAACTTCATGAACTCAACCAAAAATGGTCGTGCTACTCTAAATAACAAAGGGTGTTTTGTTTGAAAAGTTTTGAGCTGCGCGTCTAACGTCACTACCTTAAGGTTTCTTGGATAGTAGATAATAAACGGAATCAAGTATTCAAGACGGCAAGTGTGTATTATAGTACTCTTAGGCAGCTTAAGAAAAGGTGCTCTCAGAAGTAGCCCCATAAAGTATACTTGCCAGGAACATGAACTAGCAAAACCATCAATCGGGACAAAAGTAAAAACGTACGGCTTCTTATGTTTACCGTAAGATGCGCCCACTAATGTTGTAGTGTAACCATGCTTCACCAAATAATTGAGTAAGTTCAAGGTATATCTTACTGCCCCACCTTGCACAGAAAAAGATGGATCGATAGGGTGTGCTAAACACACACTTATAGAAGCCGAAACTATTTCTTTAATCAAATCAAGAATTGTTAAGCTTAAGCGCTCTTCGATAAATGATTATGGGGCGCTCATCTAACTTTTCTATACATTGAAAATCATCACAAGTATAAATATCGAGAGGAATTCTCCTTAGTAGGGCTCTAACTCTCTCAAGGAAGGCAAAAGTACACGCTCTAACACCGTTAACAAAACCTTTAAGCCTAATTATTCGAATATCAAGATCCGACCGTTCTGTCAATACGCCACGTGACAAGCTGCCCAAAACTAAAATGGCATCTATACTATTCTCGTTTTTAGCTCTTCTACTAAGGTCTTCTAAATACTCTACAAAACAACTTAAACTAGTCCTAGAGAAACCCAAGTTCTTTAGTAATACATACAGGTGTCCATTAAAGAGCCAGTGTAAAGTATGCGATATTGCTAATGTACAAAAGACAGCCGAAACTGGATTCATTAAGAGCGATAGCAGAAAGAAAAAGGGCAAAAAGAAAATAAGGTCCAGAAACAAAAAAATTATTTTCTCACTTCTTTCCATGTATAAAAAACCGTGAAAACACCAATTAGTAAAGATTATTATAGTAAATTTCACTAAACGGGGCAACTTCTTACTGTAGAGTATCTTTCTGTGGAAACTATTTGGTTTCATTAAACATTGCACAAGATTCCCACAATAGTAGAATGCACGCTAACAACATCTCCTTCGGCATTTACCACATTTGGTCTAAGAATTTTCGAAAGTTCGTCATAAAATCTTACTTTAAGTTCTAAATCCTTATCGTAGTAAACATCAATCCGCCTAGTTTTCAAAACCTGAGGTCTGGCAGTTAACATAACAATTGCAGCTTTGTTCGCCACTCTTAACAGAAGCTTGCCAACGAATGAATGTAATAAATTTGGGTTTCTTGTTGACACCATAAGGTCAACTAAAGTGTCATATGGCGACCTATCGCATATAACGTATTTACCACGCCACAACCTCAGATAGATTTTAGTGAAAACAGAAAATAAAGTATCAAATACTACTGTATAGCTGTATATCAAAGCTACTGGCTTGATTCTGTTAAAGTAGTGATATGCCAATCTTTTTCTATTACCTAGTCGCTCAATTCTAGTTAGAAATAAAAGTCTAGCTAAAGCTAGAATCATAAGTGACAATTTGTGGTTCCAGCGCATCCAAACATACTCAGCTGGGATACCATTATTTCTCAAAACCTTAACAAGTATCTTTGCTTGGGTAGTTTTGCCCACCCCATCTGGACCTATTATAAATATTAGTGATGGAATGTTATTTCTCAGTCTATTAATGGTCATCTGCACTAGTCCCACAAAAGCATCACAGATTTTGTTCCATCGAGGATAGTATTGGCTCATGTAATTCCTTGCACTATAACCGAGTTTCTTTGCCAATTCAGTGTTGGTAAGTAGTGCTATCAGAGAATTTCGTAATGCAATATAGTCATTGCTTTTAACGATTAACCCACGAGCATCAAGTAATTCCGGAATACCATTTAGATCCGTAGATATAATGGGCTTTCCTAACAACATAGCCTCAAGTATCGTTATCGGAACATCAGAGATAACAAGTTTAAAAGGAAGACAAACGACATCTGCAGCCCTAACATATTTCCGTATTTCATTTGACGCAAGAAAATGCGTTATTATTCTTACCCGGTCATTTGCTTCAGTCTTGCTTATGATGTTTTTAAGATAAGCTATCTCTTTCGCTGATGCTTTGTCTTCAACTCTCGCTAAAAGAATTAACTTAGAAAAAAAATTCTTACTCACATCTACAAAAGCTTTAATCAGTATGTCTGTACCCCGTAAAGTTAAAGGTGGCCCAAAATACAAGATTACAGATGCATCCTCAGGACTAATATCCTTTCTGATCTTATTAACCTCATTATCTTCTGGTAATTGTAAATCAGACTCGCTAATTCCCTGCGGTATAACTTTTATTCTTGCAGAATGAACACCATAGTCAACTAACTTTCTTTTATTGGCTTCGCTTAAGACTACTATGTGGTCAAAAGAGTTTAATCTTCTCCTGATCAAAGAAGGCGGAATGATTGCACCTATGAAATGTATAAATAAATATCTAAAATGCCTTATCATCTCAATTAAGCCGGGTTTGAATACATCCTTCAGATCATAAATAGGGCTTGTAAGAACGCAGATAGCTGGCAAGCCTAATTTGAGTTTTGGCTTCAATAGACTGGCTACCCCCAACACAACAATAGCAACATCTGGTTTAATCGTCTTTAACTTTTCTAGGGCTTCTTTTGACCAACCGAACCATGAGCTTAACCTCTTTACTGAGTATACTGTTAAACCTTCAAATGTATTGGTTTCAAACTTGCTATTTGAAAGTATTATTAGCTCAAGACCTCTTTGGGCAATACCTTTACCAAGTTCGTAGATGAATCGCCAAGGTTGTTTGTTAATATTCTCCTTTTTGAAATCAAAACAGATTATACAGATCTTCAATTAACACAAATTTCTGTATATCGCTTCTATACGGTCTGTTATCTTACCCCAAGTATATTTTTCTTCAATCGTTTTTCTAGCATTGTCTCCAAGCATCTTCATTAGTTTCCTATCATCAAGTAGCATAGTGATAGCCCTAAACATCTTTTCTGGAGATCTTGGAGGAACTATGAGCCCATTATACCCATCTCTAATAACATCTAAGCATCCTCCAATAGCGGTAGCAACTACTGGTAATCCGCAGCTCATAGCCTCCAGAAGGACGGTAGGCAAACCTTCATAATGCGATGGCAAAAGAAATATTGTAGCATTTTGATATATCTCAATTAACTTTTTGTAATTAACGTGACCTATAAGCATAATTTTGTTTTCTAATCTGTGCTTTATTATCTTGCTTTTTATTGTTTTTTCTAATTCTCCTTTTCCTACGATGACAAATTTAACATCTTGGCCTCTAACAATTTGCTTCGCGCATTCTAATAGATCAAATAGACCTTTCCTATAGCTCAAGCGACCTACATATAGAACGTAATTTCCTTCTTTCTTTTTTTGGATAGGGGTAAACTCCTTCTCATTAACACCATTCCCTACAACGACAGAGTTGCATAATCCGTAATATTTTTTTAATTCTTGAGCAACGGAATTAGATACTGTAGTAACGACCTTCGAGTGTTCCATAAGATCCTTGACTATCGGATAGCAAACAACACGAGTTAGAACTTTTATTCCTAGCGATTTTAGATCTACTATTTCTATGTACCGAGCGTCTTCGAGCAAAGAAGTATGTATTGTACTCACCACGGGGAGGTTTGTCTTAACACGTGGGGACAAAGGAGAGTGTATATGGACTACATCTAACTTAGCTTCTACTAACTTAAAGAGATCGTTAAGGAAGTAGCTAAATATGTTAATGTGGAAGGGATAGAGAGGAATAAAAGGCACCTTAAATACTTCAATACTCTCTATAGTCTCCTTTCTATTTTCGTTTAACCGGCCAGGGACGATAATGATAATATTATGTCCTCGTCTCATAAGCTCTTTTGACAAATTATAAACGTGATATCCAATTCCTTCTTGAGGGGGGAAAGGGGTAGTCATGATCATACATATGTTCATGATTAATCACAACTTGGAACTCTATTGTAATATAGATTTCATAACTTTATTCGCAGAATAAAGTAGAAAGAAAAGAGAATAAATGATAATTCTTATAAGAGCTAGAAAAGGAAAAACTAACCAAGATTTGTCTTTCAGGAAATTCTTAAACATTGCGTTTAAACCTAACATTATGTGTTCTGCGAACGCATATTTTATATAATCAATCATACGCAACTTACCTTTACTTGCAGTCCATGTCAAGCAAGCATACAAAAGATTAAGTTCGGTAGCATTTCTTTTTTGGGCTTCAAATATAGTCTTAGCTCCTAAAAATTGTTTTCTTGCAAATTCCTTCATTGAACGCATCGTATTATGAATAATTGGCTCTTTATGTATGACCACTTTGTATCCTAAGCGGAGGATACGATACATAAGGTCAAAATCCTCACCATAATGTAAGGTCGAATTAAATCCTCCTGCTTCGGTAAAAGCCCGTCTGAGAACTAAACTGTTTCCCCCAGGAAGAATAGCTTTATTCTCTATCTGCCGTTTATTAAAAAATGTAGCCCATAAGTTAAAATAACATTTTGAGACGCAGCTGGCAGTATTTGGGGCTTTATTAATGGGCCAAACGATGCCAACTTTCGAATCATTCACGAATGGCTTGATTGCTTTGCTTAACCAATCTCTGGATGGTAATATTATATCTGAATCAAAAATTCCTAAGATTTCACCCTTTGAGTTAGCAGCGCCTACTTGACGGGCTTTCCCAATCCCTCCTTTTACAATTAGAATTTGAGATGTATATTTGAGTGCTATAGAGATTGTTGAGTCTTTAGAACCTCCATCTACAATTATGACCTCTTTGAAAGGGTAACTTTGGTTTACTATACTTTGTAAACATTCACCCAAAGTTCTTTCACTGTTAAGTGTAGGAATTATAAATGAAACTTTAAGAAGTTCTTTTGCTAATTTCATAAATAAAAAGAACTCTTGAAAATAACTTGAAAAGTAGATTGAGTATCTTTAGAAGTTTTGTTGATTCGGCTAGAAATGGATGGTTGAATTTGTAAGTAAACTTGCTAATTATATATCTATCATTTACCCTTCTATTTGCTTGTATGTATTTTCTTCGCTTTAAGATATAATGGGTAGAGCGTATAATATCTGCATAAGTCCTCACTTTTATTTTTAATGACTTATGAATAAGACAATAGAAAAGCGTAGACAATTCAGCTAATATCAAGATAGGTAAAAATAGGATTAGAGTGCGTGTCTCATAGTTGGTTAACAACAAGATTATTCTATTTCTCTCAACATAGTAAAGCTTATCTTGTCGTAAGTAGATTGAACCCCAAGATTGACCCCACTTATGATAAACCTTCGCTGAGGGAACATACCTAGGTCTCCAACCTTTTAGCAAAGCTCTCCACCCTATGTCTGTATCTTCGTTAAATGCGACAAAAAATTCATCAAATAAACCAGTATCCTCAAGTGCCTCCTTTGATGCTAAAAAACATGCGCCGTGGACACTTGGTATTTCAGTTAAATTATCATATTGCCCCAGATCTACTTCTCCACCGCCTCTTAGTATTCCAAATCCCGCTAAGTGGATATCAAGACCTGTTGAATTTAGTATATTTGGTTTATCTAACAATAAGATTTTAGGTTGAAAAAAACCACTGTTCTTCGACCTTAGAGCTTCTTTCATGAGCTCGCTAATAGCCTCACGATCCAAGATTATGTCATGGTTAAGAAACATAATATACTTGCCTTTTGCTCTACGCACTCCAATGTTACTTCCTCTACAGAAATAGAGGTTTGTCTTGTTTTTAATTAACGTAACGTCGTACTTCTTAGCAACCTCCAGATCACTGCCATCATTAGAACAATTATCAACAAGTATTACCTCCAAGGGATAGTATGATGAAGAAAAGATAGAAGAAACACATTTATCTAAAACTTCTTTTCCGTTATAATTTACTATTATGATGCTTACGTGTGGATTCAAAGATTCAAAATTATTAAGTTTATCTTAGAAACTTGTGGGAGAACATATGTCAATATAACTGTTCGGTTGTTCTAGCTATAGCTGCGTAAAAGTTCGGTCAAGCCATCTACAATGCTCTTTTTAGGTTTAAAGTTGAGTTTTTTCTCAACTCTACTCGTGTCTGCGCAGCTTGCAAATATTTCAAATCTCTTGGCAGGCTTTCTTATTGGGCTAAGGTTAACATTACCAATTAGTTTAAGAACATGCTCAGCCAGCTCATTCACCTTAACAGCTTTTCCAGAACCTAGGTTCAATAATTCGAAACCGCTCTGTTCAGATTCAAGCGCCCTAATAAGACAATCCACAACATCACCCACGTATATGAAGTCTCTACTCTGCTCACCTGAACCATATATCACCGGAGGCTTACCGCCTTTAACCCTCTTAACAAACTCACTTATCACACCAGCGTAATGATCACTCTGCCTAGGACCATACACGTTAAAGAGTCTAAACACAGTTACATTTACATCATAGCAGCTGGCATAAGATCGGCAAAACGCCTCAGCGCAAAGCTTGCTTGCGGCGTAAGGTGAAAGAGGCTTCAAAGGATGCTCCTCGTCAATAGGAAGCTTAACAGGCTCACCATAAACAGCACAAGAAGACGTATATATGAGATTCTTCACACCAACCCTTCTACAGCACTCCAGCACATTTAAGGTGCCATCACTATTTACCTTATGGTAAAGGAGAGGCTTTCTGACAGATTCCCTAACATCTGTCAACGCAGCAAGATGATAAACCGCATCAACACCGTTCAACGCATTCTCCAAAGCAGGCTTGAACCTCACATCACCTTTAATCAACGTAGCACCATCTACCCCTAAACAAGATGCGTGAGAGAAGTTGTCGAAAATAATAACATTATAGCCGCGCTCAATAAGACTCCTAACAAGATGGCTACCAATAAATCCACAGCCACCTGTAACCAAAACTTTCACAGATCCTCGCCTTAGTTCACAATATCTACTGTAAGCCGATGAGGCCTAGAGGAGCTGCCTTCCTACACAGTTTGCGTAGAACGTAAAAACTCTCTGACCGCAAGTTTAACAGCTTCAACGCTTCTACTTCGAGGTCTCCAACCCATCTTTTTAATTTTCGAAACGTCAAGTAACATCTCTTTAACATCACCCACCCATCCACGTCCCTCTAAACCACCGGCGCATCGAAAAGCAACATCCTTAAGACCCATCTCATCTACCACAATCTTAGCGATCGAGAGCACATCGACCTGATCCTCAGAACCCACATTATACACTTGCAAGCGGTCTTGCTGAAGGTTTCTTGATGCTAAGAGAAAGGCGTCAACAACATCATCCACATAGAGGTAAGATTTACGTTGAGTCCCATCGCCAAGCACTTCAAGCACATTTGGATTAGAACGCAGCTTCATCACAAAATCGTATATTACACCGTGAGCACACCTAGGACCAACAACGTTGGCCAACCTAAGTATAACGCTATTTAAGCCAAACATATGCGCATACCCAGATATCAAAGCCTCGCACGCCAACTTAGAAGCGCCGTAAAGCGAAATAGGCTTTAAAGGACCATAATTCTCTGGTGTAGGAATAACATCAGCCTCGCCATAAACAGTCGAAGTTGATGCGAAAACAACACCAACCCCAAATTCTCTCACAGCCTCAAGGAGATTATAGGTCGCCAACACATTCTGCTCGTAATCTACTCTTGTATCCAATGCACCGAGGCGAACTTCGGGATTCGCTGCAAGATGAAAAACAACCTCGCAGCCATCCATAGCCAGCCGAATATCACTGGGGTGAAGGAGATCACCCCTCATAAACTTAAAACGCTCATGCCCAAACCACTTAGCAACATTCTCAACCCTTCCTCTACTCAGATTATCCAAAACAGCAACCTCCTCTCCACGCTCCATCAACGCATCAACCAAATGACTCCCGATAAAGCCGGCTCCACCAGTAACCAGAACCCTCATACCGCCTCAGACACGCTCAGCAGTAAACCTACGCTTAATGTTAGCGACGAGCATGCTTCTCTTTGATCTCATCTATAAGCATTGTAGCTAGATGCCAGATGTAAACCGCTAACGCCTACAGCGCTATCTAACAGTCGATAGCCTACCTCTACCGCACACCAGTAAGGAAGCTAGGTATACTTCTCTTCAGCAACGCTAGGTAGGCTGCGAACCCTTTATCAAGCAGCCACTTAACAGCATCAGGGTTACCCCAGGATGCAGCAACCCTACACACGTCAAGAAGAATGGGTTCACCTAAGTCAGCGAGTAAATCGGTGAACCTCTTAGCGAACGAGCAGGCCTTCATAAGAATAGAGCCGAGAACATTCAATAGGGCTCTGCTGATAACCTTAACCAACCCCTTCTCCGCCAAATCTATTGTAAGATTCAGTATACGCCTATCAACCAAGCCAAGTACCCTACGGTAGCACCTACTCCTCATAAGCCTACTCTGAAACCATTTTAGAAACTCAACCCTAGCCGCAGATTCACTAGCAGAAGACTGCTTAAGGCGCATATACGAGTTGAAGCACTCATTAAAGAATGCTACACCATCAGCAGGATGCATCAAACCTTATCTGAACCCCTGAAGATGTGCGTAGGAAAGATGACTTTACAACACACTTCATCAACAGACAGAGTATACCAGTAGCTGAATACGTTGTGTACCACAAGGCTCAACTAGGTTGAGCTTAAACTTGATTAATAAATGTTGCGCAGACCTATAAGAGAAGAGGTGAGCAAACCTTAACGTTAAACACAATAGAAGGTTGAGAGTCAGACGCTTAAGCGAAGATGTTTCAACCTATCTTGGGCATCTTCCTTCATTGAAGCTTCATACAAAGCTCGTCATTTAGAGATTTAGACGTCGCTTTGTGGGTGAAAGATAGCGGAAACGCGCTTCACTACACGGTTAACCTCTCAGCGGAGGTAAGCAGTGAACTAGGCACACCTGCGGACATCCAAGTCTTAAATGAAGCCCCATTTCTCTTCAAATTCCACGCCTTCACAGAGGGTAGGCTGTTATTCTCCAATGAAGAGGGTTAAGATTAAGGTTGCTGGATGAGGTTGTCAGACAGTATCTGGACGCAAGGTTCCTCTCAAACATACATCAGAAAGGCTAAGACAGGATATAATGCGAAGTATCCAAAGCTAAATCTGAATAAGCATGTTTGCCTGCGAAGAATTTATTAGCGTACGCTCCGGCTAAAAAAAGCCACATAATGAGCTTTTCCACTTTCTTGCCTTTTTATTAGATTTCAAAGTTGTTTATCTTGAGCGCCACCAGATTCCTTTATGCGCTTGACTTCAATAATTAAACATGTTCTTTGAGTTTAAGAACTAAATCCGGATACGTCAAAAGCATTCATGTAAGCCGTAAATTCTGAATAGTGGATGGCGTTTTGCTCTAATAAACTAATTAATCGGTAAACGTATCCTCGGTTTCTGGGACTCGCATATATATACCTTGTAGCAATCCTAATATCCTTGATTACTTTCATTTGCTGGTCTATTATTTCTACATCGACAAGATAACTTTCGTCTATTTAGAGGCTTAGGGGTTTGTAGAGAGGTATCCCAATAACGTAGGTTGTTTTTAACATCCTTTACTTTTATTTCCTTTTTCGCTAAATAGTTTTCTATCCAAGGTTCTAATGAATGTATGTGTTTTACTTCTTCAACGTTGACATCACTTAATGGGCATGTTTCTATTATTGCTCTTGCTTGTTTAAGTCCAAGATACTTTCTAGTATAGTATCTCGTTGACTCTCTATAAGTCGTCATGAAGTCGCTGTCATATTCTTTCCTAAGTTTGTTTAAGATGTAGTTAAACCAATCTTTAACAAAGACTTGTTCATCATAACTTAATCGGCTCTTGAAGAATATTTGAATGGGGTGTGTTCTGTATGTGTAATCTTTGGATACCATTATCCCATCAACGCCGAAGACTTTCTTACATTCGTATAACCCCGCTCTACCCTCAAACCTTCCAGTATCCAATGTCTTGAGGAAGAGTACATTACTTTTAATTCTGTCATGTAATTCTTTATTAACCTTCGCTACAACTTTACTGTAATTATTTACGTCAAGTAAAGTGACCTCATATTCGCCTTTATTGGCTTCAACATCCTTTTTCAAGAGATAATACTCAAAATGTAGGGGGTTATCTGCTTTAAACTGTTCAATGAATTCATAGAACTCAGAGCCAGCCCTCCACTTAAACTTCTTTGATAGTTTATAAGCCCTCTTCTTTTCACCGTCTTTTGAAATTTTGGTTGCGTATACTATTTGGTCTGCTTCAGATGGTATAGCCTTCTTTTCGAAGAAGCATACACAGGTATTGGTTCCAGTGTCTGAGAAGACTTTTTTCTCAAAGATAAATAAATCCACAAGGTTGTAATATTTGAAGATTAGTTGCCTTATGTGGTTAGCATTTGCATCCCCGAAGAGGAAGTTAGTTGGTATTATGTATATCATCTTGTCTAACCCTTTCATCAAATCGTTAAATAATGCAACCTGGTACAGATCTTGAAGCGGCTCCCTCTTTCCTTTAAAGTATTGGAGTAGGTCTCTTGTCTTTTCTGTCTTAGGCATATAACCCTTGTAGAGATAAGGCGGATTAGTTATATGGTATAGTGGGTAAGAGTATTCAAAACTCGGAAATTCTTTAAGGGTATCAAGCTGTATTAGATTCTTCTTTATTAACTCATCTTTTACGCCTATTTGTCTTAATCTATCTGCGAAGAGCGAAAGAGCATGTTCATCTATATCAAAGCATCTTATGTGCTCAGAGAAGAATTTATTCCTATTATTCTCTTCAATAGCTTTGACTATTGGTATAATTAAATCGCCTTTACCGCAGTATAGGTCAATCCAAGTATAATCCCATAAACTATCCTTAAGTTTTGGCAAGACACACTTACGGAAGACTTCAGATGGAGTATAGAATAACCCCCTTTTCTTTTTAAGAATTTTTGCCCTCAAGTCTATTTTCAACACACCACCTTTCTACTTTATCTTCTTTGGAGCTTCTCTATGTCCTCAGCCGTTATTTCATGGTCTTTAAGCATTATAGTTTTACCAAAAGGATGCACCCCTAATAATAGAAGCCGCACTAATATCTGTAGCACGAGCAAACAGTCTTCCACTAAATGGGACGAATTGGGGTAGTTTTTCCACACCAATATCCCAAACTTCTAGTTATGCAACAGTCGATTATCTACTTACCCCATCGCACCGCATCGGCTCATCCTTTTTGGCTCATGTTTATAATGCAATAAAGGGCACTCTTAGAAACCTTAGAGCCTCGGGGGGGATTTGAACCCCCGGCGGCTTGCTTACAAGGCAAGTGCTCTGCCGGGCTGAGCTACCGAGGCGCGTATTTTGGTTGTTTTGTTTTGCTCTATATCTTTTTCTTTTTTGCTGTGAGGTCTTTTATTATGGCTACTAGTATTTGTTGGTATTCTTCGTCGTTTAGGGTTGTTTCGGTGTATCTGTTTGTCTGCTTCGCGAGTCTAGCTGCTTCAATGTGATAGCATGTTCGGTTTGAGCTTCTTATCATGTGATAGTAGAAGTCTTTGCAGCTGCAGTATGGCTGCTCTAAGTCTATGTAGTGGTCGATTCTGCTTCCAACTACAGTCCAGAGCTCTCTACCACTGGGCTTGAATATATGCCTCTTGACCCTACCCGATGCAACCACTTCATCAACTTTACTATGCTGAGCCAACGAGCCTTTAATATAACGAATATACATGCTTTTAATGTTGGCGAAGAGTAAGATTACGCTTCTTCACCCACACCCCGCACTCCTCATAGAAGAAGATGACATACACCACCTTATCATCGCTGACCTACACATAGGGTTTGAAGAGCGGTTCAAGGCTGCTGGGGTTAAACTACGCCTCTCAACACAAGCCATGCTTAACGAAATCACAGAAATCTGCACACAGCAGAGAATCGATGAAATAATTATACTAGGCGATGTAAAGTTTACAGTAGGAAGGGTTAGCGCATTAGAGCGCAGAGAGGTTCCTATCTTCTTAGAGCAGGTATCGAGATTAGCTAAAACAACAATTGTATTGGGAAACCACGACGGCACTCTTTCAACCCTTATACCTCGTGGAGTTTCTCTCCACACAGAGCCTCATATGATTATACGGGATATTTGCCTCCTTCACGGGCATACTAAGCTTCCAGAACTGCTTACAGATGTAAGTAGGGTTGTGATGGGGCATATACACCCAACCTATCTGAGAGAAGGTAGTGTGTTATCTGGTAAACATGTCTGGCTGGTGCTCAAAGTTAGAAGAGAAGCCCTATGGAGCAAGCAGAGTGGAGTTATAGAGATCTATGTGTTGCCGCCTCTCAACAGGGAACTTTCATATGTGGGCTTCGCGGGGAGAACGGGCAAGATCATATCACCAATCATAAGGAGAGCTTTGAAGGGTATATGTGATGCCTTGGTCTTAACGGTTGAAGGTGAAATAGTTGGTTATGTTGACGCATTACCTTATGTCATCTAACCTCGCTCAAAATATACTTTAACACTAGCTTTAAGCACATCATCAGCCCTACCCCTACTCTTAGAGAGAGAACTACAGCTGTCAATCTTAACTCCAGCGACTATATCAGCGCCTCTCTTAAAGAAGGGCTCAGGTGTCATACTTGAAGTAGGCCCAAGCACTATAACCTTCTCCGCACCTTTAGCCAGCTTCAAGTAGCGCTCTAACCCACCGTAAACTAGACAGGAGCCTGTAATCAAAACGATGTCTGCTCCACTCAACACTTCTTCAGCCTTCTCAGGCGGGTAAACACCCTTCATTTTCTTCCTTTCAACGATCTTCAGACTTTTAGCTGACTTAAAGCGCCAGAATATAGGCTTAAAGTAGCCTACAACACCAACACGCTTACCTTTAAAATCAAGCGAGTCAAGCGGGTCGCCAACCTTAAACGGAGGCGTCGGCTTAAGCGCCCAAGTAAGTGCATTTAACGCTGCTACACCTACAGCCCTTCTTCCAGCGACCCTACTCATACATAGTTTAGCAGCATCCAACGGATCTCTCAGCGCCAATTTAGGTGCGGTCGGTGTTAAATCATAAGGATAATATGCAACCCCGCAGACTCCTGTTGAGAGTTCAAGCAGAAGGTATCTCTTAAGCACCAGCCAACCTTTAACTTCAACCCCCTCGATGCAGCGCCCCGCGATTATCTTAAATGCTTCATCAAGTATCAATGTAAAGTAAGGTCCTTCAGATATCAACTTAAATTTTTACTTAAACCGCTAATATTACGAATGCTCTGTCAAAAACTATTTAAAGTATACTGGATAACAGTTAGATGTGAATCTTATGCTGAGTAGAAAACATAGAGGTCTATCAAACACTATAGCAGGCGCAGCTATGATTATACTTCTTTTCATAGGTGTAGGCATAGGCTACGTTATACCAAGAGAAGCCCCAGTAGCCCAAACCATCACAGTAACAAATGTAGTGACACAGACCGTAACTCAGACAAGAGTTGAAACAACAACCGCAACAGTGACTGCAACACAGCCCGCTACACCTATCAAGATAGGCTTTTCAGCCCCGTTAACAGGTGCAGGCGCTTTCTATGGGCAGCAGGCGCTATGGGGTGCACAGATGGCGGTCGATGAAATCAACGCCAGAGGTGGTGTGCTTAATAGGCAGCTTACATTAATAGCTGAAGATCATCGTGGTGTGCCTGCTGAGGCTGTGTCTACTGTCGAAAAGCTGATAAACGTAGATCAAGTCAGCGTGATAATAGGGACGTTCTTCAGTTCACCAACCTTGGCTGTTATGCCTATCGTGGCTAAGGCTGGTGTTCCGCTATTCTCACCCGTATCTTCAAGTCCTCTAATATATAATCAGACTGGTGTTCAGGGGAATAAATGGGTCTTCAAGACAAACCCTAGTGACACTCTGATGGTTAGAGCTTTGGCCAAGTTTATGTTCGATGTTAAAGGCTATAAGAGTGTCAGCTTAGTTGCAGAAGATACAGACTTCGGTAGGGGTATAGTAAACACGCTCGAAGCAGAAGCTGGTAAATACGGTGTGAAGGTGCTCTCCAAAGACTTTGTGGAGCAAGGAGCCAAAGACTTTACAGCAGTGCTCACCAAGATTAGGGGTTTGAAGCCTGATGTCATAGGGCTTGGCATCACGGGCACGGCGCAGATCGAACTTATTGTGAAGCAGAGCAAGGAATTAGGGGTAAAGATACCGTTGAGTGGTAGATATGACATCTTCGCACCTGAGCTAAAACCATACATAGAGGCTGGAGAAGCAGAGGGCTTCAACACTGTTACACCATACTCGCCACTATTTGAGGGAGGCAGAAACCCAGAGTTCGTTAAATCGTTTAAGGCTAGAACTGGGCAAGACCCGCACTGGAATGCTTTCTTAGCATACGAATGCGTCTATGTTGTAGCTAAAGCTATTCAGAAAGCTGGCTCATCTGATAGAGCTGCGATAAGGAATGCTGCTGAAGGCTTGGAATACGATTCAGTGACAGGGTTAAAACTCAAATTCGACGAAAACAACCATATGTTCCCATACTGCTACATCATCGAGGTCAAAGACAAGAAGTTCAACCTTCAAGTGATTGAAACCGCTGCTCTAAAGTAGCAGCTCCCCCTTTTTTTATTTAGTGAGAAACTTGTCTGCTGAAATAATATTCACTCAACATCTTGTAAACGGTCTACTCTTAAGCGGCATATACGGTTTAGTAGCCGTAGGACTTACTTTAATCTATGGTGTGCTAGAGATAGTCAACTTTGCACACGGCGAGTTCTACATGCTCGGCGCATACCTCACATTTATAGCCTCTGCTTGGCTCGGACTACCGTATTATGCGAGCGTCATCTTAGCAGTCCTGTCTTCAGCTTTTATCGCTCTAATAGTTGAGAGAGGTGCGATAAGACCGATTGTAGAAAGGTCTTTTGAAAGTA
The DNA here is from genome assembly GCA_029775855.1 of Nitrososphaeria archaeon. Taxonomy (GTDB): domain Archaea; phylum Thermoproteota; class Nitrososphaeria; order Nitrososphaerales; family JAAOZN01; genus JAAOZN01. Next base: position 65,166 of record JARVJZ010000005.1, read on the forward strand.
AGGTGCTCAGCACCTTCGCAATCTCAATGATCTTAGCGAATGCGGTGCTCCTACTTTTTACAGCAACACCACGAACTGTAAGAACCGGCATAGCTGGCACCATCGAGTTTGCTGGCGTATTTTTTAGCGTTGAGCGTGTCGTGGCTCTGCTTACAGGCTACTTAGCTTTCTTGGCTTTACATATGTTTCTTCAGAGAACGAGGTTGGGTAAGGCTATTCGGGCGGTTGCTCAGAATAGGGATGCGTGTTATGTTGTTGGTATAGATCTTCATAAGATGGCTCGCTTAACGTTTGCGTTAGGTATAGGTTTGGCTGGGTTGGCGGGTGCTCTTATCGCACCTATCTTCTCTATTGAGCCGAGCATGGGTCAAGCTGTTGTTTTGAAGGCTTTTGCCATAGTTATTGTTGGCGGCTTTGGTAGTGTGAAAGGTGCAGCTTTAGCTGCTCTAATAGTGGGTTTAGGTGAGAGCTTGGTTGGAGGTTATGTTTCAGCTACGCTGAAGGATGGTTTAGCCTTCCTCATAATCATACTCGTATTAATCATTAGGCCCCAAGGTATCTTTGGTAGAGCGACTAGGGTGCTTTAGTATGGCTTTCCGCTTAGACGCAAAGAAGGTAGGAAGGCTGACGCTCTATTGTGCTGTAGTTGTGGCGGTTCTCATAGTGCCATTCTTTATCCAATCACCTTACATCTTACACATCCTAATTTTAGCCGGAATCTACCTTATATTGGCTCAGAGCCTTAACCTTATGCTTGGTTATGTGGGTTTTCTCTCTCTGGCTCAAACAGCCTTCTTCGGAATAGGGGCATATACATCAACCATCTTAACCGTATCTTATAAGCAGCCGTTCTGGATTGGGCTTCTACTAGCCATAATCTTTCCCTCAATTATCGCTGCGGTTGTAGGCATACCCTTCCTAAGGCTCTCTAGGCACTCATTCGTTATATCGACTTTAGGGTTCTTGCTTATCTGTTGGCTCATTGCTAGAAATTGGGTTGAAGTGACTAGAGGACCCTTAGGTATACCCGGCATACCTTCTCCAACTCTCAACCTATTTGGTGTTTTGGAGCTCGACTTTTCAAGCAGACCAGCTTACTACATGCTTGTGATGCTCTTAGTTTTAATCATAATCTTATTCCTAATTAAACTGGTAAATTCACGTATAGGTAGAGCGTTTATCGCCATAAGGGAGGATGAGGCTTTGGCGCAGTCTGTAGGGATAAATACCTTAAAGTATAAGTTGGTTGCCTTCTCAATATCAGCTGCTATAGCTGGTGTAGCTGGAAGCCTCTTCGCCCACTACATAACTTTTCTTGATCCAACAGTATTCGAGTTTTATAACCTTGAGAATATTCTAGTGATAACTTTAGTGGGAGGCTCAGGCACTGTAGGTGGACCTATATTGGGCTCAATAATATTTACAATCCTACCTGAGGCTTTAAGGGTTGCTAAGGAGTTTAGGCTGATTGTTTATGGCGTCATACTGCTCTTTACAGTCCTTTTGATGCCTGAGGGCATAGGTGGTCGATTCAAAGCATATATGCACAAAAGAAGGTTAAAGGGGGTTTACGCATCTTGAGCCTATTAAAGACCGAAGGCGTAGTGAAGAAGTTCTACGGTTTGGTTGCGGTAGACCAAGTAGATCTAGAAATTAATGAAGGGGAAATAGTTGGACTCATAGGCCCGAATGGCTCAGGCAAAACTACATTATTTGACTGCATAACAGGTTTCCTTAAAGTGGATGCTGGGCGTGTATTATTCAAAGACAAGGACATAACCAACAAGATGCCTTATGAAATATCCCTGCTGGGCATTTCAAGAACCTTTCAGAATGCTCGCCTCTTCCTCAAGCTGACAGTTGAACAAAACATGATGATAGCCATCCAACAACATCAACGTATATCGTCTTTAAGCGCCCTAGCATCAAGGAGGAAGGTTAAGGAACTAGAGAGGGAGGCTTCTGAGCGCGCTGATGCTCTGCTTAAACTTGTGGGGTTAGATAGGTTAAGCCAAGAGTATGCTGGCAACTTATCTTATGGGCAAAGGAAGCTCTTGAGCTTCGCTATGGCTCTCATACCATATCCTAAACTAGTTTTGCTTGATGAGCCTGCTGCTGCGGTTAACCCTACTATGATAGAGAAGACGAAGGTTCTCATAAAGGAGCTTAACCGCAAGGGTCTAACCTTCTTCATAATAGAGCATAATATGGAGGTTATAATGAACATATGCGATAGAGTCATCGTGCTCAACCACGGGGTAAAGATTGCTGACGGAGCCCCAGACGAAGTTAGAGCCAACCCTAAAGTTATAGAAGCGTATCTGGGTGAATGATATGCGTAAAACACTTCTGAAGATCGAAGGGTTATCCTCTGGCTACGGTGGCATTGACATACTGAAGGATGTCTCCTTTGAAGTAAAGGAATTTGAAGTAGCTTGTATAATAGGGCCTAACGGCGCAGGCAAATCTACCTTAATAAAGACTGTATATGGACTACTGAAGCCGTCATCAGGAAAGATCACCTTTAAAGACGAAGACATAACAGGCTTGAGCCCCTTAAACATATTAAAGAAAGGAATCTCATATCTTCCTCAAGGCAGAGCAATCTTCCCACTTATGACTGTTCAAGAGAATCTGGAGATGGGCGTATTTAGCAGAAGAGACACAAAAATAAAAGAGGACATAGCAAAGATCTATGACAAGTTCCCTATTTTAAAAGAGCGGCGAAACCAGTTGGCTGGAAACTTGAGCGGCGGAGAGCAGCAGATACTCGCCATCGCTATGGCGCTTTTACTATCTCCCACGCTTATGATGCTGGATGAGCCTTCGCTTGGGCTTTCACCACAGAGTATGAGTATAATCTTTGAGACTATAAAGGCACTTAATAAAGATGGAATAACGCTGCTTATGGTTGAGCAGAATGCGAAGAAGGCTCTTCAGCTGGCAGACCACGCAATAGTGCTTGAGCTTGGAAGAAAGAGGTTTGAAGGTAGTGGGCAGGAGGTTCTATCTAATCCTGAGCTTAAGAAGCTTTATCTAGGTGGTTAGAGTCTGTTAAGATCCTTGCTTTTTATATTCTTACTTATAAGTTCTTTATAGCTGAGCGCCGCTAAAGAAGCCCCGCATATCGTTAACGGTAGATGATATGTTACGATTCTCCAAGCGATTACCTTAGCCCAGCTGCTCAAGCCTAATATATTTGCTGCAAAGTATTTCATCGTTAACTCTGATATACCTGAGCCCCCCAGCGTGATAGGCATGTTTCCTACTACAAGTGAAATGTAGAATCCACTTATGGAGAGCAGCAGCCCATTTAGGTTAGGTGCGCCGCCCACAATAAAATAGGTTACAGCACCGCTTAGCAAGATCATTAGTAATGTGCAAGCTGCTGCTCCTAAAGCTCGTTTAACCGTGAAGACACTTCTGAGGCTGCTTGCTGAGTTATGGTATGAGAGTAAGGTCTGCTCTAAAGATCTTACTATCCTTGCACCCCGCTCTACACCTAAAAGACGGCTGATTGAATTAAGAAGCCAAGTAGGTAGGCAAATAACTTTCTTCCTCGAGTAGATAAAGATGAAAGTAAAAAAGGCAGTAGTCCCGGTTGAGATTAAAGCGGACAATAAGGCTAGCAAGTATTCACCAATCATAACCAAGTAGTAAGTTGAAATATAGATCACCAAAGCTGTTGAAGCTACATCAAAATAGATCTCTAAGAAGACAAGCCAAGCAGCTTTACCGAGCTCCACATTCTTAGCCTTCAACCAAGCGATTCGAACCGCTTCTCCACCAACAAAGGTTGGTGTGGTTAAACTCACGAACTCAGATGAAATCCTCGCTAACACGCTGCTTAAAACGCTTCTATGGGTTAAGCCGCTTGTCAATATGTGAAAGCGAATCCCCTGCGTGATCAGCCTTAAAACCACCAAGCTGCCGGACGCTAATAATGTTGCCACCTCTAAAGAGGCTACATCTTCAAACCTAACGCCGAAGAGCAGAGAATAGAGAATGATGAAGCCTATGCTTAAAGCGATAGCTGCTGGCGTAGCCTTCGCAAGCTTCAAATCTAAGACTACTCTAACCGCTCTGACTAGTCTTCTTAGGAGAAGGTTTCGCAGGTATAACCCAAGGGCGTGCAGTTTTCATCTTAGCTTCATACTCAGCGATCTTAGACTCGTGTTTGAGCGTCAGTCCTATATCGTCTAAACCCTCCAGCAGCCTATCTTTGATGAACTTTGGTATCTCAAATCTATATTCTAAGCCAGAAGGTTCTGAAACCTTCTGCGCCTCCAAGTCTACAGTCAAATAAAGGGTGCCTTCTGTTGCTCTCTTCATGATGGTATCAATCTCGTCTGGCTTCAAGGTTATCAGCAGAAGACCGTTCTTGTAGGCGTTGCTGTAGAAGATGTCTGCAAAGCTCTCAGCTATTACCGTTTTTATTCCATAGTCAAGAAGCGCCCATACAGCGTGCTCCCTTGAGCTTCCGCATCCGAAGTTTGATCTGGTGACAAGTATGGATGCCTTCTTATATTGAGACTGGTTTAATACGAAGTCCGCTTTAGGTTCACCGCGTTCATCAAAGCGCCAGTTGAAGAAGAGGTAGTTGCCGAAACCTTTACGCTCTATCAGCTTAAGAAACTGCTTCGGTATAATCTGGTCTGTGTCTACATCACGCCTATCAAGAGGCGCGACCAATCCAGTAAAGGTCTTAAAAGGATGCATATTCAACACTCCTTATTCAAAACTCCACTCCCTTACATCAACGAACCTACCAGCTATCGCAGCGGCTGCAGCCATCATTGGGCTGACTAGATGTGTCCTACCGCCCGCACCCTGTCTTCCTTCGAAGTTTCTGTTAGATGTGCTAGCGCACCGCTCACCAGGAGCCAAGATGTCTTGATTCATACCTAAGCACATGCTGCACCCAGATTCACGCCACTCAAATCCAGCTTCTCGAAAGATCTTAGCCAAACCACGCTCTTCGGCTTCACGCTTTACCGTCTGCGAGCCAGGAACCACCATGGCTCTAACCCCAGATGCTACTCTCCTACCTTTGACAACCTTCGCCGCAGCCTCTAAATCACTCAGCCTAGCGTTTGTGCACGAGCCTATAAACACCCTATCAACCTTAATCTCTGTAATAGGTGTTCCAGGTTTAAGCCCCATGTATTCTAGTGCCCGCTCAACAGCCTTCCTCTCAACCGGATCTTCGAAGCTATCTGGATGTGGCACAACATCAGTCACATCTACCGCCATCGCCGGTGTGGTCCCCCAAGTAACTTGGGGGGCTACTATGTGTGCATCTATTTTGACGGTTTTATCGAAGGATGCGCCTTGGTCGGTTTTAAGGCTTCTCCAGTATTCTGCTGCTTCTTCAAATGCGTTATTCTTAGGCGCATACCTTCTCCCTCTAAGATATGTGATGGTCTTCTCGTCTGGTGCCACAAGCCCGCATCTTGCCCCTGCTTCTATGCTCATGTTGCAGAGCGTCATTCTTTCATCCATGTTGAAGCCTTCTACTGTATCCCCTCTGTATTCGATTGCGTAGCCACTACCACCACTTACACCAATCTTCCTAATCATATACAACGCTAGATCTTTAGCTGACACACCCCTACTTAGAGAACCAGAAATGTTAACCTCCATAACCTTAGGTTTCTCAACCCAGACACACTGCGTAGCAAGCACATGCTCCACCTCACTCGTGCCTATGCCAAACGCCAAAGCACCAAAAGCGCCATGTGTAGATGTATGGCTGTCTCCACAAACTATAGTCAAACCTGGAAGCGTCAAACCTAGCTCCGGCCCTATCACGTGAACTATTCCGTTGTAGGGGCTTGATAAATCGAATAGTGTGATTCCAAACTCTGCGCAGTTCTTTTCTAAGGTTGCGATTTGTACCGCAGCAAGCTGATCTGAGACTGGCAGTAAGCGGCTTGTTGTTGGTATGTTATGGTCCATAGTTGCGAACGTTAGTTCTGGTCTTCTCACCTTGCGTTTAGCTAACCTCAGACCCTCGAATGCTTGGGGTGATGTGACTTCATGTATGTAGTGTCTATCTACATAGAGTAAAGCCGGCTTCCCCTCTTCTTGATAGATAACGTGTTCATCCCAGATCTTTTCAAAAAGTGTTTTTGCCATCCTATTGCCAACCTCTGCCTAAAGGTTAATGATAGATAACCTTTTTCCTCGGTTTAGCAGAAACCTATTTAGCCACATTTTTGTTTGGAGAAGGTGGTAGCCGGGGTAGCTCAGCCTGGTTAGAGCGCCAGCCTCCACATAATAGGGCGTCACTCATAATCTGGAGGTCGCGGGTTCAAAACCCGTCCCCGGCACCACGTATGAGTAGGTTTGAGTCTTTGATTACTATAGGTTTAATTGGCTGTTTCTGCTAGTGTCCTATGGTGGAGATGGAGATAGAGGTTCGCAGGTATAAGGATATTAATCTTAGGGACGGTGTTGTGCTCGACGGCTTCCCTTCAGCTGGGCTTGTAAGCAGCATCTCAGCGAGCTACCTTATAGCAGCCCTAAATTTAGACCAGATAGCGGTACTTGACTCACCGCACTTCCCACCCATATCCTTGATCTTTGACGGTAAGCCGAAGTTTCCCGCTAGGATACATGCTTCTGAGAAGCCGAAGCTCGCTGTATTTTCAGCTGAGTTTACACCATCCCCTCTTTTGGATAGGGCTCTGGGTAAACGGATACTCGCTTGGTCTAAGGATCATTACTGTAGGATGATAGTTACGATAGTCGGAAGACCAGTAGAGGAGACTACCTTTACTACAAGCACACACGACGTTATGGCTGTAGGAAGCACTGAGAGGGCTAGGAGGCTTATAGAGGGTGCGGGGCTAGAGCAGATGAGGCTGGGCATGGTTACGGGCATACCTGGAACACTGCTTAACGAAGGTAGATGGGAGAATTACGATGTGGTTGCACTTGTGGTTAAAGCTAGGGAGCATATCGCTGATGCAACAGCGGCGGTTAAGGCTCTTTCAGCATTTTGTAAGCTTGTGCCAGATATATCTATAGACCTCACACCCTTGGCTCAAGAAGCGGAGAAGATAGAGGCTAGGTTGAGGGTTATGAGGAAAGAGGTCGCTGCCGTTCAGCAACCCCTTGGAAGTGACATCTACAGGTGAATATGATGGCGGTTTTCCCAAAGTGGGCTGCTGAGGAGATATCTAAAGCTAATTTTACATATGTCGAGACGGTAAAGTACAGTGGTTATCCTCTTGACATAGATTCTGAGAAGAAGAGGGTAGATGTTCAGTTTTATGATAGGCTTCCTGATGGTAGGTATATCGCGACCTTGGATGTGCCTGACGCTAAGTTGTTGGATGGTGTGGAGAAGGCAGAAGTCTATATATTCAGCGTCAAAGTCTATGAAGCTAGCCTCAGCGATAGATTGAAGAAGCTTCTAAGTGAGGAATATGGGGTATCTATTGATAAGATGTATAAATTTGAACTCGAGTCTATAGAAAGGATGGATTAAGTTGGTTTCAACCCCATATACTAGGGGTAGGAGCAGAGAATACGCTGCACTTAAGATACTTAGAGAGGAGGGTTGGCTGTGTAGCAGAAGTGCAAAGTCTCACAGTCCAGTCGACATCTTTGCTGGTAAAGATGGTAGGTTGATTTTGATTCAGGTGAAGAGCGGCTCAGCTAAGGTTAGTAAGGGTGAATTATTAGAGTTGAGGGCTTGGGCTGAAGCTTTTGGTGGCGAAGCGGAGGTGTGGTTCTTTAAGAAGGGTGGTGAAGTAGTTAGAAAAAGGGCTTAGTTAAGGCGCTGTAGAATTTCGGTCTCCTATCCTTGAAGATGTCGTTTAACTCAGTCAACTTTTTATTTCTTGCTAGCTCAAGGTTTATTTGCGCAGCTTTACATTCTACTTGGTCGTCTGAGGCTGATGCAAGAACCTCCATCTTAGGGCTTACGATCTGGCTTCTTCCGATGTATTTAAGATGATAGTTTCCTCGCTTCTCCTCTCCTACTCTATTCGCTGTTACAGTGTATATGTGGTTTTCAAATGAGCGGGCTAACATAGCTCTTTGGCAGTAGTAGGGTAGCACAAGATTCGAGGGATGAGCTATGATATCAGCACCCTTAAGAGCTAAAACCCTCCATATTTCTGGAAAGAGCCAATCAAAGCAGATCAGCACACCTAACTTCACACCTTCAACATCATAAACCTTAGGCATTAAGTCCCCTCTGTTGAACAAAATCTTTTCTCTGTTAAAGAGGTGTATCTTACGATATGAACCCACAAGCCTACCTTTGGAAACAATGACTGCACTGTTATAAACCGCATCTCCAGCCTTTTCAGCCAACCCTGCTACGATTGTCTTCTTCTGTCTACCAGATTCTTCTATAAGAGCTCTGCAAGTCTCCCCGTGAGGCACTTCTTCAGCAAAGCGTTTAACCTCTTCTCTATCGATAAAGGCGTAGCCTGTGTTGAAGAGTTCTGGAAACACAATTATATCTGCATCAGTGCTTCGAATTAGCGTTAAAGCGTCTTCCACATTAGATTCCACTTCGCCGAATGTAGGATTCGTCTGGGCATATGCTAACTTTATGACTCTCTCAACCAAAGTAGTTCAGCCTTTTTCTATCAGCTCAATCCAGATTCCATTAGGGTCTTTTATGAAGGCTAGGCGCTTACTTCCGCCTTTTAGCATATAGGGTTCTTTTGCTACTTCAACCCCTTCATTCTTCATCTTCTTGATTGTTGTGTCTAAGTCTTCTACTTCGAAGGCGAGATGGTCAAGTTGGTCACCTTCTTCATAGCTCTTCTTATCCCGCCAATATGTCAACTCAAGCTCTGTGCTATGTGCCTCATCTGTTAGAAAGGCTACTTCAGCATTATTTTCCGGAATCTCTCTGCGCCTAAGCAGTTTAAGCCCAAGACGCTTTGTGTAGAAGGTGATAGTTGCATCCATATTCTTGACAGTTATTGAAGTGTGCAGGAACTTCATCTTAAATTAAGATAGGAAATTCTCTACACATAAACTTTATCCTCAACCTTCGATTATCTTTGCATTTACTAGATTTTTATTTGCCTAGTCGTAAAATACCTATAGAAGTCTTGAGTTCAGATTAGATATACAACATTGTTCAAATGCAAGAATCTAATTTTCAAAATCATATCTCTAGTATTAGTTAAAGAAGTTAAACTTTAAGTATGGTTTCTGCACATAATTAACTAGGCGGCTTCGATGGCGGGTCAAAAGACCAAGATATTTGATTATACCGCTTACTCTCTTCCAACCGAAGGTTCTGCAGGGTTTACCGGAAGCTGGAGGTCTAAAAGACCTGTTATAGTCGATGCTAAGTGCACGAAGTGCAATTTATGCTGGCTCTACTGCCCAGAAGGCACGATAATCAGAGTTAAAGGTAAAATCCCAATAATAGATCTAACTTACTGCAAGGGTTGCGGCGTCTGTGCAAACGAGTGCCCCAGCAAAGCCATAAATATGGAGGATGAATCCAAGTGGCTGAGCAAATAGAGGTCTTAACAGGAAACGCAGCAGCAGCATACGCCGTAAAACTCGCCAAGGCTCAAGTCATTGCAGCATACCCAATTACACCACAAACCACATTAGTAGAAAGAATAGCAGACTTCATAACAAAAGGTGAGTTAAAAGCAGAATATATCAAAGTAGAATCTGAACACTCAGCATTAGCAGCGTGCATAGGCGCATCTCTCGGTGGAGCTAGAGCATTCACAGCGACATCTGCTCAAGGGCTTCTACTCATGCAGGAGATGCTCTTTTGGGCTGCATATGGTAGGACGCCTATGGTTATGGCTGTAGTCACTAGGGCTATTGCGCCTCCTTGGAATATGTGGTCTGAGCATACCGATGCTTTGTCTCAGAGGGATAGTGGTTGGATACAGATCTTCTGTCATAACAATCAAGAGGTGCTTGATACAGTTATTCAAGCGTATAAGATATCTGAGGATAAGCGTGTTATGCTTCCGGTGATGGTGTGTTTTGACGGCTTTGAGATTTCACATACTTCTGAGAATGTTAAGGTTCCTGAGCAGCGGGATGTAGATGACTTTCTGCCTTCTTATGACAACGACCTAATAGATCCTGAGAAACCTAAGCTTCTGTGGAATGGTGTGTATCCTGATGATGCGTTCAAATTTAAGATGCTCTTCTCTGAGGCTGCGCAGAAAAGTAAAGATGTAATAGATGAAGTGCATAAGGAGTTCGACTTAAGATTTGGAAGAAGATATAGTGCAATAGAGGTTTACGGTAATCCAGACTCCGAAATAATCTTGATCGCTATGGGCTCAGTAGCTTCTTCAGCAAAAGCGGCTGTAGATGTCTTGAATAAAGAAGGTCTACCTATAGGCTTGATAAGAATAAGGCTCTTCAGACCCTTCCCCACGAACGAACTCCAAAAGGCAGTGGAGAGAGCAGAAGCCATCGTCGTGCTCGACCGAAGCCTATCTTTCACACGCGGAATCTTAAGCACAGAGGTCGCAGCGGCGCTTTACAACGCTAAGCGGAGACCAACGCTCTTCGAATATATAACTGGGTTAGGTGGTGCAGTAGTAAGCCATAGATCGATAGTTGAAGCGGTAAAACACTTACTTCCCAAGATCCGCGAACAGCCTAAAGGTGTGTTATGGATGAAAGCGGGAGGCTGAAATCAAAATGGTCACTATAAACGAGCTTACAGACGACGAGTTCCTGTTAAAGGGGAACTCTTCATGCGCAGGCTGCGGCGCTACAATGGCTATAAGGTGGGTGCTGAAGATCTTAGGTAAGAACACAGTTCTCGTAATGCCAGCTGGATGTGTCAGCGTCTTCCAAGGCATGTTTCCAGCAAGCGCCTTTGGGGTTCCTGTAATAGATTCAAGTTTCGGTGCTCAGTCATCGATATCAGCGGGTTTAGCTGCTGCGTATAAGGTCAAAGGTAAGAAGATTAACATAGTTACGCTAGCTGGCGACGGAGGCACAGGAGACATAGGTTTACACGCAGTGTCGGCAGCTGCGGAAAGAGGTGATGATGTGCTATACATATGTTATGATAATGAAGCGTATATGAACACAGGAGTTCAAAGAAGCAGCCTTACACCTTACGGCGCGAAGACTGGCACAAACCCAGAAGGTAAGATGGAGTGGAAGAAGAACCTACCTCTCATAATGGCTGCACACAACATAACTTATGTTGCAACAGCATCAGTAGGTTTCCCATTCGACTTGATGCGTAAAGTAAAGAAGGCAGCATCACTATCAGGATTCAGATACATACATATCCTAACACCTTGCCCACCCGGCTGGGGAACTGCTGAAAACCTTGCTGCTGAGTTGGGTAGGCTTGCTGTGAGATGCGGCATCTTCCCTCTGTTTGAAGTGGAGAAAGGTAAGCTAACCCTACATAAGGTGAGCTCAAGACTCCCAGTATCAAAATATTTTGAGGTTCAAAGGAGGTTCGAAGGGCTTACAGAAGAGCAGCTAAAATATATTCAGAGCAGAGTTGACGAAGAGTTAGCATATTTAGAGCAGCTGGAGAAGATTACATCAAAGGTGAGTAAAGCTGAATAAGTTGATTGAACTCAGATTCCACGGCAGAGGGGGGCAAGGAGTAGCTACAGCCGCTGAACTCTTCGTCAGAGCTGCGGCATACGAAAATTGGTTCGTTCAATCAACACCATTCTTCGGTGCTGAAAGACGGGGTGCACTGGTTGTAGCCTATGCTAGGGCATCAGATAGCCCCATATGGCTGCGCGAACCCGTGTATAATCCAGATATTCTAGTCGTATTTGATCAAAGAGCGCTTTCTGAAGCAGGGGTGCTTGATGGTTTGAAGGCGAGGGGTAAGATATTAGTTAACTCCACTCAGAGGCCAGAAGATGTTAAGCCTAATATCGATGGTGATTTTCAAGTGTTTACAGTGGATGCAACTGGTATATCGATGAAGCATCTAAAGAGACCTACAGTAAACACAACTCTTTTAGGAGCGCTCGCCTCTATTACAGACTTGATATCTCTGGAAGCCCTTAGGCGTGCGATTCTATACCGCTTCCCCAAGATCGACATAGAGGCTACTATGAAAGCGGTGGATGAAGCCGCCACTACTGTAGTAGGCACATATTTATCCTAATTCAATTTAGGGTTATAGTGTGGAGACTTTGGATGTTGATAGAGTAGCGGCTAGAGTTAGGGGCGTCGAACTCTCTGGTATAAGGGTTATATTTGATATGGCGGCAAAGATGCCTGATGTTATTCGACTTGAAGCCGGAGAGCCAGACTTCAAGACCCCACAGCACATATGTGAAGCAGCACAAAAGGCTATGAAAGAAGGAAGAACACGCTACACGACGAGCCGAGGCATACCAGAGTTAAGGGCAGCTATAGCGTCAAAAGCTAAAAAAGAGAATAATATAGATGCCGACCCAGATGAAGAAATCGTAGTCACAGCAGGAGGCTCTTGCGCAGTCTACCTAGCCATAAACACAGTCGTAGAGGAAGGAGATGAAGTGTTAATTCCAGACCCAACTTGGCCGCACTACGAAGCCTGTGTGAAACTCGCTGGAGGAAGACCTTTAACCTACCCTCTGAAAGAGGAACTTGGCTTCAGCTTTGACATAGATGAGATAAAGAAGATGATAACAGATAGAACAAAGATGATAGTTGTGGCTACGCCAAGTAACCCCACTGGCGGCGTTATCCCTCTGAAGGATCTAAAGGCATTAGCTGATGTAGCCATAAACCACGACATCTTGATACTCTCAGATGAAGTTTATGAGAAGATAGTTTACGATGGAGAAAAGCACTACAGCATCGCGTCACTATCTGGAATGAAAGATAGGTGCATAACTGTAAACTCGTTTTCAAAGACATATGCTATGACAGGGTGGAGGCTAGGCTACGCTATAGCCCCAAAAGATATAGCTACAAATATGGCTAAGCTTAACCTGTTTGTCAACTCTTGCCCAAGCTCAGTCTCACAAGAGGCTGGGTTAGCGGCGCTAACGGGTCCTCAAGATGATGTGGTAATGATGCTTAACGAATACTCGAAGAGAAGGCGTGTAATCGTGGATGGATTAAGTAGAATAGAGGGCTTCACAATTAACCCTCCAAAAGGAGCTTTTTACGCTTTCCCAAAAATCTCCAAGTTGAATTATTCTTCTTGGGACCTTTGTATGCTCTTATTGAAAGAAGGGAGGGTTGCAACAGTTCCCGGTTCCGCCTTCGGCGCTTGTGGTGAAGGATATATCAGAATCTCGTATGCTAACTCGGTTGAGAAGATCAAAGAGGCAATCTCTAGAATTGAAGAAACGCTTTCTAAGATCCGTCGATAGTTCTGCCTTTTTTGTTTAACAGCCCTTCAATTTGTTTAAAGAGCGCCTTAACTTCATTTGACGCTATGATGGAAAAGAGCTTTACTATACCCTCCACGCCTAAGAGCTGTCTTATCGACTTTGAGTGCCTATCGAAGTCGCCTTCCTCAAATATGCTGTTAAGCACCTCTTTCTTCCTAAGCAGGTTGAAGATCTTCTCTAAGCTTTTGTTATCCAACTTTTCGAATAATCTCCGCGCGTATAATGTGGTTCTGATATCATCCTCAAGTAGGCTGAGCCACCTTTGACTATACCTTTGAAGCGCTTCCTCTTCGCCATCTAAAATGTAGGCTGCGGCAGCTTGGCCAGACAACACTCCGCCTAAGCCGCCCAAGTATATGCCACCTCCCGTAGATGGCTTTGTCTGACCAGCACTATCTCCAACAAGCATAATTCTACCATTAACGAACTTCTCCACCGGGCCGCCGACATAAATCGGCGCTGAAACCTTTTTTGTGGGATAACCACCTCTACGCTTTAAGAATTCATCTAAGGTGGAGAAGCAGTTTATAGAGCGCCCAGCAACCCCAAGTTTTGCTGTATCTCTACTTGTTGGTATGACCCATAGGAAGAAGCCGGGATATCTTAGGTTATCTAAATATATTTCTACCGTGTCTTGGTTTATCCATTCTGCTTCTATGTCATATCTTGCGGCTGGGAGGAGTGAATTCTGCTTCTCTGGTGGTAGGGCTGTTGTGCCTCTTGCATCTATATAGACCTTCGAATTAAAGGTTTGTTTAGCCTTTACCTCAACATAGCCTTCCTTTTCAACCGCTTGATAGACTCTTTCTCCAAGATACAGTTCAGCTCCCCTTGACAGAGCTGTTTTGGCGAGCTCTTTGTCGAATATGCTCCTATGTAAGACGATGATGTTCTGCTTGGATATATCTGCTTCGAGCGGCTTTCCATTTGGAGGATATATTAGAACTCTTTTTACGGTGTTCTGCACAGCTCTGCTCGATGGGATAACACCGAGTTCCATGAGCGCTTTCATACTTACAAGCCCATCGCATCTCTCTGGAACACCTATTTCTAGATCTTCTTCAAGCACAGCGACGCACAACCCTTTTGAAGCCGCTTCTCTGGCAGATAATAGCCCAGCCAAACCTCCGCCAGCTATAATCACATCATAGTCCAGTGTCTCCATTGTTTAACCAAAGGCTTATTCGATAGAGCGCATAAATACTCTCCTATGGCAAGCCGTTGGGACTATAAGCAAGCGATAGTAGTTAGGACAGATCTTAAGATGGGTAAGGGTAAGATTGCTGTTCAAGCCGCGCACGCATCTATCTTGGCTGCCGAGGAAGCAAGGCTACAGAAGCCCCAATGGCATCGAGCTTGGCTAGATAGTGGGATGGCGAAGATAGCCTTAAAGATCCCTTCACTAACCGAGCTTAAGATGCTGGAGAAAGAGGCTAAGGAAAACGACTTACCCGTAGCGACTGTAGAAGACAGAGGCCTAACACAAATACCACCAGGCACTATAACCTGCTTAGCCATAGGTCCAGCGCCGGCACAGAAAGTTGATTCTATTACTGGTAGGTTAAAGCTACTATAACCTTGCAGCCTCCCCCTCTTGACAGAAGCATAGGAATGATGGTGTATGCAACGCCACATGAAGGAGTAGGGGGTAGGCTGCGTGTTGAGTTAGAAGATTTTTTCGTTGAAGAGATCTTAGATGGCGTTGTATTTAGACATCTTTCTAACGATCCTCAGAAGCAGAATTCGTTTACGCTCTACACATTAACTAAGGAGGGATTAGATACTCTACACGCTTCGGAGGTTATCAAAAGAAAGTTTGGCGTTAGAGTTAAGTATCTTGGCATCAAGGATGCGAGAGCAGTCACAACTCAATATATCACTATACCTTCGTCAGCAGGATGTCTTAGAGAAAAGGTTTCGGATAAAATCACGGTTAGAAAACTAGGCTACCTAACTTACCCTCTAAACCGCAACCACCTCCTTGGAAATCGGTTCAAGATCAATGTTAGAGATGTGATTAAGGCTGAAAATCTTGATAAAATCCTTGACGCATTGGGGGAGCACGGTGTGCCTAATTTTTTCGGTTATCAGCGTTTCGGCTCAAGAAGACCCGTTTCGCATCTTATAGGAAGAGCCTTGGTTAAAAGAAGATTCGAAGAAGCGGTCGAACTGCTTCTATCATACACTACGGGTGAAGAGGATCTAGAGGTGCAGCGGCTAAGAAGACTGCTAAGCGAAGAACCTAGCGTAGTGGATATCGAATCTCTTCCACCTCTGATGGATATAGAGAAGACCGTTTTAAGAGAGTTGAAGAAGAGCCCTACGGATTATGTTAAGGCTGTTAAAGCGCTACCCCTTCGTATAACTAGACTTTTTGTAAATGCTTACCAATCCTACATCTTTAATAAGACTCTAAGCGCAGCTATCGAAGATGGTGTGAATTTATCTTCAATACAACCCTCAGACCTTTACGCAGAGTTTGCTGGGTTGAAGATGGGTGAAGTTAAGAAGGCTGACTGTAAAATTTCGTTAGATAATTCAAAGAAGCCTCTGCTACTATGCCCAATTGTAGGCTATCGCTACAGAGAAGAAAGATCTGGCAGATTCAGAAGATATGTTTCTGAAATTCTTTCAGACGAAGGCTTGTCTCCTCGAAGCTTCTACATAGATGAAATACCTGAGTTGAGTGTAGAAGGCGACCTACGACCAGCAACTATTCCCATAGAATCATTCGGCGCTAAATTCGATGGGGGTATGCTGTCCATCGAGGCTACGCTAAGTAAGGGATGCTACATAACATCGCTCTTAAGAGAAATCATCAAGCCAGCAGACCCTGTTAACGCAGGCTTTTAGCCGCTAACTACCTTACCTATGTTAACATCACTCTTCACAGCTGGATGTGTTGGGTCAACCATTATAACCTCATACCATCGATACTTCCCATCCTCGTATAGCAGATAAGAGCCGAGCACCTTAAGGTTTGGGTAACGCCGCACAGCCCTATTTTCAGCTATCCTTTGGCTGTTTATCGCGCGCTTAATCTTAACTACACCAAGATGCTTCGGTCTTCTACCCGCTCTTGGGCGTATACGCACTCTTCCCCCACGACCCACTCTAACCCTAACAACAACGAAACCTTGCTTCGCTTTATAACCTAGACTTCTAGCTCTATGCAGCTTAGTAGGCTTCTCCAACCTAACTATAGCCCGCTCCTTCCTCCACTCTATAGCACGCTGCCTTAGAGTTTCCGGCTTCTCCTTGTAGATCTTCTGCCAAGTTTCCGCTAAATGTCTATACATCAGCGCTCATACGACTGGCTCAAACATACACACTTAAACTTATCTTACACCCAACGCCTTGACGACCTTCTCAGCAAGAAGTTCACCAGCAGCGTCTTGCGCCTCAACCGTCTGCGCACCTATGTGTGGTGTGCAAACGACATTAGGCAACTTAACGGCTTCGGTGGTTGGGGGTTCGTGTTCAAATACATCTAGCGCTGCGCCGGCCAGCCACCCCTCTTTAAGCGCCATGTATAGGGCTTCTTCGTCGACTACCTCACCCCTTGAAGCATTTATCAGATAGGCGCCTTTCTTCATCTTCGCAAATCTCTCTCTATTCATCATATGCCTAGTTTCCGGGGTCAGCGGGACATGTAATGTAACGAAGTCTGAATTGGAGAGCAAAGTATCTAGGTCTACTACCTGCGCATCAAGAGACTTCACAAGCTGCTCTGGGAGTTGAATTACATCATATACAAGTATCTTCATGCCGAAGGCCTTTGCCAACGCTCCAACTCTGCTCCCTATTCTGCCTAAGCCGACTATGCCTAGTGTTTTACCCTTCAGCTCAATTCCCATCATCTCACCTTTTAGCCATCGTCCTTCTTTCAAACCCCTGTCTCCAATCGGGATCTTTCTGGCGAGGCTCAGCATGAAACCAAGCACCAACTCAGCTACCGCTTCTGTTGAGGATTCTGGCGTGTTGAGCACGACTATACCCCTCTTGGCAGCAGCCTCTGTATCTATATTATCTAACCCAACGCCAGCTCGACCTATTACACGCAGCTTCTTACCAGCATCTATCACCGACGAAGTAATCTTTGTCCTACTTCTAACCACGACAGCATCAAACTCAGATATCTGCTTGATCAACTCATCAGCAGAGATCTTCGGCTGATAGGACACCTCAAGACCAGCAGACTTCAGAATATCTATACACTTACTTGATACCGGGTCGCAAACCAGTACCTTCAACCCGCATCAGAAAGAGCTTATCAGCATAACATGCTTTTATATCCTACGCTTCCTCAGAATCCTTGATGCTAGTAGGTATAGTCGGCAAACCTAACACCGGCAAATCAACCTTCTTCAACGCAGCAACTCTGATGAATGTACCAATGGCTAGCTACCCTTTCACAACGATACAGCCAAACTATGGTGTAGCCTATCTTAGAAAAGATTGTGTCTGCAAAAGGCTCAATGTAAAAGATAACCCAGTAAACTCGGTCTGCGTGAATGGTGTTAGATTAATACCAGTCAAACTCGTGGATGTAGCGGGTCTAGTTCCAGGAGCGTCCCAGGGTCGAGGTTTAGGGAATAAGTTCCTTGATGATCTTAGGCAAGCCGATGCGTTAATACATGTTGTGGATGCTTCAGGCTCTACAGATGAAGAAGGTAGGGTCTGTGAGGCGGGCAGCCATGACCCTTTGAAAGATGTAGAGTTTGTTGAAAGAGAATTTAACCTTTGGCTCAAGCAGATAATTTCAAAGGATTGGCAGAGAGTGGCAAGAACTGTTGAGGCAGGTGCAGGTAAGCTCGCACCTATGTTGGGTCAAAGGCTAAGCGGTTTATCGATAGGCGAGCAGATGATACAAGAAGCTATTGGAAAACTTGGATTAAAAGCTGAAAAACCAACCTTATGGTCTGAAGAGCAGATAGACCGCTTTATAGACTATTTGAGGAGAAGGTCTAAGCCAAGCCTCATAGCCGCAAATAAATGCGATTTACCAACAGCAGAAAAGAATATAATAAAACTTAAAGAGAGCGGCAGACTCGTCATACCCACCGCTTCCGAAGCCGAGCTCGTCTTAAGGAGAGCAGCAGAAAAAGGGCTCATAGATTATATCCCAGGAGATAGAGAATTTAAGATCAAAGATTCTACGAAACTTACAGCAGAGCAGAAGAAGGCGTTAGACTTCATAGAGAACAGAGTATTGGCTAAATGGGGTTCAACAGGAGTCCAGCAGACGATTAACGCAGCATACTTTGAACTCTTAAACAGTATAGTTGTATATCCGGTGGAAGATGAATCTAAGCTTTCGGATAAAAAAGGGAACGTTTTGCCAGACGCTAAGGTGGTTAGACGAGGCACCACAGCAAGAGACCTTGCCTACATCATACATACAGAGCTCGGTGAAACCTTCCTATATGCGGTCGATGCTCTTACTGGTGTGAGATTGGGTGCTGATCATGTGCTGGAAGATGGGCAGGTAGTTAAGATTGTGGCTGCTGGTAAGCGTGGTTAGTTTTGTGAAGACTCTTCTTCTAATTCATCTTCCTCTTCTTCTACTTCTTCTCCAGTAGCGGTTGCTTCTACTATACTCGTAGCTGAAGCCATTATGGGTATTCCTTTAACGATTTTGAATTTACTTATCCCCACGTGTCTTAATGCTGCAACCTTTCTAGCCTCATTATATATATCTGAGCCGATTTTACTTAAAACAGCTTCTTGCACAAATTGGTCATAAGTTAAAGATGAAGTCTTCTCTGTGAGCACCTTATCAGCTACTAATCTTACAGAATGCTTTTTTGATGAGTTTACTCTCTTTTGAGTAAACGCTATGACGTACACTCTTACAGTTATCCCATCTTTGGTTATGTAATCTTTTATAAAGTTAATCATCGATGAGCCTCTTCGCACAAGGCTTCTCAAATACTCTCTAGAATACTCATATGCTTTAAGGATGGATTTTGCTACGCCGTCTTGAATTTCTGTTATTTGGAAGTATAGTTTGTATACATACTGCTGTGGGTCTTGCTTGACGATGTCGTAAAGTGTTGTCTCTACAACTCGCCCTACAGCTTTATCTGGGTCTGTAGCTGGTATATAGCCTACTTGTGTGCTGCCAAAGGATGGTGGAGCCTCAACTATCAACCAAGTCTTATCCCGCCATTTATCCTTGATCTTTCCGGACTTCTGACGCTTCGGCATACTAAACAGCCAAGCCCACAACCTACTTAGATTTAAGCCCTACTCTACCAGACAAGACTAGCCTCTCATCCCCAAAGTATGGTATAAGAACCTTCGGGATGTTTATCGAATTATCTTCGTTCTGATTATTCTCCAAGATAGCTATCAGCGTTCTTTCGGTTGCGACCAGCGTGCTGTTAAGGGTGTGAACAAACTTTGACTCTTCATTGGGCTTATCTCTATATTTTATTCTTAATCCACGAGCTTGGTAGTCTAAGCAATTACTGCAGGAGACAACCTCCCTATATGTGTTCTGGGCTGGAAACCAAGCTTCCAAATCGTAGGTCTTTGCAGCCGTCTTACCCAAATCTCCTGTGCATAGTAGGACAACTCTATATGGAATCTCTAACGATTGGAAAAACTCTTCAGCGTTGCGTAAAAGTAGTTCGTGCTCTCTCCATGAATCTTCTGGTTTAGAGAAGATAAACTGCTCAACCTTTTCAAACTGATGAACCCTAAAGATCCCTTTCGTATCACGCCCATGCGCCCCCGCTTCTTTTCTGAAGCAAGGACTTACACCTCCATATCTTAGGGGTAGTAGAAAACCATCTAATATTTCATCCATATGCATAGCAGCTATCGCGTGTTCAGAGGTTCCAATAAGGTAGAGGTCTTCACCTTCTATTTTATAGATTACATCCTCAAAATCCGAAAGTATTACAGCGCCCTCTATTGCCTCCCTTTTTAGCATGTAAGGTGGCTGCAGAAGTAGGAAGCCTCTCTGCTTTAAGAAATCAAGCGCATAGGATATTAAAGCATAGTTTAATCTGACTAGATTATCTTTTAGATAGTAGAATCTTGAGCCAGCCACTTTTGCTGCTCTATCTGTATCGATGATGTCTAACCATATGCCTAAAGTTATGTGGTCTCTTGGTGGAATTTGGAGCGGTTTAGGTTCACCCCACCTTCTAATGACGACGTTATCTGACTCATCTTTCCCTACTGGTACTGATTCGTGTATAAGGTTAGGGAGGGACTTTAACATGTTGTTTACTTCTTGGTCAAGTGCCTTTGCTTCCGAGTCTAATTGCTCTATTCTATCTGATATCTCTTTGACGGTATGGAGTTTTTCGAGGGTGTCTCTGCCTTCTTTTTTCGCTTGCGCTATCTGTAAAGAGATCAAGTTTCTTTGATGCTTAAGCCTCTGAACTTCTGTGAGTAGCTGCCTCCTTTTAGCATCCTTTTTTAAAAGTTCTTCGAGTGGAAAGGAGATGTTCCTTTTTTCAAGCATATCCTTTATTATCTCTGGGTGTTCTCTTACCAGTCTAAGGTCAAGCATCAGGTCTTCACCACATTTATCGAGTCCAAGGCTGAGTTTATATCCTCAAGCATTTCTTCTATGGTGGATATTAAGGTTTCAAACTTGGATTCAGATTTAACTTCTATGGTCATTTTGCACCCTATCAAATCCATTCTAATGTGGAGCCCCTTTGGTAGGTTAGTGTTATCTGGATATAGGGCGTTGTAGAGTGCTTTAAGCAGATTCTGGTCGAGACTTGTTATCTCTAAGTTTATTTTAGAGATCAACGTTTAGACCTTCTTGGAGTACCTCCACTAACTTACTTGGCTCCATGTAGATTAGAGTTGCTCCTCCGGCTGCTTTATGCCCCCCTCCTTGACCATTAACCTTTTCAGCCACTTTTCTTAATGTAAGCCCGATGTTCACTTGCCCCTTGAATGCTGCACCTATTCTTGCAGAAACTCTTAGATTTCCTTCTTTTGTTTTAGTGGTTAAAAATAGTGGTTTCTCTGAAAATTTGGGTACACTTGAGAGTATGGATGAAAGTGAGCCAAGCATCTCAGCGTTAACTAAACCTTCGGCTACAATTAGGTTAAAGAGTTGATGCTTTATGATTCTAGTTTCATCTTCGGTAAGCACCTTGACCAACCTACTTATAGTCTGCCGGTATTCTGCAAGAACCTTTTCAGCTTCGCTCAGAGAATAACCTCGATCACCTAAGCATAGACCTATTGCAAGCCCAGCTTTACCCATCCTACCACAAGCATTAAGAAGTGTGCCAAACTCTCTAGCATCCCTTAGCGGTGAGAATTCATCCTCCTTAACCAAAGTGTATATGTAGCCTACGAGCTCGTCAACACCTCTCCCACCTATGTATGGAAGAAGCACTTCAACGATCTTCTGCTTCTCCTCTATCGTAAGCTCAGCTAATGTGCGCCAGCGATCATCCTCTCTTAATTTGATGCCTCCTGCATTCAACGCATTTAGGCAGGCTTCTCGATTGCCGCTTAACCCGTGTATGTAAGGTGTTGTTGTAGCAGCTAATGCTTCGTGCACAGCTCTGGTCTCACGCCCGTAGAAGAGTAGATCTACACTATCATTTATTAAACCAGCTTCTTTAGATACTTCAAGAACTACTTTGTTAGCACCTGTTAACGCTCTCCTCTCTCCTTGATCCTGCTTATCAGCTAAAGCAGCTACTACTGGAAGCCAGCTGAAGTTTTTGATGCTATGGTCTATGTTGGCTGCGACATAGTAGGATAGGGTTGCTGCACAAGCATCTACGCCACCGTCAAAACCGTATGCCCAAGCGTTCAAGATGGAAGGGTGCTCAAGCTCCTCTTGCGGAACTTGGTGGTGGTCTATAAGAACCCACTTTGAGCCTAGATTTGTTTCTATATCTTTAAGCATCCCTCCACCCATTTCACAGAGTATATAGAGGTCGTATTCGCTTTCCTTTAATGCTTGGAGTGCTTGTATGCTTAGGTCGTTGTATATCCGTATTGTGTAAGGTGCTTCTAGACATCTTAAGGAGTTTGCGATTAGGCTTGCTGAAGATATGCCGTCAGCATCGATATGGCCTATGATGATTATACGCTGCCTACGCTCTGCTACTTCTACTATCCTCTCAGCTATGTGCGCGGCTTTTGTCTTTAGGGATTCGAAGTTACCCAACTCTAACTATCGTTTATGCTAGCTGTGCTATAACGGCGGAATACTTCCAATCTGGGCTGATGCGTCCTATTCTCTTATAATATTTTGAGAGCCTGTGTATCTTTGCCTCCAGTAGTTCCAGTGAACGAACATTCTTTCTATCGTTTTTGTGAACTCTAAGGTGTTCTTGAAGACGCGTCGCTCGATTGATCAACCTCTCCAAATCTTCTGGGTGATCGCTTAACAGATTATTCTCCTTAAGCACCTCTGTTATTGATTTGCCTAAGATGGGTTTAACAAGAGGTATATTATATTCGTCTCTAAGTCTAACACCAATCTCAGAAGGCTTTAATCCACTTTTAGCCAGCTTCACAATTAGCGCTTCAACTTCTTCTGGGCTATGGGTAACCCAGCTAGGAACCCTCTTTGAAGTCGGTCTAATTGAATGCGACTTCCCCTTTCTGTGAGAGTGTATCCTCGCCAAAGTCTCTGTTACAGCGCCTACATTACCCACAACATAAACCTTACGGATAACTATTTGTATTCTTCAAGTAGCATAGACGCTAAAAGGCGAGCCGCCTTAGCTCGATGCGAAAACATATTTTTCTCTACAACGCTCATCTCTGCGAAGGTCTTTGAGCATCCTTTCGGTATAAATATTGGGTCGAAGCCGAACCCACCACATCCTCGCGCCTCCTCTGCTATCGTTCCTTCACACGAGCCTCTGCATAGTTTTAATGAGCCTTCTTCGTTGATGTATGCTATCTGTGAGATAAATTCTGCTTCTCTATTACTTTGACCAAACATAAGCTTTAGAACACCATCTACACCTATCGTCTTATAGACGAATGATGAATAAGGGCCTGGGAAGCCATTTAATATCTTCACAAAGAGCCCCGCATCCTCTACAAAGAGTGGTTTCTTTAAAGTTTGGTAAGCATATAATGCGCTTTCTCTTGCTATTTCCCCTATATCTTCGCTCTGTATTTCGCGCTTCTTTATTTGTGATACGACTATTGAGATATCGTAGGTGGAAAGCACATTCTCAATCTCCTTTGCTTTATTGATGTTGCTGGTCACGAAGATTATGCTTAGCTTAAACGACTCTGGCATATCTTCCTCTACGCTCTATCTCACGAATTTTCACTTTAAGAATGTTAACGACTTCAGCGCCAAGTATTGAGCTGTAGCCGTTTAACACTGAGTTGAAGAAGGCATCTGCTTTATCGGTGTATGTGCTGAGCAACACGCTCTTAAGTAGGTGTAGATCGACAGCCCTATCTTCTATCTTCTTGGAGGTAAAAGATAACCCAAAGTCGATAACTACAAGCCCTTTTTTTGATAAAATAAAGTTAGAAGGTGTTAGATCGCTATGCATGATATCACCTTGATGTAGAAGCGCTATAACCTTCCCCATCTGCTCACAGAGCTTTAAGCATTCATCATACGCTCTACTTAAAAGCAGTTCTTTAAGCCGTATCCCTTCAATAAACTGCATAATCAGCTCAGCACCCTTAGGGTCCACATAATAGACTACAGGAGTTAAGACGCCGCATTCACGCGCCTTCTTCAAGAATAGGGCTTCGTGCGATGTTCTGTAGGTTCTGAGGGCCTGATCAAGTTTAGGTTGAAGATAAGATTTTGAGACCCTAACTTTCTTAACAGCTGGTAACCCAACCCAATCTATCAGATATAGGTCTGCTTCAGCACCTTTCTTCATCAGCTTCTCCAAGGTGTATCTACCGAATCAAGCCTCCAAGACTGCCTTATCACACTCTTCTCCAAAGGTATAAAGACACCTGTACTGAATGCCAAAAGTCCAGCCCAAGCGATTTGAGCACCACAGTCCCCAGCGAATCTACTCGACACAGCACAGAACTTGGCATTATGCCTTAAAGCGACAGCATTAAGCATCTCACAAAGCCTTCTGTTCGCAGCCACACCACCAGCTACCAGAAGTTCACTCTTTTCAGTAAAAGCCAGCGCCCTCTCTGTTACTTCGCAGAGCATAGCAAAGCCAGTTTCTTGAAGCGAATATGCTAGATCTTCCAAAGATTCACCTGATGCCAGCATATTCTTCGCAGCTGTTAAGATGCCTGAAAAGGAGACATCGTTGCCTTTCACAGTATAAGGTAGGCTTATATATCTTTCAGCAGCTTTTGCGAGCTCTTCAAGTTTTCTGCCGGCTGGTGAAGCGAAGCCTGCTGCTCTGCCGAATTGATCTAGAAGCTGACCAATGGTTATGTCAAGAGTTTCACCGAAGATCCTCCACCTTCCATACGAGTGCGCTGATATAAGTGTGTGGCCACCTGAAACTAACAGAACAAGCGGGTCTGAAAAGCCGGCTTCAAGAGCCGCTATTTCTATATGACCAACCGCGTGATTAACTGGTATAAGAGGTAAATTAAAGTAAGATGCTATCGCTCTAGCTACAGTAGCACCAACTCTCAGACAAGGGCCTAAGCCTGGTCCTGCAGAGTATGCTATGAACGACAGATCTCTAGCTTTTATTCCCGCGCCTCGTAAAGCTTCATCTATTACATTAGCAGCCTTTTCTGAATGGTGTCTTGACGCCTCTCTGGGGTGTATGCCTGAGCCTTGCGGTGGTATATAAACTGATTTAGCGTCTGTCAAGATTCTACCCGTTGAGTCAACTACCGAAGCTCCAAAGGTGTGTGCTGTAGATTCTATACCTAATCCGTAAACTATCTTCTTCCCGGTTTTATTCATCTCCACACCAAGAGGATATATTTGGTTAGGTTGGTTTATGCGCTCTATAAAGATCACCTAGCAGCTCGATGTAAGGCTTTACTTCTATTAGAAAGTCATCAAACTTAGCTTTTTCGTAGTAGAATTCAACCCCACCACCTTTAACCACACACTTTGCTATAAGCACTATACCTTTGCTTCGCTCCGGCTTCTTTGGATCAAGCTCTGGAAAGTAGATTAGAGCGCCGTAGCCGACCTTTTGGTCCTTCAGTTTGAAGATTAGATTATAGTACATGCTCATCGTCTTTGTGAATTCTCTCATCTGCTTCTTTCTGCTTTCTGAGCGTTTAACTTCTTCGAAGTCTCCGCTGGTAAGTGTGTTGACCATTTCTTTAAGAAACTTTAGTTCTGGTATTCTTTTTGTGTACCCCCCGTATTCTATCGGTATCTCATATACTGAGTGCATAACCGTATCCCAATCATCTATGTATCTGAATTTTTTCCCCGATTCTAGAAACATTTCTCGTCTAAGTTGCTCTTCTAGCAGATCTTCTATCCTTAGGTCTCCGGTCGTCTTCTTTTTTTGACTCAAATCTATATCCCTTCTCCACATACTTACCAGTAACCGATATGAATAAAGATATAGGTGGCATGTCTGATAAGCGGTTAGACGCTTGACTAAGATTGTATTTATGTCTGCGGAGGTTTCATTTCATCTACATGCTACAGAGGATGAAGAGAGGTGTTTATCAACATTCGCAGAGACATTAGGTATAGAGCCGCAGCAATTCGCTAAGAGCGTTCTTACTGGGCATTATGGTAATGAAGTTAAAAGGTATGTAGCACACTTAACAGGTCAAAAGGCTGACGATTGGGGTAGGCTCCTCATATCCAAATTAGATGAGGAAGATAGAAAACATATTGCGCGTGAAGTAGAAAGGCATGTTGACGAGCATGGTAAGCTCTATCTACGATTAGATAAACAGAGTTTAGTAGATGGTTCAGTTAGGTTAGGTTCTAGTGATGTTGTAAGGGTGAAGTTAAAGCCTAGGTTTAGGTGGAATACGCTTAAGATGTATGATGAATTTGCGCGCCTTTTTCTTGAGGCGCGTAAAGGTTAGCGTTTACCAAGCAGCCCAGCCAATCTAGGCATCATTGTTTCCAGCTGCTCCCTCATAAGTAGCTGATAGTAGTTAATTATGATACCTACCATAAGAAGAATACCTATCCCAGAACCAAACACACCCAAGACCTGTGAAGCTCCAGCGATAAGACCGATGAGGATACCACCTATTATCGTGAGTGTTGGAATATACTTTTCTAAGATGTGTTCAACAGACACACCAGCCCTCCTAAAACCTGGAACTTGGACATTAGCATCAAGCAGACTCTTAGCCGCAGCTTTGGGAGATAAGCCTCCAATTTCAACCCAAATCTTAGAGAAGAGCACAGCAAAGCCTATCAAGATCAAAATCGAGGTGACGGTGCGTATAGGCTCAGATAATGCAACATCAAGTGAAGTAGGTATTGACATGTAGTAGAGAAGCCCTCCTGTAGGTCCGGCGCCGGGGTTGGTTTGGTTGAATGTGACTATGGTGTTTAATATCGGGTTATCGTTATTTGGGTTAAGGTTGCTCCACAAGATTTGAGAAAAGAAGGTTATGTTAGCCATTAAGGCTGATGTTAAAATTACAGGGATGTTTGAGACATATAGTAGCTTGATTGGATATACCCCTGAGAAGCCTCGGTATCTAGTAGATGTTATCGGTATCTCGATTCTAACCCCCTCTATGTATATGATGGCAAGTATGACTAAGATTGTGATGAAAAGAGTCGATATGCTAGGCAGCGCGCCGTGCCTAAACCAAGCTTCGTGAGGCACTCCGGCAAGCGTCGCGTTGATTGCGTGTGGAATAGCGCCAAAATAACCAGCACCAGTAGGCAGTATGCTGAACATATCCCATACTATACGCTGAGCTACACCCGCCATGATAAAG
Organism: Nitrososphaeria archaeon; assembly: GCA_029775855.1. Taxonomy (GTDB): domain Archaea; phylum Thermoproteota; class Nitrososphaeria; order Nitrososphaerales; family JAAOZN01; genus JAAOZN01. The sequence continues at coordinate 92,351 of JARVJZ010000005.1, forward strand.
AGGGATATCCCGCTTCCAATACCCCAACCCTTCTGAACTAACTCATCTAAGAGCATAACCACAACGCCCGCAAAGAGAAGTTGAGCTAGAAGAATTATGATAGTTGTTGAAGTGAGATTTCTGCCGAACGCTCCTCCAGCAATATAGGCTGAGGCTTCAACGATTATCACTATAAAAGTGAGTAGCTTAGTAGCGGATGTGAAGAGCGCCCTATCTTCAGGCTTCTTAAAATCGACTCTAAATATGTCAGCACCTTTAAGGAGCTGAAGAATAAGACCCGCGGTAACGATAGGGCCAATACCAAGCTCCATAAGAGTCCCTTGCGATGAAGCGAAGATAATTCTCGTAAAAGCGAGCTGATCTTGACCGCCTACAGCAACACCATAAAGCGGCACTTGAGCCATAACAAGGTAGATTACCAAAGCAATAGCCGTCCAAATAAAACGCTCAGTAAGGCTAGGCTTCTTAGGGGGCTTCGGAACCTCGGGTAAAATAGTTGACGCAGATGATATGAAGTTCCGAAGCGCGCTCATGATCGATTAGCCCTCTATCAACTGACCCCCAACTGCTTCTATCTTTGATTTAGCTTGTTTAGTGTATGCTCTTACTGTCACCTTTATCGGTGTTTTGATCTCTCCTGAGCCTAGTAGTTTGTCGTAGCCTAGGTTTGTTAGGTTTATCTCATTTGTTTTTTGCTTCTGTGCTATCTCTTCTAGTTTGCTTAAGTTGATCCATCTGCGTGGTCTTGATTCTTTTTTCGGTTTTAATGAGTCTCTGCTGAAGTGCTCTGGGGCATATTTTACCACCCAACTCCATTTGTGTTTATGCAGACCAGCCTTGCCTCTGCCGCCTTTTCTTCCACTCTTTCTATGCTGCCCTATTTGGCCCCATCCGTGAGTTCTTGAGCCGCGAAGTTTTCTTACTTTGCGTAGTCTAGTCGGCATATCATTTACCCTCTTTTAAGCACAACTAGAGTATTTAGCCCCTAAGATAAACTTGTTTATTGAAGTCATCTTAAGTCACAGCATACTCGCTATAAGCTTTGGTAGCTCGGGATTTTCACCAAGAATGCCATCTTTGTAAAGCCTTCTGCTTGAGGCGGGGAATCCACCTCTTGGTGGATGAAGGGCGAAGAATGGTTTTATCGGCTTGAGCTTGCTTAAAGATATCTTACACTGAGCCAGAGATGCTGCTAGAGAAGAGAAGTCGTCAAACCCTAGCTCCTTAACTACATCAAGGCTAAGTCGCTTATTTCCTGAAACTTTGCCACGCTTCTCCAGAAGTGCTTTTACCAACTCGGCGTCAGCAACACACCAAGCCACATAATCTTTAACCTTCTTGAGCATACCTATAACAGAAGGCGAGTCTGCAACTAAAGTTGCTCTGAACCGCTTATCTAGATTAAGTAAGCGTAGGGTCGTCTTAGCCCAATATGGGACATTTACCGTCCCTCTTAACCTTACAACTACTAGGCAAGCCATATTATCCCACTACCTAGATACAATATTCAACTTATGCATGTTCTTAAACGCCATACTTACAGCATTAGTTATGGAAGACGGTGTGTTAGTCGAGCCAAAGGTTCGTGTCCAAGCATCCACAACACCAGCCAAGCTGAGAAGTTTCCTTACCGTCTCACCAGCCACCAACCCTAAGCCCCTTGGTCCGGGTATGATCTCAACAGTAACACTTCCAGCCTTCCCCACTATCTTATAGGGGACGCTGTGTGGTCTCGCGCATCTACATTCCCAGCTCCCACACCCAAGTTTAACGGGTAAAATATTTAGCAGCGCGGCGTTTGTAGCTTTATCGATGGCGCTTCGCATTTGCATAGCTTTACCTCTCCCCACACCAAACCAGCCAGTAGTGCCAACTGCGACTATAGCAACAAACCTTGTGACTTCTCCTGCGTCTGTCTGCTTCTGAACTATGCCGGCGCTTATCACCTCTGTTTTGATGTCTGGAAGTAATGTTTTGACGATCTCCGGCTCTCTTATTCGATAACCCATTTCGAAGACGTTGCTGAGTGAGGTTATCTTACCGCTTTGCACCATCAGACCTAGCTTGGTTCGAGGGTTCCAGATCTGCTTATCCTTCGATTCTAAACTCACTTTGCTTTCACCTTTAACTCCTTAAACAACTTCGATTTAACCAACGCTGTGTGCTTAGCATATTCTTCAGGTTTAAATCGACGAGAAAGTAAAAAGGAGAACCTTCGCTTATACTCCTCTGGTGAGGAAGAGAGCAGCATATTAGCGTACTCAGATATATGCTTTCCAGATAAATACTCCTCTTTTGGCAGTAGCTCAGGATCTACTGGAACATCGACGCCAGCATCGATTATCCCCTTGACTAAAGCTGTGACTCTAGAACCCTTGACAAATCGCCTAGGACCCAAGTAGAGGACTGCTGACTTTACACCTTTTTCTAAGGCTCTTAAGCCTACTAATAGTCCAGTAAGGTATGCTGAGGGTATGTTCTTCCTTGAACCCTTCCACCCATATTTTGTTAGTTCTTTTGAGTTAGCAGAAGCTATAACTATGTCTCCTTTTAGTTCCGGTTTGTGAATCTGGCAGTATATGGTGTAGTTACTTTTGTGGAATGTTATGAATGGTTTCTTACCATATAGTAGAAGCCTTCTCTTCTTATAGTCGGTCTTTCCCTCTCTTCTCCTTCTGAATATTGGGATGTAGCTCTTCTGGATATTCAAGATTTACTTACCTCTTTTACGAGTTCGTTTAGATGGCGTAGGCTTCTTACTTGCCCACCCTTTATCTGCAGATAAAGCTCGTCGAAGACTTTACCAGTTATTACCCCCCTATCTCTGAGCAGCTTTAACCTTCTCCTTAATGCCCTTACGCGGGTTACCCAATGTTCCTTCTTTCCCATTCTTGCGCCTTTAGCGCCTTTTTTGCTTCCTGCACCACGCTTACTTTTCCTATCTTTAGTTAATCTATGCCTACCTCTTGATACACCTTTAGCCGGCTCAGCCCATATAACGCCTCTTTTTATTAAGTTCCTTATGGATGCACGAGTTATAGCGTCAGCTATCGCATCAGCCTCATTTGGGTCTAGCCTAACTCTGCTAACTCCGACCTTCAATATATCTGCAGCCAGCCTCTTCTTTGCACTAAGATCCATAGTCTACTTCACCCGCTTAGGAACAGTCGGATTAAGAACCTTTATGCCCATTTCCTTTGCTTTAGCCATAATTTCCAGCCTCTTCTTAGCGCCCACAGTAGACGCTATTCTAGCCGCATCAGTCTCAGGATTGAGGCTTTCAAGATCCGAGGGGTTATAGATGAGTATATCCCTGTAGCCGCTTGGATGTAAACCTCTGACAGCAGCGGGGCCTCTGTATCCTATCTTTACAATCTTTGGCCATCCCTTGACTTGCAGCCGCATTTTGCTGTCTATACCTTTTGGTTTACGCCAAGATGGCTTTAACCTATTATATCTCCAGCTCTCTTGCCTAACAAATTTAGGTCTCTTTGATGATAACTGTTTTCTAAGCGTTAACATCTGTTTAATGTCTGACCTACTGCTCAAGGGTTAACCACCTTTTCGTAGATATATATGCCGTCCAAAAAGACTCTTTGATCCTTTCTTTTAATCCTCGTAGCTTGCTCTATGTTGGCAGCTGTCGCACCAACATGCTCTTTATCTATTCCAGTAACTATAACGTCTTCACCTTGCACTTGAACCTTGCATTCACCAACTATTTCTGCGGTCCTTGGGCTACGCTCACCATAAAAGTTTTCAATGTAGACTGTTTTATCTTTGACCCTAACAGTAATCGGAAAATGAGCATAAACAACTTTAAGCTTGTATGTAAATCCCTTTGTGACTCCGATAACCATATTTGAAATTATAGATTTAGCAGTGCCCAGCACAGCCTTATCACGCCTCCTACTCGATGGCACAGTAAGAACTACTTTATCCCCACTAACCTTCAACAACACAGGGATCTTCGAGAAATCTTTTGAAACAGCACCTAAAGGACCCCTAATCTGAAGAATGTAGCCGTCCAACTTGCCTACTACACCATCAGGTAGAAGAATTTCTTCAGTTAAGGGATTAGTAGACGTAGCCAAGCAATCTCCCCCCTACTCCTTGCTCTATAGCCTCATAATGTGACATAACACCCTTTGGTGTTGTGACAATAAGTATCCCCACGCCTACTGCGGGTAGGAACCTCTGCTCCCATACGCTGAATTCATCTTTAGCGACGCTGAATCGAGGTGTGATTACTCCACATTTATTGATTCGCCCTAGCAGCTGTATTCTTAGTTTTCCCGAGAGACCATCGTCAATAAACTCGAATTCGCCGATATACTTGTAGCGCTGCATAGTTCGAAGGACTTCGCTAGCAAGCTTTGAAGCTGGTATAACGAGGCATTCCTTCTTATTCCTAATCTCGTTGTTATAAATAGTTGAGAAAAGATTTGCAAGCACGTTTTGAGCTGGCATAACTAGCACCTACTCATACTTCTTAAATCCCAGCTTCTCTGCGACTTCTCTGAAGCACTGTCTGCATAGCTGAAGATCGTATTTTCTGATTAGGGCGTTGTATTGCCCACATCTCTTACACCACCTAGCACCCTTACCAAATTTTCTTGGCTTACCGTGCCTTTCCTTCAAACTTAAACCACCTCTACACCGAAGTTTGACTTTAAGAATTCTATCGCATCTTCTCTCTTGACTCTGTGGGCTCGTCCAACCTTAGAACGGGCACGTCTACGATACATAACTCTGTATCCTGGTCTTGTGATAAATACAGAGACGTTCATTCCAAAGATGCCTAATTCAGGCTTATATTTTACACCAGCTATGTCTATATGTTCTTTTAATCCGAATGAGACGCTTCCGTTTACATCGAAGCTTGATTCTGGGAGCTTATTTCCCTTTGCTTGTAGAAGCTTCTTAAGTGCTTCCGTTGCTTTGTCCCCTCTTAAAGTCACAGAGACACCGATAGGTTCACCTTTTCTTACACCAAAATCTCTTATTGTCCTCCGTGCCTTTCTTACGCTGGGTTTTTGCTGAAAGAGTTCTTCTAGTATCGTTGAAGCTTTCTGCAGGGGTTCGCCTGACTTTCCTACTCCTATATTTACTACAACCTTCTCTATACGCATCATTCGCATAGGATTCTCAGAGATCTGTATGGCTGACATGACTACCTACTCCCTATATATATGAGGGGCTTATCTTCACCCACAGGCATGAGTATGTTTGTAGGTAGTTCAACCGTTGCTGCCCCGGTTAAAAGGGTTGCTGTTGGTTTTCTAGTAAACGTTCCTGGCTTAAGGTCTTCCACATAGCCTAATAGTCCAGCCCTCTCTCCACTAGTCACCAATGCTTGGATACCCTTCTTCATTCTTATGGTATTGATAAGCCTTTGTGAGGGAACTTCAATGAGACAAGTATCCCCAGTCTTAAGAGACAAGTCACCTTCATCCAATAGGCATCGACCATCGTGTAGAGTATATTGTGTAATCCCGCCTCTGACGGTGTTCTTTTTAAGTATCTTGCATAGCTTTAGATTCTTTTCATCTGGAGATATTTCAATGGGCACAAGAGGTTTCCCATCACGTGGGACAAGCCGATACACCTTTCCAAGACCATCGAATTCCACAACATCCATCAAACCTATCGGAAAGTCTAAAGCACGCCTAACAACACCATCTACCCGCACTTTACCCGAAGATGCGACAAACCTTGCTTCCCTATAGGTGTTTACTAACTTAAGCACGTCCCTAATCAAAACAGCGAGAGCATAGCTACTGTCTTTACCATGCGGCCCTGGGCTTGTTTTGACCGTGAACTCTTTTACTTTACGGGGTATAGGCCAGAACGGTGGTGCGGTAGACCTTTTAGCTCTGTTTGACCCTCCCTTTTTACCCAACTTCACCTTACACCTCCTTTGCGCTCCAATATCTTCTGTCTCCATTTGTCGTCTAGATTGAGCGATGTTATCATAACCTTCGAAGCGTGTATCTTTACTGGAGCTGTGCCTCCAGCGATCTTTTCACGTGTTACACCCTCTACCGCGATTCTACCCATCGCTCGATAAACCGCGGTAACCTTACCCTCTACCCCAGCGTATTCACCACGCAGGATCTTTACCGTATCCCCCTTCCTTAACGGAAGCGACCTTATACCATATTTTGCTCTGAGATCGTCGGATAGATGTGCTGAAAGCATCTTACCACGCTTATGGTGTGGAACAGTCTTCAGAATTATTCTGCTTCTGCTCGGCATATCGTGTTCACCATCACACTATCATAGACGCCAAGTTTGCGATTCTAGGCCAACGTTCAGCGGCTTCAGCGGCAACAGGACCTTTTATGTCCGTGCCCTTAAGGTCACCTTCTGGTGTAACTATTACCGCTGCGTTGTCTTCGAAGCTGACTCTAAGTCCACTCGCCCTTCTAATAGGATATTTTTGCCTAACTATTACCGCGCCGAAAACTTGTTTTCTTAGCTCTGGATTACCTTTTTTCACAACGACGGTCACGTGGTCTCCAACTGAGGCTGCGGGTATTCTTTTAAGTCTGCCTTTAAATCTAGTAACTTGAACGAGCTTTAGGGTCTTCGCACCTGTGTTGTCTGCGCAGTTGATTACTGCGTTCGCTGGTATTGCTTTGGTTATGTATAGCTTAAATTCAGATACACCCTTTGCTGATACAGCACGAGACTTTGGCAACACTATTCACTCTCCTTACTTATGACTACGAAGGCTACAGATTTTGCTAGAGGTCTGCACTCAGCTATCTGCACCACGTCGCCCTCTTTCACATCAAGGCAAGGTGGTAGGTGTGCGTGAATTCGGCTTCTTCTCCGCTCATATCTCATAAACTTCGGTATATAGTGGAGGTATTCTTTCTCTACAACCGCTGTATTCTTCGACTTCACACTGACTGCCTTACCCTTTATCAGCTTACCTCTAATGCTGAGTTTGCCATGGAAAGGACATAACACGTCTGTGCAACTTTTTTTTGGTGGTTCAACATCTATTCCTATGCGTCTCATCTTAATCTCAACCTCTTCACTCTATCTTCTGGTCGCCCCACAAGTTTCCACCCTTCCACTTCAACAACACGCTGAGGCAGACGTAAGGCAAATCTACAGACATCTTTTGGGACGACCTTTATCCTACCATTTGCAGAAATATGTAGCGTCTTCTTAGTTTCGTAAACTACTACACCATTTAGATTAATAAGTGTAGGTTCTTTACTGTCAACTATCTTAATATTTAGTCCAATTAATTCATGGCATAATAAATTTATAGGCGTTATCTTCACCCGCTTACACCTCTCTTAGCGGCAAGTTCCTTCTCTCTTATTATAGTCAGCACTCTTGCAAGATTTCTTCTTACGCTTCTGATCTTACCTGACTCCTTTCTTAATGTGCCTCTTGCTGACGCGGTGCGCAGTCTAAGAAGCTCACTTCTAAGTTCTCTTACCTTTGAATTAAGCTCCTTGATGTCCATCTTTCTCAGCTCAGCTGGCTTTAGCTTGGTCACCTTCTTTCTCACCTTCCTCTTTTAACTCAAATTCAGATGGAACAACATCTTTTAAAGCGATCTTAACCTTGATACCATAAAGCCCCATCTTAAGCAAAACATGTGTCACAGCTTCCCTCACCATCTTTTCAGCAGGGTCGCCGCTCTTAGGTAAGACACCTATACGATACTTTTCATAGTTAGCCCGCTCGCTTCTAAGCTTACCTGCAATCCTAATTTCAGCACCGCTCGCTCCAGCAGCCATTATAGAGTTGAGCGCCCATAGAGCAGCCCTACGGAAGGCTGTTCCCTTTGTAACCATTTGTGCTATTCGATTGCACATTATACGTGGATTTAGTTCAGGTATTTCAACTTCCGTAACCGAGATCTGGGGGTTAGGGAGGTTGAACTTCTTTTCGAGCTTCTCTGTTAATTCTTTAATTCCTAAACCTCTTCTACCTATGACTAAACCTGGGCGTGTGACGTAGATGGTTATCCTTGTTCCTATGGGTGTCTTGAGGATATCTGAGGCACCGTAGCCTGCTTCACTCAGCTCTTGTTGGAGAAATTCATCTATTTCAGCGTTTCTTATATAATTTTTCATTACATTCTTGACCGCGGACATAGACTACACCACCTTACCAACAACCTCTATATGCACCAAAGTGTTAAAGCTCGGGCTTGAACGCCCAAACGCTCTTGGAACATAGCTCTTCACTTTTCTGCCTCGATGAGCAGCAGCATGCACTATAACAAGATTATCTGTGTCAAGTCCTCTGAACTCAGCATTTGCCTCTAGATTTTCAAGAGCAGAAAGAACCTCCTTCGCGGCTTTAACCGGATATCTACCAGCGTAAAACTTGACCAAACCAGATTTATGCCCAAGATCCTTCTTGTACTTCCTAAAAGGCACACAACACTTTTTCTCTATAACCTCATTTAAAAGACGCTTCGCCTCAGAAAGGGTCTTACCTTTTATAAAGGCGCAGACTTCGGTTGCAGCCTTTGGGCTAACATCTACTTCGCGCCTACTGGCGCGCACGTGTATAAGAGGGTCGTATTCTTTGAAGCTGTAACCGAACTCTGGCAATATGGAACCCCAATCTTGATTTGACCCGTCACACCACTAAATAAATACTTTACCTTATATCAGAAGACAAAGCTCTTCTTCTGCCTTAGGAGATTTGCAGCATCCTTTCTATAGCTACTCTTGCTCTTCTTGCTACATCATCATCCACTTTAACTACATAAACCATATTCTTTAACGAAGCAAGAACTTTATCAAGAGTTATCATCTTCATGTATTTGCAGACGGCATCTTCTTTGACAGGTATGAACGTTTTATCTGGGCTCTCTTTTGCCAACCTATGCAGTAAACCGACCTCGGTTGCTATAATGAATTCTTTAGCTTGTGATAGCTTAGCTTCCCTTAGCATACCGCTTGTAGATAATACAGCCATACCGTTATAGCCCTCTGAAGCGCATAAATAAAGGCACTGGCTTACGCAACCGCACTCAGGATGTATAAGTAGTTTAGCATTTGGATGCCTTCTTCTGACAGCCTCGATATCTTGCAATCTTATTCCCGCGTGCACATGGCATTCACCAGTCCAGATGTGCATTTTACGACCTAGCTTGGCTTCTGCGTATGCGCCGAGGAACATGTCTGGTAGGAACAGAATCTCTTTTTCTTTTGGTATAGCTTCTATGACTTTGAGGAGGTTGCTTGAAGTGCAGCAGTAATCGCTTTCAGCTTTAACCTCTGCTGTTGTGTTCACATAGCTTACGACTACTGCATTAGGATGCTTCTTCTTCCAATCTCTAAGCTGCTCAACATTTATCGTATCACATAGTGAGCATCCAGCGCCAAGATCTGGTATGAGGACTGTTTTGTCTGGGTTCAGTATGGCTGCTGTTTCAGCCATAAACTTTACACCGCATAAGACTATAACCTTAGCTTTGATTTTTGAGGCGTATCTTGCTAGTTCTAGTGAGTCGCCTATGTAGTCTGCTATATCTTGAACTTCTGGGATTTGGTAGTTGTGCGCTAAGATAGTCGCTTCCCTAACTTCCTTCCAATGCTTTATCTCCGCCTCTATGCCTTGTAGGGTCTTCGCACTCTGCACATAATATTTAGCGAATAATATTTAATAAAAAATGTAGGTTTTCGGCAATTTAGGCAAGTATGATTGATTTTTGCTTCTTAAATTGCCGTTTAAGTGCCTACTTTAAGACCAAGAGTGCATATGCTTCTTAGGGTAGAGATGGCTGAGAGTGCTGCTATATAGCTCGTTTTAGGGTTATTTGGGAAGGGTTTATTTTTAAGCACTATGCTTATTTCCCCAAATTTACCTTTTGCTACTACCTCATGTATGTTTACGTCTAACGTTGGGTCTGCTATGACGCGTATTGTAGGCTCTCTATTCGGAGAGGCCGCTAGTGTGAGCGTTGCACCCACGTTCACATTTGCTGGAAAGAGTCTCGCAGCTTCGACGGCTCCTCCTTCATAAAGTGTGGTTGGTTCAGTTATGCTGCTGGGGTCGATTCCTTTTTCGGCGAAGAAGGGTGAAGAGGCTAGTGCTCTTGGATGCTTACGTGTAGTTAGGCTTAGTTCACTAAAGCCGACTATACTTGCAGCCTTTACTGCATCAATGCCTCCAAGTGCTCCTGAGACTACATAGATTTTACAACCGTATCTTTGACATAGTAAAAGTAGTCGTTGGAGTAATTCTCTGTCCAGTAGTGCTCCTACGCTTAACACGACGAGGTCTTTTCTGCTCTTAAGGATCTTTTCAGAGTATTCTCTTACAGCTTGCTGTGACGCTGCTTCTACTATTAAATCTATATTGCTCTTTAGGAGCTCGGCTAACGTTTTGACTGGTTTGTATCTCTTTTTTAGGTGTGTGTTGAGTGTGTGTAGTGCTTGGAGGTTTTTGTCTAATGCTGCTTTGAGTTCAGCGTTTGGTACCAGCCCCTCATCTATAGCTTTTGCTATTTCGCTTCCTATCGCGCCGCAACCTATAAGTCCTATGCGCACCTTCTTAGACACATTCTCACCTTCAAATAGGTTCCAATTCTAAGCTTATGTCTATGTATTGTGGTGTAGAGGTTAGGCTGCCCATCGAAATTATATCTACACCAGCCATAGCGTAGTTGAGCACATTTGAATAGTTTATTCCCCCAGAAGCCTCAAGTAGAACCTTCTCACGCAACCCCCTTCTCTTAAGAACATCAACCACTTGTTTAACGTCGTCAGAAGATAGGTTATCGAACATAACTATGTCCGCACCGGCTTCTATCGCTTCTAACGCTTCATCCAAAGACTTAACCTCTACTTCGATCTTCATAGAGAAGCTTGAACCAGACCTAACCTTTTTAACAGCCTCACCTACCCCGCCGCATAATGCTATATGGTTATCTTTTATGAGGATCATCGAAGATAGATCCATCCGATGCGGGTCACCACCTCCAGCTAAGACCGCCTTCTTCTCGAACAGCCTTAAACCAGGGTGGGTCTTCCTTGTGGCAGCTATACGTGTGTATAGACCATTTGCTCTAAGGAGATCCACGATGTTTTTGGTCGCTGTTGCTACTCCACACATATGTGATAGTAGGTTCAGAAGCGTCCTCTCGATTAGAAGTATGTCTTTGGCTTTACCTGTTATCTCACCTAACACGCTTTGTGCTTTGAATCTTTCCCCGTCTTTGAGGTTAAGCTTGCTTGATAGGTTGAAGAGTGAAGATAGTGTCTCAACTTCTTCTGAGCCTGCGAAGACGCCGTCTGTCTTTGCTATTAGGCTTGCCCTTGCCTCTGTTTTAGGGTCTACTATAAGATGTGTTGTGATGTCTCCCCAAGGAGCATCTTCCTCTACAAATTTCATTAGTAGGTCTTTAATAAGCGGGTTCATCACTTTTTTGCCCCCCTTCACTTTCTTCTAATCTCCAGAGCTCATCTACAACTGCTTTCGGATAAGCATGCTTTTTTCCCATTTCATCCACAACAATACGCTTTGAAGCTGTAAATCTACCTATCTCAGCTACTGATATGCCTTTACATTTAAGCTGACTTTTAACCTCCTCCACACCTTTTGGGTCAACCGCCATAAGTAGTGAGCCAGAGCTGATTAGAAGAAGCGGGTCTATACCCTTCAATCCACAGATCTCTCTAGTCACAGAAAGCACTGGAATCTTAGATCTGTAGACTATAAAACCTAAGCCGGATGCTACAGCCATCTCACATAACCCCCCTATAACCCCGCCTTCGGTCGGGTCATGCATAGCGTGCACATAGCCAGTTGAGTAAGCAGTCAGAGCGTCCTCTACTATACTGATCTTCTTTGCTAAGTTGATAGCCTTCTTCCTAGTTGAATTAGGAAGATTTTTTAAAGATCTGTCGAATCTAGCTAAGATCGATGTGCCTTCTAATGCCGCTGCCTTAGTCATCATTATTACGTCTCCAAGTCTTGCGTCTGCAGATGTTACGTATGTTTCCGCTACGCTGAAGCAAGTTGATATTACGATAGGTTTTTTGAGGCCTTTCACTGTTTCTGTATGTCCTCCGGTTATTGAGATACCTAGCTTCTTAGCTGCCTTATGCATATCATAAGCTATCTGTTTAAGCGTGGAAGCATCTGAGCCCTCAGGAAGTAATATGACTGACTGCAGAAACATTGGTCTAGCCCCTGATGTTGCAACATCGTTTGCAGCGACATTCACAGCATACCAGCCTATCTCCTCTGCTACACCCGTTATCGGGTCTGAGGATAGGATAAGGTAGTGCTCTTTAAGTGCTATGACAGCTATGTCTACGCCTACTTTTGGCTTAACAAGGAGTAACGGGGAAAAAGCACCACCCTTCTTAAGCACGATAGATTCAAGAATTTGTGGAGGAACCTTACCTAATGGTAGAGCCATGCCCTTCAACTATCTTCTAAACTCATTTATACGCTTAAGCATCACACTAATAAGCTATTAGGTTAAAAGCGAAGGGGTAGGGTGTGTCGACAACACATATAGCAGCACAAACATTAAAGAGCCTCAGCTCAGAAGATTGGAGCGTACTTTCAGCGCTTGAGAGAGCGCTCGAAGCATATGAAGTTGTGCCATTTGAGTACATATCTAAAACAACAAACCTACACCTTGATGAAGTAAAGTTTAGGCTTAAACGGCTAGACCAATTAAAACTCATCCACCTTACCACAAACGGAGCTACATTAGTATCTGCGGGTCTAGATGCATTAGCCCTCAGAGGCTTTGTGAAACGAAACTTCATATCTGGCATAGGGCCAATAATAGGTGTAGGCAAAGAATCTGATGTCTACGAAGCCATAGACGACGCAGGCAGAGCCTATGCGGTAAAGTTCTATCGAATAGGGCGCATAAGCTTCAGAGCCATAAAGATCAAGCGGAGCTACGTGGAGCCAACCGCACACCACCATTGGCTAAAGGTGAACATCAGCGCAGCGAAAAAAGAGTTTGAAGCAATTAAAAAATTGAGCCAAGTTGGTGTATCTGTACCTGAAGTTATAGCGCGTAATAGGCATGCGCTGCTGATGGAGAGAATTCGAGGAATGCTTTTAGTAGATTGTAAGGAGCTTAAGGAGCCTAAGAAGGTGCTTAAAGAGATCTTAAAGAATATCCGCTTAGCCTACACTAAAGCTGGTATAGTTAACGCAGACCTCAGCGAATTTAACATCTTATGCAGCGACTCAAAGATCTTGCTTATAGACTGGCCTCAAGCAGTAAGTAAAGAGCACCCTAATGCAACTATACTCTTAGACCGAGATGTGTTGAACATCTTGAAGTTTTTTAGAAGAAGGTTTAAAATTGATTGCTCAATGGAGGATGCCTCTTTTTATGTTAGGGGCTGGCGAGACAGTGTAGAACTTCACAGCTAAAATAGCGTAACCTCTCGGCGCCTTATCATCTCCGAAACCTGGGAAGTCTTACCTAATTCCTCTTCAATTATTTTTTCAACATCCCCTCTAACAGCGCCCAGCGTCTTACCTTTCTCAAGGAGCAGAGCTGCGCTTGCTACTTGAGGTTCAGCTATAGGTGAGCCTATTCTGCTTAATATCCTCACATAGACTTCTTTAATTCCACTAACTTCTTTGATGATTCTGTTTGCAGCGCTCTGAGCGATTACTTGATATATCTTACCCGTATGGTTCACCGGATTCTTACCAGCTGTAGCTTCCATGGAGTATTGGCGCATGGGTGTGATAAGCCCATTAACTCGGTTTCCTCTACCCGTATTGCCATCATCACCTGCTTCAGCTGAGGTGCCTGTAACGGTTAGGTAGTAGCTGCCGGTTGACTTTATGTCCCCTGAATTTACTTTTACTTCTACTTCTAGTTCACTCTGCCTAGAGGCTAGGTCTTTAATCAAATTGCTTGCTTCTTCGATTACACTCTCGTAATGAGATGCGTCGGGGATAAGCCCGCTTACTGTAGCTAGAGCTACTGTAAGATGTAGCTTCTTTCCTCTTCGGAAACCCATAACCTTTATGTCCTCGCCAGTTTCAGGCAGCATCTTCTTAACACGCTCTGAGTTAAGCATCTTTTCAGTTTCTAAGACAAGAGTCTCAGTTGGTGAAAGAGGTGCATAAGCCACACCGATAGAGGTGTCGTTAGCTAAGGGTATCTTGTTTGAAGATGTGAAGACAGACATAAGATCTTGTGAACCCTGTTTTATCTTATAGTCCACTACTACATGTGTCTCTACGTCAAGGTGTCTGACGGTCTGCTTAAGATAGCGTTTGACTGCAGAGATGGCGATGCCGCCTATTGGAACTGAGAGCACTTCTGAGCCTTTGTTTATGAATGATGTCGCTCTGCCTGCTATAAGTATGTAGATGGGTTCTATAACCTCTCCGCCTCCGAATCTAGGCTTTGATCTACCGCCTACAAGAAGCCCTTTGTCCACGTTATGATGGAGGATGGTGCCAAATTCTTTAAGGTAGTACTCACATAAATTCAGAGAAACCGCTTCACACGCACCATCTATGAGGCTATCTGGGTGTCCTAATCCTTTCCTCTCAACTATCTCAACCTCGAGTTCAGAAACCATAGGTGCTTTGATTTCTTCTGTATGTAGAAAGGACATCAACACCACCCTATATTCGGTGCTATATATCGTCTTCGAATTTAATGAAGAGTACGTTATTTCCTCTTATAACTACTTTGCCGAATTGAGCTGAAAGCACACCCTTTGAAAACTCCTGTGCGTCAACAAGTATAACATTCATGTAGTTATCCACATTCGCCATTTTTCCTCTGTATTCCAAATCACTCTTTAGCTTCACAGATATATGCTTGTTAATCGCTTTCTGGAGGCATTGAAGTGGCTTCTTTCCGCTTTGCAACAACCGTGTTCACTTCTCTATCTTATAAAGACGCTTCCAGATGCTAAATAAAAACCTTCCTAATTTAGATATGGGTTGAATTGAAGCCTCAAAGACTCCTTGCATATGCCTCCACCAAGTCTCTAGCAGTAACTATACCCACAAGATCTTCTCCTTGAACAAGAGGAAGCCTCTTTATCCGCTTCTCCACCATAATCTTGGCCGCTTCGCTTACAGACACATTAACTGAAGCTGTGATAAGTGGTGTAGAGAGCAAGAATTTTAATTCGGTTGTGAAAGGTATGTTTTGTGCGGCAACCTTTGTCATAAGGTCTCTCTCAGCGAATATGCCATACGGTTCATCGTCTTTTGTTACTATTACACTACCTATCCTCTTTGATGCCATCATTTGAGCAGCATCAAGGGCTGTTGCATTCTCATCCAAACAGTAGACCTTTTTCGACATAACACCATCTACACCAACACGGAGGTTGAGTTCAGATATACCTTTAACAAGATCTGAAGCGGTCACTATACCCGCAACTTTATCACCTTCAAAAACCAAAAGACGCTTCTTCTTTTCAAGCATAAGCTTAGCGGCATCCTTCAGTGAAGCGTCAGAAGCGATACGACCATAGGCGATAGACATAACCTCCAGCACTAAGGTTGTTGATAAATCCCTCTTCAATGCTATAACCTTCCAAATTATGTCTGTCTCTGTTAGAAGGCCTATTGGGCCAACACTACCTATCACTACTAGGCTTCCTATATGCTTCTCACCTAATATGGTTGCTGCTACCTTCAGTTTCTCAGTTGGGTTTATACACTGCACATTCCTTTGCATAACATCCTCAACTATCTTAAACAATCTAATCTCTACTTTTAGGCATCTCCTATTAAACATAACGTATGCTGACTCACTTATTTGGGTTGATAACCACTTTTAGCGCTTTACCCTCAATAACCAACTTAAAACCAGACAATATTTCAGAAAGAGGTAGACGGTGGGTAATTAGGTCTTTTAACTCAAGCGTCTTAGCGGATACCATATCAAGAGCTTCTTTTAGATCTTTTGGCGCTGCACCATAGGAGGTTGTCAAAGTCACTTCGTTCCTCCAGTAGTCAGTTAATGGGATATGCGCTCTAAACGCTGGGTCAGGTACTGCAAAAAATAATATGGTGCCTCCTCGATCTACACATTTCAAAGCATCTTTATAGGCTGATGATGAGCCTGTGCATAGAATAACTTTATCAGCTCTTTTCCCCTCATTAAAGTCTAAGAGAGCCTGCTCAACATCATCTTTCAGAGCGTTTATAGTTAAGTCAGCACCAAAGCGCTTAGCATAATTGAGCTTGAGATCGTTAACATCTGTCGCAATTATCTTCGACACCCCTCTATGATGAGCCAGTTGTATATGAAGAAGCCCAGCCACACCACTACCTAGTATGAGGACTGTGTCTCTGCTCTTTACTTCTGCCACTCTCTGACCGCGTATAACACATCCTAAAGGCTCGATGAACACGCCTTCTTCGAATGAGATTGTGTCTGGTAACCTAAAAACTCCTCTCTCCACGTTTATCTTAGGCACCCTAATGTATTCTGAAAATCCACCAGGATAGTAGTTCGTTGTATGTAGGGTTTCGCAAGCTGTTTCCTTGTCTGAAAGACAATATTTGCATACACCGCAAGGTACATGGTGCGAAACGAAGACTCTATCTCCGCATTTATATTCCTCCACACCTGCGCCTACTTCTACTACTTCCCCTGTAGCTTCGTGTCCTAAGACGGTGGGTGCTCTTTTCTTACGATACCATTCTAATACATCAGTTCCGCAGATTCCGCAGGCTTCTGTTTTGATTAGTAGTTCTCCGCTTCTGATTTTTGGTCGCTCTACCTCCTCTACTCGTATATCTTGGTTGCTGTAGTAGACTGCGACACGCAACTGTATCTAAACCTTTTAACCTGTTAGTTTAGCTCTTTCGAACTCATCTTGTGCCTCTTTAGGTGTGTAGTTTTCGTGGATCAACGCTCTTAAAGCCTTTATCATAGCTACAGGATGGTCGTGTTGCCAGATGTTTCTTCCCAAGTTCACACCTATCGCCCCTTTCTGAAGGGCATCATATACCCACTCAAAGACCTCTAGCTCTGAATCAACTTTTGGCCCTCCAGCTATAACCACTGGCACTGGGCATCCTCTAACAACTTTTTCGAAGCCTTCTTTGCAGTAGTATGTCTTCACTATTCTTGCACCTAGTTCTGCTGCTATCCTTGAACTTAACGCTAAGTATCGTGCTTCACGCTTCTCCAACTCCTTCCCAACCGCTGTGACCGCCATCACAGGTATACCGTAATCTTCACATACATTGACTAACCTCGCTAGATTCAGTAGTGATTCGCGTTCATATTTATGGCCGACGAAGATAGAGAGCGATACAGCCGATGCATTCAGCCTTATAGCCTCCTTAACTGATGTTATAATCCCCTCGTTAGAAAGGTCTTCACCGATAACACTAACACCACCTGAAACCCTGAGTATGATTGGTTTGGTGTTTGTTGGATCTATACAGGAACGCAGCACGCCACGTGTAAGCATTATAGCATCAGCATAAGGCATAAGAGGCGCAACGGTCTTACCAGGCTCTTCGAGGCGTGTAGTAGGGCCTTGAAAGTAGCCGTGGTCTATCGGTAGGAAGAGTGCACGCCCATCTTTCTGGATTAGTTGGGCTAACCTATTCTTCATACCCCAATCCATAGCGGCTCATCAACCATATGCTCTAGTTATTAGATAACCTTTTACTGTTATCAGCCTAACCAATCTTTTAAGGGTTGTGTTATAACTTTTCGAGCGTTTCTTAGTTCGCTGACTTTTTGCGCACCAACTAAGAACATAGTTGCTTTGAAATGTAGGATTATCTTATTAAGTGTGGCTTCAACTTCTTCCTTTGAGACAACCGCTGCCTTTAGAAGGGGGTATGCCATCCCACTTAGAGCAGCGCCTAGAGCGATACATTTTGCAGCCTCCAAACCTGTTCTTATGCCTCCAGAAGCTATAACTGGAACCTTAACCGCTTTAACCACCTCTATGAGCGCTGCCGCTGTTGGTACCCCCCAGTCCCAGAAGACTTCGCCTAATTCAGCCTTTTGCGTCACGTTTGCATCTTGGGCTCGTTGGCTCTCTATGCCCGCCCAGCTTGTTCCCCCTGCTCCAGCTACATTTATTGCAGCAACACCAGCTAGCTGCAGTTTTAAGGCTACTTCCCTTGATATTCCACAGCCGACCTCCTTTACAATAATAGGTATATTCAACTGCTTCGTTAGTTCACGTATTCTTTCTAAAACACCCTTATAGGTAGGCTCTCCTTCTGGCTGTATAAGCTCTTGCAGAGGATTTAGATGAACTACAAGCGCATCTGCCTTCACTATGTCGATAAGCTTCTTAACATTCTCAACGCTTAAGCCTCTTGCGAGCTGCGCCCCACCTATATTGGCGGCTAAAAATATGTTTGGTCCTTCTTTTCTTGCAACTCTGTAGGTTTCCGCTAAGTCTTCACCTAATAGTGCTGCTCTTTGGCTCCCAAGCACCATACCTAGGTTTAACTTTTCGGCTGCTGCAGCTAAGTTTGCGTTTATCTTGGTTGCTTCTGGGGTTCCTCCCGTCATTGCATCTATGAGTAGGGGTGCACCGAATCTGTGGTTTAGGAATGTTGTTGATGTATCTATACTGTTAAAGTCTAATTCTGGTAATGCGTTGTGAATTAAGTGCACGCATTCAAGTAATGTGGATGTTGTGCGTGCTTGAACATTTCGCTCTAAAGGTATTTTGAGTCCGTCTAGCTTCCTCTTAGCTATAACTTCTTTTTCATCTTCCTTCAAGACCTTACCCTTCCAGACACCATTGTGCTTATAGTTTCCTCTCCACGTAATACCTTTAAAACTCTTTCAGGGTATAGCCCGTTTACAAAGTATACATCTGAACCCAGAGAGGCGATCTTTTGGGCTTCTCTAACCTTCCCTAATATGCCGCCTGTCACATCAAATTCTACACCCGCATTGTGCTCTGTACGCCAAGTCAAAGAGATTTCTTTAAGCAGCCTACCAGACTTAGGGTCAGTATCATACAGCCCATCAACATCGATTATGAACACCACTTTTCTCGGCTTAAGGTATTCTGCAAGGAGACGCATCAGCATATCCCCAGATATAACGAAGCACCCCTCTTTGCTTGGAATGACATCGCCGTATGTTATAGGTGTTAAGTTGCATGAGAGAGCTTCGTTGAGGACATTGATGCACTCTTTATATAGGATATGGTGTGGGTGTATACTATATACTGGTATGCCAGCCCTTAAGAGGCTCAGCACGACCTCGTTGTGTAAAGTAAAGACGCCTAGGCGTGTAAGTGTGACTCCTTTAGGCTCAACTTTTGCTGGCTCAATCTTCAACCCATATTTTTTTGCTATCGGGTGAGCATAAGAGCCGCCGCCGTGCACCAGCACCAACCTACCCTCATAGCGTGCTAATGCTGAGGAAAGGTTGTTTAAACAGTTGAATCTAAGAGATAGCGGTTTGCTTTTATCCGTGATTACTGAGCCGCCGATCTTAACTAAAGTTAACTCTTCTGAATCCAAGTCTTTACCCCGCTGTTAGGTAAGGGTGTGGCGAAGGCTTCTGAGGATATGCTTGAGATCTCTTTAACAACATTATCTACCTTATCCTCTGAGCATAGTATAATCACGCTACCACCTCCGCCAGCTCCTGTCAGCTTCGCACCGTATGCTGAAGATGATAGAGCTGCTTCAACTATCCTATCGATTTCCTTTATCGAAATTCCAAGCCAGCTTAAAGTTGCGTGAAAGAAGTTGAGTATAGCCCCAGCCCTCTTAAGGTCGCTTAAACATAAGGCGTCGGCGCAGCAGTGCGACATTACAGTTGAAGACTCCACAAGACTGTTAAACAAAGACGGATTCTCCTCCCTCCAAACCTTAACCCGTTCAATTAAATCACTTGTCTTCCTCTCTATACCAGTGCAAGCTACTACAAAACTCACATTTTTGCTGAGGGTCAGAGTTTGTGGTTTAGCACCTTTTTTGAATAAGAGTAAACCGCCTCTGGCTGAAACTTGAACATCCACACCAGAGGGGCTCCTATGCACTAAACGTTCAGCAGACATCGCTAACTCTATAACTTCATCTAAAGACAATTTATGCCCAAGGGCCAGCGCGGTAGCAGCTACTGTGGCGACTGCCGATGAGCTCGATGAACCTAATCCGGATCTAGGCGGTATGTTGCTTTGAATCGTTAGTTTAACTCCTCTTTTTTCGTTTAAATATTCTTTTGTGGAGGAGATTGCTGCTGCGAGTGGTTTAAGTTTTTCTGGAATCTTGTTAGTTGATAGGTCTGCTTGCATCTCGAGGTTCTTGGAGTATATAGTGGTTGTAGGCGAGGTTTCGGCTATGGCTGTTGTGCCTCGATTTATGGCTGCTGCGAGGGCTGTTGCGCCGTAGACTACAAAATGTTCTCCGCAGATTATTATCTTTCCTGGGGCGTAGGCGTATGCTTCCAA
This sequence comes from Nitrososphaeria archaeon, assembly GCA_029775855.1. Classification (GTDB taxonomy): domain Archaea; phylum Thermoproteota; class Nitrososphaeria; order Nitrososphaerales; family JAAOZN01; genus JAAOZN01. Next base: position 112,759 of record JARVJZ010000005.1, read on the forward strand.
CGCTCATCATTTACTAAACTTTACTGAGGCGTAGCCGACTACCGAACTTTTGTCCCCTGTGATATCGCCGCTTGTAGCGTATTTGAGAAGCTCAGCTTTTCTTAGATTAAGTTCGTTCACAGCGGTTATCAACGCAGCTATAGGACCATACCCGCAAGCAGATACATCTAGGCGTTGCAGCACATTATAGAGCTTAGATACATCTAGAGTAAGTGCAGCTTTAATAAATTCATAATCTTTGGTTGAGGCTTGTTTATGGCTCTCATAGTGAGTTAGATCTGAAGACGCTATTATTATGCATCTCCTTCCCCTAACTATCTTCGCCAAAGCGTGTCCAACTTCCGTAGAAGTTTCTTTATCTTGGAAGAGCATAGATATAGGTAGGATCTTAAACTGTGAATTGAAGATGTATTGTAGGAAGGGGAGTTGAACCTCTATCGAATGTTCACGCTTATGTGACTCAGCGTTGAAATCGACTATACCTGAAAACTTTACGAGAGTCTTAGCGTCCTCTGAACTAACTTCAAGAGCACCTAAAGGTGTACGCCAGATTCCTCCTGATACCGTGGCAACCCCACTACCGAGCCCCCAGTGATTAGGCCCCATGATTACAACGAGCTCAGGATTAGGCAAGGCTGAAGCATAATAGTAGCCGTGTGCAGCGATTGGACCTGAATACATGTAGCCAGCGTGTGGAGAAATAAGTCCAATAACTTCTTCATCAGACCTTGGAGCTGGCGGTATCTTCTGAGGCCCGAGTGGATGTAAGAAGCATTCTTCGATGCTCTCCTTGAGCTTAGTAGGGTCTGATTCGTAAAACTGCCCGGCTACGGCAGGCATTCTAACCTCCAAAGAGCATCGGATTAGAGTAGTAGGTGCTGGCTTTAAAACATTAGGGCTTAGATGTTCCTTCTGCTGCTTCCTCTATGATTTTGGTTTCAAAGTCCTCTATAGTGTATTTCATAGGCTGGTCTGCGGTTAATCTGCCTGTCCGTATAAGTACTGCTCTGGCTAGTAGCCAAAAGACTGCCGCCAAAGCCTTTCTGCCACGGTTATTTGCTGGTATTACTAAATCGACTTTAGAGGTTACATTGTCTGTGTCGCAGACCGCAATAACAGGCACACCCATCTTGGATGCTTCATCAACTGCTTGTGCGTCTATCGCTGGGTCACTTACTATAAGGAGCTCTGCATCTATATGGTAAGGGTAGAGCGGGTTTGTAAACGTACCAGGCATAAAGCGTCCGGTTACAGGGATTGCTCCAGTTAGTTCGCAGAACTTTTCTACTGGGGTTTTACCGTATTCTCTGGCTGAATATACTACGACTTTGCTTATGTCTGCTCTTGATATGAAGCGAGCTGCTGTCTCGATCCTCTCTAAAGTTTTGCCTAAGTCTATGTAGTGTAGGCCGTCGGGGGTTGTTCTGCTTATAAAATGCGCCATGGCTTTAGTCTTTACCATTGTGCCTACGCGTATACCTGTTGCGAAGAGTGTCTTCTCTGTTATTGCGGTTCCAGCTTTTGCTAGCTGATCTACACCTTCCGATTCATCATTTAGGTCTTTTTTGGACATCTTGCTTATTTCACGCTTACCGCATATTAGGCTTCCTACAGCTTCTTTATAAGGGTATGCTGGGAGCTCGATAAGGTTTTAATTGGGTGGAATGAGGTTCTCTGCTGGGTTGGAGTATTCTTATGCTGATGATGTTAAGAAGATGGCTGAATCCATAGTGAATGCGCTCAGTTTAGGATACATCGATCTTTCGAGGCTTGGTTTCGTTAGGAGCAGAGGCAGTAGATCTAGGCAAGCTGTTGCGAGGATACATGCAGTAGGTAGGGCTTGGGAGGCTGCTTTCAATATTAGACCGATGTATCTTATAGAGGTTATATCTGAAAGGTTTGATAGGCTCTCCCAGCAAGAGAAGGAGAAGGTTATTATACACGAGTTGCTACATATACCGAAAGGTTTCAGTGGAGGGTTTGTACCTCACGGCAGAGGTGTGAATCGAAGAAGAGTTGATGAGATGTATGCTAAATACATAGAGAAGAGCATTCTATTCAGATGTTAAGATACTTTATATCCTATCTTAACAGTAACTTGGAACTCCTTTACTTCCCCTTCCTTTATGCTGCCTCTAATCTCAGATACTGAGAACCATGAGATCTGCTTACTTTCTTTATAGGCTTCCTTCACAGCCTTCTTTATGGCGTCATCCAACCCTTCTTGGGATACACCTACTACTTCAATATATTTGTAGACCAATAACCATCAGAATAGAGGTAAACAGTTCTTGAATATCAGTTTTGCGCTTCGGTTAGATAACTAAATTTTTATACTATAGGTGTCAAATTTGATTGCGTGGTGCTGAATGGGCAAGAAAGGAAGGGAAGTAGTTGAGGGTGATGTCAACTTACTTATCAAGGAGCTTCAGAAGGCTCACGCCGATGAATGGATAGCATTCTACTACTACACTTTAGCATCTGAAGTAGCTGAAGGTAGAACCTCACCTATGATCATAGATGCCTTAAAAGACCTTGCTAAAGATGAACTTGAACACGCAAGCGAGCTAGCGGAGAGGATAATTGAACTCGGCTCAGAGCCGACTACAGATTTCGCCCAACTCACAAAGGTAGCAAACTACCCTGAGGTTAAGCTGCCTAAAGACCCCAAGGATCTTGATGGCATAGTTAATGCAGTCATCGAAGCTGAAAGAGGGGCTATAGATGTATACAACAATTTGCTAAAGAAGCTGATGAAGGATTGGAAAGACCCAGTGACCTTCCACATAATACGGCATATAATGCAGGAAGAGGTGGCTCACGAAGAGAGGATGGAGGACATCCTCTAGCCACCGCTCTTATTTTTACCTCGCTATGACAATAATCTTCTTAACTCATCCCTACTTGTAGTCGGCGGATAGCAACTCTGTTTAACACACACATAGGCTGTAGGCAAACCGTTTAAGGGCACCTTACCTTTAACAATTGGAATAACAGTTGAGTGCTCTGACCCATCTAGAGTTTGGGCTAAGACTTTGTTCGGTAGAGGTCTTCGATGTACCTCTTCAATCAAATGTTTGGCTTGCTTAGGGTCTCCTACTATAACCACTTCAAGTTGTGAATTCTTGTATTCTGCTGCTGTTATTAGTGTTGTATGCTGCTCTGGTAGTTCAGCGACAGCACCCCACATAGCTTTTATAGCTTTTTCTGATACTGAGTAGAATCTGCTGTTTTGGTTTAATGCAGCTAATCTGAGCAAGTTTAGGGTTAAGGTTGCGGCTGGAGATGGGGTAGCGCCGTCTTGAGCATCCTTAAGTCTTAATATGGTGTTTCCTTCTACTGTATTGTAGAAGCCACCCTCACCTTTGTCTTCGAATAGTTCAATCGCTTTCTCTGCAAGCCTATAAGCCCATTCTATCCACTCTATGCTAAAGTCTGATTCGTATAGGTCTATTAGAGCTTTGATCAAGTAGGCGTAATCTTCAAGTAGACCTTTTACTCGAGCTTCACCTTCACACCAACTGTGATAAAGTATGTCTCCTTCGGTTAAATGCTGCTTTATGAAGAGGATGGTCTTTCCCGCCACTTGAAGGTAAGTGTCGTCGCCGAAGGCTTGGTAGGCTGTTGAGAAGGCTGAAGCTGCTAGAGCGTTCCAAGATGTCAGTATCTTTTTATCTATGCTAGGTTTTGTGCGCCTTCCTCGCTCCTCTAGTAAGGTTTTGTGCGCCTTCAAGAGTCCCTCTTCAACCTTGGTTTCATCAATCCCTAATTCTGAAGCAACTTGCTTAACATCCTTAGATACATAAAGTATGTTTCTCCCTTCAAAGTTTCCCTCTTCTGATACGCCATAGGCTAAGTTAAAGGCCTCTGAGCCTACTAATCGGTCTAACTCATCTTTCGACCAAGTGTAGAATTCACCCTCCACTCCGCCGCTTTCTGCGTCTTGGGCTGAGTAGAATCCACCTTCAGGCGCAGCCATCTCATTAAGCATCCATTGCAAAGTCTTCTCAGCAACCCGCCTATAAAGTGGTTCTCCAGTAATCCTCCAAGCGTCGATGTAAATAGATGCTAATAGAGCGTTGTCGTAGAGCATCTTTTCAAAGTGCGGTATAAGCCAATACCGATCTGTTGAATATCTGTGAAAGCCGCCGCCAAGTTGGTCAAAGACACCCCCTTTAGCCATATGTGTTAAGCTCTTGTTGAGCATCTTAAGCGCTAAGCTGCTCTTCGATTTAACATAATACATTATTAGAAAGGATAAGTAAGGTGCATTCGGAAACTTCGGCGCCTCGCCGAAGCCTCCATAAAGTTGGTCAAACATCCTACTCAGGTTAAGGAAAGCCTCATGACTGACCTCTTGAGTAGGCACACCAAATGAAGATTTAGATGACTGGCGGAGATATTCTAGCAAGTTTGACGAAGCCTCAACTATCCTTGCTCTATCATTCATCCAAAAATGCGCTATTGTCAAGAGTATCCGTTTAAAGCTTGGAAAACCGAACTTATCCTCTGGCGGGAAGTATGTGCCACCATAAAATGGTTTTAATTCAGGTGTAAGAAAGACTGTAAGCGGCCAACCTCCTTGCCCAGTTAAGCTGACCACAGCCTTCATGTAAAGTTGATCTACATCAGGTCTCTCCTCTCTGTCAACTTTAATGGCAACAAAATACTTGTTGATTATAGAGGCGGTTTCTTCATCCATAAAGCTTTCTCGATTCATAACATGGCACCAGTGGCAAGTAGAGTATCCTATGCTCAGTAGTATCGGTTTATCCTCAGCAACGGCTTTAGCGAAAGCTTCATCACACCAAGGATACCAGTCAACTGGGTTAGAGGCGTGCTGTTGCAGATACGGGCTCTTTTCTCTAGCTAATCTATTCAACTCGACTATATATTAATACATAAACCTACTTGATTAACATTCCTAATCATTATCCTTCCTATATTCAGATAACAAATTGAGGAGTTTTGCGATGTCTTTATCATTCGTGAACTGCTCGATGCTGAACTTCGCCCTCTTCCTCCAGTTTCCCGCTTCAACACCTGTACCCGGTATATTATGTGCTTCTTCTTCTAGCCAAAGATCTTCTAGGTTGACTAGCAGTATCTTTGCTTTGCTTAGTGCTAGCAATTTTAGCGCCGCTTCTAGTAGGTCTTTTTCGCTTTGGCTTTTTTTGAGTAGTTTTGCGGTCTTTAGATGCTGCCTTAGTTCCTCTATTTGATGCGTTCGCTGTGTTATTTCATTTTCTGCTTGCTCTTTGTCTATTAGACCCATTTTAAATCTTAATTTGATGTCTCTTCCTTCTAGGTAAGCTTTGAATGGTGGCATGTCGTGTGTGTTAAGAGCGGTTAAAGTGTTTGTTGACACATTCTGTAGCGCTGCTAATGGTTTAATTTGTAGGATGAAGCAGCCAATTAACCCATGCCTTTGGATTGCATTATTTATGTAGTTTGGTACCGTCCCTAGGTTCTCACCTATTACTGCGCACCTATGCCTATGTGATTCTAAACTGATTATAGCGTAAAACTCTTCAGCGTTATATTCCACATAGACACCTTCGTCGCCACCAGCTCCCTTAGGTATCCAATAGAGCCTATGGAGAGCCATCACATGATCTAACCTCAAGATTTGTGCGAAGCGCATATGGTGCTGTATGCATTGAATGAAGTAGTCGTATCCTTCTTCCCTTATCTTCTCTGGATGGATCGGATTAATACCCCAGTTCTGCCCCTTTGGAAAGAAAGAGTCTGGTGGAGCACCTACATAAACATCTTTAACGAATATGTTGCTCCAACGCCAAGCGTCATATCCATCTGGGCTGCAACCTAGAGGTAAGTCAAGATATAGTTTTACTCCATGTTTTTTAGTTTGAGAGGCTAGGTGTTTTAACTGCAGTTGGGCTAGGGTCTGTAGGTAAAGGTGTTGTTTGAATCTAGCCTCATATTCCTTATTAGATGATGCTTGCTTCGATGCCCTAAACCTCGCGTATTCTTCCAACTCTGGGTGTTCTTTGATATACCTCTTTATGGTGTGGTCTCCGTTTTCGATGGCTTCCTCAGCAAGATTAGCTGCAACCAGCTCTTTTATTTTGATTATATTCTCGTAATCAACCTTCTTGGATGCATTCACTTCCTTTATCCTCTGCTTTAAGGTATGACTTAACTTTCTTAGGTTAGAAGGTGTGTTAAGGTCTACATAGAATTCGCTCCAAAACACCTTGCTGAATGGTGTGTATGGGCTTGGGTCAAAAGTATGGTTTGGGTTTAAAGGGAGTAGGGGGGTTGTGCCAACGAAACCAGCTCCAAATTTAGAAACCCATCTGCTAAGTGTTAGAAGGTCGTTGTATGTTCCAGCACCCCAGCTTCTTTTTGAATAGAGTGCATAGAGTGGTATGTATACTCCCCAAATCTTACTTTTAAGCTGATATGCTTTAGAAGGCGCTGAGATGATAAGAGCCTTACTCAACAACCCCTCTACCGCTATCTCAAACCTGTGGTAGCCGAAGGGTATCCTAAAAGGTAGATTTAGCGTTCTATTCTCTTTTAACTCAGCGAACCACGACTTAACCCTTCTTTCACCCTCTAGGAGAAGCCGACACTCAACTCTTTTGCAGCTATCCACATTTGATTTGACGGGTAAGGAGCGGGCGCCATCAAACAACACTACAACAGGTTCGATGAGCCTCGATTCAAGTTGAGCAAGCCTATATCTATAGGCGTTCTCCAAATCAGAAAGAGTATCTAATCTTGCACCAAGCGCTTTCAACACCTTCAGCAACGAAGCCAAAGGAGGTCTCCTAAGCCTACCAAACACATCTCGATACCGTATTTGAACACCATACGCTCTACATAAATCGGTTAAGGTGGGCTTTCTTTGACGGTGCAAGATAGAATCTGTTTACTATTCAAGCTCTTTTTAGTCTTATCCCTCCTCGGCTCCTACATGTTCACCTAAAGCTATCTTCAAGATCTTTGTATGCTTCTTTTCATCTATGTCGATAGAGGTTAAGAGTGCTTTCACCGTTGGACTAGTTTCCTTCAAAAAGTCTAGTCTGCTATCAATAGCCTCATCCTCCATCTCTAAAACAGCCCTTAATGTTTGAAGCTCTGCGTCAGTAAAATATGGTTCATTTAATTTATCAAGCCTAGCGAAAATATGTGAAACTATGTCAGCATGCCTTAGGCTGTCTGCTGCTATCTGTCTGAATAGAAGTTCAATTAACTCATCTCTAATGTTGTCAGTAGCCTTAAGACAACGCTGCGCTGTTTTAATCTCTAACAACCTTCTAGCGTTAAGTAGAGCTGCTAATTCGCCAATCTCACCTTCAGCCTTAGGCTGCATCTTTGAACCTTTTTTAAGCGAAATTATCTGTTTTGCAGCATCAAGTAGATTGAGTTCAACAGCATCCGCATCTAAACCTCCAGCAACCTTCTGCGTAAGCTCCTCAACAACCAACTGAGCCTCACCATCAAGTAACTCACGAAGCCTAACACCACGGCTACCCTTCATATACTGCGATACAGCAGCAGGCGTCACACAAAGCACGGTAGCCGCATCCTTCTTAGAAAAGCCGTATCTTGAGATAAGTAGAGCTGCAACAGACGCTCTTAAAGGTGGAATGATATCCTCACTTCTAACTCTCTTAAGTTTTTTATCCATTTGTTATTCACACTGTTAACCAGTTAAATTAACGCCGTAAGGATTATTTAACTCTATTTCCACTATATTTACTATAGGTGCCGTGTTTGATTGGGCAGACGCTGATTGCATTGAGAGAAGGGTTTGAAGCAGCTCTAATCACATCGATAATAATAGCATACCTTACCAGACTGAATCGAAAGGACTTGACAAAGCAAGTCTGGATAGGAGCCTATTTATCCCTAGCTTTAAGCGTATTGCTTGGCGCAGCCATCTGGTTCACATACGGAGCCATACCTAAGAGCACACAAGTTCTATTTGAAGGAGTAGCGGCTTGGATAGCAGTTATTGTTCTCACGTCGATGATATACTGGATGGCTTCAAAAGGTAGGAGGCTAAAGGAAGAAATCGAGCATAAGATAAACCAAATTATGCATAAAGAAGTTGTAGCAACATTTGGTAGCGGCTCCTCAACCTACCTTATCCGCACCTCAACACTAGCATTTGCGGCTCTTAGCTTTGTTGTGGTGTTCAGAGAAGGCTTGGAGACCGTTCTCTTCCTTACACCATTCTTACTAAGTAGCGTATTTGAAACATTAGCCGGAGCAGCCGCAGGTATTGGCGTAGCATTCCTCTTATCCTACCTAATATTCAAAGTAGGCATGAAGCTAAACCTACGAAGATTTTTTTACTATACAAGCATACTCTTAACATTACTGGCAGCTGGTCTAGCTGGATACGGAACACACGAACTTCTAGAGTACTCCAAATCTGTAGGCTTAGACTTAGGCTGGCTCTCTAAAAACGCTTACGCATTAAACATACCAGACGATAGCATCCTACACCATAAAGGCGCCATAGGATCTATATTCGCTGTTATGTTCGGCTACACCATTAAGGCGGAGTGGCTTAGAGTATTTGTACATCTAATCTATTTAGCTGTAACTTTACCCCTTATACTATATGCCTACTCTAATAAGCGAAGCAGCAATTGAGCCCTTCTTTCCATATTCTATATATTAAAGGTAAGAAATATTTAAACCAATGTATCTACAACTAAGAGGCGTGCGATAATATGAGTGTAGGGGCAGAAGTCTCAAAAGTTTTGTCTAGCAGCTCAAGGTGGAAGATACTAGAAATACTAGCAAAAGGTCCTAAAGATATTAAGGCTATAGTGAAAGAAACAGGAATACAGCCCACAGCAGTCAGATATCACATACAATCACTACATCGGCTTGGATTAGTCGAAACCTACGAAGAAAAAGGCACCATCGGCAGACCACGCATATACTATAAACTCTCTAAAAAGCAAATCTCTGTAGGCTTCCCAGCTAGAAACTACATACTGCTAGCCACACTCCTAATAGAAGCGATAAAGCAGAACTTAGGCACAGAAGAGGCTAAAAAGTTAATTCATATAGCGGGGGTTAAAAAAGGGAAGGAGCTCGTAGAAGAGCTAACCTCAAAGTATAATATAACGAAGTGGAAACCACATGACTTCAAATCAATCTATATTGAGGATTATCTTACTCAAATAGGTGTTCAACCCGAAGTAGTGAAGATGAGCAGCGATAGAATTGTCTTTAGAGAGCATAGCTGCCAATTCTTAGAGCTGGCAACAAAGTATCCTGATTTGGTTTGTGATGTCCTTGACACAGCTATACACTCTGGCATAAGTGAAGCATTAAAGGATGTGAAGATAACTAAAACCAAATGTATGGGACACGGCGACGAATTCTGCGAATACACAGTATCTTGGAAGAAGAGTTAACTTTCTAAAAGCGCGTTGCAGTATCTGCGTATGTGTTCAGCTGCTTTACCCTCTTTAATCCATCGTCTTTTCAATAGAAGGGTGGCTTTTACTCGAGCGCCTTTTTTGTTAAGGAGCTTAATCATCTGCTTTAGGTAACGTCGCTCATCAAATCCACCGTATGTTATAAATAGACCTAGCGTTTTCCCCCTAAGATTTACCTCTTTAAGATACTGGTTTATAGGCGGGCAGCTTACTGTCCACTTCGGCAGACCCAAGCATACCAAATCGTATTGGCTCGGGTTTGCTTTAGGCGGTTTTATGGGGGTGCGTAACTTTGGGATGAATGATAGTATAAGCCAGTATAGGTACGGTTGGTGCCTAGTAGGCTGTATCTCTTCTAAATCTACATCCACTTTCTCATTTAAAACTGAAGCTAAGGATTCTGCGACCTTTCTGGTGTTGCCGGTGTATGAGAAGAAGGTTATAAGAACCTTCACAACACATATAGGAGTAGAGATGCTTTAAAAAGATGATAAGGAAGAGTGGATGCGGTTGAGGGTAATCGCTATATCAGACACACACATACAGAGCCTTAACGAGCTGCCTCAGAAGGCGATAGATGTTTTATCGAAAGCAGACATAATCCTACACGCTGGAGACTACACTGGTATACAACTTATTCTAGATCTTAAAGAGTTAACTGAATTTAAAGGGGTCTACGGAAACATGGATCCACCGAGTATTAAAGCCCAACTTAGATCTGTTGAAGTTATCGAAGAAAAAGGGTTTAAAATAGGGCTCACACATCCGAGCGAAGGAGGAAGCCCCTTCGGACTCATAGATAGAGTGAGTCGACACTTTAAAGATGTTGATGTTGTGGTATATGGTCACAGCCACAAGGCTAGAAAAGATGTCGTTGGAGAGGTGATTTACCTAAATCCAGGCAGTTTGACTGGAGCCTTCCCCGCTATTCGGAAGACTTGTGCTGAAATTACGGTAGGCGATAAGATCGATGTTAATATCATAGAGCTCTAAAGGGTGCATTAAACTTAATAGTATGTGTGTATTAATTTCTTGTGAGCTAATATGTTTGAGTATAGTGGTGTTAAGATATCTTGGTTAGGGCACGACGGCTTTAAGATTAAAAACGACGTCACAATATACATAGATCCATTTCAGATCTCAGGCGGAGAGAAGGCGGATATTGTGTTAGTGACTCACGAGCACTTTGATCACCTCAGCCCAGAAGACATTAAGAAGGTCTCTACACCAGACACAACGATTGTGGCGCCTAAGATCGCTGAATCTGGGCTTAAGGGTATTAAATGTAAGCAAGTCTTAATAATCAAGCCGGGCGAGGTTAAGGAGGTTAAAGGTGTTTCTATTCAAGCGGTTCCGGCATATAACATAAACAAGTTTAGGGCTCCTGGTCAAGTCTTCCACCCAAAGGAAGACGGGAGAGTCGGATATGTGGTAAAGGTGAAGGGTGTAAGCATATACCACGCAGGGGACACAGACGCTATACCAGAGGTAAAAAAGTTGAATGTTGACATAGCGCTTCTTCCAGTCAGCGGCACTTATGTTATGACAGCGGATGAAGCTATAGAGTTGGCTAACACTATGAAGCCCAAGCTTGCTATCCCGATGCACTACGCAGCCATAGTAGGAAGTGAAGCTGATGCCCAACGATTCAAGAAAGGCGTGGTAGGTAAGGTAGAAATCTTGGAGAAGGAGTAGGGAAAGAGTTAATAGGTTGGTTTCCGAATAGAAACATAGGTCTTGTCGGAAGTAGAAAGCGACCCTGACTTCGAGAATATAGTGGGTCAAGAGTTAGTGACTTACGCGCAGCTAAAGAAGATAAGAGAATACCTCATAGCTAAGCTAGCATACAGAAGCCCACGAGTAAGTAAGAGAATAATACATCATAACAATAAAGCGTATATGCTTACAATAAGGCTTGAAGAGGTTAAGCCGAAGATAGAGGTTCCTGAAGGTGTGCCTGAACCTGAGAGTGCAACAACTCAGACAGCCGAAGCTAAGAGCGGTGAATAGCAGATACCCACATCTAACTATTTTTTGAGGTTTCTAAGGCTTCTACCTCAAATTCGAATGCGCCACTCTGTCTAGATAGGAGACCTAGAGCTTCGATGAGCATATTTCCAAGGTATACCTTATCAACCCAAGTGAACTTTGGCTTAAACTTTATCTTAAATTCAAACTCTTGTTGCGGCAACCTGTTCAACCACTACACTATCTTTACACTTATATAAAAGGCAGATGTTTCAACACCTATTCATTTAACAAAATTTCTATAGCAACCCCTTGACTTATAAGTGGCTTAGCGTTTTCGAGCGGTATAGTAGCTACATCTTCAGGCTGAAATGGACCATACTTCTGTAAGTCCACACCTATTATAGCATCAAATGGTTTTAGGAAGCGTAGTGTGACTAGTTTTTTTATGCTGCGTTCCTGTATGCTTGTAAGTAGGGAGACTTGTCCGTTCTTTAGGGCGTTTTCGATCTTATTTATTCGCTGCTTCACCGACGCTTCGGCTTCAAGTATGTATCTCTCTTCGGCTAGGAGGTTTGCTTCTTGAAGTTTTAGACCATTTTTTGCTTTGGTTAACCTAAGTTGCAACAGATTTAATGTGATCTTTAATATGAGTTCCTTTTCTCTTGCCTTTAGATGTGTGAGCAAAGTTTCTGTGAAATGGTCTGTGTTTCGCGCATTCTTTAGAAATAGAGCAACGGATCTGTAAAGGTCTTGCGGTATGCTTCTAAGCTCTTTATCTACCATCTCCTCTTCAAGCAGCTTACCGAGTAGGTTAAGGTTCATTTCGGTCAACGCCCTACACCATCTTTGCTAAGCCTTGCCCCAGTAGGTATACTGCTGCTGCAAGTGGTAGTTTAACTTTCTGCGCTTCTTTGAATTTATAGTTCTGGTCTAGCATGGTGAAGTGAAGAGCGTGTGTGATTTCCACTTCAACCTTTTCTTCACCGAAGGCTACTGCGTCAACGAAAGGATTGAATTCATCTAAAGAGTAGACCCTCTTCTTTATTAAACCTGTTTCTCCGTGTAGTGTGCCGGGAAGCCTGAGTATTCTATGTACATCTGTTGTGACATTTGTATCTATTGTTGCACCCATTTGTCTTGCGCATTCCTCTAGAACTTTCTTGAAGCCGCTGTATCTGGTTTTTGTGTAGAGTTCTATAATATTCTTCTTCGGGTCTTCTTTGCCCTTGTTCGCAAAGTATTCTGCGATTCTGCCCCTCCAGCCGCCTTCGTCTATGCGAGGTAGTCTGCTTATAAGTTCGTCTGCTGTCGCTCTTTTGGAGATTCCTATGAACTCTGGTATAAGCCCTCTACCACATACATAGTCTGCGAGCTCCATCCTACCCATTTGATCTAGGTTTTCATAGGCTGTGTCTTCTAGTATTATGTGATAACCTTTGCTTCCAGAAAAGTAGACTTTGATCTGCTTTTTTGTGAAACCTAGGTCACTTATCAGAATCTCTATTAGCTTGTTTGCTTCGTGTTTCGCGCCGTTTAAGCAGTTTCGACAGACCATATTTAGCTGTGTGAAAGATGTGCTGCCGCAGATGCATCTTTTGGGTTTGTTTCCCCGACCTTGTCTACCACATTTGCTGCATGACCATATGTCGTGTTCTTTTTTGCATTCTAGGTTTAGGTCGTCACAGTCGATGTCGAAGGCGATGTCTGCGCCTTTCCATCCTTTTTCTTGCATCGGCAGGGTTGGCTCATAGTAGTATGCGATTGAGTAGTAGAAGGCTCTTGGAGCCTCTTTTACCAGCTGAGCCTTTAGCTCGCCTTCGTTTTTGTATGATAGATGCCTAATCATGCTTCCTCCGAATGGTAGGTATCCGAATTCTCTTTCTGAGATTCTGCTTGGTACCTCTACTTCCTCTATCCTATTGTAGTAATAGTGTTTAAAGAGCTGCTTGAGGAATGCTTCTACTCGCTCCGTTTCTTTGGCCCCCCTTTTGCCTTTACCCTTCTAAATTGGAGTGGGTTCTTTATGTCGTCACAGTCTTCGGTTTTGAAGCAGAATGCATGTGTTTGGAGGGTTCTGCAGCTTGGTGGCTTATACTTTGTTCCCCCGCCTCTGAGCCCAGCTATGTGCTCGACTTGGTACCGTGTTATCCGCTCGTTGAAGTCTGGTGCCTTCGCAAATAATGCTACAACTTCCTCAACGCTCTTCCCTATATTAAGTAGGTATGTAGTCATTAGGAAGCGTCCATAATGCGGTATATTCTGCCCTTTTTGCAGAAGATCGAGCGCGTGCTGAACACATGGAGGGTATTCTGTCGGTCTTACTGTTGTCTGAACTATGGGTGTTAGAGCCTTGATGACCTTTTTCAACTCTTCAACAGCTTCTTGGAGTGCTGGTGTTGGTGTCGGCTGCTGCAGTGATTTTATGCGGCTATATATCATCATTCTGATCTCCTCTCTTATAAGCCTCGTCAGAGCATGTGTAGTTAAGTAGACAAACCCTTCTTTCACTACCCGATTCACCAGCTTCCACTCCGGGCTATGTAGGTGAACAGCCCTCTTAAGGTATTCAACTACTGGAATCCTATAATCATATTGCACACCACCAAAAACCTCACACACTTCTCCAAGATCTATACCAGAGACAACCTTAAAGATGTAGGATACCAAAGCCTTCTTATCTTCACGCTCTATGAAACTCTCAACCCTACGTGCTTCAGCGAGAGAAAACTTTACAGCCAGTTGCTCAACACCGATAAGCTTCACAAGTAACAGCGCTATGTGGAAGGAGAGCAGCTCTTTGTCGCTATCAGTGAACTCTTCACTTACACTGCCAGTCTTATAGGCTTGGAGTAGCCGCTCCTTAGCTCTATAGAGTATCGGAGCATAATCTGGTTTATCTAAATCCTCTAGGCTTACATTCAAGTTGCTTATGTACTCTCTCGCTTCCTCTAAGAAGGGATACTTTGCTCGATCTTCAGTGCCTAACTGCAAGTCTTAGCGCATTTAGGGTTGAGCTTCTATATTTCCCTTCGCCTAAGTAGTGGGGTTTTACTTTCGACCCAGAGGAACTTTCGCTGCATAGATTTAGGGTATATGAGCTTCCAGTCGAGTCCTATCTGCTTTGCCCATCTATAATAGACCCTTGGGTCTATATAGTTCTTTAAAGAGGTATTCAAGTTATATTCTTTGATGGCTTTAGCGAGCTCTAGTTGTAGTTTTACTTTTCTGATTCTCTGCTCAAGCCTCCGCAGACCTTTTTCGGTTTTAGGTTTTGGGGCGGATAGGAGTTTTGCAAGCCTCTCCTCCTTCTTTCTTATGCTCTCCTCCCAATTCTTTGGGGGTGTGCGTTTATGGTTGCATTTTATAGCAGCCTCTAGGTTCGCTAGCTTAGCGTAGTATAGTTTAACGTACTCGTCTTCATCCTTAAGGGTGCCGTTTCTCTGCTCAAGGAAGTCTTTTACAGTCTTTGTTGCTATGTAGGTGCGGAAGACCTTTGCTGTAAGCCCTTTATCAAATTTCTTAAGAAAGCTATTAACTTTTTCGGATGTGATGCCATCAAATATTAAATCTTGAGGGGTCTTGCCTACAGTGAACTCTTTGAAGTTCTCTATGAGTTGTGGATCGGGTTTCTCTAATGTCTTCTGCCACCTTACGCTATCCTTACCTAAGAAGTCGAAATCTATACTATCTTGATTTATCTTCACATGCTCCACTCTTAGTGTTGTGGCACCAACAGTATCTGCTTCGTCTTCATCCTTCTCATCACCAACCCTCAGAGCCAAAGCATCTATAAGGTAGCACACGGTAGCAACCTTCCGAACCTCTTTCTTCTTTGAAGAAAGCATCTTCTTTATTTCGCTTCTAATCCGAGCAATCTTCTTTTCAAGCTTCGCTGCAGTTTCATACTTAAGCAAGTCTTGCCGCTGTCTCAGAAAAGATGATTCAGACAACCACACATACTTATTTTTGCTAGGGTCGATCTTATCAACCCACTTAGCAAGCCACATACTTGTATGATCGTGCACCACACCACCCCAACGCCCTTCTGGTATAGGCGCGTCTTCACCAAGATTCAGTGTCACATCCTCAGGCTTAACCCTCTCCTTCCACTTGCCGCGAAGAGGGTGATTACCTCTGCCCATAAATATTCCAGGCGGTTCAACCATCCAGTTTGATACCTCAACAGTTATACCGTCAACTATAGCGTAGCCATATTTTGCTTTGAGTTCTTCACGCTTCTTCTTACGCTCTTGGGCTAGCCGCTTCTTTTCCTCCTTGCTCAGCGACTCTTTAGCCTTCTTCTCTTCGTCAACTAGTTTGTAAAATTCAGATAAATCTATCTCATTGAATGTGACATCTCTGTAATTTGGGGGTAGATGTGCTCTTAGGGATTCAAGAAAATTCTTTTGGAAGACTATGTCTTTCACGTATGGTGTGTCCTTCTTCTTCGCCCAATTATAGAACATTTCTTCTGCTAGAGGGTTGAGTGTTATCCACTCTCCTCTTAGACCAACCTTTACTCCTTTAGGTTCGTATTCCGGAGGGAAGGCTACACCATTATGCACCAGCGTCGTCCAGCGTCTTCCCTTCAATATTCTCCCCGTGCTTGCATCGTGGTATATGCAAGAGATAGTAAAAATTTTTCTAGAAGTAGCCTCTTTAATTGAGATGTCTCACCATTCATGCTAATTTAAATAAAAACTAAGGGGTGTAGGTTAGAGCATTATAGCAGCCGCGATTGCAGTAGTCCAGAGCCCGTTCTTATCACCTTCAGCAGATTGCACAATATGTCTAGTCTTAACGACTTTACCAGATATGCGCCAGATCTCTCTTCGAGCATCGTAGCTACGCTCTATATCAAAGTCCGCACCCATTGTAGAGGCGAGCATAGACGCAGCTAAGTCTTCAGCATACTCACCAGCCTTCTCCTGAGTCTGACCGTAAGCACTATGCTCTGACAAGTAGCCGTAGAGCCTCTTATCTTGAGGAATAGCCAAGCCTATCGCTGCAGCAATAAGCCTATTAGGTTCGTTTGTGTCGATTCTACTCATCACGCAGAAGGTTATCTGACCAGGCTTTAGCTTTCTCAACCCAACATCTCTAGATACCAGCTTGCAAGACGGTGGGAAGATGCTAGACACGTGAACTAAGTTGCAGAAAGCTATGCCTGCATCTCTCAGTGCAAGTTCAAAGCTAGCTAGCCTTTCTTTGTGTCTGCCTACACCTTTTGTCAGGAAGATCATGGTGGGTAGGAACATTTCACTACAGTTAGGTGATAAGAGCGTAGTATTTTAGGATTTGTTCAACAACGCTTTTAAAGCTTTTGTTAACTCCGGCACCACCTGATACAGATCACCTACGATGCCATAGTCGCAGACTTGGAAGATGGGTGCCTTTTCGTCCGTGTTGATGGCGACGATTACACGTGAATCCTTCATCCCAACTATATGATGTATCTGTCCAGAGACACCAACAGCTATGTAGAGATTGGGTTTTACAGTTTCTCCTGAGAGCCCGACTTGCCTCTCCTTTGGTAGCCACTTTAGGTCTTCAACTAAGGGTCTTGTCCCCGCTAATACCCCACCTACAACGTTTGCCAGCTCTTCAACGATAGCTAAATCTTCTTTCTTCTTAACCCCTCTACCAGCAGTAACTATAACTGAGCTGCTCCTCAGGTTTACACTGCCTTTCTCAGCTGTAATGGTGCTTATAATCTTAACTTTAGGCTCACCTACTTTAGCCTTTACCGATATAACATCAGCCTTCCTAGATTCGTCGCGTTGAAGCTTCTCGAAGGTCTTCGGTCTGATGCTGGCTACAAGAGGGCTTGCTTTAGCAGCTAAGACGATGTTCGCCGCTCCACCATACACCATTCTTGTAGAAAGTATTCTGCCTGAGCTATCGACATCAAACGATATACAGTCAGCAGCGCACGCTGACCCCATTCTTGCCGCAAGTCTAGGAGCAAGTTCACGTCCGCGCCTCGAGCCGCCTATCAACACAGCCTCAGGCTTACTCTGCTCCACTACAGCAAGTAGTGTATCCAGCTGCAGATCGACGCTCTTCACATCCTGCAAGCCGTCTTCCACTTGATATACCACTTCTGCTCCGTGTGCCGCCAACTCTCTAACCCATTCAGGATTCGGTTTAATCGCTACAGCCCCTACTTTGAAAGATGCTTTTGACGCTAAGGTTTGCGCTGCTGAAAGCGCTTCTAAAGCTAAAGATGGCTCTTCTGAATATGTAAGGATGATCTTATTCGCACTCACACATACTCACCCCCCTTCTAGATTACACCTTCTTTCTTCACAGCCTCAGCCAGCTTCTGCGCAGCTTCAGCAGGTTTCTCCTTGAATACAATTCTTTTTCTGGTAATCCTTGGTATCTCCATCCTAAGCGCCTCTAAGGTTGCAGGCACCTCTGCTAACACATCTTTAATCTGCCATTCAACAAGGGGTTTCTTACCAGCAGCCATCACTTGCATCAGCGTAGGAACCTTCGGCTCATTAATCTCCCTCGTAACTGTTATCAAAACTGGGCAAGTCGCTTCGCACACCTCAGTTTCTTCTTCAAGGGAGCGCTCCACCTTAACCTTGCCGTCGCTTACATCGATCTTCTTCACATATGTGAGTTGAGGCAAGCCTAAGATCTCAGCCAGCATAGGCCCAACTTGCCCGGCCAGATTATCCGTGGACGCTGAGCCGCATAAGATTAAGTCGAACTTCCCTATCTTCTTAACCGCCTCTGCCAAGAGTTTAGCTGTTCTGTAGGTGTCTTGGCTTCTACTTTCGCTGTCTAAGATCAGATATGCTTTATCACAGCCCATAGCTAGCGCTTCCCTAACCTGCTTTCTCGATTCAGTTGAGCCTAGGGTTAGAGCTGTTACAGTACCTCCTACCTTCTGCTTGATTCTCACCGCTTCCTCTATGGCGTTCTTGTCGTCGTCGCTTATCTTAGTCGGCACACCTTCGAAGATGAGTCTACCACCTTCTCTGTCAACCCTTATCTCAGTCTCCTCTACAACCTGCTTAAAGCAGACTAGTATCTCCATCTCCTACGCACAACACTACCCTATATCTATCTACTTTATTTGATTAACTTAGGAGATTAAAAGCCTAATGAGCTGAGGAGCACGCTAACTTTATTTAGTTGATTAAAGGCGAAAACTCTGATTTGGAAGAAACATTTAAACCTCATCCAAAGATGGTTCTGCTTTACCAAATTTACCTCGCTCTGGTAGTCGCGCCTCTTGCGTTGTGCGGTGTAGTAGCAAGTTTGCTGGTTTACTTATTTGAACCCCCGTATCTTTTTATTCCACTTCTAGTTTTCTTCGCGCCAATTATAGCGGCAAGCTGCTTCATCCTCTACTGGTCTCCCAGATACTATAAATCAATAAGCTATAGGCTTACAAGCGATGAGGTCGTGGTAGAGAGAGGTGTCTGGTGGAGATTTAAGCACACAGTACCATATGCTAGGATAATGTCTGTAGATGTTGTTCAAGGGCCAATCTCAAGAAAACTCGGCATAGCGACAGTTGATACTCACACCGCTGGATACACAGGTGTTTCAGGAGGCACAGCCGGTCCAGGTAGCAGAAGAGCTGAAGCATCTATTATACACATCTCAAACTACGCTGAGGTAAGAGAGAAGGTTCTATCAGTGGTTAGAGGTAGACCCCTATTTGCAACCACTATAAGCACTGTTTCTGAAGATATGCTGGCTGAACTGCGTCGAATTAGGGAGCTCTTAGAGAAGCAGATGAAATCCTAGCGCTCTAAGGCTGCTCTGAAACAATATCTACACTTTAGGTTTGCTGTCAGCTCTTGATAGGATTATCCTATCGCTTTCAAGTTTGCGCCTCTTCTCTTCAATTCTCGTCTAATTTCAATGATCTTCTGGCTTGAGTTGTCTAAGATTATCTTACCTTCAAGTAGCGGTTCACTAATATTGACTAATTCAGATTATCAGTTGATTCACCTCTTTTTACATTAAAGACGTTTACTGTAAGCCCTCTTGACTTAACGGGCTTATCCTCATATATGGCTAAGAGATCGTGTCGCTCAGAAGATTGTGTTTAGATGTAAGGAGGTTCTCATACGCTTTCTTCGAAGCTTCATCTAACCTACGCAAGCGCTCTACTACATTCATCAACTACCGTCTTTGCAGTTTCGTATGCTCTTTCAGATTCATCAAGGCTGTAGCTGCTTATTCTCGCATTAGGGTTGCGGGCTTGAAGGTAGTGGTCTTCGAGCTCTTCAAGCCTCTCTTTATCTGGTAGATTTAGGTTCTTCAACGCGGATGATTCACTAGCTAGCTTAACGACGGAATATGTAAGAAGAAGGGCAGCAGCGAGTGTAATTAGCACACTTTTAAGAGTTGCTCCGCTGCTTGTTGTGAGTGAAAGCAGCTCAGTGAGTATATGCCGTTGTTTAGAGCGATTGCTAGTTGTAGATGCTCCCTAGCCTTATCAAGCCAGCGGAGTCCTTCTCTAACCATACCAAAGTTTGTATATTTGCAGATATATATTAAGTTGGGTTGTTGATTGTTATGTGAGTTTATGTAACGCGAAGGAGAAAATATTTATTTTGTTGAGTAGTAGTTGTGTTCGATGCTCTTTTTAGATAGAGCTGAGATGGATAAAAGGTTTCGGGTTTTAAGGCAAGAGCTCCTTCAACGACCTATATCTGATGAGTTGAGGGGTTGGAATTATGGAAATCCTCCTGTTAAGCCTATTTCAGCAAGCTTAAGGTTTGGTGTTGGTGAGCTCGCAAGTCGGTATTGTGAGACGCTAAGAGATATCTATTTGAAGAGGGTGTTGGGGGTTAAGCCTCCTCCTAGCTATAAGATGATTAGGGGAGTTGCGTTTCACGAAGTTATGAAGACTGCGCTGTTTGATATGAAGCGTTTCATCTATGACCACGCGGATAGTTGTGGTAAAGAGATGTTGGTCAACTTGCTTCCAAGATCTGAGAGCGTTGGGTCTGGAGCGTTGGCTAAGGCTGAATCGGTCTTAGGAGGTAAACTCGACGAATATGAGGCGAACCTCACTAAGCTGGGCTGCGCTAACCTCTATGAGTTCCTAATAGTGCAAGGAGCAGCGGCGTTAGACCGAACCTTATCAAAATACCCTCATGCTGAGTCTGATTCCATAGTAAATGTAGCTGTTCCTCCTGTTAGTGAGAGGAAGGTAGATGGCTCTCTAGTAGGTTTGTCAACAGAGTTGAGTGTGGACATATACACACCCTTTAACGCTATAGCTGATGTTAAGACTGGTGAGGTTAGAAGTTTCCATCCACTAACTTTAGCTGGTTATGCCTTGGCTATTGAGAGTGATGAGGGCATATCGATAGACTTTGGCTTCATCATATATATTAGAGTTGATAAAAAGGTGCCTTCCTTCGCAATTAAGCATCTTATTGTCGGTGAAGAATACAGAAGAGAGTTTTTGGAGGTTAGAGATGAAGCCCATAGCATTATCAGCTCTGGAAAGGATCCTGGGAAGCCTAGCAGATGCCCTAATTTCTGCCCATACTATGGTGTGTGCTAGGTTGGTGTATGTTTGAGGCTGGTAGTGAATGAGCCAGGGTTATTTGTGGGAACAAGGGGTGGTATGATAACTGTTCAGAAGAAGGGGGAGAGGGTGCTTGAGGTGCCTGTTGCTAAGGTTGATGCTGTAGTGGTCTTAACTAGGGGTGCTTCTTTCTCCTCAGCTTTAATGAGACTGCTTTCAAAGCATAATGTGCCCTTAGTGTTTTATTCATCACATGGTCTGCCTCTGTTAGTTTGTAGAGGTTTGACTGCTGGGAGTGTGATGCTGAGGAAGAAGCAGTATGAGGCTCAAGGGAAAGTGGTGGGGTTAAAGCTAGCTAAACTCTTTGCAGCCGGTAAGATGTTTAACCAGTCTAGTCTACTTTACTCTATGGCTAGGAATAGAGAGGTTAGCGACCCTCCTCTAGCCAAGCTTCTTCACGAAGCTGTAAGAAGTGTTAGAAGTGTTCTGAGAAGGCTCGAGGAGTTGTGCTGCGAGGATGGAGCTGATAAGGTTAGAGAAGAGATTCTTAGGTTAGAAGCTGAGGCAGCTAGGGTCTACTGGGATGGCGTTAGGCAAGCTCTGCTTAAGGTCGTGGATTTTCCTGGTAGGAGAAAGAGGTTTGAAGACCCATCTGACCCTGTAAATGTTTCGTTAAACTACCTTTATAGAGTGTTGGCTGGTGAATGTTACCTTAATGTTGAGATATGCGGGTTAGATCCATATGCAGGCTTCCTCCACACCGATAGCCCAAGGAGACCAGCGCTTGTTATGGACCTTATGGAGGAGTTTAGGCAGCAGGTTGTGGATAGGGTGGTCTTTAGGCTTGCTTTTGAGAGGAAGTTGAGTGATGTGCTTGAGGGTAGGTGGCTGAAGAGGGATGCTAGGATGATACTCTATAGAGCATTTGCTGAGAGGCTTAATACGAGCGTAACGTTTAGTGAGAGGAGCCTACCTATATCTGAGCATATGCTTCTTCAAACTAGGAGGGTTGCTGAGCATATTATGGGTAGGTTTGAGTATGTACCTTTTACGCTTTAGGTATGTTCACTTTAGTCATTTATGACATAAGTGATGATGAGTTGAGGATGAAGGTTGCCCAAGCGTGTAAGAGGTTTGGGCTTGTTAGGGTGCAGAAGAGCGCCTTCTCTGGTAGGATAAGAAGTTCTCTTAGGAAAGAGTTGATAGCGGTGTTAAACGCTCTTGTGAAGGATACTGAGGATAATATCCAGGTGTATGTGGTGTGTGAGCCGGATCTCTCTTTGAAGGTAGAGTTGGGTAAACCGTTTGCTGGTGAGGATAGTGATATGCTTGTCTGAAGATGATGAGCTATCCCTGATACCTGTGAAGTGGATTGAGGAGTATCACTACTGCCCCAGAATCATCTACTTTATGGGTGTTCTTGGTTTAAGTGAGAGGGAGACTGCTTTGATGGTTGAGGGTAGGGAGGCTGAGGAGGCTGAAGAGGAGAGGGAATCAAGGAGAAGCACACTGCTCGCAAAGAGGAAGGAGAAGGTTCTAGGTAGATGGCAGAGGTTGAGGGTCTGCTCAACAAGCTTAGGGTTGGTTGGCGTAATAGACTTAGTGGTCAAGACTGAAAGCGGGTTAAAAGTCATCGAAATTAAGAACACTGGGGCGCGTAGGCTATCATCTGGCTATCTCTACCAAGCTGTTGCATATGGGATGCTGGCTGAAGAGGCGCTGAAGCAGCCTCTGAGGAGTGTGATAATACACCATCTTAAAGGCGGCGAAACCTTTGAAGTTGATGTTTCTGACGCGCTTAGAGCGCATGTTAAATGGACGGTCAAGAGGATAAGAAGCATACTCTCTAAAGCTGAGATGCCGAAAGCCACGAGGGTAAAGGAGTGCTGGGGATGCGGATACCTTAAAGTATGCAAGCGCCTCTAAATAAGCACTACTACTTACTTTAGGGTAGGTTTTCCGCTACCCCTTTATATAGTGTGGTGCAAGATGGGGGGTAGCGCCGCAACCAACAGCAGAAAGCCTTAAATCGAACCCAAAACCATATAATGGAGCGAGAAAAAGGGTCGGAATCTCACATAGAGAATTGAAAGCAGAAATGTTTATATCCACATGTTGCGTCTAATATGGTT
>JARVJZ010000005.1:135816-192084 GCA_029775855.1 Nitrososphaeria archaeon
AATTGAAAGTATCGTTTGAAATAAGGGCTTCTTGACCATACATCTTAGGAATCTCACATAGAGAATTGAAAGATTACGAATAGTCCGATGACCATGGCTACTCCAGCTATGGAATCTCACATAGAGAATTGAAAGTGAATACTTCCTAATCAAATATAAAAAATATGCAAGATGGCGAATCTCACATAGAGAATTGAAAGTTTCTTGCTCCTTTTGGCTATTTGAGGGGTAAAATGAGCGAATCTCACATAGAGAATTGAAAGAAGGTCTCCACCCGAGGAGTCGGCGGATGAGTTAGTAGAATCTCACATAGAGAATTGAAAGATAGCTTATCAGCCATTGTTCGACACCCCTGTGTGTGGAATCTCACATAGAGAATTGAAAGTCACGCTTCTTAACAACAGCAACCCCCCACTTTGCTTTCTGAATCTCACATAGAGAATTGAAAGTAAGCTGCAGTGTGCGGTCAGGCTTCACGATAATAGCTAACCGCATGGAATCTCACATAGAGAATTGAAAGTCAATTCTTCTTTGCGCCTTCATCAAAGAAATGCTGTTAGAATCTCACATAGAGAATTGAAAGCTAACAACTCTCTATGGCGAACAGGGAGTTGGCTTAACAAGAATCTCACATAGAGAATTGAAAGTGTGATTGCATTTGTTTGTGGACTTTTTGAATTAGCCTTGAATCTCACATAGAGAATTGAAAGCCTCCTACACCACCTTTTAGGTAGTGCGATATAAGTAGAATCTCACATAGAGAATTGAAAGAGGCATTACGGGTTCACCTCAACCCACCTTCGCCTACTATAAGGAATCTCACATAGAGAATTGAAAGCCTCTAAGAAGATGGCTTTAGTCTTCGATGACGCAACATGAATCTCACATAGAGAATTGAAAGAACCCATTTTTATTCACGCTACGGAGACCACACTAATGTGGAATCTCACATAGAGAATTGAAAGTTAAGTATAACACGCCTTGTGGCACCGCTTCTCTTCTCTTCGAATCTCACATAGAGAATTGAAAGACCACAGAAATTTAAAAGATTACCCAGAATACTTCCTA
This sequence comes from Nitrososphaeria archaeon, assembly GCA_029775855.1. Lineage (GTDB taxonomy): Archaea > Thermoproteota > Nitrososphaeria > Nitrososphaerales > JAAOZN01 > JAAOZN01. Next base: position 136,885 of record JARVJZ010000005.1, read on the forward strand.
ATGAATCTCACATAGAGAATTGAAAGCGGATGGGGAGGATACGCCCCCACAATGGAGAAGTTGAGGAATCTCACATAGAGAATTGAAAGTCTTTTGGGTTGGCTAGGGCAAATGGGATGGTTCCCTAGAATCTCACATAGAGAATTGAAAGTGTTGTGTAAGATGAGGGGTAGCACCACAAAAAGCAGAAAGGAATCTCACATAGAGAATTGAAAGTGGCAAAGAAAGGTCACTGAACCGCCTCAAGTAATACCAAGAATCTCACATAGAGAATTGAAAGCCCCTATAAAGTGTTGAGGATCATTTGTGATAAGATAGGAATCTCACATAGAGAATTGAAAGTCTCCACAACCTTATTCCCATCAAACTTGCTCTCTAGAATCTCACATAGAGAATTGAAAGAATTCGCTTAGATCACCACTTAAAACCTTAGTTATGTCGAAGAATCTCACATAGAGAATTGAAAGTCAGACCGTAGTTGAAGTTTATATAGCTTCAGCGTCGTTCGAATCTCACATAGAGAATTGAAAGGAAGAAGTGAACCGCATAGGGGTGTGTGTATGGTGAAGCTAGAATCTCACATAGAGAATTGAAAGCATGCTGACACATTAGCTAAAGCCCTCTTCTTAGGCTTCTGAATCTCACATAGAGAATTGAAAGCTTAAAGTAGATGGGGCATTAGGAATAGGAACTTGGTATTCGGAATCTCACATAGAGAATTGAAAGTCTGTATTGTTTAACCCCCTCTTTTTCAACCCGATAGTCTTGAATCTCACATAGAGAATTGAAAGCACCAACCATTAGCAACTAAGTGAACATTACCATCTTGAGTTAGAATCTCACATAGAGAATTGAAAGTGAATTGACGTATCGGTGAACGTTTCGACGGATCAATGTGGAATCTCACATAGAGAATTGAAAGAATTGGAAGACTGAGTATCGTGCTACTAAGCGGTAGAACTTGAATCTCACATAGAGAATTGAAAGCTCAGTAACGATGTATGAGTTATTAAGTGAAGCGGTTTTGAAGGAATCTCACATAGAGAATTGAAAGTTCATCCTTTCTTTTTCACCTCCTACACCACCTTTTTCTTAGAATCTCACATAGAGAATTGAAAGATAACTTACCTCCGACTCTTTAGAGTCGAGATCGACGAGAATCTCACATAGAGAATTGAAAGCGACTCAAAAATGGTGCGGTAGAAAGTAGTTGATACACCGTTGAATCTCACATAGAGAATTGAAAGAATTAGTTTCAAAGTCGTGAATGTAGTATGTTTTAAGTTGAATCTCACATAGAGAATTGAAAGACTCCACTTGAAGCGATAATTTCAAGCTTCCAAATCAGAATCTCACATAGAGAATTGAAAGTCAGCACTCCAGCTTCCATCATATCTCCTATACACTATTGTGGAATCTCACATAGAGAATTGAAAGAGCAAGTTAGCAACGCTGGTCAAGGAATATTTGCTGGCTTAAGAATCTCACATAGAGAATTGAAAGTAGAACACATGCCATTTTAAATACACGCATAAATTAGCAGAATCTCACATAGAGAATTGAAAGATGTGAGTTAGGCTATCGAGTGCCTCCTGAACCTCAGGAGAATCTCACATAGAGAATTGAAAGGCCTCAGCAAAAGCATCATCGTGATTTGCCTCTTTGTTAGAATCTCACATAGAGAATTGAAAGCATCGAGCGCTACAGCGCATAACTAACCTAACGACTTAAGAATCTCACATAGAGAATTGAAAGTCTAATTAATGCAATACATACACCTCTGAGTAAAAATGGAATCTCACATAGAGAATTGAAAGATAACTTCCCTTGGGCAGTGGATCCTAAATTACGCGATGAATCTCACATAGAGAATTGAAAGCTAATCGTTCCTGAGCTTCCAGCCCAAGATCCTCTACCAGCTTGAATCTCACATAGAGAATTGAAAGTCAGAGACTCGAATAACCAAAGCTTAGGCTCTATTCAACCGAATCTCACATAGAGAATTGAAAGACCACTTTTGGAGGAATTGAAAGCATAAGCTCTCCGGTGTGGAATCTCACATAGAGAATTGAAAGTAATATTGCTCCGCCTTCTGAGTGGAAGCTGTGATAAGGAATCTCACATAGAGAATTGAAAGAACACGCTATCAAAGCAGCACACAAAAAAGCATACCTAGAATCTCACATAGAGAATTGAAAGTTTGTAGTATCTTCCACCTTATTTGATATGGCACTCTCCTGAATCTCACATAGAGAATTGAAAGACTTCAGGAATTGAACCCGTCGTCGCTGACTTTGTAAATGGAATCTCACATAGAGAATTGAAAGCAAACACTTTAACCTTGGAAAGTGAGCAGATCGCATACCCAGAATCTCACATAGAGAATTGAAAGTCAGTGGAGAATCTGTGCGGACATGCGAATCCATGTTCGAATCTCACATAGAGAATTGAAAGTTGTAGGTTGACTCTACTTGAGTGATGTCATAGAAAGACGAATCTCACATAGAGAATTGAAAGTAGATGTGAACCAAATCATCCCAGATAACGTTGAGAAGCCTCAGCAGAATCTCACATAGAGAATTGAAAGCCAGAAACATTAAAAGCCAAAAGGCTCACACCATAATTGAATCTCACATAGAGAATTGAAAGACGAACAATAGAAAGTCTCTGTCGTTAGGTGATAACTCGGGAATCTCACATAGAGAATTGAAAGTCTACCTTATCTTTATCCTCAAAATTAATGTCATTAATGTCGAATCTCACATAGAGAATTGAAAGAACCCATTCATACCACCTCCTATACCCACACTTGACCTCCTGAATCTCACATAGAGAATTGAAAGAACAGTAGCCTTTATGGTGTATGAGTCTGAGCCCCCTCTGCCCTGAATCTCACATAGAGAATTGAAAGGAGCAGCTATGTTAAATCTCGTCTGTGAAGCAGGATTAATGAATCTCACATAGAGAATTGAAAGTTGTTAACTATGACCCAATCAAGCCCAACAAAATTCAGATGAATCTCACATAGAGAATTGAAAGACAAAATCAGAAACAGTAGCTAAAACAAGGTAATACATAGGAATCTCACATAGAGAATTGAAAGAGAGTCTTTGAACTTCCCCCTACTCTACAACGCGAGAAGTTGGAATCTCACATAGAGAATTGAAAGTCGGAGCAGATTCCGCTTTGAAAAGCGTCTTCCCAATCCGGAATCTCACATAGAGAATTGAAAGTCCTTTTAGCGGCGTTTAAGAGCGCCGTGCCGACTCCCCTGAATCTCACATAGAGAATTGAAAGCTTAGGTTAATTTTGGTGTTAAGCGTGAACTCTAACCCGCGAATCTCACATAGAGAATTGAAAGTGTTCTTAACATCACTAGGTATATTGCTTATATGCAGTATTTGAATCTCACATAGAGAATTGAAAGCGTGCATATTCCCCTATCGTCTTACCCTCTGACATTTTACCAGAATCTCACATAGAGAATTGAAAGATTTGATGAGTTGTACTTCTGGTACGTCATAATTGACGAATCTCACATAGAGAATTGAAAGTTTAACTCGTCTTGTATCGTACTCATGTTCTCAGAATCTCACATAGAGAATTGAAAGGATATAACTTTGTAGATTGGATTTTCTTTTGGGTTCAGAATCTCACATAGAGAATTGAAAGTTTGAAATCTGTGGTGGAGGGCTTACAATACCCTCTACACTCGAATCTCACATAGAGAATTGAAAGTCTGCTGGTATGCTTCTAAGCTGCCTTCTTCAGAGAAAGAATCTCACATAGAGAATTGAAAGAGAAAGCGAATCAACTATAGAGACTGATACGCTAAGCGACCTGAATCTCACATAGAGAATTGAAAGTTTTGGCTGTGTGGATGATACCAAAGGATGGATGGCACTGTTGAATCTCACATAGAGAATTGAAAGAAGAAGTCTTCAAGTGTGACGAAAGCCTTTTCGCAGTCGAATCTCACATAGAGAATTGAAAGTGTGAAATGTTTTTGGGGTTTGGTTTCTTAGAAATCACGAATCTCACATAGAGAATTGAAAGTGATGCGAAATGAAAAAGCAGAAACAGAATCAAATAAGAATCTCACATAGAGAATTGAAAGGATTCTATAGTAGCGAGGGTTCGCATGACGACTTGGCGTAGAATCTCACATAGAGAATTGAAAGTTTGTTTGTCAATTTGTAGCAATTCGCAACTGTCATGAATCTCACATAGAGAATTGAAAGAGGTCCTAACAGCCAACAACCACCACAACCACAGCCTATGAATCTCACATAGAGAATTGAAAGTGAAAATATTGATTGCTTGCAAATCAAACTCGTCCGCTTCAGAATCTCACATAGAGAATTGAAAGCACATGGAGGACTACTTCCTCCTCCTTTTTCTCTTCAGTGAATCTCACATAGAGAATTGAAAGCCATCTGGTCTTTAAATATGGCAGCTTGTTCACTGGAGAATCTCACATAGAGAATTGAAAGAAGGTCTTGGCTGACGACCCCACAGCTACATTTGAAATATAGAATCTCACATAGAGAATTGAAAGACCCTACTCTAACGACAAAAAATTAATAAGAAACCTAAGAATCTCACATAGAGAATTGAAAGATTGGTATTTGCGCTTCATCTATGTTTCCTTTCTCTTCTATGAATCTCACATAGAGAATTGAAAGGTGTAGCAGAACTGGCATACTCCCCTGAGTCCTTTGTGAATCTCACATAGAGAATTGAAAGTCAGCTGGGTTTAGGGGGACTAACCCAGCCGCTTTTTTAGAATCTCATATAGAGAATTTGAAGTAGTTGTTTTAGATGGTTTCGCGTGGAGGGTTGGAAGTGTTGTACTGCGCTTGTTGATGTGTTAGGTAAACACCGCTAAACTTTGGAGAGTCGGTAGCTCATGTTGTGTAGGTTGCTTCAGCCTCTATGGTTGTGTGTAGTGGGTTCTGTTTCTAGTTCGTCTCTGTGTATGGTTCTTAATACTGTTGTGTAGAAGCAACACGGCGAAGATCAATGAATAAGCGACAAGAACCGCCGACGCTACAAACAGTGCTTATATCCATAGTTGAGGATCTGCTAAAGTGTATGTGCTATTTACATTAGCCAGCTCTTTACCCGCCATTTTACAGTAGCGTTCCAGCAACTTAACCAAACTTAAATCAATTTAGAGTACTGGGCGTAGGCCGAAGATTCTACCTAAGAAGTCGCCGAAGAGGAAGGTTGCGAATGCTGTGCCTAAGGTTAGGGTAACGCTTTCAGCGAACTCTCTTGGGAAGCTTCTTTCACCAATCACAGAGCCGTATAGAGTGAAGAAGAATACCAATGCCATGGCTAACACTAGCGAGCCGCCGAATGCGTATGTCATGACTTCGGTTAGAAAGTAAGGTGATGCTAATAGGGCTACTGCACATAGATACGCTACGCCTGTGCTCAATGCTGAAGAGAATGGGTTGCTTGATGTCTGCTGCTTTGCTTGAAGATAGGCTGCTGACCCCATCGAGATCGCTGCTGCAAACCCTACAACCAATCCCGCTATGCCAGCTATGAGTGTGGAGCTAGTTACACCTAGGAAGCCTGCGTGTACACCAGTTATCTCCACTATCGCATCAGCAAGCCCTAATACTATGAAGCTGAGGTATTTGACTATGCGCTCATCTATTTGATCCATAAACGCCTTTTCATGCTGCTCCTCATCCTCTATTATCCTTAAGAGTGTGACTCTGTCTTCACCAGAAAGATCTTCCACAGTCTTCTTGTATGCTTCGATAACCCTCTTTTCGTGCCTTTCAAGGAACTTTAGCGTAAACATAAGCCCAAAGATGAATCTGAGCACCACCATCCTTGCAATCAATAATCTGCTGACCTTAGGCTTAAACCCTCCAGCCAACCTACTCCAAAATAGGTAATGCCCTTCCTCTGCCTTAGAGAGTTCTTCTAATATCCTCCTTCTACCCGCGTGTTTCTCGCGTTTGGCTAACTCGAGGTATAGTTGGTAATCTGCATACTCATCCTCACAGAACTGCTTGAACTTCTCCGTAGAGAACACCTCGCTAATCTAATTTATCTCGTAGCTTGTTGTTATCTTTGATACTCCTCTTAAATTCGCCATAACAGAGCAGTACTTCTCCTCAGAGAGGCGTATAGCCCTTTTGACAGCGTCTTCGCTTAGGGCATCGCCCTTCAAAATATACTTCAACCTAATTTGCGTGTAGTATTTCGGAGGCTCTTCAGCTCTGTCGCCATCAGCATGAACTTCAAGTAAAGATAGATTCTGCCGCTGCTTTTTTAAGATATTTATTATGTCTAACGCTGTGCATCCTGCGAGGGCAACAAGGAGCAGCTTCATCGGCGTGAAGCCTGCGCCTTCTCCACCGAGATCTTTGGGGAGATCCATCGCGACGCTATGCCCCTCTTCATCCAGGCCTTCAAGTTTAAAGCCTTCTATCATCTTCACCTTGATAGTTGGCATAACTTTGAGGTTTTTGGAAATCTATAAAAGACTATCGAAGACAACCTTAAAAGCAGTTTAGGCGCTAAACTAATGTGGATAGCATCATTTGGTGTAGGCGAGAAGCTTGAAGATAGCGATAGTGGGTATGGGTGTGGCTGGCTCCTACCTTGCAGCGAGGCTCAGAGATGAACATGAGGTTGTTGGGTTCGAGCGTCTACCTAAGGATAAGTTCGATGCTGTATGCGCTTGGGGCACATCAATTAAAGGTATAGAGCGCTTCATAAAGAATGTAGGGTTAAGCTTTGACGACTATATTCTGCACAAAGGCAGGGAGATGCGCGTAGATATCTTCAGACGCTCACTCTACATTAAGCTAGGTGGGCTCTGCTCATTTGATAAACTTCGATTAATCCAAGATATAGCAGAAGGCAGCAACATTAACTACGGCAGATTTATCCCAAAAAATCACAAGTTAGAAGGGTATGACTTGATTATAGACGCTACTGGCTTAAGTAGACCGCTCCTACCAAAAGTGAAGCACGACATATTCATCCCCTGCCTACAGTATAAGGTTAAGTATAGGGAGAAGCCCTTCGACGACTTCTACATAAAACCATTCCCAGGCTTAACAGGGTATCTCTGGTATTTCCCACTCGACGATGGATACGCTCACATCGGTGCTGGAGACTTCAGGAAGAGGCATGTTGCTGAGCTCACCTCATTCCTTAGGAGATATCCGTGTGAAGTTGTGAAGAAGACGGGTAGAGCGGTCAGAATAACACCACCAAGCCTATGTAGACCATTCAGCGTTGGAAGAGTGGTTGGTGTAGGTGAGTCAATAGGCACGGTCTACCCTATGCTCGGCGAAGGTATCATCCCTAGCCTACAGTGTGCCGAACTTTTAATAGATAATTTGGGTAATTTAGATGCGTATGAGAAGGCTGTTTTGAGAAAGTTTTCTATCTACAGCAAGGTCTTTAGCTTCATCTACTCTAAGTTGAATAACACATTCAACCTAACCTCTCAACTGAGAAACATACTTTCTATCTTTCTGCACATGAAGCTTAACGAAGCACGCTACGGTCTACAGATCAGACTCAAAGATGTTTTGAAGGTGGTGGTCTCTTAAACACCGCTCAAACCCTTAGCGTATTTGAGGAAGCGTTCCTCACCCACAGGAGCGCCTACTGATAGATAGAAGAGCCCTCTTGATACAGCCTCTGCGGAGAAGGATAGAGCGAAGTAGAGTGTGGTATAAGCGAGCCAAACGGATACGCTGAAAACACTAGTTAGTGGGATAGATGCTATACATAGCGCTGCGGTGGCTAGGCGAAGAACCACCTTCAGTGTATACATCGATTTTTTTGAGTCGATCTTTGCCAGACAAGCCCTCGTCTCGTCGCCTTGGGCTTTAAGGTAAAGTCTATACTTTTGATATAGAAAGAGGTCTATTATGGAGAGAGACGCAGCCAACCCTACCACCACTAAACCAAATGGTGTGCTCTGAATCACGGTGTTAGATGCAGCTCCTATAGAAAGTTGGACAAATATTGGTCCTGATATGACCGCGGGTAATATGAATGAGAATGGTGTGTAGAGGTGCCTCCAGCAAGGTCGTGCTGGTATTACATATATGCCGACCATAGCAGCTAACCCTAAGATGCCGGTTGCCACGCTTATGTAGTCGTGGATGATGTTGACGGTCTGCTCTGGAAGGATCATGTTTCTGATTGGGTATAGGAGAAGTAGAAGCGTGAAGAGCCCAAGCAGCACAACCTCCCTACCTAAGTAAGATGATCTAAGGCTTGTGGCTATGCGTAGTAAAGATTTTAGGTTCTTACCGTGCCCGACTGAGACGATTAGCCCTAAGAGCGCTGGAGCCCAAAGTGCGCTGAGCGGCACAGACGCAAACTCCTTTAGATTTGAGAAATAATTAACTAAGAGTGTGGTCAAATACGCCCCAACTGTGAACTGCAGAAGCAGTGTGAAGAATGTTAAAGAAGGCTCCCAACCCATCTCCGTCTCCTTAGCTAAGGAAATAGCCTCTACGCGGGCAGATAAGCCAGCCTTGCTCTTATCAACTTCGTAGCCACATTTAGGGCAGACTAAGACCTCAGCACCATAGCCAGTTCTTTTGATGCTAAAAGGAACATTACACTTTGGGCAGACCTCTTCACTCAACCTAATATACCATAGAAGCAGCGCGGAATTAAAAATTTTAGGCTACCTTATATCAAGGCGTATCGTATAGGCTATGTTTAGTTTGATCCTGGTATTTGAAGGTATAGATAAGGCGGGTAAGACGACTCAAGCACGCCTTCTCACGAGGAGGCTTAAGAAGGAGAGGTGTAGATGTAAGATGATCTCCTTCCCAGTGTATACAACACCTATTGGTAGAGAGCTTAAGCTTTTACTGCGCGGGTATAGAAACTATCCGCTGCAGGTTAGATACCTTCTCATGGCTGCGAACAGATGGGAGATGAAAGAGGAGCTAGAGAGCAGCGGCTTGGACTTCCTAATACTAAACAGATACAAACATTCCAACATAGCATACGGCGTAGCCTCAGGCTTAGACCGAAGATGGCTTGAAACCTTAGATCAAGGTTTACCTGAACCCAATAAGGTTATACTCCTAGACATCTCACCTTCAACATCGCTGAAGAGGAAACTCAAAGGTAGAGATTTGAATGAAAAAGACCTCCAATACCTTGAAAATGTGAGAAGGATCTATCTTGAAATAGCAGAAGAATATGGGTGGAGTGTGATCAACGCCGAGCGAAGTGTAAAAGAGGTGCATAATGAGGTTTGGAGCGTAGTTAAGCAACTAATAAGTAAGCAGAGCGCACCTAACCCTTAATAACCACTTCACCAAAAACATCTCTGAACAGATGCTAGAAAGTGTAGCTGAAATAAGGGACCCAGTTCACGGATACATAAGCGTTACAGAAGTAGAGAAGGCTATAATGGATCTACCAGTGTTTCAGAGGCTCAGAAGGATAAGGCAGCTCGCAGGGGCACATTTAACATATCCCGGCGCGCAGCACAGCAGATTTGAACACTCTCTAGGCACACTTCACCTCTGCGGTATAGCGGTGAACATGCTTGCTCAGAAGACTCCTTTGACAGAAGAGGGTGCCCAAGAGGTTAGGCTCGCAGCCATGCTTCACGACTTAGGACATGGACCTTTCTCTCATGTTATTGAGGAGGTTATGGTTGAGAGGAGAGGAATTACGCATGAGGATGTAACTAAGCGTGTCATAAAAGAGACGGAGGTTAAAGATGTGGTTAATCGGTATGGTTTTGATGTTGAAGTGTTATCAGAATTCTCCTTAGGCCTCTCTCCTGCTCGACCAAAATTCCTTAACGAAGTTGTAGGCGGGGGGCTTAGCGTTGATATAATGGATTATCTTCTAAGGGATTCATACTTTACTGGAGTGGAGTATGGTAAGATCGATGCCCACCGCATCATAAACTCATTCGAGGTAGTTCAAGACCACTTAGCACTCGATCAGGCTGCACTCTACGCATTCGAAGCCCTTATGGTCGCAAGGTATGAAATGTTCAGAGCGGTCTACTTTCACAGAACGGTTAGGGCTGCTGAGCTCATGCTGATAAGGTCTTTCACACTAGCAGATGATTATCTAAATATAACGGACACAACGGATTTAACAAAATACCTCTCTCAAGCAGATGAAACACTCCTAGAGGAGCTTGTAAGACTAGATACGCACGGAAGGTCAGACCTCAAGAAGGCAAAAGAACTAGCCTTAGCCTACAAGAACCGCAGCCTCTTAAAATGCGTCTTCGAAAAACTCATACACAGAAAAGATCAGCTTATGGAGAGACTTTTCAGCCAAAAGAGAATAAGGGAGGAGATAGCATCTAAGATAGCAAGTGAAGCAAACATTTCTCCCGAGGATGTTTACATAGATGTTCCAACAACCCCATCTGTGCCCTACACCTCAGATAGAAAGGCTCTGACATCAATAATATTAGCCACTCGAACTCAAGCTGGGCTTACACACCACGATATTAGACTAGATCAGCTTCCGCTGGTTGGGGCAATATCAGGCTTCTTCGATATACTAAGAGTTTATACATCTCATTCTGAGCGTCGAAGAGTTCAGGAGGCTGCTGAAAGGTTCTTCGGCAAAGAAGGTTATGTTACCAAGATCTCAATGTAGGTGTTAGATTGCCTAAAGAGCGCTTAGATGCTGCAACTTTAGTTACAGAGATCTCTAACATGTTAAAGCAGATAGATTCTGGAGATGTGACCGCCTTAGACACGGTATCACGGAGGGCAGACCCGTTTAAGGTTCTCATAGCTACTATACTGTCACATAGAACTAGAGATAAGGCAACGATTGTGGCATCAGAAAACCTTTTTAGGGTTTATAGTAGCGCAAAGGAGCTCTCTGAAGCTGATATAAGTGAAATCGAAGCCCTAATAAAGCCAGTAGGATTCTACCGGGTAAAAGCCAAACGGATAAAAGAGGTTTCAAAGATAATATACGAAAAGTATGGTGGAGTTGTGCCAGATGATTTCAACACACTACTCTCCCTACCATCCGTAGGTAGAAAGACCGCTAACTGTGTTCTAGTCTACGGCTTTGGAAGACCCGCGATACCAGTAGATACACATGTGCACAGAATATCCAATAGACTAGGTTTAGTCAGCACCAAAACACCGTATGAAACCGAGGAAGCGTTGAAAAAGGTCATAGATGTGAAGTTTTGGCTCGATATTAACGATCTGCTCGTAAGATTCGGGCAGAAGATATGTAAACCCATCAAACCTAAATGTGATTTCTGCACACTCAAAAGATTCTGCAGATTTTACCAGTCAATGCAGAAACAAATAGCATAACATCTTAGAATAAAAGCGTTTTATAAGTGGAGAGATTAAGGTGTGGTGTGAGGAACCTTCTAAAAGAGAAGCTGAAGCAGGGGAAAGCAGCGTTCGGCACCTTTCTGACCATAGGGCACCCAGATGTAGCTGAAATAATAGGTTCAGTAGGCTTTGACTTCGTAGTCTTCGATATGGAGCACGCGCCTCTTGACTTTGGTATTGTTCAATCTATGATGCAAGCTATGAGCTACTCTGAGACAACACCGCTCATAAGAGTTGCTTGGAACGACTTGGTCCTATTTAAACAAGCTCTGGATATAGGTGCACACGGCTTGGTTATACCTTGGGTAAACTCCGGAGACGAAGCAGAGTATGCGGTGAAGGCTGCTAAATATCCGCCCAGAGGCATCAGAGGCTTTGGACCTAGGCGTGCAGCTTTAAGGGACAGAGACTACACTGCAACAGCTGACAGTGAAACTATGCTCATAGTGCAGATAGAAACCAAAACTGCATTAAATAACTTGGACAGCATCTTTTCGGTAGATGGCGTAGATGCTTGCTTCATAGGCCCTATGGACTTCACGATGTCTCTAGGTATACTTGGTCAACTTGAGCATCCATCATTCGAAGAAGCGCTTGTGAAGGTGGTTGAGTCTTCAAAGAAGCATAACGTTATCCCAGGTATAGCGACGGTTCCGATAGAGGGTAGAGGGTATATGCCGGATCTAGCCAAGGTTTTGGGGATGGGCTTTAAGATGATAAGCTTGGGCTATGATTTGGGTTTCCTTAGAAAGAGTGCAGCAGAATTACTGTCTTCCGCTATAAGCCTCGCTTCTGGTCAAGCACCTTAGGATTGATAATCCAATATGGTTTCTCACCTTTGATGAACCTAGCTACATTTTCAGCAGCCATATTTGCTGCCTTTTGTAGAGACTCGAAGGTGCTTCCAGCTGAGTGAGGTGTAAGCATTATATTTTCTAGCTTCACTAGAGGGTTATTTGAGACCGGGGGTTCTTGTTCAAATACGTCAAGGGCAGCGCCTGAGATCCACCCTTCTTTAAGCGCTTTGACTAAAGCTTCTTCTTTAACTATTCCACCCCTAGAGACGTTTATTAGTAGGGCGTTCTTCTTCATGCTTCTAAGTTCTTCCTCACCTATCATATACTTGGTTTCTGGCGTAAGGGGTAAGGTTAATGCCACGATGTCCGATTTTTGCAGCAGTTCTTTTAACTCAGCTCTCTCTACATTGCTCTTTAGAAATACTTCTTCTTTTTGGTATGGATCGTAAGCGACTACTTTCATCTTAAATGCGTGCGCTATTTCTGCTGTTCTCTGCCCTATGTTTCCTAACCCTATTAGCCCTAAACATTTGCCTTGTAATTCATAGCCTATTAGCGTGCGCCACCCTCCGGCTTTTATTAACGCATTTCCTTCAATTATTCTCTTTGAATGAGCTGTTATGAAACCCCAGATGTGCTGAGCAACTGACTCAGTCATAGCCGTAGGTGTGTTGCAGACCAAGATACCCCTTCTAGTTGCTGCCTCTACATCAATATTGTCTACACCAACACCAACTCTTTGAATTAGGTTTAGCGAGTCAGCTTTTTCTATTACCTCCTTAGATACATTCGCTACAGTAACCACTAACACATTCTTACCTCTTATATCATCTATTAACCTCCCCTCCTCAAGCACATCCCTTAGTTCAGCGTGCACACCTTTCTCAGCCAAGGCTTCTGGAATCAGATTCCCATAAACTCTGCCAAAAACTTCTGCTAAAATATTGAATCTTTTAGATAAATCTAACCTCATAGCCGGTCTCTTTCTACTATGCAAATTTAAAGCTTTTAAGCATACTATGAACATAAATTTACCCGATAAATTAAAATAGCTGACAACATACACCATACTTAAACAGAAGGGCTATCCATTGCTAAACCCAGCGCAAGAGCGCACCGCTATGCTAGTTGATCTTATCCTACTTTATGGACCAAGCAACTATTCACAGATCGCGCGGAGTATAGGTCTACCAGAAGAAACTGTGAGATATAAGATTAATGTTCAGCTTCCTCGTCGCGGTTTAAAGATACACGCAATACCCAACTACTTTAGGCTGGGGCTGCGTCGCAAGATTGTTGAATTAACATTTAATAGGCTTACAGCTTCTAAGGCTTCAGAGGCGTTTGCTAAATCCGCTCCAGAGCTCTATCTGACCTATATCGGTAAAGACATTCACAGCAGGAGTTTTTCACTATTCTCCGCTGTCCCTAATACATATTGGTCTTCGTATTTGGACTTTTTAAATTATTTTGTTGAACGCCAAGTCATAGAAGCATATAGCGCTGAGGATGTGTGGTGGCAGAGATACATTCCGTTTAACGCTAAACTCTTTGACTTTGAGCGTGGTGAGTGGCTCTTTGATTTGGAGAAGATAAAGTCATCTAAGGTTGAAATCCCTGTTATAAAACCCTTAGATGAAGGTTTGTTTGAGCAAGATTACCTTGATTTAGTGATTTTATCAGAGCTTCAGTTTAATGCAAGCACACCTTTATCAAAAATTGCGGCTAATATCGGGGAAAATCCAGATAACATCTACTACCATTACACCAATCATATAAAAGCTAGAGAACTTATTTCACAATATGCCGTAGGCTGGGTCGGCGAAGGCACATATAGAGCTGATAACGTCAGCCAAGTCTTGTTCACAATAAAAGAGGTTACTCAAAGCGCTTTACAAGAGGTGCGGAGACTCTTCTACAACTTCCCCTTCTCTTGGCTAGAGTTAATAACCAGAGAAGGAAACTACAACGTTTTCCTCAACATCCCCTCACAATACCTGAACCTCTCCCTCCACTATCTAAACAGACAGTTAAATAGCATTACAGAAAGCGTCAGTGTAAAACTATTTGACCCATTCGAGTCGTTGGGCTTCCCACTCCCCCTCAAAATGTTCGATGATAAGAAGAAGTGGGTATTTAATGAGGCGCAAACCATAAGGCAGTTTGAATCCTTCTTCCTAAGAAGTATAGAAATATCACCAGTAGCCTTTCCACGAATCTTACCTGCGAACTCTGAAAGGTTAGCGACAAATATTCCCATCTAAAGCGTTTTATTTAAACTTCAACTGTTGCCCATCTTTAAAACCTTATATATTCTCCCTTGAAAAAACATTATAATGCTTCGCTTCGAATTACATTATACGTTATGCTTAGCTGCAGCAGTAATTCTCGGATTAGTTTATGCCTTTCAAAACTTCTACCCAGACTTCATGTATATCTTCTCAAACGCTTCCCCGCTTTTTGTAGCTGGTGCTGCAGCCGCCACAGCCTACATGGCTCTAAATAAGTATGCACACAATCTTAGGCTGCGTTTCTCTATTATTTGGCTCTGCTTCGCTATCGGGATAACTCTTTGGTTTCTCGGCGAACTCAGCTGGTCAATCTACACCTTGATTTTAGGTGTTGAAACACCTTATCCTTCTCTTGCAGACGCATTTTGGCTAAGTGGTTACGCCCCACTCTTCGCAGCACTACTACTGTACGTGAAAAATTTTCGGCTGGTGCTGAGTAAGCTGGTAGTAAGTGTTAATCTAACCATCATTGTTATGCTATGCATTCTTTTATCTGTCTATGTGATTCCACAGATTGCTACTGAACAGACAAATTTAACAGTATTAATCTTAGGTCTAGCCTATCCGATTTTAGATCTTATCCTACTCTCTCTAGCGATATTTGGCTCCATAGTATTCTTCAAGGGCAGTCTAGGTAGGTCGTGGCTGCTGATAAGCCTGGCATTAATCTTCATTTGCGTGGCTGATATACTCTTCACCTACACCACTCTTCAAGAAACCTACTTTAATGGTCATCCACTTGAATTATTCTTCCACTGGGGCTACATATTGTATGCTCTAGCATTCTATGTGCATATAAAGGAACTCTGAAGCAAATTGTTTATCAGCGTGGCGAAGAAGGTATGCCTCAAGTTGTTAGGTTTAAAATCGCCTTAGCAAGGTCGCCATCAGCATCAGTAAGCGCAGCTATCGCCTTTTCTCGTGAAACATTTGCCTGCTGCATCACCAAGGCTATATCTTCCTCGCTAAACTTAGGTCGCTCCCTTAAGCGCTCCTCCAAATCCCCCCCTGAAACCTGAAAGATCCTTAACCCCTTAACACTCATCTCCGAAACACTAGGAGCCTTGATAATCAAATCTTTATCTGAAGTCCTTATGATAACTTCCTCAACATTAGGAACCTCCTGAAGGTCAACACCCATCTTCTCAAGCATTCTACGTGTCTGCCGACTATCAAAACCCATCTTCAAGGCTTTACCAAAAAGGTGAGGGAGCTTAAACACTTAAGCGTTTCCCGTCTGCTCTGCGCCCACAGAGGCTCTAACCTTCACAGCCACACCGAGATCAAAACTCTTCATCATCTTAGCTGAAAGCACCGCTCTACCTACAGCCAACAACTTACCTTCCGCGCTGAGAATAGCAACCTCAGAACTAGGTCTCACCCTTTTACCAACCTTGCGTACGTGCTTAGCAAAGACCGATTTACCCAACCTTATGTACTCCTCAGCTTCCCTAGAAACAGTTACGCAGTTCTCTTTGAAGGTTTTAGATCTTAGCAGCATCTGAGCACCATAGAGGGTAAGTGCTAGACCTCCGTCAGGTCTCAGCGTTGCGAGGAGCTTGCCGTCTACATATATGTGCTTCATTCTGCCCGTCTTCTTAGAGTATTCTACACTTACTTCTCTATCTTTTAGCGCTTTACCCACACCTAAACCGAATATGTAATCCAGCATAGCTTCTACAATTTTACGCTGCTCCAAACTATCCAGTTAGTAAAAAACTTTCAATACTAAACCTTTGCTTACAAGAGGCTTCTAACCGCTAAAGATATTATACCCATCTACTAAAGTTATAGAGAAGGACACAGATTGATGCTAAGATGTGAAGTCTGCGGAAACCCCATATATGGAGCCGTGAACACAGTTCAGATAGATGGAAGCACGCTGCAAGTCTGCCAAAACTGCGTGCGCCTAGGTAAACCGACGCGCCAGACAAAAGAGGGTAGTAAATCACCGCCCTTTAAATCATCTACACCCAAACCAGTTAAACCAGAAAAGCTGCTCGACGAATTAGAGCTAAAAGAAGACTACCACAAGATAATCAAGCAGACACGTGAGAAACTAGGGTTATCCCAAGAAGCCCTCGGAAGAAAGATCAACGAAAAACCCTCTGTCATAAGGCTGCTTGAGAGCGGTAAACTTAAACCCGATAATATGCTCGCTAGAAAACTAGAACACTTCCTAAAGGTGCAGCTACTTGTGCCTCCGCTAGAAGAGGAACTCTAAGAGGCTTAAACATGAGCCTTCTTAAGCGAGCCGTCCTAGTTACCTACCCTAACCAATTCATTCTCCAAGAAGCAAAGGAGCTAGCCAAAGCAGCAGGATACGAAGTAGTCGAAGTCTTGACTCAAAGATATCTGATGCACAGCAAATATGGTTTAGGCTCAGGCAAAGCAGAAGAGCTTAAAGAGATCGTGGCAAAAAGGGGCTGCAATGTCATTCTCTTTGATGAAAGCTTAAAGTCTGTTCAAATCTACAACCTCACCAAGCTCACGGGCGTAGAGATAATAGATAGAGAGAAGCTCATCCTAGAGATCTTTGCTAAACGAGCATCAAGCCGTGAATCAAAGCTTCAAGTCAGACTAGCAGAACTAGAATACGAGATGGCAAGAGCAAAGGAGAAAGTGAGGCTGGCAAAGCTCGGTGAGCAACCAGGCTTCTATGGGTTAGGGGGCTACGAAGTCGACGTATATTACCGCGCTATAAAACGCATGACAACCTCTATTAAAGAGAAGCTGATGAAGGTGAGAAAGCATAGAGAACTGTATAGACAGAGAAGACTTAAGCTAGGAATGCCAACAATCTCCCTAGCTGGGTATACTGGTGCAGGCAAGACAACTCTCTTCAACCTCTTAACACAAGAAGATAAGGAAGTGTCAAACAGCGCATTTACCACATTAACAACGTCAACTAGATCAATCACCTTACCACACGGCAAAGCACTACTATCTGACACAGTCGGCTTCATAAGCAGACTACCAACATACATGATAGAAGCATTCAAAGCCACACTTGAAGAAATGACTTACGCAAACCTAGTCCTACTACTACTTGACAGCAGCGACCCACCAGCAGAGCTGCGTAGAAAGTATGAAAGCTGCACAAAGATACTCTCAGAAATAGGAGTACCAATAGAAAAAACGCTGACTATCTATAACAAAGCAGACCTCTGTAGTAGAGAAGAGATTGAAGAGAAAGTCAAAACCCTACCCAACGACATAAATGAGGCAGTCTTCATCTCAGCAAAGACTGGTAAAGGACTAAAGATCTTAACTGACTTAATCGACGCTAGACTCTTTAGCACACAAGAATTACCAAAGAAAGCACTCGTAGATATTAGAAGATTAGCGGAGACTTGATTAGATGCTGAAGCCTCAAACCTGGGTGCTTCGATTAGGGCATAGATTTGTTAGAGACGACAGATTAACCACACACGTAGGTCTTGTTGCACGAGCATTTGGAGCTTCAGGCATATACATCGTTGGAGGCGAGGCGTTCGTGAAAGCATCTATAGACAAAGTTACAGAAACATGGGGTGGCCCTTTTACAGTAGAGTTGGTAGAAGACTGGCGCACCTTAATCAGAAGTTGGAAGAATAAAGATGGTCTTGTGGTACACTTAACGATGTATGGGGTCCCTGTTGATGAGGTGATTGATGAGATACGCTCGGCAAACAAAGAGCTGCTAATAGTAGTTGGTGCAGAAAAAGTTCCCAAAGAAATATTTCATGAAGCCGATTATAATGTTGCGATAGGAAACCAGCCTCACTCCGAAGCCGCTGCTTTAGCAGTATTCTTAGACCGCCTTTATAGAGGGGAAGAGTTTAAAAAATCGTTCAACCACTCTAAATTAAGGATCATGCCAAGCAGCAGAGGTAAGAAGGTAGTCTCCTTAAAAGAAGAAGAGGATAGTGGTGAAAAATGAGGATAGAATATGAAGACTCCTTGGTGAAGATAGCAGGACTGCTTGGAGGCGAAGAGTACATCAAAGTAGCAAGAGCTCTACTGAACAACGAGGACTCAACTGATGAAGAGATCGCAAGCGCAACAGGTCTAAAGATTAATACAGTCAGAAGAGTGTTATACGACCTATTTGGAAGGTCATTAATAAGCGGGATAAGGGTTAGAGACCTTAAGAGAGGATGGTACGTCTACAGATGGAGAGCCCAAAGAGAGCAGGTAGATGGATTCATCGAGATGCAGAAGCGGAAGCTGATTGAGAAGTTGAGGCAGAGACTTGCCTACGAAGAGCAGCACGAATTCTACCACTGCAACAACCCAAACTGCACAAAAAAAACCTTTGAGCAAGCAATCGAAAGCTTCTTCAAATGCACAACTTGCGGCGCTCTACTTAATAGGGTCAATAACGAAGACCTAATAAAGCTGCTGAGGTGGAAGATTAATCATATACAGTCAGAATCATAGCGTCAAGGATTTAAGTATGTGCAAAATCAACCTTTAGACAGCGGGGTGGGGAAGCCAGACAAACGTTGGGCAAGGTTATCCCGGCGGGCTCATAACCCGCAGAGCGGTCGTTCAAATCGACCCCCCGCTACCATACTTATTGGCGAAGCTCCTAAGATGCATTGCGTTTAGAAAAGAAGAAATCTTCTAGCTGAGAGATTAGAACCTCAACTTATCAATAGTAGAAGAATGTTTAATGGAATTGCATTGATTTATGTAAACTTTAGCATCTTATTGAAATACTAAATCATATAGCTTAAGTTTTCTTTCAAAAAGTATATGATAAAATTCTTTGTGAAAAGGTTTATAACATCGGTAGATTCTTCTATTAACTGAGGTGGTTTACATTAGTGTCATACTTGTAAACCCGCCTCAAAGAAACGACATAGGGCGAGCATTAGGCATAAAGGCTCCACCTATAGGACTTATGTATCTAGCAGCGGTTTTGAGGGAAGCAGGCGAAGAAGTAGAAATCCTTGACGCTGACCTACTCGAGTTAAGTGTAGAAGATGCTGCGAAAGAAGTCTGCCTTCGGCAGCCAAGTATAGTTGGGGTTACCGCGACTACACCTACAATTAATAATGCGTTAAAAGTTGTAGGCTCTGTGAGAGCTAGGAATCCTGGGGTAATTACTGTGATAGGCGGTGTGCATCCAACATTTATGCCTGAAGAGACGCTTCAGAGCTGCCCAGCCTTAGATCTTGTAGTCATAGGAGAAGGTGAGCAGACCCTCCTTGAACTTACTCGCGCCCTAAAAGGTTTCCAATGGGATGGAAGAAGATATTCGACTGCGAAAGAGTTTGCTGAACGCGTATCTACAGTGAAGGGGATAGCCTACCGCGACCCTTCCAACCCTAATCTAATCAGATACACCCCGCCAAGACCTTACATCGATAATCTTGACAAGATCCCCCTTCCAGCCAGAGATCTTGTTCCGTTTGAACACTATAAGCTTCTAGGTAAAGAGGCTTCTATAGGTGCGATAATCACTAGCAGAGGTTGCCCCTACGGCTGCACCTATTGCTCATCTTCAAGGATTGGTGGCTTAAAGTTTAGGGCAAGAAGTGTTGATAATGTCCTCCTTGAGATACAGGAACTATACCATAAGTATCACTTGAAGCACATCGAGATCATAGATGATATATTCACACTCAATCAGAAGCGTGCTTTCGAATTCGCGCAAAAGCTCAAGAACCTAAATCTTGATGTTGAGTGGCACGCATCTTCGAGGGTAAATACCATCTCAAGAGACCTAGTAAGAGCTCTCTTCTCAGCCGGTCTAAGGACACTCTATTATGGTGTTGAATCAGGCTCGCAGCGTATTCTAGACCTTATGAGGAAGAAGATAAGGTTGGAGCAGGTTCGCGATGCCTTCCGAATAACTCGTGAAGAGGGCGTGATGCCTTTTGGCTCTTTTATACTAGGTTATCCTACCGAGACTCTTGATGAGATGAAGCAGACCATCAAGTTTGCAGCTGAAATAAACGCAGAGTATGCGCAGTTCTGTGTTTTAACACCCTATCCAGGCACACCAGTATACTATGAGTTGAAGAGCAAAGGGCTTCTTTTGACAGAGGATTGGGATAGATATACCACACTAGAGCCTGTGATTAGATACGAAGTTTTCGGATATACCGCTAAGCAGGTTAAAAAGATGCTTAACTATGCTTACCAATATTTTTACCTTAGGCCGCGGTACATACTGAGACACCTTAGGCTACTACCTACAATATTTGGAGTGGCTTTAAGAAACTATGTTCTCCCTATGCTCGGCTTAGATCGTATTAAAGTTTCTAAACATACCAAGATGATTATTCACTCATCATCTGAGTAGGAAGGTGGTAGATGTGTCTAGGATAGTCCTCACCACCGACCGAACTCTAATTAGCGAATATCGACACATACCGTTAGGCGACTTCGCAGGCTGTGCGCCAGCAAACCGGCTACCACAAGCCCTCTTCGACTTCATAGCGCCAAAACTACCAGCAGTAAATGGTTTAACGCTCAGAGCACCCTATGGGCTTAGAAAGCTCGAAGCCGCGCTTCTAAAAGGTTTCCCAGAAGGTGACGTGGTCGTTGCACATCCAGATTATCTAGAGAACTTCATAGGACCAGAGACAAAGATCGTGGGCGTCAACACAATGGATCCATTAGGCTTAGGCCCTGTTAGCAAGCTATTCACATGGGGTGGGCCATACTTCTCCTACACAATGCTTGGTTTTTACACAATCATCAAGAAGATTCAGAGCATCAGAGAGCGGCTTGGATCTAAATTCAAAGTGGTTGTAGGTGGTGGAGGTGCTTGGCAGTTTGAAAATAGGTTAGAGGATGTTAGACGATTCAAGATTGATCACGTGGTGCTAGGCGAAGTTGACCATATCGCGCCCACGCTATTTGAGCAGATTGAGAACGACAAACTACCTGAGTTGGTAAAGATAAGAACCTACCCTAAGCCTGAGGAAATAGTTCCTATTGTGAGACCTAGTCTGCACGGCTTGGTCGAGGTTATGCGTGGCTGTGGTCGAAACTGCCAATTCTGTGAAGCAAACCTTCGTATAGCAAGATATATCCCCTTAGAAACCATCAAAAAGGAACTTGATGTAAATACTGCTAGTGGTGTGAGCAACGCGTGGGTTCAGAGCGACGACATCTTTCTCTATGATGTTGAAGATAAACGCAATTTCACACCAAACAGAGAGAGCCTAGTTTACCTCTTTAAAACGATCATGACACATAAAGGAATAAAGCATAGTAACCCAACACACGGAAGCTTGGCACCGGCGGCAGCAGACCCCCTGATGATGAAGCAGCTATCGGAAATACTAAGAAGTGGACCAAATAGATACATAGGCATACAACCAGGCTTAGAGACTGGTTCAATTAGGCTTCTCAAAAAATATATGGCTCAGAAAGCAAAACCGTTCTCAGTTGAAGAGTGGTGGGAAGTAGCGCTGCAGGCTACAAAGGTCTTTAACGAAAACTACTGGTTTCCAGCATACACGCTTGTACTAGGTTTACCTGGTGAAGAGGAAGAAGACATATGGGATACGGTTAGACTCATCGCATACCTAGAAGAAAAGCTACCTAAGATGATAGGTGAAAAAGCTCACTTTGTTGTCACACCGCTAAGCTTCGTCCCAGTCGGTGTGCTTAGGGGGAAAGGATTCTACAATCCAAAGAGCTTTACCGAAGCCGAGTTCAGCTTGCTCTACAGATGCTGGCGTCACAGCCTATTAGAGGTTCAGAGGCTCTCCATAAACTTCTTCCGTGTGCATCCAGCGTTTAGAGTTATCTTCTACCCAATACTAAGACTTGGCCTCTATGTGGCGATAGACAAGCTAAAAGCTTGGGGCAAATCGATGGGCTACGACCCAGATAAACCCTTGCTCATCAAAGCAAATTAGAGTGTAGAGAGAAACGTTCTAAAACGGTTTCAAATAGTAATCTTATCATCTTCTTTATATCTTCAAATAATAGTTCTCTAATCCTTCTTTTGGGACATATGCCGTACATTAAACGTTTGAAGCGAGATGAGATTGATCCACTCGTGAAACAAGTCTTGGGTGTGTTCCAGAAGTTTCCTGATGAAGAAAGAGATGGATGCCTAAATTACTTTTTTACAAAGGTGTTAAAAGATCTTTACGAGCCGAGCTACTTTAACTATGAGCGGGTAATGGGGCTGCTGAGCTGCATTCAACATGAATTCTATAGGCGGTGGGTTGCAGTATACGAGGATACAAAGAAAGAGATGCACGGCGACATATAAAAGGGACTGTGAGGAATGCTGAGTGGCAAGGGTGGAATAGGATGACAGCGGCCAAAATTGGGAAAATCGATGAAACTTCGTGCGGCAGCTTGAGATGGATAAATATTGAAAAGCCGGGTCAAAAAGAGTTGGAATTCTTGGCTAGTAACTACTCATTCCACCCTCTAGCCTTAGAAGACTGCATCTCAAAAATTCAGCTTCCAAAGATCGATAAATACCGCGACTACATCTTTATCATACTCCACTTCCCTTGCCTCAAAGATGGAGGGAAACTGGTAGCCCCAAGCCAACTCTCCATCTTCTTAGGAAAGAACTATATCATTACCATCCACCAAGGAGACATTCAACCCCTAACAGACCTATTTAGAAGATGTAAAGAGGATGAGCAGACGCGAGGAGCCATCATATGCAATTCAGTTGGATATACGTTTTACCGTCTACTCGACACGTTAGTAGATGCGTTCTTTCCAATTTTAGATTATGTTTTGCGTGAGTTAGACGAGATCGAGGACATAGTCTTTGACGAAAAGGTTGAAGCTGTGCGTGAAGTCACACTACTGAGGCGTAAAATAGCAGATCTAAGGCGAATCACCTTCCCCCTAAAGCGTATAGTGAGAGAACTAGCAAGGGATGTGAATAGCTTCTCAACTTTTGACCTCACACCCTACTTTGAAGACATCCAAGATCACATAGATAAGGTTTGGGAGACGTTGGAAGAGTGTAAAGAGACGATAGAGATATACAAAGACACAGACTTTATGCTTAATACAGAAAAAACGAATAAGATTCTCGCTATCCTAACGATAGTCTTCACCCTATCTATTCCGGCAACAGTTGTAGGCACAATTTACGGTATGAACATAAATCTTCCAGGAGGCGTAGAAACTGGACCTTGGGATTTCTTGGGGACTTATACAACTCTAATCATCCTCCTAATCCTATCTATTATTCCGGCTCTTTTGATGTTATGGTACTTTCACCGCGTAGGATGGATTTAAACTCGGAGAACAAGGATTTATCTAAGTTGTTAGGTAAGTGTTTTCAGAACTTTAGGAAAAACTTTCTCTTCTTCATCCTTAAAGTGCCTCTCTAAAATGACCTTCAGCTCAGCGAATTTTTGCTTTAGAGCAGTAAGTTCCTGGGGCTTATTACATTCTTGTAGTATGTTATATATGATTCTGTGTTGCTGTAGTATTCTTATCTCCTCCTCACACTTTTCACTACCATATACGTTAATAAGACGCTTAAGTATGCTGGCTTCCTCATCTACGATGTGCTGGAGCAAATATCTGTCAAGGCGAATCAATCCCTCCGCTACCTTCTGTGCTTCATCCCTAAGCAGTAACTCTTCAAGTTCTAAAAGGAGGCTACGAGCACCTTTATGTTCACTGAGTAGAGTCTCAACCATCTCTCTAAGCCCCAATGGTCTAGCCAAGTCCAATTAAACTAATTACCATTTAGATGGATAAATAGTTAAGCAACTTCAACCAAACTTTCTATACCCTTCTCTTTCTTTCTATGAAGGCTACTTAGGTTAGATGTTTAGGAGACGTTCCCGACTCTGCTGGTTTACGAAAACGTTAAAAGATATCAGAGAGCCTCGAGCGGGATTTACAATTGTGATTGGTGCATAGAAAACCTATAACTATAGGAGAAGACGCTTTAAAAGTGGAGAGTAAGATGATCTACTTAGATAATGCTGAGACAACCGCTGTTGACCCCGAGGTCGCTGAGATTGTTTTACACTATATGGTTGAGAAGTTTGGCTTACCTGGTGGAGAGTTTGGGCATAGCTTACAAGAGGAGGCAACCGAGGCTGTTGAGAAGGCTAGAGAGGTTATAGCTTGGAAGGTAGGTGCTGAACCAAGTGAGATAATATTCACTTCAGGAGCTACAGAAAGCAATAACCTTGCCTTAAAAGGTGTGGTTCAACACCCATTATACAAGAGAAAGAAGGTTTTAACATCAGCAATAGAGCATAAGTCTGTTCTCGATACTGCGCTCAACCTAAGAAGACTTGGCTACCAAGTTGAGGTCTTACCCGTTGACTCTGAGGGGTTTGTGAAGGTCTCTAATCTTTTGAGCAGCCTAAGCGGCGCTGGTCTAGTTTCTATACAACACGCTAACCAGGAAATAGGAACTCTGCAAGACATTAAGGTGATAGGTGAGTTGTGTAGAGAAAGAGGTGTGCTCTTCCACACAGATGCAGCGCAATCCTTCACTAAAGAGGAGATAAATGTAAAAGCCTTAAACATAGACCTAATGTCCATAACCTCACACCTCATACATGGTCCGAAGGGTGTAGGTGCGCTCTATGTCAGAGAAGGAATTGAATTGCAGCCGCTAATAGAAGGTGATGGCAGAGAAAGAGGGCTTAGGGCAGGTAGTCAAAATGTGCCAGCCATAGTAGGGTTCGCAGAAGCAGTTAAGCGAGCTAAACAAGAAGACGCTGAAAGAATGCGTAAACTAAGAGACAGGCTTATCAATAACCTACTACAAATAGAAGATTCGAAACTCAACGGCGCTACAGGAGAAAGAAGGGTATGCCACAACGTAAATGTGACCTTCAAATACGTCGAAGGTGAAGCCCTACTACTGCAAGCAGAGATGCACGGCTTGGTATGCAACACGGGTTCAGCGTGCTACAGCCAGAGGCTTGAACCGAGCCACGTAATAACAGCTATAGGAGGCACGCACGAAGATGCGCACGGATCTATGAGGCTCAGCCTCTCTAAGATGACGACACAGCAAGAGGTTGATTTAGCAGCAGAGATATTGGCTAAGGTGGTCAATAGGCTCCGTTCGTTTAGCCCCTTGGCGAAGAGAAGGAGTTAAAGGGTAAGTCTTATGAAGGTAAAGAGCATTACTTTATGTGAGGGTTAGGGTTTGGCTCAACGGGATGCTTCTGTGCAGAGGAAGATAGGCTACAGTGAGAAGGTTATTGAGCACTTCACTAATCCGAGGAATGTGGGTAGGCTTGATGACGCAGATGTGACAGCTAAGGTTGGGAGCGTAGCTTGCGGAGACCTTATCAAACTCTATTTGAAGATAGATGAGAGGACTGAGCGTATAGAGAAGATAACCTTCGAATCTTATGGCTGTGCAGCAAACATCGCAACATCTTCGATGCTCACAGAGTTAGCTAAAGGAAAGACCTTAGAGGAGGCAAGAAAGATAACCTTTAAGGATATAGCTGAGGAGTTAGGAGGTCTCCCAAAGATCAAGATGCACTGCGCAGTCCTCTCGAAGACTGGGCTTGATGCAGCGATTTCAAAATATTACGCTATGAAAGGTAAGACGAAGATAGATGACACACTTGTGAAACTTCTGCTAAAAGGGGTCTTAGATCCGATTACTGGTGTCGATATAATATCTGGTAAAACTGCTGAGAGCATATCAGTCCAAGATCACGAAGTGACGATAGGCTTAAGGGTAGAGGAAGGTAGTAAATTAGCTGCAGAATTAGAGGGAGATATCAGAGAAGCATTCGAAGGCTTGCCTGTTTCTATAAAGATACTGTATAAAGGAGAGAAGGGTGGGCAGCCTTCAGCCGCCTAAATCCCTCGATATTTCATAAGCCCTCTTGGAAGCGGCTTCAACAGCCTTAATAAAAGCAGCCCTAACGCCCGCCTCCTCGAGCTTTAGCAGCCCTTCGATAGTTGTGCCCGCTGGTGTTGTGACTCTTCTCCTTAACTCTGAGGGGTCTTGGTTGCTTTCGATAACAATCTTAGAAGCCCCAAATGCTACCCACGAAGCGAGCTGAATAGCTTTGTCGTAAGGTATACCCATCTTCAAACCGCCTTCAGCCAAAGCCTCTATAACCAAGAAGATGTATGCTGGTCCACTACCGCTTAACCCAGTCACGGCATCAATAAGCGATTCATCGATTAAGATTGTTCGACCTATGCTGCTAAAGAGACTTTGGGCTACCTCAAGATCTTCTTTGCCGACATTTCTACTTGGTGTTAGGGCTGTGATAGCCGCTTTAACTACTGCTGCGATGTTTGGCATGGCTCGAATAAACCTTCCTTCAGGTATTACACTCTCAAGGTGCCTTATCTTTACACCAGCAGCTATGGAGATTATGAGTTTACCGCCTACTAGCTCCTTTACTTCCTCTAAAACGCCTTTCACATCCTTGGGCTTAACCGCGATTACCACAACCTCTGCTTCTCTAACCGCTTCTCTACTGCTAGCATAGGTTTTGAAGCCTTGCTCTTGGAGCTGAGCTCTTCTTTCACCTTTGACCTCAGCAACACAGACCTCGATATTATCTATTGTGGAGAAGCTTCTCGCTAATGCTTCCCCCATCGTGCCTCCGCCGATTATGGCAACCTTCATCTAAACACCTTCGATGCTCCTCTTTAGAGATATGACACCATCCTTCAGCTGCAACTCATAGATCTCATTCACTTCAAACCTTATACCAAGCATTTCATACTCCGTTTCAGAGAGGAAGAGTGTAAGCTTAGGGAGAACAAGCTGAGGCATAGCTGGGAAGAAACCCATAGACTGAAACTGACTGATAATATTCTTAATAAGCCTAGATTCGTCCTCCCTTGCACCATAAACTCCAAATTGAGCCCTGGGTCTGACCTCAACAAGCTCGATCTGTTTCCCAGGCTGCCCAGTGTCTGGATCTGTTATCGACATAATCTTGTTCACTCTAACTTTAGGATATACGGACATACCAATCACACCAGCATACTATTCTGCTATAAGATTAACTTATTGGAGTTCATACGAAGGTTCTCCCTATTGACAGCGTATGCGAAGAGCATAACAACCAAAGCGAACCAGGGTTCAAAGAATCTAGGCACCAGCAGAAGACCTATATTCATAGCTAAGAAGGTTAAGAGGTCTCCCTTCTTCTTACACATTAAAGCGAAGTAGGGTAGCGCCGAGTTAAAGAAGTATTTGTATGTGCCTCTTGGGAAGAGTAGTATAAAGAGGAGCTGAGAGTATAGAAGGTAGCGTATGAGGGCGTCGGCATCCCAGCCTCTGATTCTTAGGAAAAGAAGCGTCAAAACGATGAAAACAGCCGAGATTATGTAGATTAGATGCTGCTTCAAGAAGATAGCCAGCCAAGGTGCACCGAAAACACCAAATATTGTGCCTAAGTTAGTGGGTTTAATGATATTATACTCCCAAACAGTCAGATCCTCAGGTACATAAGGTTGAGGCGTAGGTAAGCCCGGGAAACCTAGAGCCCAAAGATAAAGCGATGGAAATAGTGCAAGGTAAGGCATAGAACCTACCACAACTATCGCCGCAAAGATCGCTATAAACCACAAAAGGGCTCTTTTCGATTTGAACCAATATGCAGCAATAATAAAGATAGGTAGAGATGCTAATGCGGTCTGTTTATAGAGAGAGGCTAAAGCGAGAGAGGCTGCTGAAATCTTTACCCTCTTTGACACAAGCAGATAAGTTGAGAGGAGTAGGAAGAAGGTTGAAGGCGGAGGATTTAACCAGAGCATAGAATTATACCAAAGAGATGCTGGCGATAGTGCTGTAGCTAAGCCTATTGCAATAGCCCACTTCCCACCAACCATCTTACGCGCAATAAGGTAAACCATAAGCGGAATAAGAGCATCAAACAACAGTAGAGGCACAGCAGCACTCCAATAAGATGGATTAATCTTAACAAAGGCTGACAAGGTGTATATCCACAGCGGCGGATAGGCGTTGTGAAAATCTTTGTAGAGCATCTCACCATCTAGAAACCGTTTAACATCGTTAAGGTAGAGGTGCTTATAATCTTGATAAGGCTCAAGATACTCTGGCATAGGTGGAAAATTCCCCTCAATAACTGTAGCAAACCAAGCGACTAGGCACCTAACTATGAGAGAAACCAGAAGGACAACAAGAAAACCCTTTGAATGCTTAACGGCATCTATGCTCAACTATCCCAACGCACCTAACAAGCGAGAAAAACAGTTAGAAGATGTTGATAAACTTAAATAACAAGTTTGAGCATACACTTTTTGCAGGGTGTAAGTATAGATGATTCCTAGAAGTTTTGAATATCTACGCCCATCAACGCTACAAGAAGCGGTTCAACTTCTTGACAAATACGAAGAATCAAAGATACTGGCAGGCGGACAAAGCCTCATCGCATTAATGAAACTAAGATTAGCATCACCAAAATACATCATAGACATAACAAGGATACCTGGACTATCATATGTAAAGGAGGAGGGCAACAAGATTCTGATAGGTCCATTAACAACCCACGACACAGTAGAAAACTCACCCATAATACGCAATAAGTGTCCCATCCTCTCTGAGGCAGCTAGTAGAATAGGTGACCAGCAGATAAGAAACAGGGGAACAATCGCAGGCACACTATGCCACGCCGACCCCTCAGCAGATGTGCCGACAACCTTCTTAGCACTCGACGGCGAAGTTGTAGCAATGGGTAAAGATGGTGAGAGGGTGATAAAGGCGAAGGACTTCTTCCAAGACTTCTTTACAACAGCCCTCAACCCAAATGAAGTAGTTAAAGAGGTGAGAGTTCCAGTGCTTCCACCTAAGACAGGAACAGCATACATAAAGCACGCTAGGAGGGAAGGAGACTTCGCTATAGTAGCAGTAGCTGCAATAATAACTCTGGATGAAAATAATGTTTGTAAGTCTGCTTCGATATCATTAGGTTCAGTAGGACCAACGCCGCTTAGAGCAGTAGAAGTTGAGAATGCGTTGGTAGGTAAGAAGCTCACCGATGAAGTAATAGTTGCTGCATCTGAACTGGCTGATAGAGGCATAAGCCCGCCTTCAGACATACATGGAAGCGCTGAATACCGCGCTGAAATGGCTAAAGTCTTCACTAAGAGGGCTATAAGGCTGGCTCTGAGTAGAATAGGAGGTTGAGAAGATGGCTGAAAAGAGAAGGATTAAGCTAACAGTAAATGGTGTAGAGATGGAGGGCGAAGCCGAACCAAGAACCCTACTTGTTCACTTCATCAGGGACACACTTGGTCTAACAGGCACCCACATAGGATGCGACACAGGACACTGCGGATGCTGCACCATAATAATGAATGGGGTATCTGTCAAATCATGTATGGTGTTAGCGTATCAAGCCGAAGGCGCAGACATACTGACTATAGAGGGGCTCGCTAAGGATGGGAAGCTGCATCCAATCCAAGAAGCTTTTTGGGAGAATCATGGTCTACAATGCGGCTACTGCACACCAGGTCAAATAATGTCAGCATACTTCCTGTTGAGTAGAAACCCGAAGCCAACAGAGGAAGAGATTAGGAGAGGTTTAGAAGGAAACTACTGTAGATGCACAGGCTATGTTAACATAATCAAGTCAGTTAAAGCCGCGGCAGAAAAGATGTCCAAGTGAAGGCGGTATGTGATGACTGAGGCGCTATTATCAAAAGAGATACCAGTGCCGCGTAAATGGGTAGGCACACCTATCAAGGCAAAAGAGTTCCCAAGACTTATAACAGGTCAAGGCAGATATGTAGATGACATCAAGATACCCAATATGCTCTACGCTGCGCTACTACGCAGCCCATATGCACACGCCAAAATTAAGCGCATAGACACATCCAAAGCTGAAAAACTCCCTGGAGTCGTAGCAATAGTCACTCAAGAAGATGTCTTAAAATACTGCAAACCCTACCCACAAATAGTACCTCCGCCAGCAGATAAGCTGCTTGACTACTGTATAGCTGTGGATAAAGTTAGGTTTGCTGGTGAGCCTGTTGCTGCAGTAGCGGCGACAGAGCGGGCAATCGCTGAGGATGCTTGCGAGCTTATAGAAGTTGAATACGAGCCTCTTCCACCGGTTATGGATGCTGAAGAAGCGCTTAAGCCAGATGCTCCTCTAGTACACGAAGAAGTGGGGACAAATCTTGTGTGGCACGAAGTCTTTGATTATGGTGATGTAGACAAGGCTTTCGCTGAAGCTGATAAAGTCATTAGCTTGAAGCTTCACCACCACCGCTACGGTGGTGCACCTACTGAGACACACGCTGTTGTTGCTGATTACGATAAAGGCACAGGTGTGCTCACAATCTACTGCAACAATCAGATGCCGATGTTCTGCATGGCTCTAATAGGATTATCATTCAACATGCCAACAGACAAGATTCGCATCATAACCCCAGATATAGGTGGAGGCTTCGGCTCAAAGATACTCTCATACACCTACATGATGCTGATCAGCATACTAGCCATGAAAGCTGGTAGGCCAGTAAAGTGGATGGAAGACCGAAGGGAGAACCTAGCATCAGGCACACACTGCAACGAGGCAACCTTCTATGTAGAAGCAGCTGTAAAGAAGGATGGCACGATACTAGGCATAAAGGCTAAGACCCTACACGATGTTGGAGCCTACCTAAGGTATGAGCCAGTAGGCGCACTCCTATGGATTCAAGTTTCAAGCGGACCATATAGGTTTAAGAACCTGAGAATGGATGTCAACGCCATAGTTACCAACAAAGGGCCTGTGGCTCCGATTAGAGGATACGGTAGAATTCAGCACCTCTGGATGCTGGAGAGGACGGTTGAGCAAGTAGCTAGGCAACTCGGCTTAGATCCGATTGAAGTGAAGCTTAAGAACTATGTCAGACCAGAAGAGATGCCTTATGTCTCCCCAAGCGGCGCAACATACGATTCAGGAGACTATCCAACTGCGCTAAAGAAGGCGCTGCAGATGATCAACTACGACGAATGGAGGAGGAAGCAGCCTGAGCTTTGGAGGCAAGGTAGGTTTGTAGGCATAGGCGCAGCGCTGTTCCAAGACTCTGGAACCAACAACTTCGCTCAGGTTAGGTTGATCTACAAGAACAACCCCTTCTCAGGGAACAGCAGGATGGCTGAGATGTGGATGGATGAGTTCGGAAGGATAATAGTTGCTGTTGGCTCGAACCCGCATGGGCAATGCCACGAAACCGTGGTAAGCCAAGTAGTTGCTGATGTCTTCGGTGTGACACCTGATGATGTGTTTGTGGTTCCTGGGTTTGACTCTTGGGTGCACGGTTGGACTGGGCATTCAGGCAGCTACGCCAGCCAATTCGCGGTCTCTGGGATAGGTGCTGTCTTGGGTGCCGCCAAGAGGCTTAGAGAGAAGATAGCAACTATAGCTGCGCATATGCTGAAGGCTAAGCCTGAAGACCTTGAGTTTAAGGAGGGTAAGGTATGTGTTAAGGGCACAGATAGATGTGTAGCGTTCTGGCAAGTTGCAAACCTAGCGTACAGAAACAACCTTGAGCTACCTGAAGGAGTAGAACCTGGTCTAAGGGTAATCTACACGTGGAAGGCGCCGTTTAAGCTCCCAGACTTAGAGAAGAAGACGGTTAACGCCACATTAACCTATTCTTATCAAGCACACGCGTGTGTAGTTGAAGTAGATCCTGAGACTGGGAAGGTGAAGATACTGGATTACGCTGTTGTAGATGATTGCGGAGTCCCGATAAATCCACATATAGTTGAGGGGCAGGTGCACGGCTCAACTATGAACGGCATCGCAGCTGCACTCTTCGAAGAATATGTTTACAGCAAGGATACTGGTCAACTTCTAGCTTCAACATTTATGGACTACCTCTTCCCCACAGCCCTTGAGATACCCGATATCAAAGTTGACCATATGATTTCTCCATCGCCCTTTACAGAGCTTGGGACTAAGGGTGTAGGGGAAGGCTCGCTTGTGCCGTTGGGTTCGATAGCTGGCGCCATAGAGGATGCGTTGTCTCCTCTAGGGGTCGTCATAACCGACTCACATAATCCTCCTGAGAGGATCTATAGGATGATAAAGGAGGCTCAAAAGAAGCGCAAATAAGAGACCAAAAAGGTTAAAGGAGACTCGAGAAATAGAAGAGTAGGTGAACATGAGATATGCATTTTGAAGGAACATTCGATATAAAAGCTCCACGACAAAAAGTCTGGGATTTCATCAGCATACCTAACAATGTTGCAAAATGCCTACCAGACCTACAGAAGTTAGAAGTCCCAGCACCAGACCGCTTCAAGGCAACGGTTAAGGCTGGTGTAGGTTTCGTAAAAGGCACATTCAACTTCGAATTTACCATGCTCGACATGCAGCCACCTACACACGCAAAACTATCAGGTCACGGCTCAGGGACAGGCAGCACAGTAGACTTAGAGACCGCAATTGATCTAAGCGACCTCCCAGATGGAGGAACAAGAATGGCTTGGAAGGCGGATGCAAAAGTAGGTGGGCTGATAGCTAGTGTTGGTCAAAGGCTGCTCGAGGGAGCGGCTCAGAAGCTAGTTAGCAATCTATTCGCGTGTCTGAAGAAGCAGCTTGAAGGCTGAAGTGTTATGCTGGGTGTGGTTTAACCACACCTCTACCTTGTTTTTGTAAGCTGTTTTAACAGATCTATGGTTTCTGCGACTGATCTGACTTCTTCTCGCCCATCCTTCATATTTTTTAAGATTAGTCTGTTAGAAGCGAGCTCTTTAGGTCCTATTATTATCACATAGTCTGAGTTGCGTTTAGAAGCTGCTTCGAGCTGCTTCCTCAGAGAGCGCTCCATGAGCTCTACTTCTGCTGGTAAGCCTTCTCCTCTTAGAGTTGACGCTATGTGTTGAGCAAAACTTCGAACCTCTTTACCAACATATGTGATATAGATGAGTGGTTCTCTTTGTGTGGTCGAGGCTACTTCTTTCTTGAGCGCGAGTATTGTTCTATCCACACCTCCTGCTACGCCTGTTGCACCTAGGTCTGGTCTACCGAATATCGCTGGTAGGATGTCGTATCTCCCCCCTCCGGCTAATGCGCCGAGTGCTTGGTCGTTTGTGAAAGCTTCGAAGACGACGCCTGTATAATAGTCGAGCCCTCTGACTATTGATAGATCTATGACCGTATTTTTGACACCTCTGTGCTTTAGTAGGTCTACAAGGTCGATAAGAGTGGTTGTAGATGTTAGATGGTATTCTTTTAAGCGATTTAGAACCTCTTCGATATCGCCACTTATTTTGCCGAATTCGAGTAGTTGGTTAAGTATTGAAGGTTCAACCTTTGAAGAGTATTCTTCTAATATTTCCTGTGCTGTTTTCTTTCCGAGCTTGTCTAATGCGCGCATCATCTCGGCGACTAAAGGCTCGTCTTTCACACCAATATTCTTCTCTAAATATTCTTCAACCAGCCTCCTATCCCCTATATGAATAGATATATCCTCTAAACCCAGCCTTCTGAATAGGCTGTAAGCAAAATCGATTACTTCAGCATCAGCATCTACGTTGGTAGGCCCGAAGATCTCAGCATCCCACTGATAAAACCAGCGGTACCTACCATACTGAGGCTCATCATACCTCCAGAGCCCGGCGAAAGAGCCTATCTTAACAGGAAACTGTAGAGCGCGGTTAGAGACGACCCACCTTGTTAGCCCAACTGTCAAATCGAATCTTAACCCAACTTCTCTACCACTCTTATCTTTGAAAGCGTATATCTCATCTCTTATAGATGAGCCACTCTTGGCTTCAAGCGTTTCCAGCATCTCAAGTGGAGAAGGCTCCATAAGACTGAACCCAAAGAGCTTACACGTCTGGATGAAAGCATCTCTAATACGCTCCATCAGCTCGAAGTCTGCTGGCTCGATGTCTCTAAGTCCTCTGGGTAGGTTGAACTTCAACTCTATGAGCCTTTACATCTTTCCTTTATTATACTATTTCCCCTTCTTACCTTGCTGCGCCAAATCCTTACCTAGTTGAACCAACTCCGCCAGTAGGGCAGTAAGTTGTATTTCCGGGTTAGCACCCACGATAAGTCTGTAGTCATATTTGGCTATCGACTCAGCTATCTTATCGAGGTTAGGGGGATTCAACCTACTTATCTCCTCAAATGCGTATTTTAAGAAGTCTTGTTCAGACATACCATAGACCCTTGTTAACTCGAGCATTTTCCCTCTGGCGGCGTTAAAGTCTCCATTTAACGCCTGCCTTACAATTTCAGAGACAAGGGCTTTGCTCGATATGCCAGCAACACGTTCAACGTTTTCTACGCTGATTTCACCTGTTGCCGCTGTAGTCTGTAGTATGTTTATGGCGTGCCTAAGGTCTCCTTCGCTTATCTTGTATATTAGCGCAAGCGCATCCTCTTGATACTTTTTTATACCTTCTGACTTGCAAATATATGCCAAGTGGTTAACCACATCCTTCTCCTCCAGCTTCTGGAATCTGAATATGGCGGTTCTGCTCTGTATAGGTTCTATTATGCCGGAGCTGTAGTTGCATATCAGTATGAATCGGCATATCCTTGAACTCTCCTCCATTATACGCCTTAACGCTGTCTGAGCATCATTAGTCATTTCATCAGCTTCATCAAGTATGATTATTCTAAATGGAATGTCAGCGGCGCCCACACTATAGCTGGCAAAGATCTTAATACGCTCCCTAACTGTCTGAATCCCTCTTTCATCTGAAGCATTAAGCTCAAGCGTATAATCCCTCCAATAATCCTTCAACACAGCTCTTGCAACGCAAAGAGCAGCGGTAGTCTTACCAGTTCCAGGGGGGCCTGCGAAGAGTAGATGAGGCATTTCAGAAGGTGCTTTAATTAACTCCTTTAACCCTGATACGACGTGCCTCTGATTAACGATTTCATCAAGGTTAGCGGGTCTATACTTCTCAACCCACATTAGAGACTGCAACACACGCTCAGAAAGCCTAGAAGGCTTTAGGATATAAAGTGTTACTAAAAAGAAAAGAAAGAGAGGGAAATGGTTATGGTTTACCTAATGTCTTTTTCCCTGGACGCCACTCAGCTGGGCAGAGTTCACCTGTCTTTAGAGCCTGTAGTGTTCTTAGGGTTTCGTCCACACTTCTCCCGATGTTCATATCGTTTACAACAACATGTCTTACTATGCCCTCTGGATCGATGATGAAGGTCGCTCTGAAGGCGCTGCCATCCTCTTCGTTCAGCACACCATACGCTCTGCTTATGGCTAGGGTGGTGTCAGCTATTATTGGGAAGTTGGCTTTCTTGATTCTTTCGTCAGTTTCATACCAAGCCTTGTGCGAGAAGAAGCTGTCTGTGCTGGCTCCGAGCACTACTGCATTCTCCTTCTTGAATTCTGGTTCAAGGTCTGCGAAGCGCTCTATCTCCGTTGGGCAGACGAAGGTGAAGTCCCTAGGGTAGAAGAAGAGTATAACCCATTTCCCGCGGTAGTCAGAGAGTCGAATCTTCTTCGGTTTGTCCGAGTCTCTTTCATATACTTCGGCTATGAAGTCAGGTGCTACACTTCTCACTTTTAGACACATAGAAGGTCATGTTAAATTGCGGCATACAAATATTTTAACGTTGGTGTAACGGAACCTTAATTCTTCCAACCACTCTACAATATTAAAGGTTACCGCAAATTTTCTAATATTAATTTATGTTAATCGATTTTAACAAAGTTTTATTAGCGTAAATGACGCTTATATTCGATAAATTTATAAGCAACCCAAATTTTACTATGGGACGACCTAATATGATGCCTCCGTTAAAAATATGGCAACCTTGGAGAGGCATCCTAACCCTTATCGTCGTCGTCGCTATGGGAATCATAACATTCTGGCTCACCTTCATAACACCAGGCCCAATGGGTCCCAGTGGCCCTATGAACTGGATAGGATATGTTTCGGAGTATAATATGGCCTTGGTTCTACACTTAGTCTTCCTTCTATTCTTCCTAGGAGGATGGATAGGTCAGAGGTTCGGCTGGGGCTTAAGGAGCCTCGTCAACCTAGTTGTGCTACTAATCCTCATGCTCGTGACCTTCATAATCTTCAGGTTCACTGTTGGCCCAACCTTTCCTTGGATGCTCTTCTACGAGATCAATACGTTGAATGTCTTCCTAATTATGGCGCTGATGTTCAATAACTGGCCTCTGCATAAAGTTAGGCAGCCGTATCAAGGTATAGGGCTCTTAGTGATAGGGTTTGTGGTGAGCAGCATACTCTATGTGGTATTACACAACTATACACCATTCTACCAGCAAGCAGCAGGTCTGCCACCTGAAGTCGCTGCGGCGCTTGTGCCCGCTGGAACCGACATTGCGGCGCTGAACCCTAACGGGGTTATGGATGCGTTTGTTATGGCTACCCTTAACACCATGTTCATCCTCTTCGTCTGCATCTTCTACTTCCTCTTCGACCTATGGCCCTTTAGGCTTCTTAAGAAGCAGCCTTGGATAGGCATCTCAGCCACAGCAGCTGCTGTGATAATCAGCTTAGTCGTCTGGAATGTTGCGTTAATCGTTGTGCCTCAGATCCACCAGGTCGACATGTCTCTTATGAAGGCTGCTGGGTTCGCGCCTCCCGATGTTCCTGATGTCTTGCCGCTAGCTGCTCTTCCTCCAGCTGTTCAAGAGAATATCACGATGCTGCTTATGTTAGGTGGATTCGAAGGTAATCTGATCTGGGGTACTCTAGTCTGGGCTGCGATCTTCATGTGGTGGCCTACACTTCTATTCACTAGGGGTGGTAGGGCTCCGTTCAATAGGCAGCCTGTGAAGGGCTTCATTCTACTCGCCTTAACGATAATAACAGCATTCATAGCGTTTCAATTGCTGCATTGGTATGGATTGTATTTAGCTCCTCCTCAAGCTTGGATGGTCCCTAACCTCATACCACCACCTTACCTAATCTACCTATGGCTCGTAATTTCTTGGCTTCCAGGTCTTTCAGTCTACACCGTGTTATATGCTGTTGCCTTAGAGTCTTGGCCTCAACCTCTGCTGCCTCCACCACCACCAGATGTGCACACCTACCTAATCGGTAAGCAACCCATTATCATGAGTTCGAAGGAGGAGTTGAAGAACAGATATGTTAGGATGGAGGGATAGATATGGTTGAAAAGAGGACTCATAAGATAATATTACCAACACAAGAGATGCCGAAGGCTTGGCTCAACCCAACACCCATCTTAGCGAAGATGAAGAAGGAGCCTCCTAAACCAAAGAACCCTGAGAAGGCTGATAGAGTTGCGGAGATGGAGAAGTATTGGGCTCCATCGCTTCTCGCAATCGAGAAGTCTGATGCCGCTGAAATACCTATCCCAACAGCAGTAATGAACTTACTTATATGGGCTGGGAGACCTACACCGCTACAAAGAGCCTACAGACTGGAGCAAGCACTCAACACGCCAGCAAAGATCTTCTACAAGAGGGAGGACATACAATATGCAACAACAGGCAAAACCAACATAGCTATACCCCAAGCATATTATGCTGCTAAAGATGGATTTAAGAGGCTTGTAGCAGGAGGAGGGGCGCAGTGGGGTACGGCTGCCTCGATAGCTGCAAGGTACCAAGACCTTCCGCTAGATGTCTATATGCCTAGGGAGAGCCTAGAGTCCAAGGAGCCTCACCGCGTAGTCATGAATGTTAACGCTGCTACTGTTCACGGCTCGCCTTCACAAGACACAGAGGTTGGTAAGCAGATGGCTAAAGAAGATCCGAATGGCTCTATTGCGACAGCCTTCTCAGAAGCTGTTGAAGCCGCGTCTAAGAATGATGGTGCTGCGGCCATATTCGGAAACTTCTACAATACACCGATAGTCTTTCAATCTATAGCTGGGTTGGAGGCGGCTGCTCAGCTTAAGATGGCTGGTGTGTATCCTGATGTTGTAATAGGTTCAATCGAAGGCTTCCTAGGCTTGGCACTACCGTTTATAGCAGATGTTGCAGATGGTAGGAAGACAGGGACAAAGTTTATCGTCGCTGGCTCTAAGTATGTGCCTTCGCTGACCGAGGGTAAGATTGAATTCGACTACCCAGATTACGCGGGGTTGATGCCGCTCTACAGATTCCACACATTAGGCTGTAAGCGCACCATACCCTTGATACATGCTGGTGAGCTGAGATACCACGGCGTTTCACCAATATTGAGCACTCTTGTGGAATCTGGTTTAGTTACTCCAAAGATGTATGGGCAGACCGAGCTCTATGAGAGCGGCACCATCTTCTGCAGGAACCAAGGCGTAATACCTTCACACGAAGCGCAGTATGCGATTAAAGCAGCTATAGATGAGGCTCTACAGGCAAAATCTGAGGGGAAAGAGAAGGTCATACTCTTCAACCTCTCAGGACACACCATGCTTGAGCATAAAGGGTACTTAGAGTACATAATTCAGAAGAAGTTAGAGTTGCCTTGAAAAGGAGGTGAGAAAAAGGTTGGAATCTAAAGAAGAAAAGAGGATTGAGAAGGCGAAGCAAGTATTCGAATCAGCGAAGGAAAAGTTCGAACCCAAAAGCGTAATAAGAGTAGACCTACCAGAAGACGAACTACCAACATCCTGGTATAACATAAACGCAGACCTACATAAATGCGGCATGAAGACACCCTTCCCAACCGGGCCTGGGTTAGCGATATTACCTAAGATCTTCCCACCCTCTCTCCTAGCGCAAGAGCTATCACACGACCGCTGGATCAAGATACCAGACGAGCTGCTTGAATACTACAAGATCTGGCGCCCCACACCACTACATCGGGCGAAGAGGCTTGAAGAGTTCCTAAAGACGCCTTGCAGAATCTACTATAAGCAGGAGTATGTGAGCCCACCTGGAAGCCACAAGCCGAACACAGCTATAGCGCAAGCGTACTTCAACAAGAAGGATGGCTATGAAGGGCTTGCAACAGAGACCGGAGCAGGTCAATGGGGTTCTGCATTAAGCTTCTCAGGCGCCTTGACCGGCTTAAAGGTCGATGTATTCATGGTTAGGGTCTCCTACTACCAGAAGCCAGGTAGGCGTGTGCTTATGGAGTCTTGGGGTGCGAGGTGTGTTCCATCTCCTTCTGTGCCCCCAGAGAGGGTCTATCCTGATATGGCAACTGAGTTCGCAAAGAAGGTCTTGGAGAAGGATCCAGATAGCCCAGGTTCACTGGGTATCGCGATATCTGAGGCTATAGAGCATGCGTTGAAGAAGCCCTATCCAATAAACTACTCTCTTGGTAGTGTTTTGAACCACGTGCTTATGCACCAGACCATAATTGGATTGGAGGCGAAGAAGCAGTTCGAACTCATCGACGAGTATCCGGATGTGCTCTTTGGATGCACAGGAGGGGGCTCAAACTACTCTGGCTTCACCTTCCCCTTCACCCAAGACAAGCTTGACGGCAAAAAACCTGACTTGAGGTTCGTGGCAGCCGAAGCTGAGTCTTGCCCAAGATACACCAAACCCAAGTATATTGGCTACGACTATGGCGACACAGCTGGCATGACACCTATGATATGGATGTATACACTTGGACACGACTTTGTGCCCCCTCGAATTCACGCCGGTGGGTTAAGGTATCACGGTAATGCGCCTCAGCTCTGCACATTGGTCTACAAGAAGGTGCATGAAGTCGTCGCCATACCTCAGACCGAAATCTTCCAAGCCGGTCAGATCTTGTCTCAGACAGAAGGGTTCCTTAGTGCTCCAGAGACGCTCCACGCTTGGGCTGCTTTGATAAGAGAAGCTAGGAGATGCAAAGAGACTGGGGAGAAGAAGGTACTCGCCCTTAATGATAGCGGCCACGGTTGGTTGGATGTAAGAGGATACGACGAGTTTCTCAAGAAGAAGCTTGAGGTGGCTTAGCCACCCTCACCTTTATTTTTTAAGCTTAGGTATCTTAGGGTGTTTTCGAATATTATGCTGCGCATATCCTCGAAGTCTAGTCTATGTAGTGTTGATAGGGTGTAGACGACGCTCGGTATGAATGCTGGCAAAGCCGGCTTGTTTTGGAAGGCTGCGCCGAAGGAGACCGGACCATCTGTTTCGGTTAAAATTGATGTAGGTGGGGTGCTTAAGGCTAGGCGTTGGATCTTCTTCGAGTAGACGGTTGATGGGCCGTATGAGATGAAGTAGCCTCGCTCACAAGCTTCTTTCAGCTGCTGTGGTGTCCCAGCGAACCAGTGTAGCAGCACATTTCGTAGATTATATGTGCTGAGAGTAGCGAGGACATCGTCTACACTGCTTCTTGAGTGTATCGAAAGGGGTTTCTGAAGACGCTCAGCCAATTTAAGCATAGATTCAAAGACCTCTTTTTGCCTCTTATATTCAACTTCATCCTTCGCGTATTTTCTATCTAAACCAACTTCACCTATACCAGCGAGGTTGGAGGGGTCTAAAACTGCTCTAAGAGAATCAGCATCTTCGCTCTGCGCTGACCAGGGATGCACACCTCCAAACGCTCTAACTGTTCCCCCAGCTTTGGCTTCGAGCTCTAGGTTTAGCTTAGAAGTTATGGCGTCAACAGCGACCGCAATCAGAATCTTGCTAGTAGCTTTAGCCTCTAAGAGGATTTGGTGTAAGAGACTCTTTAGTTCTGGGTCAGAGAGGTGGATATGCGCATCAGCGAACATAGTTTAATCTACTTTGCTAAGCTATTTAGCCTTAGAGTTAAATACTCGAGATTAAGATTTAGCTAATGTGATGGGTATGTCTGAGCAAGAGCTCGGTTTGGCTGCGGTCTACAGGCTCATAAAGAAAGGTGGCGCTGAGAGGGTTAGTGATGAAGCAGCTGAGGAGCTAAGAGTTATTCTAGAGGAGTTGGCGGTTAAGATAGCTCAATACGCTGTTGAGTTGGCAGAGCACGCTGGTAGAAAGACGGTTAGAGCGATTGACATAAGGCTCGCGTCAAAGAACATTCTCAGATAACCGTTTCAAATAGACACTAAGGCGATTCCTAAAGCTATAGCCATACACCCCAATATGAGCGCTGGTGTCAGACGCTCCTTAAGTAGTAGAGTTGCTAAAAACACGGTCATAAAAGGGTAAGAATTCGAAACTGGCAGAACTATTACTATAGGTGCATTTTCAAGAGCGTGTATAAGCGCTATCGAACCAACAGCATTAAAAAAGCCTGATAAAGCGTAGAAGAAAGCTGCCCTCTTAGGGACGCTACGCACATCAGGAGGCTTCTTAAATGCAGTCATAAGCAGAAGATAAAGAGCTAGGCTGAAGATAAAAGATAACATAGCGCCTTCAGCTGCGTGTCCACCTGCATCTAGACCTACTCTCATCAACACTGGAAAGAGTGTGAAGCCAAACATCGCTAAAAGTGCATATAGAAAACCTCTACTCGAACTGGAAGTTGTAGCCTCTCCCTTTATAACAGTCAAAATTCCTAATGTTACTAGAACCATCCCAGATAAGATACCGAGTGAGATTTCCTCTTGAAAGAGTGGGACAGAGATCGCTGCTGCGAGAAAGGGTCTGAGAACATTCACCATAGTAGTTCTACCAGCGCCGATAGTGTTTATAGCAGCATAGTAGCTCAGATACCCTACAACACCACCAAATATTGATGCAGCGAAAAAAGATAGCAGCACAATCGGCTTTAAGGTCAAAACCTGTTGAGTGGCAAGAAAGTATAGTACGGTAAAGAAGATCGATGAAAACCTGTCTACCACATAGCCGCTTAGCGTCTTACCTCCGTGAACACGCGCTTTAGCCATAGAGAGAGCGCCTAAGGCCCAAGCGAGAGAACATGTTAACGCTAGTATGACGCCGATGGTTGTGTTCAATCTTAGAACTGATTGCTTAACCTACTATTAAACTATGAGTTTAAAGCGAGGCTAGGTTATGTAGCTAGGTCCGCTGCGCATATCATACTCTAGCTCGAGGCTTCTAACCAGGCTTGTTAAAGCAGAGTCTTGAGCGACTTCCTTATCTAGGGTCTCTTTTAACCTCTTTGCTTCATTCTCTAGCTCCGTTAGGTTAAACTTTGTGTTCAGAAGGTCTGAGAGCCTTCTAAGTAGGTGGAGGCTTGTGTTCGCATCTGTGTGCGCTATGTATTGCGGGACATGCCCCCATAGGCTTGCTCCAAGTATGCCTTTTTTACGCAGTTCTGTAAGGAGATAGGTGTAGAGGCTGGCTGGTCCTTCATAGTCTATCATCTTAAGATTCTTGCTTGTTAAAAGAGGTGCTAA
Organism: Nitrososphaeria archaeon; assembly: GCA_029775855.1. Classification (GTDB taxonomy): domain Archaea; phylum Thermoproteota; class Nitrososphaeria; order Nitrososphaerales; family JAAOZN01; genus JAAOZN01. The sequence goes on from JARVJZ010000005.1 coordinate 179,430, forward strand.
TGATGGATCATTCACTACCGCGGAGATTAAGGGTGGGCGTGTATGAGGAACTCTATCGAGGAGCCCTCCAAGCGCATAGCAGAATTTCACACCAAGTTTAGATGATATATCCACAATCTCCCGCACATATTTAGCCCACCTTAGGTGAGGCTCAACTCCAGTAAGTAAGATTAAATCTATATTTATGCCGCTCTCTTTCCCTATTAGGTAGTAAAGTTCGTTGGTGGCGAACTTTAAATCCTCTATGACGCCCAGATTTATTGCTGTAGTTGGGCGTTCTATGTTGAAGGTGTAGTATTCATCTGGGTCTATCGAGGCAAACTTGGTCATTTTAAGCGCTCTAATAAGGTAGCGTGTTGAATGTGAGGCAACTAATCCTGCGTCTGTCCATCCGGCTAATCCTACAATCAAGTAGGGTGATGATAGGGTTGGTAGCTCGGTGTAGATTATGCTCGTCATCTTCAGCCTATCTTATTGACATAAGGGCTCCTTAAACTTACCTTTCAACTTAAAGTGCTTGGAACTTTTCAGACCAGCTTATGTAGGCGTTCACCATCTCTTTTGAGACGCTGGATTTTCTGCTTCGAAGTATCTCCTTAAAGTCTGCAAGAGTTATCTCCCTAGGTTGGGCTGATTTATCGCTTGCTTTACCGCTTTCAAAGAGCTCAACAACCACTCGGATCTGGGCGGCTTGGCATATATCTCTGATGTCGCTTCCAGTGTAGCCTTCCGTATATTTCGCCAGCTCTTCGAGCTTAAGTGAGGGATCAATCTTAAGAGGCGCGGTATAGTAGCGGAACATGCTTATTCTAGCGGCAGTATCAGGGAGGGGTATGAAGATCCGCTTCTGAAACCTTCTTATGAACGGCCAATCTAGAGACCAAGGTTTGTTAGTTGCGCCTATGATGTAGAGGTGTAGATACTTACCTTTATCCGCTATACCATCCATTTCTTTAAGGAACTGGTTTCTAACTCTTACTTCACCACCAACTTCTTGGTTTCTCGTTCCAAGCAGCGAATCTAACTCATCTATGAAAATGATAACAGGAGTGTTATCTTTTTCAATTATGCTCCTCGCTGTAGAGAAGAGGCGTTCAACATTCTTCTCAGCCTCACCAAGCCACTTCGACATAATGGATGCAGCATCAACCGTCATAAAAGTAGCGTTAATTTCAGCAGCAGCCGCAGCAGCCAACATGGTTTTGCCGCAGCCTGGCGGCCCATAGAGTAGTATCCCTCTAGGCCAACCTAGTGGGAAGAGGTCTGGTCTCTGAACTGGGAAGATTATGCTTTCTTTTATGGCTTGTTTTGCTTGGTCTAAGCCTATGACTTCATCCCAACTTACTTTTGGTTTTTCATGTAGTACTAGGTCGTTGTAGGTTGCTTTGAGTGATTCCACTACTTTTGGCGTTGATTTACGGTGTTCTGATTCATCTTGGCTATCATCTAACCCTTGTAGAGCCTTTATTCTTTCTTGGTAGGCTTTTGCGCGTTCGATATATAGTTTGTTGAGATTGTAGTCTGGGTAGATCTTGGCTAGTGTGATGAGTGTCTGTATGGCCTTCTGATACATTTGTATAGCCATTCCTCTAGAGCCTTGTGAATCCAGTCTAATTGCTTCTGCTGCATATCTTCTTGCCGCTTCTTCAAGCTCTTGTGCTGCAGACAACCTATGCCACCTCTGGGGCTAACTTTATACTGCTCTCTTCACTTATCATCTTCAGAGCGACTTCCTCGACTAGGTCTATGGGTAGATTCAGCACCACCGAAGCCTCGATTATATTATATTCACCTCTCTCTTTGAAGAATCTTCTAACTTTTTCCTCAACCTTACCACTTAGGGTACTGCTATTTGCAGCATAGATTGCATTCTGTGAATCTGTTAGGTTTGTAAGGCTTCGCATCTTCTTGAATAAGGAGCGTCCTTTCGCTTGCTGGATAGAGGAAGGTATGGGTTCGTTTATTTCGCTTGCTAAATACAGAGCGTATCTTTCAGCGTCTTCAGTAAGCCCATCTACACTGCTGTTAAGGTCGAAGTCGAATCCGCAGGAAAGGTTGCTCAGGTCTGCTAGAGTTTCGGATAGGGTTCTGGTCGCTTCAGAGGCTATGTTTTCAAGCGCGGGTGTGGGCTCCTCTTTACCGTATATGTGCTTTATTATATCAGCTGCTGAAGACATATGTTTCATCGCTTCGCTTATATCACGAATACTTTCAAACCGCGTTATTATCTGTGTTAGAGCAACCTCACATAACGAAACAGCATTTATCACCTTCTTTAACTCGCTACATTCATCTGTGAATAGCGTGATCCTAACGGAGTCATCTAGTTCCCTAGCCTTTTCTAGAGCCTCTATTAGATTCTGCATTCTTGCTTCAAGTCTGCTCTTCAAGATGTGGAGTTGATGCCTACGCTCTTCAATCTTTAAGATAGCAGATCCAAGCCTATCCTTAAGTTCACCACGCCCAAACTTAACGACCTTTCTAAATGAACTAAACATACTCACCATCTCCATATAGAGGAATTAAACAAAAAGGTGGGGAATTGAGCTGCCACAACCGCTTCTTTTGCGGCTGTGGTAGCATCGCATCTCTATTATTCTATATTCTTAGCTGATGCCTTCGACTGTATCTGAAGCCTTTACAGAGCTGGGTAGGTCAGGGAACCTTTCACGCATCTTCTGCTCAGCTACCGCAGACGCTTCGGCAAGTATCTTCTCAGCATCCTCATTAGCCGCTTCGAAGTTGATTGTGCTTGAACCTAATTGACCAGCATCGACCAATATGCTTCCGAGCAGGTTGCTTATGTCGCTTATCTCATTCTCAGCCTCAGGCAAGACTGACACAAGACCGCTCTTTATGTTTCTAATCACACCCATCGCTGGCGCTAATGTTACCACGATATCTCCGAGTTCTTGAACAGTGTTGAGCCTCAAGACGATCTGCTCCAGCGCGAGCTTCGCAGATGTGACCATCTTATTCATCTTTCTGATTTCAGCAAGCTCATTAGCGAAGACTGAAGCGTGCTGCATGTCGTGCTTCTGTATAGAAGCAACAACTTTGTTGAAGATTGCTGCATCTCTCTCCTTCAGCTTTAGTGATGTTGCGTCTAGCTTAGATATCTGGATCTGAATCTGTCTTATGGCTGCTTCTAACCTAGGCTTCAGAGGACCTACTGGTCGGACTGCTTCACGCACTCTTTCTCCGAAACCACCGCCGCTGGGCTTATTCCATTTAGATACGAATTCGGACATTTTAAGCACCGTGTTGAATATTATCGACCTTCTTTTTTATCGGGGTTGTGTCGTCAGATAGAGTAACCACGGTTACAACAGAAGGAGTGACATCTAGGATGGTCAAATCTGCATTAGAGAACTTTGGTTTAAGCGAGTATGAGTCTAGGGCATATGTTACACTGCTAAAACATGACTCACTTACAGTAAGCGAGCTGGCATATAGAGCTCAAATCCCACGCACTAAAGCTTATTCTGTGGTTAGGTCGCTCGTCAGAAAAGGGTTGGCTGAGCTTCTGAACAAGAAGCCTACTAAATGCCGCGCTCTACCCCCAGAAGAAAACCTCGAGAACCTAGTCTTAATTGAAGAGAAGCGTCTCAAAGCTATGAAAAAGGAGATAGGAAAACTTAGACAAATATACGAAGAGGTTAGGAAGCCAGCAGACTACATAAACTACAAGTATATGGGAATAGGTGCTAGAGCGCTAGCAACAAAAGTCTCAGAGATGATAACACTCTCCAGAACATCCATAAGATGCATCGTTGGCAGCTGGGGGTTAAGAATGCTCAGCGAATGTAAAGATGCGATGCTCAACGCACGCCTCAACGATGTAAAGCTTCAGATAGTTAGACTTTGGAGATACGGCGAAGATTGGCGTGAAGACGAACTGCTTTCAGGATTTGATCTACGCGTCGTTAGATACCCTCTTGAACTGAACCTCTTCTTATTTGATGAGCACACAGTCATCATCGCCGAGGAGTTGACTGGCAGAGGTGTCCTTATACCCTCAAAAGAGGTTAACACTGTAATTTCAACGGGGTTGTTTAAGAGGCTCTGGTCTATCTCCATGCCTCTTCAAAACGTTACAACAATCTTATCTCTGAAGGATGGTGAGGATGTGCTTGAGCTTCTTGACCCAGATTGTGTAAACCAAGCATTCATCAGAGCGGTAGCTGCAACTCTGCAAGACGAAGAGCTGATAGCTCAAATAGGTTTGAGGTTCATCGAGGAGCTTGAGAGCGGTATGAATGTCGCCTTGTTTAGTAAGCCTCTGGATATCAACCTACCTATAATACTCAGCCTACTCACCCAGAGCCTAGGTGAAGAGAGCTTCGTTAGATTCGACCCCTTGACGAAGTTGATAAACATCGAAGCGCCAGACACAAAGATGCTTGTACCAGCATCTATCTGGTTCTTCGCGTTAAGCGGGGTATTGAAGAGAAATGAGACACCTTTGATCATACTGCAGAGCACATTACACCCAGATGAGCATAAGCATATACTCCAAGCTAAAATATCTGCTAAGAGCACAGCTAACCCTTAAAACACTGTTTACACATGTATACCTCAGATGCGGGCTGTCTTCATCTCAGACATCCATAGCAACTTGGAGGCGTTAAACGCTGTCGCCGCAACTATACCTGATGCACCTATCTACTGCTTGGGTGATGTTGTTGGCTACGGTGCAAACCCTAACGAGGTTATTGAGTGGGTGAGGGAAAACGTTGAACTCTGCATCCTAGGCAATCATGATGTGGCTGTTTTGAGTGGCGATGTATCTTGGTTCAACCCAGCCGCAGCGAAGGCTATAAAATGGAGTAGGGGTGTAATCAAACCAGAGAATCTAAATTTTCTGAAGAGCTTAGCTGATAGAGCGAGGCTGAACATAGTTGGCTTGAAGACACTACTTGTTCACGGAAGCCCAGACGACCCGATAAGCGAATATGTTTACCTCGAAACTCACTCCCAATTATTCAACATCTACCTACATAGAGAAGGTGTTGACTTAATAGGTATGGGGCATACACATATACCCTATGCTTGGCGCTCAAGTAGTGGAGTGGTCTTTAACCCTGGTTCTGTAGGTCAACCACGCTCAGGAAATCCACAAGCGTGCTACGCAATATTAGAGTATGATGGCGCCACTCTAAATATAGAGCATAAGCTGATACGATACGATATCGAATCCGCAGCGAGCAAGATACTTGCGTCTGGTCTTCCTACCTTTTTAGCGAGTAGACTATTTTCAGGTATCTAAAGGGAAGCCTAAAGGCTTTAAACCAAGTATCTTATGCCTCAAGATGAGCAAGGTGTTGGCTAGCGAACCGCAGAACATCATCCTACCAGAGTTGAGCAGCAGATTCGCACCTAAGAGTATTGAGGAGAGCGTAAGGAAGAGATGGGAAGACATAGGCTTGTTAAAGCTGGTTAAGGAGCGTAGGAGAGGCTGTAAAAAGCTTGGATTTGTAGAGGGGCCGCCTACTTTGAACGGTGAGCCGCATATAGGGCACGTTAGAGGGAGGATAATAAAAGACCTTTGGTTTAGATTTATGACGCTTAAAGGGTTTGATGTAGTGTTTAGAGCGGGTTGGGATACACAAGGGCTGCCTGTTGAACTGCAGGCTGAGAAGGAACTTGGGTTGACGGGGAGCAAATCTGATAACCTTAAAGCTGTGGGTGAAGAGAAGCTGGTTGAAGCGTGTAAGAAGCTGATACAGCACTACTACGCGAAGTGGCGTGAAGCAGATAGACTCCTTGGTCTCTCTATGGATTATGATGCAGCCTACTGGACATATAAGGATGAGTATATTGAGAGAGAGTGGCGATATCTCGAGGAAGCGTGTAAACGCGGACTGCTCGGCGAAGGATTTAGAGTGGTAGCCTTCTGCCCAGGCTGCCAGACTTCACTGAGCCACGCTGAGGTGAGCCAAAGCTACGAGTTGGTTGAAGACCCATCGCTCTACTATAAGGTGAAGGTGCGTGAGTTGGACGCTTACTTGGTGCTATGGACTACGATGCCTTTTACAGTGGTTACTGATGTTATGGTTGGTGTTAAGCCTGATGCTGAATACTGCTTCGTTTTAGTTGGTGGAGAGCATTGGATAGTTGGAAAGGATAGGTTAGATGAGTTGATGAAGGAGCTTGGTGTAAAAGAGTATCAAGTGCGAGGCGTGAAGAAGGGCTATGAACTTGAGGGATTACGCTACATACACCCTCTACAAGACTTCATACCAGCTCAGCTCGAGCTGGATCAAAACCCAAAGGCGCATGTGGTTGTTGCTGAGGAGTTTGTTGACACGACTACTGGCTCTGGCATAGTTCACATGTCTCCGGCTAATGGTCAAGAAGACTTTGAGACAGCTGTGAAACGCGGTCAACCCATATTTAACCCCATAGATGACCAAGCCAAGTTTACTGATGAGGCTGGTGTCTTTGCTGGGATGTTTGTGAGAGATGCTGACGCTAAAGTCTGTGAACTTCTTCGTGAGAAAGGGGCTCTGCTTAAGCTCGGAACCATTAAGCATCAATACCCTCTGTGTTGGCGTTCACACCACAAGATAGTTTGGCTTGCGAGGAGAGAATACTTCTATTGGATAGATAAATTAGGAGACTTGGCTTATGAGGCTGCATCCAAGGTAGAATACTTTTATGAGCCGCCTAGAAATAGGTTTCTCGAAATAATAAAGGAGAAGGTTCCGTGGTGCATATCAAGGGAGAGGGTCTGGGGCACACCACTACCTATCTGGGTCTGCAAAGACTGCGGCCATAAACAAGGATACTTTAGTCGGAAGGCGATCTTAGAGAACGCGATTCACCTACCAGATGGACCAAATTTTGAGCTACATAGACCTTGGATAGATCGTGTTATCATTCGCTGCCCTAAGTGTGGGGGAAAAAGTGAACGCGAGCCCTTTGTGTTAGATACTTGGCATAATAGTGGTGCAGCACCTTACGCCGCCCTTGGCGACGAATACGCTGAACTTGTTCCAGTAGCATTTCTCACTGAGGGCATAGATCAGACGAGAGGCTGGGCCTATACTCTTTTGATAGAAAATGTTATTTTGAAGGGTGCTCCAGAGGCACCCTATAAGGCTTTTCTCTTTCAAGGGCATGTTTTAGATGAGAAAGGCAATAAGATGAGCAAAAGCCTTGGAAATATTGTTGAGGCCTTTGAAGCGTTATCTAATTACCCAGTCGATGCATTACGCTTTTACCTTATGTGGAAAGCCTCGCCTATCGACAGTATAAACTTCTCAGCAGAGGAGCTAAAAAGGAGACCTTACCAAATTATCAGCACCCTTTATCACTTGCACATCTACTATTACCAGAATAGCAGCTACGACTCCTATAACCCAGCGTCGCACAGCCTATCTTGGTTTAGATCTAGGGGGCTGCTGAAGCCGACAGATCTTTGGCTCCTATCTAAGATTCAGAAGCTCAAGAAGCTGGTCAGCGAAGCATATGAACGCGGACGCTACCACGAGGGGTTAAGAGCGATAGAGGAGTTTCTGATAGACGATCTGAGCCAGACATACATACCTATGACGAGGACAATAATATGGGATGACAGACCAGAAACTGTTTATTCAAGGTTTGCCGTCTACGCGGTGTTAAAGGAAGCCTTAACCACTTTAGACATACTCCTACACCCAGTCTGCCCATACACTACAGAATACCTATACCTTAAAGCAAGGATAGGTGAGCAAGAGTCGATTTTACTTGAATCTTGGCCTGAAGTAAATGAGGAATTAGTGAACACCGAGTTAGAAGATGAATACGACGCCCTAAGAACACTTGTATCTTTAGCGAACAGCGCGAGAATGGCGGCTAAGATAAAGAGGCGCTGGCCTCTTAAGAAGGCCCTTATCTTCGCTAGCGGTGTTTCAGCTAGGGCTGTGAAGAGGCATCTGAACACGCTTCTCGAGATGGTAAATGTCAAAGAGATTGAGTTAAGAGAAGATAGTTCAGCGGCGCCACTTATATACGAGGTTAAGCCTAGAATGGACCTTTTGGGTAGAAACTTTAGGGAGAAAGCGTTTACATTAGCGAGTGCGTTAGCGAGTAAGCCGGCTTCTGAGGTTGCTGAGGAGATTAAATCTAAGGGGTTTGTAGAAGTCGAAGTAGGTGGGGTTAGATACCGCATCGAAAAGGAGATGGTGGTGATAGATGCGAAGCCTAAGATGGGCTACACCTATTCTTCAAAAGATGAGGTTATGCTCTTCTTAACAGTTGAGAGAGATAAGGATCTGATGGCTGAAGGTATGCTCAGAGATGTAGCGCGAAGGATACAAGCGCTGCGTAAAGAATTAGGCTACAACCCCACAGCAATATTGAATTCAGCAAAGATCTGTGGGTTGAATGTTGAATGGGAAGAGGCGCTTAAACCTCTACTTGATAGGTTGGCATACTTGGTAAGAGTTAAGAAAGTAGAAATAGTGAAGGAAGCCGATGCAAGGTTAAGATGGTTTGAATCTGAAGTAGATGGTGTGCCGATAAAGATAGCTCTAGGGTGAATACTGGAAATACTTCTGAAGAAGACCCTTTTCAGCTACCTTTGTAAGCCAATCGATCTTAGGAGCATTCAAAGGAGCCTTACCTAAGATTACCTCCAACACTTCCGCGAAGGTATCTGAAGGGCTTTTATTGGATGTGTCGTGTTCACTAACCTTCTTTACACCAAACCTCTTAAGCGCTTCAGCAGCAACCACACCCAGAATCTCAGCTGCAACATTCTCTCTAATCTTATCTTGGCTGTATCCTCTTTCAGCCAATCTTTTTTCAAGCACCTCTGGCGCACACCTTAAGAGTATAACCAACTCCACTTCACTCTTATTCAAGACAGAGGGTATAAGATGACCGCTCAAGATCATAGGTTTTCCTACGCTCATAGGTAGCAGAATTCTCCTCAGTTTACTTGTTGAAACCACATACTCTTCACCATCTTTACCTATCACTGCACCCTTTTGAATCGCAACCTCGTTAACATCCAGATACTCTACTTGTAGGTGTGAGGATAAAAGGCGTGAAAGGGTCTTCTTACCCGTTCCTGGCGTGCCTACAACCGCTATGATGCCTTTAATCATACCCTACTTTACCATCCGCAACCTAATCGCCTTCACCAGCAGATAACCTATTATGTTTATTGATATTGTGGAGCCTATTAACACACCTACAATAGGGATCTCCCACAGCGGTGAATCCAAAGGTATCTGGGCGAGCCAAGTTATATACCCACCTACTATAAGGCTGACTACAATATTGGCAGATGTGCACCCAAGTAGCCAAGAGCCTTTGAATCTTAGAGAAGCAACACGCATAGCAAGATACGATGCAACAAGATTAGCAACAGTTCCACCAACCACATCCACAACACCAAAAGGGCTACCCAATGCATTCGCCACCAAGTTCCCTAAAGTCACACCTACAACAACAGGAAAACCCCTAACGATAGATAGCGGAATAAGCGCATCAGCAACCCTAACTTGAAAAACACCAAAGCTTATGGGAAGCAGCGCAAGAACACCAATAGCATAGAGCGCAGCAAAGAGCGATGCTTCCGCAAGACTTCTACTTTTCACATACACCACCTCCTTACCCGGGGTTTATTAGGCGGAACGGGTGGAGGTGCCCCCACTCACCCGCCTAAGCAGAGTGGTTAAAGAAGCATCTAAATAAGTGTATTGCTACGCTCTGCGTTGGATAGCTTTTTTGAGGAGTATGGGGATCTGTGAAGGCAGTTCTGCTACATTTACGCCGGCGTCGATTAAGGCTGCTCTCTTCTCCTCTGCTGAGCCTGAGCCTAGTGATATTATGGCGCCTGCGTGCCCCATCCTCTTACCTTTGGGCGCTGATCTACCTGCGATATAAGCTACTATTGGCTTCGCTAACCCTTGTCTGCGTATGTATGCTGCAAGCCTTTCTTCTGCATCTCCTCCAATCTCACCTATAACAACTATGGCATCAGTTTCAGGGTCTGCTTCAAACATCTGAACGACATCAACGAAGCCTAAACCTACCACCGGGTCTCCACCTATGCCTACAGCTGTGCTCTGCCCGAAGCCGCTTCTAGTTAGAGCCCAAGCTACTTCGTAAGTTAGTGTGCCGCTCCTTGAGACTATACCAACCCTACCTTTCTTAAATAGGTGCGCAGGCATTATCCCAACTTTAGCCACTTCTGGTGTTATGACCCCTGGGCAGTTCGGGCCTATGATTTTAGCCCCCTTCCTCTCTGCGTGCGCTACTAGGTTTATGGTGTCGTGTATGGGTATTCTTTCGGTTACTATGATTATCAGCTTTATACCTGCGTCTATCGCCTCATATACCGCTTCCGGCGCCGCTGATGCTGGGACAAAGACTATTGATGTGTTGATTTCTGGGTGTGATTCTACTGCTTCTGAAACCAAGTCGTAGATAGGCACACCACTAACTGTAGAGCCGCCTCTGTTAGGTGTGACTCCTGCCAGAATCTTTGTGCCGTAGTTGAGCATAGATGCTGTGTGTGTTGAGCCTTCTCTGCCTGTCGCTCCTTGCACCAACACCCTTGTTTTAGCGTCGATTAGAATCGCCATTCATTAATCGCCTCTTAACGCTTTTACAGCGGCTTCAGCAGCTTCCTCCATGCTCTCGTAGTATCCTATACCGGCTTCTCTGAGGAGTCTACGCCCCGCTTCCTCATTTACACCCACAAGCCTAACCACAATCGGTATGGTTCGGTTAGCTTGTAGAGCGTTTACCAACCCTAATGCGACTTCGTCGCACCTAGTTATGCCGCCTAACACATTTACGAGCAGCACCTTGACCCTTTGATTCCTTAAGGCGAGTCTAACAGCCTTCTCAACCGTTTCTGACGATGCTCCTCCGCCTACATCTAGGAAGCACGCCGGCCTACCTCCATAGTAGGTGACTGTGTCTAGTGTTGCCATAACAAGCCCAGCGCCGTTCCCTATAACACCTATGTCTCCTTCTAGATCAACATAGCTGAAGCCCTCTTTTCTCGCTTCTCTTTCAAGCGGATTTAGGTCAAGGCTGCTCTGGGCTAACTCGCTGTGTCTGGGTAGGGCATTATCATCCACTATGATTCTAGCATCTAAGGCTATGAGTAAATCATCTTTGCAGAGCGCTAAGGGGTTGCTTTCTAGGAGTTCACAGTCAAGGGATTTGAATAGTTGGTAGAGCTTAATAGATAAATCAACAAAGCGTATAATCGCTCCGCCCTTAAGCCCTATACCCTTCGCTAAGTGGTAAGCTTGGTACCGCATCAGACCTTTAAGCGGGTCTATATGCTCCCTAACTAATGTGAAGTCTTTTGATTTAACGAGGTCTTCAAGGTCTATGCCGCCTACCCCACATGCTAAAGCCACCGCTTTCTTTGCTGAGCGGTCGATGGTGAAACCTAAGTAGAGTTCTTTTTCAGCGTTAATCCACTCTTCTACCAACAGTGATTCTACTTTGAGACCTTTAATTTCGCTTTTGAGCAGCTTTTCAGCTTGTGCCCTAACTTCTGCTTCGCTGCTGACCTTGACTATGCCTCCGGCCTTTCCTCTGCCCGCAACCGCTACTTGAGCCTTTAGAGCAACTGTGCCTCCAATCGCTTTGTAGGCTTCGGCAGCCCCCTCTACATCCTTGACTAAGATATGCTTTGGAACCTTAGCACCAGCAGATGCAAATAATCTTAACGCTTCGTATTCCTGAAGATTCACGATAATATATCTGGTATAAGGTCACTAATATTTTGTATCTTATTTGGGGTAATGTTTACTTAGAAAAGGATTTAGAGGAGAGAGGTGTTAAAGCGGGTTATGAGAAGCGCAGTCAAGACCGATAGAGCACCTAAACCAGCTGGTCCTTACTCTCAAGCGATTAGGGCTGGAGACTTCATCTATGTAGCTGGACAAGGAGGTGTCGACCCATCTACAGGAAAGTTCGTTGAAGGCGGCGTCGAGGAGCAGACCAGACAGACACTTAAAAACATCGAAGCCATACTTAAAGCTGCCGGCTCAAGCCTTGATGAAGTGGTTAAAGTTTCAGTCTTCTTGAAGGATGTGAAGGACTTCCAGACCATGAACAAGGTTTACGCAGAATTCTTCAAAGCACCACCTCCAGCCAGAACTACTGTAGGAGTAAGCTTTGTTGTACCTGAGATGCTGGTTGAGATAGATGTAGTAGCTTATTCGCCGAAGAAGTAGGCTGCTGCCAAGCAGCCCCAAATCTTTTATTTCTTGCCTAGGATGAGTTTGCTCCATATTTCTTCGTTTATCCCGCTGCTGCTTCCTTGGTAAACCACTTTACCTGAGAGTAGCACCATTGTATCTTCAGATACTTGGAGAGCCTTTCTTACGTTTTGGTCAATCAACGCTATAGACACACCATTTTTGTTCAACTCAATTATTCTTTGATATAGTGTCTCTGAGAGTTTTGGTGAAAGGGCTACTGAGGGCTCATCAAGTATTAGGAGCTTAGGTTTTGTCATTAGGGCTCTACCTATGGCTAACATCTGTCTTTCACCACCGCTTAGCTTGGCTGCCTTCATACTGCTTCTCTCCTTTAATATGGGAAAGAGGTTGTAGACGTGCTGAAGATTTTCTTTTACGCTTCTTGGATCTTGAGCGCCCATCTCAAGGTTCTCTTTTACAGTTAGGTTTGG
>JARVJZ010000006.1 GCA_029775855.1 Nitrososphaeria archaeon
CAGTTAGATTTAGTAGAAGTTTTTCAGCTCTTTTGAGCATTTTTAGGTATTAATTCGCTAGGACCAACCTACACACATCTTAGTAAAAAGGCTCTTTCGCGTATATCCATGGTGTTTGAAGAAAGAGGCTGTATGTGACGTTGTTGGTAAGAGTCGTGAAGGTTTATCTACGGAGTGGACATAAACACTTCTGTATGGATTAGCTGTATCTTAAGATACTAGAAGACCTAAGAGTTGATTGTAGGCGGCATCATAATTGCAGGATACATCTACTCCTTGCCTATGTGTCCATCAAGGAAGCTTCATTAGTGTTGATGGATGCTTGTCATAGACCAGAACTTGTTGAAGAGAGCAAGAAGATTATTGGGAATAAGTATGCGGTTGAAGTAGAGGAGGTTGAAATGAGGGGGGCTGTGCCTAGATTGTTGGAATAATTAACATAGCGGCTGACGGAAACCTGACACTTAACCAAGTTGGTGAACTCAAAAGAAAGATAAAGCACGATCTGAGGAGGCAGATTAACGAATTGGGAGGATTGTCCATAGTCGTTAATCCAAGAAGCGGTTCAAAACGCCATTGGAAGTAGAAAGATGGTAAGGATACAGTGCGGGGGGTGGGATTTGAACCCACGAACCCCTATGGGACGAGGTTCTGAGCCTCGCGCCTTTGACCTGGCTTGGCAACCCCCGCCTCGCCATGCCAGCTTAGAGCGTTAAATTTAAGCCTAAACACAACTGCTTAAATATTAGTGCTGCGCGTGTAATTTTTCTGTTTATGAAGCGCCGGCTTGTAAAGCGTTTATTCACATTTATCGTGTTCGTAGGCATATTGGCTTTAGCACTCTACGCTATCTATCTTACCCAGAATCAGGTTTCTCTTTTTAACAGTAGGGAAGCAGCGCTTATCCGTAATGGCGGCTTTGAGGAGGGCACGCTTAGAGGCTGGGGTGCTTCTGTTGTGGATGGTTCAACTGATACCAGCGTTGTAGCTGTGGCGAAATACGAACCATACGATGGTGAATACTGCTTAGCGTTGGTGTTGGATGGTAGAGCAAGGCTTGTTCGTGTTGAACCACAGATAGAGCAGATACGTTTAAACAAAATTGGAGGATTCAGTGTAGCCTATAGGTTGATGAACAACAGCGAAGTCGGTTTAAAAGTTACCTTCCTCTTAAAGGACACAAGATCTAACGAACTAAGATCTCTCATATACATCCTTTATAATAAAGGTACAGCATACATATACTATAATGAGACAAATCAGCTTGTATTCAACATAGGGGATGCTAACCCAAAATGGAGTAAAATTGAACGCAACATCATACGCGACCTAACTAGCTACTGGGTTAAAGACAATCCTACAAACTTCATAATCCTAAACATAAACATCGAGCTATATCGCGCAACCGATAAACCATTTATGGGTGTAGTATTCGCATTTATAGATGAGTTCACCCTAAAAGATTAGATTACTCTTCTTTAGTTAGTGTAAGCAGCGCTGATTCAGCGTCTGGAAATATATGTATTTTTACTCTACTACCTTTATGTCTAAAAATATAGGGTAAGGCATCTGAAGCACTTCTTATGTAATCAAAACCAATCTTATTTACATAATATCTTGGTAGGGTTGAAATAAGCCCAACCTTAGTACGCTTGCTTAACCACCTCAAGTAAATTATATCCTCTAAACCATCCACATAATCACCACGCGTAAGATAAGATTCTACATCCCTAGTAGCAGCTAACCTCAGCGCTTCAGAACCCAAGCCTTCGATGCACTCCGCAAAGAAGACCATTACACACCCTTCCACATCCCTCGCTACATTCCAAAGGGAATTGAGCGCTGAAGCTAAGGTGGCTGCTGACTTACCTAAGCCTGCTGAGGCGATTATCGCTTCCGGCGGGGAACGCAAGTTAATTTCACATATCTCTAAAAGATTTTGTGAAATCTGCTTATGCGCATTAATCAACTCACCAGCAGCTACATCAACCAAGATGTTGCCTAAATAGATGTATTCTACACCTAAGATGTTAGGAGCTTCAGAATAGGCGTAGAGACTCGCGTCTGTCTCTTTACCAGGCTTAGGTTCACTATCACGCATATACTTAAAAGCCTCAGCCATAAAAGTTGGATTTAGAGTCTTAAGTAGTGTAACTGCGCCTCCCGAGAATCCAAATAAGGGATCTAAGCCAACTCTTGAAATAAAGATCTTAGTATCATATTCCACCAAATCTGACGCTGAGATATGTTTCACATCTACATTCAACCCTTCACACGCCTTTTTAAGCCAAGAGTATATGCTTCTTTCACAACCTACTGTAATGGATGTTACTGTACTGCTCACTTTTGCGGCGTTGAGTATAGATTTCAAGATGATAGCCGAGGCTTCATCGGTTTCAGATAAGAGTATCAAAGATTTGCCCCTGAATTCAATCTCTTTTATCCTACTCATCAAAACATTCTCATCTAGAGGTTTGATGTTTGGGGTATAGATCTTAGCCACATTCTCCACCTTTACATTTATAGGCACCTCAACTGTACCGTATGGAAGCCATACCTCAGGCATATCCTGTACACTATAAGAAAAGGGAAGACTTAAAGATAGTTATCAATACACTATAGGCTGAGTTGGCTGAAGATACGGCTGAGCGCATAAAGCTGGTTAGAGATTTAAGTAAAGTCTTAGTTAAGATGGATGCCATACAGTTCGGCACCTTTAAGCTTACAAGCGGCAAACTTAGCTCATACTACATCAACCTAAGGCTTGTGCCTAGCTTCCCCGATGTCTTTAAAGAGACAGTCACATGCTACCTTCACATCATAAAAAACGAGATTGGATTAGCTAGCTTCGACGCAATATGCGGAATAGCCACCTCAGGGTTAACATTTGCTGCTGCTGTAGCATATATTCTGTCAAAGCCCTTAATCTACCTCAGGCGTGAAAAGAAGGAGCACGGTTTAACCAAGAGATTAGAAGGTGCAATCTACCCAGGTTGGAAGGTTCTGGTGTTAGATGATTTAGCCACAACAGGCGAATCCATATTAACAGCCGTAAATGCTGTGAGAAGTGAAGGGGGAATAGTAGGAGACGCGGTAGTACTTATAGATAGGAAAGAAGGAGCTGAAAAGGCTCTACTTCAAGAAGGTGTTAGAATGCATGCATTCACAAACATATCTGAAATATCTGAAATACTCTACGACGCTGGAATGCTCGACTACGAACAGATCACAGCGATAAGGGCGCAGATGCAAAGTTAGTAGATCATAAGGTTCTTACTTTCGAGCAAAGTGTGCAGATTGTTAACCGCTTGGTAAACCTCTGACTCCTTCTTTGCACCTGTGCAGACGAGTTTCCCGCTGGCGAACAGAAGTATCACTGTTTTAGGCTCCTGCATTCGATGAATCAAACCTGGGAATTGCTCTGGTTCATACATTGATCTTGGGAGTTGCCTTGCCGCCTCTTCAAGATGAACCCTGCCCCCTAGGCTCGCTGAGGCTACAATATTTTGTATCTCGATTATAGGCTCGTTCTGAACATCTATTCCTCCTTTTCTGAGGCGTTGAACAACCATCTTTACGGCTTTAATTGCTTGATCTTCTGATTTTGCCCCTGTGCACACCATTTTGCCTGAGCTGAATATGAGGGTTGCGGTTTTAGGCATCTTAAGTCTGAAGACGAGACCGGGAAATTGGTCTGGATGGTATTCTACATCTGTGAAGTTTCTTGTTATCGCATTGAGGTCGACTCGCTGGTTTATGGTTGCAGAAGCTACAACATTTTCTATGCTTATTATAGGTTTTGTCTGGGGCATTTATACCGCCCTTTAATAAAGCTTGGGGTAGTATTTAAACCGTATTTGAAACCTTTTAATTCTAAAGAGCTTTACCTGCGTTTTAACTCAGCTATAAATATCAGCGCGATGAAAAAAAGAATGAGAAAATAATTTAACGGAGGTTGTATGATTGAAGTGATCCTTCCTATATAGGGGAGGGTAAGGATAACTTTGCCGATGTAATGTGACTCTCTAACTACCCAAGAATCAGGAGCGTAGTTATTGTCGCCCTTAGTGTAAATAGCTACCCCATATTGATCTGAGGCCATACCATATATCCTGTGAACGATTACCCGCCCATCACCAGAAGGGCTGTGAAAGACTATGATGTCGCCAACCTTTAGGCTTTGAAATGTGTCTTTATCTCTCACTATAATGATGTCGCCCACGTTTAACGCTGGTATCATGCTTCCTGAAGATACTACATAAGCGGGGTTGGATGTGCCTAGCGCGAATGTAAGACTTGCCCAGAATACGATAACTAAAATTATGGTTATGGAGACATAGGCTACAGCGCGGGCAATAGGTCTTAGCATCTTCACTTTCTTATCCTACAATGGGTAAGATAGGACTACACTTAAGGTTTATTTTAACAATTTACTTTTGATTACTGATTTGGGTTATGGACAAAATATTTAAGAGTGAATAAGGTGAGGCTGGTTAGGTATGCTTGACTTAAGTAGTATGCAAGGGGCAGTGTAGACCCGTTGGAAGTTAATGTCTTAGAGGCTGATAATAGTAAGGTTAAGGTGCTCTTAAGCGGTGTAGATAGAGTTTATGCTAATGCCGTAAGAAGATTCGCTTTAAGCGAAGTGCCTGTGATGGCTATAGATGATGTGGTCATCTTAGAAAATACATCTATACTATATGATGAAGTTCTTGCACATAGGCTTGGGCTTATACCGATTTATACCGATCTAACTAGATACACATTACCAGAAGAATGTGACTGTAAAAGTGAATTAGGCTGCCCAAGGTGCAGAGTACTTTTTGTGCTGGACGCAGCCGCTGAAGATAAACCTAAGACGGTATATTCTGGAGACCTTGTTTCAGAAGATAAGGAGACCAGACCCATAAGCCCAAATATACCTATTGTAAAACTTGCTCCTGGTCAGAAGCTGAAACTTGAAGCATATGCTAAACTTGGCAGAGGTAAGAACCACGCAAAATGGCAGCCAGCTACTGTGGCTGTGCTCCGTGATGTTGAAGAAGAGGGTAAAAAGTTTGAGTTATATATCGAATCTGTAGGCGCACTTCCCGCTACTGAAATACTTTTACAAGCGATAAAGATACTTTACGCCAAGATGAATAAAATATTTGAAGAGGTGGAGGGTGCAGAACTTGACAAGCAGGAGAGAAAGTAGAAACCCACTACTTAGAAGCGATATAGTAGCCTTAAGGAAAGCATCTAAAGCTAATAAAAACAGACTCTGGAAGGCTGTTGCGGATCAGTTAGAATGTAGTAGATCAAAAAGAGTAGTTGTTAACATTGGGAAGATAGCTAAGCTTACTAAGCCCGGTGATGTTGTTGTCGTCCCGGGTAAAGTTTTAGGTGGGGGTCTTATAGAGCATAAGGTGGTTGTAGGAGGTTTTTCCTTCTCTCAAGTAGCTCGTTCAAAGATTTGTGCTGCTGGCGGTGAAGCTTTAACTATTAGAAGGTTAATCGAGGCTTATCCTACTGGCAAGGGGGTTAAGATTATTGGAGGCTAATGTGCAAAAGGTTCAACAACCAATAGTTGTAGATGGAGCTGGACATATTGCTGGAAGACTTGCATCTTTAGTGGCTAAGAATCTACTGGAAGGGAAGCGGGTAGTGGTGGTGAACACAGAGAAGATCCTAATTTCTGGAAATATAAGTAGCATAAGAAAGGAGTGGGAGAAAAGACTCGAAATATCCAGTGTGACCAATCCTAAGCACGGTCCTTTTCATCCAAGAAGGCCAGAAAGGATATTCGCAAGGATGGTTAGGGGTATGATACCTAGAAAGAAAGCGAAGGGCGTAGCAGCACTAAAAAGGTTGAGAACATACATTGGAGTTCCAGAAGAGTATAAAAATATTGAGAAGGTCTCCTTCAAGGAAGCAATGATGACTAAGCCAGAAGCATATTATGTAAAGTTAGGTGAAGTTGCTAAGCTAATAGGTTGGAAAGGGGAGTGAGGGGAGATTGACAAAAAAGAAGCAACAGCAACTCTTACTTGTGTCGGGTGAAAGAAAGACTGCAAGAGCAACAGCAGCCATCCGAGCTGGTATAGGCAGAGTTAGGATAAACAAGGTTCCTGTTGAAATCTGGACACCTTATGCTGCTAAGGAAGTTATAATGACACCGTTAATCATAGCTGGAGATATGCGAAATAAGGTTGACATCGATGTTGAAGTTAAAGGCGGTGGGGTTATGGGGCAAGCATACGCTGCAGCTATGGCTATCGCAAGAGCCCTTGTAGAGTTCTTTAATTCAGAAGAGTTGAAGGCTAAAATTACTGCTATAGATGAGCATCTAATAAAAGGTGACCCGCGACAGACAGAGCCTAAAAAGTTCGGTGGACCTGGTCCTCGAAGGAGAAGGCAAAAGTCATACCGCTGAGAAAAGTTTAAAATAATGTTTAAAGGATTGGGTAGTAAATGCTCTACCCTATTAGATGCTTCACTTGCGGTGCGCTTATCGGCGATAAGTTTGCGGAGTTTGATAAGAAGGTTAAAGCGGGTGAAGATGCTGGTAAAGTTTTGGACTCTATGGGGATAAAGCGCTATTGTTGTAGGCGTATGCTACTTACAAGCGTAGACCTAAGTGAACAGATCTTGCCATACTATGAAGCTATATGGAAGCGGCAAACTGAGACTACAGGTGAGGGTTGACTACATGGTTTCTGTTCCCATAAGGGAAGTTTGGGGGCGTCTATGCTTCAACTCACGCGGCCAAGAGACGGTTGAGGTTGATGTTAAGGCTGGAGACGGTTTAGGTAGAGCTATGGCGCCGGCTGGCGCGAGTGTCGGAAGATTTGAAGCACAAAACTTTCCTCAACAAGGTGTCAGAGAAGCACTTAGACTACTAAAAGAATATTCCAAAAAGCTGATTGGTTTAGATGCTGCAGATCCAAAGGTTATAACATCAACTCTAAGAGAAATAGATGGGACAGCAAACTATAGCAGAATAGGCGGCGCGGTAGCATACGCTGTTTCTATGGCTGCAGTAGAAGCAGCCGCTGCTCACTTAAAGAAACCAATATACGCTATTATCTCACCTAACTTAGAGCCAAGATTACCCTACCCTCTAGGCAACTTTATAGGTGGAGGAAAACACGCAGGACCGGGAGCTCCAGATATACAAGAATTGCTCGCTTGCCCAGTAGGCGCTAAGAGAATTGAAGATGCGGTTAGAGCTAACATAATAGTTCACAAAGAAGCTAGGGCGCTTATTGAGAAAAAGCAACCTTTGTTTGCCGGTGGAAAGGGAGATGAAGGGGCTTGGGCTGCTAATCTTGATAATAATGAAGCATTAATGCTAGCTGTAGAAGCAGTGGCGAAAGCGGCTGATAAAGTAGGTTTTCGTATACGCTTAGGCGCAGATTTCGCTGCTTCCTCACTTTGGGACGAGAAGCAAGGCGTTTATGTCTACGCTCGAGGCTCTAAGAAGCTTAAGCCGGAAGAGCAGATTCAATATGTGGCTGAGCTTGCAGATAAGTTTGATCTATTCTATCTTGAGGATCCTCTACACGAAGAGTCGTTTGATGACTTCCATGAGCTAACTAAATCTGTGAAGAATGCGCTTGTCGTAGGTGATGATTTACTAGTTACGAACCCGAGCCGCCTACAGTTTGCTTTATCTAAACGCTCTTGTAATGGCGCCATTTTAAAGGTTAATCAAGCTGGCTCGCTTGGAGATGCGCTTGAATTTGCCAACCTTGCTTTGGCAAACAACATAGTAATTACAACTTCACATCGTTCAGGTGATACAGTCGATAGCCATATTGCCCAAGTTGCGGTAGCAACTGGCTCAAAGATGATAAAGACAGGTATAGTGGGCGGAGAGAGAATATCTAAGCTCAATGAACTACTAAGAATAAATGAAAGCATATATCTTGAAAAAGGCTCAGAGGCACAGATGGCTTCATTCAACCAATAACCCCTCTCCTTCTAAGGTGGATGCTGTGAAAACTGGGGAGATCTATCGGCGTGTATTAGGTTTAATTAGAGGAAAGCCGACGAATTTTAGCTGGGTTATCGAAGACAAGCTAGCAGCAAGCGGGAGACCTACCAGCAAAGGTGAGATAATATGGCTAGCTAAACAAGGAATAAAGTCGATACTAAGCCTAACAGAAAGAGAACTACCGCGCAGCTGGTTGGATGGTGTCTGCTATAAACATGTGCCTATGCTAGACCATAAACCGCCTTCACTAGATAAACTCGACGAAGCTGTTAACTTCATAAAGGAACAGATTGAACAAGGCAAACCTACGCTGGTTCATTGCGCTGCTGGGAAAGGTAGGACTGGGACGGTCTTGGCAGCATATCTAATGAAATATAAAAATATTCCTCTAGATGAAGCGGTTAAGCATATCCGTGCTCTTAGACCCGGTTCTATAGAAGAGGCGCAAATAAACTCTTTAGTATCTTTCAGTAAAAGGTTAGAAGATGAGAACTAGATCTGTGCCTAGAGAAGAAGCTGACGAGATTTATACCAAAATGCTAATGAATTGGTCTAAGGAGCTCTTACCTAAAAGACTCAAAGGGCTCCTTGCCTTAGAGTTAGATGAAAAGAGAGCTTTACTGATGTTAAATGACTTTAAAGCGGTTAAGGTAGGTGATAAGTTCGTCCCCTTTTTGGCTGACGCTAAGCGTCTGAGCGCATTTCCCTATTTGTTCGTGGATAGCGGCGCTGTGCGTTTTATATGTAATGGCGCTGATGTTATGCGACCAGGTGTTAAAGCTTTCCCAACAGCTTTCAACAAAGGAGATATTGTCGTTGTTAAGGAGGAGAAGTTTCAAAAAGCTATCGCGGTAGGCGAGGCAAACATTTCAAGCCAAGAAGCGCAGCTACTAACAAAAGGTTCAGTTGTATCTAATCTACATTATGTAGGAGATAAGATCTGGGAACTGGCAAAAGAGAAGGGCATAATCTAAAAGAAGAAAGAGCACCAAAAGAGATAAGAAAGGGGAGTATGTTAAAGACGGTAGTGTTGGAGAAAGAGAATAATAAGAAGGAGCGACCACAGATATATCTGAAGGCCCTCCCACTAAGAGATAGAGAAGAAGTGGATGATATAAAGAAGAATTTATCATCAAATGTTATTGTGATTCTACGCATCACACCTTTAGCGCAGAAGAATATAGAAGAGTTAAGGAAAGCTGTAGAGGAACTTTACAACTACACCACAGCTATAGGTGGGGATATAGCCCGCTTAGGGGAAGAGCGAATAGTCGTAACACCTCCTGGCGTGAAGATCTGGAGGGGGCTGCTTTAATACACTTTTATCGATTCTTGAACAGACGGGCTGAAGACTGGCAGCTTAAATAGTCTCTGAATAGAAATCTTTAGACTCTCCACCTTCCTCTTCTCACCGTGATTTACGATCACTTGTTTAAGTTTAGGTCTAAGTTTAGATATGTATTTTATTATCTGGTTATAGTCACTATGTCCGCTAAAGCCATCGATCTTCTCAACCTTACATCACACATCTATAAGCCGTATCTTATCCCCATCTTCAGCCAAGCTTATTTGCCTAGCACCATCCAATAATCTACGCCCAAGCGTTCCTTGAATTTGGTACGAAACAAACAGAATCTTATTCTTTTCCGACGAAGCGATTTCAGGAAGATATTCTATAACAGGTCCTCCTTCAAGCATACCTGATGTTGCCATTATGATAGCTGGCCCTTCTCTAAGAGCCTCTTCTCTATGACTTGGATGCTCTATATTAGTAATATATTCTGAGAGGAAGGGGTTGACACCATTCTCTATTATCCCTTCTCTTAACTCCTTTGCAAGATATTCTGGGTGTGATATATGGATGGCTGTGGCATCTGATAGCATGCCTTCGGTAAATATAGGAGCTTCTACTATCGCGCCGGAGCGTATCAGGCTGTCTAGTATGAGCATAATCTCCTGAGCTCTACCTACTGCTGGTGTAGGTATGAGCACCTTACCCCCATTAGATAGAGTCTCATTTACCGAGTTAGCTAGCGTCTGCTC
This sequence comes from Nitrososphaeria archaeon, assembly GCA_029775855.1. GTDB lineage: Archaea > Thermoproteota > Nitrososphaeria > Nitrososphaerales > JAAOZN01 > JAAOZN01. Next base: position 10,022 of record JARVJZ010000006.1, read on the forward strand.
AGCTTCTTCTCGAGTAGGCATTATATCTTCTTTTGCACCATAGGTACTTTCAACTATTAGAGTCTCTACTCTTGGAAAGTTCCAGCTGGCACTATCAAGAAGCATGGTCTTAGCATACTTAAAGTCGCTTGTGTAAACTATGTTGTGCGCACCTTCACCTATGTGTAGATGCACTGTTGCTGAACCAAGGATATGCCCAGCGTTATTAAGCACAAGCTTAACATCTGGAGAAACATCGGTCACCACACCGTAAGGTAGAGTTATACAGTGTTCAACAACTTCACGCACATCCCTTAACTCATATAGAGGTCTAGAGCCGGACATCGTAGAAACCTTAACAAAATCGTTCTGCAGAAGGGTCATTAAAGGAAGAGAAGGCTCGGTGCAATAAACTGGCCCGTCGTAACCATATTTGAAGAGCACAGGTAGAAAGCCTTGATGGTCTATGTGCGCGTGGCTTATCACTACCGCGTCGAGTTCATCTAAATCTAAGTCGACCCAATCTAATCTTGGGTATGCGTCTGGTGGAGTTCTGGTTCCCGGGTTAATACCACAATCTATTAGGATTCTGCTTTCTGGTGTTTTCACAAGTATAGCTGAACGACCAACTTCCTGTGACGCGCCGAGGAAGTAGATGACGATTTCCGTATTATTTGTAAGCCTACTTCTGAAGATTCTCTCACCTACGCTACGTAATATCTGCATCCTTTCTTCAGAGCTCGACTTAAGTGTGTGATATATCCACTGCATAGTTGGAGATTGTATATGTGACGCCTTCCTTATACGCAGCTTCCAACCTATCTCTTCTACTAACGCATATTGGTCAAGACCTTGTTCTTGCGTGAGAGCCTTTGGATTTTCAGCTTCCACTATCACCTCACCTAAAGCATCATCAAAGATTATGGCTGTGACGTTGGCTTGAGGGGGTATCTTAGACGAAAGTAAACTCTTAGCCTCTGGTTCAGGCTTGCGTATTGACTTATCTGTTCTGAGTACAACGCGCTTCTTTAATGTGTTGACTATTTCAGAGATGATAGCACTATTCTCAAGCAGAAACTTTGGTTTTCTTGTGTAAAGCGCTATTCTTGGGCCTTCATACTCTACTCTAGTAATCTCAGCTTCTGGTGGAATGTTTTGAAAGACTGTGTTTATCAGCGTATTCTGTGTTGAATTTAGTCGTTGACCCAAAATCTATCTTCTACCGAAAGTAGAGATCGTAAAACTTTTTCTTCTCTTGCTCGGTAAGCTCCCTGAAGCCGTTTTGAGTTATTACTGCGATGTCAAAGCCATCTCCAGTTCCTGCGTTTCTCTTTATAGCGGCAATGACAGCCTTTGCTGCGACTTCAACAGCTTTGTCTAAGGTTAGATCTTCATGATATTCGCTTTCCAAGACACCATATGCTACCGGCGAGCCGCTACCTGTTGAGACAAACTTGGCTTGGGTTAAAGAGCCGAGCAGATCTATATTATAGACACTAGGTCCATCTTGGTCAAATCCTCCTACAAGCACATCGGCGATATATGGGAAAAGCCTAGCTGAGAAGAAGATGTTTGATGCAAGCCTAGCAGCAGCTTTAACAGGTATGGGTGTTCTCTTATCAATCTTATATAGGTTTGAGTAATATCTTATGGTATCGACTACATTCTGCGCATCAGCAACCGCGCCAGCTATAGTCATGGCGAGGTGGTCATCAATCTTCTGAATCTTCTTAACATGTTTATGTGCTATGAAGTATCCTCCAGCTATAGCTCTGGTATCTGTGGCAAGCACCGTTGCGTCTCTACAGACAATTCCTACGGTAGTTGTGCCGTGTAATCCCCTTAGATCATTAAACATTCTACTATCTATCGACAACTTAACTATATCACCTTAGCGCCACACGGAGACTGAATCTTCTTTAGCGCTCACTTTAGCTTGGTATAAGGATTTAGATAAATCTTCCGTTTTACATACGTCTATAGGGCTTTATGATCTACTTTAGCGGGACATATAGGCTGGATCTGGAAGCACCTATACCGGGAGTGCCGTGAACAACCTTCTTATTGGTTATCACAAATTCACCTAAGTAGTGTCCTATCATCTCAGGTTTAATCTGAAGAGGAACGAATTCCTTCCCGTTATGTACGTGTATCGTTAACCCCACCATATACGGTAGTATAGGCATATCTCTAGCGTGCGTCTTGATAGGCTTAGTCAACTTACCATCACGCGCTGCTCTAATTTCTTCAAGGAGTTTACGTTTCTCATCAGAGACTCCTCTGTTAAGAGAACGCCTCTGCCTAGATGGTAAGAGCATAAGGAGGCTTTCAAAAGACATGTTTTGTAGCTGCTCTAAGGTGTATCCCCTATACTTAAACTCCTTTGGCAGTTTACTTCACCTCAACAACTCTTGAGATCCTCTTGCGCCCTGTCTTTCTCGGCGCCAAGTGACCTACTTTTCTCCCTGGTGGAGCGTTTCTGGAAGTAGAGGTTGATTTACCTGGATGTTGGTGTCTCCCGCCGCCGAATGGGTGATAGACTACTGGCATGGCTACACCTCTTACTCTTGGATAGGGTTTGACTTTAGCTTTATGTATCCAGTAGTTCTTACCAGCTTTTAGCAGCGGCTTCTCTAATCTTCCACCGCCAGCCACACTTCCTATCATTGCCCTACACTTGTTGGATAACATTATCGTTCTACCAGAAGGCATCCGGATTATAGATTTATCACCGCTTTGGGAGAAAAGTATGGCTGATGAGCCTGCGGACTTAACTAATCGCCCACCATCTCCTGGAGTAAGCTCTATGTTGCAGATTGTGCTTCCTTCAGGAATACTTGAGAGCGGGAGTATATTGCCTACTATAGGTTTAACAGAGGAGCCTATTTCAATTGTAGCGCCTTTGCTTAAGCCTTGAACCGCTACCGTGTAGAAGAAACCACCGTTCTCTAGATCTATTCTTGCTAAAGGAGCGTTCCTTCCCCTCTCGTGGAGTATATCAGAAACATAGCCTTTGATTGTTTCTGCTTTAATTGGTGGGTATCTGGCTTGGGATACTTTCCCTTTTTTAGGTGCTCGCCACTGCAAGCCTCCTTTACCACGTCTTTGAGCTAGTATCCTCTTACCCAATTTATTACACCAACCCTAGTTTTGAAGCTAAATCTGTAGCTGAACTTTCTTTTGCGAGTTTGACATATGCTTTCTTTCCTTTAACCGTGTTAAGCACGTTTACTGATTCTACTTTAACCGAATACAGCACTTCAACCGCCTTCTTAATCTTATTCTTATCTGCATTCCTATCTACGATAAAGGTTAGTTTATTTTCTTTTTCAATAAGGTCGAATGTCTTTTCAGTAACATATGGGTATAAGATCACCTTCATAGCGTCTTCAGGACGCAAACCGTTCACTCACCTCCAAAACACCTTTCGGTAGAGACTGTAGTGCTGCCTTAGACCAAACAACCAGCCTACCGGCTTGACCTCCTGGTGCTAGTTGGAGGACTGAAAGGTCTTTAGCCAACACACATTCAACACCAGGTAAATTTGCAGTAGCCTTCTCCAAACCCCTCTTCTCAGCTACGACAAAGAGAGGGCCTTTTGGAACACGCTTTGTTCTACCACGCATCCGTGGCTTTCCCGATCTGCGTTTAACACCATTTTGAGCCCTAAGCACATCATCCATAAGTCCTAAGCTTGTTAGAACGGGTTTTAGATCTTTTAATTTACTTATAGTTTCTATTTCTTCACTTACGATTAAAGGTAAGCTTGGAACCTTATCTACTTTGTGCCCTCTTGCTACTACAATGTTCCGTAGGGCTGTGGCTGCTGCTGCTGAGGCTGTGGCGAGCCACTTCTCTTTCTCATTTACATCTTTCCATATTATCTTCTCTGCCTTAGGTGGATGGGCTTGCCTACCCTTTACTACGCCTGCAACACCAGCTGCTTGACCCGCACGAGGCCCCCCGCCTTTTACACGCGCCAACCTGGCTATACCTAAACCTACACCACGTGAGATGGCAGTCGTTCTTTCTCCAGCTAAGGGGTCTCGACCTTGTGGTTGTAGGCGATGTGTGAATAGAGCCCAGAAGACCCTTCTTATAACATCTGGTCTAAAAGGTGTGTTAAAGACTTTTGGAGCCTCTAGTTTTGCTATAACCGAGCCGTCTAAACCGTAAACATTTAGCTCAGACAATTTCCTTTCAACCTCTAACCAATATGCTGGTCTCAAGGATCTTAGGTGGCTGTATCTTGCTAACCTTAGGTCTTACAGCATACCTTAATCTTATAAGCCGCTTAGTCGGGCCTGGTATAGATCCTCTAAGTACCATGTAGTCGCAGTTAACTACACCAAACTTATGGAAACCACCTTTAGGTGTAATAGGTGTTTCAGCTGGGTTGGCTATCAAAAGTATTCTCTTATTATATTCAATTCTTTTGTGGAAGCCACGTTGCCCAGCTCTTGGGATTGTATACATGATTGTCGCTGGATGCCAAGGGTTTAGAGCACCTACAGCCCTTACACTCTTCCGAGATTTATGCTGCTTACGTTTAATCCCAAACCTAGTAACCGGGCCTTCGAATCCTTTACCTTTTGTGATCGCAGCTACATCTACATACATACCAGGTTTGAATACTTCGCTTATCTTCAACTGTTTTCCTAAGATGGATTTGAGATATTCAAAGCGCTCTTTTATGTTTCCTCCTCCTACTGTGATCTCGAAGAGGAAAGGTTTCTTTTGTGATAAGCCGGCATCTCTTGGTCTTGTGTAAACTAGAGCTGTAAATTTTACGATGCTATCCAGATTCTTTTCAATTTCAGATAACGCTTTGTTTTGGTCTGGTACCTTCATCTTTAGGCGGCGTTCGATATCTTTAGGTTGAGTTTTAGCGTAAACGTCACAGAAGGCTTGTAGCGCACCGTTAACCTTTCTATATGCTCTGAAGCCGTAAACAACCATTGGTGGTGTAGCTATAATTGTGGAAGCATTAAAGAGGGGTTTACCAAAGTTAGGCGTCTTTTCCCTATCATCAATTGTGATAACATGCATACAACCTACTTTATAACCTGCAAACCCTAGAATAGTGGGTTTCTGGATTAGAGGAGTTTCAAATGATTGTAGAGCCGGAACTATACGTTTAGCACGTGCTCTAGGTCTGTAGGCTAAAGAACCTCTTCTCGGTGCGCTATGCTTTCTGTGACCCAATTCTCTTCAGTCTATGGTTGGTGGCCTTTGCATACTTTTTAAACCTTTACTTTAAGTATACTCTTGCTATTGAGTTAAAGTGCTATGTCTGTGATTGTCTTATAATCCTAATTTTTTAAGGCAGATATCTTTTTAGAGACAGATTTAAAAGGGGAAAACTTTAGTGTAGGTATTGCATAAAGTATCATGAGGATAGGAGCGTAGATTGTAAATGGTGCAGATAACTGAACTTGTGTTCAGAGATGGGCATCAATCAGTGCTAGCTACAAGGCTGAGAACCGAAGACATGATTCCTATAGCAAAGACTGTTGACGAAGTAGGCTTCTTCTCTGTGGAGGTTTGGGGTGGTGCAACCTTTGACGTCTGTTTAAGATATTTAGCGGAAGATCCTTGGGAGAGGTTGCGGCTTTTCAAGCAGAATATGCCTAACACTCCTCTTCAGATGTTGGAGAGAGCCATGAATATAGTGGCTTATAGAAACTTCCCAGATGATATCGTCATCAAATTCATTGAACTCGCACATAAGAATGGTGTTGATTATTTTAGAATATTTGATGCGCTTAACGATCTAAGAAACCTTAAGGTGCCGATAGAAGCTGCTAAGAGGGTTGGAGCGCACGTTCAAGGAACGCTCTGCTACGCTATAAGTCCTATTCACACGGTTGAATATTATGTGGAGCAGTTCAAGGAGCTTGCAAAGATGGGTTGCGACTCGCTATGCATAAAGGACATGGCGGGCATAATATCTCCCCAGAGGGCGTATGACATCATCAAGGCGTGTAAAGATGAGGGGATAAAGATCCCAATAGACCTACATTCACACACCACAAGCGGCATGGCTGACCTAGCTTACATAAAAGCATGCGAAGCTGGCGTGGATATAATAGACTGCTGTATATCACCTTTAGCGAATGGAACGGGGCATCCACCGACAGAATCTGTAGTCGCCGGGCTTATGGATACACCTTACGATCCCGGCTACGATTTACAGCTGCTTGGGAAGTGTAGGGACTACTTCCAGAAGGTTTGGGAGAAGTATAAGCATCTGCATAGAGAGCAAGCAATGAAAGTTGACCCATCAGCCACAGTCCACCAGATACCTGGGGGTATGCTTTCTAACTTTGTTATACAGCTTGAGCAGTTTGGTGCTGTTGAGAAGTATCATGAAGTGTTGCTGGAGACGGCTAGAGTTCAGAAGGACTTTGGTTGGCCGCCTCTTGTCACACCTACTTCACAGATAATTGGTGTCCAAGCGACTTTAAATGTTGTGTTTGGGCGGTACAAGCGTGTCACAAAAGAGACGAAGGATTATGTTAGAGGTATGTATGGTAAGCCGCCTGCTGAGATCCCAGATGAAGTTAAGGAGATGGTGTTAGGTCCCAATTGGAAGGATGAGATTATAACTTGCAGACCAGCAGACCTACTTGAACCTATGTATAAGCAACTTAGAGATGAGATGTCTAGTAAAGGGCTTCCAACAACACCTGAGTGGATAGTCTCCTACGCCCTTTTCCCGGCGCAGACAGAAGACTTCCTAAGGGGCAAAGCGAAACCTGAATTCACATCACAGCAGCTGCCTCTTGAGCTAGGTCCGGGTGAGCGGAGATTTAAGGCTAGGTTTAACGGTGCAGAATATGATGTTGTAATCTTGAAGTCAAAGGGAGGTTAGTTTGCTTGGCTAATGAGCTTGAGCACGTGTTCTTCTGCAGGAAGTGTAGAAGGCTTAGGAGGGTTTATGAGGCTCATCGTGAGGTGCTGGTGCTGCCTGAGCAGAAACCTGAGTTTGATGTCGTAACTTATTGCTGCACGATCTGTAAGGAGCCGGTGGTTGAAATAACAGAGGTTTCTAGGAGGTAGGTGTATGCCTGAGCGTATAATAAAGAGGGCTAGAAATTTTGCTCCTAACCTCTACTTTCAGATACCTATGAGAACGGTTGTTAAGCACAATATTAAAAGGGGTGATACACTTTACTGCACTCTGCGTAGGATCTTTGATTCAGAGGGAAATCTGCTGATTGAGGTAAATAGGGAATTAGAGTGCCAGATAAAGCAGAGAGACAACAGGTTTTATGTGCCTCCAGAACTCGTCAAAGAACTTAACCTTATAGGTGTTGAATATTACGAATTCGTCTTGCATAAAATAAAGAGGAATGATGGGGCTGAGGTTGAGATATACCCTAAGGAGATGATTGAGAAAGAAGTAATAAGAGTAAAGGAGGTTCCAACTCAGCAACTGTGAATATGCTTATATAGTAAGTGGTAGAGAAACCAGAGGAGAGAGCCTTGGTATTAGTAGGATGGGAGTGGATTGTCGTAATAGCCATAGTCGCGATTATATTGATCTGGGGTCCTGGTCAGATACCTAAACTAGCTAAAGCTTTGGGTCAGGCGAAGAAGGAGTTGAAGCAGGCAGGCGAAGAAGGGGAAGCCGCTGAAGGGGTTAAGAAGAAGGATGAAGCAGCGGTTGAAGTAGACCCACTTATAGTGACTGCTATAAAGATGGGTATAGATGTTTCCGGTAAGACTAAAGAGCAGATATCCCAAGAGATTATAGAAAGGAGTAAAGCTAAGCAGTCTTAAAGCAGATTATAGCGTATCTTAGGTGTAGCACCTTATTATGCTTAATCTAAAATAGGGAGCCTTTTGGATGTGATGATATGCATATAGCTCAGATTGGTACCGGTAGGGTTGGTAGGCCTACCGCATATTCGATTCTTTCTCTTGGTCTTGCTGATGAGCTTACGGTCTGTGATATAAAGGATAGGCTTGCTTCGGCGTTCGCTGAGGAGTTGAGGCATGCTGCTGCGTCTATGGGTTTGGATACTGAGATCATAGATGCTACACACGCTAGCGAGGTTTCAGGTGCGGATGTAATTCTCATTTCAGCTGGTAGGTCTAGGAGACCTGGGGAGAGGATAACCCGTAGAGATTTGACCGCTATAAATGCTAAGACGGTTAGGGAGGTTGCTGAGGCCACTAGGTCTGGTAATAGAGGTGCGCGATATATTGTTATCACTAATCCTGTTGATGCGATGGCTATGATTTGTAAGAAGTATTCTGGTGCAGATTTTGTTATAAGCACGAGTACAAGTCTTGAGTCGTCAAGATTTAGGGCTAAGTTGGCTGCTATGTTTGATGTGCCTGTGAGTATGGTTCAAGGGTGGGTTGGTGGTGAGCACGGTAGTGCTGCTGTGCCTCTCTGGTCTCAGACGCGTGTATGTGGATTTGAGGCTGATGAATACGCCAAGATGCGCGGATTTCAGCTCGATAAAGGTGAAGTTGAGAGGTATGTGAAGGAGGTTTCTGAGTTTATAATTGAGGAGGTTGGAGCTACAGAATACGGCCCAGCATCAATATTCGCACGCATCGTAAGAGCTATTGTGAAGAACACAGACGAGTTTATTCCAGTAGCCACTCCTATGAAGTTCTCATCTTTGCCTGAGCCTATATATGTAGGCTGCCCAACCCGACTCGGCTTAAGCATAGGCCCAAACTTATATGAAGCGCTTCAACCGAGTGAGAAGCGGGCTTTAGAAGAGGCAGCTAAGATCATATACCAAACTTACCTTCAAGCAGACGAAGCGTGCCGAGAGTAGTTATTTGTGGAAGGCAGATCTCAAAAACAGCTATCTGCTTTGAGTTTCTTGAAGAAAACGCCTACCCTTATCAGTTATCTCCCAAACGCCGCGTGGAGAATCTCTTCTTAGATAACCCTTCTCAATAAGACGCCATCGCGCCCACATTGCAGCGTTCTGCCATCTAATGGCTTTACCTGAGGGGAGTTTTTCGTAGTCTTTAGGTTTTAGCAGATTCTTCATCTTCTCACCTACTTTCTCCAGAACAGCGTGTGTTTTTGCTTTGCCGCCTAGCTCAACAAGCGCCTCTAGGATAGGGGTAAAATATTGATGCGCGTGCGTAATTTCTTCTTTTCCTCCAGATTTCTTTTTCTCAATTTGTTGCGGCGCTTGTGTGTATAGTGGTTCAAATAGGTGCGCATGAACCGCTAGACCAACCCCTTCTCTTTCGAATGTCTTTAACTCCAGAACATTAATCTCTGCTTGTAATCTTTTGACAGCATCTTCGAGCTCCTCTGTTTTTTCGTCTACAATGATTAAGTAGGTTGGTGGTTTGTGTATGAGGTTTGAAACAAATCTGTAAACCTCCTCAAACTTCCCTTTAATTAACTCACGGGTAAACGGTTGAGAGCTTATCTCTCTATCCATATAATCTATCAGCTTCCGCTTAGTTGATTCAGACTCTATCCCAGCGATAAATCTGCTTAACTGGGAGAGTATGTGCTCAAACATGGGGTGTGTAGAAAGCTCTACCTCAACGACATACCACTTCGGTGAAGGATAGAGAGTGATTGCGTAGCCGTCTGGTATACTTCCTATTCCTGAGAGTGATGATATCTTCTTTTTCCCAAAGTAAATAGATTCTTCTCCAAATATTTCTTTATAATGCTCTTCAACTATTGATACAAGGTCGTCTTCATTCTTAAAGATGTGAAGGTGGTATCTTACACCATCTATGAGCAGCATCATATCTACTCCTTTCAGACGAAATATAACTTTTACTAATCTTTAGAAAAATCTTTACTGAATTCATTCTTTCTACCATTCGTTAGAATACTATATGTAGGTTTTCCTATCTGGACAGGAGAGATTATAAGCATCTAGTTAAGCCATCGTAAGGTTTAGAGGTAATATTAAATATGTTTGTTATTCAACTATTGGATTGAGTTGCAGCAGTCAGCATCAAGAGTTCAAGAAGTATTAACGATTTTAGAGAATATGGAGAAGGCTCTTGATGAAGCAGATAAATGGGTAAACGAAGCAAAACGAAGCCTACTCGGTTTTGCATCTGCAGAAGGGGAGAAGGCTTTGACCGAAGCGGTAAACGAAGCGAACGCAGCCGCACAAGAGAGGCTCGAAAAGGCGAAAATCGAGGCAGAAAAAGAGGCTGAGCAGATACTACAGCAGTCTAAAGGCGAGCTCACCAAATTAAGAGAGAAGATAGAGCACTCTATGGAGAAAGCTATCGAGTTGACTATGGATGCGATTCTCGGTGAAAAGATGCTTTGAAGGTTAGAGGAGAGCTGGCTGACAGCACATACCTAATGGCAAAATGCTTTGCAGAAAAAGGAATACTTCTACAGCGCGCGATGCTCGAAACCCTAGCCGAATCAAAGGGGCTTGAGGACCTTGTTGGTAGGCTTAAGGGCACACCCTATAATGAGGCGGTTTCAAGAATCACCAGACCATACACCTCAGATAAGCTAGAGATGGCTTTCAGAGAGCATTTAGCGTCAACACACTACTCACTTATCAGAGTCTCACCTAGAAACTCATTTTTAACCGCATACTACAACAAGCACCTAATCTGGAACCTTAAGACAATAGCGAAAGGTAAAGCGCTAGGCTTAACCTATGAAGAGATAGCTTCGAAAGTTAACTTATATGCTGAAGAACTTATCGAGAGAAGAAACTTAATCGTCAAGGCGCTAACCGCACCAGATCTACCAAGCTTAGTACAGACATTAGGTAAAACAGAATTCAGCCAAGAAATAGCTAAAGCAGCCCAACTCTACAGCGAAAAAGGAGATCTAAGGATATTTGACACATATCTCGACAAAGCATTCTACACACACCTACTCACAGAATACAATAAGTTAAGCCGAAGAACCATCTACTTAAAACGCCGCCCAATAAGCGAGCAAGCGAACGTCAGACCGCTGGTTTCAGTAGATATAGATGCATATAACATCCTAAGTGCGCTTAGAGCCAAAGTCTGGGAACTTACCGCACCACAGACACGCGAGCTAGTGATTGAAGCAGAGTTTAACTTGACGCAAAAGAAGCTCAACTTCATAATAGGTGCACCAAACCTTAACGAAGCCCTAAAGAAGGTTGCTGAGACACCATACGGCAAACTTATACCACCCGGCGTAGTAGGAGAAGAAGCTATACGTAAACTTGAAAACGAGTTCGAAATATACATCTACAAGCAAGCTCTAAAAGCGTTTACTTGGCAGATTTCAGGCTTAGGGGTTGCCTTAGCTTTAATCAAGTTAAAGGAGGCTGAGGTTAGAAACCTATCTGCTTTAGCCTTCGGTGTGGAGCAAGGGCTTTCTGCTAAAGAAGTTATGTCAAAGATGACCTTCTTATCTTAGGACTCCAACTCTATCTTGACATATGTCGTCTCTGGCGCGATCTTAGTAAAGGGTCTGCCTGTGCCCTCGTAGAACTTTGTAAACCACTCGTATAGATGAAGCCTTATGTCTTGTATATAGACGATCAAGCCTTCAAGCGCTACAACACCAAGGTTGCCTATTATCCAGATAGGTAGCCCCATTAGGCCGAGGCTTAAGGTCATCGTCACCGCAAACATCAGTGCTGCGTGAACTAAGAGTAGAATTCCAAGTCGAGCGTAGCTTATAGTGTTGGCGAGGAATTCAACTAGCCTAAGTAGGAACTCGACTATGCCGAAGATTAGACCCATAAAGGGGCTCTCCTTTTCACCGTGCCCCTTCGCCAATATCCCTTCTAGAGGTTTACCTATCACTATCCAAGCTGCAGCGGCGACGGTAACTGGAAGGGTCACACTTGATAGGGCGCTGGCTGTTACTGTAAATCCTAGTATATCTGATATGATGGGTACTCTGTTGTTGCTCGTTAAAACCTCAGCGAAGCTGTATCCTGAGGCTATAAAAGAGAAGCTAAAACCGACACCAAACACATAAAGTAGTAGTGAAGGTATCTTAAGCGTGTAAAGCTCGACTTTACTCTCAGCCCTAAAACCTTTGATTACATCAAGCACCAACCCGATAAAGATGTGAATAGCGCCGATTAATATAGCAACTGAAAGGATAGTGCCAACAGCCTCCGTGTTGAAACCACCATGCTCAACTAAGTGTATGATCTGGATACGCTTGAAGAAGCCGCCAACAGCAGGCAAATTTCCTAACTCTAAACCGAAGCCTTCGCCGACCAACGCACCTACTACAGTAGCAGCAGCCCCAGCAGCCATTATTATCTCACCCCAGTGTTTAAGCGATGGGCTTCCTCTAATCTTAAGCATAAGACCTAAGATGAAGAGTAGCAGACCTTGCCCGAAGTCTCCGAACATCATACCGTAGAAGATGGGGAAGATGAAGGCAATAAGAGGTGTTGGGTCAACATCACCGCTCTTCGGAGCGCCTTGAGTCAATGTAATGTTTTCGAACGGTTTTATAGGCCTCTTGTTGCTCATAAGAGTGGGGGGGTTGGAGTGCTCCTCCTCAAAGAAGATTAGATAAGATGGATACATCTGTTTAAATTCTTCAAGGTTTCTTAAAGGCAGATAACCTTCTATAACAGCGAACCTCTTAAGGTCTCCGGCCTTTCTGAGTTTAGAGAGTGTTGTGTATGCTATCTGCGCTGCTTCTCTTAGTGAAAGCAGTTTGGTGCTTGACTCAACTTTGACTGCTTCCAGCTTGGATTCACATTCGGCTAGTGAGCGTTCGGCTTCTGCTAACCGTTCTACAACTACCTTGTAAGCGGAGGCTGGGTTTTGAGGTAAGTCTTGAGGTATCAGAAAGGGCTTAACTTCAAAGCTACGAAGCACCTTATCAACTTTATCAGCATCAGACTTCACACCAACAATCAGTATAGCACTGTTATTCTTCGTTAAAGGACATTCGATGACAACCACATCGGTCAAGCTGCGCCTTATCTCAGCGACATCTTTGGTAGCTGCTACAGCAAATACAGCGTGGAACCTTTTTAACCTTGAAAATAATTCCAAATCTATTGAAAACTGCTGAATAGTGTAAAGAGCGGCTTTAAGAGCTTCGTAATCAGATACTTTCTTACGGATTCGTGTAGCATCATCAAGTATAGAAGACAAGTGCTCTATGATTGGTGTTGCCTCAACCTCTAGCTTCTCGATGAGGTCGTGCCAGTCTCGAGCAGTCTTAACTTCTTTTTCGATTTTATAGCCTTTCTTTAACACTTCAATTACATTAGGTTCAAGGGCTATGCTTAGCTTCTTCACAAGGTCGTCAAGGTTTGCAAAGAGTTTAAACGCCCTACCATTCAACTCACTCAAATATGGGTCAGAAACTGATGACTCTGGCTGTTCAGGATGAAACCAGCCAAACTTAAAAAGGCTTCTAAGGCAATCATTAAGCTCGCTCCTAGGCAGCAGAAGTGTAACTTTAGTGAGTGATTCTACACCCACTTAATTCACCCTTTTAGGTTATCCGACTCCAATAGTAAGATAGAACACCTATTTTATGTCTTTTGCCGGAAATGGTTACTCTGAAGTATTGTGTATAATGCTGCTGCGAGTGCACCCTCTTCAGCAGCTTTAACAGAATTACCTCCAACGATAATAATTGAATCACCATCTCTAGGTTCTAAAAGAGACTTCAGAGAGTCCCAGAGGGGAATAAGATAACTCTTTTCAAGGTCAATTTCCGTATGAGGAAGTAAAAATCGCTTACCCAAATATACTATTGTCGTCGCACCATCCGCCCCAGCCCTAACAGCAGCATCACGCTGCTCCAACCCAGACTTTACTTTAGACGCAGAATCTCGAATCAGCACCACATAATTCCACTTACCTTGGCTTAAAGGGCCGGCATCTATAGGCTTTGGTGGTGTAAGCATTTTAAGGAGGCTTCTGTGAATTAATTTGCCTGCATCGGTCAATTTGCATCCACTACGCTCTACTTTAATAAGGCTACGCTCTTGAAGTCTGTTCAGCATCGTCCTAACCGAACCCTCACCTAGCTGAAGAATTCTTGCGATCTTCTTCCTACCTATAGGCGTATCCTCACCGAGCAAGAATATCAGCTTCAATATATCAACTACTTCAAAAGTTGGTTTTGGACCTATAGGTTTCTCTAAAAGTTCAAGAAGCGTCTTTAAAGAGTTAAGTGGCTTAGTCTGCATCCGTATAAAGAGTGTTAAGGATGTTGAAAAACTTGTTGGCTTATCTTCCAGCCGGCTTACGCAGATTAGGGTAGTTCGATGTATCTTCGTAGAGCCAAGCCAGTATATCACCTTGCTTTATCATGTATTGGTCTGCGGCTGTTTCCCCTATTGTCCATTCACCTTTCTCTTTATCGAATCTCCACCATATCCAGTAGTGCCCTTTTTGAACTACCTTTGTCCCGACACCATCTATACCATTAACGAAGACGCCCATATCACTTCCAAGATACTCCACAGATCGGCTAACCTTTAGAGTAGCGTTCAAAAGAGAAGAGCCTATTGGAAGAAGGGTGTTATTATGCCAAACCAAACTACCATTACCATAATCTATCAGCAAGTCAACTTCAAAAGCAACACCCCTTAACTCACTTAAAACATAATTATAGCGGCTCTTAACATCAATGCTATCAAGATAAAAGTAGACAGAAAGGCCACTACTTAACACAAGAAGGATCAAAAGGACAACCGATAGAGCGGAGAGACCTTTCTTCAACTACTTCACCTTCAACACTTGAACACTGAGCAGATTTGAAACAAGAGGAACCAACTTAGGAGGAAAGAAGGAGAAAAGAACAAGGTTAGAAGCTTGATGAAGCAGACCCAGAGGAACAGGAAAGTTCATAGTAAGAACACCAACCAACACCCCAGGCCAAAGAGTATTTGTAAAAAGAACACCGCTCACAGCATTAGTCAGCAGATCATAGCTCAAAGTAGAGAGTAGCCCAATTAACCCAAGTTTAAGAGGATGAAGAATACCCCTCCTAGCACAGAAAGAACCAGCAGCGGCATAAAAGACTTCACAACAAGCCACAGAAATCAGAACAACATAGGAGAAACCTAAGGGGTTAAATACACCATAGATCAGCCAAGAAAAAACAGCAACAACCACACCAAATCTGAAGCCAAGGGTATACGCAGAGATAAAGACTATAACATCCATAAGCTTGACATTCCAAATAGGGAAGAGCAGATAGTTTGTGGAAACCGCTAGCGCGGTAAAGAGGCATGCTGCTGCTAACATCTTTGCGTTTTTTGCGAGCATCTTGGATGGATTATCCAACCAACTTATATTAAAACATATCTCCAAACTAAAATGAGAAGCGAAGGTCAACTTTTATTAACAAGCAGTATACATTACTTTGCGTTTAAGGTTGGTGGGTGAACTGTTATCCGGTAGCAAAAGAGTAAAGGGAATATTCTCTGTCATCGCTTCTGCTAATAGGCTTGAAATTGTAAAGATCCTTAACGCTAAAGGGGCTCTTAGCTACTCTGAGTTAAAGAGTTTAGCCGGTTTCAAATCTAAAAAGGAGTCTGGGAAATTCGCTTATCATCTTAGAAAACTTGTAAAACAAGGTCTAGTTACCTTAAATAGGGCTGAGCGCAAATATATTATTACAAGTCTAGGTAGGCTTATACTTAACCTTAGTAGACAGATAGAGGAGCACGCGGTACTAGAGAGCGGAAAACTCTATGTGCGCACATCAAAACATAAGATAGAAGAGTTTAACACAAACAAGATTACACAAAGCTTAGTCAAAGAAGGCGGCATGCCCCTTGACCTTGCTCAAAAGGTTACCGCTGAGGTTGAGAATAAGATCTACAAATTTCAAACAACATATCTGACCGCACCATTAATCAGAGAAATAGTTAATGCAGTGCTCATAGAGCAGGGGTTTGAAGAGTATAGACATAAGCTTACTAGGCTTGGTCTCCCAGTCCACGATGTTATTGAGTTAATCAGTAAAGTCGGCTTATCTGGAGAAGGAGTAGAAGTCTTAATGAGTCAGACCGCTCAAGCCGTCTTTTCAGAGTTCCTCCTTCTAAACCAGTTGACCAAAGATGTTGCTGACCTTTATTTGGCTGGGGATACGCACATCTCAAATCCAGGAAGATGGGGAATAGCTCCAGATACAGTTGTCGCCGATGCTGCTTGCCTTCAAACATCCAGCATAAATCCTAGTATGCGAATGCTTGCTGCGCCTAGACTTACATCTCCAACAAACTTTTCAGAAGCGCTTTCAATACATTCTGCTGCAACGATTCTCTTAGCTTCGGAGTGCAATACTGAGCTCTGCTGGCTTAGATTTGGTGAATATGTTGCGCGTGCTGCTAAGGATATTTCTGACAAACAGTTGATGGAAGATCTATATAGAGAGTTTGTGTTGATAGGCACAGTTTTGGGGCAGAGGGGTGCTAAGCCGAGGGTTTCATTGCACATAGGGGAATGTGAGTTAACAGATTCAGATAGAACCAATAACATACTTGGGGGATATAGAAGGTATGTTGAGGCAACACCTCTACCCACTATAAACATAGTTTTACATGGCAGCATAGGCGATGATACATTAAATGAGATTTACAAGCTAGTGATGGTTGGAGGAAGCTTAGCCTTCTGTCCAAGCAAGCAGGACACTAACTCATATTTAGGTTTGAGGCTAAGTGCAACATCCCAAGAAATTTCTACATTAAGCATGCTTCTCCACGGCTTCTCAATAAACTTACCTCGACTAGCTAGAGAGTCCCAAGAAGATGAAATGTATTTTAGGGCGAAGATGACTATACTTCTAAAAGACGCTCTAGCAGCGCTACAGACCAGAAGAGGAATAATTCTAGAGCAAGTGAGAAAAGGAGTGCTCCCTATAATAGAGAACAACACACAGACAGCAGCGTTAGAAGAAATTCCAACTATCCTAAACTTAGCTGGACTGTTAGAAGCGTCTCAAATACTGCTAAAAGATAAGAGAAACCAGAGCGCGTTAATGTCCATAGCTGAGAAGACGATAGAAACAGCGGTTAAAGGAACAAACACAGAAGAGGAGACAGCTGTGTCAATAGTGCCGGAGGAAGGATTAGCAAGACTAGCGGCACTAGATATTGAGAGATACGGTAAAACAGCTACAATATCATCTTTGGAAGAAGGGTATTCAGCGAGCCTCGAGCTTGATGCAGATAAACTAGACGAAGAAAAATTAAAACTAGCTGAAATATATTCAAGAAAATTGACCGGAGGATGCTCAATATCGGTCAGAATAAACCCAAATATGAACATTGACGGTTTTAAGGAAATCCTCAACACACTCTCAACCAGATTTACATTCTTTAAGATAGGCTTAGACATTAGCATCTGCAGAAACTGCGGAGCCAAGAACGCATCGACCGCAAGCCGCTGCAATGTCTGTAAATCGACACGATTGGCAAGGATGCAGATACTCTAGCCGCGTAAGCACAGCATTGAAGTTAGGAATTTATAATACGCACGTCAGTTCAGACACCAACTCAATAGTAGAGCCTCAGTAAAGGAGGCTTTGTCAAAAAATCTTGATGAATAAAAGGAAGTACAGTCCCTTCTTAATCTAGGAGCTACTTATTGGGTGGTATTTAGGTTGACATCTGAGTCTCAAAGTGGTCTATCAACCGTTAGGAAGCGGGATGGTAGAATAGTACCATTTGATAGATTAAAGATAGCTAATGCGATTTACAAAGCTGCTAAATCTGTTAATGAAGGTGACCTGAATGTTGCTGACGAGCTATCATTAAAAGTTGTTAAAGTATTAGAGGAGAAGTATAAGAATGGCGGTATACCTACTGTAGAGGAGATTCAAGATGTAGTAGAAACAACTTTGATTAATGACGGATACGCTAAGGTGGCTAAGGCCTACATTCTCTATAGGCAGAAGAGGGCTGAGCTTAGGCGTGCAAAAGCACTTCTTGGTGTTGAAGATGATCTAAAGCTTCCTATAAACGCCGTAACCATTTTGGCTGCCAGATACTTGCGCAGAGACGAAAACAGAAGGTTAATCGAGACGCCGAGACAGCTCTTCATGAGAGTGGCTAAGACAGTAGCTGAGGTTGACCTACTTTACAACCCTTCAGCTAAGGTTGAAGAGACCGCTAAGGAGTTCTTTGACATGATGGTTAACTTTGAATTTCTACCTAACTCGCCAACGCTTATGAATGCTGGGACAGAGTTAGGGCAGCTTTCTGCATGCTTTGTCCTTCCTGTAGAAGATTCTATTGACGGCATATTTACCACACTAAAGCACGCAGCGTTAATACATAAGAGCGGCGGGGGGACTGGCTTCTCCTTTTCCAGATTAAGACCAAAAGGGGATGTTGTGAAGACTACAGGCGGCATCGCATCAGGCCCTATTTCTTTTATGACGGTCTTCGACGCAGCTACAAACGCGATTAAACAAGGTGGTAAACGCAGAGGAGCTAATATGGGTGTGTTGAGAGTAGATCATCCAGATATACTTGAGTTTATAACAGCAAAGGAGAAGGAGGGCAGGCTCTCGAACTTTAACATCTCAGTAGCTATAACTGACAGATTTATGGATGCTGTCATAAACGGTGAAGACTATGATCTTATAAATCCACGCACAGGTCAAGCAGTGCAGAGGCTCAACGCCAGAGTAGTCTGGAATCTTATAATAGCAATGGCTTGGAAGAATGGTGAACCTGGTGTGCTGTTTATAGATAGGATAAATGCTATGCATACTGTTCCTCATGTTGGAACGATAGAGGCTACGAATCCTTGTGGTGAGCAGCCGCTTATTCCTTACGAGTCATGTAATCTAGGTTCGATTAATTTAGCGAAGATGGTGGTTGATGGTAGAATAGATTGGGATAAGCTTAGAAACACGGTTGAAAAGGCGGTGCACTTCTTGGATAATGTGATAGATGCTAATAAGTATCCTTTACCTGAAATTGAGAAGATAACAAGGTTCGGGAACAGGAAGATCGGTTTAGGTGTTATGGGTTTTGCTGACATGCTGATAGAGTTAGGTGTGCCGTATAACTCTAAACCGGCTCTCAAAATAGCTGAGCAAGTTATGAGGTTCATCGAAGAGGTGGCTGTGAATACTTCAGTAAAGTTAGCTGAAGAGAGAGGCTCATTCGCTAACTTTAAAGGGAGCTTGTGGGAGAAGCGTGGCTTTAAATGCATCCGTAATGCAACCTTAACAACTATAGCACCTACAGGCACGATAAGCGAGATTGCTGGCTGCTCCAACGGAATAGAGCCGCTATTTGCAATTGTCTACACTAAGGCTGTGAGGGAGACATTAGGCGAAAACCTTACAATAGTCAACCCGCTATTTGAGAATGTGGCTATAGAGGAAGGTTTCTACAGCGAAGAACTTATGAAGAAGATAGCTTCTTCAACATCAATACAGCATATAGAAGAGATACCTGAGCATGTTAGGAGAATCTTTGTAACTGCGCATGACATATCTCCAGAGTGGCACGTGAGGATGCAAGCAGCATTTCAGAAATATGTGGACAATGCTGTGTCGAAGACGATAAACTTTCCTCACGATGCGAGTATGAACGACATAGAGCAAGCTTATCTGCTGGCATATAGGCTTGGATGTAAGGGTTTGACCGTCTACCGTGATAGGAGCCGGAGTGTGCAAGTCCTCACTACAAAGAAGGGAGAAGAAGGGGAACAAACTGAACTATTGAATATGGGCGCTAAGCCTATCGAATATTATGTGCACTGTGAATCTTGTGAATTGTGAGGGTTCTCTTTACTCAAAATCTGGGTTTAATATTAAAGCAAGTAGCGCCGCTCTGAGATCCTTGCCGAGCTTCGCTTGTAGGAAGTATTTGGCTTGCGGGAGTCGGTCAACTTCGGGCTTTATCTCATCAACTCTGGGTAATGGGTGTAGAACTATGAGTTCTGATTTACCCCGCTCTAGTATTGAGGTGTCTACATAGTAAGAACCTTTAACTCTTTGATACTCTGTTGGATCTGGGAAGCGCTCTTTCTGTATTCTCGTAACATAGAGAACATCTAGTTCAGATATTACTTCATCTATGCTTGTGTGTTGCGTCCAAGAATCTTTGCGTATGTCTAGAAGCGCATCTGATCTTAATCTAAGTTCTGGTGGTGAAATAAGTCTTATTTTGGTATCGTATTTTGATAGGGCGTAGAGCAGAGAGTAGACGGTTCGGCTGTATCTTAGATCACCCATGATACCGACTGTGAGCCCATCGATTCTACCTTTTTCTCTATGAATTGTGTAGAGGTCAAGCATAGCTTGAGTAGGATGCTCTTCTGCACCTGAGCCTGCGTTTATAACTGGCTTCTCGGAAATAGATGCAGCGTATCTTGCGGCGCCTTCCCTAGAATGTCTTATGACTAGAACATCAACATACCCCGACACTACTATTACAGTGTCTGTAAAGTTTTCACCCTTCTCTACCGAAGAAGTCGAGGGGTCGGCTATACCGATGCTGCTGCCTCCTATAGAATACATCGCTGATTCGAAGCTTAGTTTTGTTCTGCTGCTTGGTTCATAGAAGATAAGCCCAAGTAGACGCCCTTCTGCTAGTTGGCGCCTTTCTTTATAGGGCATGTTTGAGATCTTTGTAGTTGCTTGGAATATTGTTTCTAATTCGCTTCTTCTGAAGTCTCTTATCGAAACTATGTCTCTTCCAAATAGTGGGTTCGGCAATCCACCTAGCATATGCCCACCTTAAGGTTAATAAATATACACAGTAGTATACCTGCAACAAAAACGTGTTATAAAGAAATTTATATATCGTTGTGAGATTGAGAGAATTAGCTTGAAATTTGGATTCGCAGAATAGACTAAAGGAGAAAACTGTAGCGAATTAATATGCCCTCTTAAAGGTTATTAAATATGGTGCTCTAAAATATGTGGTCGCGTTGTCCGAAGAGCAGCTTATTGTGCGTAGAATAAAAGATGGGACGGTAATAGATCACTGTGAGCCTGGCAGCGCTCTAAAGGTTTTAGCAGCACTAGGCATCAAAGAAGGCTTCACCAACCTTGTCACTATTGCGATGAATGTGCCAAGTAAGAAGCTCGGCAAGAAAGATATAATTAAGATAGCTGACCGCTTCCTCACACAAAGCGAGGCTAACAGAATAGCGCTAATATCCCCCCGTGCAACACTCAACTTGATAAAAGATTATAGGGTTATAAGTAAGAGTAAAGTAGAGCTACCAGAAGCCTTCGTCAACATCTTCAGATGCCCAAATCCAACTTGCATATCCAACTCAAAAGAACCTATAACACCAGAGATCTTAGTAGCAAGAAATGAGCCACCACGGCTCACATGCAAGTATTGCTCAAGATTCTTCGACGTAAACGAACTCATCTTAACCTAACGGAGGCATTGACTTTGGATGAAGCCAAAAAGCTGAAGCGTAGAGTGCTCATAACGCTGATAACACTACCCATACTCATAGCTGCGCTAGTCTTAACAGGTGTATTCATAGGATTTTATGTCGCCAACATATACAAGTCAACATCCATACTCTTCCCTCTACTCTTCTCAGGAATAGGATTCGCAGCATCCCTCATACTATCATATCTAATAGCAAAAAGAGTCTCCTCTACGCCCCTTAAAGAAGAAAAATAAAAGTAGGAGCAGAGCAGGGTAAACCCAGCGTTAAGTTATGCAGCTTGACCTAGAATAAGTATAGCTATCACTATACCATATATAGCTATCGCTTCGCCTAACGCAGTGATGATAATTGCAGTAGTTCTTATCTCCGGTCTCTCCGCGCTTCCAGCAAGACCAGCTGCACCAGCTTTACTCACAGCCCACCCTGCTCCGATTGCTGCCGCTGCGAATGCTATTGCTGCTGAGAGGAATTTGAATATCAGTGGTTCAGATGCTGTTGGCTGTGCTTCTGCGGCTACTGCGAATGGTGTAAATGTAAGGCACAGAAGAAGCAACGAAGTATATAACCCTAACGAGAGTATATTGGGTTTCAAGCTGTGTGGTGTGGTGATAAAGTTAGTATATAACTTTTTTGCCCAAGATAGAGTTTTAGCCCACTATTCTTCTGATTTCTTCAAGCGCCTTCTTTTTTACTGTTTCAACCTTCTCTTTAAGCTCGTTTTGAAGCTCTTGCTCTCTCTGTCTTACTTTATTTTGCGCCTGCTCAAATCTTTTTTTAACTATTTCACTCATCTTAAACACCTGACCTAGATTTCCTCAACTCAAGCACCTTTTTAATCTTTTTAAGCCTGACAAAATCTTCTCTCTCACGTTCATCCAAAGTTGAGGTGATGCTCCGCACAGCCTCCTCATACTGTGGGATTATGATAAATTCAAGCGCATTCAAGAGCCTTTGAGTCCTCTCAAGCTCACTAGCCAACCTAAAAATAGAGTTTTCAATCTCAGCAGCCTTCAGGATAGCGGGCAGCACTCGACGCATAGCAAAAAAAGCCTCATCTAGAGCTGAGTTGGTATCTGCAAAACCATAGCCAAGATTAAGAGACTTCTCATTGAACTGCAGCGCTGGCACAGTAACGTCGATTATCCTCTTTAAAGTCAGCGAGACCTCAGTGCTTTTAGGTATTGTCGCAGCAACCGATTCAACCGTCAGGGAACCTAATTTAAGGTAGGAGTCAAAGAGGGCTCTGTAGGCGTCTAATAGAGGCCCCCAAAGCTCTTCGCGAGCAGCACCAGCTTGCTCTATCAACTCATCTAGACGTTTAAGGAGGACCTCACGCTTATCCTCTAAGATCTTGTAAACTGACCTCGCTACGCTTAGGCTTCTTTTTATACGTATTAGCTCAATCTTTGTAGGTAAGAACTTTCTGCCGAAGCTTACGGACAAATCTCTCTATGCTCCGCGTTCACTCCCCTTATAATACATCCTAACGTATTCAGACCTTATCTTCGTCAGTTCTCCTTCGGGAAGTGTTGAGAGCACTTCCCAAGCTAGCTTGAGTGTGTCATCGATAGTTCGGTTTTCATCGTATCCTTGTGAGAGGAACTTCTGCTCGAAGACATCTCCGTAGTGGAGGTACTTGAGGTCTATGCTTGTCAGACTCCCTCTACCCACAATTTCAACAAGTGCACGCAATTCTTGAACTCTTGCATAAGCGTCGTAAAGCTGGTTGCTCACTTCCATATGGTCGTCTCTAGTCTTTCCTTTACCTACACCGTCCTTCATAAGTCTGCTTAAACTCATCAGCACACCTACAGGCGGGTAAATCCCCTTTCTGAATAGGTCGCGTGAAAGCACTATCTGCCCCTCAGTGATATATCCTGTAAGATCGGCGATAGGATGAGTTATGTCATCACTTGGCATACTTAAGATCGGCATCTGAGTTATACTACCCTTCTTGCCCTTTATCCTACCAGCACGCTCATAGTTAGTCGCGAGATCTGTGTATAGGTAACCTGGATAACCCTTACGCCCAGGAACCTCCTCTCTAGCTGCGCTGATTTCTCTAAGAGCCTCAGCGTAGTTGGTCATATCAGTCAATATGACCAACACATGCATCCCTAAGTCGAATGCAAAGTATTCAGCTGTAGTTAAAGCAACACGCGGTGTTATTATTCGCTCTATAGCTGGGTCATCAGCTAAATTAAGGAAGAGGCAGCTTCTCTTTATAGCCCTACTCTCCTCCAGCGATCTCCGGAAGAAACTAGCTTCGTGATGCTGCACACCTATGGCAGCGAAAACAACCGCAAAGTCTTCACCATAAACCGTAGCTTGCCTAGCGATCTGCGCCGCCAACATGCTATGTGGCATACCAGCGCCTGAAAAGATGGGTAGCTTCTGCCCCCTTGTGAGCGAGAGCATACCGTCTATCACAGAGATCCCAGTCTGTATGAAGTCTGTTGGATATTCACGCTGCTCAGGGTTTATAGGCGAGCCGTTAACATCTCTGAAGTCTTCGCCAACTGGGTCAGGAAGACCATCTATGGGTCTGCCTAAGCCGTCGAAGACTCTACCTAATAGTTCGCTTGATACTGGTATCTCCATCGTCTTGCCTAGAAAGCGGGCTTTGGTTCCTACAACAGATAGCCCTCTGGTTCCCTCAAAGACTTGAATAACTGCTCTTCCACCACCTACCTCAAGCACTTTACCCAGCCGCTTTTCACCAGATGGTGTCTCGATCTCCACCAGCTCATCATATGCAGCCCTTGTTACACCTTGCATAATAAGTAGGGGTCCTTTGATTTCTTCTACCTTAGTATATTCTACGCCGCCTACACCTTTAGACAATCGGTTTCACCTCCAAGCCGCTGAGCTTCTGGAACTCATTTAGCATTTCCTCTCTTAATGTGTTAAGCTTATCAACTTCCTCATTCGGTATTTCGAACTTCGCCCTAAGCAGCTTAGGTATGATGGGCATGGCTCTAATCGTGTCAAGACCTACACCACTCCTAAGAGCTTTTAACGCCTCTTGGTAGAATTCGACGAAAACCTTCAATAGTAGATACTGCTTCTTTGGGCTGCAATACGAGTCAACTTCGTCATAAGCGCTCTGCTGTAGATACCCTATCTTGATCATTCTAGCAACTTCGAGAATTAGCTTCTCTTCGTCTGGTAAGGCTTCTGGGCCGAGTAGCCTGACGATCTCCTTTAACGCATCTTCTCTCTGAAGTATCTCATATGCTTCTGCTCTGACCTTTGACCAACCCTTATCAACGACACTGGACCACCATTTTGATATTGAATCTATGTAGCCTGAGTAGCTCGTCATCCAGTTTATAGCTGGGTAGTGCCTTGAGTAAGCTAGCCGAGTGTCGAGCGCCCAGAAGGTTCTTATAAATCGAATGGTATGTGTAGTAACTGGCTCCGTAAAGTCTGCACCAGATGGCGATACTGCACCTATAAGTGTCATGCTGCTAATACGCTCAGGTCTTCCAAGCACCTTTACTCTACCGGCCCTTTCATAAAACTCAGCTAACCTAGAAGCTAGATATGATGGATAGCCTTCTTCAGCAGGCATCTCTTCAAGCCTACCACTAATTTCTCTAAGAGCTTCTGCCCACCTGCTGGTAGAGTCTGCCACGAGCACAACATCATACCCCATATCACGGTAATACTCAGCCATCGTTGCACCTGTGTAGATGGATGCTTCTCTTGCTGCTACTGGCATGTTACTTACATTAGCTACAAGAATTGTGCGCTCCATTAGAGGTCTGCCTGATGCAGGGTCTTTTAACTCTGGGAACTTAATAAGAACTTCCGTCATTTCATTTCCCCTTTCTCCACAACCGACGTGAAAGACTACTTTTGCGTCAGCCCAAGCTGCTACTTGGTGTAGTGTGACGGTTTTGCCTGTGCCGAAGCCTCCTGGGATGGCTCCTGTGCCTCCTTTTGCTATGGGGAAGAAGGTATCTAAGACTCTCTGCCCTGTTAGCAGAGGTATTTCTGGATCTAGCTTGACTTGGTAGGGTCTTGGTCGCCTTACTGGCCAGCGGTGCGCAAGCTTTAAGCCGCTCTTCTTACCATCCTCCTCAACTACCACAACATCTTCCTCTATTGTATATTCACCTTCAGAAACCACATCAACAACCTTGCCTCCTTTATGGTCTGGAGGAACCAATATACGGTGCTCAATTAATGGTGTTTCTTGCACCGTTCCCAAGATGCTACCAGCCTCTACTTCATCCCCTTTCTTCACTTTAGGTATGAACCTCCACTTCTTATTAAGTGGGATAGGGGGCGCAGAAACCCCTCTAGTTATAAATGGTCCTCTAAGCTTCGCTATTTCGCTTAGCGGCCTCTGTAAACCATCATAGATTGTGCCTATCATGCCTGGCCCTAGAGTTACTGATAGTGGTTGACCTGTTCGGTATACTGGTTCACCTGGCTTTAACCCGCTTGTTGATTCGTATACTTGTATGAAAGCTATGTCTCCTGTGATTCTGATGACTTCGCCTATGATCTTGTCTTCTCCAACCTCTACTGTCTCATACATCTGTGCTTCAGACATGCCTTCTGCTTTAACTGCTGGACCACTTATCCAGACAATCTTACCCTTTTTTTCCATATCTTCTACTCTCCTGAGGTTAGGGTTTTAACAACCTCTTTTCTTAGCAACTGCCTTATCCTTGCAAGTCTGGCTTCATAAGTATTATCATATATTGTGGTGCTGTCTTCTGAGACTGCTTGCACCCCACCCTTACTTGTTATGTGGTTTTTGCTTACTGTTATTGAGCGGTTTGTATTTTTGCTTAGTTCGGATGCTAGCTTCTTAACCAATTCATAATCCTCTTTTCTGCATAAAATCGTTATATTTCCCTCTATTGCTTCTAGTGCTTCGTTGATAAGCTGTCTTAGAGCCTTTTCGGTCTTTTCTCTACTTAGTTTAGAGAGTCTGTTCAGCGCTTCTTCGAATACCTTATTTACTGAATCCTCTATTAGTTGGAGTTGCTGGTTTCTTGCAGCGAGTTCGGCTGAGCCTAAGATCTTTCTTCTCAATATGTCTTCTTGCCTAGCAGTGGCGTCGAAGATCTTTGAAACTTCGCTTGCAGCTTGTCTTTCATATTCTAGTAGGGTTTCTTCGGCTTGTGCAGCTGCTTTGTTGAGTTCAGATGTAAATTCTTGAAGAGCCTCATTAACGACTTTATCAACTATACTTTCAGCTGCGTTCATTTGCCTCATCAACCTATACTCCAAGTATCTGCTTAAGCATATCTCTGTATTCAAACTTCTCTTTTTTGCTGCCTGGTGCTGGGACTTCGTATATTAGTGGTGTAGAGTACTTTGAGCGGATTTCGTTCAGCTTGCTTCTTATGCTTTTGGATATGTCGTCGCTAAGTAAGATTAGTCCTACTTCTTTATCTTTAATGAGTTTGCTAAGAGTTTCTAGTGCTTCTGCACTGCTATCAACCTTTAATCCTTCTATGCCAGCTAAGCGTAGCCCTGTTACAAACACTTTCGAACCTAAGGCTACTATCTTCAATTTACCTTATAGGGCTGCTTATAATATTCTTAAAGTTTTCTAAACATCTTAAATATGTGAATGGTTTTATGGGATTTATAGTTTTTATGGTTATTTATTGGTCGATTGATTTTGTTTTAAATATTTTTTTGTAAAGCGAAGCGTATAAAAAGATGCTGTAGGAGAGATTTAGTAAGGTGTCGGGATGTCACTTGTAAAGTTAAGGTTATCAATGCTCGCAACGCTAGCTGTGCTAATCGGTATCTCAACGTTATTCTTCACAATCATACTAAGTTTACTTGGAATCTTAGATATTATACCACTCTTAATGCTGATTATAGGGTTTAACATTCTGCAATGGCTTATCGCACCCTACATGATTGAAGCGCTTTACCGTGCTAAGGAAGCTGATGAACGCTCATACAGCAGACTGTATACGATGCTTAGGCGTATATCTGAGAAGAGTAAGATGGCTATGCCTAAACTTATGATAGCTGATATACCTATACCCAATGCTTTTGCTTACGGTTCACCTCTTTCAGGTAGGCGTGTTGCTGTGACTAGGGAGCTGCTTAGGGTGCTTGATGATGAGGAGGTTGAGGCTGTGCTTGCTCATGAGGTTGGGCATTTGAAGCATAGGGATGTCCAGCTTATGATGTTTGCATCTGTTCTACCCGCGATCTTCTACTACATTGGCTATTCTCTTATGCTTTCATCCATGTGGAATACTCGAGATAGAAACGCTGGAGGCGCAGTAGCGGTAGGTATTATAGCTTTAGCAATTTACTGGCTACTCACGCTCTTAGTTATGGGGCTAAGTAGGCTTAGAGAGTATTACGCTGATCAGCACGCTGTCAAAACGGTTGACGACGGTGCTAGAAAGCTCGCTGAAGGGCTTGCAAAGATAACACTCTACACAGGAAGATATAAGATTCGGAAAGGGAATGTGGGCAATGTTAGCGCGTTTAAAGCGCTCTTCATAAGCGACCCAGATAGAGCAGACCAAGATGAACTTCTACTCTTCAAAGGAGGATTTGCTAAGAGCGATACTCAACTCGTGCAAGAGGTGCTTTCGAGGAAGATTACAGCAGCCGATAGGTTGATAGAACTCTTCTCAACGCATCCAAATATTGTAAAGCGTATCCGTGCGCTCGTTGCTGCTTAGCTCATGCTCACTTCAAGAACCTTTGATATCAGCTCTGGTATGGTTACGTCGCCTAATATCTTAAGGTTTTTATCCACTACTGGGATATCTGTCAAGTCGTAGCTCAGCATAAGCCTAAGGCACTTCACTATATCGTCCTCTGGGGATATAGTAGCTTTTTCACTGTGAGGGTAGATTAAGTGCTTGGCTACTGTCTCTTTTGAGAACTTGAATATGTATTCTTCTAATCCGCTTACATCTCCAAGTTTAATTTTAGCCCACTGTAGTATGCTTTCACGTTTTATGAATCCCAAGTATCTGCCGCTTTTATCGATTACAAAGAGTCCTCTTATATATGGTTCTTCTACGAATTTTTTGACGATATTGGTGAAGTTTTCTTCTTCTTCTACTATTAGGGCTATCGTCTTCTCGGGGTTATAGACTTCTTTTATCAGAATCTTCTTCATATGCTATTTTTCTGTTGATGATGGAGATAAATTTAGTGGTGCTGAGTGTTTGGTAAGAAAGCATATCTATAGCGAAAGTTAGGATATAGTTCGATGGCAGGGGAACTTAAGATAAGAGTCAAGGTTGGCGAATTTGAAGTTGAGCTGCAAGGTGAAGTTGAAACTATAGCCAAGGCGATGGATACGATACGAGAAATATTCACATGGATGCCTCAGCCAACCACAACAGTAAGCCAAATTAAACCCATTGAACCTTTAGCTACACCTACTACATCAGAGATAACACAAGTGAATCTACCACATATAAAGATAGAAAAAGGTGACTCACTAGCAGATATAATCGTGAAGATGTTCTTAGATCCTTGGGGTAGGTCGCCTAGGAGGCTTAGTGAAGTCAGAGAAGCACTTGCGTCATATGGTCTTGTGCACCCAAAGCAGTCGGTTGCTGTAGCACTTCTACGCTTATCTCAAGTAGGTAAGCTTAGAAGGTTCAAGGAAGGTGGTGAATATGTTTACACTGCTTCCTTACCTTTAGTGTCTGAGTCAAGCAGCCAAGGTTGAGCAAGGTTAGAGGCTGATCTTCTCGTCAATCTTTTGTTTTATGATTTCTAAGATCTGGCTGTGTCTTTTTTCGTCTTCGATTATCCATTCTAAAATGGACTTATATCCATTCAGGTCAACTCCTTCATCTTCTGCTAATAGCTGAATCACTTTGGTGTATAAAATTGTTAAGAATTCTTCTCCGACATACTTTTCACAGCTCTCTAAGTCTTTTATTATGGAGCTGAGTTCAATTAAAGTTATTTCTTTCTTTGACGTATATGTTTTTGTGTCTTCTACTATGTTCTTCCACAACTTCCCCCAGAGTTTTGTGCACTCTTCCACATCATATTCACGCTCTGTGATTTGTGCAGATAACGCTTTGAACGCTACAGCATGTTTAAATGAGTCTTTTGCTATATACTCTAAGAGGTAAGAAATCTCTGTATCAAGCACTTTACTTGAGATGATTTGGTAGGCGTTAGCCACCTCTTCCTCGAGAATCGTGGAGCAGCAGAAATATTTTGCTAAATCCTCTTTTTCACTGTGGTATCTACCCAATCTTGTATTAGAAAAGGTGATAAAAAGAGTTTCGCTATCAATACGTTTAGTTTAGAGTTTAGAGAGGATTTCGAGCACTTCCTTTGGATGCTGCTCAACATTAACCTTCTTAAAGATGTGGCGTATGCGCCCTTCTTTATCGATTATGAAGGTGACCCTTCTAGCCCATCTTCCACCTACACCTAGAACACCATACGATCTGCTTACCTGTTTATCTTTATCACTTAACAGTTGGAAGGGTAGGTTATATTTTTCTGCAAACTTCTTATGTGAATACACATCATCTAAGCTTACACCAAGCACGACAGCACCCTTAGATCTGATCTCTGGGAAAGCATCTCTGAAGCCGCAGGCTTCTTTTGTGCAACCTGGAGTGTCATCTTTTGGGTAAAAGTAAAGTATGATTGGGGAGCCTTTAAGGCTCTTTAGGTTTACTTCTTTTCCATCTTGGTCTGTTAGTTTGAAGTCTGGGGCTTCATCGCCCACTTTAAGAGCCAATTTTACATCTGAGTTATTTTAGCGCATTTCCCACTAATAAAGATGTTAGGTTTGCATAGGGTAAATATAGTTGATTTAAAGTTAGGTTTGGTGTGGTGTTAGATAAAGTCTTTAGGCAGTATGATGTTAGAGGCGAATATCCCTCTGAGATAAACGAAAACTTTGCTGAGAAGCTTGGTAGAGCTACTGCAGACTACATAGGTAATAGCGGGAGTGTAGTAGTTGGATGTGATTTAAGACCTTCAAGCAGCAGACTTAAAGACGCTTTGATCTTAGGGTTGAATAATGGTGGTGTAAACACATTAGATGTGTCTCCTTGCACAACAGACATGCTCACATATACAACCATAACCTACAAACCAGATCTTGCAATAATGGTTACAGCATCTCATCTCCCCCTTAAATATAATGGCTTCAAGTATGTGTCGAGTCAAGGCGTGTATCTATCAGAAGGCGAACGCTCTAAGATCAAGGGCATTCTAGCTTCTGGTGCATTTAAGAAAGGTGTTGGAAGCAGAGAGCAGCTCGATATACTCGAAAGATACCTTAAAACAATGAAGAGGCTTATGAGTTGGAGCAGCAGCACCCTCTCAGGAACCAAAATAGCAGCATACCCTATGTGTGGCACAGCCAAACTAACGGTTCCTAGGCTGCTTGAGGAGCTTGGGGCTAAAGTGCATCTCTTATCGAATGTAGCAGAAGATCCAGAGCCTCGTGAAGATAACACCGCAGTTCTACGTGAAGCTGTTTTAGCGGAAGGAGCTCTAATAGGTGTGGTCAATGATGGTGATGGAGATAGGCTCGCTGCAAGAAACCACGATGGCAGCTACATAACGGGCGACCAACTCCTATGTATCTTCTCAAAAATCTACACTAAATTAGGTAAAGTGGTAGTTACAATAGATTCATCTTCAGCGATCTTCGAATATGTTGGAAGAGATCTAATAGTCAGCAAAGTAGGCGAAGCTAACTATGTTGTTGATGCAGTAAAAAACGGCGCCGTATTTGGAGGCGAACCTTCTGGACACTTTGTAGACTTAAGATTCACACCATCAGGCTCAGGTACACTCTTCGCAGCACTTTTGGCTGAGCTTGCTAAACAAGGAGATCTCTCAAAGATGCTTACTGAAATACCGAGGTTCTACACCTATAGAGTGAAGGTGGAATGTAGAGACCGTCTCGAGACTATGGCTATGGTTGAAAAGGAAATAGAAAAGGTAGCTGGTGTTGAAATCTTATCTAAGATTGACGGCGTAAAATATAGAGTTAAAGGCGCTACTGTGCTGATTCGCCCCTCAAATACCGAGCAAGTTGTGCGTGCTACAGTTGAATCTAAGAGCGATGATGAAGCAAAATATATGCTTGCAGAAGTTAAGAGGATGCTTGAGAGACTCAGCTCTTAACCCTCAGCTTCCCCTCTCTAACAATCCTTACAACATCATCTAGCGTTATGCGCTCAGATACTGGTTTGGTTATGTGAGCTGCTGCAACCGCATTAGCCAAAAAGATTCGTTCTGCGTAGGATAGATCAAGTATTAATCCTAGTATGTATCCAGCATTCCAGCAGTCTCCAGCGCCAGTAGCCTTTTGTGGTTTTACATCAAAGGTTGGTATACTTGTCGCTTCACCCTTTATGTTATGTGAGGATAATTCTGCGGTATGCAAGAGTATTTCGCCTTCAAATCTTTTGGATATGTAGGCTGCTAATTCAGAGCGATCTTCGCTCTCGCATCCTAAAGTCTTTCCAACCCAGTACGCTTCATTTTCATTTAGACCCAATCCACCTATCTTTCCTACTTTACACAACCCTTCACATAGTGTCTTCAATTCATCTATTCTGCTCGAGGGGTCACCTATATCTATGAATAGGTAGCCGAAATCATTTCTGCCAACAACTTTAGCCACTTGGAGAAAGAGTTCTGTACCAAACTTATTCTGGCACCAATTAAATACGCAAACATAATCCGCATCTTCTAGTAGTTTAAGGTCTTCTTCATCAAGCTTATTTGCATCAAAATCCTTTAGTCCTCCAGCATCCCCAATCATCACATTCACCAGCCTACCACTCAGATTCATTTCAACTATGCTTGAAGTAGAGAGGTGTGAATCTACCTTAACGTGTGTAAGGTCAACCTTTAACCCTTCAAGGAAATGTTGTAAGCACATCTTCCCAAAAGGGCTGGTTCTAGCAATCAGATAGACCTTTGAACCTAGACGCGCTAATGTATCAGCAAAGTTAGAAGCGTTTCCACCAAGAGTATATTGCTGGGGTATGTCGATGATGTTGCCGCCTCCTTGCTGCGCAATCCTCTTAACATCTTCTACAAAACGTTCCACCCCATATGGATACCTTACTATGTGATCTAGGTAGAAGTCTGGTAAGGCGACTACGCTCTTACTAGGTCGAGGAGCTAAAAGGGCTTCAACCACTCTACCTCTGTCTATTTGCTCACTCAACTTCTTTTCTTAGGTTTGAGAAAACCTATCTTCTTTAAAAGGTGTCTGGAGGTTTTTGTGAGGTTAAGTTTAGACGCTTCCTCTGGTGTGAACCACCCAATATCCAAAACTTCCTCATTACCCTTCAGCACACCTCCTTTAGGTGCAGCAAGGTAATCTGAAAGTATATAATGAAAACGTATACGACCGTCCTTATCGCGTGTAATATTATCTACAACATCGATTAGCTTGATAAGCTTGATCTCTAAGCCGACTTCTTCTAAGATCTCGCGTTTTACAGCATCTTTCACTCGTTCTCCTAGTTCAACGAGCCCTCCTGGGATTGACCATTTCTCTCTGCTTGGCTCAAACCTTCTTTTGACGAGAAGCACGCGTCCATCCTTCTTTATTACGGCACCTACTGCTGCGAACGGTCTTTCCGGATATTCCCTCTTCAACCTACTTCCTCTCTACCTTCCCGCCTGCCTCAACAATGTATTGGGTGAGCTCGCTAATTACTTCTTCTACTAAAGATTTAGCTTTAAGATCTGAGTTCTGCGAGGTGGATATGTAGAGTTCCAGCTTGGGTTCGGAGCCTTCGAATCCTTTAGGGTGGCTCTTTACATAGATATTCTTATGCTTAGCAACCACTTTATCTAAGAAGGGCGCAAGTGATGACTCGGGTAGACCTCTAACCTCTAAACTACTTTCTGCTGCAAAAAGGTCGCCAAGCAGCTGCTTAATGTGAGGAGAAACACTCTCAACGAATATAGCTTTTAGTTCAGACGGCACTCCAGGTAAACAGAATATTTTAGAGCCTTTATACTCTATCATAACCGCTGGCGCTGTGCCTATTGGGTTTCTAAGTGGTATGCTTTTGGCTGGTAAGGTAGCCATCTTAACTCGCGGTGGAGTGAGCTCGAATTTCTCAAGAATGCCTTGCTCGACCATCTTCCTATACTTAGCCTCTATTTGCGTTAATGCTTCTTGGTTGACTTCAAGCCTTCTTCTGAGAGCCTTGCTTAACCCTTCAAGCGTCTTATCATCGTAGGTCGGCCCTAGGCCTCCGCTTATTATCAGAAGGTTTGTGCGCCGCTTTAACGCTTCTTTAACCGCTTCAGCTATGCATTCTACATCGTCTCCGACTACAGTATGCCTAGCCACAAAACCACCAAACTTATGTATTTCTTCTGAAAGCCATTGAGCGTTAGTATTCAAGATCTTTCCAATAAGAAGCTCATTCCCAACACATATTATCTCTATTCTAGGCAAATAGGCTCACATGGTTGATTCTTAAGTCAACGATTTAAGGATAGGTGTCGATGCCATAGATGAGCAGAGAGATTGCACACCATATTTGTGGTCGGCACAGCTGGAAGCGGAAAGTCTCTACTAACCTTGAACCTTGCTGAATGGTATAAGAGCAAGGGTGCACACAGCATAACAGTAAATCTTGATCCAGGTGCTCTGAACCTACCTTATGAGCCTGATGTTGATGTCAGAGAGTACATTGATCTTCAGCAGGTGATGGAGATCTACGGCTTAGGGCCTAATGGTGCTATGATACTTTCTTGTGACCTTATAGCTACCAAACTAAGCGAGCTGCAAGAGGATATAGATGAACTTACACCTGATTACGCAATAATCGATACACCCGGTCAGATGGAGCTCTTCGCATATAGGGAAAGCGGCCCGTTTATTCTCAAGAATATTAGGGCTGATAGTAAGGCGGTCCTTTTTTTGTTTGATGGTGTGCTGGTCTCTAACCCCGTTAACTTGGTTTCTATGATGCTGTTGGCTACATCCGTTCAGCTTAGGCTTGCAAGCCCACAGATTCCTGTGTTGACTAAGAAGGATCTTGTGAAGAATGTTAGAGATGTTGTTGAGTGGTCTTCTAACCCTACTGCGTTAGAGGCTGCGGTATATAGTAGTTCGCCTTCTATTGAATCTCTTCTGAGTAGAGGAATACTAAAGAGCGTAGTGAGATTGGGCTTCGGATACAATCTCATACCAGTATCCTCAGTCACATTAGATGGGATGCTTAACTTGGCAGCGGCATTGTCAAGAATACTAAGGGCTGGGGAGGAAGTAGAAGACTAGGCTCTGTCAGTAAACCTTCTAACCCTATCAACCAGCAAAGATTCCTCTAAAATCTGCACAGAACCAGCGTAGAAAGGTGATGTGACTATCTTTGCAAAAGGAAGAAGATGACGAAGGTCTTTAAGTATCTGTTCAACTCTGTTAACTGCAACTACCGAATGAACCGCTCTTCCAATCATATTTTGTGCAGCACCCTCTGCGCCTCTCCTTTGAATATAATGTGCAAGGTCAAGCAGATCTCTAGTAGCTATTCCTGTTTTTTCGGCGAAGAGCAGACTCTGCTTAAGTAGGTTAACGGGTGTGGGTTCGTCGAGAATCGCTTCAAGCACCCTTCTACCCCACTTATTCACAATCTTTTTACGCATCTTAGAAGACAGAATTGAGGCTTTATCTACAGCACCAAAGACTACACTAACAAACACATATTCATGAGAGTCAAAATCAAAGAGTCTAACAGCACCCAATGAGGGCGCACCTGGCTCAGTAACTAGACCAACACTCCCTCCCTCAGAGGCTGCCGCTATGACTGTTCCTAATCCTGTGAGACTCTTAACTTCAGCTATATGCGCCAGATCTGCGGCGTAAGCCCTATCTCTTACACCTAACATATCTTGTATAGCGATTATGGTTCCTAAAGCTCCTGCTGCACTTGTGCCAAAACCGCATCCTATAGGCACATCCACTTTATGCCTTATACACACATAGCCTTGAAAACCATAGGTTTGACGCGCTAACCTTATTGCTTCTAGGCTTGTTTTGGCTTCTGGTGTTAGTCGACTATTTATGTATACTTCGTCTTGAGTTGTTTGCCCTATTGTGGCTTGAGTAGTTACGCCTTTTGAAATTCTGAATCCTCCGCCTCTTGCACCAACTTTAAGTGGGTCTTCGATTTTGTTGCCTTCTTGATCCTCATCGCAGACTTCAAAGAAGCTTGATACGGCTGAGGGTACAAATATGCTTCTAGAAGAGAGACTCATGCAACACCACTTTTATGTTTTTGCGAGCAGCGTAGCTAGTGGACCGAAGATTACCGTAGTTATGGCTGTGACCGCTGTCAGAGACTTTATGAGGAAGGTGTTCAAAGGCACCTTTACAGTAGCGAAGAGTAAGTCCCCCCACGGAGTAAGCACTAAGATCGCAGATATCGCAGCAAATACCGCAGCAACCGCTAATGAGTCTTTCAAGGTGGTCGATGGCGATACAGCCCTCCACTTTAACCATAAGCCTGTGGTTAGGCTGCTTAACCTAGATTTGGATACAGCCTTCACCAGAGGTGGAATTATAGCGAGCACGAAAGGTAGCATTGTGGTTATCCAGAATAGTGTTAGACCCAAGGTTGTTGCTAACTGCACATCAAAAGGCCAAAAGGCGCCTAGAAAGGTTGATATGTAGAAGACGACTACTGAAGCTGCTATAAGATTACCTATGGTTAAGCCTATCAGAGAAGCCCAGAGGAAGAGCCGCCAACTACCCCACTTGTGAAGCAGCCAACCTAAAAAGTAGAAGCCTACAAAGTTAGCCGGCACACCAGCAATAAGGCTGAGGAAAGGGTTGGTTAACCCAAAGGTTGATAGATAAAGATCCCCTACAAACACACCAATCCCTCCTCCTAAAGCACCTACAAGAGGCCCATAAAGTATAGCAAAGAAAGCGGGCACGACAACTCCAGGCGCAAACTGCCCTATACCCCAAGGTGTGGGGATAAATGCTGTTGCGGCTTTGGCTACCGCGTAGAGAGCTGCGCAGAGAGCTGCTGCTGTGATTTCTTGAACCCTCAATTTTTCTATTTAAAAGGGGGCGAATATTTGCTTAATTAGTATATTCTTAAGAGAGTTTAAAGATGTAAATAGACGACAAGAGAGCGGATATTTTATATTTCAGCTTACAGTTGAGTATTCGTGTGGTTAAGTTGGAGTTAAAGGTTGTGCCAATAAAGATGCCTGAAGGCATTAACATCATAATTGGCCAGAGCCACTTCATAAAAACGGTAGAAGACCTATACGAAACCTTAGCCTCCAGCAGCACATCAATAAGATTTGGATTAGCATTCTGCGAATCAAGCGGCCCCGCGTTAATAAGGTATGATGGTAATGATAAAGATCTTACGGCGAAGGCTGTTGAAGTAGCTTCGCAGATAGCGTGCGGACATGTATTCGTTATACTGTTAGCTGACGCCTACCCAATAAATGTGTTAAACAGAGTTAAGATGGTTGAAGAGGTCACATCGATCTACTGCGCAACAGCCAATCCTGTGGAAGTGGTAGTTGCAGAGACAGAGCAGGGAAGAGGTATACTTGGGGTAATAGATGGCGTAAAACCAAAGGGTGTGGAGAGCGAGGAAGACAAAGAAAAGCGCAAAGCCTTTCTAAGAAGAATAGGTTATAAGAGGTAGAAGGTTGAGCGGAGAAAAGCGTCTAACTATAATAGCTGAAATAAGTGTCTTCCCTGTCAGTGAAGGAACTAGCCTAAGCCCATATGTTAAGAAAGCAGTCGAAGCTATAAGTAGTGTGGAGGGGCTTAGATTTCAAGTTACACCGATGGGCACTATATTGGAGGCTACGAGCCTTGAGCAGATACTAGAGGCGTTTAAGCGTGCACATAAAGCGGTTAAAGAAGCTGGTGCTAAAAGAATAGTTGCGCAGCTAAAGGTAGATGATAGGTTAGATAAACCCAGAAGGATGGAGGATAAAGTTAAGGCGGTCTTAGAAACACTTTAATTCACAGGAGACAAACCCCTTAAAATAGAGCATGCATTGAACCAACCTAAAGTGTTAAAAAATGAAGTAAAGGTGTTA
Source organism: Nitrososphaeria archaeon (assembly GCA_029775855.1). Lineage (GTDB taxonomy): Archaea > Thermoproteota > Nitrososphaeria > Nitrososphaerales > JAAOZN01 > JAAOZN01. The sequence goes on from JARVJZ010000006.1 coordinate 47,396, forward strand.
AGCTTTGGGCTACCATCCGGCTAGAAGCGCAATTATAGCTGCGTGGGGGAAAGAGGAGGATAAGCTTCCTAAGAGGTTCTTTCAACCAGAAGAAGAAAGCACTGTGCTTGAATATTTACTTGACGCTGTATGGACTGTAGCTGACTCTATATATGTGATCTTCAAAAAGGAGCCAAACCTTAAGCTGATAGAAGCTATCTCAACTTTTGGTGTTAAGATCATAATTGAGAACCAAACCCCCTCTATAATCTCAAGCCTCTTGATGGGGTTCAAAGCAACCAGGAGCGAATACTGCTTAGTCCTTAGAGAAAATACACCGTTCCTTAAACCAAGTGTATTGCATATGCTCTTTGAAGCCGCAAAAGGTTATGATGCAGCTTTGCCGCGTTGGTCTAATGGTAAATTGGAGCCGTTTTTAGCGGTGTACCGTAGAAAGAGCTTTATGGCTGTAGCATCTAAGCTTCAAGATCGTGATGAACTTCTCTCACTTGTAGATAATCTTTACTCAATAAGATATGTTGATGTCGAAACCGAGATCAAACCGCTTGACCCAGATTTCGAATCTTTCTTCGCCATAGAGAGCGTAGATGATTTGGCTAAAGCAAAAGAAAAGGTCACTTTGAAATATAAGATCTAACATTAAAATGTTTAGAGACGATTGGGCGACATAGGAATATACTATGGCGAGGAACTCCTCCAATACGCTTTTCCTAATGGACATAAGTTCAATAAAGAGCGTGTTAAATCTTTTTGGGAAGCGGTTCAAATTCTTGGGTTGCTGGAAAGAAGAGAGGTTAGGGTGCTTAAACCCGCCTTAGCTTCTACAGACATCTTAGAACTCTTTCATACAAAAGAGCACATAGAGTTTGTTAAGAAGATGTCAGAGGTTGGCTCTGGGCTTCTTGACTACGGGGATACACCAGCCTTTAAAGGAGTCTTTGAAGCTGCTAGCTATGTTGTGGGCTCTGTTGTAGACGCTGTTGATAGAGTAATGTTAGGAGAAGTAGAACACTGCTTCATACCAGTAGCGGGGTTGCACCACGCAAGAAGAGATAGAGCAGCGGGCTTCTGCGTCTTCAACGACATAGGTGTAGCTATCGTCTATGCGAAGAAAAAGTATGGGCTTAATAGAATACTATATGTTGATATAGATGCGCATCACGGTGACGGGGTATTCTACGAATTCTATGACGATCCAATGGTGTGGATAGCTGACATACATGAAGATGGCCGCTACCTCTACCCAGGTACTGGATTTAGAGAGGAAACAGGTTCGCCACACGCACCAAACACCAAACTGAACATACCACTACCGCCTGGCGCAACCGACAGGGAATTCATTGAAGCGTTTAAAGAAGTTGAAGAATTCGCACGGAGAGCTGAACCTCAACTCATCTTTTTCCAATGTGGCGCAGACGGGTTAGAAGGCGATCCTATAACTCACTTAAGATACACCTATAGGGCGCATAGACACGCTGCTGAGAGATTACATGAAGTAGCTCATATTTTATGCAAAGGGAGAATTATCGCAACAGGAGGCGGAGGGTATAATGAGAATAACACAGCCGCTGCTTGGAATGCAGTACTTATGGGCTTCCTAGGGCCTAGGTGGGATATGCCTACTTCTCCAGGCTATATGCTATAGCCCCCATGCGTGGCTTAGAGACTCTAGTCTTTTTAAAGCGCCTCTAATCTGTTCTCTCTCCGCTTCAGATGATTCAAGGTAGCCTCTCAGTTTGCTTATCGTTTTATCCATTGTTCTTCGATCTACTGGATAAGGTACGCCGTCTTTGCCTCCGTGTGCGAATGTGAACTTCGCTGGATCTTTCCAAGATGGCGGTGAGCCATATATTAGCTGTGATACTAGGGCTAGGGCGCGTACTACTGCTGGTCCTACTCCTTGCACAGCTAAAAGTTCTTCGTAGTTCTTGGGTTGGATGTCATATAGTTTTTTGAAGAGGTTCCAGTCGAGTCTTCTCGGCATTTTGAAGATGGGAGTGGGTGTAGATGGCTTTTCTATTGAGAACCATTGATCTAATGTGTGCTGCCCGCTGAGTAGTCTTATGGAGCTGATAAGGTTCTCTGGGCTGCCTTTTACTAGGTCTACTGCCACACGCCTAGATTCTTCTGATTCTTTTGCTGTCATATCGAGAACCCTTGTTTCCAGCTTTGGGGCGGCTATGCCGCTGTGTGGCGTGCAAACGAAGCTTGCTAACTGTTTGCTAAGCCAGTGGTAGCGTCGTGCCAACTTATGCTCTACATTTAGGCCTTGCTGGATGATGCACCATTCGCCCTTTTCCGATATGAATAATGTGTGGTGGTATATTGGGTAGTTACACTGTATGGCTGCGGTGTCCACTTTAGCTGCCATTCTGCTGCTGTATTTTAAGGCGTTTAGTTTATGTTCTGGCAGAGAGAGTTCTCCACCTATCTTTTCTATTTCTAACTGTGTCTTTAAAGCTGATTTCCCTTTGCCTCCAGCTACTTTGATACCATGCTCTTCGACTTTAAGCACATCTTTCAATACACCACATACAACTGTGGTTAAGCCTGAGGAATGCCAGTCAAATCCTAACACGCAGCCAAAGGATTGAAACCAGAGGGGTGAGCTGAGCTTCTCTAAGATACCTGAAGCACCTTCTTCCCTATACATTACCTTTAGCATAGCGTCTGAGAGAGCCTTCATTCTAACTGTGAGCCACTTTGGCGCATGTCCATAGTGTAAGGGGAGGTAGACTACGCCGCTCTTCCTCAAATCATTCCTTCTAATAGTATGTTGCTCGAGTATTATAGTTGTTGCTACGGTGTTAGTGTGACTGTGTCTCTTGGGTAAAGAACAACCTCTCTTATATTTTCCTTCCCAGTGAGTATCATCATAAAGCGGTCTAAGCCGAAGCCCCAGCCTGAATGTGGGGGCATACCCCAGTCAAAGACCTTAAGGTGTTCTGAGAAGGATGAAGGGTCTAACCCCAATTCTATCATTCTATCCTCAAGTTTTCTCCTATTTGAGATCCTTCTGCCTCCAGAGGCTAGTTCTAATGCGCCGAACTGTAGATCAAAAGATTTTGAGATGTCTGCTTCTGTATCTATGTAGAAAGGTTTAAGCTGCGGGGGCCACTCGGTAATAAAGTAGAAGCCTTTATGGAGCTCACCTAATGCCTTTAAAGCAGAGTCTGTGAGATCTTCTCCTTCTTCTATTTTGAAAACGACCTTCTGCAACTCTCTTACAGCATCTCTATATGTGATTCTTGGGAAGGGTAAAGTCGGCTTCTCTATGGTATGTTTTAGAGTGTTGAGTTCATCCTTATTATACTCTAAAACAGAGTCTATACAGTTCGCAACCATCCTTTCACAAACACCCATAACATCCTCCATATCATAGTATGCTGCTTCGATATCCACACTTATGAACTCGCTTAGATGCCTTCTCGTATTCGACTTTTCAGCCCTAAAGAAAACTGAGATCTCAAATACTTTCTCTAAGGCTAGGGTTAGCTGCTCCTTATAGAGCTGTGGGCTTTGAGCAAGATATGCTTGGCGCCCAAAGTAGTCTAGCGTAAATAGTGTTGCACCTCCTTCAGCAGCTTGCCCTATGATCTTAGGCGTATTAACTTCAATAAAACCTTCATTTATCAGCGTGCGCCTTATAGATTGCAACACAGTATGGCGAATCTTAAATATTGCAGCTACAGTAGGGTTTCTTAGATCAAGTGCCCTTGAGCTTATTCTTAGGTCTAGTGCTGACGGTGTTCTACCGGTTGGGTCTATTGGCAGCGGATGTGTAGCATATGAGAGAACTTTGAACTCTCTAACTTCAACTTCGACTTTAACCGCTTTAGCTCTGCTCTTCTGCACAACACCAGAAGCACTTATCACGCTTTGCCTAGGTGTCTGAAGCGCCTCATCATATAACTTGCCTAGCTCTCTGCGTAATAGCAGCTGCGCTACACCTGAGACATCTCTAACGGTTATGAAAGCAATAGACCCTAAGGGGCGGATATCCTCAATCCAACCAGCAACCCTTACATTCTGCCCAACCAAATCTTCTGTGAGCTGCGATGCAACATGTGTCCTTAAACTACCTAAACCAACCTTAACACTAGGCTCTTTATGCGCCACAAGGAGGAAGCCAACACTTAAAACAATTTAAGATTTTTCACAAACACTTTACAAAGCTTTAGCGTAACTTGCGCGCTCAAACTCGACAAGAAGATCGATATTACGCACCGCCTTAACAACCTTCTTAATCAACTCAACATCCAAAGGGAAGCGCTCCGTCTTTCTACCCGGAATTATAACCTTCGTAAGCTTGCTACCATCAGGCAGCCAAACCACGTTGACAGTCAAGATTCTTATAGGGTAGAAGAGGTCTTCAAGCATCTTACGGTCTGTAGACTCAGCCTCTATAAGCATAGTCTTACCACCCATAGCATCCTCTATACTCTTATGTATGGACGGGTTAGAACGCAAAATGTTAAGATTACCTGCAGCGAAGGTCAACACATAGACACCATCCACACTTTGAGCTCTTACCAAAGAAACTCTACTTAACTCAGGCACCTTTTCCGCTAACTTTGTCAACTTAATCGAAGCTTCGACATCAAGTTCACTAATATGACCCCCCTTAAGCCTCGCTTCACACTTAGGGCATAAAATACCCGTCTTGGCGTCGAAGGCGCAGATGGGGGTCTTTATAGTCATGCGTATAATGGAGGGTGGATAAGGGTAAATAAACCTATATGTGGTTAGGAGTATTTTAGAAAAAAATTAGGAAAGAGGCGACTAAGCCGCTTTCCCTAAGTAGATTTCGATGGAGCTGACGTTGCTGATATTGCCGGTTTCGCTGCTCTTTATCTGCTCTGTATCTATCTTTATGTTCTTCACGACGATGTCTGATGCAAACTTCTTGCGTGTGATCTCGGCTGTGTCGACTGCTTTGCTGATTGCCCTACCTCTAGCCTTTAGGACGACCTCGTTAGCGCCGTTCTGGATCATGGTTAGGCAGGCTAGAACATAGTTCATCACTGGTTTTTTTCCAATCAGTATAGTTGTTGACGATTCTGGCATTTTGCCTTCGCCCTTTTAGTAGACATAACTATCATTATTATGGTCTTAAAATATTTACGGTTCACCCTACAGCTTTGGTCACTTTTGTCTGTTTTATGAGCATATAGGGAGTTAGAGTTGGTGTTTGAACCTCCCACCAGTAGATCCATCTTCGCTCTTCTGTGGTTGCTGCTATGTTTTTTAGCTGCCTAGGTAGGCTGTCGCTAATCCTAAGCCCAGCTACAGCGTGCTTCACTTCACCGCTTTTGATGTAGAAAGCCGCATCCCTTGGTAATGTTGAATACTCTCCACTTCTTAGATTCTGAAATCTGGTATACCAGTTGTTAGTTATGTAAAATCCTTCACCTACTTCTTTTAACAGTTCATCTAAACTGCGGCTTCCAGCGTTCACTTCAAGGTTCCAGGGGTGAGGGGCGATGATACCAGCTGAGCCTGTTGATGCCGCTTTGAACCTTTCTGCTGTGCTTGAGTTATGAAGGTAGGTTTTGAGCACACCATTCTCTATAATTACATTATCACGGGTAGGCACACCTTCATCATCAAAGATTCTTGTGTTTAACGAGCCCTCTACCACACCGTGATCAATAAGTGTAAAGAGATCGCAAGCAACTTGCTCGTTGAGCTTATCAGCTAAGAAAGAGATGCCTGATTCTACTGCGAATGCTGAGGCTGCTTCGCCAACGTGTTGTATCAGGTCTGCTGCTACTGTAGGTGAAATTACTATGTCGTAAACACCTTCACTCCAAGGACCTCTGTTAACGGCCTTCTTAGCGTATTGTGCGGCTTCTTCAGCAGCTTTTAGGGGGTTAAACGTGTTAAGATGGGTTGAACAAGCTAACCCGTGTCCGCTCGCATCGTCTATGAAGACTCTTTGGTTGAGCAGTATCCGGGTAGATCTATCGCTTTGTCTCACCCCACCTGTGCTAACTATACTCAACTTGCTAGCTTCCGCGGTTATCGTGCCTGCGGTTCTTTTTCCACCCTTTTGAATGGCTTGATCTATGATCTGCTTAGCATAATCCTCAAGCAAACTTTCTTCGCAAGATTCGATCTTTGGGTCATAGTTTCCGTGGGTAGGGTATGAGAAAGGACCTTTCGGTAGATGTGTGTAGTGTGGGTTTGGCTCAAGCATCTTGCAAGATTCGATGAGCCTGAAAACAAAATCTTTAAGAGCATTTTGAGTTGGATTTGAGGTTGAGCCTATTATCCTCCTCCTTCCTATAGACGCATACACAAAGACAACAACATCTTTTATACTCTTGGTTACTGATAGAGCGTTATTATTAAATCTAAGCATTCTTTCCCAGATCTGCGCTGCGATAACGGAAGCATCTTCAGCACCCAATCTAACCAGATGATCAAGAACTTCGGAAGCTGTTACTTCAGTATCCAAGCCTCTTTCACCTCACACCAAGCTTTATGCTTCTAAGCCTAATATGAGGACCACCTGTCCATACGGGTGCACCTTGCATAGGGTCTCCTTTCCCGCAGCTCGCTGCTTTGAACTGTAGGTCTTTGCCTCTCGCGTCAACGCTGCTCCAAAACTTTGGGGTTGTTACTTCTAGTATAGGTGCTTTTACACCAGCTTTAAGTTCTCCTTGCTCTATGAGATAGGCTTCTAAACCAACATATCTTTGGTTCATTCTTATATCGTCTATGTTCCACTCCATAAACGATTTTATGTAGACGCCAAGCTTAACGCCTTCGAGCAGCTCTGCGAATGTATAGTCTCCTGGCTCAACGTATGTGTTCGCCATTCTTATGATGGGTTCGCGGTTATAGGCTACGCTTCTTGATGCAGCGTTGCTTTTTGTTGAGAAAGTGTTTGCTGTAGCGCGGTTGTGTAAATATTCTTTTATTACTCCTCCTTCTATAAGCCTTCTCTTTCTAGCCTTTACACCTTCTTCATCGTAAAGGTAGAAGCCCATCGAGTGAGGTATGGTTGGGTCATCGCTCACATAGGCTTCGCTGCTCCCAATCCTCAACCCTAAGCTATCTATCTTCAAATATGATTCTCCGGCTTGAGCGCCTTCTCTTCCAAGTATTCTGTCTGCTTCAGCTGGGTGCCCAGAGGATTCATGCGCGACTAAGCCCACAACGTCAGGTCCAAGGATTACATCTATTGGTTCTAGAGGTGGGTTGAGTGTGCTCTTTACAGCTTTTGCTAGGTTTGAGCCTTCTTCTTTAAAAAATGTGAGGGGGTCTAAGCGTTTTACTACCTCCCAGCCTCCGCTTTCACCTAAAGCAGCGTATCCTGCGGGTATCGTTATGGTGTGGTTTCTTCCATCATATGTTGCGTTGATGAAGGAAGATATGCTTACTCGGGGCACTCTACTCCTCAGCTCAGCGCCTTCGCTGTTTGTGTAGAACTTTTCTTCCACAGAGGTTTCTACCATCAAGAGCCTATTTGTGAATGAGACGCCGTGAAAACCATTCTTTATCTCGTTATCTAATTCTTTGAGGAGGTTGAGCATAGTCTGCACATCTACATCCTCAAGTTTCTCCTTCTCTTCGGCGCTCCACACACCTTTACCCATCTCTTCGCAGCTGAATTTTATAGGTTCGCCGAGTAAGTTGATGGATGCCTTCGCTCTTTTGAACACTTCTTCTACGAGGTCTTTGATTGATTGAGTCGATAGGATATTAGTAGCCCCAAAGGCTAATGCGCCTTTATATCTAACTCTAACTCCTAACCCAAAAGAGTCTGCTAGTATTGTAGGCTCTGGTGTTGAATTCTTTAGTAGGCAGCCAACTTCTATGGTGCGGTGAAGCCTTGCTTCAACATAATCTACACCTAAGGAGAGGCCATAGTTTACTGCAAGCTTAGCTAAATCTAAATCCATGCCGTTTAGGTATCGGAAGGCGGTGTATAATTTTTTTATGCACCGCTTTACAGAAAAATTTTTACTGAGAAGCGCTGTAGGCTCTCGGATGTTAACCGAACTAGATATTCTTAGGACAGTAGCCAGCTTAGGTTTGCTCATCTTTATAGCAAGAGTATTTGCTGCGCTTCTCAAGAGAGTTAAGATTCCTGAGGTAGTTGGCCTCATATTGGCGGGTATAGTTTTTGGACCGTATGCGTTAGGTGGGCATATTCACTTATTTGGTGAACCGTTGATAGAGTTTAATGAACTTACAGTGGCATTTTCAGAGATGGGGGCGGTGATAGTGCTTTTTGCTGCAGGGTTGGAGTTTAGCTACGCTGATTTGCGTAAAACGGGCGGTCCATCTTTTTTGATAGGTGGTGTTGGTGTGATAATACCTTTCTTTTTAGGTTATCAAGCGTCTCTACTATTGGGTCTTGGATGGACTGCTGCGCTGATAATCGGTGCTGCGTTAACCGCAACTTCTATAGCCATTACAGTAGAGGTTCTCAGAGAAATACGTCAGTTCAACTCTATAGAGGGCAGAATAATTGTTAACGCAGCACTCATAGACGACGTACTTGGCTTAACGGTACTAGCAATAGTCACATCTATAGGATTAAGTGGAGCAGATATAACTTTGAGCAGACTACTTTATGTCGTAGTAACATCCATTAGCCTATGGCTGATAATGCTAGTCATAGCTGGTTTGATCTTCCCAAGAATTGTAAACTTGGCGTCAATATGGAAGGCTAGGGGAACCGTTGAAGCTATAGCCACAGGGCTATGTTTCGCTACAGCTGCAGCTGCTTATGCAGTAGGTCTTTCACCTATTGTAGGTGCTTTTGCTGCTGGAATGGCTTTAGCCGGGTCTAAAGCGGTTTTGCAGATAAGCGAGTTTACGTCTAACTTGGAACTTATATTTGGACCTATATTTTTCGCTTCTATCGGCGCTTATGTTAATCCCTCTGCGCTTGTAAACCTTAATGTGCTGCTTTTCTTGATTATGGGGTTTGTTGCTATTATAAGTAAGATGATAGGATGCGGGCTTCCTGCGTGGTTAATCTATAGGAATAGGAAGATCGGTATGCGCGTAGGCATAGGTATGGTTTCAAGGGGCGAAGTAGGTTTCATAATTTTGGGTATCGGATTAAGCCGCGCCATTCTTGATGTGGCTACATATTCGGCGCTGCTGCTCGTCGTATTATTTACAACCATCATCACGCCAAGCTTGGTGAAGAGAAGTTTTGCATCGAGGGGAAAGACAGAATAGCTAGTTAACCAATTGGTAAGCTGGTAGCATGTATGGAACTTGATGAACTTGATTACCGCCTCGCTAAAGCGCTGCAAGAAGATGGTAGGTTAACTACTAGGCAGATAGCCTCCTTAATTAAGGTAAGTGAACCTACTGTGAGAAGCAGATTGAAAAAACTTAGGGAGTTGGGTGTGTTGAATATTAAGGCATCTTTAGATCTTAGAAAGATAGATTGCACAGCTGCTTTTCTAACGTTGAAGCTTAAGGCTTCGAATATTCAAGAGGTTTTGAAGAACTTATCTAGTTTTCCTGAGGTGGATGCAGCTTACCAAACCTTTGGCGAATATGATCTAGTAATCTTGGCTACTGCGAAAGATGTTAAGGGTATTCAGAGGTTAAGCGAAAAGTTGGCTGGTTTGGACGGGGTTGAGGTGCTTAGAGTGAGTATGCTTCTTGATGCTTTGGTTGAGCGAAGAGGGTTTAGTGTTAGGGTTGGTGTAGGCGTTAAGGTTAACTGCTTTAACTGTAGAAAAGAGATTAAAAGTGAAGAGATGATTGAGCATGAGGGAAGATTCTTTTGCAGCCAAGTGTGCCTTAACAAATACAAAACGGAGCGTGAAACTTAAATACATATATTTCTTTGAAGCACAAAATTAGATGAGCAAAATTAGAGTTTGGTTCGAGGAACTAAGACCACCTTTCCTTATACTTTCAATCGTCTTCACAATCTTAGGTATAGTAGTAGCTTTAAAAGACGGCTTCTTTAACCCAATTCACGCAGCCTTAACTCTAGTTGGGGTTGCAGCTCTGCACGCTGCTGCTAATGTCTTGAACGATTACTTTGATTATCGTAGCGGCATCGATGTAGAGACAGAGAGGACCCCTTTTAGCGGGGGAAGCGGTATTCTTCCAAGCGCTAAGATGACCCCCAAGGCTGTGCTGCTTGAAGGTGTGTTGCTTCTGCTTGCTGGTTTGGGCATAGGCTTCTACTTTATCTATGTTAGCGGGTTTAACCCTATCCTAATATTTCTTGTTGCATTTGCTGGTGCTGGGATAGTGCTCTATTCGCCAATCATATCTCACATAGGCTTCGGCGAGATTCTAGTTGGGTTATGTTTTGGTTCACCTCTCCTTCTAGGAGTATACTTCGTTCAAACTTCTGCGCTGAGCTTGGAAGCTGGTTTAATCGGTTTAATTACTGGAATATTGACGGCTGCTGTGCTCTATGTGAACGAGTTTCCAGACTTTAAAGCTGATGTGAAGTTTGGAAGATATCATGCTGTGGCAAGGTTAGGTAAGGCGAGGGCTGCATCCATCTTAAAATACATATTCGCCTCCGCATACATAGTTCTAATAATTTCATCAGCAGCAAGAATAATTCCCTTTGTCGCCTTGATAGCTCTACTTACCGCTGCGCACGCAAGGTTAGCTTATAAAATTCTTGCTGCGAAGTATGACGATAACAAGCAGATTATACCGGCTATGGCTAATACAGTCAAGACCGCCATACTTACGGGTGTGCTACTAATCATAGCATATGTTGTAGTTTGGGTTGCTTCTCTCTTTGGCTTTTAAAAGATCTAAAGAAATAACTTGAATGAAGGATAGGGTTGGTTGATGCTTAGCGTCCATGTTGCTGATGTAACTTACCTCTCTTTAAGTTGGGATGAAGTTGAGGATTATGTTTCAGAGTTGGCTGAGCGGGTATACAGCGTCTACCAACCTAACACTCTACTGGCTGTGATGAGGGGAGGCGCGATTGTTGGGGTTATGTTGGCTGACAGATTAGGGGTCAGAAGAGTCTGCACAGTAAACCTAAGATTTTATGAGAAGCCTGAGGTTAGAGGTGTTTTGGATATTTATCAGAAGCCGCCTATGGAGTGCATATCTAATAACGTGGTGCTGGTTATAGATGATATTGTTGATACTGGTCAAAGCCTTTCAGCGGTTATGCATTTGAGAGCGCTTAGGAGAGCCAAGGAGGTTAGAAGCTCAGCCCTATTAGTGAAGGAGCATTCGACATACATGCCAGACTTCTATATTAGAAAGGTAGAGGGGTGGGTCTTCTACCCTTGGGAGGTCAGAGAAGCTTGCGAGGAAATCTACTCTAAAATATGCAGCATAAACGAAGCTAAAAAGATACTCATAAATGGCTTAGGGTTCTCCCAGAAGGCGGTTGAGCAAGTCTTAGGGCGGTTAAAGGTGAAATAAAATTATGTTTGAGGTCGCTGATATAAACCTTACAAAACCTATGAGCTGCGACACATTAGTTAGGCAGATGAAAAATTCGGGAGGCTTCACAGGAAGACTTCTAGCAGAAGCGGTAGATATACTAGAGCAGATGGTCAAAGATAAAAGGTGCATAAAGTTCCTATCTTTCCCAGCAGCACCAATAGCGACTGGGCTTCGAGGCGTAATAAGAGAACTTATCAAGCGTAGGCTGGTAGATATCATCATAACGACTTGCGGCACGCTTGACCACGACTTGGCAAGATGCTGGGGCACCTACTTTCATGGGAGCTTCAACTTAGATGACAGAACGCTCTACAAAAAAGGTTACCATAGGTTAGGAAACCTACTCATACCAAAAGAAGCATATGGTCCTCTTCTCGAAAAGCATCTACAACCCATCTTCGAAAAGATCTTAGGCGAGAACACCAAGATTACATCCAGCTTGTTAGCATCAAAACTCGGCGAATATATCCGAAATGAATCATCCATACTGTATTGGTGTTGGAGAAGCGGTGTAAAGGTCTTCATACCGGGGTTGACTGATGGTGCTGTAGGTAGTCAGCTCTGGCTCTACTGGCAGAAGCATAGAAACATATCTATAGATCCTTTAGGCGACGAGGAGGAGTTGGCTGAGATAGTCTTTAAAGCTAAGAGAAGCGGAGCACTCATGCTAGGCGGAGGGATATCTAAGCACCATACTCTTTGGTGGAACCAGTTTAGAGGAGGCTTAGATTATGCGGTTTACATCACAACCGCGGTTGAGTATGATGGTAGTCTCAGTGGAGCTGAGGTTAGAGAAGCGATTTCTTGGGGTAAAGTCAGTATGAAGGCTAAACAAGTTACTGTGCACGGAGACGCTACAGCACTCCTACCTCTTATCGTCGCAGCACTCATAGAGCGCATCTAATTGTTAATTGTATACATTGCGATATATGTGACGGTCTTAGTGATAATCTTTAGGGTTCTCATCATCTTAACTATCTTCTTTAGATCATTAAGGCTCTTCACATCAAACACTACAACACCATCGTGCTCCCCGCAGACTACAAAGACCTTTTTGACGCCCTCCATTCTTTTAATCTGGTCGATAGCCTCTTTCTCGCAACCTTTTACCAAACTGAAGAGTATAACACCTTCCACATTCGGCAACCGAATCATCCCCAACTAGCTTTCAACTTTATGCGTTCCCGGTGGGAAGACTGAGATTAAAGTCTCGGTGTGCACAACGTTAGGATGAGCTTCAACAACCTTATAGATGATCTTAGCGAGCTCTTGAAGGTCTTTAGTTTCGATGACCAGCACAGCATCAAACCTACCAAAGACTGAGCTAGCAAGCTTCACACCCTTTATCTTCCTAGAGGTTACTATTTCTTGTGAAGTTCCTGGTTTTGTTGTTAGTAGCACGAAAGCTCTGATCATTTGCCAGAAGCCCCTCTTAAAAGACTGTAAGTAGTGTTTCAGTGTGGACTATATTGGGCATCTTTTCTATAACTTTGTAGAGGGTTTTGCTTATCGTTTCTAAGTCTTCTGCTTCTATTACAACTACGGCATCAAACCTTCCATACACAGAATCGGCTTGCACCACACCCTTAATGTTTCTTGCAGCCTTTATGGCATTAACAACCTCCTCTGAAGTGCCAGGTCTTGTTGTAAGAAGGACATATGCACGCATACACATTAATTGACAAAAGCTCTACTTAAATTCTTCCTATCAATTTGTTATGTTGGAGTAAAAGCGTTGGAAAAGGCTCATACTGCTGAGCATATTCTTATGGCTAGTATAAAGCGGATTGACCTTGATGCCGTAGCGGTCAAAGTTGTGCATGATGAGAAAGGCAACACACTATATTTGCGCATAAAGAGGTTAGATTGGGACATAATAACAGAGGCGGTTAAGGCAGCGAACAGAATAATAGATGAAGGCAGAGCTGTCAAGGAATGGTTCTTTGAAAGCTTAGAAGATGCAAAGAAAGCTATACCTAACCTCAGATCTTACGACGAGCGGATATCAGGCAGAGTGAGGGTCATAGAGGTGGAAGGCTACGACTACTCAGCCTGCACAAGGAAGCACGTCAGCAACACAAAAGAATGTGGATATATAATAGTCACAGGTTTTTCGAAGGCTGGAGAAGATGCTTATCAAATAAGATTTGAGGTAGGAGAAAAGGCTAAAGAATATGCAGCAGACACTATAGCACTTCACATGAAGGTCAGCGAAGCACTAGGAGCAACACAGAAGACAGTCCTAAGCACAGCGCTCAACCTAAAACAAGAAGCACAAGAGCTAAAGAGAAGACTCGCTGAATTAACCACACACCTACTTAAACACCTAAACCCTGAAGATTTTTACGGCACCAAACTTTACGCAGCTCTATACAACGGTGTTGACCGCAAATCTCTAATGGACTATGCCGGCGAACTAGCATCAAGAGCGAAGACCATTGTACTCTTGGCTGATGCACAGAAGGATGCGCTGGTTGTGCTCTGTAGAAGCAAAGATCTAGCATTTGACTGTAGCACCATTCTGAAAGAAGTGCTTCAAAAGTTTGGTGGGCGTGGAGGCGGGAAATCTGAATATTCAACTGGAAGTGTGCCTCCAGAAGCTGCTGAGCAGGTTCTAAGCATCCTTAAAGAAGAGTTAAAAAGGGCTTTTAGTAAAGATTTAAGCGGATTAAACTCTATATATCATAGAGATGGTTAGAAAGAAGATGTCTGGCTTCCCAGATCTTACTACAGTAGATAAGGCTTTAGAGAAGATAAGGGAAAACATTAACCTATCTGTTGAGGTTGAGGAAGTGCCTTTATCCGAATGTTCAGGCAGAATTCTAGCTGAAGACATAATATCTCCAGTGGATGTGCCGCCGTTTGACCGCTCCGCAGTAGAAGGCTACGCCGTAGTATCTGCTGACACATTTAGCGCATCGACCACCAACCCTATAGAGCTAAGTGTGATAGGTAGAGCAGAAGCTGGGCAAGAACCGTCACAGCTGCCAGAGGTCACAAGTGGAAAGGCGGTTGAAATATTCACGGGTGCACCCCTACCTTATGGCGCAGACGCAGTTGTTATGCTTGAGCAGACCAAAAGAATAGGTGAAAAAGTCTTAATATACAGCCCAGCCGCAAAATGGAGAAACGTCTCCAGACAAGGAGAAGACTTCACAAAGGGCAAACCCATCCTCCTTAAAGGAACAAGAATAAAGCCTTGGCACATAGGTGCACTAGCATCAGCAAACATAACAAAAGTAAAAGTCTACCGTAAACTCAAGATAGGTATACTATCAACTGGAAGCGAAATTAAAGAAATTGGCGAGGAACTAAGATCAGGTGAAATTGTAAATAGTAGTAGACCTATGCTAACAGCACTCGTAAAGGAAAGAAACTGCATACCCGTAAACCTAGGCACAGTAGAAGATAACCTTGAAAAAATAACAGAAAGACTAAAACTCGCCTTAAAGATATGCGACATTATAATCACAACAGGAGGGACAAGCTTAGGTGAAAAAGACCTTGTGCCGGAAGCTGTGCAGAGCCTAGGTTCACCAGGCTTGATAGTGCACGGCATAGCTATGAGACCAGCGAAACCTACTGGGGCTGGTTTAGTAGATGGTAAACCCATCTTTATATTATCAGGCTACCCTGTTTCAGCACTTATAGGCTTTGAAGTCTTTGTGGATGAAGCGATAAACTACATCTACGGCACGAGACCTGAGCCTAGGCCTAGGGTGAAAGGTAAGTTAACTAGGAAACTTGCTACTCCTGTGGGTTATCGCTCATTCGTTAGAGCAAGGGTCACTAGAGATTCTTCAGGCTATCTTATAGAACCACTTAGGTTGACGGGCTCCGGTCTGCTCTCATCTATGACTAAGGCTAACGCTCTGATAGTTGTAGAAGAGAATGTGGAGGGGTTTGACGAAGGAGACGAAGTTGAAGCCTATCTTTTCCAACCCATAGATGCACCTCTCTAAAGGTGTGGAGATTGGCTGTCGTCTTCCACAAACTGCTAAGCGTAGAAGAAGGTTTAAAGAAGATAGCAGATGCATTGGGCGGGCTAAAACCTCTTGGCGTAGAAGAGATACCCCTCCAAGAAGCCTGCGGAAGAATACTAGCTGAAGCGATTTACTCGAAAGCCGATTCACCACCCTTCGATAGGGCTGAGATGGATGGATACGCGGTAGACTCAAGGAGCGTGTCAGAAGCTGAGGAAGACAACCCTGTGAAGCTTAAGCTCGTCGGCAAAGTTGGAGTCGGCGAAAGACCTGGAGTTGAGGTAAAGCTAGGGGAAGCTGTTGAAGTGGCAACTGGAGCACCTATACCAAAAGGTGCAGACTCAGTAGTTATGGTTGAATACACAAAAAAAGAAGATGAACATATACTGGTATATCGAAGCACAGCACCAGGCGATAACATAGGTGAAACAGGCTCAGATCTAACTATAGGAGACATCATACTACACAAAGGCACACTACTTACACCACGAGAGATAGCTGTGCTCATAGTCTCAGGCTACGACAAGGTCAAAGTCTATAAAAAACCCAAGGTCTCCATCTTCTCAACAGGAGACGAACTCCAACCACCTGGAACAACCCTACTATACGGCAAAGTATATGATGTAAATGGCTTAACACTTAAAGCACTCGCAGAAGAAAGCGGCGCCTCAGCAAGATACCTAGGCATACTCAAAGATAGATTCGATGAAATCAAAGAAGCATTAACATCAGCCTTAAAGGACTCAGACATCATAATAACCTCAGGAAGCACTTCAGCAGGTTTAGGCGACATCATCTACAGAGTAATAGATGAACTCGGAGAGCCAGGACTTTTAGTTCACGGATTAAAGATCAAACCAGGAAAGCCTACAGTAGCTGGTGTGTTAAACGGTAAGATCTTTATCGGTCTACCAGGTTTCCCACTGTCATCTATGATAGCCTTCTATGTGTTCGCTAAACCGATCATACAGAGATTGGCTGGATTTAGTGGAGATTTTGAAGCTCTTCAAGAAGCGGCGCTACCCTATCGTGTTTCTGCTGGTAGGGGTAGGAGAGAGTATGTGCCTGTGCATCTTGTATCTACACATAGAGGGTTTGTTGCTTACCCTGTTTTAGGCAGCCCTGGTGCTGCTTCGGTTCTAAGTTTTGCTGATGGCTTTGTTGAGGTTGGTGAGGAGAGAGAGTTTATTGATGAGGGTGAAGTTGTTAAAGTTCGTCTTTTATCTCAGCGTCTTAAGCCGGTTGATCTTGTAGTGATAGGTAGCCACTGTCCTGCGGTTAGTTTATTGGTGGAGCTGGCTGGATTAAGTGCTAAGATAGTTAATGTAGGTAGCCTTATGGGTTGGTTCGCTGTTAAACGCGGGGAAGCAGATGTGGCGGGAACACATCTCCTCCACGAGCAAACCTTAGAATATAATAGACCGTTCATCAAGATATATGGGCTTCAAGAAGACGCTGTGTTAATCAGAGGTTACTCGAGGATGCAAGGTTTCATAGTCAAAAAAGGCAACCCAAAACAGATACTCTCGTTCAAAGACTTGCTTAGGGAAGATGTTGTATTTATAAACAGAAATAAGGGTTCTGGAACTAGGGTGCTTATAGACCACAATTTATCTACTATAATACCCCTAAGCGAGGCGGTGTCGAGGATAAGGGGCTACACAAGAGAAGCAAAGACGCACTCCGCAGTAGCTGCTGCAGTGGCGCAAAGTAGGGCTGATGTTGGCGTTGGAATTGAAGTTTGGGCTTCAGCCTATGGGCTTGACTTTATACCCATCGCAGAAGAGAGATTCGACTTCCTTATACCAGCCGCAAAACTAGATAAGGCTTCGGTGCAAAGATTCGTTAAAACACTGTCATCAAAGAGGTTTGCAGAAGTGCTCCAACTGAGCCTCAAAGGATATACAGTAAGCGAAGATAGCGGGAGCATAATATACTCACCCAAGTAAATTAAGGATAAGTGGCTCTGCATAAATATAAGCAACACTACCAACAATAGTGCGAAAGGGGGTCGTCGGCTAGTCTGGTCTAGGCTACATGGCTCGGGCCCATGTGATCGTGGGTTCAAATCCCACCGACCCCACCAAAGCCAAGATTCTTACCAACATCTCTTGTGTGAGGGGCTATTCTAAACTATAACGTTCCTTTAACTTCGTTCTCTTAGCAAGATTATTCTCATGAACGTTCTTCACAGCTTTTAGCGCCTCTCGAACCCCCTCTTCTAAGGATGCTAATTCCTCATCCCCAATCTCCTTCACCAACTGCTCGAGTTGATGATACGCAGTGACCACCTCTTTTACATCTCCTTCAACTGGCAGCTTGGCGAATACATCTTTGGCAGCATTGAGGTATCTTGGGAACCAGTTTCTGTAGATCGGCTCGTGTAGTCTATGGATCCACCTACATGTCTCTAAAATCTTGCTCTCTTCAGATGAAGGAGATGAATGCGCCACGACTTCGTAGGATATTCGCTCACAGTCTTCAAAGAGATCAACGTTTTCGCGTGAGATTTTGAGCTGTTTAACAATTTCTAGCGCCCTCTTTACAACTGCTTGCTTACCAGAACCAATGTAAGCAATACATCCACATAATTCACACATACATTTGAACACCTTTTTCTAGTAACACCTCTAAACATCAACTTGATGATATAAGGTATTTTCCTAACAAATAAGGCTCTTGAATTCTTACTATTTGATTACAGCAATAAGGTCAAAAATGAGAGACGCTACCTTCTAAACTCGGGTATGACCTTCTCTCCGAAGAGTCTAATAGGCTCAAGTGTATCTACATCTGGGAAGTTCATAACAAAGAATGTTACACCAAGTCCTAAGAAAGTTCTTAGTTGCTCTACACATTCTTCTGGTGTGCCCTCTACTCTCCTCTGCTTAGCTACATATTCCCCTATCGATATGCTTCCAGGCTTAAACTTCTTAACCTTCTCCGCTAAACTTGCTTTATCTTTGGCTACTACACATCCTATTCCTAGACCTCGTTTAATCTCTCCGCCGCTTCTGTTGAATCGTCTTCTATATTCTTCGACTCTGCCGCACATCTTAGCATATTCGTCTTCAGCTGGTAGGTATAGGCTTGATATTGTCCACACATCTGCGTGCTTAGCGACTAACTCAAGCATCTTGCTTCTACCCTTCATTATCCCTATCCATATAGGTGGGGTAGGCTTTTGTTTGGGTTTAGGGTAGGAATATGCATCCCTCAGCTTATAGAACCTTCCTTCGAATGTGACTTTGTCCTCTGCCCAGAGCTTCTTTAATATGGTTAGAGATTCGTCGAGCATCGCGATTCTATCTGTAGTCTTAGGGAAGGGGATGCCGTGCGCAATACACTCTTCTTCATACCATCCTGCACCAATACCTAAGTCAAGCCGACCATCACTTATATCGTCAAGGGTTGAAGCCATCTTAGCCACCAGAGAAGGATGCCGGAATAAGTTATTGACAACGATTGTGCAGAGCCTAATCTTTGATGTCGCCTCAGCCAAAGCCGATAGAACACTCCAGCATTCAAGGTATGGATTCTGAGGCTTACCAACATCATACAAGTGGTCGCTGAGCCAAACGAAGTCAAACCCTTGCCTCTCACACTCCAAAACAGTCCTCTTGATCGTCTTGTAGTCTGTGCAAGCCTGCTCTATATTCGCGCCAAAAAAGACCCGCCGCAACTTAACCGACAACAGAATTATGCTACTCGCTCTTAACCCTACCGCTCAAACTAAACTTAGCAAGCCTCTCCACATAGCTAAGGATTGGGCGAATTAGGGGCCAGAGTAAACCGAGTTTACTTACGATCTGCTTAAGGTTTTCAACATCGTTTTCAGCGACAGCTCCTAAGAGGGGTAGCAGAGTTATGTATGTAACAAAGTATAGTAAAACGCCTAATATTAGGCTGAGTAGGCTTCCAAGTCTTAAAGTGAGTAGCCCTAAAGTTGGTATAGAAGCCAGCAGCGATGTAAGAAGTATAAGCATAGAGGATTTGTAATCAATATTTACCCCAAGCCTTTTGACTGCTGCGTAAAGGCAGTATAGTAGAGAGGCTAGAGAAGATATTAGTGTAGCCACAATCATACCATCCACTTTATAGAGCGGCGTCAATACACTAACAAGAGGTAGAAAGAGGAAGAAGTTGACCAACTCAGCTCTTAAGATGATAACCGTCTGACCCACACCACTTAGCAGATACGTTAAAACGATTAGACCAACAACAACATAAAGAAACTGTATCATAAAGAGGGTAAGAAAACGAGGCGCCAAATCGAAAGCCCTACTGTAGAGCGTAAAAATGAGCTCCTTTGATAGCACCATAACTAATATTGTAGATGGCACCATAAGAAGCGACGCATACTTCACACACGCTTTAAACATCGTTCTAAGGTCGGATTCGTCCTTAAGTTTTGAGAAGGCTGGGAAGAGGGCGCTAAGAGGTAAGATCAGAACATTCATCGCAGAAGACAGAGTTAAGACAGCACTAAAGTTGCCTATTTCAGCGTCAGAAGCGAAGTAGGCAAGTATAAGAATTCTTAATTGACTTATGATTATGCCGATTATATTTGAGAGATAGAGTGGGAAGCCGTAGCGAAGCATAACCTTAAGAGTGGATGCGGTGCTGTCTGCTGATGGCTTACCTAGAGTAGTAAGATAGATATTCAGCATGAAGTAGCCAACAAAAGCTGGTAGAAGATAACTCACAACATAACTTGCTAAAGCTCCAGAAACACCTAACCCTATTAATATTAGAATAGGGGATAGCGTCGTCTTCACCACACTTTGAGTAATCAAAAGTGTAGAATATTCTCTCATTTTATCGAGCCCTAAGAACGCTGAGTTGTTTAAGGTGAATACTGAAGATACAAGCACAGCAAAAGATGAAATTCTTATGAGGGAAGATGCTTCAGGTCTATTTAGGAGATAGGCTAAGTTTTCAGAAAGAAGGAAGAACGCTGCTGAAACTACAGAGCCTATGAGCACTCTATTAATGTATGAGACTCTAAGCATCTTAGAGAGTAAGCTTAGTCTTCCCTCAACCCTTAACTTGGCTGAAAAGTGTGTTACAGCTGGGTTTATCCCAAGATCTATAAAGCCTACTACTAGTGAGGGTAAGGCAAGGGACAGCGTATACAAGCCTAAGCCTTCTGGGCCTAGAAGCCTAGCTACGATAATTGAGCCTATAGCTAGTATGATCGTTGAGAAGGCGTTTCCTGTGAATAGGTGTAGACCTCCTTTAGCAAAGTCTTCTGCAACTTCTTTGATGTGTTTAGACATATTCTATTTCAACCGATCTAAAGCAGCAACTAAACAAAGCGTTGATGGTGCTTAATAAGTGGTATTAATCTTTAATCTATTTGCTAAACCTTAAAGAGCCTCAAGTTAGCTGCGTTGTCATATTGCCTAAACATAGCCTAAATGTGGTTGCGGCTCTAACGCCTTGTATATTTGCCTTCTTGATTTACGCAATGTTCAGATTTTCTATCGGCTTAGCCCTACCAGAGCTGATGCTTGAATACAACTTAACACACTTTATGGAGGGGCAGCTCATCGCTTTACAACTTCTAGCAGCTACAGTAACTACTGGATTAGCTGGATTTCTCAGTGACAGAATAGGAGCAAAAACAGTGCTAATAACTGGTGTCTTACTGTATTCACTCTTTTTGATAGCGGCTATGGCTGCACCCAACTACATACTTCTACTCATATTGCTCACCATAAGCGGGCTTGGCGCTGGGTTAATGCTGCCACCAGTCTACATTTTAGCCGGCGAACTTCTACCTAGGAGCAGAGGCTCCGCAATAGGAGCGGTAGGAAGCTTCTATAACATAGGTGGACTTATTGGACCCATCTTTGTAGGCAATTACCTTCTTAGCGGCGATTGGAGGACGCCATTCATCTGGATAGGTGTAATAGGTTTATTTTCAGCATTAGCCCAATCCATCTTAGTCAAGCAACCTAAGAGTGTTAGAGCGGATAAGGTTAGGGGCGCCGCTACTAAAATTTTACAAAACCGTAATATACTGATACTTGGGTTAAGTATACTTATAGCAGACTCAGCCTTTGTAGGCTTCGTAACTTGGGCCCCTACCTTCCTTAGGCAAGACCTTTTAATGTCTCCTGACGAAGCTGGTTATCTTTTCGGCGCATCTACAGCAATTGGCGCTTTAGGGATAGTGTTGATGGGCTACCTTCAAGACAGAGTAGATGGTAAAAAGGTCATCTTAGCGAACAGTCTGACTTCAGCTATACTCACTTTTACACTCCTAACACAAAGATACAAGCTCTTGACAGCACCTATACTTCTCCTCTCAGGATTCTTTATGAACTGCTTCTGGACATTAATATCCGCTCAGGCGCAAAAGAGTGTTAAAGAAGGGGAGATAGGCTCAGCCACTGGGATAGTTCAGAACTTAGGTATGCTTGGCGCCATAATAGGTCCCGCACTTATAGGTTGGCTGACTGAGATGATGACTCTATCATTAGCTCTAATAATAGCGGTCAGCGGGTTCTACCTTATATCTAGCAGTCTTATCTTCCTCTACAAACATCAAGTAAAACCGAGATCTTAGAGTAAACGTTACACTACCTACAACCCTTCAAACGCCTTGAATATCCTCGGTCTTCAGGAGCCCTATGTATGTCTGAGCTGCTGCACTTTGGGCAGCATCTTGGTCTTCCTGTGCCGTAAGGCTCGTTCCAAGTGTGCCCGCATTTGTAGCATTTGAACTTCCTTTCAGATTCCACTTTTATTATTTCACCTCCTCTATTCTGATGGCTTTGCCGTTGACCAAGGCGTCTGCGATCTTTTTGCGGGCTGCTGTTAGGATTCTGTTTAGGGTTGGTTGCGAGATGCCCATCTGCTCAGCCGCCTTTATCTGCTCTAATTCCAAGAAGTCAGCCAGCCTCAGAGCTTCGAGTTCGTCTGATGTGATGGATACTTCGTCTAATTCTCTTAATGGGACGCCTCTCGGTTTATAGTATACGACTCTAGGTGTGAAGGCGATTCTTCTACAACACCTTGGTCTAGGCAACATAAAGAATAAATATTCATAACTATATAAGCATATTGATGAGCAAGATGAAGATCGCAGTAGCAACAGATGATGGGGAAACAATAAGTCCTCACTTTGGGCGAGCAAAATCGTTTCTAGTAGTTGAGGTTGAAGACGGAAAGATCGTAAAGAAGGAGTTAAGGAGGATGATAGGCGGAGGAGGTGAGCATCACCACGGCGCGTGTGACCACAAAGCGATGATTGACAACATAAGAGATTGCCAAATAGTAATAAGCTTCGGCATGGGTTGGAGAATATACCAAGACCTTAGAGCAAGCGGCATTACACCCATTGTCACAGATAAAGAGAATGTAGAAGCAGCGGTAGAAGCATATCTCAAAGGAGAACTAGCCAACAGAACAGACAAACTCCACTAAATACAAACAAAAATACTAATGCTACAGCGGTAATGGTGCTGCTAATTGGTGTGACCTTGATTGCTACTAACTGTATACTTTACAGAAGAAGCTTGAGAGGTAGCAAAGTTAAGTGACTCATCAACCGCTTCTCCAGATTCTATGCGCCCTAGGATTTATCCCACTTTGGATTGGGGTCTTAGGGGATGATGGGGTAACACTGATCGTGATCGCCTACGCTCTGCCCCTCTTGAGATTCAAGAGTTAATGATCTCACCAGCCCCCTATATGATATGTTATGCCATAACTACGATTCGAACTATGACAAACTAGTGCTCAATCTGCCAAAAAGGAAAAATGCTGAGAGAAAGTGGTAGCCCGGGGCAGATTCGAACTGCCGTCACCGGCTAACCCCTCTTTTACCTTTTTGGGATCCAGAGGCCGGTATCCCTAGCCCTTTGGGTTGGCCGCTAGACGACCGGGCTGCCTTCTTATAGTGTGTTTGGTTGGGTTATTGACTTTTTCCTCTTTGTTTTCGTTAGGCTTATAGTGTTGTTCTTCGATGGTTTGGTGTGTGGTTGGTTTGGTGGGTGTGGCTGCTAGGGTTGGTGAGGTTGAGTATGCGATTCGTGAGGTTGCTGCGTTGGCTGCTAAGCTCTCTAAGTCTGGTGTTAAGATTATACCTTTGAATATTGGTGATCCTGTTAAGTTCGATTTTAAGACGCCTACTTACATTAAGGAGGCTTTGGTTAAGGCTGTTTTAGAGGATCAGAATATGTATGGTCCTTCTGAGGGGTTACCGGAGCTGCGTAAAGCGATCTCTGAGCGTTTAAGTGGGTTTGGTGCTGATATAGTTGAAGATGATATTATAATCACGAATGGTATATCTGAGGGTATACAGATGCTCACTGGTGTTCTGGTTGAGGCTGGGGATGAGGTTCTTGTGCCTTCGCCTAGCTACCCTAGCTATAATGCTTACATCAGATTTTATGGTGGTAAAGCGGTATCTTACCGCACTGTTGAAGAGGATGGTTGGGCTCCTGATATAGAGCACCTTAGAAGTAGAGTATCCAAGAGAACGAAAGCGGTTTTGCTCATTAACCCAAATAATCCGACTGGTGCGCTTTACGATGCGAAGACGGTTAAGGAGGTTGTGCAGATAGCTGCTGAAAACAACCTCATACTTATAGCAGACGAGATCTATGATGAGATAATCTTTGAGGGAAGTTTTACACCAGCTGTATCTCTAGCAAAAGATGTTAATTTCATAGGGTTGAACGGCTTCTCTAAGGCTCATCTTATGACTGGTTGGAGACTTGGCTACATATACTTGAAGGATGGGGAGTCAAGGTTAAAGGAGGTTAAGGAGGGGCTGCTTAGACTTGCTAGAGTTAGGCTCTGCCCAAATACGCCAGTTCAGAAGGCTGCTGTCGCAGCTCTAAGGGGTTCGAGAGAGCACATTCAAGATATGGTTAAGAGGCTTAGGGAGAGGAGGGATTTCAGTTTGAAGGCGATTGAAGAGGTAGAACTTTTGAGTTCAACGACACCTAACGGCGCCTTCTACCTCTTTCCGAAGATAAACCTTAAGGGCACAAAGTGGGCTACTGATAAAGAGTTTGTCTTAGATTTATTGAGGGAGACTGGTGTTACTGTTGTGCATGGTTCAGGCTTCGGTGAGGATTACGGCTCGAACCACTTCCGCATGGTCTTTCTACCGCCGCTGGATGTCTTAGGTGAGGCTTTCGAGAAGATCAAGAAGTTTGTGAAGACACATTACAGAAGCTAAGCTGTTATTGTGTCTTACATGCGTTCAACTTTGGGGAGACCGAGCAGATCTATCGCTTTGCCTAAGACCGATTTGAAGCCTCTGACCAGCATAAGCCTAGTACCCCTAATCGCCGCATCACTGCAGCTCAAGACTGGGGCGCTTTCGTAGAAGTTATTGAATGATGTTGATAGGTCTATGGTGTAGCGTGCTAGGGTTTTAGGTGAGAGGTTTCTGGCAGCTTCTTCTACTATAAGATCGAATTTTGATAGGTCTTTAAGTAGCTTCTTTTCTGTTGGCGTGGTTATGTTTATGTTTGTTGTTGTAGGTGCTATATCTTCTTCGTCTGCTTTTTCTAGTATTCTGCATGCTCTTACATAGGAGTAGAGTATGTATGGTCCTGTGTCCCCTTCTAGTCTGAGGGATTTGTTTAGGTCGAATATCACGATCTTGTCAAGGTCTTGTTTGAGTAGGTCGAATTTGAGGGCTGCTACAGCTATGCTTTCTGAAACTCTTTCGCACCATTCGAGGCTTTCATTAGGGTTTCTTTTTACAGTTTCTTCCAGAGCTTTCTTCTTAAGAGCATCTAATACATCATCAGCGTTTAAGTAGATGCCTTTTCTCCCAGACATGTGAAGTAGCCTCTCTTCTTCTGAGAAACCCATTTCTTTAGCGGTCTGTGGTGAGAGTGAGACTACAGCATACCCTAGGTGTATGTATCGGTCTTCGACCCCTTTGGAGAGTTGTGAGAGCACAGCCTTGATGATTCTTTGAAGCCTACTCTGCCTTACATCTATGACCACGATGGTCTTCTCTGCACCGTAGAAGTCGGTCTTTTTGAAACCTTGGTTTAAGTCTGTTGCCCAGAGGGGTGAACCGTCAGGTTGCTTTACATATTCTATGTAGTTAAATGGGTCTTCAACCAACCCTATCTTCCAAGCGGCATAGGGTATATCTTTCGCCACATAAGTTGTTGTGCCGTCTGCCCTAACCAGAACCTTCTCTTCACCCTCCTCTTCGCCTTCAACTTCAACTATCCAGCATCCTTTTAACCTACCATCTTCAGCGTACTTGACGATGCCCTTCTCCTTTAACTCTTTAAAGACCCTATCCCAGAGCCTCGAGTGAACTATGTGCGATTCGAAGTTAAGGCAGTCATACCTTACGCCGAACCTCCAGCACGTCTTCAGCTGCTCTATTAGGATCTTTGATGTTATGCTTTTAGCGAATTCGGATATTTTGCTCGCTGGGTCTTCTAACTCTTTTAGGATCTGCCGCTGCTTTTCAAGTAGGTTGGGGTTCTGCTCATACATTTCATTAACTTTAACGTAGATTGTGTCCCCGCAGTAGTGGTCAAATTTCACGTCTGAAGGGGGTTCCTGCGGATAGTTTAGGTGTAGGAAGCCTACCAGTATGTCTGCGACTTGGGCTCCTGAGTCGTCTATGTAGTTAAGGACTTTGACGTTGTAGTTGCTGTGCTTGAGTAGGCGGTAGACCGCGTCTCCTATTGCTACGTTTCTTAGATGGCCTATGTGAAGGGCTTTGTTTGGATTGACGCTTGTGTGCTCCACAGTAACCTTAGCACCTTTACCTAAATCAGCAACCTTTACTCCATCGCTGCTTTGAATGCTCGGCAGAAGCCTTTCAGCCAAAGCTTTGTAGTTCAGCCTGAAGTTTATGTATCCTGGGGGGTCTGCGCTTACGTCTTGTATAAGGTTGCTTCGGCTTAGGTCTATGAGGCGTGCTATATCTTCTGCTATCTTCATAGGTGGTCTCCTTAGATCTTTGGCTATTTGGAAGGCTATGTTTGACGCTAGGTCTCCGTAGTGTTCTTCAGCCGGTTCGCTGAGGTTGAATTCGACTGTGGGGTAGCTGCTTCTCTTAAGCGCTTCTTCTACTACATTCTCTGCTTCGCTCTTAAATTCTCTGAAGGTCAACGTTGGTTTAACCCTTCTAGCTTTATTTTAAAGAATTCTTCTGTGATGTGGTTAAGGGCTTCTACGAGGCCTTCGCCGTTTCCGCTTTTTGTGGTGTGTTTTGCTGCTTGTTTTGTTTCGCTTGTGGCGTTGGCTAGGGCTATGCTGTATCCACATAGCTTAAATATTGGTATGTCTGTTTCGCTGTCTCCTATTGCTATGGTCTCTTCTGGTTTTATGGATAGGTGTTTTAACGCTAAGGATAGCCCGGTAGCCTTGTTTACACCTTGCTGGTTTATGTGGTAAGCGTACTTTGAGTCGGTCAGCTGCACGGGTAGGTTATGCTGCTCTATCACCCTTCTCCCAGCTTCGATGTCGAAGGTTCTCTCTAACACAACATCTGTGAACCTTGGGAAGACGGGTTTCATCTTCACGCCCTCTATGCTTCTAGCCAAGACCTCATACGCTTCTAGGCATAGGGCTCTATCTGCTAATAGCGCCATCGTAGTTGGAGTGATAGCGACTACACCACCATTCTCGCCAACTATGACTCTTGTTGTGCCAAGGTAGATCGCTAAGGCGAAGAGTTCAAGAGGGGTTCTACCACTAGTTAAGATTACACGCTCTCCTAGGCGCTCCATCAAGCGAAGCGCAAAAGCTGCCTCTAGGTTTATCACACCACCATCCTCGGTTAACGTGCCATCAACATCTACAGCGAAGGCTTTGGGCTTCAAAGTAGTATGTAGATGCTTGATTAGAGTATATCATCTTTTTGATAAAGTTATAACAGTGGGAAGCATACGGATGCTAAGGTGGGGGCCCGTGGCCTAGTAAGGGTTCAGCCTAGAGTGGATCAAGGCGCTGGCCTCCGGTTCAAATATGAGGGGGGAGCCGGAGATCCGGGGTTCAAATCCCCGCGGGCCCGCCAAAGGAATAGTTAGGTTTAGAACTATTAAGTAATAGATTTAGCGTTAATAGGAAAGTATAGTAAGAACAACCTTTTTAAATGTTTGAAGCGCTTTCCCTCTAGATTTGGTTCCAAATTCTTTTGAACTCGGCCGCTTTTTCTTTATGCCCCACTGTAGATTAGGGGGTCTTTGGATTGTTGCAGAGAAGGAACATGCGGTTATGCGTAGTGTGTTGGATGTTTGTTCGAAGTATAATGCTTATCTTATATACCTAAACTTTTTGTTAGATCAGAAGAAGGGAGAGAAGGTCTTCACATTATTCTACGACTTAACCAGTTGTAGCGTAACGCTTGATAAGTTAGCGGAAGAGATCAAGGCGCTTAAGTCGATTAAGAAGGTTTTGGTAATCGAGCAGCAAGCTGAGGGGTTCATAGCAGACACAGTCACATCACAACTTACGATGGGCGGGGTAAGAGGGTTCTTTATGAGGAGACACTTATGGGTGGTTTTGGTGAATAAGATTAGAGAGAAGTTTGGGTCTGCTGGCGAAGCCCTTCTCTACTATATGGGTTTAGACATGGGAATAAACGCGGCAAGTGAACATCTGAAGATAGCTAAGACAGTGAAGCTAGAAGATCCTGAGCAGATAATCAAGACGCTAGGCGCACCAATATTCAGCAGCGTAGGATTAGGTCGAATGCAGATAGATATGTTCACCCTTGATCCACCTTATGCACTTATATCAGTATTTGACAACTTTGAATGCGAAGTCGCACCCGCTTCCTCAAAACCCTACAGCCAATTTGCTCGAGGAATCATCTCAGGCTACCTAACAAAAGTTTTAAACACAGAGATAGGCGTTGAGGAGATAGAATGCTTGGCGAAAGGCGACCCTTGCTGCAGATTTGAATGTAAAGCAAAAAAATAAGAGCAAACACCCTACTTAATCTAAAGCGTTAAACAGAAGAACATAAACTACTAAGTCCTTTCATCTACTACACGCTTAGCCTTCCCAACCTCCACCCTAGGCAGCTCACCAGGACCTACCACAATCACTTCTGGTGTGAAGATTAGCACTTCTCGAAGCTCATTTGAGAGTTTAGCTGCAAGTTTCTTTGCCTCATCTTCACCTATCTTATTCTTCGCCTCCACTTTGATAATCATATGGTCTGCTGAGCCTCTTCTAGTGATGGTTATGAGGTATTCTGTCCCAACCTCAGGCTGCTTCATCAAAACAGATTCCACTTGACTCGGCCAAAAGTTAACGCCACTAACCTTAATCATATCATCAACCCTACCTTGAATCCTCGCCATCCTCCTATGCGTCCTACCACATTCACACACCAGAGAATCATAGAGGAAGGATAGATCTCTAGTTCTATATCTCAATAGAGGAGCCGCCTGCTTCTGTATCGTTGTGAAGACTAGCTCACCCTTCTCCTCAGGACCTAGCTGCTCACCCGTCTTAGGGTCGATGACCTCAACGATGAAATGATCCTCCCAGAGGTGCACACCATCATGTATCCTACAGTCATTCCCAACACCCGGGCCGCAAAGCTCTGTCAAGCCGTAGATGTCATAGAGATCCATATTATAAATTTGGCAGATACGCTTCCCCATCTCTGGAGTCCACATCTCTGAGCCTACAATCCCCTTTCTAACCTTGGTGTCTTTAGCCAAGTCTACACCCATTTCAGCAGCGACTTCAGCTATTCTCAGCAAATAGGATACGATAGCTGCTATCATAGTTGTTCCAAAATCGAGCATGTATTGAATCTGGCGTTTAGTGAAGCCTGCTGAGGCTGGCACAATCGTTGCACCAACCTTTCTCGCACCGTAAAAGAAGCCAAACCCTCCTGTAAACATGCCGAGAGTAGGTGTTATCTGGAACACATCATTCTTAGTCATACCAGACATAACTAAGCACCTAGCCATCATATCACCCCATTGATCTAAGTCTTGTAGGGTGTAGAGCCCTAAGGTAGGTGTGCCAGTCGTTCCAGACGACGCATGTATCTCAGCAACCTCATTAAGAGGAACCGCTGACAGCCCGAATGGGTAATTACTCCTAAGGTCATCTTTGACCGTAAAAGGCAAACGCCTCAAATCATCCAGCGAATTTATATCATCCGGATGTATGTTAAGATCCTTCAGCTTCTTTCTGTAGAAGGGGACTTTATCGTAAACCGTCCTTACAGTTTTTTTTAACCCTTTAAGTTGGATTGCTTCGAGTTCTCTCCTCGGCATCGTTTCAAGAGCCTTCTGGAAGTATGCTTCTCCCATACCGATTATCTGCCCTACAAATCCATAATAAAAATTTTTGCTAACCCTATTGAAAAAGCTTCTAACCTCTTTTTAAGACCAAACTCAAATAAGCAATCTTAGCAGTTTCTTCAAGAAGATCAAGATTGTTATATGCATCCCAAAGATTTAACCCAACAACCAACACACCATGCGACTCCAATAAAGCACACTTCACAGCAGACCCCTTAAATACCTCTACACAGAGTCTTGTGAGCGCCTCTGAGCCCGGGTGCTCATATCTTATCAGCTTAACTTCACCGAGCAATTCTGAAGCTTGAACCGTTACAGAAGGGATAGCTCTGCCAACAGCCGCAAAAGCGGTAGCATATGGTGGATGAGCGTGGATGACAGAGCCTACATCTAACCTAACCTTATACAGTGCTAAGTGAACAGGTGTCTCGGTCGAAGGTAAGCCGGAACCTTCAACTACTACACCATCTTGATTAATAGTCAACACATCTTTATCACACAAATCTCTGAAGGATGAACCGCTTCTTGTTATAAGAAAACGCTCAGCACCTAACTTTACACTCAAATTACCTCCTGTCGCAGAAACCAAACCCCTCTGGTAGATTGATCTACAGACCTCTACGAGATCTCTTCGCACATCATCAGCCAACATACCACCCTCATCCACCAACATAAACACCCATACATATGTGGATTTATAAAAGCAAAACACCATACTAGATAAGGTTGCAAGCAGACCTACTCTTAAAAAACGGACTAGTATTCACACCAAAAGGCATAATTGAAGCAGACATAGCAGTCAACGAAGAAAAGATAGTAAAAATAGCGAAGGAACCAAACACACCAAAAAGCGAAAAAACCATAGACTGCAGAGGAAAGATAATACTACCAGGCTTAATAGACCCACATGTCCACTTTCGCGACCCAGGAGAAACCGAAAAAGAAGACTTCTACACAGGTAGCTGCGCAGCAGCAGCAGGAGGCATAACACTTGTAGCAGATATGCCGAATAACCAGCCCCCAACATCCACAGTAAACGCTTTCAAGTCAAAGGTTGACGAAGCGCGCTCTAAGGCTGTAGTAGACTTCTGCCTCTACGCCGGCTGCGGCTCTAAAAACATAAGTGAGATGGTGGGTTTGGCTGGTGAAGGCGCTATAGCCTTCAAGACTTGGATGTATCTGTCTTCTCCTTATTCTAGCCTCTTAAGCGTAAGAGATCAAGAAGAACTTATACAAATCTTCACAAACGCATCAAGACTGGATATGCCCATAGCAGTTCACGCAGAAGACGCAGAAATTATAGAGCAGGCAACAAAGCTCTTGAAAGCTTCCAGCAGAAAAGACCCTTTAGCGCACCACGAATCCAGACCAGCCTCAGCGGAATTAAAAGCTGTAAGACGATGCTTAGAAGCCGCAAAGAAGACAGGTGCAACACTATACCTTCTCCATCTAACCACTAAAGATGCGGTTGAAGAAGTCAAAGCAGCTAAAAGCCTAGGCATAAAAGTATTTGCGGAAACCTGCCCCCACTACCTACTCTTAACCGAAGATTATATCCTTCAGCTTGGCGCATACGCTAAGATCAACCCACCTCTTAGAGGAAAAGATGACCAAGAAGCCCTTTGGAGGGCTTTAGCAGAAGGGTTTATAGACTGTGTGGGTAGTGATCATGCGCCTCATCTTAAAAGCGAAAAAGAGCTTGGTCAATCGGATATATGGTGTGCACCCTCAGGAGCCCCCAACATAGAAGTCAGCCTACCTCTTATGCTTACAAAGGTAAACGATGGGGTAATGACGCTATCGAGACTCGTT
The DNA here is from genome assembly GCA_029775855.1 of Nitrososphaeria archaeon. Lineage (GTDB taxonomy): Archaea > Thermoproteota > Nitrososphaeria > Nitrososphaerales > JAAOZN01 > JAAOZN01. The sequence continues at coordinate 78,888 of JARVJZ010000006.1, forward strand.
GAACTGATGTCAACAAACATTGCAAAGGTATTCAACCTCTACCCTATGAGAGGCATCGTATGCGAGGGCGCTATAGGAAGCTTTACAATAATTGACCTTAAGGTTGAGTATAAGATTAGAGCGGACAAACTTTACACAAAAGCAAGGGAGTGTATGCTGTTTGATGGCTGGAGGGTTAAAGGTAGAGCAACTCACACAATAATAAGAGGAGCGGTTGCTATGGAGGAAGGCGTTATAGCGGGTTCAAGAGGTTTAGGCAGATTTACTCCACGCAGATTAAGCAGATGAGATCTCATCTAGTAAGCTGACCAGATCAGATTCGTTTAAACCAACCCCACCTTTTGCTTCCCTCTTAGCTAATATACGGCCATTCTTAAAGGCTATAACAGTAGGCACATAGCTGATGTTAAACCGCTCCCAAAAAGGATGCGAATCATCAGTAATATCAGCCTTAGCAAAGATATACGCTTGGTTTACACTATGCTTCTCAAATATCGGAGCAAACCTCATACAGAACGGGCAGTAAGTCGCATAGAAGACCGTAACAATAGGCTTATCTCCTTTAACCAACTCTTCCGAAAACACAGTCTTAATTTTCTCTAACATTACATTAAAATAAAGCAACACACCACCTATTAAGGTTTAACACCAAACTTAAGCTAATCAAGTAGAGAAGCCAAACCAAAGCAACACAAACGCTCAAACACAAATTTTTATAATAGGGCAACCTAAAGCCTCCACGACGCACATGAAGGCACCTACAGGAGAATACGCAGCAAGAAGCTTAAAAGAGAAAAGACAGAGGCTACGCTGGTCAGACAAATACTACAAAAGAAGAATGCTGATGCTAGATCAAAAAGCAGACCCACTAGAAGGCGCACCCCAAGCCAGAGGCATCGTACTAGAAAAAGTAGGAATAGAATCAAAACAACCAAACTCAGCAATCAGAAAATGCGTAAGAATCCAACTAGTTAAAAACGGCAAACAGATCACAGCCTTCCTCCCAGGAGACGGCGCACTCAACTACGTCGACGAACACGACGAAGTTCACGTGCAAGGCATAGGAGGCTCCATGGGGCGCTCTATGGGAGATATACCTGGTGTGAGATGGATGGTCTTCAAAGTCAACGATGTTTCCCTTAAAGAACTCGTCTACGGAAGAAAGGAGAAGCCTAGAAGGTAGGTTTGGTGTAGATAAATGGTCGAAGAAAAAGCAACCCTATCTATACAGCAAGAACTTCATAAAAATCTTAAACTCTTTAACAAATGGGACCTATCGGAAGTTGTAGTTTCAGATCCGGGGCTCAAGAGGGTTATATCCCTAAAGCCTCTGCTCGTGCCAACTTCTATGGGTAGGCATGAGCATAAGAAGTTCGGTAAGGCTGAAGTTAACATAATAGAGAGGTTGGTCAACTCTATAATGCACTTTGGAAGAAAATACGCTAAGAACACTGGAAGGATGGGCGGTAAGAAGATGAAAGCAATAAACATAGTCAAGAGCGTACTCGACATAATACATTTGAAAACAGGCCAGAATCCAGTAGCAGTGGTTGTTAAAGCAATCGAAAACACCTCACCAAACGAAGACACAACAAGAATAGCTTACGGCGGCGTAGTATATCATGTCTCTGTAGATGTATCACCATTAAGGAGAGTAGACTTAGCGCTGAGATTCATATCAGAAGGAGCAAGAGAAGCCTGCTTTTCCTCACCTAAGAGCATAGAAGAAGCGCTTGCTGAAGAGATAATTTCAGCCGCAAATAACGACCCTAACAGCTACGCTATAAAGAAGAAGAATGAGCAAGAACGCATAGCTATGGCTTCAAGGTAGAGGAAGCAAACGCTAAACTAAATCTACAGACCTTACTGTAAGACCACGCCGCATCACTAACTTTATCCTAGATTTATCCTGCAGCACCTTAATATCATCAAGAGGATTACCGTCAACAATAACGATATCAGCATATTTCCCCGCTTCAATCGTACCCACTTGGTCGCTTAATCCAACCGCTTCAGCAGCAACTAAGGTAGCAGCTCTAATTGCTTCCCAAGTTGTAAAGCCGCAACGCTCAACCAGCAAAGCGAGCTCAAGCGCGTTTTCACCGTGCACATTAAAAGGCGTCCCAGCATCGCTTCCCGCCGCAATTTTAACACCAGCCTTGTGAGCCTTTTTCACACTTTCAACATGAGCGTCTACGACCTCCTCCGTCTTCTTTACAGACCACTCAGGTATACCTCCTTCGACCCCATGCTTCACTATCTGATAAGCTGCGGTTAAGGTTGGGACAAGTATAGCACCACGCTCCTTCATCAAACTACAGCCCTCATCGTCTAGATAACACCCATGCTCAATCGTGTATACACCAGCGAGCAAGGCATTCTTAATACCTTGAGTGGCCATAGCGTGTGCTGCAACCCGCTTACCCCTGGCTTTAGCCTCTTCAACAGCAGCCCTTATCTCATCCACAGTAAACTGTGTATCGGTCATTTTATCATAAGGTGAACCACCTCCACCACTAGCGCAAACTTTGATAAAGTCAGCTCCAGCCCTCAAGTTTTCTCTAGCAGCCTTTCTGACCTCATCAACACCATCACAAACACCTAAGTTAAAAATTCCGAAGTCCCCGTGTCCGCCGGTCTGCGAAAGCATCTTCCCACACGCTAAAATTGTAGGGCCTTGAAAGTATCCTTGCTCTATTGCCATCCTAAGCGATATGGCGAAAAAGTTGTGTTCACCACAGTCCCTAACTGTCGTGAAACCAGCTTGAAGCAAAGCTTGCGCATGTAAAAGAGACTTCAACGTTATAAGATCTGGTGGAGTTCTGATCAGAGTCTTCAACAGATCTGGTTCACCATTTGAACCGAGATGAAGATGGGCATCTATTAACCCAGGGATTGCTGTATATCGGGAAGCATCAACCTCCTTGGCACCGTCAGATATGCTCACCTCACTCTCCCGACCTACATCTTTAATCTTGTCGCCTTCAACCACTATCACAGCATTACGAATAGGGGCTGACTTACCATCTATCAGATAGCCAACGCGTATGACCTTAACACCACTCATAACCAATATGATAACAGAGCCAACTATATGAGCATTCAGACTTAACCCTTAAATAATCAAGTTTACTGCCAAATGGATGCAAAGGTGTAGCGTAAATGCCTGAGAAGCCACATTTGAACCTCGTAATAACGGGTCACGTAGACCACGGTAAGTCAACCGCGATGGGCCACTTCCTATTTGACTTAGGTGTAGTAGATCAAAGGGTCATAGAAGAATATGCTAGAGAATCCGAGAAGACTGGCGCAGGAGACACATTCAAGTACGCTTGGGTACTCGACAGCCTAAAGGATGAACGCGAAAGAGGCGTAACAATAGACTTAGCCTTCCAAAAATTTGAGACAGAAAAATACTTCTTCACACTAATAGACGCACCGGGACACAGAGACTTCATAAAGAACATGATAACAGGAGCGAGTGAAGCAGATGCCTCAGTTCTAGTAATATCAGCGAAGAAAGGTGAATTTGAAGTAGGCACAGGTCCAGGTGGGCAGACCAGAGAGCACGCCTTCTTACTCCGCACACTCGGTGTAAACCAGATTATAGTCTTCTTCAGCAAATTCGATGACCCCTTGGTAAACTATAGTAAGGAAAGATACGACGAGATCAAAGCGATAACAGAGAACCTACTTAGAAGTGTAGGCTATGATATCAAGAAGATTCCGTTTATACCCGGCTCAGGCTGGACTGGCGAAAACCTTGTGAGACGCTCTGATAAGATGCCTTGGTATACCGGTCCCACTTTATTTGAAGCTCTAGATCAACTTGCCGTTCCTGAGAAGCCTGTGGATAAGCCGCTGAGGATTCCGATTCAAGATGTCTACTCGATTACTGGTGTTGGTACAGTGCCGGTCGGTAGAGTTGAGACTGGGCGTATGAAGGTTGGTGATAAAGTTATCATCATGCCCTCTGGCTTAATCGCTGAAGTTAAATCCATAGAAACTCATCACACACCTTTAAATGAGGCTGTAGCTGGAGACAACATAGGTTTCAACGTTAGGGGTGTGGATAAGCGTGATATCAAACGTGGTGATGTCGTTGGGAAGCCAGACAATCCACCTACAGTAGCCAAGGAGTTCGTAGCTCAGATTATAGTGGTTTACCATCCAACAGCTATAGCCGCTGGATACACACCAGTACTTCACGCACATACGGCGCAAGTAGCTGCGACTATAAAGGAGATAATAGCTCGGATAGATCCTAGGACTGGTCAGCCTGTTGAAGAGAAGCCTAAATCTATTAAGACGGGTGACTCCGCTCTAGTTAGGATAGCTCCGCTCAGACCATTATGTATAGAGACGTTCAAGGAGTTTCCTGAGCTAGGTAGGTTCGCGCTCAGAGATATGGGCACTACTATAGCTGCTGGTGTAGTTAGGGAGATTACACAAAAGTATACTGGCCCAGAGAAGTAGGTTTAGAAGCGGTCAACAGTTTACCGTAGGAAGTGGTACTGTTAGTGAACCATGTGGTAGTAGAGTAGCTATTATTTTATCTACTTTAAACGGCATATCATTTAGCGCTTCAGTGATGGAGCGGTAGCAAGTGTAGCCTGCTTCGCTTAGAGTTGATACTACTTCTCTAGGCGCTGAAGGGGATACAACTTTTAGTGTAAACCTTTGCCGATCTATCGCCAGTCTATTTGGCCCTTGTGAAGTTTCTGTAAGAGAGCCTTCTTTAGCTCTTCTTTTAAGGTCTTCAAAGACCTTCTCAGGAGACCAGCCGGCATACCTAGTTATTTCGTCTCTAAAACTTGGGTTTCCCACACCGTCAACTAGAGCAGCTACTAGAATCACTATGGGTTTGATGTCGCCTTGCTCGTCAATTATGTTAGATGCGTACCAAGCAGCCTTGAACGCTTGCATAAGGTTTCTACCTGTGGGCCAGTCAGCTACTGAGATAACAAGTTTAGATGGCTTAGTTTTGACTACATAGAGTTTACTTGCATATTCTTCAACAAGGTGGCGGTGTGCTTCTAGTGGAGAGCCGTATGCCGCTGCTACTGGGCTATCGTCTGGGTTAAGCACAAAGTCTAGAATATGGTATCTATGCACCGTTTTTGATAGCAGTGCTGCGGCTTCCTCCATATCTTCTCTGAGAGGGTTCCCTTCTAGTATCAGCTCCTTTGCGTTTGGGTTGCCTATTGCTAGAGAGTGGTTTGCCACTATGGTCTTAAGGCTTGAGCATCCCGGCAGTATGGCTTTGGCTCCGCCGCTGTATCCTGCGAAAAAGTGTGGCTGCACATTTGAGGTTGTAATTATTGTGTCTCGATCTAGAAGCTCTTTATTCACTTCAACATCTACACCTCTTGAAGTTTTACCGAGTAGGATGTATGTTGAGTTGATGCTTTGAGTTGAGGACGCGAAGATCGAGCCTTTATACCGCTCGTAAACATTTTCTCCTAATACACGCTTATAGTATTCTTGTGTAGGAGGGGGGTGTGAGCCACCAGCACAAATTAGCTTAAGGTCAGATGCTCGTTTTTCTAGCCAGACAACCAAATCTGCTAAGAATGGTGAGGGGTGCCTAGTGTAATCGCCGAAGACAACAGCGACTCTGCCCACCTTCTCTAGTAAAGGGGCGCCTATAGGTTTTGTTAAAGCGTTTGTGAGCAGAGTTTTTGAGCTGACTGTATTTAGGCGGTTGGGCTCTACAATATTAAGGTTGGGGAGGCTTTGCTTTGGTATTTTTATCTTTAGGTCTACGCCTAAAGAGAGTTCAATTTCTTCAAGTTCTTGCTTCATTTAATCCTCTTTATGTTGACCACTATATTAAACTTGACATCTAAAAAAAAGGGGGAAGGGCTTAAACCCTTATCCAAGCTAGACTTTCTTAGCTTTTGCTTCTTTTATGTAGCGTAGAACTCTTTCTGGTGAGAGTGGACCTGAGGTTATCTTTACTCCGAATGGCGCTAAAGCATCCTCTACTGCATTCATAATAGCTGCTGGCGCTGCTATAGTAGCTCCTTCACCCATACCTTTGAAGCCACCTAAACCTCTTGAAGGCGTCTCTATATGAGCAAAGTAAAGCTCTTTGGGGCAGCCGTCGACGGTTGTAGGTAGTAAGTAGTCCATGAAGGTTGACGATAAGAGCTGCCCCGTTGAGTCGTAAACGAGGTGCTCGTAGATAGCTCCACCGATACCGTGCAGCAGAGAGCCGTGAGACTGACCCTCAACAGTCATCGGATTAACAGGTATCCCACAGTCCTCTACAATATAGTATTTCAGTATGTCTATCTTACCTGTTTCAACATCTACTTCAACCACAGCTATATGGATGCCGAAGCTGCAGGTAGTCGGGCTCTCAGGCTCGTATGTGACCGCTACCTCTAACCCAGCATCAACGCCCGGAGGAAGTAAGGTTGGATCTCTGTAAGCTATGTATGCTACATCTTTAAAGAGCATAGATTTAGATGGATCTGACTTGGACCAGATCTTACCCTCATCTATCACAAGATCAGCAGCAGGCACACCTAGCCTATGGGCTGCTATCGCTAGAACCTTCTCTTTGATCTTCAACGCTGCTTTGACACAAGCTCCACCTTCAGTGACAGTGCTTCTGCTGGCCCAAGCGCCCCAGCCATAGGGAGAAGATGCTGTGTCGCCTTCATCTACAGAGACATCGTCTAGCGGCACGCCAAGGTAGTCGGCAACGATCTGAGCGTAGATGGTCTCGTGAGCCATTCCTTGATGAGCTGTTCCTGTGTAGACCGTAACTTTACCCGTTGGATGCACGACTATCTTAGCGGAGCCGTATGTGCCTACCTTCCAACCTAGGTATTGTTTCGCTCTTGAGGAGTTTGGAGCTGTGTATTCAACATAGTTGGATATGCCTATCCCTATGTATCTGCCTTGTTTCCTCATTTCGGCTTGCCATTTTCTAAGGTTGTAGTAGTCGCTGAGTTGAAGCATCTTCTTATATGCTTCAGGGTAGTTTCCTGTGTCGTAGATTACCCCGCTTGCGCACCTATATGGGAACTCATTTGGCTGTATCAAGTTCTTCATTCTCATCTCTAATGGGTCCATTCCTATCGCTTTAGCAGCCAGATCAACCATCCTCTCCATGGCTAAGCAGGCTACTGGTCTCCAGAAGCCTCGATGCGCACCAGTCATAGACTTGTTAGTTACTACACCTATTGTCTCATAAGCGTAGTTTTGGAATCTGTATGGTCCTGGAAGGGAGACTACTATTAGTTGCGATGGTTGGGCTTCGGTCCAAAATATTCCAGAGATGCCGTAGTCTACTACCGCTCTTGTTCTAACTCCAAGTATGGTGCCATCCTTCTTTACAGCTATCTCTATGTCGTGGTAGCCTTCTCTCTCGCTGAACATAGTTAAGTGTTCTCTTCTATCTTCAACCCACTTCACCGGCCTACCAAGTTTAATCGCTAAAGCTACAAGAGCAATTTCATCTTGGTAAACGTGTGATTTGGGGCCGAAGCCTCCGCCAACATCTATCGCTATAACTCGAATCTTATCTTCAGGTATGCCGAAGATCTCTGAAATGTATGTCTTTAGAACATGGGGGAACTGAGTTGTCGACCTAATGAATAGGTTGCCCGTATTCCTATTATAATCAACAAGCCAAGCTCTGGGCTCAAGAGGTGTCGGCACATATCTGTGGCTTGATATTCTCTCCTTTAAGACTACATCGGCCTCTGCAAACGCCTTCTCAACATCACCGTTCTTATAAGTTGCGTGGTAGTATATGTTGTCTCCCCATTCCTCCCACACTAGCGGTGCTCCTGGCTTAAGCGCTTCATCAGCATTAACAACTGGTGGCAGAGGCTCGTATTCAACCTCTATAAGTTCAACGGCGTCTTCAGCTACTCCTCTATCTACCGCTGCCACCACTGCTACGGGTTCGCCTACATACCTTACTTTGTCTGTTGGTAGTGAGTAGCGTGGTGGTTGAGGTCCGTGTTTCATCGCAGGGTGCTCCATCCAGGAGTGTAGTAGTCTACTGTCTTCTTTGCCTGTCATGACTTTTACTACACCTGGTAAGGCTTCTGCTTTTGATGTGTCGATCTTCTTTATCCTTGCGTGCGCATACGGTGATCTTAGGAAGGCGGCGTAAAGCATGTTTGGTAGTTTGAAGTCGTCAACAAATTGACCTTTACCAGTTAGAAGTCGAGGATCCTCCTTTCTTTTCACGCTTGAACCTACATACCTTCTCTTGAGCTGGGCTAAAACGGCTGGAGAAACAGTGCTCATTTCTAATGCTTCACCAACCCATAACCGAAAAAGGTCACATAAAAGATTAACTGTAGACTTTATTTTGAGGTAAAGTCGATTCGTATGGTATATACTTTATAGTGTTTAACATAATAAACTCGGCTTAGGTATATATTGCGGGTTGGAAAATATTAGGATTAAGGTAGATAAAGTAAAGACACCCTCATTGCATCTCTCTAACCTAGAGATAACACTGGGTAAAGTCTTAGAAGAAGAATGGGAAGAGAAGATGGGGCCAACACCCTTCCCAACATCCACAGACCTACGCAGCTGGGATCATAAGCTGCTGCAGAAGTATAAGCCGGTCTATCTGCCTTACTGTGATGTTTGCTGTTTATGCACGATGGGTAAGTGTGATCTGACATCTGGCAAGAGGGGTGCTTGTGGGTTAGATATCTGGGCGCAGCAGTCTCGTATAGTGTTGGTTGCTTGCTGCATAGGTGCTTCAACACACGTTGGACACGCTAGGCATCTGGTTGAATATTTGATCAATAGGTTTGGGCGCGATGCACCTATCGACATAGGCTCGAAGGTGGGAGTCGAGATTGAAGCCCCAGTAACTAGGCTTGTCTGCGGCATCAAACCCAAGAAGTTAGGTGACTTAGAGGAGGTCCTTTCTTATCTTGAGAGGGAGATAGTTCAGCTACTTGCAGCAACTCATACGGGTCAAGAGGGAGATAACATAGACTTCGAATCCAAGGTTTTCCACGCTGGTATGATTGACCAAGTTGGAATGGAGGTTGCAGACATAGCTCAGATCTCTGCGCTGGGCTATCCTAAGGCAGATCCTGAGGCGCCTCTTGTGGAGTTGGGTATGGGCACTATAGATTCGAGTAAGCCTATGGTGTTGGTGATAGGGCATAATGTTCCGCCAGCAGCGCATATAATCGATTATCTTCAAGATCATGGGTTAATGGGTAAGGTTGAGGTTGCTGGTATATGCTGCACCGCACACGACTTAACTAGATATAATCCTAAGGCTAAGATCGTTGGGCCTCTGTCTTGGCAGCTTAGATTTATACGGAGTGGGGTTCCTGATGTTATTGTTGTGGATGAGCAGTGTATAAGGACTGATGTGCTTAAAGAAGCTCAAGCCATTAAGGCGCCTGTCATAGCAACGACCGCTAAAGATTGTCAAGGTCTACCAGACTTAACGAAGGAGGACGCGGATGAGATAGTTAAGAGGATCGTTGAAGGACAGATTCCAGGCGCTTTAATATTGAAGCCTGAGAAGGCGGGGGAGGTTGCAGCTAGAGTCGCTACACTAATTGCACCTAAGAGGATGAAGTTTAAAGTTATACCAGATGTAAGCGTGGTTATAGAATGGGGTAAGAGATGCGCTCAATGCAAAGACACACCTTGTAGAAGAGCTTGCCCAAACGATCTACCTATTCCTGAAGCGATGGATGCTGCTGAGAAAGGGGACATATCTAAATTCGCCCTACTCTATGACCTATGCATAGGTTGCGGTAGGTGTGAGCACGCTTGCACAAACGCTGCACCCATACACAGCTTGATAGTCGCTTCAGCGCAGAAGCAGATCAGAGACGAGAAGTTTTATGTCAGATCTGGTAGGGGCGCGGTGCAAGATGTTGAGATCAGAAGGGTAGGTGGTCCGATAGTTTTAGGTGAAATACCTGGTGTCATAGCTCTTGTAGGCTGCTCGAACTACCCTGCTAGTGGTGTGGAGGTTGCTCAGATAGCTGAGGAATTCGCTAAGCGCAGATACATCGTGGTAACCTCAGGCTGCTCAGCTATGTCAATAGGGATGTATAGAGATGAGGAAGGCAAAACGATCTACGAAACTTTCCCAGGCAGCTTTGACGCAGGCGGAGTAACAAATGTAGGATCCTGTGTAGCTAATGCGCATATAGCTGGCGCAGCGATTAAGATAGCGAGCATATTCGCTAAGAGGAGCCTTAGGGGCAACTACGAAGAGATAGCTGACTATATACACAATAGAGTGGGTGCTGTAGGTATAGCGTGGGGTGCGATGAGCCAAAAGGCTGCTGCTATAGCAAGCGGCTTCTGGAGGCTTGGTGTCCCTGTAATAGTTGGTCCACACGGCTCTAAGTATAGGAGGATGCTTCTGGGTAGGAGTGATAGGGATGAAGATTGGATGGTCTATGACGCGAGAACCGGCGAGAAGGTGTATGCTGGACCTTGCCCTGAGCACCTCTTCTACGCAGCAGAGACAAAAGAGGAGGCTATGGTTATGGCTGCTAAGCTCGTTATGCGAGCCAACGACACAGCTAAGGGTAGGGCTATCAAGCTCTCACACTACATAGATCTTCACAAGAAGTTTTACGGTGTGGCTCCTAGTGACCTGCACCTATTTGTAAGAAGTGAGTCAGACCTATCTGTGACTATAAGGGAAGAAGTTATGAAAGTGTTGAAGGAGAAGGGTTGGAAGGAGAAACCTATACCAGACCCAACTCTACTACCTAGAATGATAAGGAAAGAGGGTTAGAGAAATGGCTGCAGAACCTTGGCAAGTAGCTGAAATTTCTGGACCTGTGAAGGCGTTTGTCATACAGAAGCCAGCGGTAGTAGTAGGGATGATGAGGAAGGCTCAGAGAGCGGTGTTAGTAGCTGGACACTTATCGCTCCAGAGGTTAAAAGAAGGCTCAGCGCTAGACTACGCTCTTGACATCGCCAAGTTTGGTGGAGCGGACTTCGTAGCAACAGCGCACATCATAGGTGAAGTGAAGAATAGAGGATACGATAATGCGTATTCTATGCCGGCAATGGATATAGCTGGTAGGCTTCAGGACGCCGAATGGAGCGGGTTAGACGGTAAAGGAAGATATGATTTAGCCCTATTCATAGGGCTGCCTTACTATATGGCTTGGACCATCCTTTCAGGCTTAAAGCATCGTGCAACGCATCTTAAAACCATCTCGATAGACAAATATTATCAGCCACACGCTACTTGGTCATTCCCAAACCTTACAGAGCAAGCTTGGGAGGAGAATCTAAAGGCTGTTAAAGAGGCGCTTAGAGGCGTAAGGCGTTAGCTCTTTCTATCGAAGTATATGCTCTTACCTGTTGCAGATAAGGGTATACCCATAACGATGTCAGCATCGCCTAGGTAGCCAAGCCTCTTGGCTGCGGTGCCGATTCGATACATTATCCTATTATCTACATTATGTATACTGGCGGTCTTTACAGCTGAACCCAAAGCGATTCCGAAGTCAGAAACCTTAAAGATGCACGCTGGTCCGACATAATCATTGCCCTTAATCTTAGCGGCAGCATCAAATGCTTCACATGAGATGTAGCCGCATCCTCCACAATTCATTCCAAAGCTTTTAGTCGATTTCACACCAATTAAAACTAAACATTTAGAGCTGCGTAGATTCTTTGCATCTCTTATGAATCCAGGTATGTTTCTCTCTTCAGCTATCTTCTCCATCTCTTCGGCTACGCGAATCATCTCTTCGCCTGAAAGTATTAAGGTGTGTATGTCGTCTACACCCCCAGATTTCGGCGCGGTTCTAGCTGAGAGTAGCATAAGTTTCGCAACCTGCATGACAGCTTCTTCTTCAGCGGTTTGGCTGTCTATCATAACCATCGAATACACCTGTGTTTAGCACCCATATTCTAGTTAAATAAACTGTTCTAGTAAGGTTAATTTATGGTTTAGGTGATTTAATTTTGCATAAGACTGCGGTGGATATAGGTGGCACATTCACAAGCCTCAACATTTACGATGAAGATCTGAAGCTACGCACATACTCAATTTATCTGCAACAAAGAGTCTGAGAGGGCGGATATGAAAGCCCTTGAAGAAGCCGCTGAAAGATGGCGTAAGGCGGATCTACCGAATAGAGTACGAAAGAGCAACATTAACCATATTAATTGATAGGCATAAGATTAGTCGTAAGGTCTATGTGGCGGAGGCTTCGGTTTAACTTAACTCTTTATAGCCGACTGGAATTATGTAGATCGGCTCTGCTTCACCGTTAAGAAGCTGCTTCACAGCGTTATCGTTGAAAGCGCCAACCATTACAGTTGCTAGACCTAAGCTTACCGCTTCAAGGCTTATGTTTTGCCCCACGTGTCCTACTTCAAGATGTACATATCTTACTCCTCTATTACCATATCGAGTAGTTGTCCTTTCGTATCTTGCCGCAATAACTATATTCAAAGGCGCTTCAGCTATAAACTCTTGGTAGAGAGCAGCTTCCATTAGAGCCTTGACCTTATCCTCTGAAGACACCTTAATAAGTGAGTGGTCAAGGGGTCTATATTTGTAGATGCCAGCATCAACCCCTTTAACTCCGTTCTGCTTTATGAATACGAAGATTTCAAGAGGGTAAGTAGCTCCGGCTGAAGGCGCGCTTCTAGCGCCAGATTCAGGGTCAGTGATGCCTTGGGCGGCCCACAAAAGTTGTGAGAGGTCATCAAGTGATAAAGGCTTTGTAGAATATTCTCTTACTGAGCGTCTAAGCAGGATGGCTTCCTCTACTGAGAGAGGACCTTTAGACTTAGGTGTAGGGAGCCTAATGACAAAAGGCAAGCTTAAGCATCCGAGGAAAGTAGGCTGTTAGAGAGTTTAAGGTTTACTCAGAGGTTAAAGTTCCTTCTAGCCTCTGCGCTCATTCTATCAGGTGTCCAGCGTTCATTAACCAGCATTACATCCACATTCTTTACACCCTCAATCGCTGACACGGCTTCCTTCACTTGCTCGACTAGGTAAAAGCCCATAGGGCAGCCCGGTGCGGTCAAGATCATCTTAATTTTGACATCTCCATCTTCAACTTTAAGGTCATAGATTAAACCCAAATCTACTATGTTTATTGGGATTTCTGGGTCATAGCAGTTTTTGAGGGCTTCAATAACTTTCGCTTTAAGATCAGCCAACTAAACCATCCACATTTAACTTTACACACGTCAAGGATATTACTTTTGCGCTTCGCATCACCCTTTAAGTGCCTTCAAGTCTTCTAAGCATAGATTCTAACTCTACATAGATCAGCCTTCCGATATCCCAGAAGAAGAGGACCACAATTGCTCCAACAACTACTTGACCCGCTGCACCCAAGTATCCGCCTATGTTAGGTATGGTGGATAGGTAAGGTGATATTATGAAGAAGAAGATTACGATAGCAACTACGATAAAGAAGTTTAGGGCAGCCTTCTTTAGATAAGACATACGCCGCACATCCAACACGGGAATGATCCTTGAGAGCACTTCTTGATCAATCCTAAAGAGGTAGAGAAGGTTCCTAATTAAAGAGAAGACAAAGAGAACTATGGCAGCTAAAGCGACGACCCAGTATAGTGTGCCTAGATTAAGGTTAGTGTTAGGGATGAGAATATCTGCGCCTAAAGAAATCGACGGAAAAAGTGCGTAGGCTATAATCAACACCACAGCTGTCATCAATAGGTATACGAAGGATTTAAGCACCTTAACTTTAAGCAAGGCTTCACCACCCACGCCATGCGTCTCAATTCTTTTGCTTAACGCCTGATCTAACGCTCTATACACCATACCACCAAAGCTCCAGAAGAATATAGCTACAACAGCAGCTATAGCCAGTTGTATGCTAGCCGCAACATGTGGACCAAACACTGGAATCAAGTATAACGCTGGAGATAGAAGCCAATAGGCTACCAAAATCACAGCCAAGCCAGCTATATTTAAAAGAAAATGACTTACTGCGTTAGGGTTCTTTGGCTTTAGGTTTAGAAAGCGTAGGATTAAGCTTGGATTTAGGCGAAGAAAGTTAAGGAAAGCTTTGAAAAAATCGATAAGAGAGTATACGAAGGTAGCGGCGATTACAAGAAATAAAATAGTGCTTGTCTGAAGACCAAAAAAGGGTATACTAACTTCAGGTAAAAGAACTATTAAAGGTGCCAACGTATAGCCAGCGATTAAGACGATGGTTAAGATAATAGAAGCTCTAAGTAATTTACGTAGGCTTAAGAAAGCAGCACGTGACTCTTCTATGTCTAGACTCTTTCCCATAAGCTGCACACACAGAAATTATTATTTAACAGATTTATAAGCTAGTCTTCTCCTACTAATCATCACACATGCTCAATATTGAAGCCTTTGGTGTAGTGTTGAAGCTGACACCTGAGTATCTAAGTTTAAACGTCAGCGAGGCTGCAGTCCAAGAGTTAAAGCATCTCACTAGCAAATATCCTCTACTAAGAGAGACCCTTGACACCCTCTTGCGGTGGGTAGATTCCCCTTTGATCTTGGTTAAAGATATAGTGGAAGTTGAATTACAAGCTGTCCCGGCTATACCTGAAAGTGAGCACCTTCTTAAATTAGTGCTTGTAGCTAGATACCGTGGCGGATATAGAACCTATGAGATCAATCTAAAGCCTGAGGATGCTGAGAGGGTTGCGTCAGAGCTCAAGAAGATCATTCAGAAGAGGTTTTAGAAGCTGGGTAAAGAGTATGATTATATTTTGTGAATTAAGGTAGGATCTTGATGACTCGTCTAGATGACTACATCAGCATAGTTGGGGAGGAAAACATAAACGAGATAAAAGAAATGGGGGAGAGACTAGCAAGCTCTAAAGTTGTTCATGTAAATTCAACACGCATAGGAGGCGGTGTTGCCGAGATTCTTGAGAAGCTTATACCCCTCCTTAAGGATAGTGGTTTAGATGCTGAGTGGCTAGTCATTAAAGGCGATGAAAAATTTTTTAGAGTAACAAAGGATTTTCACAACGCTCTCCACGGTGCCTCAGTTCAGATTAAGCAAGATAGCTTCGAACATTACTTAGAGGTCAACAAGCAGAATGCAGAAGAGATGAGTGCTCTCAACGATGCAGACTTTGTGGTCATACATGACCCTCAACCAGCAGCGTTAATCAAATACTTTCCAAAACGTAAAGGCCGATGGATTTGGCGCTGTCATATCGACGTTTCAACACCTAACCTTTTAATATGGGATTTCCTAAAAGAATTCATAAAACAGTATGATGCTGCTGTCTTCCACGTAGATAAATTTGCGAAAAAAGATCTAATGATAAGGCAGTTTATTGTGCCACCTTCCATTGACCCCCTAAACCCAAAGAACCGAGAAATGAAGATGGAGGAAGTTGAGAAAATCTTTAAGAAGCATGGACTTGATACAAAGAAACCTACTATAACACAGATAGGAAGATTTGATAAGCTTAAAGATCCTGAGGGTGTCGTCAAAGTCTATCAACACCTTAAATATCCTGAAGGCGTTATCGAGTTTGGAAGATTTCTAAGAGGCGGAAATCTCTTTGACATAACATATCTAGCGAGTGAGCGGGTAGAGTGTCAACTTCTACTCGCAGGGGGTCTTGCTTCAGATGATCCTGAAGGTGAAGAAGTCTACAGATCTGTATTACAACAAGCTGGGAATGATAAAGACGTGCATATACTACTTCTTCCACCTCAAGCTGATGTTGATATCAACGCTATGCAGAGGGGTTCAAGTGTAGTGCTTCAAAAGTCGCTTAAAGAAGGATTTGCCCTTACAGTCAGCGAAGCCTTATGGAAAGGGAAGCCAGTAGTCGGAGGATACACAGGAGGCATACCGCTCCAGATAATAGATGGTGTAAACGGCTTTTTGGTCAACAGCATAGAAGAAGCAGCGGCTAGAGTAAGATTTCTACTTAAGAACCCTAAGAAGGCTGAAGAGATGGGTAAGGTTGGTGTAGAGCATGTCCGTCGAAATTTTATTATTACACGCCAAGTTAGAGACCACTTGCTGATGTATCTGACGCTTAAATATATTCCTAGGAAGCTTGTGCAGCTTTAAACTATATGTTAAGTGTCCTATTGGAAGCAGGCTGATGCTCTGTATTCAGCCATCTTCCGCGCTTCATCGTAACAGCGCTTTGCCATCTCAGTAGCGTTACTCCAACGGAAGTGGTCACTCACCCTACTTATGCAGTTGTGCCGTATGCGTGAACATAGCCTTGGATTGTTTAAGAGCATATCACGAATCTGCTGATTAGGAACCAACTCTATATAACGCTTTGATTCTGATAATAGACCTTGAGCAGTAAGTTCATCAACCTTCGTTATCACTAGAATGGAGATAATACCTTCAGCTAACGCTTCAGGAGATTCTGGAGGCACAAGCAAGCCAGTAGATTTCTCACGATGCTCATTTATGTCTAAAACAGTTTCTCTTAACCCACCTACATTCGAACCTACAACAGGTGTTCCACAAGCCATAGCTTCTAGCGCAGCTATGCCGAAGGGCTCCCAACGTGAGGGCAACGTGTATGCGTCTGCAGATAAGTAACTTAAATGGAATAAGTTTGTTTCTCCGAAAAGCAGCCTTACATTTTTAGGGTATTTGGATGCTTCGTAGACAACTTTGTGTATGAGTTCCTGGTGGTTAATAGGCATCAGTAGGAGCAGAAACCTGGCTTCAGCTAAGCGGCGTATGATAGTCGGCACAGCTTCAAGTAGTATGTCCACACCTTTCTGCCAATCTAATCTACTTGTCATCAATACGAGAGGGCCGTCGTCGTCAAACGATTTAACTGAGCCTTCTTCTTGTATAGCCCCCACACCCTTTAGACCAAAGATTACTTTTCTTAAGCCCTCGTCTCTGATGTATGGCTTATTTTCACCTAATGCTTTTGTTAAAAGAAATCTTCTTAAGTCCCACCTTTTCACCTCATTTAAACCATAAAGTGATTTAATTCGCCCTCCAAAGGTTTTGAGCACCTCTTCTCTAAGAACATCATACTCCCAGTCGCAGCCATTATAGATTACACAACTCTTCCCTTCAACATCCGCTCCAAGAAAAGATAGTATGTCTTTAAGATACGAGTAGCTTACGGTGGTAAGAAGATCTGCTTCATACGCTCCGAACCGCTCAATGTATCCCTTAGCTAGAACATCCCACACTTCTCTGTATCCGCCTTTAAAGCTAGACCTACCTTGAAGCCAGATGAAGTGGGCTTCGTCTCTGATCTGACTCCATTCTTCAGAGATAAAATGCCAACTAGCACGCTGTAAACTTAGCAGATGAATCGTAAAGACAGTTGGACAAAAGTATCTTCTATCTTCTAACTCTTGCTTGACAGCTATACCAGCGGGAACGCTATGCCAGTCGTGTATATGTAATATGTGCGGTAGCTTATCCAGAGCGCTGTTTACGCAGAGTTGAACTACGTAAGCTCTTAATCCTCTAGCAAACAGAGCCATCTTTTCATATGTGATATCATGATCATAAATTATTTGATTATCTAGCCAGCGGCTTGTGGCTGGGTCAGCACCCTCGAATAGATAGTAATCTACGTTATCCAGACTACCGTGCTCCAAAGCTATTCTATATGGGTAGATGTTTCTGTCCTCGCCTACTCTGTAGCCTACAGCTAAATAATTAGGCACCTCACTAAGATTATACTTCGCCCGGATAGATGGTATTAGGTGGCTGCCGTGGCTTGGCATGAACACACTTACCTGATGTTTTCGCGCCAATATTCGTGCTAGGTTGTAGACCGCTACACCTAGCCCTCCTACAGAAGCTAAGCCTTGACATTCGAAGCTCAGCATCCAGATGTTCTTATCTACTTCGAGATCGTCTGGCACCCACGCGCTAGCTGTTCTTCGCATAACCTTTTCTGCGTGCACACTAGTTTAGGGACTTTTTATTGTTTACCGAGCTTCCTTCAGATGCGTATCAAGGATTACCTCCTATATGTAGTTATACAATATGAGGTGGCTTACGATGAACACTTTTATGGATTTGAGGATTGAGTTGATGGGGGCTATTCCCAAATCTCATGGTCCTCTTCTTCACTGTATCAAAGAACCTCTCTACACTATTCCTCACACCGAACCTTTCATACCTCCACTTCTCTAACTCATTCAAAGCCCAGCTGTACCAAAGCCCTCTATCCACTGTTATCAGAGGCTTACTTTCACAGCACTCTCGCATATCGTTTAGGAACATGTATGCATCCAGCGCACTTCTCGTATAAGATATTCTTACAGCCAAACATCTTCCATATCCACATCTCCGGCTATCCATAAGAAGAATACATGACCTCAATCTTCAACAGCTACTTTGGCCCTATGCTTCTTCTCAGGCTTGGTATAGCTTTAGCTACCCTCCTGCACCATAACCTGACAGCCTCATTAGAAACTAGGAAAGGTGGCTGCAGACTTCCTATAAGATAAACGTGAGAAGGATAGGTAAGATGCTAGAACCTTGATGAATAGAGGAAACCTACCCACCTGAACACCTTAGAAGATCTGACCATCTTTATAAGCTCAAACCACACCCTCATAATAATGAGTAGGAAAGGCTGACTCATAATTCTTGATAAGCATCCTTCCTTCATAGCAAGGTTTAAATAAGGTACTTGGGGAGAGGTATGTGGTCGTTTTGAGAGGGAAGTTTTAGTGACCGCATAGGCTCGAGTGTGATTGTAAAATATGCAAGAAGAAGATGTAGAAAAAGAAAAAATTGTTGGGTTTAGAGTATCCGACCACATCTACGTTCCCAAACACGAAATACTATCCGAAGAAGAAGCAAAAGAACTACTACAAAAAGTACATGCAAAACCAGAGCAACTCCCCTACATACACATTTCAGACCCCGTAGTTAGAGAAATAGGCGCCAAACCTGGTCAGATACTTAAGATAACACGCAAAAGTGAGACTGCTGGCGAATCAGTCTACTATAGATACGTGGTGGAGTGAATGAGTCAAGAATTATTGGACAGCTGGGTTGTTCTTCAAGACATACTTGAGAGAGAGGGTGTTGCTAGACAGCATCTTAACTCCTATAACGAATTTATCGAAAAGCAGCTACAGAGCATAGTAGATGAAGTTGGAGCAATAGATGTTGAGACACCAACTGCAGCCTATAAAGTAAGATTAGGCAGAGTTAGACTTGGTCAGCCTAGAGTAGTGGAAAGGGATGGCTCAATTAGCAACATACAGCCTCTTGAAGCACGCCTAAGAAACCTAACCTACGCTTCACCAATCTACCTAGAGATGATGATTGAAGAAAACGGAATCATAAAAGATTCACAATTCCACCACATAGGTGACCTACCAGTGATGGTCAAATCAAACCTATGTGTACTGAGCAGAATTCCTGAGGAGCAACTTATAGAGCTTGGTGAAGACCCCAAAGACCCTGGAGGATACTTTATAATAAACGGCAGCGAAAGAGTGATTATAGGGCTAGAAGATCTTTCACCTAACAGGATTCTTGTAGATGTAGAGAAGCAGAGCGGCTCTACGCTCTACGTTGCTCGAGTCTATTCATCTATAATAGGGTATAGATCCAAGCTTGAGGTAATTCTGAAGCAAGATGGGTCAATTGTAGTTAAGCTGCCGACTTCGCCGGTAGAGCTACCGCTAGTAATTGTTATGCGTGCTTTAGGAATTGAAGTAGATAAGGATATAGCTGAGATTATATCTTTAAAGCCGGAAATACAAGACTTCTTAGAGGTTTCATTTGAAAAAGCATCAGATGCTCTAACTCAGCATGAGGCTTTAATCTACATAGGGAACCGTGTAGCCCACGGTATGATTGACGAGTTAAGGATGAAAAGAGCTGAGACACTCCTAGACTGGGGCCTCCTCCCACACATCGGCAAGACAGCAAACGAGCGCTACAGCAAAGCAGTATTTCTTGGCGAAGTGGTATGTAAGCTGCTTGAGTTGAGGTTGGGGTGGATTCAACCAGATGACAAAGATCACTATGGAAACAAGGTTATAAAGTTCGCTGGGCAGCTGCTCGCAGACCTCTTTAGAACCGCCTTCCGCAATCTTATACGTGACGTAAAGTATCAACTTGGGAGAATGGGGCAGAGAAGGGGAACTAACGTGATCGGCGCAGCGATAAGACCCGGTATAATAACTGATAAGTTAAGGAACGCCATAGCGACTGGGAACTGGGGCAAAGGTAAGGTTGGGATAACACAACTTCTAGACCGAACCAACTACCTTTCAACAATAAGCCACCTTAGGAGGATACAGTCTCCTTTAAGTAGAGGGCAACCTAACTTCGAGGCAAGAGACCTCCACTCCACACACTTTGGTAGAATCTGCCCTAACGAGACACCTGAAGGATCTAACTGTGGATTAGTCAAGAACTTGGCGCTTTCAGCCTTAATATCTATTGATGTTCCTCAAGAGGATATTATAAACAAGCTATTCGAGCTAGGTGTTCAAAATATAAAGGATGCATCTGCAGACCTTAAGAGGGATGGATGCAAGGTTTTCGTTGAGGGAAAGTTTATAGGTTTTGTTGAAGATGGAAACACTCTTGTTAAAAACTTTAGGGAACTTAGGCGTGAGGGGCAGATACACCCACACGTTAGCATATACTACTATGTTCCTAAACATCCTAAAGCATCTAGACGCATATATGTCAACACCAGTTCTGGTAGAGTTTTGAGACCGCTTATCGTTGTGAAGAACGGAAAACCTTTACTCACAAGCGAGCATATAAGTAAGATATTAACAAAAGAGCTCAGTTGGCGCGATCTTCTACACAGCGGTGTTATAGAGCTTATCGATGCAAATGAAGAAGAAAACACCTACATAGCCATCAAACCCGATGAACTCACAGACAAGCATACCCATCTTGAACTCCATCCAGCAGCCATCCTAGGTGTCACAGCTTCGATTATACCTTATCCTGAGCACAATCAATCACCACGCAACACATATGAGGCAGCGATGGCGAAACAGTCTCTAGGCTTCCTCTCACCGATTCTTCCGTTTAATACATATGTTAGACAACACTTTATGGTTTACCCCCAACGCCAGTTAGTCAAGACCAAAGCCGCAGATCTACTCAACCTTAACGAAAGACCTACTGGTCAGAATTTCGTTGTAGCAGTCCTCTCTTACGAAGGATACAATATAGAGGATGCGGTAATCATGAACAAATCTTCGATTGACAGAGGGTTAGCTAGATCGTTCTTCTATAGACTATACGAAGCAGAGGCAAAACAATACCTTGGGGGCATGAAAGACAACTTTGAAATACCTACACCAGACGCTAATGTTAGAGGATATCGTGGAGAAAAGTATTACCGCCTACTTGAATCTGATGGCGTCGTAGCACATGAATCTATAGTGTCTGGAGGAGATGTAATAATCGGCAAAACAAGCCCACCTAGGTTCATGGAAGAATATAAAGAATTTGAAATTAAAGGGCCGTATAGGCGTGACACATCTATAAGCATCAGACCTTCTGAGTCTGGTGTTGCTGACGCTGTCTTCGTGACTGAAAATGTTGACGGCGAGAAGATGTACAAAGTTAGAGTTAGAGATCTAAGGATACCTGAGATAGGCGATAAGTTTGCTTCAAGGCATGGTCAGAAGGGTGTAGTTGGGATGGTCTTCAGACAAGTTGATATGCCTTATACTGAGGAGGGCATAGTTCCTGACATAATAATCAACCCACACGCTTTCCCTTCGAGAATGACTGTTGGACAGTTCATAGAATCTATAGCTGGTAAGGCTGCTGCACTCCGTGGAAGAGAAGTCGACGGCACCGCATTTGTAGGAGAGAAGGTTAAAGACTTGGAGCAGATCCTAATTTCATATGGCTTCAAGCCTTCTGGGAAGGAGGTTATGTATGACGGAAGAACTGGTAAGAAGTTTGTAGCTGATATATTCATAGGTGTAGTCTACTACCAAAAGCTACATCACATGGTTGCTGATAAAATACATGCAAGAGCAAGAGGGCAAGTTCAGATGTTGACCAAGCAGCCTACTGAAGGTAGGGCAAGGGGAGGAGGACTTAGATTTGGAGAGATGGAGAGAGATTGCCTAATAGCTTACGGCACTTCAATGGTTCTAAAAGATAGACTTCTAGACGAAGCTGATAAGACAGAAATCTATGTATGCGAGGAGTGCGGGCTGATAGCATATTACGATGCAAGGACTAGAAAGTATGTATGTAGGCTCTGTGGCGAAAAGGCAAACATTTCGAAGGTAGTTATGGCTTACGCCTTCAAACTTTTACTCCAAGAAATGATGAGCCTAAACATAGCTCCTAGACTTAAATTAAAAGAGAAGGTGTGAGAAAATGGTAGAAGAAGGTGTTAAAGCGGTCTCTGCTATAAAATTCTCAGTTTTTTCACCAAATGAGATTAGAAAATATTCTGTGACAGAAATCTCAGCCCCTGAAACATATGATGAAGATGGCATGCCAGTCACAGGCGGACTTATGGACAGTAGACTTGGAACTCTAGAGCCGGGGCAAAAATGTGCAACTTGTGGTAACACCGCTGCTAGATGCCCGGGGCATTTTGGGCATATTGAGTTAGCTGAACCAGTCCTACACATATCCTTCGTAGATGATATTAGAAAGATACTAGTTTCAACCTGTAGGTCGTGTGGAAGGCTTCTGCTTCCTCAAGAAGCTATTGATGAATATAGGGCTAAGTTGTCAGAGAATAAACCGTACGCGCCTTCTCTTGCTGAAGAGATAACTAAGGAGATTCTGGCTAAAACTAAAAAAGTCAAGGTATGCCCGCATTGCGGAAAACCTCAGTATGAAATTGAGTTTACTAAACCTACTACCTTCCATGAAATTACAGAATGGGGTGGTGCTACGCGCCTACTCTCAGTAGCCATACGCGAAAGGCTTGAGAGAGTGCCAGATGACGATCTTAGGCTCTTAGGGTATGACCCTTCATCAACTAGACCTGAGTGGTTTGTTCTGCAGGTTCTTCCAGTGCCTCCCGTCAACGTAAGGCCTTCTATTACTTTAGAGTCAGGTATAAGATCTGAAGATGATTTAACACATAAAATCGTTGATATACTGAGGGTTAATCAGAGGGTTAAAGAGAGCAAGGAGTCTGGCACTCCACCTTTGATAGTGCAAGACTTGGTTGATTTGCTTCAGTATCAAGTTACAACCTATTTTGACAATGAGGTCTCGGGAATACCTCAAGCGCACCACCGTTCAGGTAGACCCCTAAAGACGCTAAGCCAAAGGTTAAAGGGTAAAGAGGGGCGATTTAGAGGAAGCCTAT
Source organism: Nitrososphaeria archaeon (assembly GCA_029775855.1). GTDB lineage: Archaea > Thermoproteota > Nitrososphaeria > Nitrososphaerales > JAAOZN01 > JAAOZN01. Next base: position 102,156 of record JARVJZ010000006.1, read on the forward strand.
CTGGGAAAAGAGTTGACTTCTCAAGTCGAACAGTGATCTCTCCAGATGCTAATTTAGATATATGCGAAGTCGGTGTCCCCTATGAGGTTGCGAAGAAGCTAACTATACCTGAGCGTGTAGCTCCTTGGAACATAGAGTTTTTGAGGAAACTTGTTCTTAATGGTCCGGATAAGCATCCTGGGGCTAATTATATAATTAGGCCCGATGGTGTAAAGATTCGTCTAGACTATGCTTCAGACCGTTCTGCTATAGCTGAGAGTTTAGGTTTAGGCTATGTGGTTGAGAGACATCTGATGGATGGGGATATTGTGCTATTTAACAGACAACCTTCGCTGCACAGAATGTCTATAATGGCGCATTATGTTAAAGTTTTACCCTACCGCACATTTAGGCTTCACCCAGCGGTATGCCCACCCTATAATGCAGACTTCGACGGCGATGAAATGAATCTGCATGTGCCTCAAAGCGAAGAGGCTAGAGCAGAGGCACTCATGCTTATGAGGGTTCAAGATCAAATAATATCGCCTAGATACGGTGGACCTATCATAGGTGCCATACGCGACTATCTTACTGCTGCATATCTTTTGACTCATGATTCGACTAGATTGACTAAAGAAGAGTTTACGAATCTGGCTTTGGCTGGAGGGTATGTTGGTGAGCTACCTGAGCCGGTTGAAAAGACACCTGAACCGCTTTACAGCGGTAAGCAGCTCTTCTCACTGTTTTTACCTAAGGACTTTAACTATGTTATGGCTTCTAAATGGGCTAAAGGTAATGTTAAGGATGTTGTAGTTAAGAACGGCGAGCTGATCAGTGGTGTCATAGATAGGGCTTCTATAGGTGCTGAAGAACCTAATAGCTTACTACATCGAATAACAAAGGATTACGGCACAGAAGAAGCGAGAAGGTTCTTAAACGCTATTCTCTCAGTTTTGAGGGCATACATAACGAGAAGAGGGTTCACCTATGGATACGACGACCTCAATCTATCAAGCGATGTTCTGCAGAAGATAGAAGAAGCAATAAAGGAGGCATATAATGAAGTGGCTAAGCTCTTTACCCTCTACGAAAAGAAGCAACTTCCTTTGGCTCGCGGCTTATCGCCTGAAGACGCTCTTGAACTCTACATAGTAAATGAACTTCAGAGGGCAAGAGATAGAGCTGGAAGAATAGCTGACAAAGCCTTCCCACCACACAACCCAGGTGTAATTATGGCTAGAACTGGAGCAAGAGGCTCTCTGCTCAACATAGGGCAGATGTCCGCATCTTTAGGGCAGCAGTCTGTGCGTGGGCGTAGGATAGAGAAAGGCTATCAAGATAGGGCTCTTCCGCATTTTATGCCTGGTGAACGGTCTCCTGACGCGAAAGGATTTGTTAAGTCTAATTATAGGGATGGGTTATCACCTGTTGAATTTTTCTTCCACGCGATGGGTGGGCGTGAAGGGCTTGTAGATACCGCGGTTAGAACTCAGCAGAGCGGGTATATGCAGCGTAGACTTGTTAACGCTATGGAGCATCTTAGAGTTGAATATGATCTGAGTGTAAGAGACCCCTATGGGCACATTATTCAATTTGTATACGGTGAGGATGGCATAGACCCTGCGAAGAGCGACCACGGTATGGCGGTCAACATACCTAGACTTGTGGATACAGAAGCACTCATATCAAAACCTTCTAAGCCGGCTTCAGAAGAAGAAGTCAACAAGATCATTAAGAAATATGTTAAAGTATTTAACCCCCGTTTAATTCAAGAATTGCAAGCAGCGCTCAAAGAAAACCCACTTAACAAAGAATCTATTGAAAACGTCTGTAAACGCATAGTTGAACTGATTAAAAAGGCTACGGTTGAACCTGGAGAAGCGGTTGGTGTAGTTGCAGCACAATCGGTAGGTGAACCCGGCACTCAGATGACTCTGAGAACCTTCCACTTTGCTGGTGTTAGAGAAAAGGATGTCACCTTGGGCTTACCTCGTCTAATAGAGTTGGTTGATGCGAGGAAACAACCTAGCAAAGCATCCATGACAGTTTACATAGATCCCAAATACGCTGCGGCTGCGCTTAAGAGGGCTGAAGAGGAGAATAAGAGCAGATGGGCTGAGTTGAAGCCTGAGGAGCTGGAGCAAGAGAAGAATAAGATATTAAACCAGGTCGCACTTAAGGTTGCTAAGCAGATTCTATTCACTAAAGTTAACGATCTAGTAGCCAACGCTGAAGTTGACTACACAAATGAGGCAATTGTAATAAAAGTTGATAGAGATAAACTTGCTGAAAGGGACTGCACACTGGAGGAACTAAAGAAGGTAGTAGAAACTGGTAAACGCAAAGTCGAAATCGACGAGGAAAACGCTGTTTTGAGGGTTTACTTAGAGGGGCTAGACATAATCGGCTTAAACATCCAACTAGATAAAATACTGAATATGAAAGTTAAAGGCATACCAAACATCAGCAGAGTGACTGTTGAAAAAGAAGGACAGGAATGGGTCATAAGAACTTCAGGCTCAAACTTCTCAAGAACACTTAAAGTTGAAGGAGTAGACGCTACCAGAACCATAACCAACAACATCTTCGAAATAGCTCAAGTGCTAGGCATAGAAGCTGCCAGAACAGCGCTAGTAAAGGAGATCATGAGCACACTCGACGAGCAAGGACTTGAAGTAGACATTAGACACATCTATTTAATAGCTGATCTAATGACGGCAAAGGGCTCTGTACAACAGATAGGTAGGCACGGCATAGCAGGCACAAAGACCAGCGTGCTTGCAAGAGCTGCCTTTGAGATAACAGTACCAACGATAGCTGAAGCATCAGTTAAAGGTGAAGTGGAGGAACTTAGAGGTGTAACAGAGAATGTAATTGTAGGTCTGACGATACCAGTAGGCACAGGTATGGTAGACCTCTTTATGCAGAGTTGAGTTAAGTATGAGCGAAAGAGAGCTGGGGTTAATACTCTCAAAAGCTGTCAAGACGGGCAAATGTGTCCTTGGGCTTAAAGAGGTTCAGAAGTCAGTACGAGGTTCTAAGATAGTGATCTATTCAACCCTTGCTCCCAAAGATAAACTCAAAACCCTAATCGAAGCATGTCGAGCTGCAAATGTACCAACACTACCATATAACAAAAAGCCTTTTGAGTTAGGTTTACTATGTGGTAAGAGGTTTAGAGTTTCAGCTTTGGCTATAAAGTCGGCTGGAGATGCTGATCTTACACCATTACTTGCCGCACAAGAAAGGGAGAAGATGTAGCTATGCTTAAATTTATCTTCTGTATGAGTGTATTTGTTGGTTAAGGTAGTGAAGGAGTGGGCATGGCTGCACAGAGAATCAAGTTAACATCTGAAGAACTAGGATTAATGTCTCTTTTTCAAAATGTGACTGGCGCTGGAGTTAGAGACTGTGTCATAGACAACAAGAATGGGCGAGTCATCTATGTGGTTAACCCAGGGGAGATGGGAAAGGCTATAGGCAAAAATGGTATAGTTGTTAAGACGCTTCAGAAGCTGGTAGGTAAACCTGTTGAACTCGTTGAATACTCTGAAGATCCTAAGACCTTTATCAAGAACGCTCTTGACCCAAAGCATGTTATTGATGTGCGTCTTACAGAGAAGCTGGATGGGTCGAAGATAGCGGTAGTTGTAGTGGCTGCTAAAAAGAAGAGCGCAGTCGTTGGTAGAAATGGTAAGAACGCTGAGAAGGCTAGACTTTTAGCTAAACGCTACTTTCAAATCTCAAATGTTCATATAGTTTCACAGTAAGGAGGCTATATACTCATAAACCTTCGTCTAAGAAGGCTAAGACTACTTTAGCGAAATACTCCGGCATCTGATCCACCAGAGCAACTGTGCCACCTACAATTGGCAACATTTCACTGTTCTTTATGGCGTTTGCCACACGCTGCATATGTGGATAAGAGAAGGGGTCTTCAGTGCCGCAGATTACTAATGTGGGGCATTTTACAAGAGGCGCTTTATCCTCCATCCTATAGTTTGAGACAGCGATGTGCCCTTCAAATGCTTTTTCTCCAGCTTTGATGGCGTCGACTATAAAGCGCATAAGTAGATCTGGTCTATTTGGAGGGTAGAATGGTTGCCTACCTCGCCATAACTCAATTAAATGTGAACCATCCTCTTTTATTTCATAGTAGTCTATGACTTTTTTGCCTTTCCTTCTACGCCTCTCTTCTTCATCTATGTATGGTATGGCTGATAATACAAGCTTCTCTACACGCTCAGGGTAGCTTGCAGCAACCTCGAGGGCTATTACTCCTCCTGTGTGATGCCCAACTAAACTCGCCTTTTCGATACCAATATGATTTAAGAAGGTGATAACACCTTGGGCATAATCTTCTATGCTGCAGCTCTTTTTTGGCTTATATGAATCTCCGAATCCTATTGTGTCCATAGCTATAGCGTGATACCTTTGTCCAATTATAGGTAGAACATCTAGGTATTCGTCTGAAGACCTTGGTGTCTGATGGAGCAGTAAAACGGGTTTACCTACCCCATCTTCTCGATAATGTATCTGCCCTTCTGCGGTATCTACAAACCCCCTCCGCATAGTTAGACTAAGCCATCAAAGAATAGATAAACTTACGCATCTCTGTTAATGCTTAACTAAAGGTATATATGAGGGGGTTATCGTCAGCTAGTGTGGTTTAGGGCGAAAGGTAACCTTGGGCTTGAGAAATTTCATAACTTCGGCTTGGCAGACGCTGAAGCTAGCTAAGAAGTCCAGTAGAGAGGAGTTCCTACTCTACCTTAAACTAGTGTTTTTAGGACTTTTTGCAGTGGGAAGTGTAGGTTTCTTAATCCTCTTTGTAAGTGCTCTTATAAAATTAGGCTAAGATAGGATGGTAAATTGGATCAATCTAAAAGTGGAGCAGCTGTAGGTTCAAGGTTCTTCGCGGTCAAGACTACGGGAGGGCAAGAAAAGACCGTGGCTAACTATGCTTACAACACGCTTATTCGGAGACCTAAGCCAATATACTCTATTCTTGTATTAGAGGGTGTGAGGGGATATGTTTTATTTGAAGCACCTAATGCGCAAGTAGTTATCGAGACGGTCACGGGATTCAAACATGTGAGGAGCACAGTTCAGGGGATGATGCTCTTTAGCGACATAGAGAGGTTCCTCGTGTCAAAACCAACTATATCTGAGTTGAATGTTAACGATATTGTTGAAATAGTTGCAGGTCCATTCAAAGGCATGAAGGCGAGGATAGATAGGCTAGAGGTCTCTAGAGGAGAAGCCACAATAGTCTTACTTGACGCACCATATCAACTCCCTGTCACTGTTGACGCTAACTATTTGAAGCTACTTAAGAAGACAGAAAGAGGAGAATAAGATATGGGTGAGCAGAAGACCGTCATGGCGTTAATAGTCGGCGGAGAAGCTAACGCAGGCCCACCATTAGGCCCAGCGCTAGGTCCTCTTGGGGTCAATGTTATGGCTGTAGTCAAGAAGATCAATGAAGCTACAAGCAGCTACAAAGGGATGAGAGTCCCAGTTAAGATAACGGTAGACACAGAGACGAAGAGTTTCGAAGTAGAAGTAGGCACACCTACTACATCAGCGCTGCTTGTTAAGGAGGCTGGGATAGAGAAAGGCGCGAGCAACCCTAAAGCTAACTTCGTAGGCAACTTAACTAGAGAGCAGGTAGTTTCGATAGCAAAGGTGAAGATGGGAGATTCATATGCGTCTAAGCTTAAGTCAGCGGTAAAAGAGGTTCTAGGCTCTTGTGTGAGCATGGGAATAAAGGTTGGAAACAAAGATCCTAGAGAAGTGCTAAAGGAAGTCGATAGTGGTGGGTGGGACGACATACTATCTAAGGGATAACAAGCTTTTATAACCCCAGTTTAGCCACACCACATACATTAAAGAGGGTGTTTAAGAATGCTGAATGCTGAGAGCGTAAAGCAGCTCGTTCAAGAAGCTAGGAGGAAAGCTGCTAAAAGAAACTTTAATCAAGCCTTTGAGCTTATCTTAACATTTAAGGATCTGAATCCTAAGCAGCCCATAAACATAAATGAGATTGTCTTTCTTCCGCATCCCTTTGAAAAAAGACCTAAGATCTGTGTGATTGCTTCTGGCGACTTTGCTTTAAGGGCACGCAATTCGGGTGCTGATCTCGTCATAGAAGGTGACGAGTTGGATAGGCTTGCTAACCAGAAGAGAGAGATTAGAAAGCTCGCTTCGAACTATGACTTCTTCTTGGCTGAGGCTTCGCTTATGCCGAAGGTGGGTAAGATTCTTGGGCAATATTTTGGTCCAAGAGGGAAGATGCCTACTCCTATAGCTCCTAATGCTCCGTTAGAGCAGATCTTGGAGAGATATCGTAGTGCTGTTAGAGTTAGGAGTAGAAATCAGCTCGCTGCAGCTTGTAAAGTTGGTGATGAGAAGATGGCTGACGAGAGAATCATAGATAACGCTTTAGCTGTGGCTGATGCGGTTGTTAAGAAGCTACCTTTAGGTTTAAAGAATATTGGTGGGGTGCTTGTAAAGCTGACTATGAGCCCCCCAGCCGCCTTTAAGGTTAAGTGATGAATATGTCTAAAGTTAGACTTGAATACCCAGCAAGAAAAGTAGAGGCATTAACTAAGCTTGAAGAGCTGATCTCACATTCAAGCGTTATAGCTTTAGCTAAGCTGAATAAGGTAAGAGCTTCCCAGCTGATGAATCTTAGAAAGAAGCTAGCTGGTCAAGTTCAATTTCTGGTTGCTAAGAATAATCTGGCTAAAAAGGCGTTAAAGAAGCTTAAGAACTCTGAGGACTTCTTGAATCTCCTTGAAGGGCAGAATCTGCTTATATTTACAAACATGAACCCCTTTAAACTTAGTTTGATTTTGGAGAAGAATAAGGTGTATCTCCCCGCACGCGCTGGCGATGTCGCTACAGATCCCATAATGGTGCCTGCTGGCAACACAGGTTTACCCCCTGGGCCAGTATTAAGTGAGTTTAAGGAGTGTGGTGTGCCTACTAGGATAGATAGTGGAAGCATATGGGTTGCTAAAGATACGGTAGTTAGACAGAGAGGTGAGGTTATTTCTCTTAAGCTTGCTAGTCTGCTTGCTAAGCTTGGTATAAAACCGATTAGAGCGGGCATATCGATATACGCTGCTTATACAGATGGTATGATATTACGCGAAGAAGATCTAAGGCTTGACTTGGAGGAATATAGTAAGCAGATTAGCGGGTTGCATTCTCAAGCTTTGGCTCTGGCGGTTGAGGTAGGTTATGCTTGTAGGGAGAGCTTACCGCTGATTATAGTTAAAGCTGTGCAGCAGAGTGTTGCGTTAGCCTTCTCAGCCGGCTATCCAGCTGATAAATCGACGACAGAAAGGATTATTGGTGATGCGTATCTGAAGGCGTCAGCTTTAATGAAAGAGCTTGCTAAGAGGGGGTATTCTTAAGAGGGGTTTTAGCCGAAGAGCGAAGCTAGACCAGCTAGCGCTTCTTCTTCACCCTTCTTTTCCTCTTCCTTCTTCTCTTCTTTAGCTGGTGCAGCCGGTGCTTGTGTTGGTGCTTGTGCTGGAGCTGCTGGTGCTGTGATAGGTGTTAGCGTTGCGTTCTTTAATGCTTCCTCGATGTTGATTTCTGAGAGAGCTGAGACTAATGCCTTTACCTTTACTTCGTTAGGGGTTATACCCGCTGCTGCGATTACCTTCTTTATATTTTCTTCATTTATAGGCTGCTGTAGCCTATGCAGGAGCAGAGCAGCGTATATGTATTCCATAGACCTTCGTCATCTGCTCGGGGATGCGGGTTGACTATTTAAGAGTTTTGAGCATCATAAACCTATCCTTAGAAGCGCATCAACCTAATTGGAAAATGAGTCGCTAACCTGAGAATCTTAGGTTGACTTATCACTCTGCTCTAAAAGGGAAGTCTTCATCCGCTCTTTGTGTGCGGCTACACATTTACTTAGGTCTATCTTCTTGAACTCGATGCCAAGTAAAGTGGCAAGCCTACTTGCTTCTGAGCTGATGGATGGGGCGGCGATTATCCCTCTGACAGAGGCGCCTTTACCCTTGAAGCCTGACAGATATTTGTATGCCTGCTTCACAGCTTTTACATCAACAGTCCTCCTCTTAACTTCAACTATAGTGTATCTACCTTGGTTGTCATAGCCGGTAAAGTCAGCTACTCCTGCGTCGATTCGGCGTTGCTGAGAAAGTATTCTAAATCCTGGCTCTAATATATCTGGATTTGAGGATATGGTCTCATACATTTCGTCTTCGCTTAGGTGCATCTCGAATTCCGCTTCATCTACAAGCTTTAGGCTTGTTAGCAGCGTGATGTCTCTAAAGGAAATAGTAAGTGTTTCTTGATGCTCCTTCCTATAAGATTTGATAACCAAGAGCCCGCCTTCCTGTTTAATTGTAAATATGCTTCCGGGAGGCTGCCAGTTTACAGCTTCAAATCCTTTTGCTCGATGTATGAGCAGTGAGCCGTCTTGCTTTATTAGTAGTACCCGCTCTCCCCAATCGAGTTTAGATGCTGCTCGCCCAACATAATCTACTTTACATAATCCAGTGACTATGATAAAGCGCTTTTTTGATAGGGATTCTTTTAGTAGGTTGTATGCGTCTTCTACCGTTGGTTGAAGAATCCAGCTGACTTTTTCATTCAACCCTACACTTAACACATAATTTGGCTAAAAGGCTTATCTGCTTAACATATTCAACTTATGAAGGGAGTAAAAGTGGGCGCAAGTGTCTTCAGCATCCCCACTGGCGTCAGAGGTTTAGATAAAATGCTGTTAGGCGGTCTACAACTAGGCACCGTATCCGACTTCTTTGGCGTCAGCGGGGTAGGTAAGACACAGCTATGCCTACAAGTCTCAGCTTTAACCGCGGCTCCAAAAGAGAAGGGCGGGTTAGACTCACTAGTATTATATGTCGATCCAACCGGCTCTTTTAGACCAGAGCGGCTTAAGGAGTTAGCTGAAGCGCGTAATTTAGACGCTAACAAGGCGCTCTCGCAGATATATGTGTATGAACCTAGGGTGATGGAGGAGCAGATAGCTTTGCTTAACCAAATTAAGAAGATGGATAGAAAACCTATGCTGGTTGTTGTCGATAGTGTTGCAGAACTTTTTTTAGCAAGCGAAGACGCTTCTATAAGAGGCATGTTAGGCAGACATCTGCATTCGCTCTGCTTAACAGCCCTAAAGGATAATATGGCTTTCCTTTTAACTAATTCTGTGAGGACAAGATTAGACAAAGGGGGCTTAACTGTTGAAGCTGGAGGAAACATTATGGCTCAAGGCGCACACTTTAGAATAAAACTATCTAAAAAGTTGGAGAGGCTGTTTTCAGCTGAGGCTGTTCAACCACCTCTAAGACCTAGAGAAGTGTATTATAAGATTACTACTGCTGGGTTGGTTGACGCTTAAATTGGATACCTTAGATCCGGCTACGGAGCAGTTTCTTGCATACATATTGGCTAAACGCTATAGTGAGGCTAAGGATATTGTGTTGAACACTTCTCTGTGGTCTGGTTCAGAGAGGTTAATCGGTAGGAGGGCTGGTTGTTTAGGTCTTATCTCGAAGATTGCTCAGAGGGCAGATGATTTTTTTAACACTCAGTGGTTTGCCGAGTTAAAACAGATGCTTCTTAGACTTCAATCATCATTTGACTGCGACGAATTTGAGAAGGGCTACATCGATGTCTGGCTAAAGTTCATCGACAATAGTTTAAGCGGCGAAGAAGAGGGTGTTAAGGAGAATCCAAGTGAAGAGGAATAGCATTATGAAGCTACCCAAGCCATGTGTGTAGATCTTGCGTAAACTAACCCCTAAATTTTTGAATATTTGGTATCTTGCTGCGTAGCTCGTCAACGCATAAACCGCTAGTGCCAAGATCACACCTCTATATGCTTCTGGTTGATTCACACCAATAAACCCTAGTAGGGTTGCAAGTATCCCAGCGGCAACCCCAGCAGCAACTCTAAGCCAATACAGTTTATCTAACGGTGTCAAGCAGCGCTGTTTTCGAACACCACCTATATATCCCTTAACCCCCTTTGAGTTGGCTGTGGAGCTCTCTGGAATAGACCTTGCAAGAGTGGTTGCTGAGCTTAATGCTGCGCTCAACGACTATTATGTGAATAGCATAGGCTCTGTTGACGATGTAACTTGGCTTATCCGGCTGCACCACTCAACCAATCCAGAGAAGAGGCTAATAATTTCATTAAACAAAGGCATATGGCTCACATCTTATGAGGTGCCAACGAAGCCTCCAGATGCTTTTTCAGCGCATCTTAGAGAATATCTTCTCAGAGGGCGTTTTTTAAAAGTAGAGCAGCCTGATGTTGAAAGGCTGGTTAAGATTTGGTTTACGGTTGATGGTTTAGGAAGGGTGCTTGTAGCAGAGTTTTTTGGAGGGGGAAACCTACTTGTCCTTGATGCTGAAGAGCGTATACTAACCTTATTTAGGAAGATAGATGTGAGACATCGAAGACTTGCTCAAGGTTTGCAATATGTGCCGCCGCCTCCTCGAGGTAAGAACCCCTTTACAGCACATGAAGATATTTTAAAGGATGTAGCAAGCAGCGATTTAGAGATCGCAAGATACCTTGGTAGAGAACTTGCATTATCGCGCAAATATGTTGAGGAGGTTCTACGCAGAGCCGATATCGATCCTAAGGCTCGAAGCCTCAACAAAGAGCAGAGCGTTAAGCTACGCGATGCTCTCATTAATCTAAAGGATTTAATCTTTGGAGCAGAGTCTAAGCCTACTATACTACTTAAGGATGGGAAGCCTATAGATGCTTCTCCCTTCAAGCTCACAACATACTCTGTAGAGGATTATAGACACACAGACAGCTTTATTGAAGCGGTGGATGAGGTTCAGACTTTAAGCCTACTTGAGGAACTTAAAAAGAAAGAAGAGGAGCCGACTCAAAGAAGAATAGAGGAGCTGAACAGAGCACTTGAAGCGCAAGCAAAGAGCAGACTGGAATTAGAGAAGCAGGCTAAAAAACTTCGTGAAATAGCTACGGCTCTAAGAAGCGCTGCTTCAGAAAGCAAAGACCTACCAACAATTCTTACAACACTCGGAGTAGAATATACACAAAGCAAAGGAGACTACATAGAGGTTAAGGAGTTTACTGAACCCATCAAGATCCCAAAGACATCATCTACCGTGAGCGCAGCCTCCGTGATCTTCGATGCCGCGAAAGTTTTAGAATCTAAAATAAGGGCTATCAAAGAGGCGGAGAAAAGCCTCTTTGAGAAAAAGGCGCTTCTACTCACCAAAGCCGCTAAGGAAGAAACCAAGCCATTAAAGCGTATCAGAGTCAAGAAGTGGTTTGAGAGATATAGGTGGTTCTACACATCAAAAGGGCTGCTAGCAGTTGGAGGTAGGGATGCTGCTTCGAATACAGTGATACTCAGAAGATACCTTCAAGAAGATGATATAGTATTTCACGCAGACATACACGGCTCACCCTTCTTTATACTTAAAGGCGGCGCAGAAGCAAATGAAGAGAGTATAAGAGAGTGCTGCGAAGCTGTAGCTGCATACAGCTCAGCTTGGAAGGCGGAGCTCACAGCGGTTGATGTCTACTGGATAAAACCAAATCAGATCAAGTTCACCGGCCCTTCCGGCACATACCTACCTAAAGGCGCATTCTTAATTGAAGGCGCAAAGAATTGGGTTAAGAATGTAAAGGTGTATGCTGGTGTTGGTCTTACTATCTTAGACGAAGAGATTGTAGTGGTTGGCGGACCTCCAAGCGCTCTTAAAGCGAATAGCATAGCATATGCGACGCTAGTTCCGGAAAAGGGCAAAGTGAGCGAAACCGCTAAGCGGGTTAAGAGCGGGTTGATTGCAGCAGTAGGTCGGGAGTTAGGATTGAGGGTTAAAGAGATACCCTTAGACGACTTCATAAGAGCTCTGCCTAATGGAGGAGGAAAGGTTACTTCAATAAATTTAGGGGAGCAAAAGTCTTAAGAGAGAGGGTAAGATACAGCATTGGTTGGACAACATTGGCTTCAGAGCCTATGATTAGGACGAAGATCCTTGTAAGGGAAGTCATGAACAGCCCAGTGATAACCGCAGATGTTGACGAATCTGTTAAAGATGCTGCTAAGAAGATGGCGCGCTTTAAGATAGGTAGCGTAGTAGTCACTAAAGATGGCAAGCCTTTAGGTATAGTTACTGAAGGTGACATCGTGAGGAAGGTTGCAGCAGAAGACCTTAAACCCAGCAAAGTGAAGCTCAGCGAAATTGTCTCCAAACCTCTATACACAATAGATGCTGAAAGCGATGTTACCGAAGCAGCAAAGATGATGCGCAGACTTAACATAAAGAAGCTTGGCGTCACATACAAGAATGAGCTTCTAGGCATAGTCACTACATCAGACCTAAATGCCGTCACACCTGAACTTATAGGTCTGTTGTCTGAGAAGGTTAAAATCACTACAGGTGAATCGCTTAGGATTAAAGGTCCTCTCGCCGGCTACTGTGACTCGTGCGGCGAATGGTCAGATATGCTTGTTGAAGTAGATGGGCGGTTCCTATGTGAAGACTGCAGAGCTGAAGTTGTGCACGAACCCGCAGAAGCTCCTGAATAATAGCTGCGTGTTAACATGATTAAAGTATCTGATTACATGACACCTATTGTAGCTATAGCTTCTCCTCAAGATACTCTTGCAGCCATTAGAAACATTATGCTTAGAAGACGCGTTGGAAGAGTCCCAGTCGTTGATGGAAGTAGACTTGTTGGTATAGTAAGCCGAACAGACCTAGCTTTAGCATTAAGACCGAATGGGCCAGCTTGGCGCCGTAGACCACTCGAATACACTAGTGTATGGGAGATCATGTCGAAACCTGTCATAACGATCTCTGTAAATGAGTCTATATCTAAGGCTGCTGAAACTATGTTAAATAGTGGTGTGACAGGGCTTCCTGTATTAGATGATGACAAGATCGTTGGGATGATTACTACAAGTGATTTAACGAGGTGCCTTAAGGAGCATGGAGACCCGTCTAAAAAGGTTAAGGAGCATATGTGTGTAGAGGTCGCTGTGGCTAAACCACTCCATCCAATTAGTCGAGTCATCAAGATTTTGGTTAAATCACCTAGCCACAGAGTTATCGTTGTAGATGCTGAAGGCAGACCTATAGGTATAGTTACACCCACAGATCTAGCTTTTGTTAGAGTATCTGCTGGAAGCTCGAAGAGCAAAGTAGTTTATGACAGCGAGGCGCCCAAAAGGAGTAGAAAGATAGAGTTTCTGGGGCTGACCTACGCCAAAGATGTCATGAGGAGCCCAATACATTTTATATCTGAAGAGGCGTCAGTAGTAGACGCTGCATCTCTAATGAGCAGCGCCAAGATAGGAGGCTTGCCAGTATTAGATAAGAAGAAGAATTTATCCGGACTCTTTTCTAAGATAGAGGTTTTAAGACTTGTCAAAGATCTTTAGTCTTGAATCCAAGCTCTCTGAACTACATCTTGAAACTGCTTATCTTGTAAGTAAGGCGCAGAAGATTCCTATGGTTATAGAAGTTATGAGGAGATATGATGTAGATAGAGTGATAGTAGTCTCAGACTCTAAGTTAGTTGGTGTGGTTACAGTCAAAGACATATTCTCCAAGATCTCTTCAAAGAGGATGAGCAGACTTTCACCCACATCACTTTCCGTAGCAGCCTTCACTTCACCCAATATAATCACAGCACACCCCGAAGATACCGCTCTACAGGCTGCTGAAAGGTTACTTGAATATAACATAGCTGCGTTGCCTGTGGTAGGAAATGATGGAGTGGTGAGGGGGTTAGTGACGAAGTTGCTGCTTGTTCCTCTGATGGTTAAATCAAGTATGTGTTGTAGAGACTTTATGCAGCCACCTTTTGTAGTTGTTGGCTTGAGGTCTAAGCTTTCTACCGCCCTTGAGAAGCTCAGCAACACACCTATCCGTGAGCTTGTGGTGGTTGAAGGTGATAAGCCTGTTGGGATTATAAGTGAGCGTGAAGCTGCTTTCACATTATTTAACCTTTTGAGAGTTGAGCAGATAAGGCACTTTGACACCTTCATCAAGAGGCTTCTTGTGCTGGATGCTATGAGGGGGCTTACAGCAGCGTTAAGCGGCGAAGAGAGTGTAAAAGAGGCCGCTAAAGTTATGAGGAGCATCCGGGTCAACACCTTACCCATAGTTAAGAACGATAAGATAGTTGGTTTAGTAAATAGGGACAACATATTCGAGAGACTTCTGAAGCTAGAGGTAGAAGAAAGAGGGGGTAAGGTGTAATATACCGCTGAGATTCCTTGTAGACTCTATGCACGGCAGCTTAGCCAGAAAGCTAAGACTCTACGGCTACGATGTATCATACAACACCAACCTAGACGATAAGGCTCTCATAAGTAAGGCTGCTGAGGAGGACAGATGGCTCCTAACCTCTGACCGAAACCTCTACTTAACAGCATTAAAAAGAGGGGTAAAAGCCTGCTTACTCTTAGGCAAGGATGACGCAAGTAGAGCTGCTGAAGTATTCAAGAAGATTGGTTTAGAGCCGCCTACATTAAAGCCTGAAACTTCAAGATGCCCAATCTGTAATGGGCTGCTTCAAATCTGTAGCCCAGAAGAGGTTGAGGTTAAGCACAAGCCTAAGAGCACATACTATAAATGTGTAGTCTGCGGTAAACTCTACTGGATAGGAAGCCATTGGCCCAGAATTGTGGGCTTCGATAGGCGTCTAAGGCAGCTCCTTAAGACTTAAAGGAGACCCTAGCTGGTGAAGATGCGATGATCGAGCTTAGTGACGAAGAAGGCGAATTGCTTGTAAAAACGGCTAGAAGAGCAGCTGAAGAGTATGTAGTCAGCAGAAGAAGACTGAAAGTAGGCGAGGAATTTCAGAAAAGGTTCAGCGAGAAATTAGGTGTATTCGTTACGATAAACACATTAAAAGGAAAGGAGCATGAACTCAGAGGATGTATAGGGTTAGTTCAACCAAAAATACCCTTAAGCGAAGCGCTAATCGAAGCAGCTATAAGCGCAGCCACAGAAGACCCACGCTTTGAACCTATCAAACCCCAAGAACTCAACAACCTAATCTTTGAAGTAAGCGTTTTAACACCGCCTGAGAGACTCAAAGCAGCATCACCGAGAGAGTATCTTAACTTGATAAAGATAGGAAGAGATGGCTTGATAGTCGAATACAGATTTCTAAGCGGGCTTCTACTTCCTCAAGTCCCAGTCGAAGAAGGTTGGGATGTTGAACAATACCTTTCATACGCCTGTATGAAGGCTGGTGCACCACCTGACATCTGGCTTCTGCCGGAGACAAAGCTCTACCGCTTTGAGGCAGTGGTCTTTGCTGAAGAAGAGCCGAATGGTAGGGTTATTAGGAGAAGGCTGGTTTGAGGGGAAAGACTTGGCTTGAAAAGAGTCTATTTCCCCATCTTCGGTTCAGGTCTTGGTCACGCTGCTAGAATGGTTACTTTAGCTTCGAGGCTTGTTGCACTAGGATTTGAAGCAGCTTTCTCCTCATACTATGAAGCAGCTGATTATGTGGAGCAGAAGGGCTTCCTCTGCTTTAGAGTGCCTAGGTTAGATGTAGGTTGGACAGCGTCAGGAAAATTTGAAGGGCTTTTAAAGACCTCTAAGAGACTGCCTTGGCATATAGCCACATTTATCCGTCAAACAGTAATAGAGAGAAAGATTATGCAGAGTTGGAAACCAGATCTTGTCATCTCAGATTCACGCCTTTCTGCGGTTATAGCTGCTAAGACCTTGGGTTTAAGATGCTTTGTAGTCACTAATCAGCTGCGTATACTTCTACCACCTAAGAAGAGAAGTAAGCGTACAAAGCCCATCGAACGCTTCCTCAACGAGATCTTAGGTAAACTGTGGAATTTAGCCGACAGAATCTTCTTCCCAGACCTACCGCCACCATACACCATTTCTGAGGAGAATCTGTGGTGGGTTTCTGCTGTGAGGAAAAAAGCTGAGTATATTGGTTTTCTTGTTCAACCAACCAAGAAGAGTAGAGAGGAGCTCGAAGAGAGTCTCCGTAAAACTGGGTTAAACATAGATAAGCCTATAGTCTTTATTCACATAAGCGGGCCAGCATTTACAAAGCCAGCGCTTCTAAGAAAACTCCTTAAAGCTGCAACACTACTAAAGGATTTTCAAGTAGTTATATCTGAAGGCAGAACCAAAGGGAGCACAGAAGTTAAAAGATTAGATTCAATCTACTACTTTGAATGGTGCCCGATAAGTGAAGACCTTATGCAGATTTCAGACATACTTGTGGTTAGGGGAGGGCATTCAACCCTTGGCTCAGCTCTTCTGCTTGGAAAGCCTATGCTTATAATACCGATAGCAGACCATAGTGAACAATTTAGCAACACATTTAAAATGGTTAGGCTCGGTGTGGCTCTTTGGCTCGACCCGCTTGAGTCAAATCCTGAAGACATCTGTGAAGCTGTACATACGCTTCATGGTGATGGCGCCTATAGGAGTAGAGTTTCAGTTCTTTCACAGTTAGCTTCAAAGTATGATGGGTTAAGTAGGTTTACTGATGCAGTTCTTGAGGCGTTAAGATAAACTATCTACAATTTCGTGTGCGTCTAAAAGACCCTTCACCACTTCTAGCCTTACAACATCTTTCCAAGCATCTCTTGCAGCGTCCTCTAAACTTGAAAGAGTTCTTCCAGAAGCGTCTAACATACTTAACCTACATTCGTTTAAATCAATCTGAAGCTTAGAGTGAAGACCTATCATACGCGCGTAACACAGCATCTCATCATTAGTCAAGAAGGATGCTGGTGAGAACATGGTAACTGATTCTCTACAAGCTCTTTCAACAACATTCGTTGCGCTACCCCCTAGGATAAGCGGCAAAGAGACAGCCTTAACATTAGTCTCTTTAGCCGCTTTAAGGGCTAATGTTGCTGTAAACTCAAACCAACTATAGCTTCCATCCCCAGTTCTATAACGATTTGCTGCATCAACATAGAACACTTGAACAATCTTTTTAGGCATACATCGTCTGAGCAGAGTAAAGACTTCAAAGGAGTGGTATAGCAGCTTAGAGGAGGGTTGAGGTTGGCTGATGATAATATATTTAGCGTCAAATCCAGCTCTTTGCGTAAGCCAAGCGTTCACCAGAGACCTCACTGTAGGTTCAACCACTATTATGCATTCCCCTAAAGAGCCGCAGGGAAGCCCACAGGAGCCTAGATAGCGGTGAGTGAAGATGTATGCGTCTTCTTTTGTGACTAGAGTGTAGACAACCTTATCGGGCTTCTTCTCATCTGGTTTAGCGCCTCTATCACTAACTTCACCTATGAGTATAGATGTTGCTAGAGATTCTAGATCTTTGGGTTCAAAGTTTAGGTTTTGGGTTGTCTCAACTTTAACCATAAAACGCTCTTTCTCAAAGATACCTTTTTTACCCATTCTCACTATGGCTTGCAGAACTTCGTCAAATTCTGGATTTACTCTTTCAGCCAAAGCCACATAAGCTACGCCAGAGAATCTGGATATAGTTTCAGCAACCTCAACTAGGTTTTGGGCTTCTACCTCTATGATATCCCCCTTTACTTTAATCGAATACTTTGAATCCGTAAAGGATGGTAAAGACTCTATTAGTAGATGCTTCAACAAATCTATCTGGGCAGCAGTCTCAGCTGAAGGTTTGACGACGCAGCGCATAAGCAAGGTAAGCCTAACCATCCTTATAAGAATCTACTTAACCTTACCTAAACTTGGAGGTAGGTAGATTGAGTCAAGTCGAGATTTCAGAGGCCTTTCAGCTGCCTGAAGGCTCAGCGGTTAAACTTAGAGGCTGGGTGGCTTCGAAGTCAGAGGTGGGTGGCATAATCTTCATCACTTTAAGAGACGGCACAGGATACATTCAAGCAGCGGGTAAGAAGGGAGTTATTGGTGAAGAAGATTTTCAGAGACTAAAGCGGGTTACAAAAGAAACAGCGGTTGAGTTGGAGGGAAGCATAAGGGTAGATAAGAGGGCGCCAAAGGGAAGAGAAGTAGCCATAAAATCTCTGAGTATTATAGCTTTGGCTGATAAATGGCCTATAACTAAAAGCGCCGTTAAATCAACATCATTCCTTTATGACTATAGGCACCTCTCAATAAGAGGGCGTAAGGCTTCAGCTGTAATCAAGATAAGATGGGGCATCATGAAAGCGGCGATAGAATTCTTCTCGCAGCGTGGCTACTGCCTAATAAGCTCGCCTACAATAGTTCAGTCGGCTTGCGAGGGAGGGGCTACGCTTTTTGAACTCGACTACTTTGGTCAAAAAGCTTACCTTAGTCAAAGTGCACAATTTTATGAAGAGGCTGCGATTTGTGCATTAGGGAAGGTTTTCATTCTTCAACCAGCATTTAGAGCAGAGAAGTCTAAGACACCAAAGCATCTCACTGAATTTTGGATGATAGAAGCAGAAAAGGCATTCATGGATCAAGAGGAGAATATGAAGCTCCAAGAAGACCTTATTACATACATCTGCAACAGAGTGGTGGAAGATTGTAAAGAGGAACTGGAGGTGCTTGGGCGAAGATTTAAGCCTCCTGAACCGCCTTTCCCACGCATAACCTATGATGAAGTTTTGAAGTTCGCGTCTGAGCAGAATCTAGGCTTCAAATGGGGTGAAGACATTCCAACAGTGGTGGAAACGCTACTCTCTAAGAGCCAGACCAAACCATTCTTCATAACAGACTACCCTTTGAGCGCAAGAAGTTTCTACCATATGACTAAGCCTGATAACGAAAACATAACTCTTTCAGCAGACCTAATTGCACCAGAGGGGCATGGTGAAATAGCTACTGGCGGGCAAAGAATACACGACTACCAAACCTTGCTTAAAAGAATAGAGTCCCAAGAACTGCCGATGGAGAACTTCAGATGGTACCTTGAACTAAGAAGATATGGTATGCCCCCTCACTCTGGCTTTGGAGTAGGTGTAGAAAGGCTTACTAAGTGGGTCGCTGGGTTAAAACATATAAGGGCTGCAAGCCTATTTCCACGCACACCAACCAGAGTCAACCCCTAAGCTACTTAGATTTAAGACGAGCAACCTCCTCAGCAACCTTTATAGCCTTTTGAGCGACTTCAACAGCATTACTCCCAAATATGTATGCTGATGGCTCTATCCAATATCCACCAGCATCTACAAACACTTCTGGTAGAGGTTCACCTCGCTTACCAAGGTTCAACACCTCCTCTATAACACGAGTCTGAGCCATATTTGCGTTGGTTGGTGTCTCACGCCTATCGAATATGTAGACGCTGAAACCCAGCTTTGTAAACGCACCTCTTACAAACCTATTATACGCAATGTTTATGGCTGCACGAACATCGGGATTAACACGCATCGCTGCGAGCAAAACAGAAGCTAGATGCTCCGAGGCGCCAAACTCAGGAGGCATAAAGGCTCTTGGCATACCCTCAACCTTAGATATGCGCCCGGGTATACCAGCGACATCTTTGACGCTCTTAGCATTAGGTGTTGCTTCAACTATATTAACTAAGACTTCAGGTATAACTTCACTAAACTCCTTTGATGCATGGATAAGGTTCAGTGCAGCCTTTAAGTTGCTTAAAGCAACATACCGTTTATCTACAGTTGGGAGACCCTTTGAATAGAGTTGGATACATATATCACATCCTTCTGCTTGTAAACTTGGAAACCTAAGCTTATGCAGCGTGCAAACCGAGCCTTGACACTTTAGGGTTGTGCATAGGGTGCAGATGCCTTTTACCGCCTCAGAGTATGATAAATTGCCTGAGGCTAGACCCGAGGCGAGCCATTTTGATAGAGCAACAACTTCTTCTGAATAGAGAGGTTCATTCTTATCTATCTGCTGTTTAAGGTATCCGCTTACCGCTGGCTGTGTTACACCTACCATCTCAGCTATCTTGGCTTGGCTTAAACCTTTTGCCTTCAGATCTTTGGCTACGAGGGCTCTGATGAGTGGTAGAAGGTCTTTTATGGCTACTTCACAAGGAGGCTTCATCAATATAACCGATTTATCAACAATGTTATAAGCTGATCGCTCTTGGACTTCTGTGGATGAAGATCCGTAAGCCTCCTGAATGGGGCATAACGCCTGTGCCTCCGAGTCAGAGGATACTTCGCCCAATAGATTTAGCGGTCTTCTGGACTAGCTTGGGGACGGGGCTGCTGGTTTACCAAGCTGGTGCGCTTCTTGTGCCTTCTTTAGACTTCTTAACATCATTTCTAGTGATTACAGTAGGCACAGTCATAGGAACCTTGCCGCTTGCTTTGGCTGGTATGATAGGTGGGAAGTGTGGAGTACCTACCATGGTTTCGCTACGCCCAGCCTTCGGTATACGGGGCTCCTACTTTCCAACTTGGCTTAATGTTGCGCAGCTCGTAGGCTGGGGCACATTGGAGATAGTGGTGATGGCTAAGGCTGGTGACCTCATTTTATCCACTACTACTGGGTTCTCAGCATATTGGCTTTGGGTAATCATCTTCACAATCTTCACGATAATTATGGGTATAGGGGGACCTTTGATGGTTGTTAAGCAGTGGCTTGAAAGATTCGCCTTCTGGCTTCTCTACGGCTCAGCAGCTTGGGTAACCTTTTGGGCTCTTCAGAATGGAGGTTTAAGCAGAGTTATGGGCGCCAAGGCTGAAGGCGG
Organism: Nitrososphaeria archaeon; assembly: GCA_029775855.1. GTDB lineage: Archaea > Thermoproteota > Nitrososphaeria > Nitrososphaerales > JAAOZN01 > JAAOZN01. The sequence goes on from JARVJZ010000006.1 coordinate 122,788, forward strand.
GTTGCCTCTTCTAATGGCTCTTGACATTGTAATAGCGATGCCTCTATCTTGGATGCCTCTTGCAGCAGACTACAATAGGTTTGCGAGCACAGCAAAAGGTGGCTTTTTAGGCACCTACTTAGGGTTTATAGTAGGAAACATCTCAGGATACACAATAGGAAGCATACTCATATTAGCCACTGGTTCAGCTGATATAGTTGGTTCTTTCGGCTACCTATTTCTCGGAGCACCAGCCCTACTACTTATCTTAGTTTACGAGTTGGATAACTGCTTTGCAGATGTGTACTCAGCAGCGGTCTCGGTGCAAAATAATCTACCTAAGTTAAAGCAGTGGACGCTCATCGTGTTCATAGGCGGCTTATGCGCAGCATTAGCTCTATTCATCAACATCGAAAACTATGTCTGGTTCCTACTCTGGATAGGCGCAACATTCTCACCAATCTTTGGCGTCGTATTGAGCGACCACTACATCTTAGCGAAGCAGAAGTTTGATGTAGAGCATCTATATATCAAAGGCGGCAGCTACTGGTATACTAAAGGTGTTAACATCTCAGCAATAGTTTCTTGGGCCGCTGGATTCATAATGTATGTAGCTATAACAACATACATATCTTGGTTAGGTGCTACTATACCCAGCATGCTCACGGCAGCAGCCCTTTATGTAATCTTTGTTAAGATGGCTAGGCGTAAGCAGTTAGTGGTGAGGGTGTAGGTTTCTATGGAAGATGTTGCAAGAGCACTTACAATAGCCGGCTCAGATTCTGGTGGAGGAGCGGGTATACAAGCAGACCTTAAGACATTTGCAGCCCTTGGAGTATATGGGATGTGTGTAATTACAGCAGTAACGGCGCAGAACACGACTGGCGTTTCAGCGGTTCAGCCTATAGATGATGAGGTGGTTAGGGAGCAGATTAGAGTGGTTGTTTCAGATATTGGTGTTGACGCTGTGAAGACTGGTATGCTTTACAGCCGTGGAATAATTGAGGTTGTTGCTGATGAACTCGAGAACATCAAGGCACCTCTGGTTGTAGATCCGGTTATGGTGGCTAAGAGCGGCGCTCGGTTGCTTAAAGAGGATGCTGAAGAAGCGTTGATAAAAAAGATACTCCCCTTGGCAACAGTCGTAACCCCCAACTTAGATGAAGCTGCTCGGTTAGCTGGGTTAAGCATTAAGAGCTTAGAGGACGCTGAGGAGGCTGCAAAGAAGATAGCAACCCTAGGGCCGAAGGCGGTAGTGGTTAAAGGTGGGCATTTGGATTTAGAGGAGAGTGTGGATACATTATATTATAATGGTGTAGTAAGAAAGTATGCTTCAAAGAGGGTGAGTGGAGGCACACATGGCACTGGATGCACCTTCGCCTCAGCCATAGCAGCACTCTTAGCCAAAGGATATGACATCTTCTCTGCAGTAGAGGAGGCAAAACGCTTTGTAGCAGACGCTATCTTACACAGCCCTAAAGTTGGTAGAGGCGTTGCACCAGTATCACCCTTAGGTAAGACTGTGCTCTACGCTGAGAAGATGAAAGTTCTAGAGAGCGTAGGAGAAGCGGTAAACTTACTTGAAAACAACTCAGCCTTTGCAGACCTCATACCCGAATGCCAAACCAACATAGCTATGGCTCTACCGCAACCAAAGAAACTAGAGGACATCGCTGCCATCCCAGGAAGGATTGTAAACGCCATGGGTAAGGTCAAGGCTTCTGGCTGCCCAAAATTTGGCGCATCGAGACACCTCGCATCAACTCTGCTTGCTATCTCAGAATACACACCTTTGGTTAGAGCCGCTCTGAACATAAGATTTGACGAACGGATTTTGGATGCTGCGCGTAAATTAGGCTATTTATGCTCAGAGTATGATAGGTCAAAGGAGCCTCCCGAAGTAAAGGCTGCTGAAGGCGAGACAACCAAATGGGGCGCAAGAGAGGCGGTGAAGAGCATAGGCGCAGTACCAGATATAATATTTCATAGAGGTGATGTTGGAAAAGAGGCTATGATAGTCATATTAGGTAGGGATGCTGTTGAAGCTGTTCATAAAGCTCTAAAGATCTTAACTCAATACAAAAATTTGAAAGAGTGTAGTAAAAGTTAATAGACCTATCATATATAGTGTGCCCAGTGTATCCAAATGGTTTCTAATGATTCTGATGTAAAGATATGCTATGTTAGCGGCGGGTTATGTGGTCATTCACGCTCCGGACCTCCTATGGAGGTTCATGTTAAGGATGGTAAGATCATTAGGGTGCTGCCCTTCCGAGTACCGGATGAAGTTAGACTCTATAAGATCAAGACGAGCAAAGGCGAGTTCACAAGACCCAGGAGAACTGTGCCAGCAGCATTTATGCTCGCTCACAAAAAGAGAGTGGATTCGCCGAATAGATTAAAGTATCCTTTGAAGAGAGTGGATTGGAGCCCTGAAAATAGGAACCCTCAGAATAGGGGTAAGAGTGGATATGTTAGGATAAGCTGGGATGAAGCTATAGAAATAATCGTTAACGAGATCAAAAGGATAAAGGAGGTTTACGGCACAACCGAAGCGGTTTTGGTGCAAGCTGATGGGCATGGTCAATCAGGGCTGCTGCACACATTCCATTGTTACGGCCACTATCTATTCGACAAGCTAGGAGGCTACACCTCACAAGTGAGGAACCCAGACAGCTGGGAAGGCTACTACTGGGGCGCAAAGCATGTATGGGGCTTCGATGCTCAAGTAGGTGAGCCGATTCAAGACGCGATCTTTGATGACATCTTAGAGAATTGTGAGATGCTGATATTCAGCGGCTGCGACCCTGAAACTACGCCAGCAGGCTTCGCTGGGCAGATAGGCACAATAATGTGCAGATGGATAAAACAGGCTGGAATAAAGATCGTTGGTATATCGCCTGACTTAAATTACGCTGAAGCCGTGCACGCTGATAAATGGATACCCATTAAACCCAACACAGACGCAGCCTTATACTTGGCGATAGCATACACTTGGATCAAAGAGGACACATACGACAAGAAGTTTGTGCAGACACACTGCATCGGCTTCGAAGAATTCAAGAAGTATGTTTTAGGTGAAGAAGATGGTGTTCCAAAGACACCAGAGTGGGCTGAGAGAATCTGTGGAGTGCCTGTTGAGACGATAAAGGCGCTTGCAAGAGCTTGGGCTAAGAAGAGAACATCCCTAGCAGTATTCTTCGGAGGACCTAAGATAAGGGGGCCTTATTGTAGTGAGGTTGCGAGGATAGAAGCGATAGTCTTATCTATGCAAGGACTTGGTAAGCCGGGTAGGCAATTCTTTAGATTTTGGTATAGGCTTGGCTTAGGCTGTAAGAAGCTTTCGCCTATACCTAGATATCCTGAGGTGGATGCTGAGGGGACTCCTCCGAACTTTGCTGAACCTTATGTATATATGCCTCCAACCAGCAGATCTTTCGTTATTAAAACGCTGGTGCCAGAAGCTATTCTTAATCCTCCTGTTAGTTGGTATTGTGCCGGCTCTATTATTTGCCCTCGTGAAGATCAGTTCACCAAATACACCTTCCCACCTTCAAAAGATCATCCTGGTATACATATGATTTGGAACGAGAATGCTTGCTGGACTGCTTGCTGGAGCAACGGCTATAAGATGATTGAGGCTTTAAGGAGCGAGAAGATAGATTTTGTAGTCGGTATACATCCCTGGTTGGAGAATGATCTGCTGTATGCTGACCTTATACTTCCAGCCCAGACCATATTTGAGCATGATGACATAGTTCCAGTGAATCATACAGATATTGTAGGTTTGGTTTATCAAGATAAGTGCATAGAGCCTGTTGGTGAATCTAAGAGCGACTATGAGATACACCGCCTTATAGCTGAGAAACTTGGTATCGGCGATGCGTTTCCACCGCCTGAGGAGGCGTTAAAGAAAGCCTATGAGAAGACATTGGCAGCTAAGAAGATGAGTTGGGAGGAGTTCAAGAAGAAGAAGGTTGTGATCTACGACTGCCCAACTCCAGAGGAGTGGGAAGAAATTAAGAGGAAGTATAATGTTAAGCCTGGGTTGACTTGGTTCTATGAAATGCCTGAGGGTAAGGGTTTGGAGACACCAACTGGGAAACTTGAATTCTACTCTACGGGTCTTGCCGAGCACTTTCCAGACGATAAAGAAAGACCACCTTTACCACGCTATTTGCCTCATGGTGAAGCACATCAAGAGAGCTTAAGTCATCTTAGGGCTGAGAAGTACCCTCTGCTTCTTATGTCTAACCATCCAAGGTGGAGGCTTCACTCTCAAGGCGATGATATATCTTGGACAAGAGAGATACCTACCTGCAAAGTTAAAGGGTCTGATGGCTACCTCTATGAGCCTCTTTGGATTCACCCTATAGATGCTGAGAAAAGGGGTATAAAGAGCGGAGATGTAGTTATGATATTTAACGAGCGCGGCGTGGTTCTTGGAGGCGCATATGTGACTGAGAGGATAATGCCTGGCACGGTATACATGGATCACGGTGCTAACCATGATCCAATAGAAGATAAAGTAGATAGAGGTGGATGCATAAATCTGATAGCGCCACCGCCTCACGAGAAGAGAATTGCGGGGATGGAGGTTAGGGTTCCAGAGATGTGCGCAAGCGGCTATTTGGTTGAAGTTCAAAAGTTGGATGAAGATTATCTGGTAGGTGAGTAAGGTGGGTAAGGTTCTCATTATAGATGTTTCTGAATGCGTAGGATGCTACTGCTGCCAAATAGTATGTAAAGATGAACATGTTGGAAACGATTGGTCACCTTACGCTAAACCTCAACCCGACACTGGTCACTTCTGGCTTAAAGTAGATGAAATGGAGCGGGGTACCATACCTAAAGTTAAGGTCACATATACCCCGATCTTATGTATGCACTGCGACAACGCACCTTGCATACCAGCGTGTCCAGACAACGCCATAGTGAAGAGAGAGGACGGTATAGTGCTCATAAAACCGGAGAAGTGTAGTGGCTGCAAACTCTGCTTAGACGCTTGCCCATACGGTGTGATCTACTTTAACAGCGAATTGAACATCGCTCAAAAATGCACTCTCTGTGCACACCTCCTTGATAAAGGCTGGAGTGAGACAAGGTGTGTAGGCGCTTGCCAACGCGAAGCGCTTATATTAGGAGAGGAGGGTGACCCTAAGATCAAAAGTTTAATTGAGAAGAGTGAGGTGTTCCACCCAGAGTATGGAACTAAACCTAGGGTCTATTATCTTAACTTGCCCAAGCCGTTTATAGCTGGGACCATAGTAGATTCATCTATTAGGGAATGTGTTGAGGGAGCTACGGTGGTTGCCTTGGATCTAGTTGAGGGTGTGAGGCATCAAACGGTTTCAGACGAGTTCGGGGACTTCTGGCTTAGGGATTTAAAGTGGATGCACCGATACCTAATTGAGGTATCTAAGGAAGGCTATGCTTCAAAGAAGGTTTGCGTAGTCCATACTGCTAAGGATGTGAATCTAGGCACGATAACCCTAACTAAACTCATTTGACCATCTATAGTGGGATAGGTTTGTCTTTCCTATTTAGGAGAAAGACAGTAAGCACAGCTCTGAAGGTTTATCCGCCTAACTTTCAGGTGGAGTCTGGTAGGAGTGTGACATTAAAGGCTCATCTGAATCCTGAGAAGGCGCCTGTGGAGCGTGTTGAGTGGCGTTTAGAGGGTTTAGGTATACTTTCTGAATCAAAGGGTCCTTCCACTGTGTATACTGCGCCTAATGTAGAGCAGGAGACTAAAGTTAGGGTTGTAGCGTCTTTCCCTAAGATGAGTGAATACTTAGAGAGCTCATCTTATGCTGAGGGTGTGATCTTACCTTCTGGCTTGGCTGCTAAGTCTTCTACATTTCTTACAATATCTCCTATAAGTTTTTCGATAAATGCAGGTGAAAACATTGATTTAACAGCTGTTTTGACAGACATGCAAGGAAATCTCTTAGGCAGTAAAGAGATCGTGTGGTTCATACAACCTCAACTAGGCAAATTAACACCAACATCAAACAACACAGCAGTATACACCGCACCTAAAGTAGATGTTGAAAACCAAATCTTAATCAAAGCAGTCTTTCAAGGCGATGAGCAGCACCTACCTTGTGAAGGTGTCTCAATAGGCTTAGTGACGCCACCTACACTTAACGACGAATACATACTCAGCTTTAGTAGGGCAGAGGTATCAAACCTTAAGATCGATGGTGGAGCTGAGGTTGATGGTGTAAGGGTTGTTAGGATCAGTGTTGACTTGCTTGAAATATCTGATATGAGGATAAGTAGAGTGAATCTATCCTCGCAAAGCGGAGTTCTACAGAAGGTTGAGATATACGCAACACGCCTCACAGCGCGCATACCAGATTCAGACAAGGGGTTAGATGTTAAAGGCGAAGATGATATACATCTTAACGCTTCTGAAGCCAGCTTAGATAACGGTGTAATCTACTTTGTGAAGATGAGTTGTCTAAGTGGGGAATTAACTCAACCTGAAGTTTTAGGGCGGTATGCTGGTGGAGATGAGCCATACCTACCTATATTACTTACGACATCAAACATAACTATGGATAGGGGCTTTTCAGTTACAGGACCAGAGACATATGGCATGTTGGAGAATAAAGCTACTAAGATACTCTGCGGGAGAATCTCTGCATCAAACTTCTTCTTAAAATGCCCTAGCAGATACAGCTTAGATAGAGAGGGAAATAATCACGAGTTTGTTGAAAAGTGGGCTCTAAACGCTTCATCAGCAGCAATAGAGGATGCTGAGATATATGCAATATACTTCAAGGTAAGAGCCCTATTGGTATGGAGAGTTAAGGCTACTGGAGAAGAGTATATCCCAAGCATAATACCAGAAGGCCTCCACAGAGGAGAAAAAGCGCCGATAAACGAGGCGGATGTGGACATAATCTACCTCAAAGCCACTAAACTAAAGGTCAATAACGCATCATTCACTTTAAAGTAGAGCGATTCTTCAACAACCAAAAGACCTTCTCAGGGGTTATAGGAAGACTGGTAACCCTAACCCCTATAGCATCCTTAACACCATTACCTATAGCTGGCGCTATAGGCAGAACCCCTAGCTCGCCTACCGAGCGTGAGCCGAAAGGCCCAGGCCCTATGCCGCTCTCTAGAATTGTAGTTTCTATGTTAGGTGTCTCAGATATAGATGCTATTAGGTAATCCATAAAGGTGCCGTTGAAGATCTGCCCTTCTTCTATAACAAGTTCTTCAAAGAGAGATGTGCTGAAACCCATCCAAGCACCTCCCTTTAGCTGCCCCTCTACTAAAGCGGGGTTGACCGCTCTACCTACATCGGCTATAACTTTGATGTTCAAGACCTTTATTGACCCACTTTCCGGGTCTACTGCTAAGTCTACTGCTGCGCAGATAGGCGTGTATTCTAGTGCTACTCTAGGCTTGGATGCTTGCCCTGTTTCTGGGTCTATCTCCGCTAAATCTTCGTAGAAGAAGCCTCTGCCTAGCAGTAGGCCTGTTTGCTCTATGTATGCTCCACCCATGGGTCCTGCTGTGAAGAGGGTTTCGAGGGGTATCTCTTCAGTTGTATTTTCTGACTCTACCTTCAACTTTCCGTTGCTGAATGATATTTTATCTTTTGGTTTAGAGAGGATTTTGGAGGCTGCTTCGACTATCTGCCCCTTAAGATCTTTGACTGCTGCCAGCACGGCATTACCTAACTGGACGAGCTGCCTACTTCCGCTTGAGCCTGGTGATATAGGCGTTAGGAGGGTATCTGACGAGATCACCCTAACTTTGCTGAGTGGTATATTGAACTCTTTAGCAACGATCTGAGCAAGCCCAGTAAATGTCCCTTGACCTATGTCTGTAGCGCCGATGTAGAGGTCGATGGTTAGATCTTCGTTTAGGCGTATAAGTGCTACGCTTGGATAGGTTATGTCACATTGATGCTTCGCTATGGCTACACCCCGACCTACAACCCAACCGTCTATGGGGCTCTTTGGTTTTGGGTTTTCATCTAAGAGCTTCTTTAATGTGTTTATGCAAAGCCTCATTGTATCGCTGTGTATCTTCTCTCCTATACAGCTCACATCGCTATCCTTTAAGATGTTTTTCAGCCTAAGTTCTAAGGGGTCTATGTTAAGCCTCTGAGCGATTTCGTTCATCTGAGACTCTATAGCCCAATATATTTGTGTTGAACCGAAGCCTCTGAACGCGCCTCCTTGAACCTGATTTGTGTAGACTCGATAGATGTCTGCCTTAAAGTTAGGTATATTGTAGACTGAGCTTATGGCGTAGATTGCGTTTCTTACAACTACATTCCCAGCTACAGAGTATGCTCCGCCGTTATATACTATGCTCATTACTCTACCAATTATCCGCCCATCTTTAGTTACAGCATCACTTAACTTAATCTCTGCCTGGTGGCGTGTAGTTGTATACATTAGGTCTTCAAGCCTCGACAAAACGAGCTTAACAGGCCTACCCTGAGTCTTTAGGGCTAGGGCTGCTACTATCGGCTCATACACAGCTGCACCTCGATTACCAAAACCTCCACCAACATGCTTTGGCACTATGACTCTAATCTTCTGCTCCGGAATCTCTAAAGCGTCTGAAATCTCTTTTCTGGTTCTAAATGGTGTTTGCCCTGAGGTGTAGATTGTAAGGGAACCATCTGGCTCCTGTTTCGCTATAATAGATGTGGGTTCAAGTTGTGCGTGCTGCACCGCTTGCGTTGTATAAGTGTTAGTGATGATAAAATCTGCTTGTTTGAATGCTTCTTCTACATCGCCAAACCTTATCTTTTGCAAAGCCGATACATTCGGTTTATTAGGTGTTAAAGCAACCCTATACAGCTTTGACTTCAGCCGCTTGTAGCGCGATAGATCCTCATGCACAACTGTAGGAGGCTCTTCAAGTAAGGCCTCTTTGAAGTCAAAGAGAGGTGTAAGAGGTTCATACTCAACATCGACCAACTCACAAGCTGCAAAAGCTATGTCAAAAGACTCAGCAGCTACAGCTACTACAGGCTCTCCAATATACCTAACCTTACCCCTTGCAAGTATAGGTGTGTCTAGTAGCCCTCTACCGTGCAGCCCCTTCGGCACATCTTCTGCAGTGATTACAGCAACTACGCCGCTAAGTGATGTGGCTCTACTTGTGTCCACCTTTTTTATGAGGGCGTGTGGTAATGGGCTCCTCTTTAAGCACGCATAGAGCATATAAGGTAGGGTGATGTCAGTTGTATACACTGCTTTACCAGTAACCTTCTCTAATCCATATAGATTGGGTGCGCGACTTAAATTGTTCATCTTAAACATGCTTCACCTATTTTGTGGGTTAACTTTTAATTATACTTTAATAATAGCAACTAAATTAATTACTATTATCGTGTAAACGGTAGAAAGCTAGATGTAAAAGAATTATTAGCGCGTTTTAAAAATTGCAATTAAATCCTTATATGAGGAATCGCAATAATAGAATGTTAGAGTTGGAGGTTTATAGCCACGACATATTAATTATCGGCGCCGGTCTTGCGGGTCTCAGAGCAGCAATCGCAGCTGCAGAAGTAAGCAAAAACTTGGACATCGCGGTAATCTCAAAGGTGTATCCAATGAGGTCTCACTCAGTCTGCGCCCAAGGGGGCACAGCAGCGGTAATGAGAGAGGGCGATAGCCACGATCTACACGCTTATGATACCGTCAAAGGAAGTGACTTCTTAGCAGACCAAGATGTTGTAGAATTCTTTGTAAAAAGAGCAAGTGTAGAACTTGTGAAGCTGGAGCATTGGGGTATGCCTTGGAGCAGAACAGAAGATGGAAAGATAGCTCAAAGAGCGTTTGGTGGGCATAGCTTCAATAGAACATGTTATTCAGCAGATCTTGTGGGTTTTCAAGAAATGCACACGCTGTATGGGCGCGCCTTAGCATATGACAACATAGGCTTCTATGACGAATGGTTCGTTACATCTCTGATAGCTGAAGAGGGACAAGCAAAGGGTGTAACAGCTATAGAACTCAAAACAGGAAGAATGAGCGCGTTCAGGGCGAAGGCGATAATAATGGCAACTGGAGGAGCCTGCAGAATATACCGTTTCACAACCTATTCACACACAGCCACAGGCGACGGTATGGCTATAGCCTATAGGGCTGGTGCACCTCTTGAAGATATGGAGTTCGTTCAATTCCATCCAACAGCGCTTGTGCCAAGCGGTGTATTAATAACTGAAGCAGCCCGTGGAGAAGGCGGCTACCTCCTAAACAGCAAAAAAGAGCGTTTTATGGAAAAGTATGCAAAGGAGAAGATGGAACTGGCGCCACGCGACATAGTATCAAGGGCTGAAATGACCGAGATAATGGAGGGAAGAGCATACACTGGACCAGATAGACCCTACATAGCCCTTGATCTAACACACTTAGGCGAGGAAAAGATAAACGAACGCCTCCCGTTTATACGCGAAGTAGCGCAGAGGTTAATAGGCGTAGACCCGGTTCATGAGCATATACCAGTAGCACCCGCTGCACACTACTCTATGGGCGGTATATCTGCGAACATAAGGACAGCAACGCCTTTGCCTCATCTATTTGCAGCTGGCGAATGTGCTTGCCTTAGCCTACACGGCGCCAACAGGTTGGGCTCTAACTCTACAGCGGAATGTCTGGTTTTTGGTGCTGTAGCTGGTGAAGAAGCAGCAAAACTTGCGCTTTCCTCAACGCTCCCAAGTCTACCTAGCGATAAGCTTAGAGAAGAAGAGAAGCGTGTCTTTGACCAAGTTTTGGGAAATGAAGGCGGTGAGAGGATCTCAGAGATTAGAAGACAAATGATGAATATTATGGATGATAAAGTATGGATCTTTAGAGACGAGCATGGATTAGCAGAAGCGGTTAAGGCGATAAGAGCCTTAAAGGAGAAGTTTAGAAGGGCTAAAGTTGAAGACACTTCAAGAGTGTTTAATTTAGGTTTGGTAAACGCTCTTGAACTGGACTTTATGCTTGATTTAGCCGAGGTTACAGCCTTCTCAGCGTTAAACAGAAGAGAGTCAAGAGGGGCACATTCAAGAATAGATTACCCCAAGCGTAATGATACGGATTGGCTTAAACACACCTTAGCCTACCACACACCAGACGGACCGAAATTAGAATATATGCCAGTAACCATAACGAAGTGGAAACCTGTCGAAAGAAAGTATTGAAGGAGGTTAAGCTTTTGGTGGAAGAGAAGATAATCACACTTAATGTGCAGCGATATCAACCAGAGAAAGGGCAGTTCACGACATCAACATATAGGATTCCTGTGAAAAAGGGAATGACACTACTCGACGCTCTACTATATGTGCGAGACAACATAGATGGGACATTAACCATCAGACACTCTTGCAGAATGGGCATCTGCGGAAGCTGCTCAGTAATAGCTAATGGCAAACACCTTCTAGCTTGCTATACACAAGTCCTTGACTTAGGTTCAGACACCATAACTGTTACTCCGATGCAGAACCTCCCCATGATAAGAGATCTAGTCCCAGACCTAAAACCATTCTTTGATAAGTATAAACCGATTCAACCCTACCTCATAAAACCAGATAAAGATATGCTTATGGAAGCAGAGTTCACACAGAAGCCTGAAGAACTCAAAAAGTATTGGAATACAACACTCTGTATAAAATGCGGACTCTGCTACTCCGCTTGCCCAGTCGTCAAATCTAACCCAGATTTCCCTGGGCCTGCTGCTACCACAACACTATACCGCTTCACAATAGATAGTAGGGACAGCGGTGGAGAAGCTAGGCTTCAGCATACAGGTCCTTGGCTATGCTACTATTGTGGGGACTGCTCTATAAGCTGCCCTAAAGGAGTTGAACCCGCTGAGTCAATTATGTCTATGCGGCGGCATCTAATAACCAACTACGATTGGACGGGGATCTCACGCATGCTCTACAATTCAAAGAAAGCATCGATAATATTCACATTAGGTTTAGCACTACTAACACTGCTCTTAGTCTGGTTCCTACACGGACCTATAATTACAGATAGAATTGAACTCACAACATTCGCACCAATCGAAATTGTGCACAACGGCGGAATAATATACGGTTTGCTACTTGCTGCTCTACTACTTAGCAACCTCGGTAGAATGTATTGGTTCACTGTGAAGAAGAGAACTAACGGAAAGCATATACCATTAAGCACCTACTTCAAAGCGTTAAAACATGTGGTCTCAGAGTTTCTAGCACAAGCAGGCTACTCCAGATGCACACCAAAACGCGCTTGGATCAACCACTTAATACTCATGTGGGGTTACACAAGCCTATTCATACTATTTGCAATTCTGCTGCCTTACACACTAGTTAATACTATACTTCCCTTGAGCAACCCACTGCGTTTAGCAGGCTACTTTGGCTTCACAGCTTTAACATATGCTACCCTCTACGCCATCATAGGAAGAGTTAGAAAGAAGGAGGAGTTTAGGAAATACTCACACCACACAGATTGGATGTTCCTAATACTACTCTTACTCACATCCATAACAGGTATATTAATTCACATATTCATAGCGCTCAACTGGCCTCTTCCAACCTACATAATCTTCGCCATACACCTTGCTGTAGTCGTGCCGCTACTTGCTGAAGTGCCCTTCGGCAAATGGACTCACCTCGCCTACAGACCTTTCGCACTCTACTTTAATAGACTCAAAAGAGAAGCGGGCATCCAATAACACCCTAAAGTCATTGAAGCGTAAAACTATGATGCTCAAAGTATTTTAATTCTTCTACCGATAATAAAGAGGTGAGAGAAGATTGATTAAACGCATCCACATATTAGATTGCGGCACACTTGAAATAGACATGTCATACTTTACTTGGAAGGTGAACATAGGCAAACCATACCGCTTTCCAGTTTGGTGCACCTACGTGGAGAGCGACGAAGCTAAGATTATGATAGATACTGGCTACAACCTTGAAAACGCCTTACAATACTACAGCTGGGAGAAGCCTCAGCAGAGTGAAGAGCAGAGGCTTGACAAACAACTAGCTCTAATCGGTGTGAAGCCAGAAGATATAGATATCGTGGTTATAACACACCTCCACTTCGACCACGCAGGCTACCTCTACCTATTCAAGAACGCTAGAATAATCGTGCAAAAAGAGGAGCTAAGACATGCCTATGTGCCTGAGCCGTTTGAAGCGATAGGCTACAGCAGACCAACCTTTGACATACCAGGGTTAAAATGGGAGTGTGTTAGCGGAGACCAAAAGATAGTCGATGGGCTTAGAACCGTCTTAGCCCCTGGGCACAGCGCTGGGCATCAGATACCCATTATAGATAGTAAAGAGCTTAACACAATAATAATTGAAAGCGACGTTATAAGCACACGCGCCAACCTAGAGAAGCACATAGTAGGTGGAATACATCTAGACCCGATGGCTCAATACGAATCTATGCTTAAACTTGAGAGAATCGCCAAAGAGACTGGGGGGAAGATATTTCTAGCGCATGACACTGAATTCTATAACACGCTTAAACGTGGTAAAGAGTATTATACTTAAGACATTGGACTAAGGAGGTCAGCGGATTCGTAAGAGTCCTAGTCAAGATGTTGGGGTTGGGAATATTTACAGAGGGAGAAAACGAGGTTATTGTAGATGCTTATGACGTCTTTGGTGTGATAGAGGCTCTAAAGAACAAATATCCACTCTTTAAAGAGAAGTTATGTGACCCAAGAACTGGTAGACTATATCCTGGGTTCGACATATTCGTGAATGAGCATCCTACATTGGATGAGAAGCATGTGTTAAAGGACGGGGACGTTGTAACTATAGTTCCGATCTTTGCTGGTGGATAATAGAAAAGAGCTTATAATGGGGAATTAAAATCTAATATAGATGCAGATAGGTTGAGTCTAAATTGAGCGATTTTAAATACAAAGGCTACTGCTCTAAACTGCTGAGAGTAAATCTAACTTCACAAACCGCTTCTGAAGAACCTTTGAATGAATCTGATGTAGAAAGATTTATCGGTGGTAGAGGACTTGGCGCGAAGATACTTTTTGACGAAGTCAAAGAAGGCGTTGAACCCCTAAGCCCAGAAAACAAGCTCATAATAACCACTGGACCATTAACGGGAACGAGGGTACCTACTAGTACAAACCGCTTTGTAATTACAACAAAATCTCCTCTAACAGGTATCTACGGCTTTTCAGTTTCAGGAGGAGCATTTGGCTTAGAGTTAAAGAAGGCTGGATACGATGGATTAGTGATAGAAGGCAAAGCGAATAAACCAACATACTTACAGATAGAAGATGGAGAACTACATTTTAGAGACGCAGGCTGGCTCTGGGGCATACCAGTATTCGAAGCAACCAGGCTTCTGAGAGAAACCTTAGGTTATGACTACAGAACAATAATGATAGGCCCTTCTGGGGAGAAGTTGGTTAAGATCGCAGGCATAATTTCAGACGACCGAAGAGCATCAGCAAGGTGTGGTGTTGGAGCGGTAATGGGCTCAAAGCTACTAAAGGCAGTGGCGGTCAAAGGCTCAAAAGAATACACATTTGCAGACCCCGCTAAATTCGACGAAGCGTTAAAAGAAGCATTCAAGAACATTGGGATACAACCCGGCCCATGGAAGGAGTTCAGACAGACAGGCACCCAATCTGGGCCGATAAAGAACAACGCTTGGGGTATCTTACCTACAGCTAACTGGCGTGAATCTGTATTCGATAAAGCTGCTGAAATAAGCTACCCTCTGTTAAGAGAGAGGTTTGTCGTCAAAGATACTGGCTGTAACCAGTGCCCGATAAGATGCACAAAACTAACCTTGGTTAAGGATGGGCCTTATGCTGGTGCTGCAACTGATGGGCCTGAGTATGAGACGATTTACGCGTTTGGCAGCGCTTGCAAGATAGGTGACCCGAGACCTATTATAGCGGCTGATATGCTCTGTGACGATCTAGGGCTTGATACCATGTCTACTGGGCTTACTATAGCTTGGGCTATGGAGGCTCTTGAGAAGAATGCTATCTCAAAGAGCGAGTTGGATGGGTTAAATTTGAGATTTGGGAGCGACGAAGGACTGCTGAACGCTATCAAGAAGATGGCTTATAGGGATGGAGCATTAGGCAAACTACTTTCAGATGGCGTAAGAGAGGCTGCTAGAAAGGTTGGGAAAGGCTCCGAAAGCTATGCTATGCACGTTAAGGGTCTTGAGATAGGAGGTTATGACCCAAGAGGCTCAAAGGGGCAGGGATTAGTGTTGGCTGCTGGTTCAAGAGGCGGATGCCATCACGCATATGGTGTGGCTTCCTTTGTTGAAATACCTCAAGGTACTGCTACAAGCGCTAAAGGAAAGGGGTTGCTCGTTAAGGGAACATTAAGGGTTAGGGTTATGATAGATTCATCCCCTTTATGCGCCTTCGCAGCATCCAGGGTGCCACCGCCGCTGCTGGCTAGATTAATTTCAGCTGCCACTGGAATGGAGATGCAGCTCTCTGATTTGGAGAGAGCTGCTGATAGAAT
Source organism: Nitrososphaeria archaeon (assembly GCA_029775855.1). Taxonomy (GTDB): domain Archaea; phylum Thermoproteota; class Nitrososphaeria; order Nitrososphaerales; family JAAOZN01; genus JAAOZN01. The sequence goes on from JARVJZ010000006.1 coordinate 138,260, forward strand.
AGCGACACTCGAAAGAGCATATAACGCTAGAGAAGGGGTAAGAAGGGAGCATGACACTCTGCCGGATAGGTTGCTAAAGGAAGCTGTGCCAGATGGGCCGAACAAAGGTGCGGTTCTTACACCTGAAGAACTTGAACTTATGAAGACAGAGCTCTATGAAGCCATGGGTTGGGATACTTCTACTGGCATACCTAAGAGGAGCACGCTGGAGGCTTTAGGGTTGGCTGATGTAGCTTCAGATCTAGCTAGGGCTGGATGTCTGTAGCAAGTTAGCAGATGCTTGTGTTAACGCGTCTTCCGCTCACGGAGTATCTTTATTAGATATTCGTCTCTTAGCTTCATCACTTCGCTTGCCGACCTCTTTGACCAGTCGTAAAAGCCTTTACCAGTCTTCACACCGAATTCGTTTCTCTCAACCATCTGCTTGACGATATTATGGGGCTCGGTTGAGTTGTCAAGATCCTTATAGACTATTTTAGAAACTGCATAAAGTATGTTTACACCTGAGAGGTCAACTAGGTCAAAGACACCTAAAACTGGAAAGCGTGTGCCGAGTGTTTCTTTTATGACCGTATCTATATCCTCTGGTGTGGCTACACCCTTCTCTACAAGAGAAGTTGCTTCCCTTATGATAGCATATAGGATTCTTATTCCAATCTGACCAGGAATATCTTTGTTCACTACAACAGGCTTTTTCCCGACCTTCTCAAGCAGAGCTTTAGCGGTCTGAATGGTTGCATCTGAAGTCTTCTCACCTCTAACTATCTCTACAGCTTGAAGTAAGGTTGGTGGGTTCCAGAAATGCGTTCCAACCACCTTATCTGGGCGGTTTGTTGCTGAGGCTAGTAATGTTATGGGAATGCCTGAAGTGTTGCTTGCAAGAATTGTATGTTGAGGTGCTGATTGATCTAATGTTGTAAAAACACTTCGTTTAACATCGACATTCTCTGTGACAGCTTCGACTACAAAGTCTGCACCCCTACCGGCTTCTTTAAGGTCTAAGATTGGGCAGATGTTTGATAGAGCGGCTTTGGCTTCGCTTTCACTTAGAAGCCCGTATTGAGTAAACTTCTTCAGATCAGATTCTATTGATGAAAGAGCATTGTCAAGTAGAGTCTTATTCACATCATTTAGTAGCACCTTGTAGCCGGCTTGAGCGAAAACTTGTGCTATACCATGCCCCATAAGGCCAGCTCCTACAACCGCGACTGTTTTAATCTGGTTTAGAGACATAAGCTAGCGTATAGGAAAATTAAGTATTTTAACACTCACTTAATTTGTTGGCGTCAACAGATTTTAGAGGCATAGATATTTTACCTTGTCTAATATATGGTAGCACTGTGAGCGGGCGCTCATCAGAAGAAGAGAAGATTATTGATGCATTAAGGGACTTTGGTCTAACACGCCTACAGGCTGAGGTCTACTTAACATTAAGAAGACTGGGCTCAGCATACGCAAGGGAACTCATAGCAGAGTTAAAGGCTAACAGAGTTGACATCTACCGTGCATTACGAACCTTACGCAACCTTGAATTGGTAGAGGTTCAATTAGGTAATCCTACTCGTTTTCAGAGTGTAGCGCCGAGAAACGCGATTGAAGCGCTACTTAATAGAAAAGAAGAAGCGTTGGCAAATCTAAAAGAGCGAGGTAAAGAAATCTTACCAAAGCTTGAAGCTCTAACACAAGAACCTAAGGCTTTCACACGCACTGAGAAAAGACTATTCTTAAGGCTGCTTTCAGGTGCACAAGTCTTTCGTAGAGTAGCTGACTTGGTTAAAGATGCTAGGTATGTGTTGAAGATGATTTCTCCTCGAGGGCTCTATTTACACTGGCAGTCTGGGATATATGATGCTGAAACCCTTAGTGTGCAGCGTGGGGCTAAGATAAGAATACTAACTTACATCGGTAAGCAGAATGTTGAATGTGTAAGGGAGTATTCCAATATAGCTTCTATACGCCACTTGGATGATCTAGCAGCCAGAATAAGGTATATAGTTGTAGATGAAAATCAGCTCGTTTTACCAGTTTCTTCTCCCCCGCAAGGTTTAAAAGATCCGGTTGTAATTTGGAGTAATAGTTCAACCCTAATAGACAGTTTACTACACGACTTCGACGCTGCTTGGATGAAGGGCGTAGATGCTGAGAAACGGATAAATGAACTTTGTAAGTAAACATATGCTACACTACCTACACTTTTACCTAACATCAACTTATCTCCGAAAATATGCGCTCAACGCTCAGAAGCTACCTAACCAACAACTTTACATTTGACTACATAGACATAAATCTGATAAAACCATCAAAAATCAACATAAGAAAAGAATTAGGCGACATAAATGGCCTTATGGCTTCTATAAAAGCGAACGGCTTACTACAACCTATAACAGTCCGCATTTGCGGCGAATATTTTGAAGTGGTTGCCGGTAATAGAAGGCTTGAGGCTTGTAAGCGACTGAGATGGGCAACCATACCTTGCTTTGTTAAGGATGTAGATGATAAAACAGCGTTCGAGTTATCATTAATAGAAAATGTGCAGCGTAGAACCCTAAACCCGCTTGAGGAAGCTGAAGCATTCAAACAATATGTGGACGGATATGGATGGGGTGGAATAACAGATCTAGCACATAAGATAGGCAAAAGCGTTGAGTATGTGTCACATAGACTAAAGCTGCTCGAACTACCTAAAGATGTGCAGAATAAGCTAATCAGCGGCCAGCTTTCACCGAGCTGTGCACAAGAATTACTTTGGGTAGAAGACGATGATGCCCGAACTCAGTTAGCATCAACCACCGTCGAGTTAAAGATGTCCACCAAAGAACTTAGATCAGCTGTTAAACTGATTAAAAGCGGGTTGAGCGTATCAGAGGCACTACTAGACTTAAGAGAAAATCAATTTAAAAGAAGTGAAGAGTGGGAACAGAAGGTAAAGGTGCTTGAAGAAGCCATCCTCATCCTCAGAATATGCTTAGTACGCTTCGATGATGTAGTGAAGAAAGCAGCCAAATACCCTAAACTTAGGTCAATGCTCCTAAAAAAGCGGTACACAATACATAAACTGATTGACAGCGTCATATACGAGAAAAAAAGAATAGAGAAGGGTTGCGGCTAGCTGAAGTAAGGTATTACATACTCCTTACACACCTTAGGCGTAAGCCAAGGATCAGGACTTATTTCAGCCCAGATTACAGTAGATACACCAACCTTGGCATACTCCTCGAATCTGCTTATGATTTGCTCTGGCTTTGATGCAATGTTGAATGCTGCGATAAGCACATCATCTCTTACAAGGGCTGAACGGCTTTCGATTACACGCGGATCTTGTGTGATTGAGTAGCACTCTGGTATTAGAACACCTCCGTATAGCCTCGCCTTTTTAAGGGCTTGCTCAAAGTCTGGGTGGTAAGATGTATCTACGAAAGCCATCTTCTCCATCTTATCTGGATCTTTACCGGCCTCTCTTGCTGCTGAGTTGAAGGCGGGTAGGATTACGGATTTGAAGTAGTCTGGCGGACCAAGGCTTAAGATCCCATCACAGTATTTACCAGCGATCTTAGCCATCTTTACACCTCCAGCTACACCAATCAATGGTATGGGTTGCTTTGGTTTGTCATAAAGGTAGAAGAAAGTTTTGAAGTATCTTCCTTTGAATGTGAAGTAGTCTTGACTTGTCCAACACTTCTTAATCAGCTGTATAGCCTCTTCAACCCTTGCCACACGCTCAGCATTACTTGGCCACACGCCAGTAACGGTATTTTCATTCATGGCTTCTCCTGTACCAACATGTAGCCCCACCCTACCTTCGTGCAGAATAGCCATAGTGGCTGTCTGCAAAGCTACATCAACGGGATGATTTCTTAAACCTAGAGGCGCAACCATGTAGTGGCAAGCAATCTTGCTGGTGCGCTGTAGATAGGCTTCTGTCATTATGTTTGCTGCTGAGCAGTGTCCATTAGTGTGGTGCCAAGGTAGCGTATGATCTCCTTCCCACAGTAGGTCGAAGCCTGCATCTTCATATAACGGGACTCTCTTTAGTATGTCGACTGGATCGTATTCGACTATAACTGGGCATATACCTATCTTGAGTTTTTTGGGCATAGTTTTTCACAACACTATCATAGTGGTTCGTTTTAGGATTTACGGTTGAAGAAAGACTTAGCTGACCGTTAAGGTTATGTTAGGCTATGAGGAGCCTCTTTTTGATATGGGAAGTTTACCGCCGTTTGAATATCTTGAGCCATCAACCTTACAGTATGCTCTATACATCCTTAACCGCTACGGAGAATCAGCAAGTATCTTGGCTGGAGGCACAGACCTACTTGTTCAGATGCGCGATGGGAAGAAGACGCCAAAATATGTCGTGAATATCAAAAAAATCCCGCAGTTAGAAGGCATTAGACTTGAAAACGAAGGCGTAGTGATAGGTGCATTAACTACAGTCAACAAAATACACGAATCAAACCTTATCAAAGAAAAGTTTCCAGCGCTCCATCAAGCAGCTGGCGTATTAGCATCATATCAAGTGAGAAACAGAGCCACAATAGGAGGAAATCTCTGCAACGCTTCTCCGGCAGCTGACCTAGCACCTCCACTTCTAATCTACGAAGCAAAGCTGAAGATAGCTGGATTGAAAGGAGAAGATGAGGTGCCTATAAAGCGCTTCTTCTTAGGACCAGGTAAAACGGTTATAGAGCAGGGGATGATTCTAAAGGAGATCTACATCCCGACCCCTAAAGAACACACATACAGTATTCACCTAAAGTTTGGAGAGCGAAGAGCGATGGAGTGTGCAATAATTAATGTAGCCGCATCGATAAGTATTGGAGACAGCATATGCGAAGATGCGAAGATAGCCTTAGGTTCCGTGGCACCAACACCTATTAGGTCTGAGAATGCTGAGGCTGAGTTGCGTGGAAAGAAGTTAGATGAAGAGGTGATAAAGAGAGCGGCTGAAGCGGCAGCAAAAGACAGTAAACCAATAAGTGACATTCGTGCTTCTGCAGAGTATAGAAGGGAGATGGTAAAGGTTTTTGTAAGAAGAGCCTTACATTCACTCATGATAGAGAGTAATATGGGGAATAGATAGGTGAAATTATGAAACAGCGTATAAAACTTTTTGTAAACGGCGAAGCATATGAAGTATACACCGAACCCAACAGAACACTACTAGATGTTCTAAGAGAAGACCTAGAGTTAACAGGCACAAAAAGAGGCTGTGACTCAGGGGAATGCGGTGCATGCACAGTACTTCTAAACGGTAAACCAGTAAACTCCTGCCTAATACTAGCACCAGAAGTAGATGGGCAGAGCGTAGTCACGATAGAAGGAATAAGCAAACCTAACCTACCCCTACATCCAGTGCAAGAAGCGTTCATCGAAAAATGGGCTATACAATGCGGCTTCTGCACACCTGGCATGGTAATTTCCGCTAAAGCGCTTTTAGATCGAAATCCAGAGCCTTCTGAGGAGGAGATTAAGCTGGCTTTAGCGGGTAATCTATGTAGATGTACGGGTTATGTGAAGATTGTTGAAGCGGTTAAGGCTGCTGCTGAAAAGATGAAGGAGGGAAGAAGTTGACTGTTCAAATAAGTCGAGAGAGTCTAATAGGGAAGTCTTTAACCAGAGTTGACGCGTTAGAGAAGGTTACTGGTAGAGCAGTTTACGGAGACGACATCAAAATGACAGGCTTGCTCTACGGTAAGATTCTAAGAAGCCCAAAAGCGCATGCAAAGATCAAGAGGATTGATGTATCTAAGGCACTTGCTCTTGAAGGCGTTAAAGCTGTGGTGACTGGTAAAGACGCACCTTTCCGTGGTGGCGAAGCCTTAAGGGACCAACCTTTCCTCGCAATAGATAAGGTTAGATTTGTTGGCGAGCCTGTTGCTGCTGTTGCTGCTGTAGATGAGAGAATAGCTGAGGAGGCGATAAAGCTAATTGAAGTTGAATACGAGGATCTGCCAGCTGTGTTTGATGTTATGGACGCGCTGAAGCCAGACGCCCCAATAATACATGAGGAGCTTCACACATATGAGCACATACCTATCGTGCAGCCAGTCCCTGGAACTAACATCTGCGCAAAATTTGAGTTTGAAAGAGGCGATTTAGAGAAGGGGTTTGCTGAAGCTGATGTAGTCATCGAAGACACTTTCACATTTGCACCTTCACACCACGGTCAAATAGAGCCATTTATGGCTATAGCCCAAGTTGACTACAACGGTAGAATAACAGTCTGGGTTCCTAACGATGCACCAAGCAGACTCAGAAAGGATCTCTCAGACGCTATGAAGATACCTCAAGACAGAATACGCGTTATATCACCGCCTTATATGGGCGGAGGCTTTGGCGGAAAAGGTGGGCTCAAAGTTGAAATGGTATGCATAGCCCTAGCCATGAAGACAGAATGCAGACCAGTAAAGATTAGGCTAACAAGAGAAGAAACCTTTGAAGCAACACTCACTAGGCACGGCGCAGTATGCTGGGTAAAGATGGGCGCTAAAAAAGATGGACGCATAGTGGCTTGCCACTCTAAACTCTACTACAACACAGGAGCATACGCTGAAAAAGGACCTACAGTGACGCTCCATGGCTGCGAATCTGGAGTTGGACCGTACGACATACCTAACATCAAGGTTGAAGGATATTGTGTTTATACGAATAGACCAGTCGCAGGAGCACTAAGAGGGTATGGGCTACCTCAATCCTCTTGGGCTCATGAGTCGCTTGTTGATATGCTTGCTCATAAACTTGGGTTAGACCCGCTGGAGATAAGGCTCAAAAACGCTCTGGTTGAAGGCTCAATCAACCCTATCAGAGGTGATGAGCTGTTTAGCGTCGGGTTAAAAGAGTGTCTTGAGAAGGCTGCGAAGGCTATTGACTGGTATAAAAAGAGACCGCCAAATAGGGGTGTAGGCATAGCCTGTGAATACAAAGCTACAAAGACACCATCAGGTTCAACAGCCTTTGTAAGGATCGAACAAGACGGGAGCGTTGAGGTAGTAACAAGCAGCGTTGAAATAGGTCAAGGAGTCAGAACCATACTCACACAAATAGTGGCAGAGGAGCTGGGCGCATCACCGAACATGATCAAAGTTACCGTCCCAGATACAGATTACACGCCATTCGACGCTTCAACCACAGCAAGCAGAACCACCTTCCACATGGGTAATGCGGTAAGAGAAGCTGCTAGAGATGCTAAAAAGCAGCTTCTTGAACTAGCGTCCAAACTCTACGGCATCAGCCCAGAGAGGCTAGATACTTGGGATGGCAAAGTCTTTCCGAAAGAAGGAGGGAAGGAGATGAGCTTCAGAGAAGTTATTACAAGCCACTATAGGGCAGGGTTAAGCATACTTGGACGAGGCTCATACTACCCGAATATACCAGGCACACTCTTCTCAGCACATAGCGTATTCTACATGTATGCTGCGCACGCAGTAGAAATTGAAGTAGATCCTGAGACTGGCGTAATCACGATTTTAAAGTATGCTGCTGCGCATGATGTGGGCAGAGCTATCAACCCCAAGGCTTGTGAGGGGCAGATAGAAGGTGGTGTATTACAGGGAATAGGCTCAACGCTCTACGAGGAGATACTATTTGATGATAAAGGGGTTATGCTCAACCCTAATTTCAGAGACTATAAGATGCCTACAAGCATGGATATGCCTAAAGTTATTCCGATAATAGTAGAGGCTCCGCATAAAGAAGGGCCGTTTGGGGCAAAAGGCATAGGCGAAATAACACTAGTCCCTGTGTCTCCAGCTATAGCTAACGCGCTCTTTAACGCCATAGGTGTTAGGATAAAGGATCTTCCACTTACAGCCGAAAAAGTTTACTTTGCTATCAAGAAGCAGAAAGGAGGGAATTAAATGAGGTTCGGAGTAAGGCTGCCTAACTCAGGCCCCCTAGCGAGCAGAAAATCAATCGTTGAAGCAGCAAAGACAGCAGAAGCCTTAGGCTACGACTCCATTTGGGTGCACGACCATATTGTCTGGGGAACAGAGCAGCATAGAACACACCTCTCAGCAGGCTCAGCCGAAGCCTTAACTGAACAGCAGCTACCCAACTTCTACGAATCTCTAACAACACTATCTGTCTTGGCTGGTATGACCGAGAGAGTAAAGCTCGGTGTAGCAGTCATCATACTCCCACTTAGAAACCCAGTGGTCTTAGCCAAGCAAACCTCAGTCTTAGATGTGTTGTCAGAGGGCAGGTTCTTGATGGGAGTAGCCCCTGGAGCCCCTAAGATAACTGAAAAAGAGTTCGAGGCTGTTAATGTACCATACCACGAGAGAGGTAAGATAACTGATGATTACATTAAAGCCATCAAAGCTATCTGGACTATGCCCCTAGCAACATACAGCGGCAAATATGTCTCATTTAAAGAACTACAGATCTTTCCTAAACCCCTTCAGAAGCCACATCCACCCATACTAATAGGTGGAGGAGAGAGGGGGCTAAGCGAAAAAGCATTCAAAAGAGCCTCTGAACTTGGCGAAGGCTGGATACCAGCCTACTTAACTGAAGAAGAGTTGACGGAAGGTGTCAAGCGGCTTAGAGAGATGACCGCAGCAGCGGGCAGAACAGTTAAGATGATAGTTGGGTTAGAGATGTTCACAAGCATAGATAGCGTAGAAGAGAAGGCTCTAAACGCAGCCAAACAAACATTGACCACAAACTTCTCCTCACTCGAAGAAGGGTTAAGGAGAAGCTTTGTCGGCACACCAACCCAAATATCTAAGCGGCTGGAGGGTTATAGAGCAGCAGACTACTTTGAGTTAAAGTTCATCTATCCAAGCGTAGAGCGGTTTAAAGAGATGCTGAAGCTCTTCGCTGAGACAATCTTAAAATCGTTCAACTAAAAAAATTTGGGGGAAGCCTTAGCCTAGTAGGGTATCACTACCTTACCATCTTTTATTATTAGTCTACCATCGACTTCAATAGTAGGATCTCTTATCGTCGCGTCAATATGTGACTTGCTGACATTCTTGCCTCCTGGATAAGCGCTGTGGTTATCTCCTAATGCTAGGTGGATAGTGCCGAGCATACCCTTCTCTGACAAAGTGCCATATTTTTCAAGGTGCCCCGTTCCTATAGAGAACTCCGCAACAACATTTGCGTTTGCGTCAGAACCTTCGATGACCCTCTTCAGGTGTGCTGCTTCAGCGCCTCCTTTGAAATCGATTGCACGCCCATCCTTTACATACACTTGGATAGGCTCTTTCAACCCAAAGGGTGCGACGATATTCATTACACCGTCTGCAACATACACACCGTTCGCTGAGTCCTCAACGGCTGCGAAGGCGATCTCGCCCCAGAGGGGCATAGGACCCATCATCACACCTTTTTCTCTTATTGGTGTGACTAGAAGAGGAGGTCTCCCTTTTATGGAAAGAGTCAGATTAGTCCCTTTTGCAGCGGTGATCTTAATCTTGTCTGCACCTTCAAACGCTTTAACTAAGGCTTCAGTCCTCCTCTGCACTTGCAATATGTCATCTACTGTGAGACCCCAGGTGCCCAAACCTTCCTCTACCGAAGCAATCTTAGCTTGATTATCCACCGCAGTCCTAACAGCCTTAGTGTGAGCAAACCTATGCGCAAAATCTATGTTAGTCTTGATTATCACAACATCTGAAGATGTTACCGCACCAAAGACATTCTTAGGAGGCTCGGGAATACCCGGCGCTAAAAGACCTCTAGCAACTTGAGAAGATATATCGAGCACTATAACATCGCCACCAGCAGCGTTAGCAGCCGCGGCTAAGGCTTCTGCTTCAAGCCTATGCTCTGCATCCATAAGCACCGTGACTACTTCCCCCGGTTGAACACGGTATCCTTGTGTGATGCAGACCGTCGCTTCTTTGAGTGCTGTGATGAATGAGGTCATATGCATCAACATAAGTTAGAGTTTAGGTTTTATTTAAATCAGTCCACTAATCTTGCGCTACTGTAGGTGGATACTCAGGGTAAGAAAAGACGTAAACCATAGTGACATCGTCTTCGCCGTCGTTGACTACTGCGTGTGCTATGTTTGGTGGTATATATAGCGCGTCTCCTGCTTCAAAGTAGACGTAGCCGTTATCAAGCTCTAGCTTACCTTTTCCTGATATGACGAAGCAGAGTTCCTCTTCGCTATGTGTAAGCTTTTTTGTCTTGGTTTTCGGTTTGAAAGTTGAGTAGCCAAGCATACATTTTTTTGAACCGGCTAATTTTGAGGTTATGAGTTCTTGGACCCAGCTACCTCCCGCTAATTCTGTGCGTCTACCTGAGCCTAGTTTTACCACTTTTATGCTGCTCAACTAACTGTTGCCTCTACGGCGACTATTTTTTCTCCGTTGTAACCTCTTTTGTCCAGTAGAAGGGTTTGCCTTCTCTTACTTTTTGCTCTTCGTCTTCCGCTGCAAGCACCGCATCCATCCCACTGTCTACCCAAGTGGACCAACCAGCAAGCCAAGTGCAGAGTTCAACAGCTTCTTCAACTTCCTTCGCTGTTGCGCCGAGCCTTACTGCTCTTCTGGCGTGGCTCTTTCCACCTTCACCGCGTCCAAGAGCGACTTCAACAGCGACGATAATTAACTCCTTGATCTTTTCTGGTAAAGCGCCTTCAGGAGCACCTTTAGGTTTGAGTGTTGCTTTTCTCATTGTGACGAAGCCTCTGAGCAACTCAGGATTATATCGGTCCATAGCTTCGAAGACTGGATGTATTCTACCGAACTTCTCCATCAAATACTCTTTAATATCCTCATCCATTATTATCAACACTTTGTCTTTTTCTCTAAGATTTAAGTTTAAAAGGGCTTATAGAGCGGCATCACAACAGTAATTACCTAACTCGCAAAAACCTTAATTTGAATGTTTACCAGCATCAAATGATCAAAGTTGGCAGGATGGCTTGCACGGAGAAATGTTAGGTTGCTTATGACTCCTGGTCCAGTGGAGGTTTCCCCTAGGGTGTTAGCGGCTTTATCTTCTCCTCAGATATATCACTACTACCCTGGCTTCATAGATTTCTTTGAGGATACTGTTGAGAAGGTTAAGCGGGTCTTTCAGACGAAGCAGGATGTTATCTTGATGCAAGGTGAAGGAGTACTTGGCTTAGAGGCTGCTGTGGCTAATATCATTGATCCAGGTGATAAGGTCTTGGTCTGCGACTCAGGGCCGTTTGGCAAGTGGTTTAGGGTCTATGTTGAGAATTATGGCGGTGTGGCTGTTGAGGCTTCGGTTGATCCTCGTGAAGTTATGGATGTTGAGTTGGTTAAGAGAGTGATGGATGATCATAAAGATCTAAAGGCTCTGACTATAGTTCACTGTGAGACACCTTGCGGCACCCTAAATCCAGTTGGAGAGATCTGTAGAGAGGCTAAGAAGCGCGGATTAATAACGATTGTGGATGCAGTAGCATCCCTAGGTGGAGTGGAGGTTAAGCCGGATGATTGGGGTATTGATGTTTGCATCTCAGCCTCTCAGAAATGCATCTCATCAACAGCAGGATTAACATTAATGACAGTTAGTCAAAATGCTTGGCAAGCTATGGAAGCTAAGAAGAAGCCGCTAAGAAACTCTTACCTCAGCATCTTAGATTACCGAGAGACTTGGCTTAAGCAGAAACGCTTCCCCTTCACGCCGCTTGTAGCAGAAGTCTATGCGTTAAACGAGGCTGTATCCGAGCTGCTGGAGGAAGGGCTTGAGCAGTCATTTAAGAGGCATCGCGAGGCTGCTGAGCTATGTAGAAGGTACAGTAGGGAGATTGGGCTGACTCTATGGCCTAAGAAGGATGAGTATGCATCAAACACGGTTACCGCTGTAGAGGTTCCAACTCAATACTCTGACAAGACGATAGTTGAGCATATGGCTGAGAAATATGGTGTGCTGATAGGCGGAGGATACGGTGAAACAAAAGGTAGAGTGCTAAGGGTAGGACATATGGGATACCAAGCTACCACAGCGAACATAATCACAACTATGGAAGCGCTCCGGTTAACACTCAGAGACCTTAGCTAGATTTATTCTAGCGCAAAGAGCTGAAGCGCGTTTCTCCCCAGCACAAGCTCTAATTCTTTTTCAGATAAATCTGCCACCATAACCTTCGTGAGTTCTACAGCATAGTGGTGGAAGGGCACATCAGAACCCCAGAGGACTCGTTCAGCACCCAACATCTTCACTGCTTCAAGAATCTTAGTATGCATAGGCATCCCTGATGGTTCAAGGTAGATGTTCTTTCTTCTAGAAGCGACTTCTAAACTGCCGTTTATGTACACTATGTGACCGTGTCCCATATGCCCCAACACTATAGGCACATTGTTGAATTTTTCAGCCAAGGGTTCATAGCTCCAAGGCAGTGTGAAGGGGGGATGCCCACAGTGGGCAAGAACCCTCCAACCAGCATCCTTAACTAAACACATAACTTCATTCAACACTTCTGGCGTAGGTAGGTAGCCGTCAAGTAGAGGGTGAAGCTTCACGCCAACAAACTTGGGGTCATTTAGATGCTTTTCAAGAAACTTTATGGTTTTAGAATCCTTCGGGTTCGCCCAGACCATTCCATACAGCTCTTTATGCGCTTTAACAGCCTTTTCAACACTCTCATTGTCGGATGTAAAGATGATTGCTCTTTTGATGTTATATTTGTTAAGAGATTTAATTATCTCATCTGCGCTCAGCTTAACGTTGAAAATTGGGTAGATGCCTATGTGAGCATGGGCATCAACTATGCTGAACCTTTTACCTAAATCTTTAATCTCCAAGCGATGTTATATTGTGATAGGTTTTAATTATTCTTTTAGAGGCAGGGTATAAAACAATTGAAGCAATTTAATATATAGGAGCTGACGATTTATTGTTACTTCTACATAACACGGTACTTATAAATGCAGATTTATTTAGAGCAAACTTTTGAGCATAAAGTTTAAAGTCATATACTACCAACCAGATAGCTACCGAATATGCCATCTAAAGAACTTCGTAAGAAGGAAATAGGCGTGTCTACAGCTGTCGCGGTTGGCGCAATAATAATCATCGCAATTATAGCTGGTGTTGCAGGCTACTTTGGTGGTGCTGGGCAAGTAGTAACAACAACCGTAACTGAGCGTCAAACAACAACAGCAACAGTAACACAGACAGCAGCAGCCCAAACCATAACACAAACAGTAACACAAACGGTAGCTGGGGAAGGAGTATTAGGCAGAAAGTTGAAGGTAGCGGTAATAGTGCCTGGCAGAGCGAACGACTACGGTTGGAACCAGGAGGGTGTAGAGGGATTAAGGAAAGTTGCATCAAAGTTTGGTGCAGAATTCTCATTTAGTGAGGGACTAGGTTACGGTGAACCACCACTTCGGGCTATGGAAGATTACATTAGAAAGGGATATGATCTGGTAATAGGCCACGCTGGCGGCTATAGAGAGTTCGTCCTAGAGGCAGCTAGAACTGGTAAAATAGGCACAAGTAAGGTTCTGATCGTAAGCGAGGCTAAAGAGGGTGAGGAGGAGAAGGATGTAGTTCCAGGCAAGGTTGGAACCTACTCATTCGTAGTCTGGGCCGCTTCATACCCAGCGGGCTACCTCGCTGGTCTAATGACTAAATCTAACGTTGTAGGTATAGTTCAATCTGTTGAGACGGATATCAACTGGATCAGGCAGAGCGCAGCATTTGCACAAGGACTTAAAGCAGCTAATCCTAAAGCTAAGCTACTCTTTACAGTTGTAGGCTCATATGAAGACCCGGCGAAAGGGAAAGAGTTTACCGCTGCGCAGATCGGGCTTGGTGCTGATGTGATCTTTGGGCAAGGTGATGGCACATCTTTCGGCATAATGGATGCCTGCAGGGATGCTGGAGTTTGGTTTATCGATGTGATAGGTGATAAGAGGGCTATAGATGAGAAAGGCATACTATTAACTTCTGTACTCTGGGACTTCTCGAAGGCATATGAGCAAGCTCTGATAGACATTTATAATGGTGAATTCGGTAAACATAACTATTATATGTCGCATGCGAACCAAGCAATCTACTTACTCACCCTAAACCCGAAGGTACCAGCTGATATAGCTACAAAGGTAAGTGAAGTTAGCAGGAAGATTCAAGCTGGAGAGATCAAAGTGAAGATTCCAGATAACATCGAGGATCTACACGCCATATTCAGGGAACTCGGCTACGAGTAGCCGAGCCCATATTTTTCTTTTTCAAGTGTTGATTAGGTGTTTGAGTAATATGGTTAAAGTTTATAATGAAGATAAAAAAGATTTAAGCAGATTGAGTAAGGAAGGTTTAGCCATAGAGGCGAAGGTAAGCCCTATTAGTGTATTGGTATCTTCAATTAAGCCTGCTCTTTCAACGATTATAGGTATAGTAGGTGGTATGGCCGCTGGCTCCATAGTGCTTTGGTTAACAGGTTTTGATCCGGGATATGTTTACTATACGATCTTTGCGCAAGCTTGGGGCACGTCCTTCGGTGTAGGTAAGATGTCTATTACGATGATGCCTCTTCTGATAATAGGTGTTGGGCTGCTCTTTTGCTTTAAAGCTGGAACTTGGAATATAGGTGCACAAGGGCAGATGATCTTAGGCGCACTTTTCGCTAATGTGGCTGGGTATGCTTTTGGGCCTCTGCCGGCGCCTATTCTTATACCTATTGTGCTTATCGCAAGCATAGTTGGTGGTTTACTCTGGATTCTTCCAGCTGCTGTTATGAAGGCTAAGTGGGGGATAAATGAAGTCGTTACTACTATGCTTTTCAACTTCTTAGGGATATTTTTGCTGATGTATCTTGTTAAGAGCCCACTTAGATATCCAAAGGAATATCATCCAATCACACAGCCAATCTACCCTTCAGCGCAGCTCCCTATGCTCCCTGGTGTTCCTATTCACAGTGGTCTAATTATCGGGTTAGCGCTTGCCATCTTCACATATATCTTCTTTACAAAGACAACATTAGGCTTTCAATTCAGAATAATAGGGAGCAACTTGAAAGCTGCCAGATACGCTGGGCTACGCATACCTTGGCTAATCTTTTACTCCTTAATCATTAGCGGTGCAATATGTGGGTTAGCTGGTGGGGTTCAGCTCTCCGGTACTATGCGCTTTCTCGACCCAGACTGGGTCCCTTGGTACGGTTTTCAAGCGGTACCTCTAGTCTTCTTAGCTAGGTTAAACGCGATAGCACTAATACCCTTCTCATTCTTCTTCGCGTCCTTACTCATAGGAGGTGATCTAATGCACAGGATAGTTGGTCTACCAGTATTCTTTGTGGATGTAATCTTCGGCTTGATGCTCATACTGTTCGCTGCTTCTGAATCTATCAAATACGTCAGGCTAAAGAAGCGGGGTGCAAAGTGATCCCTATGATAGACCCTATCTTAACGATGTTCATAACATTCATATTAGCCAGCATGCTTAGAGTAGCAACGCCAATCTTACTTGCAGCTTTAGGCGAATGCTATGTGGAGAATGCTGGGATACTTAACCTAGGTATAGAGGGGATAATGCTCTTCTCAGCCTTTACGAGCTTTTTAGGGGCAGTAGCAACCAACTCGAGTCTCATAGGGCTGGGGGTGGGTTTATGCACCGGTCTGGTCTTAGCGTTGATCTTAGCGGTTCTCTATGTTACTCTTAAATCAGACCAGATCGTTGTGGGCATAGCCTTCTCTTTATCAGCGATAGGTTTCACAAGCCTATACTTCAGAATACTCTATGGAACTACACTACCTAGGCTCCCAGTTAAAGAGTGGATTGTGACTGTTCCTCAACTTGCAGATGTACCGATTATAGGTAGAGTGTTCTTTAATCAACCATTCATGGTTTATGTGAGCATCGCTTTGGTCCCCATCTTCTACTATATTCTCTACAGAACACGCTTTGGGCTAAAGGTCAGAACACTTGGTGAAAACCCAGTAGTTGCAGACACAGCAGGGGTCAACGTCTTCCTCTACCGCTACATAGTTATGCTCATAGGCGGAATGCTCGCTGGCGTAGGTGGGGCATACTTATCGCTCTACCAAGTTTCACTCTTCCAAGACAACATGATCCAAGGCCGAGGATATGTAGCTATAGCGATAGTTATGTTCGCCAGATGGAACCCTCTAAAGATCTTAGCTGGAGCGCTGCTCTACGGTGGAGCAGAAGCCTTTGCGGGTGCAATACAAGCACTAGGATACCTACGCACAATACCTGCAGAAATAGTTCTTATGCTGCCTTATCTAATAACTATTGTTGGGCTTGTTGTGCTTGCTCGGCGTGCACGCTTCCCACCAGCATTTGCAAGACCATATAGGAGGGAGATGAGATGAGTAAAGAAGACTATGCTGTGCAGATGAGAGGCATAACAAAAACCTTCCCAGGGGTAGTGGCGAACAAAAATGTTGATTTAGATTTAAGGAAGGGTGAAATACACGGGCTTTTAGGTGAAAACGGTGCAGGCAAAACAACTCTAATGAACATACTATCCGGATTCTACAAACCAGATGAAGGAGAGATATATGTTGAAGGAAAGCGTGTTAAGATGCATTCACCTAAAGACGCGCTTAAGCTCGGTATAGGCATGGTTTACCAACACTTTACACTGGTTCCAGAATTCAAGGTAGTCGAAAACATCATGCTCGGTATGGATGTAGTAGGGAAGAAGCTGAGCCTAAAAGCAACAGCTAACCTAATAGAAGAGCAGGCTAAACAACTTGGCTTTACAGTAGACCCTTGGAGCAAAGTAGCAGATCTATCCTTAGGCGAGCAGCAGAAAGTAGAGATTCTCAAAGTTCTCCTACGCGGAGCCAAAGTAATTATATTAGACGAACCGACCTCGGTATTAGCACCGGTAGAAATAGCGGGCTTATTCAACGTGTTAAAGCAGCTCGCATCTCAAGGCAAATCGATTGTTTTTATCACACATAAGCTTAATGAAGTTATGGAGATCTGCGACAGAATAACCGTGCTCAGAAGTGGAATGAAGATAGGAACGTTAAACAGAAGTGAAATTGCATCAACATTAGATATCATAAAGATGATGTTTGGCGTAGAGGCTGAACCGGCACTTGCAGCAGAAGTTCCAAAAGAACTAGGTAAAGAAGTTCTAAAAGTAGAGAATCTCGTTGTTGAAAGTGACAGAGGAATAGACGCCGTCAAAGGAGTCTCATTCACAATAAGGGAAGGGGAGATTTTAGGGCTAGCAGGTATAGATGGAAATGGTCAAAAAGAACTCGCTGAAGCTCTGTCTAGAATAAGAAGCGTAAAGTCTGGAAAAATATACTTCAAAGGGGAAGACGTCACAGCTCTTAGCCCAGCAGATCTTTACTTAAAGGGAGTCACATACATAACCGATGACAGAATAAGTGAGGGGTTAATCCAAGACTTTACTTTAGCCGAGAACGTGGTGCTAAAAGACTTTAGAAAAAATGGTGTAAAACGTGGTTTATTTATCGACTGGAAGAAGATCACAGAAAACGGGCGGAAACTCGCCGAAGAATACGAGTTAGCCGCAGCAAAGCCAAACTCATTAGTCCAAACACTTTCAGGTGGCACACAGCAGAAGCTACTTGTAGCTAGGGAGATAGGCGGCGACGCATCACTTATAATTGCCAATCAACCAACACACGGAGTTGACGCAAAGACTACAGCATACATTAGAAAGAAGCTGATAGAAAGCGCCGCTAAAGGCGCTGCTGTGCTCCTAATCTCTAACGATTTAGATGAGATATTCAGCTGCAGCAACACAATAGCGGTAATATACGAAGGCAGGATTCTTGGCATCTTAGATAGACAAAGCGCCACAAGAGAAAATGTAGCTTACCTTATGATAGGTGTAAAGAAGGATTAGCAGTTAAATAAGAGGATTAAGCTAAGAGTAAATAGGTTAAATTGGAGAGTATGAAAGCAGCGGTATTTAGAGGGGTAAACAACCTCTCGGTAGAAGATAGACCTATACCAGAAATCAGAAGCCCTAACGATGTTCTACTTGAAATATACGGCTGCGGCATCTGCGGCACAGATCCAAAAATAATAGCTGGGGAGCACCCCGTGGTGCCCGGAATAATACTTGGCCATGAATATGCTGGCACGGTTGTAAAAGTAGGAGAGAAGGTGAAGAACGTTAAACCTGGGGACCGTGTAACCGTTGATGTTGATATTAAATGCGGCGAATGCTACTACTGCAAGACTGGGAGAGAGAACCTATGCCAGAACATCAAGACCCTAGGTGAGCATCTTGATGGGGGATATGCAAAATATAATGTTTCACCGGCGCAAACACTTTACAAGATCCCAGATGATATGTCATTTGAAGCTGGTATAATGGCTGGACCAATATCTTGCGTGGTTAACGGTGTGAGGAGGGCTCAGATTAAGCCTGGAGACACTGTGGTTATTATTGGCGCAGGACCTATGGGGCTGCTCTACCTTCAACTGCTTAAAGACAGTGAAGCAAGCAAGGTTATTGTCTGCGAGATTAAAGATAAGCGCATCGAAGATGCGAAGCGCTTCGGCGCTAAAATAGTAATAGACCCCAAGAAAGAAGAGCCGGCTGAAGTTGTTAAGAGTTTGACTGATGGTAGAGGGGCTGATGTAGTTATAGAAGCCGCAGGCAACCCAACAGCAACTAGACAAGCGCTCTCTATGGTAGGCAGAGGAGGTAGGATAGTGCTATTCGGCATAAACCCTCAAGGCCAAGAGGTTCCGATACAACCATTTGACATAACCTTTAGGCAGATAGAGATAGTGGGTAGCTTCATCTCAAACTACACCTTCCACGCAGCGGTGGACCTCTTAAGCGCAGGTAAATTTGATACACATAATTTCATTACGCACCGAGTCAAAATTACAGATATCCACAGAGGTATGGATCTAATGCGTAGAGGTGAATGCATAAAAGTCATGGTGATACCAGAGTAGTTGCTGGGCTAATATAATAGGTCTTGATCTAGTAAAACCGAAAGAAGTATCATCAACCAATATTACTTAATGGGTTTGGAGTCTTGGCACTGTATAGCGGTTGATAATGTTAACCTTTGGAGAGAGTGTAGTTAAGTATTCAAAAATTTTGTATTTAAGTTTAAACTTATATTTGTTTTAATCAAAGGTGCAGCAGAGATTAAGATTATGAATATTGGATTGGATAAGAGTCTTATAGATGTTTAACATCTAAAATCTTGATTTGATAAGCAAACTCGTGGTAAAGTCGACAGTTAAAGAACTTTTGAGGATAGCTTCTGTGGAGCTGCCCAATGATGTGAAGATGGCTTTAAGAGCTGCTTACGAGCGTGAGGTTGATGCTGTGCCTAAGATGCAGCTTAAAGCTATACTCGACAACATCGATCTTGCTGAAAAGACGGGTATTCCTATGTGTCAGGATACTGGCATTCATGTGGTGTATGTTAAGTGGGGTGATGTTGATGTTGAGGATTTGGAGGAAGCAGTAAGGGAGGGGGTTGCGGAGGCTACATCTTCTATACCTCTTCGCCCCAACGCTGTGCATCCCCTAACTCGAAAGAACCCTGGCACGAATGTCGGTTTGCATATGCCCTATATACACATCGATAAAACAAAGGAGAAGTTCTTGGAGATCACGGTTATGCCTAAGGGGTTTGGTGCTGAAAATATGAGTGCTTTAGCGATGCTAACCCCAGCACATGGACTCAAAGGTGTTAAGGAGTTTATTCTGCAGACGGTTGTGAAGGCTGGCGGCAACCCTTGCCCACCTGGCATACTTGGTATTGGGATTGGTGGGACGGCTGATGTCGCTATGAAGCTCGCTAAGGAGGCTCTGCTTCGTCCACTTGGCTCTAGAAATCCTGATCCAGAGGTGGCTAAGTTGGAGGAGGAACTTCTTGAAGCGTTGAACGGCTTAGGCATAGGTCCTATGGGTTTAGGTGGTAAGACCACTTTGCTTGGTGTTAACATCGAGGTAGCCTACACTCATACGGCTGGGTTGCCTGTTGCTGTGAACTATCAGTGTTGGGCTGCTAGGCGTGCTTCTGCTAGAATATACCCTGATGGTAGGGTGGAGTATACTTCACATAGGAAGAAGGAGGTGTGAAGATAGTTTGGCTGAGTATAGGCTTACTACTCCGCTTGACGATGATGTTGTTAGAAGTCTGAGTATAGGGGATATAGTTTACCTTACAGGCATAATCTACACTGCACGAGACGAAGCGCATATACATATCTTAGAAGATTTAAGGCGTGGTCGTGAACTTAAGATATCTTTGAGGGGTGCGGTGATCTACCACTGTGGCCCTATTCTCAAGCGTGTAAATGGGGGGTGGAGGGTGTTAGCTGCTGGGCCGACGACGAGTTCAAGAATGAATCCGCTTGAACCAGAGTTTATCGAGAAGACCGGCGTGAAAGGTGTGATAGGGAAGGGTGGTATGTCTAAGCCTGTAGTTGAAGCTTTAGCTAAGCACGGGGCGGTTTACTTATCTTTCACAGGCGGTGCTGCTGTGCTAGCTGCAAACGGGATAAAGGCGGTTAAAGGTGTTTACTATGAGGAGCTCGGTATGGCTGAAGCTGTTTGGGTGTTTGAAGTTAAAGACTTTGGTCCACTGATAGTTGGGATAGATGCGAAGGGTAACTCAATATTTGAGAAGGTGGGCTTGGAGGTTCAGCAGAACATTCAAAGAGTTAGGGAGAAGCTGAGCATCTAGTTGGGTTAAGCGATTCTATAGAGCCTATGTCTAGCGTCTCTTAGATCTTGTGATCTCTTAATAAGACCTTTACTTAGTAGGAGCCTTAGTGCAAGCCTCGTGGTTCTAGGAGGTAATAGTGTCTTCTCTGAGATCTCCCTCTGCCCTAATGGACCTTCGTATTCAAGCGTCTTTAAAACCAGCTTGGCGCTTGGAGGCATTTTGAGGAGTTCTTCAGCTAGCTTAACCTTGCGCTTAATCTTGTTTTGGGTAGCCGATGCGCCTATTAGCCTCACAATTTTGGCTGGCGTTGACGCTTTCTTTGCTTTTACTGTATTCTCAGCCTTAACTCTTACTATACCATCTAGGACAACTTCGCAGTCATATCTGCTGTTGATTTCGCTGATCTCTATGGTTGAAGAGTCATTTACAACAAGTGGTCTGCGCGTCACATCAACCGAGTTCACGGGCACAAGAAGAAAGACAGCGGCTTTTTGATGCACCATAGGCCCTCCTGCTGACATAGCGTAGGCGGTTGAGCCGGTGGGTGTAGCTAGTATAAGACCATCGCCGTAATCCCTCCAAATGGTTTCACCGTCAACTTTGAGGAGGTATTCTATGAAGGAGGCGCTTCGGGTTGGGAAGATGGCTACTTCGTTTAACACTGGAGGCAGGTTTCTGTCATCAACTAGCACTTCAAGTCTGGTCGCTTCTTCTATCTGGTAGTTGGATGACGCTATATCTTGCAGAGATTGTTTAAAGTTTGAGATACCTACCTCTGTTAGAAAACTTTCTCCATCAGCTTCGCTTACACCTAGCACAGGTATGCTTTCTGAACCGAGCTTCTGGAACACTCTAAGCACATCACCATCTCCGCCTACGACAAGGATCATGTCGTATGCTTTAATGTTCTCAACTGTAGGTGCTTCTGCAACTTGATGTGTGAAGCCTAGTTTCTGAAGCGTCTCAGAGACCTCTCTTATAACTGGTCCTATTCGCCTCCTAGGTATTACTAGTATCTGCATGGCTGGCTCCTTTTAGAGTCTAACTGTTAGGTTCGATTAATGTCTTTTGTGATTTGCTTATTAGCCTTTTGGCTTAATGGAGGTGAGGCTTATTTTCTTCCCGTTAAGCCGATGGATATAACGCCGTAAGGGCATTTAGAGTAGCAGACGAAGCATTTAGTGCATTCTGCAAAGGTCTTTTCTTCACAAACCATTAGACCTTCAGGACAGATTACAGCGCAAGCTCCGCAGCTTCTACATTCTTCTCTCTTAACTCTTGGTTTTATAAAAAAGTTGAATCTGCTGATTAAGGTTAATAGCCCAGCTACTGGGCAGATATATTTGCAGAAGAAGCGCTTCTCATACACATTAGCCGCTAAGACAGCGCCAACTATAGCCATCTCAGCACCAGCAACAAAACTTCCAGCTACAGTGCCTCTACAAATGGTGCCTATTGGGCAGAAGCTACACCAAGATGGTGTCCTTGTTACAGCTGAGGATATTATAACCGCGCTTAGCGTGAAGTATTTGACTTCTTTACTCCAGATTCTACCTTCTTCTGCCTTAAGTGGGATTCGAGGTCTTCGTTCAACTAGAGGCTTAAACCTTCTCTTATTCATGACATGTTCTGTGAATTCGGTTATTGTACCTATGGGGCATGCCCAAGCACACCAAGCCCTGCCTAGAAGAATCGTCACAAATATGAATATTGCAGTAGCAGATACGAATACTAGAAGTGTGGATTGTGGTATACTTGCTCCACTAGCAACTAGAATTTGAAGGGCACCTAGTGGCTCAACCACTTCTACGCTTCCGATGACAAAGCTGCATACCGCGCCCACAACCACAGCGGTGAAAAATATAAAGAAGAATGCTTGTGAAATATGGCGAGTTTTCTGTATAAGTTTCTTAAGGTTCATACTTGACCCCTTCTACTCCTCAACCTTTGCCCTTCAGATGTGTAGTCAGACAGTTTAACGCGTATAGCCTTCTCCGGCACTGGACAAATGTATTCACACTGCTGGCATCCTACACAGACAGAGCGGTTAACCTCTACCCCTCCTCTAGCCGTTATCTTCACAGCGTCGAAGACACATATATCGACACACCTATAGCAGATATTATGAGTCCAAGCTAGGCAGAGGCTTCGATTAACTTCAGCCTCACCCATCTTAAGCTCTTCTACATCTACGCTTTCTAAGGCACCAGTGGGGCAAGTGTCTATGCACCTAAAGCAGAGCTCAGCAGAAGACTTAATCCTCTTAAAGGCTCTATTCTTGGATGGTGTGGGCTCCACTAGATCAAGGTAGACTGCACAGTATCCATCTAGAATAGGTGTGCCTAGAGTAAATAGGCTGCTGTTATCAGGCTTAATTCCTTTAGTGGGGCATACATCTGCGCACCTATTACATCTTATGCATAAAGAGAAGAAGTTATCTTCATTTACTACACCTGGTGGTCTAATCGCTTTGCTCTGCCTTATGTTAGTTAGAGTTAGGGTTATTGAGAGCGCTAAGAAGCTTGTTATTGACAGTAGGAAGCCTCTGCGGTTCAACTTATTTCAACCAAGCCATTAAATTGTAAGCTAGATATATGAAAACTTCTGTTATAGAATATATATTAATGGTCTTTTTTGAAATATTTAGGTTTACTAAATTTATAAGATATTTGCGACTGCATATAGAGGAGTGGTGTGGGTTTTGATTATTATTTAGTGGAGTCAACAATAAATCTCCAACGACGCAAGTGTTTTAAATGCCTTATCGGAAGAAGAAGGGGTTGCTTCGTATTGCAAATATGTAGATGAGGGCTGCGATAACCCATACTAAGATGAACATAATCTTTCTACTCTTGGAGAGGGGTGAGACATCGTCAAGAGGCTTCATTTCAGGGCTTCTCATCGAGAGGATTAGTATGAGGATAGCCATTAGTTGAAAACCTGTTATAAAGAGCACAGCTATACTAGCGTATGTGAGGATTTTATGCAGCTTTGGGCTTAAAACGGCTCTAGCCACATGCCCCCCATCCAGTTGCCAAGCTGGCATAAGGTTTAGGAAGGTTATGAGAAAGCCGAGTGAAGATGCGAAGATTAGGGGTGAGAGTATTATTCCCGTGCCTACTCTTTGTGGGGCGAATATAGAAAGAAGGTACGCTGTGAAGATGTCAAGGTTGGATACCATTAAAAGTTTACCCGCAGCAGCTTGCCTACTCAACTCTTCAATAGGCACAGCTGCAGAAGTTAAAGCTCCACCTACAGCAACCAGTAGTGTGACTGCTAAACCAGCTAGAGGACCTGAGATGCCTAAGTCGAAGAGTGAATCTCTATTAGTAGGTGGTTCGCTTGAGGTGATAACAGCTCCTAAAGTTGGTAGGGCTCCTGGTATGCCGGGTATGAAGTAGGGTGAAGATGACTTGACACCGTGTAGTGCGGATGCTATTTTATGCCCCATTTCATGCACGCCGATTATCCCCATAATTCCTACTGCGTATAATCCAATCATAAGAGGTAGGTTCCCCGGGTAGTTTGAGGATTTAAAGAAGCCGTCAGCTGCAACTGTGCCTAATGTTGCCAAAAGTAGTATAAGGTTTAGTCTTAAGCCTCTTTTTTTTACTTCAGGTTTTCTAAACGCTATGAGGGTTAGATAGCCTTCGCCTCTCCTCAACACAGCAAGGTAGCCTAAGGGTTTAATTTCTTTGATTAGTTTTAGGAAGGCTAGCTTGTTCCCCCCATCTTCTTCTACTTCAAATTCCACTGCTCCCTGCTCCCTGAAGTATTGGTTTCTAATGTGGAATAGGGTTTTAACCTTCTCCGCTACCATCCTCTGCTCGATGTAGAAGGTGCTTGAGGAGTCTTCAGCCAACTTCCATGCTTAGATTCGATAGAGATGCTGTTAAGTATTGTGGTTAAGAGATGAGTTTATGTGTAAGTTGATAGAGGGTTTGATTGCGACTTACATATGCTTGCTAGGTGGGTTGGCGAGTATCTGATTAGACCGTGCACCGAAGATGATATAGCGAGCGTGATATCGATAAATCTTGTTTCTTTGCCTGAACATTATAGTGACTACTTCTTTGAGGAGCTGAGGAGAGAATCTCCTGAAACCTTTCTCGTCGCAGAAAAGAATGGTGAAGTCGTGGGCTACATAATGTGTAGAATCGAGTATGGCTTCTCAAACCTAAAGAGGTTCAACCTAGTTAAGAAGGGGCATATAGTCTCTATAGCGGTTTTAGAGCAGCATAGATCCAAGGGTATTGGGACCGTGCTACTTCAGGAAGCTATTAAGGCGATGGTTAAGAAAAAGTGCGCTGAAGCCTATCTTGAAGTAAGAGTTTCTAATGAGGGAGCTATTTCACTATATAAGCGCTTGGGATTCATCATAACATCTAAAATCGACTTCTACTATAAGGATGGGGAAGCTGCTTATGTCATGACTTTGCCCTTAGAAAAGATGGGGCAGTAGGAAAGAAGAGGGGGTTTGGCGACACTATTAGAATTTGCTGAAGTATGCGAAAAGATCAAATTAACTACAAGCAAGAATCAGAAGGTAAGCATATTAGCAAACTACCTACTTAAACTTAGTAGAAATGAACTACCTATAGCCTGCAGACTCCTTACAAGCAAGGTCTTTCCACCTTGGGATACTAGAGCAGTAAACATAAGCTACTCTACAATCTCTGATGCCATCAAAGAGATTACAGAAGTAAGTGAAGATAAGCTCAAAGCAACCTACATCAAATACGGCGACTTAGGAGAAGCCGCTGAAGAGCTGATGAAGGGGAAGAAGATCACTACCTTAATACAGAACACCCTTACGCTTCAAGATGTCTATAGCGCCTTAGATACCGCAGCCTCAAAGAAAGGAGAAGGAGCAACTGAAGTCAGATTAAGGGTGTTGAAGGGGCTGCTCGCTCTATGCAGCCCTATTGAAGCCAAGTATCTTGTTAAAGTTCTCTGCGGTGAGATGAGAATAGGATTAGATGAAGGGCTACTTGAAGAAGCTCTTGCTGCAGCCTATGGGCGTAGTTTAAAGCAGGTTAGAGAGGCTGGTTTGATAGTTGCTGACATAGGTGAAAGCGCCTTAGTCGCTTTAGATGGAAACTTTGATGCTGTTAAACTTAGTGTCTTTCACCCCACCAACTTCATGCTTGCTGAAGAGATGCCCTCTCCTCAAGAGGTAGCAGACTATTTCCGATGTGATTTATATGCTGAGTATAAGTATGATGGTGTAAGGGCGCAGATACATAGTAGTGGCAAAGAAGTTCGAATATTTTCTCGCCGCCTTGAAGATGTGACGAACAGCTTTCCTGAATTCTCTAAACCATTTAGTGATAAAGCGGTAATACTTGATGGTGAGATAGTTCCCTATAAGGATGCACCACTACCGTTCCAGATGCTGCAGCGTAGACTACACCGCAAAGAGATTACAAAAGAGCTCTTGGAGGAGACACCCGTGGTATACTTTGCCTTTGACATACTCTACTACAACGGAGAAACTTACATCAGCAGACCTCTGAGGGAAAGGAGGATGATTTTAGAAGGTCTTAATCTACAGCCACCACTATATTACGCCAACCAAATTAAAGTCAAGCTCAAAGAGGATATAGAAGAGGCTTTCGAAGCGAGTCTAAAGCTTGGCTACGAGGGGTTAGTAATCAAGCATCCAGATTCAGTATATACTCCCGGAAAGAGGGGTAAAAAGTGGGTTAAACTCAAAAAGGAACTTGCTACCTTAGATGTTGTGATAGTTGCTGCTGAGTATGGGCATGGTAAGAGGGCTGGTGTACTCTCAGACTACACCTTCGCGGTTAAATCTGAAGACGGGCTTAAGGTAATAGGGAAGGCTTACAGCGGCTTGACCGACAAAGAAATAGACGAGATGACAAAAATTTTAAGCGCTATAACGGTAAAGGATTTAGGGCATCTTAAGATCGTTGAACCTAAGATCGTTTTAGAGGTGGCGTTCAACAACATACAGAAGAGCAGCAGACACAGCAGTGGATACGCTCTAAGATTCCCAAGAATCAAAAGAGTAAGATGGGACAAGAATGTTGATGAAATAGACACAATAGACAGAGTTAAAGAGATATACGAGATACAAGCATATAAGAAAATGCTATAACAAAAATGTTCATAGAAAATGATATATATTGATGCTCTTAAGCACTATCTGAGCGCATTTGGATAAGGATAGAGCGATTGGTGTCCTACTTGTTGTAGCTGGAGTTATTGGCATAATAGTTTACGGGCTTCTGCTCTGGAATCCTTGGACAGGAACACTTTACACCATGACCGTGTTAGCTATAACAGCGTTTGTAGCGGTAGCAGCCCTCTTAGGTATCGTCGCTTGGATAGGCTGGACTATGGCTACAACACCACCCCCACCACCAATAGAAGCAGAAGTTCCAACGAGCGACCAGCAGTCAACCGGAGAAACCAAAGAAAGCGAATCTAAGAGCAGCTAATCGACTTTAAGATCCAAAACTACTTGCGCCAGCCTAGGCCCTACATCCCTTACAACACCAGCATAGTCTACATTAAATCTAAATAGTGCTTTATTGCTAATGTGCTCTATCGCCTTAAGAAGAGGGTCTTCACTAACTTCATAAAAGATGTGTTCATAATAGTGTATGATGCCTTTACCTCCTTTTAGTGCTGAATATGCGTCTGAGAGGTAGCTTAGGGCCTTTTCTGGGAGTGGCATAATCACCCTATCAGCAACTTGTTGTAGAGTGTTGCGTATGACTTTAGCCGCATCTCCTAGTATAGGTATCACCTTTCCTTCAACTTTATTCAGCTTAATGTTTTCTTGCATATATCGGTAGGCTTCGGGGTTATTATCTATCGAATAGACTCTAACTTCTCTAACCTTCTTTGCTATCAAAATAGAGTAGGGGCCTACACCAGCGAACATGTTGATGACTACTTCCCCTTCTCTGACTTGGTTGGCTACTCTCAACCTCTCAGCAGACAGCCTTGGAGTAAAGTAAGCGGTGCGTAAATCTACTTTATAGAGGCATCCGTGCTCCTTATGAATAGTTTCAAACTTAGGTTCACCAGCCAGCACCTCAAGCCCTCTGAGCCTATACTCGCCTTCCACTGGCGTGGTCTGCTGTAAAACTGTTTTCACACTCTTTACCGCTTTCAACAAAGATTCCGCTATCAGATGCCTTTTAAGCATAAGAGGTTCCGGTATCTTAAGAACAGCTATATCCCCGATGATGTCAAACCCAGCATAAAGTGATTTGAGCTCGCTCGCGGTGAGCTTATCTTTTAACACCTCTTTCAGAAGCCTACCCAAACTATTCAGCAGCACCCCGAGCTAAATAGTAGTATGAGCCAGATGACTTCTGAAACCTATCGAGCTTGCTTCCAGGCTTATTCACCCTAGGTCTTCCCGATTCAACATCTCGACGGTATGTGATGCCAAGACTCTTCAAGAAGAGGTTCATACCATCTTCTTTAGAGAGGGCTGGTGAAACTCTACCTTCTACAGCAGGCTTCCCAGTGAATATTAGGAGGCGATCTGAGACGATATCTATGAGCTGAATATCGTGGTCCACTACGAGTGCTGATTTGCCTTCAGCTTTAACGAATCTGTTTATCGCCTTTGCTAATATGAACCTATCTTCTACATCGATGAAGGCTGATGGTTCGTCGAGGGCATAAATGTCAGCGTCTTGTAGGAGGCAAGCTGCTATTGCCACCTTCTGCAGCTCACCGCCACTCAGATCTCTGACCTGCTTATCAAGTAGCTTTGTTATGCCGAGAGGTTGGATTATCTGGCTCTGATACAGTCCTGAGTCTATTTTGCCGTTTGAAGCTTTATCCAATAGTGTTCTTACATCTCCATCTACATCTGAGTTTAGATATTGTGGCTTGTAGGAGATTTTGGCGGTTATGGTTAGGCTGCCTTCATCTGGCTGCTCCACGCCAGCAATCAGCTTAAGGAAGGTGGATTTACCTAAAGCGTTTGCGCCTAGTATACCTATAACTTCACCTTTTTTAACCTCGCCTTCATCGACTCTAAGTGTGAAACCAGGGTAATTTTTCACAATCTGTGTGTAGCTGGCTACAGGATACTGTGCATCTACTTTATCTATCGGCGCTGTGGTGTCGAATTTGATAGGTCTGTCTCTGAATCTGATGTTTTCCTCTGGTATATAGCCGTCAAGTAGTATGTTTATGCCAACTCTTGAGGTCTGCACCTTTGAAACTATGCCATAAACTCCAGGCTCACCATACAGTATGTGGATGTAGTCGCTTAAGTAGTCAAGTAAGGTTAGATCGTGTTCAGCAACTATAACAGATTTACCCTCTGAGGCAAGGCTTCTTATCACCTCTGCTACAGCCATCCTTTGGTAAACATCGTTGTATGAGGAGGGCTCGTCGAAGAAGTAGACTTCAGCGTCTTTAGAGGCTGCAACGGCAACAGCGAGCCTTTGACACTCGCCTCCACTCATCTCTGAGACTGATTTATTTAGTGCTTCTTTGAGGTTAAGCGCTTCAGCAAGCTTATCAGCAGCTCCCTTTTCGTCATAAGTCTTAAGAAGCTCTTTACCAGTTCCTTTCCACACTTTTGAAAGAAGGTATACGGCTTGGGGCTTTACAGAGATCTTGATGCTCTTTGAAGCGATCTTCTCAAAGTATTCTTTTAGCTCTGTGCCCTTAAACGCTTCAATTATTTTATCCCAGTCTGGTGCTGCATCATAATATCCGAGGTTGGGTTTAAGCGCCCCTGAGAGAATTTTAATGGTTGTGCTCTTGCCTACACCATTCTTACCTACTAACCCAACTACCGCGCCTTTTCTTGGTATAGGGAGTCTGAATAACCTGTATCCGTTTACACCAAATTGATGTATCTTCTCTTCTTTTAGCTGTTCAGCGAGGTTAACTATAGTTATGGCTTCAAAGGGGCATTTTTTGACGCAGATTCCGCATCCTGTGCAGAGCTCTTCGCTTATGACAGCCTTACCATCATCATTCAAAATTATGCATTCGCTTCCACCTTTGTTAACTGGGCAGAACTTTATACATTCAAGCCCGCATTTCCTAGAGTGGCAGTTATCAAGATCTACTACAGCGACTCTGTGAACCATTTGAAGAGCACCTTTTAATACTGAAGTGTTCAAGATATGTTATTACATATCCAAACTATGTAAATGTATTGCAATCAGAGCTTTATTTGGAAAATCGTTCTTTAAATTTTTCGATGAGCTTGATGAAGTGTTCTTTAGAGCTTCCAAGGACTTTGGCGACATCTTCAACAGTTTTTTGAGGGTCTTTGCCCTCTAAAATATGCGTAATCAGAAGGTCTGTATCTGTTAAGCTGTGCTTACTAAAAAGGGCTTGCTTCACAGCGTTTAACTCAACCAGCTTCCTATGTATACGATGCTCCTTAGTTTTTAACGCTTTGAGCCTTCTCTTCAGTAAATATATTTCGTCATCTACCTCTTGAAGCGCTTCAGCAAACTTTTTCCCCTCAAACTCGTAGCTGATATCAGCGATTACTGTAGACTTTGCAGCATTAATACAGAAGGAGTCTAGGCTCCGATCTGAATATAAGTTGACATCAACATATTTTGCCAAGAAGATCATCTGTTTCCCAAACTCTTCTAATTCAACAGTCTTAACTAACCCATACTTTTCTAAGACCTTAAGATGCTTAATAACAGCTTGTGGGGTAACTGATAGGAGTGAGGCTAGCTCTTGCATTGTATGTGGTCGAGAAGCAAGTATACCCAAGATCTTGAGCCTAGTAGGCGAACACGCTACCTTAATTATATCAGCCAAATATGCATCTGTAGATAGGTGATGGGTGGATGCTTATAAAAGATAGGTGATTCACATATTCATCTATGTTTAAATTTATTGCCTAAGAAGACACTTCATACCTTATTAATTAAGCACTCTGTGAATATTTACTATATTTTTCGATGCGAAAATCAATTTTACACTTAAAATAATGGTGCATAACATTTATATTTTTGTTAACCGATAGTTATTAACTGGTGGTTAAAATGTTCGACGAAAGAAGAAGGTTTAGAGACATACTAGATGAGATCGACAAGCTGATGGCTGAGATGGAGCGTGAAATCGAAGACTCCCTAAAAAACTTCCTTAAATTCGAGGGAAGTAGCTTTAACAAACCCATCATCTACGGTTTCTCCATGAGCCTAGACCCAGAAGGCACACCAACCTTCAGAACCTTTGGCAACCTTAAACCAGGGCTAGGGGGCTACAGAGAGCCGGTCAGCGACCAGATCTTAGATGAGCAGCGTGGTGAGTTGAGGCTAGTAGTTGAGCTGCCAGGTGTTGAGAAGAGCGATATACATATTCAAGCCTTAGAGGACACCGTCAGCTTGTCTGCTGAGCGGGGAGAGCGCAAGTATAAGGCAGAGATACCTTTGAGGGCTAAGGTTGATCCAACGAAGGCTAAGGCGAATTTCCAGAACGGTGTGCTGGAAATACTCTTCCCACTTAAAGAGAAGACTAATAAAGGGTTCTACAAGATTAATATAGAGTAGTTGGGCGTGACATAGATGAGCCAATCAGTTACACTTAAGGTTCTGGAAGCCTACACCAGAGATGTAGGTAGAGGCGTTGCAAGGATAGACTATGATGCAATGGATGCTACAGACGCTTCGACTGGAGACATAGTTGAGATCAAAGGCAGGCGTAGAACGGTGGCAAAATGCTTACCTCTTTACCCCTCAGATGAAGGGCGAGGAATCATAAGAATAGACGGATTGATTCGGAACAACGCTGGAGTTGCTATAGGCGATACTGTGACAGTTAGGAAGATAAAAGCTGTCCCAGCAGACAAGGTTGTAGTTGCGCCTCTTGAAGCCATACCTCCTATAGATGAAAGATACCTTGCTGATGCTTTAGAGAGCGTGCCAGTAACCAAAGGAGATAATGTGATGATACCATACTTTGGGGGCAGACTTACCTTCCAAGTAATCAGCACAAACCCAGCTGCAGAAGCAGTGCTAATTACACAAAGAACTACATTTGTGATCTCCGAGAAAGGCGAAGCCATACGCGGTGTCCCGCAAGTATCATATGAAGACATAGGCGGCTTAAAGGATGAGATTCAGAAGGTTAGGGAGATGATAGAGCTTCCGCTCAGACACCCAGAGATCTTCGAGAAGCTGGGCGTTGAAGCACCTAAAGGCGTGTTGCTCTACGGTCCTCCTGGCACGGGTAAGACGCTGCTGGCTAAGGCTGTAGCCAATGAGAGTAATGCTCACTTTATAAGCATAAGTGGTCCTGAGATTATGAGCAAGTTTTACGGTGAGTCAGAGGCTAGGCTAAGGGAGATATTCAAGGAGGCTAAGGAGAAGGCGCCTAGCATAATCTTCATAGATGAGATAGATTCGATTGCACCTAAGCGTGAAGAAGTCACTGGAGAAGTTGAGAGGCGTGTTGTAAGCCAGCTCCTATCGCTAATGGATGGGTTGGAGGCCAGAGGCAAAGTTATAGTCATCGCAGCTACAAACAGACCAAACGCCATAGATCCAGCGCTCCGCAGACCCGGCAGATTCGACCGTGAAATAGAGATTAAGGTGCCTGATAAGAAAGGTAGGCTTGAGATCCTTCAAATACATACCAGACACATGCCTCTTGCACCAGATGTTGATCTTGAGAAGCTAGCATCTGTCACTCACGGATTCGTTGGCGCAGACCTAGAGTATCTCTGTAAAGAGGCTGCTATGAAGACCCTCAGAAGGCTTCTACCCTCTTTGAAGCTTGATGAAGAGAAGGTGCCTCCAGACTTCCTTAACAACCTAGTCGTAACCATGGAGGACTTCGAAAACGCGTTGAAGGATGTCACCCCCTCAGCCATGAGGGAGGTCTACCTTGAGACCCCGGATGTGAAGTGGGAGGACATAGGTGGGCTTGAATCAGTAAAAAGGGAACTTATGGAGGCTGTAGAGTGGCCGCTCAAGTATCCGGAGCTATATAAGAAGCTCGGCTACGACATGCCTAAGGGCATACTGCTCTATGGACCCTCTGGTACTGGTAAGACTATGCTGGCTAAGGCTGTAGCGACTGAGAGTGAAGCTAACTTCATAAGCGTTAGAGGACCTGAGCTGCTCTCTAAGTGGGTAGGTGAGTCTGAGAGGGGTGTAAGAGAGGTCTTCAGAAGGGCGAGGCAGGCTGCGCCTTGCATAATATTCTTTGATGAGATAGATGCTATAGCGCCAGTTAGAGGGCTAGGTGGTGATAGCATGGTTACTGAGAGGGTTGTAAGCCAGCTTCTTACTGAGTTAGACGGTATCCAGCCCCTTTCTGGTGTTGTGGTGCTTGCAGCGACAAATAGAATAGATATGGTCGATCCAGCTCTGCTTAGAGCAAGACGCTTCGATAAGCTGCTTTATGTACCTCTTCCAGATAGGGCTGCTAGACTTCAGATACTACAGATACATACAAAAGGAAAGCCGCTTAAAGACGATGTAGACTTGAATAAGCTGGCAGACTTAACCGAAGGCTTCAGCGGAGCAGACCTCGCAGCGCTAGTCAACACAGCGGTATCGCTGGTGCTTCAGGAGTTTGTAAACAAGTATAAGACGCCTGAAGAGGTTCAGAAGCACGCTGAAGAAGCTGTAGTGTCATACAAACACTTCGAGGAAGCGATAAAGAAGGTCAAAGCGTCAAAAGAAGGTAAGCCGGTGGAGAAGGTTACTGTACCATACTATAGGTGAAGACCAGCTTCACCCACTCTTTTCTTCTATTGTCTGTTTGATTTCTTCTTGTAGGAGTATGCTGAGCCTCTTACCATCTACTTTACCCCTTAGATCCCGCATCAATTCACCCATTAATGCGCTGAAGGCTCCTTGACCTCTAGATCTTATTAGCTGCTTATTCTTTTCCACCAACTCTTTCACCCTCTTCTTAACCTCCTCTTCTGTAAAGGGTGTTAAACCGAGCTGTTCAGCAGCTTCCTTTGGGGTCTTAGCTTCACCTCGCAGAATCTTTTCTAAGATTGCAGGCACCCCCTCTTTTGATATCTCCATCTTGTCTACGAGTATAAAGACTTCTTTTATGGTCTGCTCGCTCAAGTTTTCCGTCTTTAACCCTAAGCGGGAGAGGCTGACTAAGGTTTCAGTTAAGGTTGCGGCTACAAAGCTCGGTTGAACCTTGGTTTCTTTGATTATCAGCTCGAATAGCTTTAGGTACTCTGAGTCGCAGATTTGTGAAGCTAGCTTCAGGCTTAAACCATATTTTGATGCATATTCTTTGATAGTTTCATCCCAAGGCTTCGGTATTACTGCACGGAGCCTCTCAACCCTCTCTTCTGAGATTGGTAGAGGTGGTATATCTGTCTCAGGATACATCCTTGCTGGACCGGGTCTTGGTCTTATGAATCGTGTTGTTCCTTCAGGGGTTGGTCCCCGTGTTTCTGGTGGCACACCTTTTACAGCAGCCCTTGCTCTTTCTATGATGGCTGCTACAACATCTTCTAGTGTACTTTTGTCTCCAGCTACTATGATGAAAGCATCTTCATCTCTTAGGTTAAGTGCTACTCTTACATTCTTCACCTCTTCCTCTGATATGCCGTATGCTGGGAGCTCATCTGAGTGGAAGATTCCTCCTACACCGTAGAATCTGACTAAGTCTGCGAATTCTTTTCCGAGTCTTATGTTAGGATGCTCCTCTAGTTTAAGTAGCCCTTTGAAGCCGCGTAGCGCTACACCTATGACTGAGCCGCCTGAGTCTACGACTCTTTTGATGATCTTGCTTGAAGACTGCTTGAAGACCGAGTTTAACTCCTTTACCTCACCTACCGCTTCTTCAACTTTTACACCTCTGCTTTGAAGGGTTTGGGCTATTTTTGCAAGGAAGTGCTGCCTCTTTGCCTCAAAGTCAACGATCTTTGAGATTAACTCTAGATTTTGAACACCTTTAACTTCAACTACTGAGCCTCCTTGAATTGAGATGTTTATGTCTTGTCTAATTGTCCCTAAGCCCCTCATAACCCTTCCTGTGGAGCGCATCACCCTACCTAATGTATACGCTACTTCCTGAACCTCATCTGGTGTGGCTGTGAAAGGTGCTAACGCGACTTCAACTAAAGGCACACAGAGTCTATCTAAACCATAATTCCGCACACCTTCAGATTCATTAAGAAGCCTAGCCGCATCTTCCTCTAAGCAGACGGTCTGGACTGGAATCTCTCCTATAGGTGTTTTAAGCACCCCTCCTAAAGCAACTATCGCAGTTCTCTGGAAGCCGGTGGTGTTTGAGCCATCGATCACAATCTTCCTCATAACATGCAATTCATCTACTGGTGTTGAGCTTAGAGTTAGGGCTATGATAAGCGCTGTATCTACCGCTTCTTCATTTATTGGGTGAGGAGGCTCTTCATCAGCCTCAACAAGGCAGGCTGAATGCGCTCCAGCGTGATATTTGAAAGGTTTTCTCTTTTTAAACTCGAATAAAGCTGCTGGGTCGACTTGCCCAAGTTCGCTTTGTGAGGGTCTGAGCCTTCTCTCAAATTTTGGTGTCTGATGTTCTTCGTCTATCGGCTTGCAGTCGCAGAAGAGCTTTGCTTTAGTGGCTAGCTGTTGGTGTATCTCTAAACCTACTAACAACCCTATCTCTTTATAGAAGCTGCTCAAACCCTCTTCTCTCCTCTATAGTTAGGCGTTGAACCATTTCGCCTACAAGGTCTTTGAGCATAAGTTCCCTTGCTTCCTCTAAGGTCTTTGTGTTGCCTAAGACCCACATCATCTTAACCAAGGCAACTTCGGGAAAGAGTGTATCTAGTGGTAGCACACCTATGTTGAGCAGATCTCTGCCTGTGTCGTAGACGGTCATTCTTACTCTACCCCAGATGCACTGTGAACACATCCCAACCAAAACACCTTTACCAACAGCTCTTTTTATTGAATCGTAGCAATAGTGCCCTACATGCCCTAACCCAGTACCCTCTAATACCAAGCCTCTAACACCCTTATCCACCAAATAATCTATTAATGTAGCATCGAAGTTAGGATGAAACTTAAGCAGAGCAACCTGCTCCTCAAATCTGGCAGAGGGTCTAAAATCCGTGGATTCACCTCTCGGCGGAAGATTGGAAGTGACTTGCTGAATCACTCCATCCTTAACATAGGCTACAGGGCTTCTATTTATCGACTGGAAGGCATCTCTTCTGCTTGTATGATTCTTCCTTACAGAGGCTGCGTGGTGAACAGCTATTACATCATCACTCAACCCAGCGTGCATAGCTACATAAACTCCTGAGAAGGTAGCTTTAGAGGCAACTGATACTGCTGCTAAAAGGTTTGTAGCCGCGTCAGAAGACGGTCTATCTGAAGAGCGCTGTGCACCAACTAAAACGACTGGCACAGGTATGCCCTTTAGAGCAAATGAGAGAGCTGCGGCTGTGTAGCCCATGGTGTCGGTTCCGTGTGTGACTACTACACCCCTATACCCTTTATATAGTGAGGATGCGATGTGTTCAGCTATCTTACACCAGTGTTCGGCTCTTAAGTTTTCGCTAAATACGCTGAACAGAACTTCGGCATCAACCTGTGCTATTTCTGCTATTTCTGGTATGGAGGTATAGAGGTCTTCTGCCGTCAAAGCTGGGTGGACTCCTCCTGTTCTGTAGTCTATTCTGCTCGCTATTGTGCCTCCTGTGCTTAGTATGAGTACTTTAGGTAGGTCTTTGCTGAACTTGGGGAGTAGGGCTGGTGTGTATTTTGGCTTCTCTCCTTCTGCTATCTTAGTTATGCTACGAACCTTCTTAATTGATATTCCAATGTTATATCCGTTTTTAAGCTTGATAACTATATGATGGTTATCAGCCAACTCGTATCTGGGCATCAGATATCCTTCAAAAGATGTAGCGTTGGTCTCCACTTTCACAAGGTCTCCTATCGAGAGACCAGCATTCTCAAGTAGAGATAGAGCTTCACCCCTGTAGCCCGCTAGCTCACCCATAGCCTCTGGTTGGTGAGAGTAGAAGATAAGAGTTTTTCAAAAAATGGAGAGGTGCCTTCGCAGCCTACTCTATCAGAAAAGTGGCTGACACACTTACAGTGATTTGAGACTCTCCAGGCATTATGTAGGTGTCTTTTGCTACTGCTTCTGCTGCGAGGGCTGTTCTGGTTGGTAGATATATACCTCCTATTGTAAGGCTCTTTAAGCCTATTACCTTTGTGCCCGCTGCAGCTGCAGCTACTTCAGCTTGAGTTTTTGCGTCTTGAACCGCTAGTGTGAGGGCTTCTGACTTTAGAGCCTTGGCTTTTTCGTTTGATACTTGGAAGGTTAATGAGTTGATGATGTTTGCGCCTGAGGTTATTGCTTTCTCAACTACTTCACCTACTTTGCTTAAGTCTTGCACAGTTATTGTTAGTGTGTTTCTCGCAATGTAGCCTATGATTTTTAGACCCGTTTTTTCTTCTCGTATGGGGGTTAAGAATAGACCTGATGTCTTCATATGCTCATCTTTTATTCCAAGTTCCTTCATAGCTTTGATGATGGAAGCCATTTTCCTCGTAGCTTCTTCTTGCGCTAAAGTGGCTGATGTGTTTGAGGCTTCTACTGTGACTTGCACAACCGCTTCATCTGGAGTGGTGTAGACTACACCCATACCGTTCACATAGATTACCCGTTCACTGCCCTCGGATGCTACAGCTCTTGTGATGATTCTAGATTCAAGGTATCCGAGCAGGCTTTCTGTTTGAGTTGTGTAGAGTTGGGTTGTTGTGTATGCTGCGAAGGCTGCTATCACTATCACACCTGCTAAGATTATGCCTATCCAAGTTAAGGTTGGTTTGCTCACAGCATTCACCTACCTAACTATACTACAGATAGGTAGTAAACGATATCGAATAGAACCGTTTGTTCTACATTTTAAAACACATTTTGCTCTCAACGCTTAAAAACTGGTAGCTCAAAACCGATGTCGAGTAAGGTCAAATATGCAACCACTCCATCTACTTGAGAAGAAGATTTTAAGAGCGTTAAGCGAGGTAGGTCAAGCAGATTTAGAGGGGTTAATTTCATCTTCTAAACTAAGCGAAGACCAAGTTAGAAGAGCGATAGAGTGGCTTCAAGCAAAAGGTTTCATACAACTTAACACGACGCAGAAGAATCTAATTGCACTTGGCTCTAAAGGGTTAGAAGCACTTAAAGAAGGGCTGCCTGAGCGTAGACTCATACAACACCTAAAGAAAGGCGTAAAGAACCTAGTTGAATTGAAGGGTTTATTCAAAGACGAACAAGAGTTCAGCGCATCCTTAGGCAGAGCCAAAAGGAGGGGCTGGATCAAGATAACGAACGATTGTGTAGAGCTGGTAAACGAGCCCAGCAGACTACCTGAGGAAGATTTGCTCGAGAAGTTAAGTGTTAAGCAGAATGTGGAGGAAGAGGAGTTAGTCAAAGACAAGGTGCTCTATGAAGGTGTAAAAGAGCTCCTGAGCAGACCCAACTACCTATCTAAAAAAGTCGTTAAGAAGGTTCAAGTAAGCCTAACAGAGCAAGGTAAAGCAGCCTTAAAGAGCATAGTCGAGGAAGAAGAGCTAGACGCTCTAACCCCAGAAACAATAATCTCAGGTATATGGAGGCAGAAGCGCCTTAGAGCAATAGATGTAGAGGCGCCAGCACCACCAATCTACGCTGGAAGAAGACACCCTGTTCAACTATTCATAGATGAAGTTAGAGAAATCTTCATCTCTATGGGGTTTGAGGAAATAGAGGGTTCACTAATACAACCTTGCTTCTGGAACTTTGATGCACTCTTTACACCACAAGACCACCCTGCTAGGGAGATGCAAGACACATTCTACATAAAAGGCGTGGCTCAGAACTACGCTGATAAAGAAGAAATCGCAAAGGTCTCTGCAACCCACAAAGACGGGTGGAGAACAGGCTCAAGAGGCTGGGGCTACAACTGGCGAGAAGACGAAGCAAAAAAGCTTGTTCTCAGAACCCACACAACATCCATAACAGTAAGATACCTTGCTGAGCATAAACCAAAAGAAGCAAGAGTATTTACAGTTGGAAGAGTATTCAGAAACGAAAAAGTAACCTTCAAGAACCTAGTTGAATTCCACCAGATAGAGGGTATAGCGGTAGGACCAAGACTTACACTAAGGGACCTAATGGGTCTGCTCTCAACCTTCTATAGGAGGCTGGGGCTAGAGAAAGTGAAGTTTTGGCCCACATTCTTCCCCTATACTGAGCCATCTATGCAGTCTGTAGTCTACTATGATAAAGCTGGTAAATGGATTGAGCTCTGTGGCATGGGGATCTTTAGACCAGAGGTGACACTACCTTTTGGTGTAAAGAATCCGGTGTTGGCTTGGGGCGGGGGTTTAGAGAGGTTGGTTATGATGAAATATGATTTGGATGATGTAAGAGAGCTTTACGCAAATAGGCTGAGCTGGTTAAGGAGGAGCCCACTTTGCCTGTAGTAACCGTATATTATGACAGGCTTAGAAGACTGATGAACACAAGCGACATAGAAGCTTGTATAGAGCGTCTACCATACCTAGGGTTAGACATAGAGGAGCGTGCTCAAGACTACATAAGAGTGGAGTATAACCCCAATAGACCAGACTTCTCAACAGATTACGGCATAGCAAGGGCTTTAAAAGGGCTCCTTGGGTTGGAGAAGGGCTGCCCAAGATACACTGTGCACAAAAGCAACCTTCTGGTTCAAGTAGACCCAAGCGTAAAAGATGTTAGACCATACATAGTCTCAACACTAATAGAAGGTATCACTTTAGACGACGAGACGATAAGGCAGATCATAGCGATGCAAGAAGATCTGCATCACACAATAGGGCGAAGAAGGGCAAAAGTTTCAATAGGCATACATAACTTCGATGTTCTCCAGCCCCCAATCATCTACACAACTGAAACGCCTGAATTCAGATTCATACCTCTAGGCGGAGTTGAACCCCTATCTATGAAGGAGATTCTTGAAAAGACTTCTGTAGGTCAGAAATATGGCTGGATAGTCTCAAAGTATCCACGCTACCCCATACTGATAGATTCGCTTGGTCAAGTGCTCTCATTCCCACCTATAATCAACGGCGAACTGACCAGACTAACACCAGCTACAAGAAACTTATTCATAGACATAACGGCAACAGACTTAAAGGCTGCTGAAGACACACTAGCCATACTTACAACAACACTAGCAGACGCAGGAAGCAAAATTAACTCAGCTGAAATACACTACACAGATGGGAGCATAGTTACACCTAACCTCGCTGAGACAGAGATGAAGATTGAATTAAGGCGTGTAAATAGGCTGCTTGGGCTTAAGCTAAGTGGTGAAGAAGCTGTAGAATGCTTGGCTCGAAGCAGAATAGACGCAACCTACACAAACAGTTGGCTTAAGACTAAGATACCAAGATACAGAATAGATTTGATGCACCCAGTAGACCTTGTAGAGGAGGTCGCAATAGGCTACGGCTTAGATAGACTTACACCTACACTCCCCCCCTCAACAAGTGTAGGCAGAGCTCATCCTGAACTCAAAAGACTCTCTTTGATAAGAGAGGTGTGTGTTGGACTTGGTTTAACAGAGGTTATGAACCTTAGCCTCACAAGCGAAGCAACCCTATACACCAACCTACAAAGGGAAGCAAGCAGCGCCATAAAGGTAGAGGAACCTAAGAGTGGTGAACATGAATATCTAAGGGACATGCTCATACCAACCCTACTATCAAACCTATCAACCAACATCCACGAACCATATCCGCAGAAACTCTTTGAAATCGCCAAAACCTTCCAAAGAAGAGGAGAAGAAATATACGAAGAATACCATGTAGCGGTAGTCACATCACATTCGGAAGCAAACTACACAGAAGCAAAGTCGCTACTCGACGCACTACTGCAACAAAGCTTAGGAATCAAATGCGAAACAAAGCCAGCAGTCAACCCCCTCTTCGTAGAGGGAAGGTGTGCCGAAATCAGAAAAGACAACCTAAAGGGAGTAATTGGAGAAATAAAACCAGAAGTACTACAAGCATTCCACCTCAGAATGCCAACAGCAGCATTCGAACTAAACATAAACCAAAACACACATCATATAAATAACAACACCCACAAATAATAGGCGAAGGCCTCTGCCAAACAGCGTGGCGACGGCGGGTGTTTGAGCAAAGATGAAAACCCCGTTTACCCAAACACGCAACAAGCAGAGGCCGCCCCGGGGTAAGAGGCTTAGTGAGAGGAGGCAAAGCCTCTCTATGATCCGAGCTGTTCAGAGCCGGGGTACAGCCAAATTTCAGCAACACTTAATTACATATGAGCATAGTTGAGAATTATGGTTCTACGCTTCATCGTAGACAATGTGTTAAGAAACTCGACAGTCATACTTTTGTTGGCGATCTTTATCGGGTTGACCTTCCCACAAGCAGCCCACTTCTTCAAGGGCTATGTGAACTACTCTTTGATCATTATGCTTACAGTTTCAACTATGGGTATGCGCATCAGAGCAATCTTTTCGGCAAAAAGGGGAGTGAAGACGATTTTAATTGGGTTAACCTTAAATTATGTTGTGCTATCAGCGCTCTGCATACTTCTCGGCTACATCTTTTTCCCGATGGATGTTGAGCTAAGAAACGGATTTGTAGTTATGGCTGCTGTGCCTGTTGCTGTAGCTGTTGTTCCATTCACCTATCTTCTAAATGGTGATGCAGAGTATTCGATGAGTATAACTGCGCTTCTCTATCTTTTGGCGCTGATTTTAACGCCGCTTCTGATCTACATACTCTTCGGCTCAGCCATAAACCTCTTAGACCTAATCATACTTGATCTCCAGCTCATCCTACTACCACTAATCCTTTCGAGGGTTCTACTGCTGCTTAAAGCAAATAGGCTCTCTAGAGGAGTCTACGACATTATAATTAACCTCTCACTTGTAGTCATAGTATACGCAATAATAGGTGTGAACCAACCCACCTTCTTATCTGGAGAAGGGTTCCTCTACCCCATCTTAGCAGCCTCACTCATACGCACATTCGGCATAGGCATCCTAACAGAAAAAATATCGGCAAAGATAGGTGTAGAAAAGCAGCTCATCCCACCCTTCGCCATGCTAGCATCCATCAAAAACATGGCGCTCACAAGCACCCTAGCTCTAAGCCTATTCGCACCCAAAAGCAGCATACCAGCAGCAATATGCATGCCCCTAGAGATATTCTTCTTCATCTACCTTAAAGCAAAAGCTTAGGCTTATATGCCCCTTCTAACTCAGCCAATAAGGTTGGGCCAGTCGTCTAGCTCGGTTAGGATATCGCCCTTACACGGCGAGGGTCGCAGGTTCAAATCCTGCCTGGCCCACCAAATTTCAGTCTAAATACAAAGCACTTTTCCTCCTTGACAGAAGTTGAGGACCAAGTACACATACTTAGCTGAGGACTTAGGCGTTGATTCAGTAACTTACAGCCGAATTGATAGTTACTGCTATGTTTACCTCAGAATTCCAGCTTTGTGCTGAATGTAACGAATACGAAGGCTATGCTTGGAGTTGATGGGGTTAAAGCGTCTGAGGATGGTTTTGCAGATTTATTCGGTATTCCATCTTCTGGATAGATTTGTTATCGCATCTAACCCATAAATCAACAAGGGAACCAATGACCTTATCTTCAAAGACACACAGATAGGTTATCCAAATTTAGATGCAGAGCTGCGAAGGCTAACGTCACTACCGGATTACCGCCGAAAAAATTTTTTCTCCAAAAAATGTG